>CALOCJ010000001.1:0-132305 GCA_942491925.1 Synechococcales cyanobacterium
ATCTTCAACCACGACATCATGACCTGCACAAGCAATCAGGTCGTCGGTAATCATCTCTATTCCGGTCGGGCTCTTGGCATCACGAATCCAGGGGATATCATCCAACTGCATCCCGCCCTGAAGCCGGAGTGGGATTCCATTCAAGCCCATTACGACAGGGTGGGCCTGCAATACAGCCATGATGTGATCTGGAATGTCTCCCTCGATCTGATCTGTGAGACGCAAGATTGCAAGCCATCCGTATTTTACTTTGGCGATGCCTTAAACAGCTCAAGCGCAGAGGCAAAGCGCTTCTGCCAAGTGGACGAGAGCTGGTTTCGTGTTGTTGAGTACATCAATTCAAAGAACAACTTCATCGAACTTTCCCAGCAACTGGAGATAGCTGTTCCCCCCACCCAGTGCTTCTCATCCAGAGCGGCCTTCCGGCCGGTGCAGGATCAGAGCGGGCCCTGCTACTTCAAGCCCTCCATATCCGTGGATGGAGTCGGGATTGTGCGTTGCGCTGACCAGCGGGAACTCAGCCAGGCTGTGGACAATCTGGGCTGGGAGTTTCCCTTTCAGATTCAGGCTGAGGTGATGGCAAAAAGTTTTCTGAATCTGCAATACCAAATAACGCCGAACGGAGCCGAACGGCTCGCTGCCACAGAGCAGATTCTCGATGGTTGCTCCCACAGTGGAAACCGGTATCCAGTGGTGGATCAGCCATGGGAGCTTGTCGAACCCATGGCGACCTGGATGGCAGACAAAGGCATGAAGGAAATATTCGCCTTTGATGTGGCCGTATCCGATTCAGCGGATGGCAGACCCTATCTGGCGATTGAATGCAACCCCCGATATAATGGGGCCTCCTATCCCACCCTGATCGCCCGTAAACTCGGCATCCACTCCTGGTCCAGTGAAACATTCTTCACTTCTCACCGTTGCCTCGCTGAGTTGGAGATCCAAGATATCGAGTTCGATGCGGAGCTCTCCAAGGGCATCATCCTGGTGAACTGGGGGACCATCAGCCTCGGCAAGCTGATGATCCTGTTGGCGGGAAGCCTGGAACAGCAGGCCCAGCTGAGGGCCACGCTCAGGGCTCGGCTGCACTGATACTCAGCGCGGTGCCCAATCCAATAACGCTGTGAACCATCCTGGCCTGTGGAGAGTCGGGGCAGATCCTGCCATGGCTTCTGGATCCAGGGCTGGTAAAATAATAAATTGTTCTTGCCTTGCTTATGGACGTGCTGTCCAAGGCATCCTCCAGACCGGAAAACGGATTTTCCCTGATGGTCCATGGAGGCGCAGGGGCTCTCAGCCACATTCAGGCGGAGGGAAGTGAAGAGAGTTTTGCCAACAGTCTTCAGGCCATCCTGGAACAGGGACGAGCCGTGCTGCAGCAGGGCGGCAGCGCCCTGGACGCCGTGGAGACCTGTGCCATTCTGCTCGAGAATGATCCTCTCTATAACGCAGGCAAAGGCTCCGTTCTGAATGAGTATGGAGAAGTGGAGCTTGATGCTGCCATCATGAGCGGCAGTGATCTCGCCGCTGGTGCTGTAGCGGGAGTGAAGAACATCAAAAATCCCATCTGCCTGGCGCGCAAGGTATTGGATGAAAGCGAACACGTCTTTCTGATTGGCCAGGGCGCGATGGAATTCGCTGAACTTTGTGGATTTGATCCTTTTCCCGATGAGTATTTCATCATCGACCGCCGGGTGCGCCAGCTTCAGGAGGCCCAGCAATTGGGTCGCATGATGCTGGATCATGAAGATGCGGAGGAACCGCAGCGCAAATTCGGCACCATCGGTGCCATTGCCCGTGATCTGCATGGCAACCTGGCGGCGGCTACATCGACGGGAGGAATTGTCAACAAACGCTGGGGCCGCGTTGGCGATTCCCCTGTGATCGGGGCCGGTGTGTTTGCCGATAATGAAACCTGTGCCGTTTCCGCAACGGGTTATGGGGAACAGTTTTTGCGTACCGTCCTCTGCAAGACGATCTCTGACCTGATCTACTTCAAAGGGATGTCAGCCAACCATGCCGCCATCGAGGGAATGGACTATCTGGTTCGCAAAGTCAACGGTCTGGGTGGAGTCATCGTCATCGACAACCAGGGGCGCTGCGCGGCGGGCCATTCAACGTCCGGGATGATTTATGGCTGGATTGAACACGGGGGCCCAACCCGTTACAGTCTTACCTGAGCGGATGATCATGAGCAGGTCTTGACCATGACCCCGGGTTCCGGTGACATCGCACACCCAGAGGAGTGCTGGATCGAGAAGGGAAGGGCCTGCCGGCAGTTGCATCTCCAGGGTCTCAGTGCCGAAGCGATTCAGCAGAAGACGGGGTTGGAAGAGATGCAGCAATCCGTCATCATTCAGGCGACAGAAGTTTATGAAAGCCTCGAGCGTGGCAAGGCGCCGAAGCCCGTCCTGGCCCACTTTGTTTCCACCCATGCTGCCGTATTGCATGCCTTTCACCCCCTCAACCAGACCCAACGCATTCATGCCGCCACCCTTGCCGTAGCCAAGCATCTCGACGCGGTCGAGGCCCGGTCGGTCACCGAGGCGATCCTGGCCTTTGCTGGCTTCACCCATCCCCCGGAAGGGTTCACGGACCATTCCGGCGATGCCGTGGCGTGCCAGTGCTGGCTTGAGGCCCGCGCTGCGGCGGATGTGGTCCTCCGGGAAACGCTCATCGCCCGTGGGCTCCGCTTCGCCCACAGTGCGGCCGCCCGGGATCAGCTCACCTCCCTGCTCGACCATTCCTCTGTCTCCGGCAACCAGCCCACGGCTTGATCTCCCTGGCGGTGTGGATTGAATGGGGATGAAACCCTGAGCTGCCTGCCAGCGGCGGGCGGCCGCCTTCTCCTAGTCCTGCCGGTCCGGTGCGCTGGCCGGGTTCACCGCCAGGGCTTCGCCGTTGGCGTCAAACAGCCGCCACCCCTGGGGATCCACTTCCAGGTGCACGGTCTGGCCTGCGCTGACAGCCATGTCGGGGCTCGCCCGCACCAGCACCAGATGGCTCCCCTCCAGCAGCCGACAGGTGATCAGCAGTTCGTTGCCCAGGGCCTCCCAATGGCTCACCTCCGCCGGCAGGTTCCGGTTGGTGGCGGGGGCCAGCCGCAGGTGCTCGGGCCGCAGGCCGCCGGTGAGCTGCTCCCCCACCCGGATGGAGAGGGAGTCGCTCCAGGGCCCCTCGACCGGAAAGCGCTTGCCGGCCACCACCACCTGATTCGCTCCACTCACCTCCACCGGCAGCAGATTCATCGGTGGGCTGCCGATGAACTGGGCCACAAACAGATTCGAAGGCCAGCGGTAGAGGTCCATGGGGGAGCCCAGCTGTTGCAACCGTCCGGCGTTCAGCACGGCGATGCGGTGCCCCATGGTCATGGCCTCCACCTGATCGTGGGTCACATAGAGCGTGGTGGTGCCGAGGCGCCTCTGGAGATCGACGATCTGGGCGCGGGTGCCGGTGCGCAGTTTGGCGTCCAGGTTGCTGAGCGGTTCATCCATCAGGAACACCGCCGGCTGGCGGGCGATGGCCCGGCCCAGGGCCACCCGTTGCTTCTGGCCGCCGGAAAGTTCCTTCGGCCGCCGATCCAGCAGGGACTCCAGCCCCAGGATGCCGGCCACCTCGGCGATACGGACCTCGATCCGCCGTTCCCGTTCCGATCGGACCCGCAGCGGCGACGGCCAGCCGCGGGTCGCCGTATGGATGCCGTCCTGAAGCTGCTGCCCAATCGTGCGGGGTTGGCTGCGGCGCAGCCCGAAGCCGATATTGCCCGCCACGCTCAGATGCGGGTAGAGGGCATAGCTCTGGAACACCATGGCCACATCCCGCTGAGCGGGCCGCAGCTGGCTCACCGGCCGTTCTCCCACATAGATTTCCCCCTCGCTGGGCTGTTCGAGACCCGCCAGCATCCGCAGCAGGGTGCTCTTGCCGCAGCCTGAGGGCCCCACCAGCACAAGGAATTCCCCGTCCTCAATCAGGAGATCGAGCTGGCGCAGCACGTTCACCGGCTCGCCGCCGCGATGGGGTGGGAAGGTCTTGCTGACCTGCTGGAAGCGAACCTCGGCCAATCCAGACCAGCAACGGTGGGGATCCTAGAGTTGACGAGATCCGTGCCTGGTCGGCCGAGCCTCTGCAGCCCGGCCGACCCTCTGGGCGACCACCGGGATGATCGCGGCTCTTCCTTTGTTCCCCTCCGTTCCCCCTTGCAGTTCATCGATCAGGCGCTGATCGCCGTGCGGGCAGGACGGGGAGGGGATGGCATCGTGGCCTTCCGGCGGGAGAAGTACGTGCCTGCCGGGGGTCCCTCCGGAGGCGACGGAGGTCGGGGGGGAAATGTGGTTCTGGAGGCCGACGCCAATCTCCAGACCCTGTTGGATTTCAAATACCGCCGTCTGTTTGCCGCCACCGACGGAGGCAGGGGTGGCCCCAACAAGCGCTCCGGGGCCAGCGGTCAGCCCCTGGTGGTGCGGGTGCCCTGCGGCACGGAGGTTCGGGACTGCCGCACCGGAATCCTGCTGGGGGACCTCACCGAGCCAGGCGAGCAGGTACTGGTGGCCTGCGGGGGCAGGGGGGGACTGGGCAATGCCCATTACCTGAGCAACCGCAACCGGGCCCCAGAGAAGTTCACCGAGGGGCGGGAGGGAGAGGAATGGCGGCTGAAACTGGAGCTGAAACTGCTGGCGGAGGTGGGCATCATCGGCCTGCCCAATGCGGGCAAGAGCACCCTGATTTCGGTGCTGTCAGCTGCCAGGCCCCGGATCGCCGATTATCCCTTCACCACATTGGTGCCCAATCTGGGGGTGGTGCGTCGCCCCAGCGGTGACGGCACCGTGTTCGCCGATATCCCCGGCTTGATCGAAGGAGCGGCCCGGGGCGCCGGCCTGGGGCATGAATTCCTGCGCCATATCGAACGCACCCGACTGCTCGTTCACCTCCTGGATGCGGGCAGTGAGGACGTGCTGGAGGATCTGCGGGTGGTGGAAAGGGAACTGGTGGCCTACGGACGGGGGCTGGCCGATCGGCCCAGGCTGGTGGTGCTCAACAAGATCGACCTGCTGACCGCGGAGGAGCTGGAGACAAGCCTGGAGGCTGTGAGCAACGCCGTGCAGTGGACGGAAGCCTCCAGGCAGGGTGGGCGAACCAGCCTGGCGATCTCAGCGGTGACAAACCGGGGGCTGGACGCCCTTCTGCAGGCGGTGTGGAAGCAACTGGGAATCGTCTGATCCCAGAGCAACCACCGATTCGATCCGATCAGTCGTCGTAGACCCGGCACTCCGGGGCTTCCGGGTTGAGGTCGCAGTAAACCTCGAGGGGGCTGGGGTCGTGGGAGTCTTCAGGATGGTGTTCCTTGTATTCCTTCAGGCTCTGCAGTTCCTCCTCAAGGTGGCGGACCTTGCCCAGGTTGCCGGACTCCTTCGCCTGCTCGATGTCGACCTGATCCTTCTCGATGTGCTCGTCGATCGATTTCATTCGGAAACCGGCTGGCTGCAGCCGGAGCTCAACACCTCACACCATACGGTTGCCCTCAGGGCGAGTGGAGATTGTGTGCGACGCTGCTGATCGTTGGATTCAAGGGCTACCGGGCTGGTGGTTCCGGCAAGGGGTTCAGCCCTCGCCGGTCAGCCCTCCAGCTCGCTGAGTGCCAGCCACCGTTCCTCAGCCGCCGCGATCCGTTCCACCAGGGCCGCCAGTTCAGAGGTGATGCGCTCCATCTCGAGGTAGTCCCCCCCGGCGTTGCCGGCCAGCAGCAGCTCCAGCTCTGCGCGGCGCTGTTCCCAGGCCGGCAGATCCCGCTCGATCGATTCCAGTTCCCGGCTTTCCTTGAAGCTGCGCCGTCTGGACGCCGCTGAGTTCGGATCCTCCCCCGGCCGGGAATCATCGTCTGCATGGACCGACGGGCCGCCGCCGACGCTGGCAGGCGCCGCCGCCGCCAGCTTCGCCGTTGCCGCAGCCCCGGCCAGCTGCTCCTGGCGGCGTTCCATGTAGGCGCTGTAGTTGCCTTCGAACCGTTCCAGCCTTCCGGCCTCGAAGCAGAACAGGCGGTCGACGCAGCGGTCCAGAAACCAGCGATCGTGGGACACCACCACCACGCAGCCGCGGAAATCCTCCAGAAATTCCTCCAGCACGCTCAGGGTGGCGATGTCGAGGTCGTTGGTGGGCTCATCCAGCAACAGCACGTTGGGTGCCTCGATCAGCAGTCGGCAGAGGTGCAGCCGCCGCCGCTCTCCGCCCGACAGTTTTGCCACCGGCTGGTGCTGCTGGGCGGGAGGAAACAGGAAGCGCTCCAGCAGCTGGGAGGCGCTCAGTTCCACCCCATCCACCTCCACCCGGCTGGCGGCCTCCCGCACCACGTCGATCACCTTGCGCTCGCCGTTGTCGCTGAGCAGCACCTCGCTGTGCTGATCGAAGTAGGCCAGCTTCACGGTGGCCCCCAGCTCCAGGCGGCCGCCGCTGGGCTGGCGGCGGCCGGCGATCACCTCCAGCAGGCTGGATTTGCCCACGCCGTTGGGGCCGATGATCCCCACCCGGTCCTCAGGGCTGAAGTCGTAGCTGAAGTCCCGCAGCAGGGTGCGCCCCTCACCCCCGGACTCACCACCAGACGGATCTCCCTCCTCACCCACAGCGACACAAAGGTTCTCCGCCGTGATCGCCCGTTTGCCGATCCTTCGGGCGGTGGCGGCCATGGTGAGGTTGGAGCGGGCCTGGCGCAGCGGCTCCTCCCGCATGGCGGCGATCCGCTGCAGCCGCGCCTTCTGCTTCGTGCTGCGCGCCTTGGGGCCCTGCCGCAGCCAGGCCAGTTCCCGCCGCAGGGTGCCCCGGAAGCGGGCGGCACCAGCGGCTTCGGCCGCATCCTCCTCACTGCGGCGGGCCAGGTAGGCGGCGTAATTGCCGGCGTAGCTGCGGGCCTCGCCCTGATCCACCGCCACGATCCTGTGGGTGACCCGATCCAGCAGGTAGCGGTCGTGGGTGACGAGCACCAGGGCACCGGGGTACCGATCCAACCAGCTCTGCAGCCAATCCACCCCTTCGGCGTCCAGGTGGTTGGTGGGTTCATCCAGCAGCAGCACCTCCGGCTCGGCCACCAGGGCCGCCGCCAGGGCCACCCGCCGCCGACTCCCCCCGGAGAGTTCGGCGATCGGCAGATGGGGATCGACGATGCCGAGGCGATCCAGCACCTCCAGGCACTGCCGCTCGAGATCCCAGGCGTTGCTTGAGTCCATCCGGTGCTGCAGCTGGCTGAGCTCGGCCGCCAGCCGTGGGTCGGAAGGTGCCACACCGAGGGCATGGCTGAGTTCCTCGTGGCGCCGCACCAGGCCCATCCGCTCTCCACCCCCGGCGAGGACCTGCTCCAGGACGGTGTGGGAGGGGACGAGCTGGGGGTCCTGATCCAGCACCACCACCCGCAGCCGGGGGGAGCAACGGCGCTGGCCCCGATCCAGGGGCTCCACGCCAGCGAGCAGTTTGAGCAGGGTGCTCTTCCCCGCTCCGTTGGGGCCGATCAGGCCGAGCCGGTCCCGTTCGCCCACGTGCAGGTCGAGACCATCAAACAGAGGGCGCAGGCCGAAATCCTTGCCCGCCCCCACCAGGCTGATCAGGCTCAAGGCCGTTCCAGAGCGGCGGGGCTGGGGTCTCCGGCCTCCGCCGTGGAACGCTCTCCCCCTTGCCGTTGCCGTTCCAGCATGGTGAAGACGCTCTTGTCACCCACATCAGCGGCCGCCGGCATGGGGAATTTGCGCAAGGTCAGCACCAGCAACAGCAGACCTTCCAGGGCCAGCAGCTGACCGGTGAGCATGGGGCTGAACAACCCGCCCAGTCGCCCCAGCAGGGCCACGGGCAGAAGCAGGGTGACCCCGATCGCCTCAGGCCGCTGAAAGCAGAAGAACTCCTTGAACCCCACCCCGGTGAGGGCGGCGAAGAAGGGGCCCAGCGCCAGGATCCACAGGGGCTGGGCCACCAGGGCGGGCAGCATCTCCCCGGGGCCCACCCGCAGGGCCAGGGCCACGCCCCCCAGGCAGCCCAGCAACCAGAACAGCTGCAGGGCCCGGTGCAGGGGCCGCAGATAGATGTGGATCCAACGCAGGGCCAGACCCAGCCCCACCGCCATCAGCACCAGCCAGGGCCAGGTGTAAGAGGGCCCGAAGGAACGCCATTGCACCAAGGCGCCCAGCTGGCCGATGGCCACGGCGGTGAGGGCCAACCGGTAGGCCAGCACCTCGCGGCGGTCCGTGGCGGTGATGGCGTAGGGGCCGTACACCCCCTCGAAGACCGGATCGGTGCTGGGTCCGGAAGAACCGCCCGAGGGGGAAGGGAGGCTGCTGCTGGTCATCGGGAATCGGGACGGACGGGATCGGACGGAGGGGGAGCCTGGGGAGGGGACCCTCCCACCAGTCTGGCCAGGTCGGGACCGGCTGGGACGATCGCAGACGGGTGAAGCGGGAACAGGGCCCCGAAGTAGTCGGCCCGCCAGGCGGCGGGACAGCAGGTGGCCGCCACTCCCTTCAACCCAAAGAAGCGGGCCCGCCAGCGCCACAGGGCCGGCAGGAGCCAGAGGGGTTGGCGGCTGCAGCCGAACAGGGGGGCGTAGACCATCTCGAAGCGGATCAGGGTGGGGAAGAGCACCACATCGGCCAGGCTGGGTCGCTCGGAGCAGAGCCAGTCAATGCCCTGGCTCTCCTGGTCGGCGAGGGTCGCCTCCAGGGCTTCGAGGCTGGCGAACAGGGCGGTCTCGGCTTCGTCATAGGCCGCCTGGGTGCGAGCGAAGCCGCAGCGGTACACACCGTCGTTGAGATCTCCCTGCAGCCGATCCCGCCACCGCTCGATCCTTTCGTGATGCTCGGCCGGGGCCAGATCCGGCGCCTCCGGGGGGGCGGGCCACTGGTTGAGCAGCTCGATCAGCCGGGCGCTCTCATTCAGCAGGATGCGGCCCTGGCTGCGCGACCAGAGGGCCGGCACGGTGGCGCGAGCCCGGGGATCGGCCCCGCTGCGCCGGTAGAGATCCACCAGGGTGAGGCAATCTTCGAAGGGTTCGAGGAAGCGCCACCGCCCAGCCGCCGGGTCCGGCTCCACCACCAGCAGATCGATGCTTCCCCCCAGCTGGCGCAGGGTCCAGGTCAGCCAGGCGCGGTGGGCCCAGGGGCAGCTGCGACCCACGATCAGCACGTGGGCGCCGGAGTGATCGGCATCGCTGGGCAGGGGGGGCAGGGCCGTGAAGGCCGCGGCGGGGCGCCGATAGCGGCCCTGGGCATCCGCTGGACCCAGCCCGCCCATCAGCAGGCGCCATTGGCAACGCCACAGCTGCCGTGCCGTGCTGACCAGTTGGGCGGGGGGTGTCATGGCTCGGACATCGCTGCTGGAACCGACTCTGCGTCAGGCTGGAGTCCTCGGCAGGAGTGAGGCGGATCGATGGGGGCTGTGCTGGTGGTGGCGGGAACCCACGGCAATGAACTCAATGCCCCCTGGATGCTGGAGGCCTGGCGCAACCACCCGGGGCTGCTGGATGACGCCGGTCTGAAGCTGGAGCTGGTGATCGGCAATCCCGATGCCCGTGCCGTCTGTCGCCGTTATCTGGAGCGAGACCTCAACCGCAGTTTTTCGCCGGCGTTGCTGGAGAACCCCGCCCACCAGGAGCGGGAGGTGGCGCGGGCCCGCCACCTGCTGGAGCGCCATGGGCCCCGGGGCCAGACACCCTGCCTGGTGGCGATCGACCTGCACAGCACCACCGCCGCCATGGGCAACTGCCTGGTGGTCTACGGCCGCCGCAAGGCCGATCTGGCCCTCGCCGCGGGCCTGCAGGGGGCCCTCGGCCTGCCCATCTATCTCCATGAAGGGGATTCCGCCCAGACGGGCTACCTGGTGGAGCGTTGGCCCTGTGGCCTGGTGGTGGAGGTGGGACCCGTGCCCCAGGGGGTGCTGAGCGCCCCGATCGGCCACCAGACCCACCTGGCGCTGGAGACCAGTCTCACGGTCCTGGCCGCCGCCCGGCGTGGCGATCTCCGCTTACCGCCCCATCTGGTGGTCCATGCCCACCTGGGCAGCATCGACCTGCCCCGGCGGGGGGATGGTTCTCCTGCGGCGGTGCTCCATCCCCAGCGCCAACATCGCGATTGGCAGCGGATCCATCCCGGCGATCCCCTCTTCCAGGCGGCGGATGGGACCACCATCCCTTACGAGCCGTTGGCAGCGATGGGGGAACAACCCGTCTGGGCCGTGTTCATCGATGAGGCGGCCTACGGAGAGAAGGGGATCGCCCTGAGCCTGACGCGGCGGGAGATCCTGCCGGTCGAGCCCGATTGGGCCGCCGCCCTGGCCGAACTGGCGGCTGGGCTGGTTCAGCGAGGGGAATCGTTGTAGATCACTTCCACCACCTCCCGTCCATCGGGGGAGATCAGCAGCTCTGTCTCCACACTGGGTGGCAGGCCCAACTGCTCCCAGCCAGGAGGCCCACCCAGGAAACGGAACAGAAAGCCCTCCTCGTTGGAGGTGATCAGACACTCAGCCCCATCGCGCTGGTGCATGCAGGCCGCAGTGCGATAGATCCCCAGGCCGCCGTTGAGGCGTTCGCCATAGACGCGAGCGAAGTTGGCCGCCCGTCCACGGCTGGCGCGAATCGTCTCCACCGGAAGGGGCGGCATGGCGGCTGGTTCCGGCAGCTGGGCATGGGCCAGCGGACCGACCAGCAGGCCCATGCCGGCGATGGCGACAGGGAGCGCGATCCGTTGCCAGGGACGGCGCGGCGATGGGGGAAGGATGGTCTTCCGCATCCTGTTGCTCCCACATGGGTTCATCAGCATTGTTGTGATCCGCATACCTGTGATCCGCATACCTGTCATCCGCATACGTAGGTGGCCTGTTCCTGGGTGCAGGGAAGATCCGTGCTGGTGCCATCGGACCAGTAGATCCGCAGCCGATCATCATCGGTGCCGGTGCGGAAGGTGAGGGATTTCACCGGGCCGGCGGGGGGTTTGCCGGCTTTGTCGGCGGGATCGGGCCTCAGGTTTCCAGCCTTGTTGAGGCGCTGCTCCAGTTGCTGGATCTTCAGTTCAAGCTGGTCGATCCGTTGACGATCGGCGTTGGAGCGGTTGTCACAACCCGCCACCAGCAGGGTGGCGGCCACCACCGCCAGGCCGGCCCGGCGCCGGGAGCGACTGGGGCTGAGGGGAGATCTCCAGGGGAGGAGGGAGCGGATGAACGGGAAGCGCGATGCCATCGACAGGGATGCCCGTAGCAACCCTCTTCCTAGCGGGGCGGCAAATGCTTGGCCAGCCAGGAGGGGGGAGGGGGAGCGGACCTCTTCACAATCACTTCATGAATGAGCCTGAAAGATTTCGCAATGTTCTGTTACAGTCATGGAGCTCCGGGGGTGGTGGCGGGTTTCCTCCCCTCCTCCCGGCCCTGTGAACGAATCCTCACTGCCGCATGCCGCATCAACGGCCTGCGCCTCTTGAGAGTTCGCCACCTCGATTCGGTTCTCTGAGCGTCGGCCCCACCGGGATCGCCCCTTCAGAGAACAGAACCCTGTCCCTCCGCACCGGACGACAGCTCCTGCTGCCGCACCGGGCATCTTCACCTGCACTCATGACCGCAACAATCCAACAGCGCTCCGGCGCTTCGGTGTGGTCCAGCTTCTGCGAGTGGGTCACCTCCACCAACAACCGCCTCTACGTGGGCTGGTTCGGTGTGCTGATGATCCCCTGCCTGCTGGCCGCCACCACCTGCTTCATCGTCGCCTTCATCGCCGCTCCCCCCGTCGACATCGACGGCATCCGTGAGCCCGTTGCCGGCAGCCTGATGTATGGCAACAACATCATCTCCGGTGCTGTTGTGCCCTCCAGCAACGCCATCGGCCTGCACTTCTATCCCATCTGGGAAGCCGCCAGCCTCGATGAGTGGCTGTACAACGGTGGCCCCTATCAGCTGGTGGTCTTCCACTTCCTGATCGGCATCTTCGCCTACATGGGCCGCGAGTGGGAACTCTCCTACCGCCTCGGCATGCGCCCCTGGATCTGCGTGGCCTACAGCGCCCCCGTGGCCGCCGCCTCCGCCGTCTTCCTGGTCTATCCCTTCGGCCAGGGTTCCTTCTCCGACGGCATGCCCCTCGGCATCTCCGGCACCTTCAACTTCATGCTGGTGTTCCAGGCCGAGCACAACATCCTGATGCACCCCTTCCACATGCTGGGAGTGGCTGGTGTCTTCGGTGGCAGCCTGTTCTCCGCCATGCACGGTTCGCTGGTCACCTCCTCGCTGGTGCGTGAAACCACCGAGAGCGAGAGCCAGAACTACGGCTACAAGTTCGGCCAGGAAGAGGAGACCTACAACATCGTGGCCGCCCACGGTTACTTCGGTCGCCTGATCTTCCAGTACGCCTCGTTCAACAACAGCCGCAGCCTGCACTTCTTCCTGGCCGCCTGGCCCGTGGTGGGCATCTGGTTCACCTCCCTGGGAGTGAGCACGATGGCCTTCAACCTGAACGGTTTCAACTTCAACCAGTCGATCCTCGACGGCCAGGGCCGTGTGGTGAACACCTGGGCCGATGTGCTGAACCGTGCCGGTCTGGGCATGGAAGTGATGCACGAGCGCAATGCCCACAACTTCCCGCTCGATCTGGCTTCCGCCACCGCCACCCCCGTGGCGCTGAGCGCCCCGGCGATCGGCTGATCGCTCGGAGCCTCCGGGCTCCATAGTTCAAGCCCCCTGTCTCCTTACGGCCGCTCACGCCAGCTTTGCTGGCAAGGCGGCCTCCGGGAGGCAGGGGGTTTCGATCGGATCTGACGGATTGGAGCGGGTCAGGGGGTCGGGATGAGGTTTCTCAGCCGACCGACCCGATTCCATTCAACTGATATCCATTCAGGACATTCCCCCTCTGATGAGGGGGTTTTTTGTTGGGGCGCCTACGCAGCTCGGGCGCGGATGGGGCTGTGATCAGTTGCGGGTGTTGGATGGGTCATGCCGGGCTGTTGCCGTGAGCGAGGTGACCTGGATCTGCCCCGTCCGTTGATGCCCCAGCCCCCCTGCTTCAACGACATCGAAGCCCATTGGGCCGAGGCCTGCATCAAGGCCCTGGCGGAACGTGGCCTGGTGAGCGGCTATCCCGACGGCAGCTTCCGGCCCGAGGACATGGTCACCCGGGCAGAGGCCGCCGCCCTGCTGCTGCGTGCCTTTCCTGATGCTCCCGTCGTTGGTGCGGCGATCCCATTTCTGGATGTTTCGGCGAATTTCTGGGCCAGCCAGGCGATTCAATGGGCCACCGAACGGGGATTCTTCAGCGACCATCCCGATCAGACCTTTCAGCCGGCCCGCCCCCTCACCCGGGGCCAGGCCCTGGTGGTGCTCAGCAGCGGCTTGAAACTCGCGGTGCCGCAGGTGGCCCTGCCCATTCTCAGCCGGCACTATGACGACGTCGCCAGCGCTCCCGCCTGGGCCGTTGGTGCCATCGCCGCAGCCACCGAAGCGAAGCTCGTGGTCTGCGCGCCGGATCCCCGCCAACTGCGCGCCGATCAACCCGCCAGCCGGGCCACCATGGCCGCCTTTCTCTGCCGGGCCCTGGCTATCGCAGACACGGTTCCGTTTCCGTTCATTGCCTGGGATCTCCTGCTGGAAGAGATCACCACTGGGATTGAAATTCACCTGGATGAACTGGATCATCGCGCCAGCCTGGTGCGAGAGCTGCAGCGGCGATTGCATCAGCTCCGCTTGTATCCAGGTGACCGCTGGCTGGATGGAATCGTCGGACCGCGAATGCGGGCAGCGCTGGGGAAATTCGCCCGGTTGCGCAACCTGACCGGTGGTCTGAATGGTCTGATCGATGAACAATATGCCCGGGCCCTGCTCTCGATCGAGCCGGTGCCCTTCGTTCTGGAACAGGCGCGGGATCGCTCCGGGATCCACGCCGACTACCTCCACCAGGAGGAGGGCTTTGACGCCGAAAACCTGGCTTTTCTGGATCGGGGCGCCCGGGGATCCCCCGTTGCCGACCAGATGGCCCACTTCCCCGATCGCCTCAGGGTCGCACCGGACCAGATTGAAATGGTCTCCTGGGACGTTTCAACGCCACAGGTGGACTCGAGACCGCCAGTGGCCTTCACTCCCTACCCGGAGCGGGGTGTGCTGCCGGCGATCGATGGCTCAGGCCTTGAATTTCTCCATGCCGATGTCCAGCGGGCCTGCCTCTGCGTGGGCCGTGTGGAGGAGGGCAGGATGCGGACCCACTGGCTGGGCCGACAGGCCCTGGCCAATGGAGAGTTGTGGAGCTGCACGAAGATCATTCCCCTGCTGCAGGTGGTGGGGGAGTCCAATGCCCAGTTCCCAGGAGTGGATCTGGATGGGGCCCTGATCCGCCCCCTGGGAGAAGGGGGAGGCCATGGCTTCCATCCCATGGCGGTGGATATTTTCAGCTACGCAAAGACGATCGGAACGTCGAACGCGATCGCGGCGATGTTCAAGCAGTTTTCCTCTCCTGATGCCTTGGAGCAGTGGTTGAAGCAGGTCACCGGGAACGCCGGCCTGACCTTCCGGGGCCGTTATGGCGAACCCCCGTTTCTTGTCTCCCCCCAGCTCTGGGACGACCGGTCAGGCCGAGAGCTGCTGCGGAGCGCAGACAGCAGCCATGACGGCAGCAATTCGATCAGTACCTATGACCTGGTGCGGATGATCAGCCTGCTGGGTTGGCATCCTCACCTCCCCCTCGCAGCCAGGCTTCCCGGCGCCCGGTGGGACAGCCTGCAAAGCGTGGTGATGGCCTCGGCGATGGACACGGCCCGTTATGTCGATGTGGCCCTGGATCGCCTCAATCTGTACGGTGTGATCCAGTCCCCCGTGATTCTCTCCAAGCTGGGGTTTGGGCGCAGCGCCATCAGGGACCGTACGGAGTTGGCCTACGTGGCCCTGGTTCAGTTCATCGACAAGCGGCCATGGGCTGAAGGCAGACCCGCCGTGATGCGAACCCTCGCCATGGCCTTGATCGCCGCCATGGATCTGGGGGATCCGGATCAGGAGGCCCGCGCATTGGATGCCCGTATGGCGGCGGAGGTCACGGAAATCCTGCGCCGGTTTGTCACCCAGGAATTGGTCTGACACCCGAGGCCCAGAATGGTGCCTGTTCCGCTGATGCAGGCCGCGGCCATGACCAAGAGCCCGCCCGAAGCCGCCCTCTCCCTCCCGGACTGGGCGGAGAGCAGCCACCCACTGGGCTGGGTGATCGATCGCATCCTGGCGGTGCAGCCCCTGCGGAATCTGTTGTTCTGGCAGGCGCGGCAGTTGATCATCCGCACCGCCGAGGGGCGTGGCATCGCCTGGCGGGAACGGCGCGAGGCCCTGCGCCAGCAGGCCGAACCCCTGCTCAAGAGCAGCACCAACCCCAGCACGGCAGTGCCCGCCTACTACCGGGCCCCGTTTCATGCCTACCGGGAGGGCAACCTCTGCTGGGCAGCGGCCTGCGAAGCCGAGCAGGCCACCTCCGCCATGGCCCTGCGGGTGTGGCCCAAGGAAACCCTGGCGCCGGCTGAAGCGGAAGAGCGCCTGCGAAGAGCGATTTTTGCCGCCGTTGAACCCAGCCTGAGCGGAACGGTGCAGCGGGTGCTCGACCTGGGCTGCTCGGTGGGGGTGGGCACCCAGGCAGTGAAGCAGTGGCTCGATCAGCGCCAGGGCACGGACGTGGTGGTGGAAGGTCTCGACCTCTCGCCCCAGATGCTGGCGGTGGCCCGGGCTCGGGATCCCGAAAGCCGCATCACCCAGTGGCATCATGCCGCCGCTGAAGCCACGGGCCTGCCGGACGGGAGCTTTGATCTGGTCATGATCCAGTTCGTCTGCCACGAGTTGCCGGCGGAAGCCACCCGGGCGATGCTGCGGGAAACCCGGCGGCTGCTGCGGCCAGGGGGCGTGGTGGGCCTGGCCGATCAGGATCCGGCCTCGGAGGTGATCCGCAGCTTGCCCGCGCCCCTGGCCGGGGTGTTCAAAAGCACCGAGCCCTACCTGGAGGACTATTACCGCCTCGATCTGGCCGCCGCCGTCACAGGGGCAGGGTTCCACAGCCTGCGGCAGGCACCCTGCGATCCCCGCCACCGGGTGCTGGTGGCGGTGGCCTGAAGGGGGTGGCCTGAAGGGCTGGTTCAGCAGGAGGGTTGCGGGGGCTGTTGTCCCATGCGTTGCAACCAGCGCCAATGGGAGGCAAGGCCGGAGGCCAGGGTGGGATGGCTTCTGTAGGGAACACCATATTCACGGCAGGTTTGTTCGATGATCCGGGAGATCTTGGGGTAATGGATATGACAGATCCGTGGGAAGAGATGATGTTCCACCTGGAAGTTCAAGCCCCCCAGGATCCAGGAAAGAGATCGATTGGAACGGCAGAAATTCACCGTGGTCATCAGTTGATGTTCGGCCCAGCTGCCGCCGACCTGGTTATCGATCGGGTCGAGGGAAGGAAATTCGGCGCCATCCACGCAGTGGGCCAGCTGGAAGACCACACTGAGCACCAGCCCCTGGACGAAGGAGACAAGGAGATAGGCACCGAGCACCACTGGGATGGGGTGCAGGCTGAGGGGAAGAACGAAGGCCAGAGTGAAGAAGTTCAGTTTGCCACCGATGAACACCAGCCAATCAACCGGGGAGAGCCTGGGCAGGGGGTGACTGCCGGCCCGGCGGTGAAGGAGATCGGAAAAGTCGTCATAAAGCTGCCATTTGATCGGCAGAAAGCCGTAGAGAACCCAGAGGTAAAAGGATTGCCAGCGGTGCCAGAAGCGGCGAGGTTGCTGAGGCGAAATCCGGGCGAGCAGGCCTAGATTGATATCTTCATCATGGCCGGCAAGGTTGGTAAATGTATGGTGAAGACCGTTATGTTTACAGGCCCAGAGGAATGAACTGCCGCCCAGCATGTCCAACGACAGAGCCGCCAGCCGATTGACCCAGCCATGGTTGGAATAGGAGCCATGGCCGCCGTCATGTTGAACGTTGAAACCGATGGCGGCGATCGAAAGACCGAGCGAAATACAGGCTGGCACCGCCAGCAGCCAGTGGTGAGCGGTGAGCAGCACCAAGTAAGAAGCGGCGAACCAGCAGACGACTACAGCAGTCTTCAGATACATCTGGGGACAATCGCGCCGCTGCAGATTGTTTGCCTGGAAGTAGATATTGACCCGTTCAGTTAACAATTTATAAAAGCCATCGCTTCGCTTGAATATCGGACGGGTCACACAGTTCGTTTCAACGCCGACACACCCTACGGCAGGGATCGGGCCACTGTTCTGGCTCGGCGGACCCTGGCTTCTTCCTGCTCTCAGCTATGCAGCGGCATCTCTGGCCGATTCGGCAGGGCCCAATCCTGGTGGCAACGGTCCCGTTTGAGGTCGGTGCAATGGGTCAGAAGGATCTTCTTCACCTGGTCGGGGAAGCCGATACATGCGGTCCGCATCGACAGAAAGGCCCGTCAGCAGCCAGGAGAGATGTGGGTGTGTCGGGGGGGCTGTGCTGGAGCCCGAGAGGGGAATGGAGAGAACGTTGATGGTCTTCCCCTATCCGCCACCGCGGCAGGACCGGATGCGTCCCCCCGGTCCGTCCCACCGCACCGCGTCTGGTGCCGTCCCAGCTGACGGCAATGGCCCCCTGGCTGGTGGTGGCGGGGTCGTTGGCCTGGTGATGGGCGGGGTCCGATGCCGCTGTCCAGCCCGGCGGAGCGCCGATCGACGCCCTCGGCCTCAGCCGCCGCCGCCAACAGTTCCCCCACCACGCCTGGTACGGGGTGGCCTGCTCGGTGGTGACCGCAGGATGAAGGGGCCGGGAGCCGCTGCGGCTGCTTCGCCATCTCCTGGTTCTGATCCCGTTCGATCGGGATGCCGCACTTTTGGTGAGTTCGTAGAGTTGATAGCCACAGTCTTCCAATAATTGCTTGATTTTGCTGTAGACAGATGGACGGCATTCAAAGTAGATATTTTTAATCAGGCGATTCGAAAGATACCTGCCAGCACCGAGGAGGGCATCGTATTCCGCGCCTTCGATATCAAGCTTCCAAAAATCAATGGCATCGATATCATGTTGAGCCATGATGTCCTCAAGTCGTCGAATAGTGATTCTCTGGGTGCTTAAGTTCTTGCCTTTGTACCAATCCATACTGGTCGTTGATCTGGCGCCATCACATAGGATGTCAACTTCCCTGTTGGATGAGCCAAGGCCATATTCAAACACCGTGCAATTCCATCCTGCTTGCGTATTGATGCACTCCTGGAGCCACTCTCGCTGACTATCCACGGGTTCAAATTCAAATGCTGTCAGGCCATGGAAAGAGCCCAGATATAGAAGCCATTGACCAATATTCGCCCCTGAGTCAACGAATACCCCTCCATGGCAAAGAGCCTTCGTGGCCCATTCGATTCCCAGCCCCCCTTCATACATTCCATAGATAATCCATCGATGCGTGATGTCAGCAAGATTCAGTTTCCAGGTGATCCCATTGGAACATTCAGCCCAGCCAATGCCATGACGCTTAAGTGAGTCGCCGAACAGAGCATCCATGATGCCAAGCTTTCTGGGGAAAGCAAATCTCCGCATGAGGCTGACAGAAGGCGGCAGGCGAGTCCTTTCCATTACGCCATCATCCGAATCACAGCTAGGCAATAGATTATATCACGACTGAGCGTAAAGTCTCCTGCTTATTGGAAGTCCCTATCTCAGTGCGCTGGATCTGGGGGACTTGAGCCATAAGGACGGACCAGCAGTGATCCTTGCCTGGGCGGGGATGTCTACCGGGATGTTTCCAACGAGGACTGGTCAGCCCCGAGCTGGGAAGAAGGAAAGGGAGTCAGGAGTGTCATATTCAAGGATGCAACAGAATGGTTGCTCGTTGATCTCCATGGCCCCCACATGCCTTCCCAATCGCCGGATGTTGAATCTAGGCGCCAGCGGCCGTTTCGAAGAGATGGGAGTGGGCACCGGTGGGATCGGCAATGCAAGCGAAGCAGCCGGTGCCAGGGATGGCCGTTTTCTCCACCACGATGGAACCCCCCAGGGCTGTCACCTTCTCGACTGCGGCATCCACTGATGGCACGGAGAAGTACACCATCCAGGCCGGAAGCATGGGAGGAACATCGGAGGGGCGCTGAAAGATGCCGCCCAGTTGTTCGCCTCCATTCTCGAAGCTTCTGTAGATACCGCCATTCAGGTCCATGGGAGCAGAGAACGTCCAGCCGAACAGATCGCCATAAAAAGGCATCACCTTGACGGGGTCATCCAGCATCAGCTCCATCCAGCAGATCTCCCCTGGGTCATTGCCGATCATGTTGCTC
This sequence comes from Synechococcales cyanobacterium, assembly GCA_942491925.1. Classification (GTDB taxonomy): domain Bacteria; phylum Cyanobacteriota; class Cyanobacteriia; order PCC-6307; family Cyanobiaceae; genus Cyanobium. The sequence continues at coordinate 19,263 of CALOCJ010000001.1, forward strand.
TGGCCGTCATCCTGCAAAGGCTCGAAGAGATGAAAGGCGGCGCCCGCAGGGTCGGTGATCACCGCCGTGCGGCCGATGGTGGGGATGTCGAAGGGGGGCACGCAGACCGCACCGCCCAGGGCCTCGGCCCGCTGGCAGGCCGGCTCGATGTCCTTCACGGTGATGTAACTGATCCAGTGGCTGGGGCCAGGAAAGTCTTCCTCCAGGGGCACCGGATTGCCGAAGCCGCCCTTGCCGGCCTGATAGATCGTGCTGGTGATCTGTCCGGGGAACTCCATGCTGCCCAAGGTCCAGCCAAACAGATCGAGGTAGAACCGGTTGGCCCGCTCCACATCGGTGGTCATCAGACTCCACCAGCAAAACTGCCCGACAGGAGTGTGCGCGCCCATGGGTTTCTCGCTGAGAAGTTCATTGCCACCATTGTCACCCCAGCAAAATTTCCTGGTACGCCCAGCTCTCGACGATCGCCGGAAGACCATCCAGATCCTTCTTGAGGCCATCGGCGATGGAGCCCGCGAGTGAACCAGAGAGCCAGAGGCTGGCCTGGGTGCACAGATGCATCTCACAGTTTCTCCGGGCAGCGGCCGGCCGTGGCTGGAGGTACTGAAAGGTTACATAGGTTAGAACCACAAGAGTAACGTAGTTTAAAGCCACAAGAGTTTACTGGCGATGAGCTACTTCCAGAGGCCACTAGCTACGGCGAAAGCGGCTTTGAGGAGCTGTCTGGTCAATGCCCACAAAGCAAGACAAGCTTGTCAGATTATAGATATACAAAAGCAATGGCAAGACCCTACCCCTTTCAGACCCTTGCCAGATCCATGGCTTTGATCGGATGGGCATCCAATCGAGATGGGAGAGGGAGATCAATGCCTTCCGCAGTCATCTGGCTAGGGAGAAGCAGAGATGGAAGGTCCATGAATCATGCGGCTGGCAGTGGCTGCTTTCGCCACTCTTTCGCCACACACTTGCTGGAGCAAGGGGTCGAGGTCCGCATGATCCAGGATCTGCTGGTGCATAGCGATGAGCAACCATCGCGGTGGTCGCACGTCTCCTGAACCGTGGGCTGAATGGCAGTACCCCTCCCTTGGGATCTTTCTTGGCTAGAAAAAATCTTCCCTGCAACAGAAAGCATGGTCGCCCAAGGCTACAAATACATTGAAGTGATTCTCGCGATGCACAGTGCAGCTGCACACTTCGGCAACAAGCGAGGATGGAACACTGGATTTCAATCTCAGAGCCTTCTCGGGCTCTGCACGAATCTATCGCGGAACATGCTGAGCCACAATGCTTCTGTGCGCGAACGATTGACAATCGCAGCAAAGATCTCAAGTGGCTCCCTCATGATCCAGGTGATAATCGCCCAGACAGCCTGGATGCAGAAAGCGGGTGCAACACTTGGCCTGCACTAGCATCGCCTATCCGCTTCTGATCCGGGGCGTTGACATGGAGAAAATCCTGTTCACCTTTATTCACCTTAAAATAGCTCCGATGCGACCAACCGAAGAAGCGCCAGCCTGCTTCCAGCCCAAAGAACACTCCTTCCATGGCTGAGTGATCTCAAAGCTATACCTGTGTAAAGCGCTTCAACTCCCGCTCCAAAATCTCAATCCGGTCCCGCAGCGTCCGCTCCCGCTCCTCCATCTCCACTTCGGTGAATCGGGGCGTGATGAATTGGGGGCAGTTCCAGTCGAACGCCTCCACCTGGATGCGGAACAGACGTTCCACCGCGCCGGACTCCAGATCCTGCGGTCGCAGCCTTGAGCGCAGGGCTTCATCGGCTTCGAGGGGCACCACGTCGGCCAGCCCATCGATCTTGAGGCGCCGCCGGTTGGGGTAATCCATCAGGAACAGGGCCACGCGGGGGTCGCGGCGCAGATGGCCGGTGCTGAGCAGTTGCCGGTTGCCGGCGTAGTCGGCAAAGCCGAGAGTGCACCCATCAAGCACCCGCAGAAAACCCTTCGGGCCGCCGCGGTGCTGCAGATAGGGCGCCCCCGCCTCGGTGAGGGTGGCCAGATAGAAGCTGTCGCGCTCCCTGATGAAGCTGATCTCCCGGGCGCCGAGCCGGTCGGGTTCCGGTGCCGCTGGCACGGCGGTGCTCTGGCCGTAGGCCTGTTGTTGCGCCTCCCCCACAAGGGGGGTGAGATGGCGATGTCGGCGATGGTGGGGCGATCCAGCTCCAGCCATTGCCGCTCGCTCAGGTGCCGCTCCAGCTGAGCGAGAATGAAGGCGCCCTTTTCGTGGGCCCGTTCGATCCCGATCGCCCTGACCCCGAACAGGTGAAACAGGCGGGCGTTCTCGGGCCCCTGGCGCACCTCGCCGGCGGCGGTGGACAGCCAACGCACCACCCGGGCCTGCTCCAGGGGCTCGCTGGGCAGCCACTGGCCATCGCCCTGACGGGCCGCCAGGTAATAAAGGATCGCCTGGGCATCGCAAAGGATGGTGTCGCCGTCTTCGAGTACGGGCACCTGGCCGAAGGGATTGAGGGCCAGAAAGGGCTCCTGCTTGTGCTCGCCAGCCATCAGGTCGACGCGCACCCATTCGTAGGGGAGGCCGAGCAATTCGAGCAGCAGGCGCACCTTGTAGCTGTTGCCGGAGAGTTCGTGGCCGTGGAGACGAAACATGACGCTGAAGGGTGAAGGGATGAAGGAAGCGGGGAGCGGGTCCTGGCGGTATTCGACTGGCTGGCGGACTGGGTCCACGGGCCCGCGTTCCACGGCTGCCTGTTCATCAAGGCGGCCAGCGAATACCCCGAACCCGGCGATCGGCCCCGCCAGGCGGCGGTGGCCTTCAAGGCGGGTTGCCGCCAGCTGCTGCAGGGCCTGTGCCAGGAGCTCGGCGGCAGGGATCCGGAGCGTCTGGCCCGCCAGCTGCACCTCCTGCTGGAAGGGGCCCTGGTGATCGCCTTCCTGGAGCGCGACCCCCGCGCCTCCATCGACGCCCGGGAGGCGGCAGAGGTGCTGCTGCGCGAAGCCGTCTGAGGAGTTTCACCTCCCTGGATCCTTGCTTAAGCTGCCAAGGTGGCGGCAGGCAACGCAAGCAAAGAGCCTGTACGCGGATCAGGAAGTGGAAGGAATCTGCCTCGAGGTTGCCATAACTACTTCGACGATCGACCGAGCATCGCACCACCAGGCTGCACCGCGCCGATCTGGTCAACCTCATGATCGGAGCCGCCAGCTTCGATGGTCTGGTTTCCAGCGGCATGGCGCTTTCAGCCCCCCCGACCGTGGCGGCGGCTGGCTGAAGCTTCGGCCTCCGACCAGGGGGGCGGGAGAGGCCCAGCCATCATCTGTCCAGCGGCAGCTGGCGGCCCACCCGGGCCACATGGGCCCGTAAATCCTCGGGCAGCTCGGCGTGGAGTGAAAGATCCACCGTCCAGGGGAGCAGGAGATCATCGATCGCGCCCATCAGCCCCAGCAGATCGCCGTGGGTCAGCAGCTCCCCCTTGAGGGTGAGATCAATGTCGGAGCCGGGGCGATAGCGCCCCATGGCCCGCGATCCGTAGAGCCACACTTCCCGCACGGCGGGATGGAGGCTCAGCAACTCCAGCAGTTGGTGCTGGGCGGTCTGGGGCAGACCTGGGATGCAGCTGGCCGAGCCAGTGGCGGAATCGCTCAAAGGGGTCTCCCATCTTCATCAACCTGGCCAAGCCTCGCGGAGAGGCGTTGGCGCAGTGCCTGGAAACAGCTCAGATAACGCTCTTCAATCTGTCTGCCGATCTGCTCCGCCGTCGCCCGGTTGTAGGTGTGGCTAGTGAGATTGCGGTCCTGGATCATGCGCATCCAACCTTCCCCATCCTCAATCAACTCCACCCGAAAGGCCTCTCGCAAGGTATCGCGGGAGCCGATCAGATCCGCGTTTCCCTCGCTGCGCAGCAGGTCCCGCAGAGTATTCCAGCCCAGTTCATAACAGTATTCAAATGCCTTGATCAGCCCCTGTTGCTCCCGTTCATTGAGGGGTGGGGGCCTGAAAAAATCCTCCAATCGCTCCAGGGCCCGGCAGAAGTTGGCGAAACGCTGTTGCCAGCGGATGTCCGGGGGCATGCAAAAAGGGGGGGGAGGAGGGTCAAAGCGCTTCGAGTCTGATCTGCTCGCTGCTTCAGCAGTGTCGCCGGTGATCCCTGGGGCACCGGGTCTCTTGGCTGGTCCGAGTTCCCGATCGTCCGCGCCGGCGGCAGCTGCCTCCGCTCCGGCTTTCTCAGCCCGTGTCAGTGCCGTCCAGCCTTTGCGGGTCTGGAGATGGAGCCAGGCCTTTGCGGCCATGAGCCGCATCGATCTGCCCGGCGGTGGGTCGGCTGGCAGCCTGCGGTGCTGGCGGCGACGGGAGCTTCCGAATTTTTTCGCCCCTGCAGATCGCGCGCAGGGAGTGCCGAGCGTTGACGATATGGGGTGGATTCGGTGACAGCCGCCGCCCGCAGAGCCAAGGCGGTCTGCCAGCGAAAGAAATGCTCTGGCTTTCTCAGGACGGTTCAGGATGTGCCGCAGGGATCCATGTTGCGATCCTCATATGTAAGTCTTCCAGAGAATTGAAGTGACGTGAAGTTGGGGGCAAGTGCCATGGGCCGGGATCGCCCGCTGCTCCTCAGCTCAGAAAAATGCCTTCGGAGCATGAAACGCCGCACACGGTTGATTCTGCTCCAGGCTCTGGGGCTGATCACCGTGATGCTGGGCGCGGGGCGCTGGTTTGTGTTTGTGCGGAGATCTACTCAGCTTGATCCACCTCAGACCAATCAGCCCCACACAGGTATGTGCTTCAAGCTGGAGGTGTTTGCCAGTGAGAGCATGCATCAGAATCGCACCTATGGCTTGATTTCGCCACCCGGATATGAAGGCAATCCAACGCGTCATTACCCCGTGATCGTTCTTTTACATGGCGGCCATGATGATGCGCGAGCTTGATACGAAAAGACCGGCATTCTTCCCATCTTGCATAAACTCTATCTTGAACAGAAGTTGCCCTTTTCGATTGTGATCATGCCTGACGGCAATGATCGGCGAGGATCCAGCCCCCTGTTCGATCCTGATGATTACGACGGGCCCAACGGACGGGTTGGAACCCTGATCGGCCTGCGCCGTCTCAAAGACTTCACTGACTTTTTTAGTCAGATTGGCTATTTTACTGACAGCAGTGGCCCCCAGAACAGCCCCCAATCCTTTGCATCCCAACTCCCCTTAATACAACGGAAGTGTATAAGAGTTTACATGGATGCTGGCCTCAAGGATCTCAGTGGCCCAGAGATGCTCGCATCAACACGTCAATGTCATCAGACCCTTGACCATCGGGGCATCGAGAATGTGATCCATGAGTTCCCTGGTGGTCAAGGCTTCGCAGGCTCTGATGATGGCTGGAACTATGATCACAAGCATGCTATGGATTCACTCTCCTATGTGGGTGAGCAGTTCCAGCGAGCTGCGAGGGATGCACCATGATGAATCAGCCCAAACGCATCAAAAAGAAGGTCCGCACCCAGGAATATCAACTGCTCAAATTGCTGCGAGAGCGTAAACCTGGTCACCATCCCCCCGTCAACCACCCCTCGCTTGGGGAAAGGGTGGCGGACAGAGTCGCTGTCGTGATGGGTTCGTAGCGGTTCATTATCATCCAGAGTGCCATCCTGTTGCTATGGGTGTCATTGAATGTTGCCGCCTACATCCAGCATTGGGATCCCTATCCATTCATCCTGCTGAATCTGATGCTCTCCTTCCAAGCTGCCTATGCGGTGCCGATTGTTATGATGAGCCAGAATCGACAATCTGCCATTGTCCGCGCAGACGCCAGAAATGATTATGAAGTCAACCAAAAAGTAGAATTGGAGATTGAGCTGTTGCAAGATAAGATCAATGTGTTGCGTGGGGAAGAAATTGTCGAGTTGAAGCAGCTCCTCACTCAGCAAATTGCTCTCCTCAACGACATCCATACGCGCTTGCCCACTCTGTGAAACGCCTGAATCCAGCCACGGTTCTCCTCTGGCTCACCGTGGCTTTGATTGTGCTCATGGGGAGCATCAACCTATGGTCATCCGTCACCCCAGCTCTGCCTTCACGATTGCTGTGGCTCCAGGAAACTTTTCCCATAGAGATTCGGCACTCCGCCCGCATTTTTGCGGCTATGAGTGGCTTCTTTCTGTTGATCCTTGCCTCCAGCTTGCTCAGGCGCAAGCGGGTTGCATGGAATCTTACGGTCGCCATCCTGTGCGGATCAATTCTCTCCAACATGATCAAGGGCCTGGATATCGAGGAAAGTCTCTTTTCCGCTGGGTTGATCATACTGCTGCTCTTGATGCGCAACAGGTTCACCGCCCAGTCTGACCTGCCTTCGATCGCGGCGGGAGTGAAGGCATTGATTGCCTCTCTGCTGTTCACCCTCGCCTACGGCAGCACCGGCTTTTTTCTGCTCGATCGCGCCTATAACAAGCAATTTGATCTGCTCGCCTCCGCAGTGCAGACACTGGCCATGTTCTTCACTGAGGACAATGCTGGCCTGGTTCCCATCACACGATTTTCCCATTTCTTTGCAGACTCCATCTATCTGGTTGGTGGATCAACCCTTCTCTTTGCCCTGTTGATGCTGCTTCGCCCCGTTCTGATTCGGGGTGATCCTGCTACGTCCTGTTCAACGAAGTCGGGCCAACGCCATTGTGCAGAACCATGGCTGCTCTTCCCTGGCAGCCTTCACCTTGCTGGATGATAAATCCTATTTCTTCAGTCGATCGGAAGCAAGTTTCATTGCCTATGTAGCCAAAGGGAAAGGAGCGATTGTCCTGGGTGATCCCATCGGGCCTGACATGGAGATCAACTCAATCATTCAAGACTTTAAGACATTTTGCGACAGGAATGACTGGTCTCCAGGATTTTACCAGGTTGGCTCTAGATATCTGCAAAATTATCAAATGCTGGGATTTATCACCCTGAAGATTGGCGAAGAAGCGATTGTGGATCTTCGCTCCTTCACGCTTCAGGGCAAAGTGAGCAAACAGTTCAGAACATCTATAAACAAACTCACCAAGCTTGGCTATCGGATGGAGATCGTTGAACCACCCGTGCCGCTGTCTGTGCTGAAAGAGCTACGCAGCATCAGTGATGAATGGCTCCAGATCGTTAAGGGCTCTGAGAAAAAGTTTTCGCTTGGTTGGTTTAATGATCGCTATCTCAGCGAGTGCCAGATAGCTGTAATCAAGCAACCAGATGGCTGTATCTGTGCATTTGCCAATATAGTCCCTGAATACCAGCTTGATGAAATCTCAATCGACATGATGCGCCATCGCAAGAATGTACCCCACGGCACAATGGATTACTTATTCATCTCTTTGTTTCAGTACTTTCAGGCGCATGGTATCGCATCATTCAACCTTGGTCTTTCTGCTCTCTCTGGTGTCGGAGAATTGCAGACTTCGCCCCGCGTTGAAAAGATTGTCCATAATCTTTACAGTCACCTCAACCGCTTCTATAATTTTGAAGGCCTGCATAAATACAAAGGTAAATTCAACCCTCGCTGGGAGCCCAGATATCTTGTGATTCCAGGTTATGCGGCACTGCCCGATATTGTCATCTCCCTGATCCGCGCCGATTCAGGTGATCGCGTATTCGATTACCTCAGGCCTGGTTCTTGATGGCCTCCTCCAGGTGGTTGCGTCGGATGGCGTCCTTCTTGTCTCCGTTACTGGGCATTGTCCTGTTCAGCGCCTGCGTGTGGACGCTACAGCGAGAAATGCAGCAATATTCGTGGTCTTAAGTCCTGGATCATCTGAAAAGAATCTCCCGGCGTGATCTCGCTTTTGCGATGCTGTTTACAGCATTGAATTGCCTTGTCTTTACAGGCTATGATGCTTTGGCAGCACGTTATATACAACATAGGTTGCCATGGGGAAAAACCGCCCTGGCAGCGCTTGTAAGCATTGCCACCAGCAATGGTAGTGGGCTTCCTCCTCTCAGCGGCAGTGGCATTCGCATTCGTTTCTATGCTGCCTGAGGCCTGACAGCGGCGGAAATCACCAAGATCATTGCCTTCTCCAATCTTGGTTTCTGGCTCGGTCTGTTCAGCGTTGGGGGAGTCGACTTTCTGGTTTCACCCCTGGCCATTCCAACGGTGTTGCCCTTGCCAATTGCTCTGGCTCAACTTGGTATTGCATCTGCGGATTGGCTTCTGGCTGCAGCTGTGCTCTATGCACTGTTGCCAGCATCGCTTGCCTTGTCATATCCGGGTTTTGTTGCTGTCTTCCTGCTGGCGCAGATTGCTGGGGTGATCAGCAATATCCCTGGGGGATTGGGAGTCTTTGAAACAGTAATCCTACTCTTACTTGGCTCCATGATTTCGGTGCCGGGATTATTGGGATCTCGGGTCACCTATCGTTGCATTTACTACATGGCACCTTTGATTCTTGCGGTAGGATTGCTGGCAATCTTTGAGCTCAGGCATTTGAGCTCAGGCAGAAGTTGAGAGGATCCAACGGCTGATCGCCTGATTCACGATATCAGCACGTTCAGCCATAAGGATATGGCCCGCATCGGGGATATGAAGGTGTTGGCTCCTTTTGAAATGGGCCGCCAGTTGGCTTGCCATCCCATGGCTGAAGGTTGGATCCTGTCCACCACTGATCACCAGGGCTGGAATGGAGGATATATCTTGGTTCTTGGGCCGGGAAAAGAAATCGTATTTCCAGAAGATCTCCAAGGCTTTATAGGGGACCGCATCCACCGGCACTCGGCATTCCTGCAGGAATTGCTCCACCGTCTGGCTGTGGTGGGAACTGATCAGGGCATGACTCAGTTGTTGAATCCGTGGAAATCGAAACAGGTGGCGACCACCCTTCGCCATCAGAGACATGAGTGGGATTTCCCACCAGGGATCCAAGTTGTGCGTGCCACCAGCGATCAGGATCAGGGCAGAGGTGGGTAAGCGCTGCGCCCATTCCAACCCGATCGGCACTCCATAGCTGTGGCAACAGAGCACGGGCGAGCGTATGCCGAAGTGATCCAGCAGACGGGTCAGATCGCGCCGATGGCGGCCGATCGAGTAGCGGGGATAGGGTGAGGAGTCTCCGTGCCCTGCCAGGTCGTAGACGAGGGTTTGCCTGCCCTGATCGCAGGCTGCTTCATATTGCGATCGCCAGTTGAACCGATTGCCCAGCCCGCCATGCAGAAACACCAGGGTGGGTGTATGGCCTGGGTGGAAACTGACCTTCAGCTCCACACCTTTCCTCAGGTGAATCAGCTGTTCATTGCCTAGCGTGCTGGCCACGGCCGTCCCTGTGCCGTGCTGTGCGATGGCGGCACCCCCTCCATGAGCAACTCTCTCTACATCAGCACCACGGAGGCAGGAAGCGGCAAGGCCCTGGTGGCGCTGGGGCTGCTGCACCAGCTGTTGCGTCGCACCGGCCGGGTGCGGTTCTTCCGGCCTGTGATCCACGGTTCCACGCCGCTGGACAGCCCGAGGGGCGCCGCACCCCTCGATGAGGACATCGAGCTGATTCTGCGGACCTTCCATCTCCCCCAGACCGATGCGGAGTCGTACGGCATGGGTTCCGATCAGATCAACGATCTGATCGCGGCCGACCGGATCCATGAGGGGCTGGACATCATCATCGGCCGCTACAAGGCCCTGGAGCGGGATGGGGACTTCATGCTCTGCGAAGGGTCAGATTTTCTGGGGGAAGGCTCGGCCTTCGAGTTTGAACTCAACCAGCAGATCGCCCGCAGCCTCGGCTGCCCGATCCTGATCCTCGGCAACGCCGATCGCCGCTCCACCGCCGATGCCCTGCGGCCGGTGCGGATTGCGGTCGATGCCTACCGCCGCCATGACTGCCGCATCGTGGGCATCCTGCTCAACAAGGCCGATCCAGCTCAGCGGGAGGAACTCGGCGCCGCCCTGGCCAGGGACTTCGGCACCCTGGGATGTGTCCTCAGCGTCATCCCCTTCGACAGTCGCCTGATCAGCCCCCGCATCGGTGACATTGCCCGCCAACTGGACGCCGAGGTGCTCTACGGCCATGCCCGGCTGGATCGGCTGGCGTCCCACCAGATCGTGGCCGCCATGCAGATGCAGCACGCCCTCGACTGGCTGCGGGAGGGCAGTCTGGTGATCACGCCGGGGGATCGGGGCGACGTGATCGTGGGCATGCTGCAGGCCCACGAATCCTTCCATTACCCCAATCTGGCGGGGCTGCTGCTCACGGGCCTCCGGCCCGAGCTGGCGATCCAGAGATTGATCGGCGGCTTGCGTGAACCCCTGCCCATCCTCGCGGTCCCCACCGACACCTACTCCACCGTCTCTCGGCTCAAGGAAATCCCCTGCCCCCTGCAGAGCGGCGACACGGAAAAAATTGAATGGGCCGTCGGCTGCTTCGAGGCCGCCGTGGACGTGGACGGATTGCTGCGGCAGGTGAGCCTGGCGGCGCCGCGGGAGATCACACCGCGGATGTTCAACCACAACCTGATGCAGCAGGCCCGGGGCAACCGCCAGCGCATCGTGCTGCCCGAGAGCCACGATCCACGCATCCTGCGGGGCACCGCCCGGATCCTGGCCCAGGAGCTGGCCTCCCCCATCCTGCTGGGGGATCCTGAGGAGATCGAGCGGACCCTGCGGCGGCATGGGATTGGCCTGGATCTGTCGGCGCTGACGATCGTGAACCCCAGCACCAGTCCCTGCCTCGATGCCTACGCCCACAGCTTTTTTGAGCTGCGGCAGCACAAGGGAGCGACCCTGGATATCGCCCACGACCACCTGCTCGATGCCACCACCTTCGCCACCATGATGGTGGTGTGCGGTGATGCCGACGGCATGGTGTCGGGAGCCACCCACACCACCCAGCAGACGATCCGGCCCGCCCTCCAGCTGATCAAGGCGCGTCCCGGCATCGGCTTGATCTCCTCGATCTTCCTGATGTATCTCGAGGATCGGGTGCTCATCTATGGCGACTGCGCCGTCAACCCACGCCCCAATGCCGAACAGCTGGCCCAGATCGCCATCAGCTCAGCGGAATCGGCCCGGGCCTTCGGCCTCGAACCTCGCCTGGCGATGCTTTCCTATTCCTCCGGGGATTCGGGCCAGGGGGAGGAGGTGGAGAAGGTGCGGCAGGCCACCCGGCTGGTGCACGAACGCCGCCCCGATCTGGCCATTGAGGGGCCGATTCAGTACGACGCGGCCGTCAGTGTTGATGTGGCTCATCAGAAGTTGCCGGAATCCTGTGTGGGAGGACGATCCACCGTGCTGATCTTCCCGGATCTCAATACAGGCAACAACACCTACAAGGCGGTGCAACGGGAGACCGGCGCCATCGCGATCGGGCCGATCCTGCAGGGCCTCAGGAAACCGGTGAACGACCTCAGCCGTGGCTGCAGCGTTGACGACATCCTTCACACGGTGGTGGTCACCGCGATCCAGGCGCAACAGGTTTCCGCCCCCATCCAGGCACAACTGCCATAGGATAGGGATTCACTATTTTTTTGACATGATAAAAGTAAAGCACATCATTAATCTGCACAAAGGTTTAACCGCATTCTTTATTGTCAGTTTGATGGTGATCTTCCAGAACTACTCCCTTGGGCCCTGGGTCTACCTCGCCCTGCATGGCAGCTACGGATTCCTGTGGCTGCTGAAGGACCGCATCTTTCCTGACAAGCAGTGGGAGCAGGAAATTCCCACCCTTGCTGCGATCCCGGGTTTCCTGATCATCAGCCTCTACTGGCTGGCACCCTATCTCTTGATCAGCAATCACATCATTCCACCATTGTATCTGATTTGCATCGCGATCACGTTGAATATGGTTGGGGTATTCCTGCATTTCAGCAGTGATGCCCAGAAATACTATACATTGAAATATCACCCAGGGCTGATCAGCGACGGCTTCTTTGCCCGCTGCCGCAATACAAACTATCTCGGAGAGATACTGATCTACATCGGATTTGCCCTGCTCGCCATGCATTGGCTGCCTTTCCTCTTTCTTGCGCTCATGATCGCTCTTGTCTTCGTTCCCAACATGCTCAAAAAGGATCGCTCCCTGGCACGCTATCCAGAATTCGCCGGTTATAAGGAAAGATCCGGATTGCTTTTCCCCAGCATCATCTCCAGCCCCCGGGCCGCTGATCAGCAGCCCCAGCCTGGGCAGGTATAGGAATCGCTGCCCGGCTTCTCACGTTGCACCGCAACGGTCCAGCCCTGGCCAGCGCGCCATGCCCCTGGGTTATCTTGTCGGCCTCCTGGAATGGCTTGGAACGTGGTGGCCAGGATCGGCTTCGGATTGATCTGGTTTGGTTTCTCTGTCTATGCGTTTCTTCTGGCTCCTCCCCCCGCACCGGATACGGTTCAGTTGATCGTTCAGCTCTCCACAGGTCAATGGGCTGACATCAATCCCTATGTGATCGCTCTGTTCAACCTGATGGGTGTCTGGCCCCTGATCTACGGCTGCCTGCTGTTCACCGATGGTCGGGGCCAGAAGATCCCGGCCTGGCCCTTCGCCTCGCTGTCGTTTGTGGTGGGTGCCTTCGGCCTGCTGCCCTATCTGGCCCTCCGCCATCCGCAAGCCACGTTCACAGGTCCGCTGGATCGAACCCTCAAACTGTTCGACTCCCGCTGGACGGGCCTGGCACTCTCGTTGCTGGCCCTGACGTTGCTTGGATACGGACTGCTTCAAGGCAACTGGGCGGATTTCGTTCATCAATGGAAAAGCAGTCGCTTCATCCATGTGATGGGTCTCGATTTCTGCCTGTTGTCTCTGCTGTTTCCGTCCTTGTTGAGGGATGACCTGGCACGCCGTGGCGTGCATCAACCTGCTCTTTTCTGGGCCATATCCCTGGTACCCCTGCTGGGGCCGCTCTTCTACCTGTGTGGTCGGCCTGCCCTGCAATCTGCTGATTGAGCCCGGTTTCTTGACCGGGTTCCAGGCCATCACGCTCACAGCGATGGCATCAAGCAGATCCGCCCCTGCGAACGATCCGATGGGCCTGAAACCCTGCTGTGTCTCTACTCTGACGCCATGGCCCTCCACCCCGCCCCGCCTTCATCGCAGCCGCTGCGCGACCGGCTGGGCGAGGTGGCATCGGCCCTGGCCGCCACCGATCCCGCACCCCAGCGTCTGGTGCTGTTCGGCTCCAGGGCGCGTGGGGAGGAGCGGCCCGATTCCGATCTGGATCTGTTGGTGATCCTTCCCCAACCCACCATCACGCCACTGGAGCGCCAGCAGGCCCTCACCCGCCTGCGGCAGGCTCTGGCGCCACTGGATCTCCGCTGTGGTGTGGATCTCGTGGTTGTCGGCCATGCCGACGCCAAATACCTGAGCGGCTCCCGCTGGCATGTGGTCGCCCGAGCCCTTCGGGAAGGCAAGGAGTTGTATGTCTCCAGCTGAGGATGCCCTGCTGCTGCTGCGGGTGGTGGCACGCCATCTGGGCAGTCTGCGGAGCACCGCGAACAATGCTGACTTCGCCGATGAAGACTGGGGTTTTCTGGCCCAGCAGTGCGTGGAGAAAATGCTCAAAGCTTTGCTGGTGCTCCAGGACGTTGAACCACCGCGCACCCATCCCCTCGGCCCGCTCCACCGCATGGTGCGGGAGGCGGGTATCAGCGTGGGCGTACCGGCGGAGCTGTTGCAGCTGGAGGATTTCGCGGTGTTGGCTCGCTATGAGGCCGCTCCCACCCCCCTGCCGGCAACTCGTGAGGAGCTCCAGGGGATGCTGGATCAGCTCTACCAAGTGGTGCTCGAGAGGGTGGGGATCAAAGGATCTGGAAACCCCGGATCTTGAAGCCTCCAGCTCTGACCCCTGGCCCCTGGCTCCGGCCACAATGACAACCCTTGAGGTGGTGTGAAACTGATGGTGGAAGGGATGCGGCTCACCCTGGCGATGGAACCCCATTCCGGTGATGGGGACGCCGCCATGGACGACGAATGGATGGATGCCCTGGTGAGTGCCCTGATCGCCGATCTCAACAGCATCGAAACGGTGCGGGCTGAGCAGAGGCGCGCTGAGGCGCCGGAGGGCAGCAAGGCGGTGGGGGCGTTGCTGCTCGGGGTGCTGCAGGCGGAGGTGAGCCTGGAGAACGCCATCAAGGTGGCCCGCTTCCTCAAGACGAGGCTGCTGGATGGCCAGCCCCAGCCCCCGATCCGCCTCAAACTGGAGCGCACCGGTGCCGACGGCAGCGTCACGGCGGTGGAATTGGAGGGCACTGCGGCCGACCAGGAGGCGATGGAGGCGCTGCTGGGCCGGCTGGAAGCGAGCGTGGAGAAGCTGGGACGCCTCAGCTGAGATGGCGCAGAAGCGGGCGCTGCTGATTGGTGTGGGGTCCTACGGCGAGGGGCTGGGGCCGATCCCCAGCGCCCCGCGCGATGTGGACGCCCTGGCGGAGCTGCTGCGGGATCCGGCCCTGGGGGGATTCGATCCCGAGGCGGTGAAGGTGCTGAAGGATCCGGCCCGCACCGAGATGGAAACGGCGGTGGAGGCGTTGTTCGCCAACCGGGCGGCTGATGATCTGCTGCTGCTCTATTTCTCCGGCCACGGTCTGCGGGATGAAAAGCGCCAGCTGTTCCTGGCCTGCCGTGAAACGAGCAAGATCCAGGAGGGCCCTGCCCGGGGCCGGCTGCGGCAGGCCACCGCCCTGCGGGCCCGGACTCTGCAGGACTACATGCAGGCCAGCCCCTCGAAGCGCCAGCTGGTGATCCTGGATTGCTGCTTCAGCGGCGCCATGGCCATCGGCATGACGGTGAAGGACGAGGGCCGCATCGATCTGGCCGAGACGCTGGGGGGCGAGGGCCGCGCGATCCTCACCTCCTCGGCGGCCACCGAACTGTCGGCGGCTGGAGCTGCCCTGGAGGGCGAGGCCTCTGCAGGTGGGGAGGACCTGTCGGCCTACACCCGCTTTCTGGTGGAGGGGATCCGCACCGGTGCCGCCGATCGAGCCCAGCGGGGCTATGTGGATGCGGAGGATCTGCACGATTACGTGAAACGGCGCCTCGGGGAGGTGAATCCGGCCCAGACGCCGGAGTTCTACCCCACCCGCACGGGCCACAGCATCGTGGTGAGCCGGGTGCCCCGCGATCCGGCGGCGGAGTACCGCAAGCGGGTCCAGAGCCTGGCCGAGGGCCGCCGCGGTGTGATCTCCCCAGCCGGGCGGATCCTGCTCGACGACCTGCTGCGGGAACTGGGCCTGCCAGCAGCGGAGGCGGCGCGCATCGAGGCGGAGGTGTTGCAACCCTTCCGCGACTACGACGACAAACTGGAGCGCTACCGCAAGGCGCTGGAGGCGACCGTGGCCGCCCTGCCTCAGGCCGGCGTGCCGCTGTCGTCTCTGGATCAGCAGGATCTGGCGCTGCTGGAAACCCGCTTCAAGCTGCGCGGCTCGGATGTGGCGGCGCTGCATCAGCGGCTGGGGATCCGTTTCGAGGAGGAGGTGCCGGATGGGCGGCCGGATCAGGCAACCCCGCTCGACGTTCCGCCTTCAGCCCCTCCCAGTGGAGATTCACTCTGCAAGATTGAGGCGACAACGGGCTGGCTGGAGCGTGAAGGCGGTGGCTGGCGGGTGAAGACGAAGCCTCTGCAGCTGCAGGGGTATGTGGAGGAGCTGGCGGCGGGGGTGGCGATCACCATGCTGCAGATCCCAGCCGGAACCCTCCAGATGGGCTCCCCGGAATCGGAGGAGAAGCGATCGACTGATGAAGGCCCCCTTCACGAAGTGAATCTGAGGGAGTTCTTCCTGGCTCAGACCCCCATCACCCAGGCCCAGTGGAAGGTGGTGGCGGGTTGGGAGAAGGTGGAGCGCGACTTACAGCTCGACCCTTCCAACTTCAAGGGGGCCAGTCGGCCAGTGGAGCAGGTGAGCTGGCACGACGCCGTGGAGTTCTGCCGCCGCCTGAGCCGCCAGCGCACGGGCAAACGCTATGGATTGCCCAGTGAGGCCCAGTGGGAATACGCCTGCCGTGCGGGCACGACCACTCCCTTTCATTTTGGAGAAACGCTTAGCTCAGATCTGGCCAACTACGACGCCACTTATGCCTACAGAAAGGGCCCGAAGGGCATCTTTCGGAAAGAGACTACAGATGTGGGCAGCTTCCCCTCCAATGCCTGGGGCCTCAAGGACATGCACGGCAACGTGTACGAGTGGTGCGAGGACCACTGGCATGAAGGTTATGCCGGAGCACCGAAGGACGGAAGCCCGTGGTTGAATCCCTCCGCTGGAGCTGATGAAATCAGGCTGCTGCGCGGCGGCTCCTGGTGCCTCTACCCCGGGCGTTGCCGCTCGGCCTGCCGGGACAGCAACCCCCCGGGCCCCCGCGACAACGATGTGGGGTTCCGCGTCTGCTCTTTCCCCCCAGGATTTCCTTCTTAATCCTTAGTCCCTCAGGCCCTCAGCCCTCAGGATTTTTTCTGCCCTTTTTCCGTGGATGTCTCGATGAGGCAAGGCTCTTTGCTGAGGGCTGCTGGTTTGCGGCTGTTGGCTGTTGGGGGTGCGCGCCGCAGGCGCGCTGAAATTTTTGTGGCCTGTTTTCCTGGGGTGGTGTTGATGAAATCCTCTGCCAGTGGGATGCGGAACCCACCTGGTCTGCGCCTTCCTCCAGGTTCCCGCGGGGATGGTTGGCATTGTGTGCACATCGCCAGTTCGAGATAGGAGGCTTCCGAAGCCGTAAGCCCATAGCAAAGTCGCGATGGCGCTCGATCGCGTTGAGCCGTTCCCGTTCCTGCTGGAATCGCTGGTCGATCGGCACCAGCTTGGCGGCAAAAGGCCTCCTACCCTCGGCAGGGAGATGCCTGTTCGTCGCAGCGCAGTTCGCTCAGCACGGTGCCTGCATCGGGCCCTGCATGCATGGGCTGGGGGTCGGTGAAAGGGAACAGCTCCTCCAGATCGAACCTGGCGGGGGCTGGGTGGGTTCGGGGCTGCTTCCGAGCCATGGAGAGTTGATCACCTGACCAGAATCGTCGGCCCGAATCGCTCTAGCCTGATGGTTCGCGCCATGGGGTCTTGAACACGCTGCCCCGCCATCTGAGCCACACCTCCACCCTCACCCCCGATCAGTTCGCGGCGGTCTGTGCCGCCAACCCGGAGGCGGTGCTGGAGCTCGACGCCGATGGAACCCTGATCGAGATGACCCCCACCGGTGGCAGCACCAGCACACGCAATGCTCGTCTGTTGATGCGTCTCCAACTCTGGGCTGATCGCCAGGGTGGCTGGAGGGTGTTCGACAGCTCCGGTGGCTTCGGGCTCCCGGTTTCCGTGCGCAGTCCCGACGCCACCGTGCTGCCCGCGGCCTCACGGCAGGAGGCGGGTGCGGAGTTTCCCGGCCTGATGATCGATTTCGAAGAGATCTGGACCCTCTGAGCCTGACGGCCACCCCGAGGGTTCTGCCCTCAGGCAGCGGCGATCAGCTCCTCCAGGGGCTGCCAGCGCAGGGAGCGGGCGCCGCCCATTTCCACCACCAGCTTGAAGCGGGGCTCCCGGCGGCAGAGGCTGATCAGGGCCTGAAGTTCGGCCGCAGACAGCACCTGCCCCTCCAGCAGCCAGAGCAGAATCGGTGCCTCACCCACCAGCTGGGGGCCGAGCATCGGCATCACCCGCTGCACCTCCCCCACGGCGGCGGCGTTGCCGACGCACTGGTGGCCCAGGTGGGGGGGGCGGACCCCATGGAGCTGGAACAGAAACGCTTCCGGATCTCCCAACCCCCGGGCGGAGGTCATCTGGGCCTTGTAGCCGGCGGCCCTCATGCGCCGCAGCAGCCGGGTCTCGGCGCCACCTTCAAGCGGGGCGAACAGGGCGAGGGCCCCCGCCCGCTCCAGATCCGCACGGAAGCCGCGACCGGTGAGCAGCAGGGGCATCGGAAGCAGGGCGGACGGAATTGCAGGGAGTCTGGCAGCCCCGCCAGGCTCCTGGGCATGGAGGGTCGTGCCATGAAGTACATTATTGGTTCGTGCCCATGCTCTGTGCCCGTCCGCTAGCCGGGCCTCCAGACGTAGGTGCGGGGTCGTCATTGGTGACGACTCTCCTGGCCAGTACGTCGGAGGCAAGCGTTTTCAGCGCTTTCTCTGTCGTCGGGATACTGCCTGGTTGCACCACCTGCCTCGAGATCTCTCCCGGCCCTGTGGATCCACCAGATCAAGTCCCAGCCCGCTGATTCGCCTCGCTAGCCCCTGGTCCGGACCTGACGTTCCCGTCGGGATTCCCTTCCACGTCGCGATACTCCGAATTCAGCTTTCGCCGCTGCGCTCGTGTCCTTGTGGCCCTTGCCGGTGGTGGTCCTGCTGGCGTTCCTTCCACTTATGTCCATCGGCATTCTCGGGAAGAAAGTGGGTATGTCCCAGTTCTTCCATGAAAACGGCGCATCCATCCCGGTCACCCTGATCGAGGCGGGTCCCTGTCGCATCACCCAGCTCAAGACTCCCGACACCGACGGCTACAGCGCGGTGCAGATCGGTTTCGGCGAGATTCGATCGAAGCTCGTCAACCAACCTTCGGCCGGACACCTGGCCAAATCGGGCGATGACCCCCTGCGCCACCTGCGCGAATACCGCGTCGGCGCTGTGGATGGCCTGGAGTTGGGCGCCGACATCACCGTGGCCGCCTTCGAGGTGGGTCAGAAGGTTGACGTCTGCGGCGACACCATGGGCCGGGGTTTTTCCGGTTACCAGAAGCGCCACGGCTTCAGCCGCGGTCCCATGAGCCACGGTTCCAAGAACCACCGCGAGCCGGGCTCCACCGGCGCCGGCACCACCCCGGGCCGCATCTACCCCGGCAAACGCATGGCCGGCCGCTACGGCGGCAAGCAGGTCACCACCCGTGGGCTCACCATCATCCAGGTGGATGCGGAGCGCAATCTTCTGGTGGTCAAGGGTTCGGTGCCGGGCAAACCCGGGGCCCTGCTCGACATCCGCCCGGCCAAGCGGGTCGGCGCCAAGCCCGCGAAATGAGGACCTTTTCCATGGCTCACTGTGTGACTCGCGACTGGCAAGGCAATGAGGACGGCCAGTCTTCCCTCGATCTGAAGGTCGCCCGGGAAACCTCTGCCGCTGGCCTGCTGCAACGGGCCGTCGTTCGTCAGCTTGCCCACGCCCGCCAGGGCACCGCCAGCACCCTCACCCGCGCCGAAGTGGCCGGTGGTGGCCGCAAGCCTTACAAGCAGAAGGGCACCGGTCGCGCCCGGCAGGGTTCGATCCGCACCCCCCTGCGCCCCGGTGGCGGCGTGATCTTCGGTCCCAAGCCCCGCTCCTACGAGCTGGCGATGAACCGCAAGGAGCGGCGCCTCGCCCTGCGCACCGCCCTGATGGGTCGTGTCGACGACATCACCGTGGTCAAAGGGTTCGGCTCCGGCCTCGACACCCCCAAGACCAGGGAGATCACGGCGGCACTGGGGCGCTTCGGCATCGCTCCCCGGGCCAAGGTGCTGCTGGTGCTCGATCAGCCCTCCGAGGCGATCCGCCTCTCGGTGCGCAACCTCGAGAAGGTGAAGCTGATCGCCGCCGACCAGCTCAATGTCTTCGATCTGCTCAACGCCAACAAGCTGGTGCTGAGTGTCGAAGCGCTCAACAAGATTCAGGAGGTCTACGGCGATGACTGAACGGTTCCACGACCGGCTGGAGGATGTGATCCGCCGCCCGCTGATCACCGAAAAGGCCACCCGGGTGCTTGATCTGAATCAGTACACCTTCGAGGTGGACCACCGGGCCGCCAAGCCCGACATCAAGGCAGCGGTCGAAAAGCTCTTCGACGTGCGTGTCATCGGCGTCAGCACCATGAATCCACCTCGGCGTTCCCGTCGGGTGGGGCGCTTCTCCGGCAAGCGTGCCCAGGTGAAGAAGGCGGTGGTGCGCCTCGCCGAAGGCAACACCATCCAGTTGTTCCCAGAGGCCTGAGGGGTCTGAATCGTCATGGCAATCCGCAACTACCGACCCAACACCCCCGGCACCCGCACCCTCGTCGTCACCGACTACAGCGAGATCACCGGCAAGAACCGCGAACGGGGCCTGGTGGTCTCCAAGCACCGCCACAAAGGGCGCAACAACCGAGGGGTGATCACCTGCCGCCACAGGGGTGGCGGCCATAAGCGGCTGTACCGCATCGTCGACTTCCGCCGCGACAAGCATGGCGTCACCGCCCGGGTGGCCGCCATCCATTACGACCCCCATCGCAACGCCCGCCTGGCCCTGCTGTATTACACCGACGGCGAGAAGCGCTACATCCTGGCTCCCGCCGGTATCGCCATCGGCCAGAGGGTGGTGGCCGGCCCGGAATCACCGATCGAAACCGGCAATGCCCTGCCGCTTGCCTCGATCCCCCTCGGCTCCAGTGTTCACAATGTGGAGCTCTACGCCGGCCGCGGAGGTCAGATGGTGCGCACCGCTGGGGGCAGCGCCCAGGTGGTGGCCAAGGAAGGGGATTACGTCGCCCTGAAGCTGCCCTCCACGGAGGTGCGTCTCGTGCGCCGCGAGTGCTACGCCACCCTGGGAGAAGTGGGCAACTCCGAGCAACGCAACACCAGCCTCGGCAAGGCTGGCCGCAAGCGCTGGCTGGGGCGCCGCCCGGAGGTTCGGGGCAGTGTGATGAATCCCTGCGACCACCCCCACGGTGGTGGCGAGGGCCGGGCGCCGATCGGCCGTTCCGGTCCGGTCACCCCCTGGGGCAAGCCGGCTCTGGGATACAAGACCCGCAAGCGCAACAAGCCGAGCAACCGCTTCGTGCTGCGCAAAAAACGCCGCACCTCCAAGCGGAGCCGGGGCGGACGCGACGCCTGATGAACACCTCCGTACTGCCGTTTGCCTGATCCGCCATGGGACGCTCTCTCAAAAAAGGCCCCTTCGTCGCCGACACCCTGCTCCGCAAAATCGAGAAGCAGAATGCGGCCGACGACAAGACCGTCATCAAGACCTGGTCCAGGGCTTCCACCATCCTGCCGATGATGATCGGCCACACCATTGCCGTTCACAACGGCAAGGCCCACGTGCCCGTCTACGTGACGGAGCAGATGGTGGGCCACAAACTCGGGGAATTCGCCCCCACCCGCACCTATCGCGGACACACCAAAGACAAAAAGGGAGGCCGCTGATCCGATGGCAACCACCACCGCCAACCAGGCACTCGCCCACGGCCGCTACATCCGCGGATCCGTGTCGAAAGTACGCCGTGTGCTCGATCAGATCCGGGGCCGCACCTACCGCGACGCCCTGATCATGCTGGAGTTCATGCCCTACCGCTCCACCGGGCCGATCACCAAGGTGCTCCGCTCCGCCGTCGCCAACGCTGAGCACAACCTCGGCCTGGATCCGGCCACCCTGGTGATCCGCGAGGCCAGCGCCGACATGGGTCCCTCCATGAAGCGTTTCCGGCCCCGCGCCCAGGGTCGCGCCTATGCGATCAAGAAACAGACCTGCCACATCAGCATCGCTGTGGCCGCCCCAACCGTATGACCCCCGAGGACACCGACTGATGGGACACAAGATTCATCCCACCGGCCTGCGCCTGGGGATCACCCAGGAGCACCGGTCCCGCTGGTACGCCCCCAGCAAGACCTATCCCGTTCTCCTTCAGGAGGACGACCGGATTCGCCGCTTCATCCACAAGAAATATGCCTCGGCCGGCATCAGCGATGTGCTGATCGCCCGCAAGGCCGACCAACTGGAGGTGGAGCTCAAAACAGCCCGCCCCGGTGTGCTCGTCGGTCGCCAGGGCAGCGGCATCGAAGAGTTGCGCAGCGGCATTCAGAAGACCGTCGGTGACAGCACCCGTCAGGTGCGCATCAACGTGGTGGAGGTGGAGCGGGTCGACGCCGACGCCTTCCTGCTGGCCGAGTACATCGCCCAGCAGCTGGAGAAGCGGGTGGCCTTCCGTCGGGTCATGCGCATGGCGGTCCAACGGGCCCAGCGGGCAGGCGTCCTGGGTCTGAAGATTCAGGTGGCCGGTCGTCTCAATGGCGCCGAGATCGCCCGCACGGAGTGGACCCGCGAGGGCCGCGTGCCCCTGCACACCCTCCGCGCCGACATCGATTACGCCACCAAGGTGGCCACCACCACCTACGGGGTTCTGGGCATCAAGGTCTGGATTTTCAAAGGGGAAGTGCTGCCCGGTCAGCAGGAATCCCTCCCCGTGGGTGGATCCCCCAGGCGCCGGCCCAGCCGGCGGCCCCAACAGTTCGAAGATCGCTCCAACGAGGAGTGAGCAGGAGGCCTGAACCATGCTGAGTCCAAAACGCGTCAAATTCCGTAAGCAGCAGCGCGGTCGCATGCGCGGCGTCGCCACTCGCGGAAACACCATTGCCTTCGGGCAGTTTGCCCTGCAGGCCCAGGAATGTGGCTGGATCACATCCCGCCAGATCGAAGCCAGCCGGCGAGCCATGACCCGCTACGTCAAACGGGGCGGAAAGATCTGGATCCGGATCTTCCCCGACAAACCCGTCACGATGCGACCCGCCGAAACCCGCATGGGTTCCGGTAAGGGCAATCCGGAGTTCTGGGTGGCCGTGATCAAGCCCGGTCGCATTCTCTTCGAGATGGGTGGGCCTGAGATCACCGAAACCATCGCCCGGGAAGCCATGCGTCTGGCCCAGTACAAGCTGCCGGTCAAGACCAAGTTTCTCGCCCTCTCCGACGAGGAAGCCGCCGCGCTTGCTCAGACCGAAGGCAGCCCGTCGGCCGCGGAGCCCGTCGGGATCGGCACCCCCACCCCGTCCCTCGCAGTGGAGTCCTGACCCATGGCCCGTCCCGACATCGCCGAGCTGCGCAACCTCAGTGACAGCGAGATCACCGACAAGATCAACAGCACCCGCCGGGAGCTCTTCGATCTTCGTTTCCAGCAGGCCACCCGCCGCCTGGAACACCCGCACCGCTTCAAGCAAGCCCGCATCCAGCTGGCCCACCTGCTCTCGGTGCAAGCGGAGCGTCTTCGCTCGGCAGCCTCCTGACCCCTCCATCCCCCATCCCATGGCACTCAAGGAAAGGGTCGGCACCGTCGTCAGCGACAAGATGGACAAAACGGTGGTGGTCGCGGTGGAAAACCGCTTCCCCCATCCCATCTATCAAAAGACGGTCAGCCGCACCACCCGTTACAAAGTCCACGATGAAGCCAACGGCTGCCGCGTAGGTGACCGGGTTCGCATCACCGAAACCCGACCCCTCAGCCGTACCAAGCGCTGGACCGTGGCCGAGGTTCTCAATCCCACCACCGCAAACTGAGGAGAGAATCCCATGATTCAGCAGGAAACCTTCCTCAACGTCGCTGATAACAGCGGCGCCAAACGCATCCAGTGCATCCGCGTGCTGGGCAGCAACCGCCGCTATGCCCACGTGGGAGACGTGATCGTGGCCGCCGTCAAGGACGCCATGCCCAACATGGGCGTGAAGAAGTCTGATGTGGTGAAAGCCGTGGTGGTGCGCACCCGGGCCACCCTGCGCCGCAACACGGGCAACTCGATTCGCTTCGATGACAACGCCGCCGTGATCCTCGGCAACGAAAACAATCCCAAGGGCACCCGGGTCTTCGGTCCTGTCGCCCGTGAATTGCGGGAACGCAACTTCACCAAGATCGTTTCCCTCGCCCCGGAGGTGATCTGAGATGGCCACCGCCACCCCCAAGCCGAGGCCCGCTTCCCGCGTCAAAATGCGCATCCGCAAGGGTGACACCGTTCAGGTGATCGCAGGCAAGGACAAAGGAACCATTGGAGAAGTGCTGCGCACCCTCCCCAATGAGAACCGTGTTGTCGTCCAGGGCGTCAACCTGCGCACCCGCCACGTCAAGCCCACCCAGGAGGGCGAGACCGGCCGCATCGTCACCGAGGAAGCCTCTTTGCACGCCTCCAACGTGATGATCTATTCCACCGCCCAGAAGCAGGCCAGCCGGGTCGCGATCGTGGTGGAATCCGACGGCACCAAGAAGCGCCGCCTCAAGAAGACCGGAGAGCTGATCGACTGATCCGCCATCCGTTCCATTGACCCGCCCCTGTTCCCTTGCCCCATCCGTCTTCTGACCACGACCAGAAGCGCCAGCCACCAACCCCATGTCACTCAAACAGCGCTACAGGGAGACCATCCAGCCCAAGTTGCTGAAGGATCTCAACTTCTCCAACATCCATCAGGTCCCCAAGGTGGTGAAGGTCACCGTCAACCGGGGCCTGGGTGAGGCGGCTCAGAATGCCAAGTCTCTCGAGGCCTCCATCACGGAGATGGCCACGATCACCGGTCAGAAGGCGGTCGTGACCAGGGCCAAGAAGGCCATCGCCGGCTTCAAGATCCGCCAGGGCATGCCGATCGGTGTGGCCGTCACCCTGCGGGGGGATCGCATGTATGCCTTCCTTGAGCGCCTGATTCACCTGGCTCTGCCTCGCATCCGTGATTTTCGCGGTGTGAGCCCCAAGAGCTTCGATGGCAGGGGCAACTTCACCCTGGGTATCCGGGAGCAGATCATCTTCCCCGAAATCTCCTACGACAAGATCGACGCCATCCGGGGCATGGACGTAACGATCGTGACCAACGCCCGTAACGACGAAGAGGGCCGGGCCCTCCTCCGCGAGATGGGAATGCCGTTCCGCAGCAACTAAACGCCCTCATCCGGACACGACCATGGCCAACCACGACCCGATTTCCGACATGCTCACCCGCATCCGCAATGCGAGTGAGAAGCGTCACGAGAAAACCCGGATACCTGCTTCGCGCATGTCCAGGAGCATTGCCCATGTCCTTCAGCAGGAAGGATTCATCTCCAAGATTTCTGAAGAAGGTGAAGGGATCGGCACGCAACTTGTGCTGGAGCTGAAGTACAGCGGCAAGCACCGTCAGCCCACCATCCGCCGGGTGCAGCGGGTCAGCAAGCCTGGCCTGCGCATCTACAAGAACACCCGTCAGCTTCCCAAGGTGCTCGGTGGCCTCGGGGTGGCGATCATCTCCACCTCCCGAGGAGTGATGAGCGACCGCGACGCCCGCAAGCAGGGTGTCGGTGGTGAAGTGCTCTGTTACGTCTACTGAATTCCAAAGCAGATCCAACCATGTCCCGTATTGGTAAAGCCCCGATCCCCGTCCCCGACAAGGTGACGGTCAGCCTTGACGGCCTCGCCGTCACCGTCAAGGGTCCCAAGGGAGAACTCCACCGCACCCTTCCCAGCGGTGTCAACATCAGCCAGGACGGCAACACCCTGGTCGTGCGTCCTGACAGTGAGTCCCGCCGTTGCCGAGAGCGCCATGGTCTCTGCCGCACCCTCGTGGCGAACATGATCCAGGGCGTCGACATGGGATTCAGTCGCAAGCTCGAAATCATCGGCGTGGGCTATCGAGCCCAGGTTCAGGGCAAGAAACTGGTGGTCAGCGCCGGTTACAGCCACCCGATCGAGATGGTTCCCCCCGAGGGCATCAGCTTTGCGGTGGAGAACAACACCACAGTCATCGTCTCCGGTGCCGATAAGGAAATCGTGGGCAATGAGGCCGCCAAGGTACGCAATATCCGCCCCCCTGAGCCCTACAAGGGCAAGGGCATCAAGTACGAAGGGGAACGCATCCTTCGCAAGGCCGGCAAGACCGGCAAAAAATAAGGCCTGTCCGAGCATCGTTCGCCTGATTCCACCATGTCTTCCCTCTCCCGCAAACAGCAGACCCAGAAGCGTCATCGCCGTCTGCGCCGCCACCTCTCCGGAACCGCGGACCGTCCGCGCCTCGCGGTGTTCCGCTCCAACAACCACATCTACGCCCAGGTCATCGACGACATGGCCCAGAGCACCCTCTGCGCCGCCTCCACCCTCGACAAGGACCTGCGCACCGAGCTCAAAGCCGGTGCGAACAGTGAGGCTTCCACGGCCGTGGGCGAACTGCTTGCCAAGCGAGCCATCGCCAAGGGCATTCAGCAGGTTGTCTTCGACCGAGGTGGCAACCTCTACCACGGTCGGGTGAAGGCCCTGGCCGATGCCGCCCGGGAAGCGGGCCTTCAGTTCTGATTCCAACGGACCCTGCTCTCACCATGACCGAAACCCCAAACCAGACTTCCTCCAGCGCTGTGCCATCGGCAGCTGATATCCCGGCAGCCGCTGATGTGCCAGCAGCTGCCACCGGCCAGCAAGAACGCCGCGGTGGCCGGGGCGGCGGAGACCGCGATCGCCGGGGAGGCGGTGGAGGCCGTCGTGGCGATCGGCGTGGCCAGGAGCGTGATTCCGAATGGCAGGAGCGCGTGGTTCAGATACGCCGGGTCTCCAAAACCGTGAAAGGCGGCAAGAAAATGAGTTTCCGGGCCATCGTCGTGGTCGGCAACGAACGCGGCCAGGTGGGCGTGGGGGTCGGCAAGGCGGGGGATGTCATCGGCGCGGTCCGCAAGGGGGTGGCTGATGGCAAGAAGCATCTGGTCAAGGTGCCTCTCACCCGCAGCAGTTCCGTGCCCACCGAAAGCGTCGGCCGAGAGGGTGCCGCCAGGGTGCTGATCCGCCCCGCCGCCCCGGGTACGGGTGTGATCGCTGGCGGTTCCATCCGCACCGTGCTCGAATTGGCCGGAATCAAGAACGTCCTGGCCAAGCGCCTGGGGTCCAAGACCCCTCTCAACAACGCTCGCGCTGCGATGGTGGCCCTCGCTGCCCTTCGCACCCACAAGGAGACCGCCAAGGAGCGGGGCATCTCCCTTGAGCAGATCTACTCCTGAGATCCCCGATGACATCCATTCAACTCAATTCCCTCAAGCCCCAGACCGGAGCCCGTCGCCGCAAGTTGCGCAAGGGCCGTGGCATCGCCGCGGGCCAGGGCGCCAGCTGTGGATTCGGCATGCGTGGGCAGAAGTCCCGCTCCGGCCGCTCCACCCGACCCGGTTTCGAGGGAGGTCAGATGCCCCTCTACAGGCGGGTGCCGAAGCTGAAGCACTTCCCTCTGGTCAACCCCACCCACTACACCGTGATCAATGTGGCCAGGCTTGCCGGGCTGGCTCCAGGCAGCACTGTCACCCTGGCAACCCTGGAGGAGGCCGGCATTGTGACCAGCCCCCGCCATCCCCTCAAAGTGCTGGGTAACGGAGAGATCAGTGTGAAAGTGAATGTGGAGGCCGCCGCTTTCACCGCCAGCGCCCGCGCCAAGATCGAAGCCGCCGGCGGCACCTGCACCACCACGGGCTGAACGCCCCGGCCAGGCCACCGGTCTCCGCCCTAAGTTCAGGCCTTCTGCCCTACACCCACCTCCCCCATGGTCGTCAGCAGGGGGCGCAACCCCAGCGCCGCTGAAATTCTCAGTCAGATGGTGCAGGTCAAGGGCCTGCGTGATCGGGTGCTCACCACCCTTGCTCTGCTGTTGCTGGTGCGCCTGGGGATCTACATTCCCGTGCCCGGCATCGACCGGGTCGCTTTTCAGGAATTCATCGCCAGGGGCGGCCAGCTGTTCGGCTTCCTCGACATCTTCACCGGTGGGGGTCTTTCCACCGTCGGTGTGTTTGCCCTCGGCATCCTGCCGTTCATCAACGCTTCGATCATCCTGCAGCTGCTCACCGCTGCCCTGCCCCAGCTGGAGGATCTCCAGAAGAACGAGGGGGAGGCTGGACGCCGCAAGATCGCCCAGATCACCCGCTATGTCGCCCTTGGTTGGGGGGTGATCCAGAGCGTGGTCTTCGCCATGATCCTGCGCCAGTACGCCCTGCCGGGCATTCCGATCTGGATGTTCGTGGCCCAGACCAGTCTGGCCCTGGTGACCGGCTCCATGGTGGTGATGTGGATCAGCGAAGTGATCACGGAGCGGGGCATCGGTCAGGGGGCGTCCCTGGTCATCTACATCAATATCTGCGCGACCCTGCCCCGGGCCCTGGGCTCCACCATCGAACTGGCCCAGACCGGTGACAGGGGCACGGTGGGGGGCATCGTCATGCTTGTGCTGGTGTTCCTTGTCACGATTGTCGGGATCATCTTCGTCCAGGAGGGGAGCCGCCGTATCCCGATCGTGAGCGCCAAGCGTCAGGTGGGTGGCGCCGGGTTGCTGAGCGCTCGCCAGAGCTACCTCCCCCTCAAGCTCAACGCCGGCGGCGTGATGCCGATCATTTTTGCCTCGGCCGTGGTTTTCCTGCCGCTCACCATCGCCAATCTCACCGCCAACCCGCTGTTGATCCGGCTGGCCGGTTATCTCAACCCCAACAGCAGCACCCCCTGGCTCTACGCCCTGTTGTTCTTTGCCCTGATCTGCGGCTTCGCCTTCTTTTACGCCTCCCTCACCATCAACCCGATCGATATCGCCACCAACCTGAAGCGCGGTGGTGTGGCCATCCCCGGGGTGCGACCCGGTACGGCCACGGCCCTCTACCTGGCGGGAGTCCAGAACCGACTCACCCTGCTCGGGGGCCTCTTTCTCGGTGCGGTGGCCATCATCCCTTCGGCCGTGGAAGGAGCCACCAAGGTGCAGACCTTCCAGGGGCTCGGGGCCACCTCCCTGTTGATTCTGGTCGGGGTGGCGATCGACACCGCCAAGCAGGTGCAGACCTACGTCATTTCTGAGCGGTACGAAGGGCTGGTTCGCCAGTGATCGGCCGATTTCCCCTTTTCCCATGAAACAACGCCTTCTCTTTCTTGGACCCCCCGGGGTCGGCAAGGGCACCCAGGCCCAGCTTCTCGCCGCCAGCGGCGGTCTCGAGCATCTCTCCACCGGTGACCTGCTGCGGGCCGAGGTGAAGGCCGGCACTGATCTCGGCAAGGAAGCCGAGCAGGTCATGGCCCGCGGCGCCCTCGTGAGTGATGCCATGGTGCTGGCCATCGTGCGCGCTCGGCTTGAGAGCAACGGCGGGCACTGGCTCCTGGACGGTTTTCCCCGCAACCTTCCCCAGGCCGAGGCCCTGGATGCCCTGCTGCTGGAACTGCAGCAATCGATCGAACTGGTGCTGCTGCTCGAACTCGATGACGCTGTGCTGATCCAGAGGCTCCTGGGCCGGGGGAGGACTGACGACAACGAAGCTGTGATCCGCCACCGGCTTGAGGTCTACCAGGAACAGACGGCTCCTTTGATCGACCATTACCGGCAGTTGGCCCTGCTGCGGCCCGTCGAGGCCTCCGGCACGGTGGAGGAGATCCAGGCCAGGATTGTGGCGGCCGTGGTTGACTGACGTGGTACGGTAGCTGTTTGCAAAGTGGAGAGCACAGTCTGCCCATGAAGGTGCGTGCCTCGGTCAAGAAAATGTGTGAGAAGTGCCGGGTGATTCGTCGCCACGGCAGGGTCATGGTCATCTGTTCCAACCCCAAGCACAAGCAGCGCCAGGGTTGATCCCGCTTCAAGCGCTGTTCGGAAGGTTCAGCCCCTCGGTTGAACGTCCCCCCATTCGGTTCCTCGTCCGCTGCTGCCCAGAAGCCAGCCCGAGGAACCCACCCTCTGCCCTCTGATTGTTTTCTCAACGTGGCTCGGATCGCCGGTGTCGACATCCCTCGTGACAAAAGGGTTGAAATCTCCCTTACTTACGTCTATGGCATCGGGCTGACCCGGGCCCGCAAGATCATCGCCAAGTCTGGTGTCAACCCCGACATCCGGGTGAAGGACCTCAGCGACGGGGATGTCCAGAAACTGCGCGTCGCCGCTGAGCCCTTCACCCTGGAGGGGGACCTGCGGCGCCAGGAGGGCATGGCACTGAAGCGCCTTCAGGACATCGGCTGTCTTCGGGG
This sequence comes from Synechococcales cyanobacterium, assembly GCA_942491925.1. Taxonomy (GTDB): domain Bacteria; phylum Cyanobacteriota; class Cyanobacteriia; order PCC-6307; family Cyanobiaceae; genus Cyanobium. Next base: position 48,805 of record CALOCJ010000001.1, read on the forward strand.
CAGGCGCCACAGGATGGGGCTTCCCGTCCGCGGCCAGCGCACCCGCACCAACGCCCGCACCCGTCGGGGAGCCCGCAAGACGGTGGCGGGCAAGAAGAAGTAGCCCTTCGATGATTCAGTCGTTGGCAGCAACGGCTCCGTCCTTTCCATTCTCTGTTACCCGTCCTGCTCACGCAGGCCTCCCAGCCCATGGCGAAGCCAGCCAAAAAATCCGGCGCCAAGAAAACCAAACGGAACGTCCCCAACGGGGTTGCCCACATCCAGAGCACCTTCAACAACACGATCGTGTCGATCACCGACACGGCCGGAGAGGTGATCAGCTGGTCCTCCGCCGGTGCCAGCGGCTTCAAGGGCGCCCGCAAGGGAACTCCCTTCGCCGCCCAGACCGCCGCGGAAGCGGCTGGCCGCCGTGCCCTTGAGCAGGGAATGCGCCAGATCGAGGTCCTGGTCCGCGGGCCGGGTTCCGGTCGAGAGACGGCCATCCGCGCCCTTCAGGTCGCCGGTCTCGAGATCACCTTGATCCGGGACGTCACCCCTCTGCCCCACAACGGCTGCCGTCGCTCCAAGCGTCGGCGGGTCTGAGACCTCTTCACCCTTTTCCGCCGGTCCTTCCCCCGTGAAGATTCCAGGCCCCGTTCACCTTCCGTTTTTTCCCCACCGTGCCGCAATACCAGATCGACCGGGTTGAACACCAGATCGCTGACGATCGCTCCCAGACCGGCGTTTTCGTGATCGGCCCCCTGGATCGGGGCCAGGCCACCACCCTGGGGACAGCCCTGCGTCGCTCCCTGATCGGCAGCCTCGAAGGCAGCGCCATCACCGCTGTGCGCATTTCGGGGGTGAACCACGAATACGCCACCGTGCCTGGCGTACGCGAGGACGTTCTGGACATCCTGCTCAACTGCAAGTCGGTGCCGGTCAACAGCCGCAGCCGGGAGTTGGAAATCGGCCGCCTGGTGGTCAATGGTCCGGCCATCGTCACCGCTTCCCAGCTTCAATTCTCTTCCCAGGTCCAGGTGATCGACGGCGACAGGCCGATCGCCACCGTTGCCGATGGCCACAGCCTGGAGATGGAGGTTCATGTGGAGCGTGGTATCGGATACCGGCCCGTGGATCGCCACAACGAAGACACCAGCGCCATCGACCTGCTGCAGATCGACGCGGTTTTCATGCCCGTCAAACGGGTCAACTACACCGTCGATGAAACCGCCGTCGGGGAGGGAGGTTCAGCTCGGGAGAGGCTTCGACTCGAGATCGAGACCAATGGCAGCCTCACCCCTGACGATGCCATCGCCCAGGCCGCCAATGAGTTGATTGCCCTCTTCCACCCCCTGGCCAGCCTCACCATGGATGAGGAGCCGGGTGCGGAGCCCGAACCCTCCGCCGAGGCCCAGATTCCCCTCGAAGAGCTCAACCTTTCCGTGCGGGCCTACAACTGCCTCAAGCGTGCCCAGGTCAATTCCGTCTCCGACCTGATGGGATTCAGCTACGAAGACCTGCTGGAGATCAAGAATTTCGGTTCCAAGTCCGCCGACGAGGTGATCGAAGCGCTCGAGCGAATCGGCATCTCCCTGCCCCAGAGCCGCACCAGCGTCTGATCCCCGGTTCACCTTGCCCCGCGTCGTTTTCTTTTCCCATGCGACATCAATGCCGAGTCCCCATGCTGGGACGCCCCGCTGACCAACGCAAGGCTCTGCTGCGTGGCCTTGCCACCCAGCTGATCCGCGAAGGTCGCGTCACCACCACCAAGGCCCGCGCCAGGGCCCTGCGTGATGAAGCCGAACGGATGATCACCCTGGCCAAAGATGGCAGCCTTGCCGCCCGCCGCCGCGCCATGGGCTACATCTACGACAAAGGCCTGGTCCACGCCCTGTTCGACAAAGCCCAGGCGCGCTACGGCGACCGCAATGGCGGCTACACCCGCATCATCAGAACCGTGCGTCGTCGTGGCGACAACGCCGAGATGTCCATCATCGAACTGGTCTGATCCCAACGGAGAGTCCCGTGGCACCGGGGCTGCGGCGCATCGCCCTCTGCCTCCAGTACCAGGGATCCAGCTTTCATGGCTGGCAATGGCAACCCCACCAGACCAGCGTGCAGGCCACCCTGCAGCAGGCTGTTGCCGCATTGGATCCCCACCGCCCCAGCCGGGTGATCGGCGCGGGGCGAACCGACAGCGGCGTCCATGCCGCCGCCCAGGTCGCCCATTTCGACGCCCGCGGACCGATCCCCGCCCATCGCTGGGCCAAGGCCCTCAATGGGCGGCTTCCAGAAACCATCCGGGTGAGAGCCGCCGCCGAGGTGCCGCTCCAATGGCATGCCTGTTTTTCCGCCACCTACCGGCGTTACCGCTACACCATCCACAACGGTTGTGCTCCCAATCTCTTTCTGGCTCCCTGGAGCTGGCATCGTTACCGGGTACGGCTCGATGAGCAGGTGATGGCCCAGACGCTGGCCAACCTGGTGGGTGAGCACGACTTTTCAGCCTTCCAGCGGGCCGGCAGTCGGCGGGCCCACGCCCGTACCACCCTGCAGGAGGTCGTTCTGGAGAGGGATGGGGACCTGCTGGTGACCGAACTGCAGGCCAGTGGCTTTCTCTACGGAATGGTCCGTCTGCTGATGGGTCAACTGGTGGCGGTGGGAGAAGGTCGCCTGGCCCCTGCCGAGTTGCTTCGTCGCTGGAGAACCGGTGCTCGCCATGAGGTCAAGGAAGCGGCCCCCCCTCAGGGCCTTTGTCTGCTGCGCGTGGGCTATCCCAGCCCGGTGTTCCCTCTCTCAGCCTGGTATGATTGCCAACCGCGGTATGTGATGCCGGTGCTCGATTCCCCCTGAGCGCCTGCAGATTTCCGACCCGCCTGACACCACGGTTCCGCCTGACCCAACGGTACGCCGTTTCGGCCAGCGGGAAACCGTGAGGCCCATGCCGTTCCGGCGCCACCACCTGGCCCATTCATGCCCAATCCGGCGTAATGAACAAGACATCTCCTCCCTCCCTGTCCTCCATCGAGCGTCAATGGTTCGTGGTCGACGCCACCGACCAGACCCTCGGTCGCCTGGCCAGTGAGGTGGCCCAGGTGCTGCGCGGCAAGAACAAGCCAACCTTCACCCCCCATCTCGACACGGGTGATTTTGTTGTCGTGATCCACGCCGACAAGGTCCGGGTCAGCGGCAACAAGCCCAGTCAGAAGCTCTACAGGCGTCACTCGGGCCGTCCTGGCGGGATGAAGACCGAAACGTTCTCCCATCTCCAGGCCCGTCTTCCCGAGCGCATCATTGAGCATGCCGTCAAGGGAATGCTCCCCCACAACGCCCTCGGCCGGCAGTTGTTCCGCAAGCTGAAGGTCTACAAGGGTGGAGACCATCCCCACACCGCTCAGCAACCCACGGCCCTCGCCCTGGCCCCCTCCGCTTCCTCCCGATGACCAGCTCCTCCAACCGCGTCGTTTACTGGGGCACCGGTCGCCGCAAGACCTCGGTCGCCCGGGTCCGGGTCGTTCCCGGCAGCGGCATGGTCACCATCAACGGCCGACCAGGCGACAACTATCTCAACTACAACCCCAGCTATCTGGCGGCGGTGAAGGCCCCCCTCCAGACCCTGGGCCTGGAAGCCCAGTACGACCTGCTGGTCAACGTTCATGGCGGCGGTCTCACCGGCCAGTCAGACGCCATCAAGCAGGGTGCGGCCCGTGCCCTCTGTGAGCTCTCCCCGGACAACCGCAAGTCGTTGAAGATCGAAGGCCACCTCAGCCGTGACCCGCGTGCCAAGGAGCGCCGCAAGTACGGTCTGAAGAAAGCCCGCAAAGCACCCCAGTTCTCCAAGCGCTGATTCATTCCATGGCCAAGGCCGACATCCATCCCACCTGGTATCCCGATGCCAAGGTGATCTGCAATGGGGAGGTGGTGATGACCACCGGCTCCACCCAGCCCGAGATCCACGTTGACGTGTGGAGTGGCAACCATCCCTTCTACACAGGCACCCAGAAGATTCTTGATACCGAGGGGCGGGTGGATCGCTTCATGCGGAAATACGGTATGGGCAGCACCGGCTCCACCGCCAGCTCCAAGCCCGCCACCGACGCCAGGCCGGCCGCAACGTCTTCAGTGGCGGCAGAACCCGCTGCTCCCCCCCAACCTGAAGCCTCGGACCCTGCAGAGGTTTGAGCCAAGGTCCGGGTACGACTTCAGGATTTGATGGTCCGACCGCCTGCCGTCCCAGCCGATGAACAGTCTTCTGCTCAGCGAGCGACTGGAAACAGCCTGCCGGACCTTTGAAACCCTGGAACGTCAGCTGGCTGATCCGGCGATCACCGGCAACCCTCCCCAGTTGCAGAGCATCGCCCGGGAGAGGGCCCGGCTCGAGCCTCTGGTGCTGGATTACCACCAGCTCTGCCAGCTGGAACGGGAGCAACAGGAGACCCGCAGTCTGCTCAGGAGTCCCCGTTCAGATGCGGAAGACGAAGAGCTGGCCCAGTTGGCCACCGAGGAGCTGGCCTCCCTTCAGGAACGCATCGCAGAGCTGACCCAGCGTCTCACCCTTGCCCTGCTTCCCTCCGACCCTCGGGACGAGCGCAGCGTCATGCTGGAGATTCGTGCTGGAGCCGGGGGAGATGAGGCTGGACTCTGGGCCGGTGATCTCGCCCGGATGTATGAGCGCTATGCCCAGTTGCGGCACTGGCGGGTTCAGCCTGTGAGCGCTTCGGAAGCCGAGCAGGGAGGTTACAAGGAACTGATCCTGGCGATCGAGGGGGATGGGGTCTACAGCCAGTTGAAATTCGAAGCCGGCGTCCATCGGGTGCAGCGGGTGCCTGTCACGGAATCCCAGGGGCGTGTTCATACCTCCACCGCCACCGTGGCGGTGATGCCCGAGGCCGATCCGGTGGAGGTGACCCTGGATCCAGCTGATCTGGAGATCGGCACGGCCCGCTCCGGTGGGGCTGGAGGCCAGAACGTCAACAAGGTGGAGACAGCGGTGGATCTGCTGCACAAACCCACCGGAATTCGTGTGTTCTGTACCCAGGAACGCTCCCAGCTCCAGAACCGGGAGCGTGCTCTGGAGATCCTGCGGGCCAAATTGCTGGAGCGGGAACTGGCGGAAGCCGCGGCCAACGAGCGCTCCACCCGCAGAGCCCAGGTGGGAAGTGGTGATCGCAGCGAGAAGATTCGCACCTACAACGTCAAGGACAACCGGGTGACGGATCACCGGCTGGGACGGAATTTTTCCCTGGAACCCGTTCTCAACGGTCAGATCGATGAAATCGTCAGCGCTTGCGTTGCCAGCGAACAGAGCAGAAAGCTGGAGGAGCTTGCCCTGCAAGGCGCCGGCATCGATGCCTGAGATCGCGGGCCCTGCCCTCAGGCACCGATCACGTATTTGGCCCACTCCTCATGACGACCGGCGTAGATCTGCCTGCGGGCCTCGAAGCTGAGGCCACTGAGGGGCCTTCGCGGCTCTCTCTCCAGGGGCATGCCGGCCTCTCGGGGGGTGCGGTTGCCCTTGCGGACATTGCACGGCAAGCAGGCTGTGGTGACATTGTCCCAGCTGTCGGCTCCACCCCGGCTGCGGGGAATGACGTGGTCGATCGAGAGCCGCTCCCCACTGAACCCGCAGTATTGGCAGGCGTGACCGTCACGCTGGAACACGTTGCGGCGAGTGAGAGGAAGGTGCTTGTAGGGAACCCGTACGAACTGGCGCAGACGGATCACGGTCGGGAGGAACTGGTCCGGGCGAATCGCTCGATCAGGGTCGTGCTCAAGGCCCTCGGCTTTCCCCTTGAGCAGCATCACCACCGCCCGACGCCAGGTGGTGATGTTCAGCGGCTCGTAGGACGCATTCAGAACGAGAACGTGGCCCATGCCAGGTCCCTGGATGGGCGCCATGCTAACGGCACACTTTCTGCTGCAAAGGTGTTCGGCGATTCCCTGACCAACCTGCTCTCGATTCGCTGATGGCCCACTCCCCACCAGCATCGGCTCTCCACCTCCATGAAACGGGGCAGTCGCGCCAGAGGGCCTGGGTGGAGGTGAACACGGCCGCCATCGCCCACAATGCGCGGGCCCTGCTGCGCCACATCGGTCCGGAGGCCGAGCTGATGGCGGTGGTCAAGGCCGACGGCTACGGCCATGGGGCGGTTCCGGTGGCGAGGGCTGCCCTGGCGGGTGGAGCCGGATCCTTCGGAGTCGCCACCCTGGCGGAGGGAGTGGAACTGCGACGCGCGGGGATCACCGCCCCGGTCCTGGTTCTCGGCAACCTCACCCAACCCGATGAACTGGCCAGCTGTCTGCGCTGGCGGCTGATGCCCACCATCAGCAGCATGCGGGAAGCCCTGCTGTGCCAGCACCTGGCCAGCGCCAGCGGCCGCACGATGGACCTGCAGATCAAACTCGACACGGGCATGGCCCGGCTCGGTGCCGACTGGACTGAGGGGCCGCGACTGGTGGCAGCCCTGCAAGAGCTGGATTCGATCCACATGGTGGGCATCTACTCCCATCTGGCCTCGGCCGACGCCGATCCTGCGGCCGACGATGGCCTCACCCAGCAGCAACAGCAGCGCTTTGACCAGGTGCTGGGCAGCCTGAGACAGATGGGCCTTGCCGCGGGCTGCAGTCATCTCGCCAATTCCGCCGGTACCCTGCGGCATCGGGCTCTCCACTTCGACCTGGTGCGGGTGGGGCTTGCCCTCTACGGCCACGCACCAGCCCCCCACCTGGAGGACGTTCTGCCGCTGCGACCGGCGATGCGCGTCCATGCCCGAATCACCCTGATCCGGGACGTCCCGGCCGGTGTGGGGGTGAGCTACGGCCATCGTTTCCACACGTCACACCCCAGCCGGCTGGCGGTTCTCTCGATCGGTTACGCCGACGGCGTTCCCCGTGCACTCTCCAACCGGATGGAGGTGGTTTTCGGCCGAAAGCGCCTGCCCCAGGTGGGTGCGATCACCATGGATCAGATGGTGATCGACGCCACTGCGGCCCCGGATCTGGAGGTCGGTGACGCGGTCATGGTGCTGGGCAGCGGAGACGGTGCGTCGATCACCCCCTGGGACTGGAGTGCACGCTGCGACACGATTCCCTGGGAGATCCTCTGCGGCTTCAAGCATCGCCTGCCTCGTCTGCGTGCTGATGCGGAGCCCCCCACAGTTGAGCCCTGATAAGCTCGTCGAGCCTCTGGAGAGGTGGCTGAGTGGTTGAAAGCGGCTCCCTGCTAAGGAGTTACAGGAGGCAACTTCTGTCGAGGGTTCGAATCCCTCCCTCTCCGTTCCTCGTTTTCAGAATGGTTGCCTGGGCGTATCCAGGCCCACTGGCTGCGCACAGTGCTCAAGGATCCGCGCAGTGCTCAAGGATCGTTGAGGCGATGGCGGGCAGCAACCCATCATCACGGGCCCAGCGCTTCCCGGCACAGAAGACCACCAGCAGGAAAGGAGACAGGCCCTCGGTTTCCACATAGGCGGCATCGTGGCGTTCCTGGCTCCCCCATCCCGCCTTGCCCCACAACCGGGCTGCCGGGGACAGACCGGCCTTGATGAAACCCTCCATCGGGTCGGCGGGTCCGGCGGCCCGGTCGGCAGGTTCTCTGCAGAGCAGCAACTCCCTCATCCGACTGCAGGCCGGTGGCGAGACGATGGCGCCGGCGATCACGGCATGGAGCATCCGGGCGGTGGCATCGGTGCTGAGCCGGTTGCCATTCTCCAGACAGGGACCGAAGAAGTCCCGCTCCCGGCCGTAGGGACCCTCCCCCCAGGTTTTCTGGCAGATGTTGCAGCCCTCCAGCTCCGGCCAGCCCAGCACCCCAAGCCAGTCACTCACCAGCTGGCGCTGGTGTGCCCAGGGCCTGAAACGCTCCTGGGGCAAGGAAGGTCCGCTGGTGGTGCCGCTGAGCAGATCAACGATCAATCCCGTGGCGTCATGGCTGGACCCTCTCACCATGGCGGTCAGGGCCCGCCGCAACTCGGGATCCTCAGCAATCAGCTGCCGCTGCAACCAGGCTTCGGCGGCCACCAGCAGGAACAGCTGCAGCATCTGGGCCGGATCCACCCTGTGGCTCCCTCTCCAGGAAGCTCCAGTCACGGGAAGCGCCCAGAACTCTTCAGGGCTCAGCGAAGCGGCCCGCTGCCGCAGAGAATCCGGGTAACGCAGCCAGGTGATGGAGAGCTGGTCAGAGAGCCCTTCCCGCCCTTCCCCCTCCAGGCTCTCCACCAGCTGGGCCAGGATCTGGCCCATGGCCGGCTCCGGGCTGTAGAACGCCATCACCGGTCACATCACTCGATGGGGAGATTAGGCATGGGAAGCTCGGATACCGGTGAACTCTCCCCTGGCGGGGTCTGGCGGCTGCTCCTTCCCCTCAATGCCTACAGCCGACCCTGGGGCGACGGCCTGGCCACCCAGGTGGCGGCGGGTCGCCACCTGCGGTTGCTCGAACCGTCCTCCCCCGCCCACCCCACCGCAGCGGGCACCGATCGTCCGGTTCGATGGCGGGTGAGGCTGCTGGAGGATGGCTACCCCTGCTGGGTGGATGCCCACAGGTTGCGGGCCCAGGGCGAACCCGCTGGACGGCCTGTCCTGCCCCGGCAGGATCGCGCCACCATCACGGCACGGATCCCCGCCGTGCTGGCCTTCGCCATGGGTGCACTCGATGTGCCCAATGTCTACCTCTGGGGCGGCACCCTGGGGCCGGATTTTGACTGCTCCGGCCTGATCCAGACCGCCTATGCGGCGGCAGGCATCTGGCTGCCCCGCGACGCCTACCTGCAGGAACGTTTCTGCCGGCCCGTGGCGGTGCACCCTGGCCAGACCAGCCTGATGCAGCCAGGCGATCTGATCTTTTTCGGCACGCCCCAACGCTGCACCCATGTCGGCCTGCATCTTGGCGCTGGCCGCTTTCTGCACAGCTCGGGACGTCTCCATGGCCGAGACGGTCTGGGGATCGATGATCTCAACCCCGCCAATGCCCATCCGGTGGCACGCCATTACCGGGCTGAACTGCGGGGTGCCGGCCGGGTGACCCACAGCCATGACGGCAGCCCCCTCCCCCCCTAAGTTCAGGAATCACAGCCCGTTCGAGCGGCCATGGCGGATGACGCATTTCCATCGCCGGTGCCGAACCTCTCGGTGGTGGTCCCCCTCTACAACGAGGAAGCCAGCCTGGCTTTCCTGGTGGAGCAGTTGCTGGCGGCCGTGCGGCCCATCGGCCGCAGCTTCGAGCTGATCCTGGTGGATGACGGCTCCAGGGATGGCACCGCGGAGCTGCTGAGGCAACAGGCCCAACAGGTGCCGGAACTGGTGGCGGTGCTGCTGCGACGCAACTACGGCCAGACCGCCGCCATGGCAGCCGGATTCGCCATCAGCAGGGGCGGAGTGATCATCACCCTGGACGGCGATCTGCAGAACGATCCCGCCGACATCCCCCTGTTGCTGGAGCGCCTTGATCAGGGTTACGACCTGGTGAGTGGCTGGCGTCACAAGCGCCAGGACGCGGCGATCAGCCGCCTGCTGCCCTCCCTGCTCGCCAACCGGTTGATCGGAGGGGTGACGGGGGTGCGGCTGCACGATTACGGCTGTTCCCTCAAGGCCTACCGCCGGGAGGTGCTGGCCGATCTCAACCTCTACGGCGAACTGCACCGTTTCCTGCCGGCCCTGGCCTTCATCGAGGGAGCCCGTATCGGCGAGGTGAAGGTGAATCACCATCCCCGCCGCTTCGGCAAGAGCAAATACGGAATCGATCGCACCTTCCGGGTGCTCATGGATCTGCTGACGATCTGGTTCATGAAGCGGTTCCTGACCCGCCCGATGCACGTGTTCGGTTTCGCTGGTCTGCTGATGCTGGGCGGTGGGATCCTGATCGCCCTCTGGTTGGTGGGCGAAAAGCTCTTGCTGGGTACCGATATCGGCGCCAGACCCCTCCTGTTGATGGCGGTCCTGGGAATCCTCAGCGGCGTGCAGCTGTTCAGCTTCGGTCTGCTGGCCGAGCTGCAGATGCGCACGTACCACGAAAGCCAGGGGCGACCGATCTACCGGATCCGCGCCACGGTACGGGGAGCGGAAACCGGCTGATCCCGGGGCAGAAAACCTCTCGGCCCGATCACGAATCCACGCCTCACCGTCTGATCCGGGGCAGTTGCATGGGGGGCGCCAGCTGGGGACTGGGCGCCTGCGGGGCCCTGAGGGCGGGCCACTCCCCAGCCAGCCTCGCCCTGGCTCGATCCACATCGAAAGACATCCATGGCGAGGGCCGCTTCCCGCATCACGGCTGGATTCACGTCCCCCAGTCCCCGCCGCAGCAGGGGCAGCACGGAGGGGTGTCCCCACTGGCGGGCCAATCCGATGGCCCGCAGCCGGCTCCCTCCAGGCCCCTGGTAAAGCCCATCGAGAAGGGCCATGAACGCCAGACGCTGCCTGCCATTGCGGGGCCAGACGACAGGAGCCTCCTGATCGGGCCCCTGCGAGGGTTCCTGCAGCTCGGGGGCATTCCTCTCCCCAGCGGTGACTTGCTGGTGGTGATCCTCGTGGTGATCCCCATGGGCAAGGGTTCGTCGCCGGGCACGTCGCTCCGACTGCCGATACCAGAGCAGGGCCGTCAGGCCGGTGATGGCGACAGCACCGAGCAACAGGGTTCGCATGGCCGGCATCGAGGGATTGCGCCTGGGGGAGCTGAACTTTTATGTCACCCGGATCAGCCAGAAAGGGCCAGCCTGGATGGTGTCCTTACAGTACCGCCGGTACTTATTGGCCCAAGCCATGACTGGAGAATTTGCCGCTGCCTGGATGCCGTCGGTGTTGGTGCCCCTGGTGGGCATTCTTGGCCCGGCCGTCGCCATGGCTTTGCTGTTCAACGTGATCGAAGCCCGGGACTGACCCCCAGCTCGCCCACTTCCGCCCCATCCCGCCGCCCCCCATGACCGTGACAACCGTGGCCGACCCCTGTGTCGGCAATCTGGCCACCCCCGTCAACAGCAGCTATTTCAGCAAGGCGTTCCTGAATGCCCTGCCCGCCTACCGCCCCTCCCTCTCCCCCAATCGCCGCGGCCTGGAGGTGGGAATGGCCCATGGCTTCTTCCTCTACGGACCGTTTGCCCTCACCGGCCCCCTTCGCTCCACGGAATACGGCAGCACCGCCGGTCTGCTGGCGGCCGTAGGCCTGGTTTCCATCCTCACCATCTGTCTGTCGATCTACGGCACAGCCGGCAGCGGCCCCAGTGTCCAGCCCCCCGACGCCACCGTGGACAGCCCTCCCGCTGATCTGTTCACCAAGGCGGGCTGGGCCGAATTCGCCAGTGGCTTCTGGCTGGGTGGTTGCGGCGGTGCAGCCTTCGCCTGGTTCCTGGCCAGCAGTGCGATGATCAGCCCCCTCCTGAACATCGCTGCCGGCTGAGGCTCCCACCGAGCCACTGCGCTGCCAGCGCTCCCACCATCGCCGCCACCATCACCTCAAACGTCAGGTTCCTCCCTCCGGATCCTCTGCCAGCTGAAGCACCCCCGCTTGCGCGGGGGTTTTTCATGGCCTCCGCCATCGCCAGACATTCCCACGAGGCATCAGGGGGGCGATGCTTCAGGCCGGGATAGGACGGACCCGCCCGCAGACATCTTCTCTTCATGACCAGCAAACCTGGCCGGGCCAAGAAACTGGCCTCGAAGTCATTGGCGGCAGCCCGTCGCCTCCGTGCCTTCCTGAAACGGGAAGAAGGGATCGATTTCCGGCAACAGTCGATCATCAATTACCGAAACCATGTGCACCAACTGATTGCCTCTCTGCCTCGTGAAGAAGCGATGATCCGGGCAATCGGTGCGGATGACCAAAAGAGTTTCGAGACCTTCGGCGATGCCCAGGTGGAAGTTCTGAGAGCCCATGATCTCCGGGACAATATGGTGATCTATGACGTGGGATGCGGTTCTGGGCGCACGGCTCAGGCCCTGCTCCGTTCGGGATGGCGGGGAACCTATCGGGGGCACGACATCGTGCCGGAGTTGGTGACCCACCTCAACAGCACCTGCCCGGGTTTCCACGCCCGCACCCACCCTGCCCTGAGCCTGCTGGCTGACCATGATTCACTCGATATGGTCTTCCACTGGAGTGTGTTCACCCATCTGCTTCCGGAGGAATGCTTCGTGTATCTGAAAGATATGCACCGCTGCCTCAAAGTGGGTGGCCAGCTGGTGTTCTCGTTTCTGGAGCTGGAGGATTCTCGCCATGCCCAGTTGTTTGCGAACAGGGCATCCAGCTTCGAGCGCCAGGATGTCATTCCCCTGCTGGATACATTTCTGCATCGTGACTGGATCAATGCCTGGGCAAAACAACTCGGATTCAGCGAGCCCCGTTATACCGGCGGCAAGGACAGCCGCAGACATCCGGCTTTCTGGCAGAGCCTGGCGGCGATGAAGAAGCTGTGAGGCGCAACGCACGTCGGCAACGGGCAACGTGCTCCGTCACCGATTCCCTCAGGCAGCCACGATCCGGTGGCGTGGCGGCGACGGCAGACGGGTGCTGGTGAGGAAGGAAAGACCCACCAGGAACGCCGAACACCAGAGACAGCCCTGGATACCACCCTGGAGGTACACCCAGCCGGAAAGCAGGGTTCCGAGCAGGCGACCACAGGCATTGGCCATGTAGTAGAGGCCCACATTGAGGCTTACGGAATCGCCATCCGTGTAGGCAAGAACCATATAACTGTGGATCGAGGAATTCATGGCAAAAACAATCCCGAAGGCGGCCAGTCCCACCACGATCACCAGGCCTGGCTGGGGAGCTCCCCGGGCCAGGGCAACGGCCATCAGGGCCGGCAGGCCCACGAGCAGGGCAGACCAGAACTGCACTGCCGAGGGCCCGGGAGCGCTGCCCTTGCCCCAGAGCCTGCGCAGCAGAGGGGCCGCCCCCTGGACGAAGCCATAGCCGATCACCCAGGTTCCCATGAACCCTCCCACTTCCCAGCAGGCAGTTGCTCAAGGCCCTGGCCGATCCGATCCGGCTGGGGATCATCGAAAGCCTGGGCGGCGGTGAACGCTGTGTCTGCGACCTCACCGCTGACCTGGGCCTGGCCCAGTCCCGTCTTTCGTTCCACCTCAAGGTGATGAAGGAGGCAGGCCTGCTGGCGGACCGCCAGGACGGCCGCTGGGTCTGGTACCGCCTCAGGCCGGAGGCGCTCGAGGCCTTACGGGGCTGGCTGGGGGAGCTGGCGGCACGCTGCCATCAGCCCGCGCCACCCTGTCCTGAGGACTGAGCCGGATCCACACCCAGGGCGACCACCAGGGCCTCGGCCAGGGTGGAGGCTTCCAGCAGCTCCAAGCCCAGGCTGGCCGCGGCGGGTCCCAGCCCCCCGGCCCTCGGCACCACAGCGCGGCTGAACCCCAGCCGCGCCGCCTCCTGGAGGCGCAGTTCCATCTGGCCCACCGCCCGCAACTGGCCCCCGAGCCCCAGCTCCCCGATCAGTACCGTGCCGGCGGGCAGGGTGAGATCCCGGTAGCTGGCCGTCACGGCGGCGGCCACCCCCAGATCCGCCGCCGGTTCCTCCACCTCAAGGCCGCCGGCCACCGCCAGGTAGCAATCGAAGCGCGACAGGGGCAGGCCCAGATGCTTCTCCAGCACCGCCAGGATCTGGTGCAGACGGTTGGTGCCGATCCCTGTGGCAGTGCGACGGGGGCTGGCGTAACTCGTGGGGCTCACCAGGGCCTGGAGCTCCACCAGCAGCGGCCGGGTGCCCTCACAGGCCACGATCGTGGCACTGCCCGGGCTGGGTCCGTCCGAGCCGAGGAACAGCTCGCTGGGGTTGCTCACCTCCGCCAGGCCCCGGTCGCGCATCTCGAACACCCCCAGTTCATGGGTGGCTCCGAAGCGATTCTTCACCGCCCGCAGCAGCCGGTGGCTGGCGAAGCGATCCCCCTCGAAGGTGAGCACCGCATCCACCAGGTGCTCCAACACCTTCGGGCCGGCCAGCAGCCCTTCCTTGGTCACATGGCCCACCAGCAGAAGGGCGGTGCCCTGCCCCTTGGCGAGGCGCTGCAGGGCCGCGGCACATTCCCGCACCTGGCCCACCGAGCCGGGAGCGCTGCCCAGGTCGCCGTCGTACAGGGCCTGGATGCTGTCGATGATCGCCACCGCCGGCCTGAGGGTTTCCAGTTCCCGCAGCACCTGTTCCAGATCCGTCTCCGCCAGCAGCAGCAGCCCGCCCAGCGAGGTCCGATCCTCCGAAGGCTCCAGGCCGCCCCCCCGCTCCGCCAGGCGTCGCCAGCGCAACTTCACCTGTTGGGCCGACTCCTCGGCACTCACGTAGAGCACGGGATCGCCAGCCGCCATGGCGCAGGCGCTCTGCAGCAGCAGGGTGGATTTGCCGATGCCGGGATCCCCCCCCAGCAACACCAGCGACCCGGGCACCAGACCACCCCCCAAGACCCGGTCCAGTTCGCCGTACCCACTGGAGAGCCGCCGCAGGGGGGGCTCCCCCAGCTCATCGATCGGCGTGGAGCGCCGGGGACGGCCTGGCACGGGGGGACTTCCCTCCGTTGGATGGTGCCCGTTTTCTGCCGCGGGGCGCCGCCGTCGCGGATCGGCTCCCGCCTCCTTTTGTTCCACCAGGGAGTTCCAGCTGCCGCAACCGGCGCAGCGTCCGAAGAACTGGCGCGTCCGGGCCCCGCAGCTCTGGCAGACGTAGACGGAGAGAGAGCGGGGCACGGGGGATCGATCGCAAGGCGGAATATGAAGAAAAGTGGCGTTCAGTGAATCCTCGGCCCTCCGCCCTTTTCAGTGGGGCCCATGGGTGATCTTCCTGCTACGTCACGATGACGGCCACGACCCCCGCCAAGGAGACCATTCTGGTCGTCGACGACGAGGCCAGCATCCGTCGCATCCTGGAAACACGGCTCTCGATGATCGGGTACCAGGTGTTCACCGCCGCGGACGGTGAGGAGGCCCTGGAGACCTTCCAGCAAGCCCACCCTGACCTGGTGGTGCTCGACGTGATGATGCCCAAGCTCGATGGTTACGGGGTCTGCCAGGAACTGCGCAAGGAATCCGACGTGCCGATCGTCATGCTCACCGCCCTCGGTGATGTGGCCGACCGGATCACGGGCCTGGAACTGGGCGCCGATGATTACGTCGTCAAACCCTTCAGCCCGAAGGAGCTGGAGGCCCGCATCCGCTGTGTGCTGCGCCGGGTGGACAAGGAGCAGGTGCCGGGCATTCCCAACTCCGGACTGATCACGGTGGGGGAGCTGCGCATCGATACCAACAAACGTCAGGTGTACCGCAAGGAAGAGAGGATTCGTCTCACCGGCATGGAATTCAGCCTGCTGGAGCTGCTGGTGAGTCGATCGGGTGAGCCCTTCAGCCGTGGCGAAATCCTCAAGCAGGTCTGGGGCTACACCCCGGAACGTCATGTGGACACCCGCGTCGTGGATGTCCACATCTCCCGGCTTCGCTCCAAACTGGAGGATGATCCGGCAAATCCCGAGCTGATTCTCACGGCTCGGGGTACCGGATATCTGTTCCAGCGCATCGTCGACCCCGTTGCCCCAGAAGGAACCTGACCCCAACGGACTGAGCCGGATGAAGTCCAGCCGTACCAAGCCCAGTCGCACCATCCGTCGGCTGGTCATCTGGTACCGCCGCAATGCCGCGGTCACCACCATCGTGGGCACGGCCACCGGAGCGGCCTCAGGGGCCGCCTCGGTGGCCGGCGCCGCCGCCTCCGTGGCTGGTGCCGCCACATCAGCGGCGGGTTCGGTCCTCCAGCCCCTGATGTTCGATCCCTTCAGGAGGCTGCAGCAGGGCGCCAGCGTGGATGGGGAGGGCAGGATCGATGACCGCCAACGCCTCTGGGTGGCCGTTGATGGGATGGGGGGCGACCATGCCCCCGGACCCATCCTGGAAGGCTGCCTGCGGGCGGTGCGTCTGTTGCCGCTGAGAATTCGCTTCGTTGCCGAGACCGTTCCACTGCAGCGCGCCGTTGCCGCCATGGGGCTCCAGGAGGACCTGGACGAGGCCCTCTCGCGGGGGCTGATCCAGCTCCTGCCCAGTGGCCCTTCGGTGGCCATGCATGACGAGGCCACGGTGGTGCGCCGCAAGCGGGACGCCAGCATCAACATGGCCATGAATCTGGTCCATCAGGGGGAAGCCACCGCCGTCTACTCGGCCGGCAATTCAGGTGCCGTCATGGCCGCGGCCATCTTCCGCCTGGGGCGTCTGGCGGGGATCGATCGACCGGCCATCGGTGCCCTGTTCCCCACCAAGGATCCCAGCCAGCAGGTGCTGGTGCTGGACGTCGGCGCCAACACCGAATGCAAGCCCGCTTATCTGCATCAGTTCGCTCTGCTGGGCAACATCTACAGCCGCGATGTGCTTCAGGTGAGCCAGCCCCGGATCGGTCTGTTGAACATCGGAGAGGAGGAGTGCAAGGGCAACGATCTCTCGATCCGCACCTATCCCCTGCTGGCGGCCGAACCCCGCCTCCGCTTCGCGGGAAACTGTGAGGGTCGCGATGTGCTCTCCGGTCGCTTCGACGTGGTGGTCTGCGACGGCTTCACGGGCAACGTGCTGCTCAAATTCCTGGAATCGGTGGGCAGCGTGCTTCTCGACGTGCTGCGGGCTGAGTTGCCCCGGGGACGCCGCGGCAAGGTGGGCTCCGCCTTCCTGCGCAGCAACCTGGTCCGCATCAAGAAGCGTCTCGACCACGCCGAACACGGCGGCGCCCTGCTGCTGGGTGTGAACGGCATCTGTGTGATCGGCCATGGCAGCAGCAACGCCCTCTCGGTGGTCAGCGCCCTGCGGCTGGCCCACTCCGCGGCAAGCCATGGCGTCATGGACGATCTCCATGCCCTCGGTGACTCCGCCACCAGTTCCAGTCCCAGTGCCGCGGCCACCTGTGGTTGACTGAGCCCGACTCGGGGGAAGGTGGTGTCGCTCAGCGCAGGCATGGCCCTGGTGGGATGTGGCAGCGCCCTGCCCTCCCTCAGCGTCAGCAATGAACTGCTCAGCCAGCGGGTCGAGACCAGCGACGAGTGGATCCGCAGCCGCACGGGCATCGGGGCAAGGCGGGTGGCCGCCCCCGGTGAAACGGTCACCTCCATGGCGGCCAGCGCAGCGCTGGCCGCCATGGAGCATGCGGGCTGGAGGCCCCAGGAGGTGGATCTGATCCTTCTGGCCACATCCAGCCCCGATGACCTGTTCGGTACCGCCCCACGGGTTCAGGCCGCCCTGGGCGCCAGCGACGCGGTGGCCTTCGATCTCACCGCCGCCTGCAGCGGCTTCCTGTTTGCCCTGGTCACGGCGGCCCAGTTCATCCAGACCGGCGTCATGGGCAGGGTGCTGGTGATCGGAGCCGATCAGCTCAGCCGCTGGATCGACTGGGACGACCGGCGAACCTGTGTTCTGTTCGGCGACGGCGCCGGCGCCGTCGCCCTTGAGGCCCGCGCAGGCACTCCCAGCGATCTGCTGGCCTTTCGCCTGCGTACCGATGGCAGCCGCAACTCCTGTCTCACCCTCGCCCAGACCACGGAACACACCCATCTGGTGGGTCCTCACACCTCCCAGGTGGGGGGCTTCGCGCCCATCCACATGAACGGCCAGGAGGTGTACAAGTTCGCGGTGCGGGAAGTCCCCGCCGTGTTGGCGGACCTCCTCCAGGCCAACGACATCTCCCCGGATCAGATCGACTGGCTGTTGCTGCATCAGGCCAACCAACGGATCCTGGACGCGGTGGCGGCCCGATTCCACATTCCCCCCGATCGGGTCCTCAGCAACCTGGCCACCTACGGCAACACATCGGCTGCCACCATCCCGCTGATGCTGGATGAAGCCGTACGCGACGGCCGCGTCACGGCCGGTCAGCTGATCGCCAGCAGTGGCTTCGGTGCGGGGCTCAGCTGGGGCGGGGCCCTGTTGCGCTGGAGTGGCCCGGCCGCCATCGGCTCCTAATCTCGCCACGACCACTCGCAGGCTTGGTATGGGGATTGCTTGGGTGTTTCCAGGGCAGGGCTCCCAGAAGCTGGGCATGGAAGCCGGAGTACTGGATCTTCCCGGTGCCAGGCAGCGTTTCGATCAGGCCTCCACCTTGCTGGGCAGGGATCTGCTGGCCATCTGCGCCGGGGAGGCCTCCGCCGCGGCCGGAGAACCCATGGGCCTCGATGACACCCGCAATACCCAGCCAGCCCTGTTCGTGGTCGAAAGCCTCTTGGTGGATGGGCTTCAGGCCCAGGGCCGCACGGCCCAGCTGGTGACCGGCCACAGCCTGGGCGAACTGGTGGCGCTCTACGCCGCCGGAGTCTTCGATGCCAGCACCGGCCTCACCCTGATGCAGCGGCGCAGCGAACTGATGGCTGCCGCTGGCGGCGGCGCCATGACGGCGGTGATCGGCTTCGATCGGACGGAACTCGACCAGCTGATTGCCGCCACCGAGGGGGTGGTGATCGCCAACGACAACAGCGACGCCCAGGTGGTCCTCTCCGGTACCCCGGCAGCGGTGGCCGACGTGTGCGCCAGGCTGCGTTGCAAGAAAGCCATCCCCCTGGCGGTTTCAGGGGCTTTCCACTCTCCCTTGATGGCCGAGGCGGCCGACGCCTTCCGGGAATTGCTCGAGCCGGTGCCCTTCGCCGACGCCTCCATCCCGGTGCTCAGCAACACCGACCCCACACCGGAAACCAGGGGGGACCAGCTGAAGCGTCGCCTGATGGGCCAGATGACCAGCGGTGTGCGCTGGAGGGAGACCATGGCCCTGCTCGCCAGCTCCGGAATCGACACCGCCGTGGAGATCGGCCCGGGCCATGTGCTGAGCGGCCTGATCAAGCGCGGCTGCCCGGCCATCACCCCCGCCCGCATTGCCTCGGCGGCCGACCTGGGCGCATGAGCGAAGAGAACTCCCGACCCCGGGGGAGGAGGCTTCGGGGCCTCAGACGTCGCCGCCGACCGATCGGGCCTCCCGCCTTGCTGAGCACTCCGAGGCCAAGCCTCACCTACCGGCTGATCAGCTATCTCCTGGTCTTTCCGATCTACAGGCTCCTGTTCCGCGGTCGCACGATCGGCACCGACCACGTCCCCCAGGAGGGTGCCCTGGTGGTGGTCGCCAACCATGGTTCCCACCTCGATCCACCCCTGCTGGGCCATGCCCTGGGCCGTCCGGTGGCCTTCATGGCCAAGGCTGAATTGTTCCGTGTTCCCCTGCTGGGACCGATCATCCGGGCCTGTGGCGCCTACCCGGTGGCCCGTGGAGCCAGTGATCGGGAGGCGATCCGCATCGCCACCGACCGGTTGCAGCAGGGATGGGCCACAGGGGTGTTCATCGACGGCAGCCGTCAGGACGACGGCCGCGTGAACGCCCCCCTTCCCGGTGCCGCCCTGCTGGCGGCCCGGGCGGGCGTTCCCCTGCTGCCGGTGGCGATCATCAACAGCCATCGGGCCCTGGGCACCGGTCAGAGCACCCCACGGCTGGTGCCGATCCATATCCGGGTGGGTACGCCCATCCCTCCGCCGGCCACGCGGCGAAGACCTGACCTCGATGCCGCCACCAAGGCCTGCCAGGAGCAGATCAACCAGTTGCTGGATCAGGGGCTGATCAGAGAGCCCCAGCTCGCTCCAGCCAGGGACCCAGGTGCTCTGCCGCCCAGTACCTGATATCCCGACCCGTCGCCACCCACAGGACCGCACGGATCCCATCCCCCCAGATCTTCCCCTTCCCCTCCTGAACGCAAAGCTCTCCGCAGGGTACGGAGACCGGTGTGAGGTGGATACCGCGGCTGCCCGCCACGATTCTTCCCACCAGAAGGGCCCGATCCATGTGATCACTGCTGGTGATCAGCAAGGCATGGCGGATGCGGGACTTGCGGAGGTCGTCGACCAGGGAAGTGAAGTTGGAGACGGTATCGCTGGCGCGGTAGTCCAGCCGGACCTGGCCTCTTGGGAGGCCCTCCCGCTCCTGAAACAGCCAGTGGGCGTACTCCGGATTGGTGCCGCCGCTGACCACCACCGGCAGGCGCTCCCGATAGGCCAGCCGCGCGGCGACCGCCTCCCGATCGGCATCGCCGCCCAGCACCAGAATCATCTGGGGCGGGGGTGGCGCCGGCCACCACGCCCCCCGCGACAGCCACAGCAGCCCCAGGCCGGCGCAGCCCGCCCACAACAGGGGGAGACAAAAGCGGCGCCTGGTCGTTGACCGCCTCATCGCCCCTGCCCCACAGGACTGGTGGGGTAGAGGGGCAGCACCGGCTGCCAGGGGGCGGGCCTGCCGCTGGCGGCCGAGGCCTGGCAGAAGGCCAGCAACTCGGAAAGATCATCCGGCAGCTGGGTTCTGGCAGGGACCAGCGGACAGGGAACCTGCGCGGTCAACTGGTCCCCATCGCGGAAGAGTCGGGGGGCCTGCCGCTCCACCATTCCCCCCAGCGCCCGGGCATCCGGCTCGTACAGCCCAGCCACCACCCCATGACGGGGCAGGTCCTGGACCAGCCAGAAAGGGGCCGTATCCCCCCGTTCCGCCCCGCGCCAGAAGCGGCGGGCCATGAGCCAGAAGCCGCTCACCCCATCGAGGGGCAGCTCCAGTTGCTGGGCCAGGGTCCGGGCCATGACCACGCTGAGCCTCGTCCCGGTGAAACCTCCTGGACCGGTGGCCACCCCGAGTCGGACCAGCCGCGGCCAGTCCCGGGCCGGCAACACGGTTTCCACGCACTCCAGCAAACGATTGGAAAGATGCCTGCCGGCAGGAAAGGTTTCCATCCGGGCGGCGGCAGCGGGCTGATCGGCCTGGCTCAGGGCCTGCAGGCCCACCCCGAAGGTCTCCGAGCAGCTGTGCAGCGCCAAGACCAGGTTGGCGCGATCCCCAGGGGACGAAGGGTTCATGGCGGCAGGGGCTGGCCTGGACGCAGGCGCAACCAGCGGCCCGGATCGGCGCGAAAATCGGAGCAGGACCGCACATCCCACTCCACACCCACCGCCCCATCGGCCAGGTCCATCACCTGCACGTGGATTCGGGGCTGACGGGGACGGAACTCCGGTTCATCGCACAGATGGGGCACACCATGTTGACGCTCCACCGCGTGGTAGGCCTGACAGCGGTCGATCCAGTGGCAATCCACGCAGATGCACATGCCACAACGATCCGGCCCGGCACCCATTCTGGCGGCAGATCCCGTTCGTCAAGTCCACGACCTGTGGGAAGCCCTGGCCCCTGGGCGCTGGCCCATCCAGCTGCAGGCGTTTCCGCCCTCCACGGCCCTGGTGGGAGGTGCCGTGCGGGATGGCCTGCTGGGCCGGCTGGCAGCGAAGCCGGATCTCGATCTGGTGGTGCCGGGCGATGCGGTGCTGTTGGCCCGGGAGCTGGCGGGCCGGATCGGTGGCAGTTGCGTCGTGCTGGACCGGAAACGATCGATTGCCCGGCTGGTGATCCGCGGCTGGACCCTTGATCTGTCGCGCTGTGGGGGGGACAGCCTGATCGCCGACCTGGGCCGACGGGACTTCAGCGTGAATGCCATTGCCCTGCCCCTGGCTGGCACCACGCTCCTGGACCCCCATGGGGGCCTGGATGATCTGGCCCGTCGGCGGTTGGTGGCGATCGGAGAAGCCAACCTGCTGGAGGATCCCCTGCGGCTGCTGCGGGGCCTGCGGCTGGCCAGCGAGCTCGACTTCCAGATCGAGGCCGCCACCTGGGGCTGGATCGTGGAGCATCACCGTCGGATCGCCGCCGTGGCAGGAGAGCGGGTGTGGGCCGAGCTGCAGCGCCTGGCCAACGCCCCTCTGGGGCAGAGGGGCCTCCGGCAGGCCTGGGAACAGGACCTGCTACGGCCCTGGGGGATCCCCGGCACGGATGGCGCCACGCTGGCCACCGAACAGAGACAGCTGGATCGGTTGACACCCGAATCCGCGGCCAGCCGGGGGCTGACCCCGGAGGAAGCGGCCTGGGCCCTGCCCCTGGCCCGTCTCGCCCTGGTCCTGGACGGTGCGGCGGTGCGGCGACTGCACGGCAGCCGCAGGATGCAACAGCGTTGCCAGGAGCTGCGCCGCTGGCGGGAGAGGCTGCGGGGAGAGCCTGGTGCGGCACCTCTCGCTCTGAACAACCTGGCGGAAGCGGAGCGGCTGGCCCTGCACCGCCGCCTCGAGCAGGACATCCCGGCCCTGCTGTTGTACCTGGATCGGCAACAGGCAGCCGACGCCCTGCAGCGATGGCGGGAACCCGACGATCCTTTGTTCCATCCCGCCCCTCCCGTCGATGGAGACACCCTGCAGCGGCGTCTTGGCTTGAGGGCCGGCCCCCAACTGGGGGAGCTGCTGGAGCACCTGACGCGGGAAAGAGCCTTTCGCCGTCTCCCCAGCCATGGCGAGGTGATCGAGCAGGCCCTGGCGGAGGCGCGTCTGTGGCTGAGGGGGGGGGCGATGGGGCATGATTGATGGATAGGTGTCATGGCGAGTCCCATTCGCCTCCTGAATTTTTTTCCTTCTCCCACCACAACCATGAGTATTCGTCTCTATGTCGGCAATCTGCCGCAAACTTTTGATGCCAAGGAACTCGAAGCCCTGTTCACCAGCGTGGGGGAGGGAGTCCGTTTCAAGGCCGTTCATGACCGGGATACCGGGGCCTGCCGCGGCTTCGGGTTCGCCAACGTCGACGACAGCAAGATGGCGGAGACGGTGATCGAGCAATTGCATGGCAAGACCTTCGAAGGCAACACCCTGCGGATCGAAATCTCAGAACGTCGCGACGCCCGGGGCGGTACCGAGAAGCGGGAAGGGGCCGGAGCCGGTGCTGCCCGCAAGACCTCCCACAAGGTGGTGCATGCCGATTCCATCGACAACGAGGGCCCCGATCCCCGCTGGGCCGGTGAACTGTCGAAGTTGAAGCAGCTGCTGGCCAATCAGACTGTTGGTGTCTGATCTGTCCCCGCCCGCGGAAATTCCTCCGGAGCATTGGACCTGGCGCGGTCACAGGATTGCCTGGATCCACCACGGTCCCGACTGTGGTCCGAACCAGGATCCTGATCGGCAAGAGGGGGATGCTTTGCCCCTGGAGCCGGCCGTGGTGCTCATCCACGGTTTCGGCGCCTGCATCGCCCACTGGCGACACAGCATCGAACCGCTGGGCCACTGCAACCACGTTTACGCCCTTGACCTGCTGGGTTTCGGCGCCAGTGACAAACCCCGTTCACGGCTGCCTGGAGAGCAGGAGCGTCCTGGGGATGTGATCTATTGCTTCGATCTCTGGGCCGAACAGATAGCCGCCTTTGTGATCGAGACAGTGCAGGCCTCATCGCCCCAGCGCCCGGTTCACCTGGTGGGAAACTCGATCGGCGGTCTGATCGCCCTCAACGCGGCCCTGCGGTTGATTGATCTGGGTGCGCCGCCGGCACAGGTCGTGTTGATCGATTGTACGCAGCGGGGTCTGGATGAGAAACGAATCTCTGAATTACCGATCTGGGAAAGGGTCACACGGCCGTTGATCAAGCGATTGGTCAGCCAACGTTGGCTGATTTATCCCCTGTTTCGCTCGATCGCCAAGCCCAACTTCATTCGTTTGGTGCTCAGACAGGCATACCCAACGGGTGCCAATGTCGATCAGGAGTTGATCTCGGCCCTCTATCAACCGACCACGGATCCAGGCGCCGTAGAGAGCTTCCGGGGTTTCATCAATCTCTTTGAAGACCATATCGCCCCTGACCTGCTCGCCAGATTGTCCATCCCGGTTCGAATGATCTGGGGCGAAAAGGACCCCTGGGAGAACCCGGAGGAAGCCCGCAGGTGGCAGGAAGCATTTGACTGTGTTGTTGAGCTTGTGGTGCTCCAGGGGCTTGGGCACTGCCCCCATGACGAAGCCCCGGAGCGGGTGAATCCAATCCTGCTGAGTTGGTTGCAATCGACCCAGAAGGGTGAAAGCAAAGCACCGGTTCCGATCGCCGATGGTGCGTGAAGCGCCCGTGCGCCTCTTCTCAGAGCTGCTTAGAACTTCTCAGTGAACCTGTGCCACCAGGAATGAAAGGGGTAGGTCCAGGAGTTTGCCTGCTGTAGGAACAAATGCTCTGCGGTTGAATACATCATAATTCTGCCGCTCGATGACATCAAGAATACCTCGGTACATCCGGAGGGATGTCCATACCGGCCAGCGGGCATCAGCGGACAACCAACGGACGCCGGCTTCAGAACGGGCAAACCATTCGCGAGCTCGCCGCAACTGGAAGGCCATCAGTGCCCGCCAGTTGTCATTGATCACGCCATCGAGAAGATTGGCTTCGCTGTAGTCAAAACGACTTAGATCCTCCTGCGGAAGATAGATGCGGCCCCGGCCACGATCTTCTCCCACATCCCGGAGAATGTTGGTGAGCTGATTGGCGATTCCCAGAGAAACCGCTGCCTCAGTCGGGTCTGGACGTTCGCTCCAAGGGGCCGTCGTGTAGGCGGGATCCAAACCCATGACAGCCTGGGTCATCAGACCGACCGTACCGGCAACGCGGTAGCAATAGAGCTCCAGATCGGCGAAGCAGTGATAGCGATGTCGCAGCACATCCATGCGCTGCCCTTCGATCATGTCGAGATAGGCCTGCAGAGGTTGGGGATAGCGAAAGATCGTGTCGACCATGACGCGGTCGAACCCATCCCTGGACTTGCCTTCAAAAAGACCGCGAGTTCTTTCCTCCCAGGCATCCAGCCGAGCGAGCAAGGCATGGTCGGGAAGTGCACGGGCCTCCATGCTGTCCATCAGCTCGTCCGTGCGGCGGCACCAGACGTAAATCGCCCAGATGGCCCGACGTTTGGCCGGTGGCAGAAGCAGGGTGCCGAGATAGAAGGTCTTGGCCCAGCGTGCGGTTTCCTGACGGCAGATCTGAAAGGACTGCTCAAGTCCGCCATCTACCTCTGTGTGGCAGGAAAGCTGGGCCGATGACACCGGGACCACCACGCTCAGACTGCCATCAATTTGGGCTGGTCGGGCGAAGAGGAGCTGGCGCTGGATGAGCAGCGGTCGACTGCATCATGGACCGCAGCGGCGCAGAGCTTGCCGCTGAGCACGGCCCCCTCCATGGATGCCAGGTACTTCTGCATGGTGAAGTCCCCCGCCAGAAAGAAATTAGCAATCGGTGATTGCTGGTCTGGCCGCAGCTGTTGGCATCCGGGCACGGTCTTGTAGACAGAACGGGGAGTTTTGACCACTTTCGACTTTCGCAGTTTTGCCGGATTCTCGCCCGTGAAGTGGTCGGGGAAGAGACGACGGAGCTCTGCCATGCTGGCCGAAATAATCTCATCATCCGACCGGCCGATCCAATCCTTCGCGGGAGCAAAGACGAGTTCCAGCATGGAACGATTGGGATCTTCGTACTCGCGGCAGGTATTGCTCATGTCGGCATAGACGCTGAGCAGATCGGATCGGCTGAACAGCAGGTGATCGATGGTGGTGAGTTTTCGGTCGAACCAGAGATGGACGTTGATGACCGGCACCCCATTGAGCCCTTCCAGCTTGCTGAAATAGGGCAACTCCCTCCAGGAATCGGGTAGCAACAGCTTGAGTGGGTCAACCGGCAGGGCACTGACATAAGCGTCAGCCTCCACGTCCAGCGGCTGATCGCGGTGGACCCCTCCCATGCGGAAGCATGCCACCTCCCCATTGGGCGTCAGGCAAATCTGCTTGAGGGGAGTATTGAGATGAACCTCCCCGCCCCGGGATCGGATGGATTCCACCAGGGGCTGACAAAGACGCTCCGGCGGGTTGCCGTCCAGAAAAGCCATCTTTGAACCATCAGATTCCTGCAAAAAACGATTCAGCGCCGTCAATACAACCGTGCAAGATATTTCATCTGGATTGATGAAATTCAAGGCCTTGCTCATGGCAACGAAGACCTCATCATTCACCCGTTCCGGGATATTATGCATCCTCAACCACTCAGTCCAGGAGTACTTGTCACAGTCCTCCACATAAGCCTGGCCGCGCAGCATGGCTGGCACGAGTCCCAGGCCGAAGGCGATTTTCTCTGGCCAGGTGAGCATGTCGTTGTTGCCAAGAATGGCAACCACCCCATTGAGGGGTGCAGGAAGGTCGGGAAAATCGAAGCGGCTGTAGGTTCCGGGTGTGTCTTTTTGATTGAAAATCATTGAATGGGATTTCCATTGCAATCGATCTTCTATGTCCAGTTCATGGAAGAGCTGGCGCATGTTCCGGTAGGCGCCAAAAAATATGTGCAGGCCGGTTTCATACCAATCACCTTCCTCGTCCTGCCATGCGGCGACTTTGCCGCCCAGAACATTTCGGGCCTCGTAGACAATCGGCGTATGGCCCGCGTCGCAGAGATACTTGGCGCAGGAGAGCCCGGCAAGGCCTGCTCCAGCGATGGCAACCCGCATCGATTCAAACTCGTGAGCCCGCACCCTATCGGGCCTGCCACAGGTGCGGCGTCCAACCCGTCCCCTGCCCGGCTCCCATCGGTGCCCCCAGGCAGAAGGGTTCCCCGGCCCTGGCACGGCAGGGGCCGAAAGCGTCCCTAAAATCGCAGTGTCTCCGGCACAGTGTGTGCACGGTTGCTTCCTGCCCACCATGCTGCTGAAGTCCACAACCCGCCATATACGCCTTTTCACGGCCAGGATCGAAGACGGTGATCTGGTGCCCGATGAGGGCCAGCTCACACTGGATATCGACCCCGACAATGAATTCCTCTGGAACGAGAGCTCGCTGGAGTGTGTCCGCCAGAGCTTCCGGGATCAGGTGGCGGCCCATGCGGGGGTCGATCTCACCGACTACAACCTGCGCCGCATCGGATCAGAGCTGGAGGGTGTGATCCGGCAGCTGCTCCAGGCCGGAGAGATCAGCTACAACCCCAACGCCAAAGTGCTGAATTACTCCATGGGACTGCCCAGAAGCACGGAAACCCTGTGATACGCCCCCGCACCGGCTACCGAGGACCTGATCGGGGCGGGAGTGCCCCCCGGGGTGGTGACTACCGCGGCGACGCCCCTCGCAACGGGGCCTACGAGAGCCCACGGGGTGACTACGGGCGCTCCCGGGGGACGTACGCCGTGGGTACGGACCAGAGGGAGTCTGACCCCCGTCGAGCGGAGCGGGATGGGGGTCGGGGCCGTCGCCCCACCGATGGGGGATCCGGTGGCGGTGGCCGGGGCGCTTTTGGCTCCGGCGGCCCCCCGGGAGGAGGTCCTGGAGGAGGAACCGGCATTCAGCTCAACGTCTTCAGTGTGGCCGTGCTTGCCGGTGTGATGGTCGTCGGAATCGGGATCGGCAGTGCTTTGACCAGCACCACGCAGGGGGATCAGGGGAACATTGCCAGTGCCCAGCAACTCGACATGGCTGTGCCTGACCCCGAGTTCTGCAAACAATGGGGGGCCAGCGCCTTTGTCATGGACATCGAGCTGTACACCACGATGAATCCCAGCAGCAGCTTCGTCACCCAGCCCACCCTGCAGCCCGGTTGCGTCATCCGTCGTGAGAACTGGGCCGTGCTGCAGAAGCAGGGTGCCGTCACCGCCAATCAGATGCGGGACTGCAAGCAACGCATGAACACCTTTGCCTACATCGGTTCCGTTCGGGACAAACCCGTGGTGCGTTGCGTCTATCAGACGGATATCAGTGGCAACAAATTCCAGACTCGCGGGGTCGCTGGAGCCGCAGACGACAGCGTTGGCATCACCCCTGAGGGGGATCAGTTCTGAACCAGCCCCCCGCAAGGGGCCCGCTCTTCCGATGCGGAGCGGTCAACCGTTGGGGGAGCCGATCCGCGCCGGGACCCCCGTCGATCCGTTGGACTCCGCGGGGCTGGACGTCTGACGCAGGGGACTGTCAGGACTGGCGAAGACCGGCAACACTTCCCGCCGGAATGCCTCTGCCGCCCGGGAGCAATAGCGGGCTGGATGGGTGATCAGCTTGAGTTGGCGTCGCACCATCAGGTCCGTCACCTGGGGGCGATGCAGGGTGCCGGCCGCCAGTTCCCGTTCGATCGAAACCACCGGCAGAAAGGCGGCGCCGAGGCCCGCCTGGACGGCGTTCTTGATGGCTTCGAAGGAATTCAACTCCATTTCGATCTTGATGCGCCCCACATCCAGCTTGGAGCGGGCCAGCAGCTGATCCACCATCTTGCGGGTGGTCGACTGGGCATCCAGGCAGACGAAGCCGAGACGATAGAGGTCGTCCTTGGTGAGCTCGGGTAGACGGGCCAGGGGGTGCTTCGGCGGAAGCACGAGAGCCAATTCATCGTTGGTGTAGGGAACGACCTGAAGCAGATCGTTCAGCTCTCCGGGCAGCTCCCCTCCGATGATGGCCAGGTCGATCTGACCGTTGGCCACGCTCCAACCGGTTCGCCTCGTGCTGTGCACCTGCAGCTGGACGGCCACATCAGGATATTTCTGGCGGAACAGGCCGATCATGCGCGGCATCAGGTAGGTGCCCGTGGTCTGACTGGCCCCCACCACCAGCGATCCACCCTTGAGGTTGTGGAGGTCGTCCAGGGCTCGGCAGGCCTCCTGGCACTGGCTCAGAATGCGGTCGCAGTAGCTCAACAGCAGGTGGCCGGCCTCGGTGAGCTGGGCTTTGCGCCCCCCCCGGTCAAACAGGGAAACATCCAGCTGCTTCTCGAGATTCTGGATCTGCAGACTGACGGCGGGCTGGGTGACGTAAAGGCTGTCCGCGGCTTTCTTGAAACTGCCTTCACTCGCGATCGCCCTCAGGATGCGCAGCTGATCAAGGGTGAAGGGCAGGTCTGCCATGGGTGGAGGAAGCCACAGGGAAGGACGTGGTGGGCCCGATGCCCGGAGGCGGCAGCAAGAGTGGAACTTTAGGCGGCATGGTCGATAGGGAGAATCAACCCTTCACAACCGCCACAAGCCGATGAACCCGGGCTCCTCGCACCACTCCAGCCTCGTGATGGTGGGGTTGCTGCTGGGCTTCGCGCTGTTGCACAGCGGTGGGGCCTCCCTGAGGGTCTGGGGGGAAGAACGCATCGGCGCCCGGGCCTGGCGCGTGCTGTTTGCCGCGATCAGCATTCCGGCCGCCGGGCTGCTGGTGGGGTATTTCCTGGCCCATCGCTACGACGGCGTGCGGCTGTGGAACCTGCAGGACCAGTCCTGGATCGTGCCGCTGGTGTGGATCGGCACCGCCGTCAGTTTTTTGTTCCTCTACCCGGCCACCTACAACCTGCTGGAGATCCCGGCCCTGCTCAAGCCCCAGGTGCGGCTCTATTCCACGGGGATCATCCGCATCAGCCGCCATCCCCAGGCGGTGGGGCAGATCCTCTGGTGCGCCACCCACCTGCTCTGGATCGGCAGCAGCTTCATGCTGGTCACCTGCCTGGGGCTGATCGGCCACCATCTTTTCGGTGTCTGGAACGGGGATCGACGCCTGCGCCTGCGCTTCGGGGAGGGGTTCGAGGAACTGCGGGCCTCCACCTCGGTGATTCCGTTCCGGGCCGTGATCGATGGCCGCCAGACCCTTGTGCTGGCCGAATTCCTCCGCCCGGCCCAACTGGGGATCGGGATCACCATTGGGGTGTTCTGGTGGGCCCATCGCTTCATCGGCGTGGCCGCGACCAGCTTCAGCCGCACCGCCCTGGCCCACTGGCTGGGCTGATGGGCGGCCCCCCACAGAGGGGCTGAAGTCGGGACCAGCTGCCTAAGCTCGGCCAACCCCGTGGCCACAGGATGCCGTCAGCAACTCAACTCGCCTGGCTGATTCCCGTCTTGCCCCTGGTTGGCGCCGCCATCACCGGCCTCGGCCTGATCACGTTCAACAGAACGGTGAACCGGCTGCGTAAACCGGTGGCCCTGCTGCTGATCAGCTGCGTCGGAGCCGCCGCCGTCCTCAGCTTCGCCGTGCTCGCCGAGCAGATCGCCGGGGGCGGTGTCACCGAAGTGCTGTTCGATTGGGCCAGCGCCGGCACGTTCAACCTGCAGATGGGTTATCGGGTGGATCCCCTGGCCGGCGTGATGCTCTCCCTGGTGACCACCGTCGCCCTGCTGGTGATGGTGTACTCCGATGGCTATATGGCCCACGACTCCGGATATGTGCGCTTCTTCACCTATCTGGCCCTGTTCAGCAGTTCGATGCTGGGGCTGGTGATCAGCCCGAACCTGCTGGAGATCTATGTGTTCTGGGAGCTGGTGGGGATGTGCTCCTACCTGCTGGTGGGCTTCTGGTACGACCGTACCGCCGCCGCCAACGCCGCCCAGAAAGCCTTTGTGGTGAATCGGGTCGGGGATTTCGGGCTGCTGCTGGGCATTCTCGGCCTGTTCTGGGCCACCGGCAGTTTCGGCTTTGAGGAGATCGGTGCTCGCCTGAGCGAGGCGGTGGCGGGCGGAACGCTCAGCAACGCCGCGGCCGTGATCCTCTGCCTGCTTGTGTTCATGGGGCCCATGGCCAAGTCGGCCCAGTTTCCTCTGCATGTCTGGCTCCCGGATGCCATGGAGGGCCCCACCCCGATCTCGGCCCTGATCCACGCCGCCACCATGGTGGCGGCGGGTGTGTTTCTGGTGGCCAGGCTCCAGCCTGTCTACGTGCCGTTTCCCACCGTGCAGCTCGTGATTGCTGTGATCGGCACCATCACCTGCTTTCTGGGGGCGTCCATCGCCCTCACCCAGATGGATCTGAAGAAGGGTCTGGCCTACAGCACGGTGTCCCAGCTCGGCTACATGATCCTGGCCATGGGCTGCGGGGCTCCAGTGGCCGGCATGTTCCACCTGGTCACCCACGCCTTCTTCAAGGCCATGCTGTTCCTCGGCTCCGGCTCGGTGATCCACGCCATGGAGGAGGTGGTGGGCCATGAACCGGTTCTGGCCCAGGACATGCGCCTGATGGGCGGCCTGCGCCGCTACATGCCGGTGACGGCGATCACCTTCCTGATCGGTTGCGTCGCCATCAGTGGCATCCCCCCTCTGGCGGGGTTCTGGAGCAAGGACGAAATCCTCGGTCAGGCCTTCCATGCCTATCCAATTCCGCTGTTCTGGGCCGTCGGCTTCCTCACCGCCGGCATGACGGCCTTCTACATGTTCCGCCTCTATTTCCTCACCTTTGAAGGGGAATTCCGGGGCACCGACACCGCGATCCAGGCCCAGCTCCTGACGGCGGCCGGGAAAGCCATGCCCCCCCACGACCCGTCCGAAGCCGGCCATGCCAGCCATCCCCATGAATCGGGCTGGCAGATGGCCCTGCCCCTGGTTGTGCTGGCGGTGCCCTCTGCGCTGATCGGCCTGCTGGGCACCCCGTGGAACAGCCGCTTCGGCTTCCTGCTCGACCCCGAGGAGGCCGCCGAGATGGCGGAAACCTTCCAATGGGGTGAATTCCTGCCCCTGGCAGGAGCCTCCGTGGCCATCTCCGTGGCAGGAATCAGCGTGGCGGTGCTGGCCTACTTCCTGCATCGACTGGATCTGGCCACGGCTGTGGCGGGCCGTTTCCCTGCGATCAACAGGTTTCTGGTCAACAAGTGGTATTTCGACGACATCAACGACAGGATCTTCGTCAAAGGGAGCCGTTGGTTGGCCAAGCAGGTTCTCGACGTGGACGCCAAGGTCGTGGACGGAGTGGTCAATCTCACCGGCCTGCTCACCCTGGGAAGCGGGGAGGGCCTGAAATATTTCGAGACCGGTCGGGTTCAGTTCTATGCCCTGATCGTTTTCGGCGGCGTGATCGCGCTGGTGGTGCTGTTCGGCGCCTTCGCCTGACTCCCATCACCACACTCTGTGTGCCATCCCCCATCCGAGGAGTGGGTGGAAGGCCCGCATTTCTACACTCCGCCCAGATGGCCTGAACCGGTCTGTGATCTTTCCCTGGTTGAGTGCGTCGATTCTTTTCCCGATCGCAGCCTCCCTGCTGATTCCCTTCGTTCCCGACGCTGGCGATGGCCGGCGGGTCCGCTGGTATGCCCTGGGGGTGGCCCTGACCACCTTCCTGCTCACGGTCGGTGGCTATCTCACCGGCTACGACCCGGCCGACCCCGGCCTGCAGCTTGCCCAGCGGGTGAGTTGGCTGCCCGATCTCGGGCTGGCCTGGTCGGTGGGAGCGGATGGCATTTCGATGCCCCTGATCCTGCTCACCAGCTTCATCACCGCCCTGGCCTGCCTGGCGGCCTGGCCCGTCACCTTCAAGCCCCGCCTTTTCTACTTTCTGCTGCTGGCCATGGATGGCGGCCAGATCGCTGTCTTTGCCGTGCAGGACATGCTCCTGTTCTTCCTGGCCTGGGAGCTGGAACTGATTCCCGTCTATCTGCTGCTGGCCATCTGGGGCGGCAAGAAACGCCAGTACGCCGCCACCAAGTTCATCCTCTACACAGCCGGAAGCTCCCTGTTCATCCTGCTGGTGGCCCTGGCGATGGGCTTTGCCGGTGGGGGCGCCCCCAGCTTCGAATACACCACCCTGGCCGCGAAATCCTTCGGCAGCGGTTTTCAGGTTCTGTGTTACGCCGGATTGCTGATTGCCTTCGGTGTGAAGCTGCCGATCGTGCCGCTCCACACCTGGCTGCCCGATGCCCATGGAGAGGCCACCGCCCCTGTGCACATGCTGTTGGCGGGCATTCTGCTGAAGATGGGCGGCTACGCCCTGCTGCGTTTCAACGTCCAGCTGCTGCCCGCGGCCCATGTGCAGTTCGCTCCGCTGCTGGTGTCGCTGGGGGTGGTCAACATCATTTACGCGGCCCTCACCTCCTTCGCCCAGCGCAACCTCAAGCGCAAGATCGCCTACAGCTCGATCAGCCACATGGGCTTCGTGCTGATCGGGATTGGCAGCTTCAGCGCCCTCGGCACCAGTGGCGCCATGCTGCAGATGATCAGCCACGGTCTGATCGGCGCCAGTCTCTTCTTCCTCGTGGGGGCCACCTACGACCGCACCCACACCCTTCAGCTCGATGAGATGGGAGGAGTGGGCCAGAAGATGCGCAAGATGTTCGCCCTCTGGACGGTCTGCTCCCTTGCCTCTCTCGCCCTGCCCGGCATGAGTGGATTCGTATCCGAATTGATGGTGTTCGTTGGCTTCGCCACCAGCGAGGCTTACAGCCTCAGCTTCCGCATCGTGATCGCCGTCCTGGCGGCCATCGGGGTGATCCTCACGCCGATCTACCTGTTGTCGATGTTGCGGGAAATCTTTTTCGGCAAGGAGAATACCCAGCTGGCCAGCCACAGCAATCTGGTGGATGCGGAACCTCGGGAGATCTATGTGATCTCCTGCCTGCTGGTTCCCATCATCGGGATCGGCCTCTACCCCCGCCTGATGACCGACAGCTACCGGGCCTCGATCGAGACTCTGGTCGCCCGAGTGGACTCGGCCAAGGCCCTGGTGGGCGAGCCCCCCGGCAAGGCTGTGATGGCCAGGATTCCCATGGGGTTACCTCCAG
This sequence comes from Synechococcales cyanobacterium, assembly GCA_942491925.1. Lineage (GTDB taxonomy): Bacteria > Cyanobacteriota > Cyanobacteriia > PCC-6307 > Cyanobiaceae > Cyanobium. The sequence goes on from CALOCJ010000001.1 coordinate 82,066, forward strand.
CTCTGCTGCGGGCCCCCGCCCTGAGCTGAATCAAGAGGTCCCCCGCTTCGAGCGGATCCTCCCCACTGCGTGACAAACCTCTGCGGACGACGCGGATGAAGACCATTCCGCTGGCTGCTTTGTCTACTCTCCAGAGTTGTTTCGGGTCTGGGCCATGCGTCAGCTGAATTTCCTCCTGATCTTCAGTTTTGGGCTGGCAACCGTGATGTTCACCCTGGAGAACACCACGGCCACCACGGTTCATTTTCTGCCGGGGCTTTCCACCACCCTCCCCCTGGCGGCCCTCCTGCTGCTGGTCGGAGGCCTGGGCGCTACGGCCGCCTGGATCTTCGCGGTCTGGAGCGGTGTGGTGAAGAAAGTGGAAAGCATCCAGGGGGGAGCGGAGCGGGAAGCGCAGCAGGTGCGAATCAGCGAACTGGAAAACGACCTGGAGCGCTACAGAGCCACGGTGGACGCCCAGCTGGCCTTCCTTCCCGCCGCCAGGGAAAGCGATCCATCCAGCACGGATGGGGAGAGTGAATCGGTCTCCGTTTCGGTGCAGTGATTCGCGCACGGGGGGCGGAATAGTTCCCCTTGGTCAGCGCGAAAGGCGCAACGCAGGGATGAAATCGGCAATTGCCGCTATGGCCCAACACCAAAAGAATCGGTATGGTTCGTGGATCGGGTTGCGTGCCCGATTCACCTCAGCGAATCAGGCGAGTGGCCGATCCAGGCGCCAGGCTGGCCATCCGGTACCTACAAGATGCCGCCGAGCGGGGCGAGATCGATCCCTGGGATGTGGACGTGATCGCCGTGATCGATGGGTTTCTGGACCAGCTGCGGCAACGCATCGAAATGCCCCGGCTGGTGGCCCCGGTGGGGGGAAGTTATGAGCAGGACCTGGCCGAAAGCAGTGAGGCCTTCCTGGCCGCATCCGTCTTGGTGGGCCTCAAGGCCGAGGTCCTGGAAGCGGACACCTTTCCCTCCGAACCGGTTCTCCTGGATGCCTTCGGCTTTGACGACGACGGCGATGCTGAGCTGGAACCGGGTCTTGAACTGCCCCGCAGACCGGAACGGCATCTGCGTCGACGCCCCGTGGCGCCACCACCGCTGCGGCGACCGGTGACCCTCGGGGAACTGATTCGCCAATTGGAAGACATCGCCGAACGGCTGGAAAGCGATGCCTCCCAGGGCCGGCAGCGCCAGCGCAACAGACGCTTCAGCGATCGTGCCGTGATCGCCCAGGTCACGGCCCTGGCCCATCGTGAGAAGCTGCCGGAGACAACGGCCGCCCTGAGCAGATTCCTGCTCCGCTGGTCTTCCACCCAGACCAGCCAGTGGGTGGGGTTCGATGAACTGGTGACGGCCTGGGCCACTGCAGCCAGGGACGCTGAGCCTGACGAGGATCTGGATCGAGACCGCGTGGGGGTGTTCTGGGCCTTGCTGTTCCTCTCTTCCCAGGGACTGATTGAACTCCAGCAGACCGGAGGGCTGTTCGGCCCCCTGCTGCTGAGACGCCTGATGGAAGCCGAGCGGGGTCCTCCACTCCCCATGCTGGCTGCCCCGGGGCAGGGGTCAGCTCGGGGGCCGGCTCTGGAATTGCTGGCGGCCTGAGTCGGGTCCGTAAGCTGAGCTTGTTGATATGAGAAGCCGACGCCGATGAAGGCGATGATTTTGGCGGCCGGCAAGGGCACCCGAGTGCGTCCAATTACGCACACGACCCCCAAGCCGATGATCCCCATCATTCAGAAACCCGTAATGGAGTTTCTCCTCGAATTGCTGAGGGAACACGGCTTCGATGAAATCATGGTGAATGTCTCTCACCTGGCAGAAGAGATCGAAAACTACTTCCGGGACGGCCAGCGTTTCGGCGTTCAGATTGCCTATAGCTTTGAAGGCCGCATCGAGGATGGTGAGCTGATCGGTGATGCGCTTGGCTCCGCTGGTGGCTTGAAAAGGATTCAGGAGTTCCAACCCTTCTTCGACGACACGTTCATCGTGCTTTGCGGCGATGCCCTGATTGACCTGGATCTCAGTGAAGCCTTGCGGCGCCATCGGGAGAAGGGATCCATGGCAAGTCTGATCACCAAGCGCGTGCCCCATGACCAGGTGAGCAGCTATGGAGTCGTTGTGACCGACCCCGAGGGAAAGGTTCTTTCCTTCCAGGAGAAGCCCTCGATCCAGGAAGCGGCCAGTGACATGATCAATACTGGTATTTATATTTTTGAGCCCGAGATCTTTGATTTCATCCCACCGGGCCAACCCTTCGATATCGCTTCAGACCTTTTCCCAAGGCTTGTGGAGGCTGGGGCACCTTTCTTTGCCCTGCCCATGGAATTCGAATGGGTCGATATCGGCAAAGTCCCGGATTACTGGCAGGCCATCCGCAGTGTTCTCCAAGGTCATGTTCGGCAGGTTCAGATCCCTGGTCGGGAGGTCAGGCCAGGAATTTTCACCGGACTCAACGTGGCTGCAGACTGGGACAAAATCAAGGTGGAAGGGCCGATTTATGTCGGTGGAATGACCAAGATCGAGGACGGAGCGACGATCATTGGCCCCGCCATGATTGGGCCAAGTTGTCATATCTGCGAGGGAGGTACAATTGACAATTCAATTATTTTCGACTACTCGCGCATTGGTCCAGGTGTTCGTCTGGTGGAAAAGCTTGTCTTCGGTCGCTACTGCGTCGACCGCAATGGTGAACACTTTGATCTCCAGGAAGCCGCCCTCGATTGGCTGATCACTGATGTTCGCCGTCAGGATGTTCTGGCCCCATCACCGCAGCAGAAGGCCATGGCCGAACTGCTCGGCACGGATATCGCCATGAACAAGGTCTGACAGTCCCGCCCTGGCGAGAATCTCCGGAATTCTCTCCTCGGCTTTCACGGCCATCATGTGCACCCCCTGGGCCCACTCGCGAAAGGCCATCACCTGCTCGGCAGCGATGTTGATCCCCTCCTGGGCGGGATCTTTCGCTTCCTCCAACCGCGTGATGATCGCTTCAGGGATGAAGGCCCCCGGCACCACACGGTTGATGAATCGGGCGTTGCGTGCCGATTTGAGCAGGAAGACTCCTGCCAGCACCGGCAAGCCCATGGGGGCCGTTACTTCTTCAACGAACCGGCGAAGCACCGCCACGTCCATCACCATCTGGGTCTGGATGAACCGGGCACCGGCCTGGTGTTTCCTTCTCACCCTGGCCACCAGACCGCTCCAGCTGGATGACTGTGGATCGGCGGCGGCACCCGCGAACCATTCCGTACCTCCATCGGGAAGGATCCCCTTGACGGGATCCAATCCCTGATTGAAACGACCCACCAATTGCAGCAGCCGCACCGATTCGAGCTCATTCACAGGACGCGCCTTGGGCTGGTCGCCGACGCGCACAGGATCTCCCGTCAGACAAAGGAGATTGCGAATACCCAGAGCATGGGCTCCGAGCAGATCCGCCTGCAAGGCAATCTGATTTCGGTCGCGGCACGTCATCTGTAAGACCGGCTCGATCCCTTGATCGTGCAGCAGGCGACACACGGCCAAACTGCTCATGCGCATCACAGCCCTGCTGCCATCGGTCACGTTGACGGCATGGACCAGTCCCTTGAGAGCTGCCGCGGCCTCCAGGCTCCGTGTTGCGTCGGCCCCACGGGGAGGGGTGACTTCCGCCGTCACCGCAAAGCGGCCACTGGTCAGAATCTGTTCGAGCAGCATGAAGGGCCCCGATCTGGGAACCATCATGGTGCAGTGCCCCGCTTAGAGTGAAGTCAAAGCAGAGCGGACAATGCCTGATTACGGAGAGCCGTCTGCAAAGCAATGGTCGGACCCTCTACGGGCAGCAGATCACTCCGTGCCCCCGGGGCCGGGGCTGAATTCGAGATACGGTGTTCAACGCAACAATCTTTCTGAACGGGAACTGGAAATCATTGAACTTGTCGCCACTGGCCTGACCAACCAGGAGATTGCCATTCGACTGACGATCAGCAAGCGAACCGTGGACAACCACGTCAGCAACATCTTCACAAAGACAGGAGCAAAGAATCGCGTAGCCCTGATCAACTGGGCCATGGACAACGGCAAGATCTGCCGAGATGGATTCAACTGCTGTGCGATCGATACCAACTCGCCCCCTCGCTGACCTCGACGCATGGCTCCCCCCGGAGCAGGGCTGCCCCTCAGAGGTCCAGGGCGCTGCGTTCGGATGGGCTCCATTCGTTGAGGGGTCGTTCCGCCAGCGCCGCATTGCTGAGCGCATGGCACCCGGTGACTTCCCGGACGCACCAAGCAGGAATGGAGACGGGCTGATCGGGGCGAAGCAGTTCCACTTCCGCCAGCACCAGAGGCGAATTGGCTCCTGCAAACACATCCAGAACCCAGTCCCCATCCGGGAGATCAAGGCCGTAGCGGACCTTGCTCAGCTGACGATTGGTGAGGGTCAACATCTCGATGGCATCAAGCTCGGGAATGGCGTATTCGAATTCGAGGCGACTCAGTGATTCCTGCCCAGGCTCTCCACCCGGGGGGGCCGCCTTGAGAGTGAGCCAGGCCATCGGACTCACCGGACTGCAGTCCTCGCCCGAAGGGTTCTGCGACTGGCTGATGCGCACCCGCACCACAATGCCTTCCCGGTTGGCAACCAGATAACCCTGTCGCAGCAGGGCCTGCCAGCGGATGTGGGGCCGCCAGTCATGGCCCGCCACCAGAAAGCGGCGCTCGATCTCCACTGCCATCGCTCCTGGCCCATTGCTCGTGCCCATCAAGGTAAGGGCTCGGCAGGGGCTCGGCGGTTCTGATTCAGTTCCGCGACGGTTCTGCAGCAGTGAGACTGCCCGCCCAGTGAAGCTTATGGGTGAGCGTGTGGTAATAAGAAGGACTTTGCTCCAGGATCATGATCAGGGCCGGGTGCTGACCCCGTCGCACGACGCAGCGATCACCTGGATCCAGACTGGCGGCGTGGGCACCATCTTTCCAGAGTTTCACTCCACGGTCGCCCTGCCCCATGGGCCATACCGTCAGCTGGGAGCCCGGTGGCACGACCACCGTGCGGCTGGACAGGCTCATGGTGCAGATCGGCGTCACGATGATCGCCTCGATGCCCGGGTGGAGGATGGGCCCCCCCGCCGCCATCGCGTAACCGGTGGAGCCGGTGGGTGTGGCAATGATCAAGCCGTCGCCACGATACTGATCGACGACTTCGCCATCGATATCGAGCTCGAGGATGCAGGTAGGTGAGACCTCATCAAGGCAGGGACGGAAATAGAAATCGTTCAGGGCCGTATGGGGGCCGTCAGCTGTTGGCTCCTGACCATCCACCATGGCCTCCAGCATCATGCGCCGTTCCAGGGCAAAACGGTCATCACGAAGACGCTGCCAGATGTTCTCAGCATCAATGCCAGGTGCCGCGGATCCGTGCTGGGAAGGATGGGTGCGAAGCCACTGGCGCTCATGGGTAAGAAAACCCAGATTTCCTCCCACATTGAAACTGAGGATCGGCACTTGATAGCGGGCCAGATGACGGGCAGCCCCCAGCACGGTGCCGTCACCCCCCAATACGAGGGCAAGATCGGGCAGCTGCTTCTGGGTGGCCAGCAGTCCGGGAAATGGATTGCTGCTCAGACCGCTGGCGGCAACAGTGACGCTGATTCCCTGACTGCGTAGATCCTCAGCACACCGCTTTCCCTGGCGTTGGGCAGCGACACTGCCACTGCGCAGGATCAGCCAGACATTCTCCAGCCGCATAAACCTGTAGGACTACCAGCGCAGGAGGTTGAACCGTTCCATATCGACCGTATCTCGATTTCGGTAAAGGGAAAGCAGGATTGCCAGACCTACCGCAGCTTCCGCCGCGGCGACCGTGATCACAAAGATGGCGAAAACCTGGCCGCGGATCAGTTGACCATCCAGGTACGTGGAGAAGGCCATCAGATTGATGTTCACGCCGTTCAACATCAGCTCGATGCTCATCAACACTCTCACCGCATTGCGACTGTTGATCAACCCCCAGACCCCTGTGCAGAACAACAGGGCCGCCACCGAAAGAAAGGCCTCCAGGGGAATGGCAGAAACGGTTTCAGCGGTCATGGGGCTTTTTCAAGAACGGGTTTTTCGATCAGCAGTGGGGTTCGAACTTTTTCGATCAGACCCTGATCCACCGGCTCACCGGTGATCACATCGCTGCTGAACACGTCGCGGCGTGCAAGAACAATGGCTCCGATCATCGCCATGAGCAGGAGGACGGAAGCCAGCTCAAAGGGAAGCAGATAATCGCTGAACAGGTGCTCACCGATGCGGATCGTGGCCTCCTCTCCCACGGGCATGGGTCCTGGAAGCGCCCAGCTGGTCTGGAAGACCACCCGGAGCAGCAGGGCGAAAAGACCGCCGCACACAGCGCCGGAAAGAACGCGGCGCAGGGGAAGACCAGGAATGACCGCCAGGGTCTCCTTTTTGTTCACCAGCATGATCGCGAACAGAATCAGCACATTCACCGCTCCCACATACACCAGGATCTGGGCAGCGGCCACGAAGCTTGCGTTCAGCAGCAGGTAAAGCCCGGCTACCGCCAGGAACACCCCGCCAAGCAGGAAGGCGGAATAGACAATGTTGGGAAGCAGCACCACGCCTACCGCTCCAGACACCACAACGGCGGCCAGAATCAGGAAGCAGATCTGCTGGGTCGTCGAAGCGATGGTCATCAGGAGTCTGCTCCGCTCTCCGTGGAAGACATGGACGCAAGCACCTGCTCGGGAAGTTTGCCGGCACGGGGACTGGTGGCCGGTACACCATGGGGATCAGTCTCCCCCTTGGGAAGGTAGGCCAGCTCGCGCAGGGGCAGTACCGATGGGTCTGTCGTCACGCTGGTGGGCAGGCGACCCAGGGCCACGTTGTCGTAATTGAGGCTGTGACGGTCGAAGGTGGAAAGCTCATATTCTTCTGTCATCGACAGGCAATTCGTAGGGCAGTATTCCACACAATTGCCACAGAATATACAGACTCCAAAATCAATCGAATAATTGCGCAATTCTTTTTTCTTGGTTGACTTATTCATCACCCAGTCCACGACGGGCAGGTTGATGGGGCAAACCCTTACACACACTTCACAGGAAATGCACTTATCGAATTCATAATGAATACGGCCTCGGTACCGTTCGGACGGTATGAGCTTTTCGTAGGGGTACTGAACCGTGATTGGCCTGCGGCTGAGATGATCAAACGTGACCCCCAGACCCTGGGTGATGGTCTGGGCAGCACTGACGGCATCTTTGGTGTAGTCACCAACTTTCTTGAGGAACCCGAACATGGTGGGTGGCGCAGCGGCTCAGGGGGGGAATGGGACCATGATGGCCGGTAATCGTGCCATCTGACGTGCTCAGCACAAGCTCGGTGAGCCTGGCGGTGTGGTGAAGAGGAAGGCTTGCGGGCGAAGGGGAAGGAAGACCTGATCTCAGCCGCCGAAGAAGGCGGGAAAGGCGAGCTTCAGGGCGGCGGTGAACAGCAGGTTGACCAGGGCGATGGGGAGCAGGAACTTCCACCCCAGATCGAGCAGCTGGTCGATCCGGACCCTGGGGACGGTCCACCGCAGCAGGATGGCGAAGAAGACCAGCAGATAGGCCTTCAGCACCGTCATGACGATGCCGAGAGTACCTGTGAACACCTGCACCAGGGGCGCATCCACGGACTGGCCGGCCGCCGAGGCGATCCACTCCACCGGGATCGGGAAACTCCATCCCCCCAGATAAAGAACCGATACGAGCAGGGCGGAAAGCACCAGATTGATATAACTTCCAAGGTAAAAGAGCGCGAATTTCATACCGGAGTATTCCGTCTGATAGCCCGCCACCAGTTCCTCCTCAGCTTCAGGAAGGTCAAAGGGAAGTCTTTCGCACTCGGCCAGGGCGCAGATCCAGAAGATCAGGAAACCGACGGGCTGTCGCCAGATGTTCCAGCTGAGGATGCCAGCACCCGCCTGCTGGTTAACGATATCCACCGTGCTCAGCGAATTGCTCATCATCACAACGGCGAGCACAGCCAAAGCCAAGGGGATCTCATAACTGATCGACTGGGCGGCTGCTCTTAAACCACCAAGCAGGGAATATTTGTTGTTGCTCGCATAACCGCTCATCAGCAATCCGATCGGCTGAATGCTGCTCAGGGCAATCCAGAGGAAGATGCCCACCCCCACATTGCTGATCAACATGTTCTGACCGAAGGGAACCACCAGCCAGGACAGGATCACCGGCACCAGCACCAGCACCGGACCGAGCGTGAACAGCAGGCCATCGGCGCGGGCGGGAATGATGTCTTCCTTGACCAGGAGCTTGAGGCCATCGGCCAGGGGCTGCAGCACGCCGAGGGCGCCGGCATATTCAGGCCCGACCCGTTGCTGAACGGCGGCGGAAATCTTGCGTTCCAGCCATACGTTGACGAGGACTCCCACGACCGCCGCCACCAGCACCAGCAGCATGGGGAAGGGAAGCCAGAGCAGATGGGCCAGTCCCGTGCTCATACCCATGCCCTGCAGGACATCGACGAAGCTGGCCTGGAGGTCCAGACCAGGCAGGTCAAGGCCCTGCGACATCACGGAGTTCGGCACCATGGAGGGAGCTTCTCGAGGGGGAGGGTTGGGAGAGCGAAACGAACTTAGGAGGCGTCTGGTCGGTTTTCCAGGGGGATCCACTGGCGATCCACCGACCCGGTGTAGATCTGGGTGGGACGATAGATGCGATTGGCCCCGAGCTGCTCCTTCCAGTGGGCCAGCCACCCGGCCACGCGGGCGATGGCGAAGATCGGAGTGAACAGGTCGCTGGGAATGCCGAGCTTGCGGTAGACGAGACCGGAATAGAAGTCGACGTTGGGATAAATCCCCTTCGGCCCCAACCGATCGGCCGCCACTTCCTCCACCCGTTTGGCCACGTCGTACATGGCGTCGTGGCCGAAACGATTGAACAGCTCCTCCGCCTGCCGCTGCAGGATCACGGCGCGGGGATCTTTCACCCGGTACTCACGATGGCCGAAACCCATGATCTTGCGCTTTTCCTTGATCGCCCGCTCCAGATAGGGCTCCACCTGATCCACCGAACCGATTTCCTCGAGCATCTGCAGCACGTCTTCATTGGCGCCACCGTGGAGAGGTCCAGCCAGGGTGCCCACGGCCGAGGCGACCACCGCGTAGGGATCGGTGAGCGTGCTTGCGGTGACGCGGGCACTGAAGGTGCTGGCATTGAGGCTGTGCTCCGCGTGCAGGATCAGACAGGCATCGAAGACTCTGGCCGCCAGGGGATCGGGTTCCCGCTCGGTGAGCATGTAGAGGAAGTTGGCGCCGTAGCTGAGGTCGTCCCGGGGCTGGATGGGATCATGGCCGTGGCGGATCAGCTCGAACGCCGCCACCATGGTGGGGATCTTGGCGATCAGCCGGACAACCGCATCCACGATGTACTGCGGGTCATCGAGGGCCCGACGGGAATAGAAGAGCCCCAGGGATGCGGCGCTGGCCTGCAGGGCATCCATCGGATGGCCCGTGGCGGGAAAGCACTTCATCATGTCGCGGATCCGGAAGCTGACCCGCCGGTGCATCTGGATGGAGTGCTCGAAACGGCGGAGCTGCTCCGCGGTGGGCAGTTCCCCCCAGATCAGCAGGTAGGTGGTCTCCAGAAAGCTGCTGTGGGTGGCGAGCTGCTCGAGGGGATAGCCGCGATAGGTGAGAACCCCATGAATGCCATCGATATCGCAGATGGAGGACTGGGTGGCCGGAACCCCCTCCAGCCCCGGTCTGAAGATCTGCGGTGGGAAGGATTGGGCATCAGGCGCTGAATCCTGTTGCCTGGGTCTGGTGGCTGTTGGGGGGACTTCCGCCGCCATGCCGATGGTTGCCGTTGGCATGAACTTAGGCGCCCTCTTCTGTGACCGGGGTAGTGGAGGCTGCTGACGCAGGTGGCGTGGCCGTTCATCCCACCAGGAACCTGGGGCACAACAGCAATTTGAGGCGGGCACCTCCGGGCCTGAATTCATCCCCAGCCCCGGGAGCGGAGCTGCCGGGAGCCGGAAACCGCAGCAGAGCCAGGCCAGCTTTTTTGAGGCTGAGCGCTCCGGGCACGGCGCCGATCAGCTGGCAGGCCAGCAGGCCCAGATCAGGTTCATGCCCCACCAGCGCCAGCCGGTTCCCGCTTCGATCCCCGCTGGCGGCGGTGGCCCACCAGCTCCGCAGCAGGGGCAGGGGATCGGCTCCGGGGGCCAGGCAGTGGTCTTCCACCAGGGCGGCGGCGAAGCCCGCCGCCACCGCCAGTTCGGCGGTTTCGCGGGCCCTGATCAAGGGGCTGGAGACCAGCTGGTCCGCCACCAGTCCCATCGCCACGATCCGCTGCAGAACCACCGAGCTGCGCTCCCGGCCGAGCCGCGTCAGCCGACGCCCGCGGTCCGGTCGGTCGGGGGCCCGTTCCTCGGCGATGCCATGGCGCAACAGCAGCAACTCCATCGGGCCGGCAGGGGGAAGGGGTTCAGGCATGGTTCTCTTCCGCTATCCGAACTCCAGTCGCCCCTGGAAGGCGAGGGAGGTCCCCTGGGGCTCCAGGGCCAGGGCCATCCCCCGCACCGCTGGGTCGAACCCACCGCCGGCCAATGCCGAGAGGATTCGCCAGGGTGCCCAGGTGTCCAACAGGTCCCGGGCCGGTTCGGCCCCCAGCGCCCAGCGAAGCGGAGCCAGGGGAAGGTCGAGGCCGTCCAACTGGCGGCGGCGCACCGCCGCCTGCCGGCCCGGGCCCTCGGCATCGAGCAGGGCCAGGCTGCGCCCCCACCAGGCCACCCCATCGGCTTCCGTGCGCCACCCCGCCAGGGACGCCCGCAGCTGCTCTTCTCCCCCAGGCAGGGGCCGACGGGAGGGGGAGGAATCGTTCAGAAGTCTTGTCCAGACCAGAACAGCCCCGTCCTCCCGTTGCAGCGGGGCAGCGGTGAGACCTTCAGCGGCGAGCGCCGACTCCAGGCCAGCGGGGTCGGGGGTGTCGGCATAGGTGTTCAACAGCCATCCCTGGGGGCCCTGGGCCACCAGCAGGGGGCCATGGTCGGCGGCTGCCACCAGGGCGGGAATCGGGCCCGCCGCAGGCTCCAGGCGGGCGGCCCGCTCCAGAAAAGGCCGCAGCAGAGGCGACGCCATCAGGGCGGCGGGGTCCCGCAGCACGGCCAGAGCGGAGGGGTTGCCCCGCAGAGCGGCCAGCAGCGCTTGAGCGCGGGCCGGATCGGGCGGAGGATCGATCGCAAGGGAAGCACCCAGTCGATCAAGGACCCCCTCAACCCGAAGCGAACGGCCCTGGGGCTGGAGGGTGGCGACCAGCTGAGTGCTCCGGCTGGTGGACTCTTGCGGCAATGGGAGCCCCAGCCAGCTCCCCATCGCCTCCGGCCGTGCCACCAGGAGCGCCGCCCCCTGGCCCATGGCCTCCAGGCGCTGAATCAGGCCGCCCTGGCCGGCCTGATTCAGCTCATCGATCTGTGAAACGTCCAGAGCCTGTTCCAACACTCCACGCCCGGAAGCGATCAAGACCAGATCGCCATCCACCAGGGCGGTGGCCAGGGGAACCGGGGCACCGCCCAGCAGACTGCCGCGCCCACTGATCAGCCCCATGCCCCGATAGCTGCTCACCTGCAGGTCGGCCCCCGCCAGGCTGCGCATTTGCCAGAAACGCTGCAGGAAGCGTCGAGCTCCCTCGTCATCCCGGCTGCTCAGGGCCAACAGCCAGCCCCCGTCAGCATCCAGGTCGACGTTCGGGGAAGCCGGGTCGGGCCTGGAGGCCGGCAAGGGAGAGGAATCCTCAAACACCGCCAGACCGATTTCCGGTGCCAGCCATCCGGCCAGCTCCGTGGAGTAGTCCAGTCCGGCGGCGGCGAAGACGCCGTCGCGAAGGCGATCGATCGCGGCTGCAGCCCCGCGACGCTGTCGCGGCGGAGCCACCGCTCTGGCATAGCCGGCAAGCCCCTCGCCATCGGCGAACACGTAAAGGCTGAATGGCGCCTGGCGTGGCACGTACCGTGCCGCTCTGGGCAGCGAGAGGGCGTGGTGGGCCAGCGCCAGGGGACCCTGACGCCATACCAGCCACCAGCCTCCCAGGCCCAGGCCGAATGCCATCAGGCTCACGACCAGGACCAGCGCCAGGAAGGGGCGGGCCTTCATGCACCATCCGCGGGATGGCACCATCCTGCCGCCAGACCCGACACCTGCCGCCATGGACCAGCCCGACAGCCTCTCCGCCCCTGACCTCTGTCGCCGCCTGGAGCAGGGCGAAGAGATCCAGCTGGTGGATGTGCGAGAAGACCAGGAGCTGGCGCTGGCCCGGCTCCCCCATCCGGTGGTCCATCTGCCCCTGAGCCGCTCCAGCGAGTGGATGGGGGACCTGGACTCCCGGCTGGGCAGGGATCGGATCGTTGTGGTGCTTTGTCATGCCGGCGTGCGCAGCTGGCACTTCGGTTGCTGGCTGATGCAGGAACAGGGCTTTCAGCGGGTCTGCAATCTGCGCGGCGGCATTGATGCCTGGAGCACGGAGGTGGATGCCACGGTGCCCCGCTACTGAATGCCCCACAGCGGCTTTACGATCCTGGGGTCGACAGGCCAAGAAGCCATCTTTGGGCACCCTCCCGCGAAGACAGCAGGATGTTCTGCGGGCGACCGTCCGTCATTACGTGGACACGGTTGAGCCCGTGGGCAGCACCACCCTGGTTCGTCGCTTCGGCATGCCGGCCAGTCCCGCCACGGTGCGGTCAGCCATGGGGGCCCTGGAGCAGCGGGGCCTGCTCACCCAGCCCCACACCTCCGCCGGCCGCATCCCCAGCCAGCAGGGCTACCGGATTTACGTCGATCAGTTGTTGCCCGCTCCCGGAGCCGCGGCCCAGCAATTGGAAAAGGAACTGGCGGGGTTGAGTCTGCAGTGGGCAGCCCTCGATGATTTGCTGCTGCATCTGGCTCGGCGCCTGGCGGATCTGACCGGACTGCTCAGCCTGATCAGCCGACCGCAGCGTCCCCGGCCTCTGCTGAGGGCGATCCGCCTGGTGGTGAGTGGCGACCGGCTGCTGGTCCTGCTGGTGAAGGCACCGGCCCACACCACGAGCCTGAATCTGAGGCTGCCGCGGGGGATGGAAGGGGAATTGCCGATCCTGGAGCGCTGGACCAACGACCAACTCCGCTCCTCAGCCGAGCACCCGATTGCCTGGCACCGGTTGCCCGAGGAACTGCGCCGCAGTGGCGGCCTGCTCCGCCAGGCCCTCGAAAGCCACGCTCGGCTTCTGGAGGCAGACAGTGAGGACATGGTGGCGACCGGCCTGGGGGGATTGCTGAGTCAGCCGGAATTCAGTCGCACCTCCAGCCTGTTGCCACTGGTGCGGCTGGTGGAGCAAGGGCCCTGCCAGATCCTGGGGCCCCAGGATGACGCGATCTGGATCGGCAGCGAACACCCCGAGCAGGCCCTCGGTCAATGTGCGGTGGTGCAGGCGGGATACCGGGGTGCGGAGGGCTCCAGGGGTCGTGTCGCCGTGGTCGGTCCGATGCGGATGGCCTACGCCACGGCGCGGGCGGCCGTCCATTCGGTGGCATCCATTCTTGAGAGACTGCTGAGCTGATGACTTACTGCGTTGGCCTGATGCTGGAAGCGGGTCTGGTGTTCGCTTCTGACAGCCGCACAAATGCGGGGGTGGATTACATCTCTTCCTACAGCAAGATGCACATATTCAATCCTGCGCCTGATCGGTTGTTCGTGCTGCTCACTGCCGGCAATCTGGCCACGGCTCAGGCAGTGATGAATCGCGTACGTCGCGACATAGAAGAGCCCCAATCAGCCCGGCAGAATCACGAGGAGGATCCAGGCGGTCCTGATTTACTTTCCTCCAACTATCTGTTTGAAGCGGTGGATTATGTGGGAAGGATCAGCGTAGCGGTGCAGAAGCAGCACTCCAACACCATGCGGCAGGCAGGTGGAGGTGGAGAAGCGAGTTTCATTTTTGGTGGTCAGATCGCTGGCCAGCCCCACGGCCTGTATCTGATCTACCCCCAGGGGAACGCGATCATGGCGACCACAGACACACCTTTTCTACAGATTGGCGAGAGCAAGTATGGCAAGCCACCCCTGGACTACATCGCTGATATCAACCTTTCGCTGGAGGATGCCGCCCGCCTCTGCCTGGTCTCGGAGATCGTCACCCGCCGTTCGAACCTGACGGTGGGACCTCCGTTTGAAATTGTCATGATTCCCGCTGACACCATGCAGGTGTCACGGCGGCTGAAGTTGGAGAAAGATTCTCCTGAAGTGATTCGCACCATGGAAGTGTGGGCACGGAATATGCAAGAAGGATTATTACGTCTACCTCGCTTCGCCTGGGAAGAAGAGCCCCTGTAGCGGCGGAAATTTGTAGCGAAGGAACTTGTTGAAAAGGAATTGTTGAGAAGGAACTTGTCGCGGCGGAACTTGTCGCTGCGGAAAAGGTCGCGGCGGAAAAGGTCGAAAATAAAACTGTCTATTCTTTACCATTATCTCATGGTTCGGCCTCAGGCCTTGGATAAGTTGACCAAACTTATCGAAGCCAGTCAACCCGTTTGTGTCTGCGCTTTTCGCATCGTTGCTATCGGCCTTGATAAGGCATAAATACCTAATGAATGGGTTGCCAATCTCCCCTAGCTTAGAGCAAGAAATTCAGGAGGCTGTCAACATGGCTACGGCAACACAAACCCATCCCACCACAACACGACCCGAACTGGAGGCTCTTCATACCCTGCAGCGGATCGCCACCGAAGATCCCGGCTTCGCCGAGGAATTACGACTGACTGGCTCCACCAAGCATGCGGCCGATCTTGCTCAACGCTGGGGTATCCAGGTCTCCGCGGACGCCTTGTGGAGAAACCGAGGTCGCCACGGTCTGCCCACCTGGCGGGGCTGATCTGCTGCGGGGCTGATCTGCTGCCGGGTTGCCCAACCTGCTGGCAGCCAAACCTGCTTCCCACCGCCCCCAAGCAGGGCAGCGGGGAGGCGAAAAAGACCCGAGCAGCAGGTTTTCGCTTTGAACCGATGGAAAAACGTTTCTGAATATTTATTGGACCATTATCATTGCGTCCCATGAATGAGGATCATGCACGATCCTGGCGGAATACATAGAAGAAATATTTGTCCTCAAAATCATGATCATCCGTAACATGGCGAATGAACCCTCTTCGAATTAACTCTTTTCCCATCTCAACAGCCTCCTCCCTCGCAGCATCCTGATGGTTGACGATCCAGTCGACAGCCTCGCTGCCTACAAAGCAGTGCCTGAACTTCGAGATACCGTATTTGCGGTCCTTCAACTCCACGCCACCAGTGCTGCGCATACGTTCCACGAGTTCTAGAATATCTTCCTCGGTCAAGGGGTTTCTTTCGTCAACAATCGAGCACCATTGACTGATCGTTGCAAAGTCCGGCGCCGAAGTGTTCCTTTCCGGCCGTTCTGAAGCGATCGGCTTAGCAACGGGTGCGTCTTTTGAATGGGAAATCACGCTGCCAAGATCCGCCGAACTGATGTGAAGAACACGTTGGGGGAAAGGTACGGTGACTTCATAATGACGGAAGCTTGCCTCCAAAAGATAGTATAAATCACTCTTGATTCGTGGTTGATTCCATGGTTCACGAATCCAGACCAGAAGATCAAACAGGAGAGAACTGTCTCCAAACCCTTCAAACCACACTTCCGGCTTGGGATAACGCAGGACCTTGGGGTGGTAGTCGGCTGCAGCCAAGGCGGCTGCTCTGACATCCTCGATTGATGATCCATAGGCGACACCGAAGGGCAGGTGCAAACGAGAGACCGGAGAACCATGGCTCCAATTCACCACCAACTTCTCGATCAATTCTGAATTCGGCACAAGTATGGCGATCTTATCCAGTGTTTCTATTTCAGTGATTCGTATCCCAGTGCGCAAGACGATGCCGGTGAGATCGCCAACATTAACGTAGTCACCAGCTTGAATTGGGCGCTCAAACAGTATGATTATGCCACTGATTACATTGTTGGTGATATTCTGAAAGCCGAGTCCTATGCCAACCCCAACCACACTAAGCAAAATCGCAATGGAGCTTATGTTGATTCCAACTGCCTGGAGTAACACCAGCAAGCCGACACCCATCAACATCACCTGCATGATCAATGCGATGATGTCTTCCAATTCTTTGTTAATACCAACAACCTTCAAGAGACGGCCACGCACCAGTTTTGTGAGCGCCTTGACGATGAGCCACAGGCCAATTCCTAATATGATCAGGCGTCCAATATCCGTTAGAGAGTATGGCTGACCTTCTATAGTCAGCAATGGCATGGTGAATGCCTTTGCCACACTCACCACAATCAGAGACCGAATCTTTTGTACTCTTGGATCTTGCTCAGAAATCAGAAGCAAGCTTGTGATTATAACTCCAGCCTGGCTGAGTGTAATACCAAGTTCGCTCAAGAAACGAAGCACGGGTACTTGTTTCTGCATCTTTCGACGCAATCTTCGCTTGATTCTGCGCAGACCAAAAATGATCAGCGCACCAAGAAGAGCGATCAGCAAGCTATTCAATACCACTTTCAACGTGATCAGATCAGGCGGCATGATGACGCTGGGTAAGAACTTCTCCAGTGGATAGCAGCAGGCTCACGCTGTGATTAGCCGAGTGGATTAGCTGAGTGGATTAGCTGAGTGACTGACTGCCGCGCTTTGCCATGCATAGTGTAACCCATGAATCATCAATCTTGTCACAGCCAAGCTCAATAGATTCCAACTTTCAGTTCACCATCTCATTCCAAGGCGTTGTCGACGCGGACTCCGGAGTTGAGTGTTTGATCTGCAGAATTGAAGCGGCCTTGCCGGGAAAGCTGGAGCCGATGCCGCCCTGGCCAGGCTGAGCCCTCCGGGGAAGGAGTGGGCAGATCCAGCAGGGGGTAACCCTAGAAAGGCATTGCTTTCCCCCACGGCTACGTCCATGAAGAAAGTCACCCACTTCTGGACCGATGGTGCAAAAAGAGACAAGGAACCTTTAAAATAAAAAACAAAAGGAGGGCACCATGGCCCACACTTCCACTGGCTACAACACTGCTGTTGACTGCAACACTGCTGTTGGCTGCAACACTGCCACCGGCTACAGGATTGAAGATCTTGATGGCGCCACCTGTCTGGGTCGCACCTGCCTGAAGTGGGGTGATGATGGAGAACTGAGCGACCGTGACTTTCTTCTGGTCATGGAAAGGCTCAGCAATGTGGACGGGCAGACCTGTCTGGTGATTGGTGACCCAGGCTCTCCGTGAGCAGGCTCTCCGTGAGTAGGCCCTGCGGCTTCGAGCCGTTGGGTGTATGCGGGGACAGACAGCTGGGGGCTTGCAGAAACCGGATCCATGAACAGCAGGAGCTGAACATCAGGCCCCTCAGCCATTCGGTCCGGACACAGACAACCTCAGCACCATGCGGGGATCGGATCCGATCAGGGTGGAAAGAATGGCAGGGCTCTTACAGTGCCTTCTTCTTGTCTTTGATCAGCGCCACCATGGCTCCGCAGGAGAATCAACGGCCCGCATGGCTCAATTGGCTGTTCCTGCTGATCTTTCTGTGGAGCAGCTGGCAACTGGCCGGGTTCTGGTTGCAACGGCTGGGCAGCTGAGCGGCAGGGGGGCAGCCGGGGCTGCCATGCATCCCATGCAGTCGGCGGTCAGGGCGTTTTTCCCGGGCGGGGGGCCATGGCCCGGATCATGCGCACCCCTCCGGCCACCATCAGCAACAGGGCGAACAACGCCAACACCACCACCCCCAGCACGGCGGCCAGCTGCATCACACCCAAGCCGAGCAGGGTCAGGCCTCGAATCAGGTTGGTGACGGCGTTGCTCACCAACAAAATCGTGTCCAGGCGGTCCGGCAGCTGCATCAGCAACAGCAGGACCCCCGCCCCTGAAAAGCCCAGCAGCAACCCCGCTCCCCCCTGGCGCCAGCGGGAGGAGCGACGCCGGCGCCGGCGCTGTTCCCTCAACTGCGGCGTCCCCCTTACGGCTGATTGTCCGGCGGGGAAGGGGAGATGGAGTGGACGGGTCCTGTCGCTCATGCCTGGGGGGTCATGGCTCGATCGGGTAGCCGGCGCCCCGCATCCAACGCTCGAACTCCATCAAGACCAATTCGTTGGGGCAATCCACCAGGGACAGATCATTGACCGTGCAGTCGCCCTGCCCGCCGTGGTGGAGAGAAAGGTGGAAATGCTCACCGCTCAGCCCACAGACTTCCGGATCGCTGCGCACCACCACATCCAGGGCCGCCCCCAGCCGCGCCACCTTGCGCCGCAGTTCCGACCAGGTCATGACCATTGCAGGGAAAATGGCTTCCTTCGCGTCCCCCAGTCTGTCCAGACGGTTCCCATCGTCAACACATTGCAGTCAATGGCGCCATCGTCAATGTGAGGGGCATGGGGGGAGGACGGTTCCACATCAAGGTTGGGCTGGATCAGCGGTGTCCCCAGCCTCCCGGCCGGCGGGAGCCCTCTGCTGGCCGGGAGCGCCCGCAGCCTCGCTGGGGGACGTGCCCGTGGCCGGGGCGGCGACACCCTGGCCCGGCTGGGGTGGGGGTTGCAGCACCGCCAGGGACGCCGCGATCAGCAGGGCGGCGGCTCCGCCCAGCGGAGCCGCCAGCCGGCGGTGCAGGGGAATCCGATCCAGCAGTTCCCGGGGTCGCAGCGGCTCTGGATTGGGGACCGGCAGAGCCATCTGCAGGCGGGGATCCAGACGCAACTGATCCAGCACCCGCACCAGGTCCGCCAATTCGGCGTCGTCAAGGATCACCTCGAGCGGGGGGGTGTCCGGCTGGCTGCTGCGCAGCTCCAGCCTGTGGCCGCCCTGCTCAGCGGGAGAGATCGTCACCGGTTGTTCCCCGTCACCAAAGGAGCGGGCGACGCCGCTGATCAGGTGGCGGGCGTAGGGAAGAACCGCCCCCATCAGGGAGAGGAGATGGTCCCGGCGCCCCTCGAGCTGGGGACGGCCCACCCAGGCCAGCGTCCAACCCGTGATGATGCCGACGGCATTGGAAGATTGACCCACGGAGACATCGGGCAATCCATCCACCATCAACTGGCAGCTGTACTGGTCGTAGCGAAGGGTCTGCTTCATAGCGGCTCCATAACGGCACTCTGCACCACCGGATCAGCTCACCGGATCCATCAGGCTGGCCTTGAGGCGATCGAAGCCACCGATGCCAGCCCCGAGGGCCAGGCTCTGCACCAACCTACGGCGCTGTTCAGCCCCCAGCTCAGGATCCAGCAGTTGCCTGACTCCACTGCGGCGGGGATTCATGCGCTCCCGCATCAGTTCCGCCAAGCGGTTCTGGAACAGGTCCCAACGCAGTTCGAGCACCTCCTGTTTCTCCCCCGCGGAGAGCAGGGCGCGCAACATCGGGTAGAGCCGGTCGGCCATGGCACAGAGGATGCGGATCAGGGCATCGGTTTCGTGGCTCCCCAGCTCCCCCCGACGGCAGGTGCGGCGCAGGGGGTTGTAGCAACGACGTTTCCAGAGCTCGACCCGATTCGGGAACAGGGCGGCGAATCCCATGTTCTCGCTCATCCACACCATCGCCTCCCCACCGTTGAAGTCGAGGGCTTCCATGCAGAGAAGCATCAGGTCGAGCCGTTCCAGACCTCGGCGGGGCAGGGGGCGGGAACGGGGGGCAGGGGAAGTTTCCAGGGCCATGGCTGCGATGATGCCAGCCGCGACGGCCTTCCGTCACCTACCCCCGCCGCCCCGCCATCCGGCCGCACCGTTCCCCATGCCCAGCACCGCCCCTTCGACCGATCTACGCCGATGGGTGCGGGATGTGCCCGACTTCCCCAAACCCGGCATCCTGTTCCGGGATCTGACCCCGATGATGCGCGATCCCCAGGGGTGGGGCGAGGCCGTCCGCCAGCTGGGCCAGGTGTGTGATCGGATCCAGCCCGATCTGATCGTCGGGATCGAATCCCGCGGTTTCATCGTCGGTACCGCCCTGGCCACCGTTCTGCGGTTGCCCTTCGCGCCGGTGCGCAAACCCGGCAAACTGCCCGGTGCCGTGCACGGGGTTGACTACAGCCTGGAATATGGCTCCGATCGTCTCGAGATCCATGCCGATGGCTTCGAAGACAGCCCACGGACCCTGATCGTCGACGACCTGCTGGCCACCGGTGGCACCGCCGGAGCCTGTGCCCAGCTGGTGACCATGGCCGGCGGCCAGCTGGCTGGATTCGCTTTCGTGGTGGAGCTGGCCGCCCTGGAGGGCCGGGGCAGATTGCCGGGGGCTGTGCCGGTGGAGTCGTTGATTATTTACCGATAGGGTTCAGGTCTGCAGGGATCAGGTCTGCTGGTCCTGCCAGCTGAGCACCTGATCGAACTGCTCCAGGCTGATCAGCCCGAACCTCCACAGCACCACCGGCAGGGGGGCCTGCTCCAGCTGGGATTGGCGCATGCCCAGTTCCAGGGCGTTTTCACTCACGCCAAGCTGGTGACGCAGGTAGCGCAGCATCGCGGCCGAAGGCAGCGGCTGTGGGGAGGTACTGATCACCATCGCCCCATTCTGATCGCATCCCCGGCCCTCCCGTCGCCGCTGGTCCCATTCCCATCGGGTGGCGTCGTACGGAAGCCGTGCAGCGGCGCGGGCGGCACGGCAGCGGCTGAGGCAGGGCCGCTGATTCCGTGGGTCATCACCCCCAGGACCAGCCTGCGCAAGGGTGCCGAGCGGGCCAGGGACGCGAGGGCCAGCTGGCGCAATGGCAGCAGCAGCGGGTGGCGGTTGGAGAAGATCCGGACCAACAGATCGGTGGCCAGCAGGGTGACCAGCAGGTCCGGCCAGCGCCGCCGGCCGTAGGCGGCTCCGATCCGCCGCGGGTCGAGCCGCCCCCGCGCCGCCCGCACCGCCAGGCGATGCAGGGAGGCCACGTCGCGCCAGCAGAGATTCAGACCCTGGCCGCCGACTGGATGGCAGCGGTGGGCGCTCTCTCCGACCAGGAGCGTGTTGCCCCGATGCAGACGCCGGGCCAGCGCCAGGCCCACCGGGAAGGAGCGCGGTTCCACCAGCAGGGTATCGGGTTCGAGGGGATCAGGCAGAGCTCCGGCCAGCTGGTCGAGAAAGGCGGCATCCGGCAGATTCCGGCGGAACTGACAACGCCCCGTCGGCGCGCTCCAGACCAGTTGGAAGCGGCGTCCACCCAGGGGCAGCACCGCGAAGGGCCCCTCGGGTCGCAGCAGTTCCCAGGCCGCGTCGTCCGCCAGCCCGCGCAGCTCCACCTGGACGGTGAGGCAGTCCTGGCCATAGCCCCAGCCCCAGCAGCCGATCCCCAGGGCCCGGCGGGTGGGCGAATCGGGTCCATCGGCAGCCACCACCAGATCGGCGGGGGAGGAGTCGGAGGGCTCCTGCCCCAGGGGGGACCCCAGCAGCAGCTGAACCCGTGGCTGGAGGCGCAGGCGCTCCAGCAGCACGCCCATCAGGGGTCGATGTTCACAGATCCAGCCCACCGCCGCCGCCGGATCTCCCGCCAGGCGGGGGCCCAGGTCGTCAGCACGGAACGACGCCATGCCGTCACATCCGGCATCGGTGAGACGCAGCTGGCGGAACGGTGACAGATGGGGTACCAGGGCGGACCAGAGGTCGAGGCGTTGCAGCAGCTGGCGGCTGGACTGGGTGAAGGCATAGGCCCGGGTGCGCTGCAGCAACCGCTCCCGATCCAGGGGGTCGAGAACGCAGACGTCCCAGCCGGCGGCGCTCAGGGCGAGGGCCGTCAGGGCGCCCGTCGGCCCGGCACCGTGGACCCTGGCGTGCAGCAGGGAGGACATCGAAGCGGGGGTGAACAAAAAAACCGCGACACCAATGTGTCGCGGTTCAAGCCTGGCCCGGAAATTCCCGAGCCGTGATCGTGATTGGGTAGGGATGTCAGGCGGGGGACCTGACGGCCAGACCTCAGCCGATGCCGAGCAGACCGCGGGTGAAGGCTTCGCCGCCGAGGGCGAATTCAGTGGCGAGCAGGGCGATGAAACCGAGCATGGCCATGCGTCCGTTGAGCTTCTCGGCCCGCTCATGGAAACCCCAGCCCTGCTCGGGGCTCACCACTTCCATGCGGGGCTCGGTGGCGAAGGCGTTGAGGCGGCCACCTTCTTCCGTGGTGACGGTGGCGCCGCGGATGGTGGCGCGCTCGACGGCGGGAATGGTTGCGGTGGCTTGGGTCATGGGAAAGGACTGATTGGTTTGTGACGAGACTGTAACGCTATGTTGCGGATCCTGTCAAGTTCTTGCGGATTGGCCGGTGATGGTATCCATTCCATCCCTTCCATCCCGTTTGCCTGGTCCTTGCCTGCCCATGGCTGCCGAGGGCTGCCCTGGTGGGCTCAGCGCAAACGCCGCAGGCAGAGCTCCTCGAAGGCTGGTCGCAGCAGATAGGGATACTCCCCCACCCAGAGATTCGATTCCGGCAACCAGGCGTCGGTGACCGCCGCGATGCGGGAAAAGTCCTTGCGATCGCTCAGCACCAGGGTGCGGACCACCATGCCCCGACGGATCTTCTGGTGCTTCTTCTCCATGGGGAAGCGCAGCTGGCCCAGGTATCCGTCTTCGTCCTCCAACTCGATGCAGAGCCAGTTGCGCCGGTTTTCCACCAGCTCCAGCCGCCCGTCGCGGTTGGCCTGCTCGCGGCGGTTCTCCACCACCTCCCGGCTGAACAGGTCCCCCACCACCCCCTCGAACAGAGCGGCGGTCGGATAGCGGCGCAGCGCGGCATTGCGGCGCCCCGCCTCCAGGATCGGGCCCCAGAGCAGATAGACCAGGAACACGAAGCCAACCACCAGAAAAACCGGGCCCGCCCGGCTGGAGAACAGCAGGGTCTGGCTGATCAGCAGGGCGATCACCCCGCCGATCACCGAGATCAACACCCGTTGCAGCAGTTTGCGGGGGTCGCCGCTGCAGGCGGCGAACTGGGGGCCGCTGGCCACAGCCGGAATCAGGCGGAGCAGCTCGCCGGGTTTGAGGGGGATCAGCATGGGTGTTCGCTTCGCGGCGGCAGCGGCTCAGAGCAGCCTTTCCAGGCCGTAGACCAGCCCCTCGAGCTGACGCACCCGACGCAGGGTGAGCAGGACGCCGGGCATGTAGGCCGCCCGATCGATCGTGTCGTGGCGGAGGGTGTAGGTCTCCCCAGGGGCGCCGAACAGGACCTCCTGGTGGGCCACCAGCCCTGGCAAGCGCACGGAGTGAAGCCGCAGGCCGCTGGGCCGCAGGCCGCCGCGGCAGCCCGCCAGGCTCTCTGTTTCTTCCAGCTGCACGGGATTGAATTCCTTGCCCAGTTCCTCGATCATCTCGGCGGTTTTGATGCAGGTGCCGCTGGGGGCGTCGGCTTTGCGGTTGTGGTGGAGTTCGGTCAGCTCGGCGTAGTCGTAGAAGCGGGCCGCCGCCGCCGCTGCCTGCTGCAACAGCACCATGCCCACGGAAAAATTGGGAACCACCGCACACCCCACCGAGGCTTTGGCGGCGAAGGCGGCCAGATCTGCCAGTCGGTTGGGCCCCAGGCCCGTGGTGCCGATCACCGGACAGACCCCGTACGCGATGGCGCCCCGGCAGTGCTCGTAGACCACCGAAGGGTGGGTGAAGTCCACCAGCACGGCGCCCATGCCAGGGCCGGCGTTGCGGACGGTCTGGCTGGCCTGGCAAAGGGTGCCCTCAAAATCGGCGCTGATCGCCACCTCCAGCTCCCCCAGCCCCAGCTCGAGTCCCACATCCACCCCCTCACTGCCGGGGGTGGTGTCGATCGCTGCCACCAGCTCACAGTCGGAGGCGGCCACCACGGTTTTGACCACCTCGGCGCCCATGCGCCCCAGGGCACCGGCGACCACCACCGGGATCGGGGCGGGGGGGCGGGCTGAGGCGGGAGTCTCCATGGAGCGGCGAGCCGTGGGGAAGAGGAAGAATGTGAGCCTATGGGAACCGACCGTGTAACGACCCGCCCCTGAGTGGTGACGGGGCGCTGGCCGTCTCCTTAGGCTGCTTCACATTGCTCAATCCTCAGTAGCCGCATGTTCACGCAGGTCCGTTCCGCCAGTCGCCGGGTCAGCCCTGCCAGCACCGATACCGCCGGCCAGGGTCTGGTTCAGGGATCGGCACCGAGGGCCGTGATGAAGGCGGTGTATGTGGTGCTGGAGCCGCAGTATCAGAACGCCCTCACCATGGCTGCCATCGCCATCAACGAGGGCGACCCCGCCATGGGGATCGAGCTGAGCGGCTATCTGATCGAGGAACTGCGTGACCCGGCCAACTACGCCGACTTCTGCGCTGACGTGGCGGCCGCCGATGTGTTCATCGCTTCGCTGATCTTCATCGAGGACCTGGCCCAGAAGGTGGTGGAGGCCGTGGCACCCCACCGCGATCGCCTCAAGGCGGTGGTGGTGTTCCCCTCCATGCCGGAGGTGATGCGGCTCAACAAGCTGGGCAGCTTCTCCATGGCCCAGCTGGGCCAGAGCAAGAGCGCCATCGCCCAGTTCATGCGCAAGCGCAAGGAGGCCAATGGGGCCGGCTTCCAGGACGCCATGCTCAAGCTGCTCAACACCCTGCCCACGGTGTTGAAGTACCTGCCGGTGGAGAAGGCCCAGGACGCCCGCAGCTTCATGCTGAGCTTCCAGTACTGGTTGGGGGGAACGCCGGACAACCTGCGCAACTTTCTGCTGATGCTGGCGGATAAATACGTCTTCCCCCGCTGGGACTCCGACCGGCCCGTGCTGCAGGTGGCCGATCCGGTGGTCTTCCCGGACCTGGGCATCTGGCATCCGATGGCCCCGGGGATGTTCGAGGACCTCAAGGAGTATCTCAACTGGAGCGCCAGCCGCCCGGACCTGAGCGAAAAAGCACGCAGCGGTCCGGTGATCGGCCTGGTGCTGCAGCGCAGCCACATCGTCACCGGCGACGAGGCCCACTATGTGGCCGTGATCCAGGAGCTGGAATATCGCGGCGCCACCGTGATCCCTGTCTTCTGCGGCGGGCTCGACTTCAGCAAGCCGGTGAACGCCTTTTTCTACGACCCCCTCGCCCCTGAGCGGGCGCTGGTGGATGGGGTGGTGAGCCTCACCGGCTTCGCCCTGGTGGGGGGACCGGCCCGGCAGGATCACCCCCGGGCGATCGAGGCTTTGCAGCGCTTGAATCGGCCCTACATGGTGGCCCTGCCCCTGGTGTTCCAGACCACCCAGGAATGGGAGGAGAGCGACCTGGGGCTCCATCCGGTGCAGGTGGCCCTGCAGATCGCCATACCCGAGCTCGACGGTGCCATCGAGCCGATCGTGCTGTCCGGCCGGGACGATGCCACCGGCAAGGCCCATACCCTTCAGGACCGGGTGGAAGCCATCGCCGAGCGGGCCATCCGCTGGGCCTCGCTGCGCATCAAGCCCCGGGACCAGAAGAAGCTGGCGATCACCGTGTTCAGCTTCCCCCCCGACAAGGGCAACGTGGGCACGGCGGCCTATCTGGATGTGTTCGGTTCCATCTTCCGGGTGCTGGAGGAGATGAAGGCCAAGGGCTATGAGGTGGAGGACATGCCCCGCACCCCCAAGGCCCTGATGGAGGCCGTACTGAAGGACCCCGAGGCATTGGAGGGAAGCCCGGAGCTGGCCATCGCCCACCGCATGACGGTGGAGGAATACGAACGGCTGACCCCCTACTCGGCCCGATTGGAGGAGAACTGGGGCAAACCCCCCGGCAACCTCAACAGCGACGGCACCCACCTGCTGATCTACGGCCGCCATTTCGGCAACGTGTTCGTGGGGGTCCAACCCACCTTCGGCTACGAGGGGGACCCGATGCGGCTGCTCTATTCCCGCAGCGCCAGCCCCCACCACGGGTTCGCCGCCTACTACTCCTATCTGGAGAAGGTGTGGCAGGCGGATGCGGTGCTCCACTTCGGCACCCATGGCTCCCTGGAGTTCATGCCCGGCAAGCAGATGGGCATGAGCGACACCTGCTACCCCGACTCCCTGATCGGCGCCCTGCCCAACCTCTACTACTACGCCGCCAACAATCCTTCCGAGGCCACCATCGCCAAGCGGCGGGGATACGCCTCCACGATCAGCTATCTGACCCCACCGGCGGAGAATGCCGGGCTCTACAAGGGGCTCAAGGAACTGGGGGAACTGGTGGCCTCCTACCAGCAGCTGCGGGAGAGCTCCCGGGGCGTGCAGATCATCAACGCCCTGGTGGAAACCGCCCGTCAGTGCAACCTCGACAAGGACGTGACCCTGCCGGAGGTGGATGGCTCGGAGCTGGATCTGGAAGCCCGCGACGCCGTGGTGGGGGCGGTCTATCGCCAGCTGATGGAGATCGAAAGCCGCCTGCTGCCCTGCGGGCTGCACACCATCGGCAAGCCCCCCACCGCCGAGGAGGCGATCGCCACCCTGGTGAACATCGCTGCCCTGGAGCGGGAAGAGGACGGGTTGCGATCCCTGCCTGCCCTGCTGGCTGAAAGCATGGGCCGCACGATCGATGAGATCTACCGGGGCAACGATGCCGGCCTGCTCTCCGATGTGGAACTCAACCGGAAGATCACCGAAACCTGCCGCTCGGCGGTGGCCGCCATGGTGCGGCAGGTGACCGGTGCCGATGGTCGCGTCAACCTGCGGCGCCGCTTCAACTGGTTCTTCGAGCTGCTGGAACGCTTCGGCCTGCGCTTCCCCACTCCGTGGCAGAGCGCCTGCCGCCAGGCCGGCTTCCCTGAGGTGAATCGCGAAGCTCTCGACAGCCTGTTTGCCTATCTGCGCTTCTGCCTGGAACAGATCTGCGCCGACATGGAGATGGGCAGCCTGCTGAGGGCCCTGGACGGCGAGTACGTGCTGCCGGGGCCGGGAGGCGATCCGATCCGCAACCCGGGGGTGCTGCCCAGCGGCAAGAACATCCATGCCCTCGATCCCCAGGCCATCCCCACCCGGGCCGCCATCGCCTCCGCCAAGCTGGTGGTGGATCGGTTGCTGGAACGGCAGCGGGCCGAGCAGGGCGACTGGCCCGAAACGATCGCCTGCGTGCTCTGGGGCACCGACAACATCAAGACCTACGGAGAATCCCTGGCCCAGGTTCTCTGGTTCATCGGTGTGCGGCCCGTGCCTGATGCCCTGGGACGCGTCAACAAGCTGGAGCTGATTTCCCTGGAGGAACTGGGTCGCCCCCGGATCGATGTGGTGGTGAACTGCTCCGGGGTGTTTCGCGACCTGTTCATCAACCAGATGGGCCTGATCGACCAGGGGGTGAAGATGGCCGCCGAAGCCGAAGAACCGCTGGCGATGAACTTCGTGCGCAAGCACAGCCAGGAGCAGGCTGAGGCCCAGGGCATCAGCCTGCGGCAGGCCGCCACCCGGGTGTTCTCCAACGCCAGTGGCAGCTACAGCTCCAACGTGAATCTGGCGGTGGAAAACAGCACCTGGGAAGAGGAAGGCGAGCTTCAGGAAATGTATCTGAGCCGCAAGACCTTCGCCTTCAACGCCGACAACCCTGGTGAGATGAATCAGAAGCGGGAGGTATTTGAATCGGCCATGAAGACCGCTGATGTGACTTTCCAGAACCTCGATTCAGCCGAGATCTCCCTCACCGACGTCAGTCATTATTTCGACTCCGATCCCACCAAGCTGATCGCGAGCCTGCGGGAAGACGGCAAGGCTCCTACCAGCTATATCGCCGATACCACCACCGCCAATGCCCAGGTGCGCTCCTTGAGTGAGACGATCCGGCTGGACTCGCGGACCAAACTTCTGAATCCAAGGTGGTATGAGGGCATGCTGAATTCCGGCTACGAGGGAGTGAGGGAGGTGGCCAAGCGGCTTAACTTCACCCTGGGCTGGAGTGCCACCAGCGGCCAGGTGGATAACTTTGTCTATGAGGACGCCAATGAGACATTCATCAACGATCCCGAGATGCGTAAGCGGCTGCTGGATCTCAATCCCCATAGTTTCCGCCGCATTGTGGGCACCTCTGCTGGAGGTGAATGGTCGGGGTTACTGGGAAACCAGTGAGGAGAACATTGCCCAGTTGCAGGAGATCTACCAGGAAATCGAGGATCGTATTGAGGGAGTGAACAGCCCGGAGAATTGAAACTGATCAACCGCCTTGGTTCCTCCGCCCTACAGCTGTAGGGCGGAGGGAAACTCCGCATTCAGGTTTCAGGGCAGCCCATGCTGATGGCCTGCCACCACCTGCACTGGAACTGGAACTGGAACTGGAACCCAGCCTCTCCCTTGCGATCTCTCCTGATTGGAGCCTCAAGGGTAGCCTCCAATTCTAGATAGAAGAGCTGTACTGGCCAGCTGATCTTGTAGCGAGCGACACAGCGCATCCATGAGTGAGTCATTAGAGTATCATTAGCTTAAAGCGATCGACTTCATGTCACGGGCGGTCACAACGCCCGAGCTTTTTGGCTGACATCTTGCCCATGGGTAAGCCGGGAGCAGCTGAATAATGATACGCATGTATTGACTTCATCCGTTCATTGAATACGTCTGGGTCATTCAGTCTCCACCATGAATGCACAATTTAGATTGAGGTTGCTGACCCTCCTGCTCACCCGTGGCAAGCGAAGGGGCAGGGTTTCCGATGCAGGGTTTTCGATCGTCGCCGTGCTGATGGTCTTGCTTGTGATCATCTTAGGCACCAATACATTGGCAAGTCGCAGCTTCTCCAATCGGTTGGCGTCAACATTCACGGGCCAGAGCCAGGAAGCCAGGGATGTGGCTCTGGCAGGCCTGGTGGAGATCATCGGCGAGCTCAATCAACCGGCCAATCGAGGCATGTTGGTATCGGGAAAATCCCTCGACGATTGGCAGGATATGACAGACACCGAACTCCAGAATCCTTGTCTGGCGACCGCCGCCACACCCACCACCGCAGAAGCCCAGGCGGTTGGGGAAAACAGCTGGAGGAACCTGGTGGCTGGAGATGATTCCCGAAGGTTCATCCTTCGTTCTGTTCGCTATTCCAGTGCCGATCGCTCCCACTGGTACCAGAGCCGCTACGAAAGCGATGCCAGCAGCACACCCGCAAACAGCTCCAGTGCTGGCAATGGTTTCAAAGACAATCGAAGCAGTCTCACCACAGCCAGCGAGGGTTTCATTGAGCTGTCGGTGGAAGGCCAGGTCAGAAGTAGCGATGGCGTTGTGTTGGCCCGCGCCAGGGTGAGCAAGGAATTGATTGTGGTACCGAAATGCTGCGACAGCTCCTTCAATGGCACGGACGACGCTTTTGGCAACGGCACCGCGGACGTGAAGGGCACTGATCAGAGGCAGTGTGATGGTGGTGGCACCGCCGTTGGAAGTCTGATCAGCGAAACCAGGGGTGATGACTCCGGCGATATGAGTCCCAGCGGCATCAATTTGTATGAACTCCTGGAGGATGGCACGATCCAACTCTCTTCAGGCTTTTTCTGCGTCACCGCCACTGCCCGCTGCAATGGCACCAGTGGTCCCGCTCCTGGCAGTGCAAACGCCAGGAATGGAGCTGTACCGGGAAATCCAATCTCCACACTTCCTCCTCCACCCGCGTTTCCCGTCCCCTGGGGGCCCCCAGCCCCATGGAGCATTGACTTGAAGGGGAACACAATGTGGTATCTCCGAGTCAATCAAACCAACACCGCATTGGAGCTGTGTGATTATTCAGTAGCTAAAAAGTCTGGAGCCGTCACACTCTCAGGCTGCAGCGAGCCTGCGTCTCCTGGTGGCCAAAGCTATTGCGTCAAGGATGAAAATGACATCGCCGATTATCATTGCCGCTTCAGTGGCATTGAGCTCGGCGGTTCAACCCGATTCTTCATTGATTCAACCGGAGGCAAGATTGCTTTCTATTTTGATGACAACCCTGGTGATATAGATTCCGGAGGCAATGCACAGTTGATTCACCTGAAATGTGGGTCGTTTCAGCCCTCAGGCTGTTCAACAAACGCAATTGCTGAAGACTTCACCCGATTGGCCTTCTACAGCGACAACCCGTCTTCCACCCTGTCGCTTGGAGGGACTCCAGACGATATCTCGATCTTCGCTTACTTCCGCCAGGGCACAGTAACCCTCAACGGCAATGCAACCATCCTGGGAACCGTCTGGGCAAATACCATCACCGGTGTCGGCACCACGGGCATCATCGTGCCCACCAACGTCTGCACCAGTGACACAATTGGATATTGCTCGATTGCCGGTGCCCTCGGCGGCGGCGGCGGCGCGCCATCCACCCACGACTGGGTGGCACGAAGCCGCTCTCGGGTGAAGATGTTCTGAATTTGATCTGAGGAGCCAGTGAGGAGCCAGCGGAACGGTGATGCCTGGCTGCGGCCTGGGGTCCGGGAGGCTGAGATCAGACGGAGTGGCCCGCTCGTCGGCACAATGATCTGGCCTGAAGGTAACAGAGCCCTGCGAACGGTCAGCTGGATGACCGAATCGTTTCGATGAATCGGCAGCGGACTGTCTCCCCGGGCACATCTTTCTGGTGACCCAGGCCCGATAATACAGTCTTGATTTCCTGTATATATACCCATAGACTTAATTGACTTCCACTATGCGGAAGCCGTGGTGAAACGATGGGCACTGAACCACCCGCCATTCCCCCCCACAGCTCTCTCAGGGGACAACCACTGGCCTGGGTAAGCAGAAGAATGCGGCAGAGCCCACCTTTTCCAGGCTTTGATCCGCCCATGGCCTCAGCAGCCGGCAACCAGAACCAGCCGGGGATCACGGCAACGAGGTACCGACGCAGACTTTCTCATCAACTTCTCACGGAATATGACAACATCTCCCACGCAGTATCTTTAGTATTATGGCTTTAAATGTTTTTTGTAGTCGTCTTTCGGCCTTCCCCCGGTAGGAAATGTCCGCAGATTCGGCATCCTGCGCATGTCTGAGATGAACCAACATCCTGGTCCCATTAAGGTTGCCAAGAAGCTTGCAAAACAAATTTGGAAGCGTCCGCTGCGGCCAGGCTCTTGCGTAGCGGATGATAGGTTTTCGGTTGATAAAACTTGAAATTCCGAGAACGTTCGTCAATTTAATATGAGACCCTTTTCCTAGCCCTACCTTGCTGGGCATGTTATGATTTTGCACAATTTTGCCATCTGTGCACCGCCCCACGTCAGCGGCTGATGATTTCACCCTTGAGACTGAGACTGAAATCAAACCTCCGCCCCAATGGCCCTTGGGGAAGGTTGAGAGCACGTGGGTTCCGCCATGGTGGATTTTCTGTGCCGGCTGTCGTGGTGGTTTTGCTGATCACAACCCTGGGTACCCTCACCATCGCCAGTCGCAACAGTTCCGGCCGCCTTGCCTCCGTGTTCCAGGGCCAGAGCCGGGAGGCCAGGGATGTGGCCATGGCCGGCGCCGTTCAGATCATCGGTGCGCTCAACCAACCCGCCAATCGCGGCATGCTGGTATCCGGCAGACCCCTCAACCAATGGTCCACCACCCCTGATCCCGATCTGGACAATCCCTGCCTTGCCG
The DNA here is from genome assembly GCA_942491925.1 of Synechococcales cyanobacterium. Classification (GTDB taxonomy): domain Bacteria; phylum Cyanobacteriota; class Cyanobacteriia; order PCC-6307; family Cyanobiaceae; genus Cyanobium. The sequence goes on from CALOCJ010000001.1 coordinate 113,491, forward strand.
CTCTCCCCACGCCGATCAGCACCACAGCGGAGGCGCGCGGTTTTGGCAACAATGCCGAGCAGAATCTTATCGCTGGAGACAGTTCCCGCCGGTTCATCCTGCGCTCCGTTCGCTACTCCAGTGGGGATCGTGCCCACTGGGTCCTGAGCAGCTATGCCCCGGATGGCAGCTTGACGACGACCAGTAGTGATGGGGTTGGGGTTGATTTCAAACCTTTCAGAAGCGATCTCTTCGCGGGAACGGAAGGATTCATCGAACTGGTTGTGGAGGGGCAGGTGCTCAATGGCAGTGGCGAAGTGATCTCGCGCGCCACGGTCACCGAGGAATTCAATGTGGTGCCGAAGTGCTGCGACAGCTCCTTCAACGGCACATTCGACGCCTTCGGCAGCGATACGGATGGAGACACGACAACGGCTGATCTCAGGGGCACCGATGGCAGGGCCTGCGCGGCCGCGGGCACCCCTGGCAGCCTGATCACAGAAACCACCGGTTTCCTCAGCGGTGAGATCAGACCCGGGGGGCTGAACATGTATCAGTTACAGACGGATGGCAGCCTGGCGCTGCTGGAGGAATTCCTTTGCGTCACTCCATTGGCGAGTTGTGAAGGAACAAGCCCCCCCTTTGCTGAAGCCATAAATGGAAACGTTCCTGGCATCCCGATCAACAAGCTCCCCGAACCTCCAGACTTTCCTGATCTCAGCGTGAATGTGAAAGAGATCAGCCTTAGTGGCAACTCGAACATCTATCTTCGAGCCTATGACTTCGGGGGGGCTAGTGGTCTACAGATTCAGGAGTGCGTGGCAAACAATACGAATGCACCCACGGCTCTTACCTGCAATTCATCTCCGGCCGATTATTGCACTCGAATCAGCAACAACGTGGCCGATTTCCACTGCCGCTTCACGACGATCAAGCCCACTGGGGCCAGCAATGTGTTTGTAGAGACCAGCCTGGGCAAAGTGGCCTTCTACTTCAATGAACTCTCTGCCGCAGAAGCCAAGTTCACGGGCGGATCTCGGCTGGTTCACCTCAAATGCGATGGCTTCCAGGGTGAAACGACCCCCTGTGGCGATGATGCAGATGCGAATGATTTTCCTCACTTTGCCCTCTACAGCAAAAATGAGGATGATCCAAAATTTGAATTCACTGGGGCCTCCGTCAGTCTTTCGGCCTTCGCACACTTTGTTCGCGGTGAAACCAAGATGAGCGGCGGGTCATCGATCACGGGGGCGCTGTGGACCGACACGCTGGTGGGCACTGGCGATTCCAGGATCATCATTGCCTCCACCAACTGCACCCCCGGGGACTCAGGCTATTGCTTCACTACCTCTCAACCCATCGTGCAGTTCATCCCCTATTTCGCTGGGAGTGGTGGCGGCTCCTTTGACTGGGTGGCGAGAAGCCGAACCCGGATCGGTCTCTACTGATGGCAGGACTTATTCTGCATCACAAGCTGCCCTATCCGCAGAGAATCCAGGGGATGGGGCGCCCATCTCAGAGCAACTGCGATGGCTTCACCATGGTGGAGGCCCTGGTGGCATCCGTCCTGATCAGCATCGTGCTGTTGGGTACCAGCCTCACCCTGTCGGTCAGTAATCGCGCCAACCGGGCCGCCAGGATGGAGCAGGAGATGCAACGAATGATTGATGAAGATATCGCCGCTATCAATGACCTGAATGAACGCTACACCTGCTGCCCGAATACCTGCACGGTGGACGCGGCCGTGATCGATGCGGCAAAACTCACCGGTGTATGCGCCCCTACAGCCGTTGTGGGCGGCCAGAACTATTACACGCCTGTGCAGAATGTCATCCCCAACAACGGCACCTACGACACACCCATGCAGGGATTCCGTGATGCCTGCGCGAACGGTACCCTGACCAACAATCTGATCGCAGAATTTCCCCCAGTGCCGACGATGCCGGTTGGAGGAAACCTGATTCGATCCAACCTCGCCGCCGCGTTGGTGGATACCGACTCCCATCGCCTCCAGTGGACCTATACCGGCAGCATCAATGGCCAAGTCGTCCTGAGGAGGGTTGTGAATATGATTCCGATCGTGGCGTCATGGTGCCCATGAACGTGGCAAGGAACCCCCGGTCCCATCCGTCCGATGGATACACCTTGATCGAATTGGTCATAGGCGTCGCCGTTGCCTCGATTATTGCTTCGACCACCATCGTCCTTTCCATTCCCGCCTGGCAACGGGAGAGATTGAATGCGGTGGCGATCACCTTTTCGGGTTGGTTGGCGGAGATCGCCGCCCAGGCCGAACGCAGCGGCATCCCCTGTGTGGTCACGGTCGGTGATGGTGACCCTGCCCCTGCCTTCCCTCTCACTCTCAACCCAGGCGATCAACTGGCTGAGGTCGATCCTCCCACCTGTTCGAAGGAACCTTCCTTTGTGATCCCCACCTCCACAAGCCGAGGCGAGTTTGTGGTTGGGGCCTCAGCTGCCAGCTGGACGTTCCAACCCCGTGGCACGGTCAGCAATGACACAGACCTCCAGGTGCGCATCGGTATTCCTGGACTGGCGACTCTCCGTTGTGTAACCGTATCGGCCTTCTTTGGCCAGCTTCGCCTGGCCAGGAACGATGACACCGGCAATACAGGCACTGATTGTGATAATTTCGAAGCCATCTAAAATGATTTACACCTACCACCAACGCCATTCAGCCGCGAGGCGCTCTCGAATGGAAGCATTTTCAATTACGGAAATGCTGATCACCATGGTGATGGGTGTTGCCGTGCTTGGGGTCACCGCCCAGTTGCTTGCCAGTCATACCCGCGTCAGCACCAGCAGCACAGAGCTGCTGCAGCGGCGCGCCGATTGGAGCAAATTTTCCTATCTGATCACCACCGAAGCTGAAGAAAGTCAGGATCTGGAGCTGGGGGGTACCCTTCCAGGAACCTGTGGAGGAGGAGCAACCGCTCTGTTCACGATCAAGGTGGCGACGGCGGACGATGATGGAACGGATTTCGAAGCTCGCGACATTTATTATCACCAGGTGAACGCTGGTGGAACCACCTCGGTCGTCCGTTGCGGGCCACGGGTTCTGAACACGGGTGCCCTGTCCACAAACACCGCCGCGATCGACAATGAAACCGTATTGATCGGCATACCGATCGTCGCGGCCACATCGACCGTCTGTGGCCGTTGCCTCAACGTGGACACCAACTTCGCCGCTGCCCTGGACAACTCCTTTCTCAACCCCATCCTGCTGCGCCCGGGCTTCCGTGCCATCACCAAATAACGTCTGCGCTGGCCCGATGCCCGGGGCTGATCCAGCCGGCCGCAGGAGGGAGGCAGCTCACCCGGACTGACCTGGCGCCTGCGCACGGTCGGCATCGACACGGCCCTGCCCCATCGCCCATGGATTCGTTCAGCCCTTCGATCTCGAACCTGCTGGGAGGACTGGGCCTGTTCCTGCTGGGCATGGGGCTGATGACAGAGACCCTGCGGCTCCTGGCCGGCCATCGCCTGCGTTCGGCCCTGCTGCGTTTCACCCACTCGCCCGCCACAGGAGCCATGGTGGGGGCGGTCACCACGGCGGTGTTGCAGTCGTCCAGTGCCACCACCGTGGCGACGGTGGGGTTCGTGAGCTCCGGACTGCTGGGTTTTGAGGCCTCCCTGGGCATCATCTTCGGCGCCAATGTGGGCAGTACGGGGCTGGGCTGGCTGGTGGCCCTGCTCGGCATCCAGCTCGACCTGGGCCGGCTGATGTTGCCGATGGTGCTGGTGGGGGCGGCGATGCGGCTGCTGGGCCAGGGCCGCATCGCCCAGGTGGGGCTGGCGATCGCCGGCTTCGCCCTGCTGTTCGTGGGGATCGACATGCTGCAGGGGAGCCTGGCGGGCCAGGGCCCCCTGCTCGACCCGGCCAGCTTCGACGCCGCCGGGCTGGGGGGGCGGCTCAGGCTGCTGCTGCTGGGCCTGCTCGCCACCGTGATCACCCAGTCGTCCGGGGCGGGGGTGGCCACCATGCTGGCGGCCCTGGCCGCCGGGGCGATCCAGCTGGATCAGGCCTGCTCCGTGGTGATCGGCATGGATGTGGGAACGACCGTTACGGCGCTGATCGCGGCCATCGGCGGCAGCCTCAGCGCCCGTCGCACCGCCGCCGCCCATGTGGGCTTCAATCTGTTCACCGCGGTGGTGGCTTTCTCCCTGTTGCCCGCCTATCTGGCCTTGGTGGGGGAGGTGTTCCCGTCAGAGCTGCGGGCCGATCTGCCCTTCCTGCTCACAGCCTTCCACACCGGCTTCAACCTGCTGGGGGTGGCCCTCATGCTGCCCTTCACCCATCGCTTCGCCGGAGTGATCCGCACCCTGGTGCGGGGCCAGCGGGAGCGGCCGGCCGACACCCTGGAGGAGGTGCAGGCGGGGAGTTCGCCCCGGGCGATCGGGCCAGCGCAGGCGGCCCTGAGGCAGACGTTCACCGATCTGATCGATCACCTGCTCCATGACCTGGTGCCGGAGCGGCGGACTGCCCGGGGGCGGAACCCCGGAGGGGCAAGCGTGCCGCTGGAGACGCTCCAGGCCGATCTCGACCGCATCGAGCTCTACCTCGACCAGATCCATCTCGGGGAGCTCGACCGCCGTGGGGGTGACGTTCTGTTGGAACTGCTCCACAGCCTCGACCACCTGCAGCGGCTGCATGAACGCTGTGAGGAGGAGGCGGACCGGGTCCGCACGCTGCGAAGGGCCGACTGGTTCCAGGGGGAGCGTGAGGATCTGGTGGAGACCCTGCAACGACTCCGGATCCTGGCGGGAAGCGATCAATGGACGCAGGCCCTCAGCACGACCGTTGCTCTGGCCTCACGCATTCGCCAGCGGGTGAACCCCGCCAGGGATGCCATTCTCAGCAGTGAGGCGGCCGGGGCTCTGGATGCCGAGGGGGGCAGCGATCTGATGGCGGCGATCCGATGGCTGCGGCGGGTCAGCCAGCACCTGCGGCAGATTTGCCGCCACATGGAGCGCGCCCGTGGCGGGGCGCAGCAGGCCGATCCGTGCGAATAGGAAATCAGAGGAGGTTTTGCTTGCTGCTCTTCACATCCTTCCAGAGCTTCTTGATCTGGGCGTAGGCCTCCTCCTGACTGAGCTTGCCGTTGCTCTGCAACCCCACGATCAACCCCACCCGATCGGCGAAGGATTCCAGGTTCTGATGAAAGGCCAGCCTCTCAGGGCTCCAGTCCTTGCCGCGATAGCCACCGTGGGTCTCCATCGGCGAGCGCACCTCGGCATCGGAGTTGGCGGACTGGGGCCTGGGTTCGTTCATGGGTTTGCCAGAACAAGTTTCGTTGATGGCGGTGACCCACCACCGTACGCACTTCTGCCGTCCGGTTGCACCCCTGCGGCGTCACCGAGGCGACATGGGCCCATGGGACATCTGAGCTGGAATGGGGCCCGTCGCCACTCGCCTCCATGTTCACATCCCTGGCTGCCTGGCTGCCTTCAGTGGGGATCTGCCTGTTGCCGCAGGGCAGCCTGGCAGGTGGCGGATTGCTGTTGAATCGCTGGATTGTGCCGGAGCCCCCTTGCTGCGACTCACACCTGGTGCTCTGAGCTCCCAGCTGCTGGAGGCCCGTCCCGCCGATCTTCCCAGCCACCTGTATGTGCACGGCGGCCGCGGCCCCACCCAGGTGGATGCGGTGCTGTTCGACGCCGGGGGCCCCACCCGCCACTCGATCCACAGCCTCGACGACATGGACGGCCTCAGGGCCGCTGCCGTTCCTCTCTGGGTGCGAATCCGGGGGCTGGCCGATCGGAACTGGATCCACTCCCTGCTGGAGCGGTTGGCGGTGCCGCAGATGCTCTGGCCGCCCTTGCTGGACGTGCCCCAGCGGCCCCATGTGGAGGTTCTGGGCGAGGTGCTGCTGGTGGTGCTGCACCGGCTGGGCTTTGCCCGCGATCCTGCCCATCTGATCAGTGATCAGGTGGGGCTGCTGCTGATGCCCCGCCTGCTGATCACCGTGGAGGAGGGGGTGGTGGGGGATGCGTTTCCCGACCTGACCCGCTGGCTGCTGTCGCGGCAGGGGGCGGTGGAGGACCGGGACCTCGACGACATCCTCCATTTCCTGGTGGATGACCTGCTGGATGATCTGTTTCCGATGCTGGAGCGAATGTCCCAGCGGCTCGATGAGCTGGAGGATGCGGCCCTGCGGCGCCCCAAGCCCAGCCAGCTGGCCAAGGCGTTCCAGTTCCGCAGCAACCTGCGGGTGATGCGCAGCCAGATCTGGCCCCTGCGTCACCAGATCCGGGTGCTGCTGCGGCAGAACCAGGCGCTGCTCGGCCCCGAAGCCCTGGCGGGATTCCAGGAAATGGGCGAACTGGTGGAGCTGCTGTTTCAGAACGGCGAGCTGTTGCGCAACCAGTGCGACGCCATCACCCAGGCCTATGCCGCCAGCGTGAGCAATCGCATGAACCAGGTGATGAAAACCCTCACAATCATCACCAGTGTGTTTGCGCCCCTCACCCTGATCGCCGGGATCTATGGCATGAATTTCGAGCGGATGCCGGAGTTGACCTGGCGCTATGGCTATCTGTTCGCCCTGGTGCTGATGCTGCTGGTGGCGCTGGTGCAGGCATATCTGCTCTGGCGCCGGGGTTGGTTCCAGGATTGGACGGCTCCGCGGTGAGAGTTGCCGTGCCCCCAACCTGGCCTTCACCCAACGATTCGAACCAGAGACGACAGTCACGCAGCCGGTGGGGATTTGCCGGTGGGGCTTACGGTTCCAGAGGCGCTGATACGCTCTTCCAGGCAGATCAGACACCCCCCCTGCCGCTGATCTTCAGCCCCCCTGTGCCCATCCCAGCGGAAGGACTCTCCCCCCTGCCCGTCACCGGATCACGAACCAGAGGATGAGCGTCGAATGACCAGAAGCGGCGACCATGCGGTGGAGCTGATCCACCAGTACATCAGGAAATTGGTGAAATTGCAGAGCGGGGTGCTGGCCGATGAAGATCCCGAGCCGCTGCACCAGATGCGGGTGACGATGCGGCGGTTGCGCACCTGCCTGCGGCAGTTCGGCCCGGCGATCCGGTTGCCGGAATCGGTGAGCGAGCGACGCATCGCCAAGCTGGGGCGCCGCCTGGGCATGGCCCGCGATCTCGACGTGCTGCGGGACCGGCTGGTGCGCATCCTGGAGCCCCAGCTGCCACCGGAAGAACAACGCACCCTGGAGCCGGTGCTGAAGCAATTGACCAGGGAACGGGTCCTGGCCGGGGAGCAGGTGGCTGAGCTGCTGCAGAGCAGCCCCTATCTGGCCCTGCTCTCCCGGCTGCAGCCCTGGGTGAAGAAGCCCAAGCTCACCCCCCTGGGCAAGGAGCCGCTGCGGGAGTGGCTGATCGAATGGCAGTGGCCGCCGCTCGCTTCGCTGTTCCTCCATCCGGGCTGGTTCGTGAGCGATGGCGAGGCCGAAGCCGACACCATGCACGACCTGCGCAAGCGGTGCAAGACCGCCCGCTATGCCATGGAAAATCTGGGCTCGTTCACCGGGCCGCGCAGCCGCAAGTGGGCCGAACGGTTCCAGGGGGCCCAGGACCTGCTGGGTGAATTCAACGACCTGCGGGTGCTCGAGCGGGCCATCGACGATCAGCTGCCGGAGGGAATCGGCAAGGCCGCCCCCCAGTTGCTGCTGCTGCTGCAGGAGAACCGGCGCCAGTGCTGGCGGCAATGGCGCCAGGAGGCTGAGAAGCTGCGGCAGCCGAAGCGGCGGCGCCGCCTGGTTCAGACGATGCTGGTGGAAGGGGGAGGCGGTGGGCAGGCCAGGCTCCGAAAGAAGCTGTGGGGGCTGATCGACCGGCTGGCCTGAAGCTGCAGGATGCCGTTTCCTCCTCCATAGAAAGCAGCTTGCTTGCGGTTCCGTTCGGATCCGGGTCCTTCAACAGTGAGCACCTGCTGAGCCAACGCCGCACGGTGCCCCAGGGCCGAGGCCGAAGCCGACGAATGACTTGACGGCAGGCATGGGGATCGGCCAGGGCCTCCAGCAGCCGGGCAAGGGCGGCAGACCCCCTCAATGCTCCCCGGCCTGATCCGCGGTAGCAATAGTTACAAAGAGTTTTATAGGCGGCGTGTTAACATATGAATGAAAAGATACCAATTCCGTGTTTTACCTACCCTCCGCCAGGCTTTCTGCTGTCAGCATTGCTTCCATAGCGACTGTCGTCACTTTCGGTTTCCCAGCTCAGGCAATTATACCGACAAACCCAGGGATCGTTTCCTTTGATAATCCTACGGAAGTACCCTGTGGAGTTGCCGACTGCACTGCAGGTTACAGCTTTACACTTACCGGGCAGTACAACGTAAGTTTCTTGGGATTCTGGAATGCCTCTGGCAACGGAAGCAACGGACTGATAGAGCCGCACGAGATTGGAATCTGGGATGACGTTGGCGCCCTTGTGGTTTCAGGCACTGTTGATGATGCAACGGCAACGTTATTGGACGATTTTTGGTGGACTGATATCAGCAACGTGGTTCTTGCTCCCGGCAACTACACGATTGGCGCATTAACTGAGTCTGGCAGTGAGTTGTTTGCACTTGGCGTACAAAATTTAGTAACCGATCCCAGGGTTGTTTATGGTACGGGATTGGTCGTTTCCGGTGGCGGTGGCCTTGCCCGACCCACTAACCCCATCGGCTTGCCGCCAGATGCGTTTGGACCCAACTTTGCTGAACATATCGGCATTCCTTCGGTCCCCGGTCCTCTACCCCTGCTCGGTATTGGTACAGCCTTCGGATTCAGCCGCAAACTGAGCAGGCGCATCAAAGCTGTCCCTCCGGTTGCCAGCGCCATCAACTGAAACCCTGCTCTCCAGCTTGCAGTTCAACGGCTGTTACCTGCCCAGCATGTGGGGCCTTGTCGCTGACTCAACTGGGCCGAGGAGACCAGGCCTCAGAAACTGTTCAGCGGTAGTTCTCGAACTGCAGGGGCAGCTCCAGATCCTCGGCCTTCAGCAGGGTGATCACCTGCTGGAGGTCGTCTTTGTTTTTGCCCGTCACCCGCAGGCTCTCCCCCTGGATGGCCACGGTCACCTTCTTGACGTTGTCGCGCACCTTCTTGCTGAGCTTCTTGGCCAGCTCCTGGGACAGGCCCTTGCGCAGCTTCACCACCTGCTTGATCCGGTTGCCACCCACCGGTTCGGGGGTCTGAAAATCGAAGATCTTCAATGACAGCTGGCGCTTGGTGGCCTTCTGCCGCAACACATCGGCCACGGCGTCGAGGGTCATGTCGCTGGCGGTGGTGACCGTGAGGCTGTCGTCGTCCAGGTCGATCTCGGTGCCGGAATCCTTGAGGTCGTAGCGCTGGCCCACCTCCCGGCGCACCTGATCCACGGCGTTGACCAACTCCTGGTGGTCGAAGTCGGAGACCACGTCGAAGGAGAAGGATTCGGCCATGGGGAAGCGTCAACGCAGGGGGCCACCAGCCTAGAAAAGAGGACAGCGCCCCCCCGCTCGCGGGGCCCCCGTTCCTGGCGCCCCTCCCGTTCATGGCCCCAGATCCGCCCGCACCGGCGGCCAGCCCAGACACAAGCCTGCCGGTGGTGGAGACCTTCCATTCCCTGCAGGGGGAAGGGGTCCATGCGGGCCGGGGGGCCTTCTTCATCCGCCTCGGCGGCTGCAGCGTGGGTTGCTCCTGGTGTGACACGAAACACTCCTGGCCCCAGGCGGCCCATCCCCACCGCACGATCCATGCCCTGGCCGCCGCCGCCGCTGAAGCCGCTGAAGCCGGCGCGGCCTTTGTGGTGATCACCGGCGGCGAGCCCCTGGAGCATCCGCTGGGCGACCTGTGCGCCGCCCTGAACACCGCCAGCCCCAACCTGCCCCTGCATCTGGAAACCAGCGGTGTGCACCGCCTCAGCGGCCACTTCGACTGGATCACCCTGTCCCCCAAGCCCCACCACCCCCCCGGCGGCGAGCTGCTGGCCCGCTGCCACGAGCTCAAGGTGGTGGTGCATGGACCGGAAGATCTGCGCTTTGCCACCGCCATGGCCGAGGCGGCCTGCCGCCGCAGCGGCACCCCGGCCCCCCAGCTGCTGCTCCAGCCGGGCTGGGGAAGCCAGCGGGGCCAGGAGCTGGCGGTGGACTACGTGCGCGGGCACCCCGACTGGCGCCTCAGCCTGCAGAGCCACAAGTGGCTGGGGGTGCGCTGAGGGGCGCCGGGTTCAGCGGGTTTCGGGGGGACGGCAGGCGTGGGCTTCGCGCAGCAGCTGGGAGGGTTTGATGTGGAACCGCTGCTGGAAATCGACGCTGAACAGACTCAGGGAGCGGTAGCCACTGAGGGTGGCGATGGAGGTGACCGAGTCGCCGGGCGAGGGATTCTGCAGCCGCTGCCGGGCCAGATCGAGGCGCTGGTTGCGGATCCACTGGGTGGCCGTGCAGCCCAGGCGGTTCTGGAAGGCGTATTGCAGGGCGCGGCGGGAAAAGTGGCTGCGCCTCTCCAGCATGGTGAGATTGAGCGGTTCGGAGAGATTCAGCTTGATGAAGTCGATCAGTTCATCGAAGGAGTCGCGCCCCTGGCGATGGCGCTCGGTGACGCGATCGAGGGGGGAGTCCTGCCGCAGTTCGGGGAGCAGCATCACCGCCATCAGGCGGTAGATCTGTTCCTCCAGCTGGAGACGACCGATCAGGGACTGGCTGATGTCGGCCAGCTGATGCGCCATGCCCATCACCTGGCGGAGCATGGTCTGAAAGGGCACCACCCAGGCGTCATCAGGGCTCCAGGCGTGGCTCCGCTCGGTCAGCCCTCTCCAGCGGGAGGGGATCTGAACCCTTCCAGCCATCGCCATGGCGGTGTCCAGCAGCCTGTCCTGGCAGAGCCCCAGCACCACGGCGCTCACCAGGGAATTGCTGGTGGCGCAGGCTTCCGGGGAGAGCAGCAGGCAACCATCTTTCGGGCAGGAAGAACGGAAGGAACCCTGCTGAACGTGCAGGTCCCCTCCATAGCCGATGCAGAGGGTGAGCCGCTCGCGCTCGGAGATGACCATGCGAGCGGGGGGCAGGATGGTGGCCAATCCGTGGATCTCCCCCAACGGACAACGGACGCCGTACTGCCACCAGGGGGTGGACTGCTCCCGCTGACTGAGGTCGTGAACGGGCAGGAGGTGGCGCATCAACTCCAGACTGGAATCAAGATCACTGATGAGCTGAAACTTTTGCTTGAAGGGATTATCGAACTGACTGATCTCCGGATGCCTTTCTATAGAGCCGACCTGATGGTCAGCCGACCGATGTTCCGTGGCATCTCGGAGTTTGTGCATTCAGACCTGAGCAGAAATACTCACCGCCAATGACTACCTTTTCGATACATTCCCCCTGCTTCATTGTTCAACTTTACGCCGCTTTGTTCCTCCGGGCGCGAGGGTGGGCAAATCCCCTTCAACCCGGCGGGGTTCCCGTACGCTGAGCCGTGGAAGGGAGACAGGGGTGGGAATCGATTATCTGGCGGGCATCGGCGCCTCCGCCGGTGGACTGGAAGCACTGCAGGAGCTGGCGGGGAACCTGAGGCCGGGGGGACGGGTGGGTTACGTGGTGGCCCAGCACCTGTCGCCGGAGCATCGCAGCCTGATCGTCGAGCTGGTTGCCCATGCCACCAGCCTCACGGTGGTCACGGCGGTCGATGGCATGACGCTGCAGCCCGATGTGATCGCCATCGCTCCGCCCAACCACGATGTGGCGGTGGAGCAGGACCGGATCCGGTTGAGCGATCCCCTGCCCCGCTTCGGTCCCAGCCCCAGCATCGACCTGTTGTTCGAGTCGATCGCCACCCACTGGGGGGAGAAGGGGGTCGCCGTGGTGCTGTCCGGCACCGGGTCCGACGGCGCCCGGGGGGTGCGGGCGGTCCGGGCCGCGGGGGGGCTGACCATGGCCCAGTCACCCCAGAGCGCCCGGTTTGACGGCATGCCCCGCACCGCCATCAGCCTGGGGGGGGCGGACCTGATTCTCGACGCCGAAGCGATCGGCAAGCAGCTCAGCGACTTGATCGCCTCCGGCACCGACTGGCTGGAGCGCCCGACCAAGGAACCGGAACCGGTGTTGCTGGGCTCGGTGACGGGCCAGCTGAAGCGGGCCAGCGGCATCGACTTCAGCGAGTACAAGGAATCGACCCTGCGGCGCCAGGTGGAACGGCGCATGGCGATCCGCCAGATCGACGACCTGGACGCCTACCTGCCCCTGCTGAGCTCCGACGCCGAGGAGGCCCGGGCTCTGGTGCGGAACCTGCTGGTGACCGTGACCTCCTTCTTCCGTGATCCCGAGGCCTTCGCCGCCCTGGGCACGATGCTGGGCCGCTACCTGGAGCAGCGCGGCGGGCGGGACCAGCTGCGGGTATGGGTGCCCGGTTGCGCCACGGGGGAGGAGGTGTATTCGATCGCCATGCTGGTGAGCGAGGTGCTGGACCACCCGATCGACCTGGCCGACCGGCTGAAGATTTTCGGCACCGATCTGGACGAGGACAGCCTGGCGGTCTGCCGCCAGGGGGTGTATCCGAACTCGGCCGCCAAGGGCGTGCCGGAACCGTTGCGCGGCCGCTTTATGAGCGAGGCCGGCACGGAGGTGGAGATCAGCGAGCCGCTGCGCGGCTGCGCCGTGTTCGCCCGCCACAACGTGGCCGAGGACCCGCCGTTTCCGAAGCTGGATCTGATTTCCTGCCGCAATACCCTGATTTACTTCACCACTCCGATGCAGGAGCGGGTGCTGGGTCTGTTCCGCTTCGGGCTGGTGCCAGGCGGGTTGCTGTTCCTGGGGGATTCGGAATCCCTCGGCAACCGCACGCCCGGCTTCCGGGTCGCCGACGGGGAACACCGCATCTATGCCCGGCAGGAGGAAGCTGGATTCGGGTCGGCACAGCCGAAGGCGCCGGCGACCCAGCGGACCCCGCTGCCCCTGACCCGGTTCGGGCGCTACACGGTGCTGCGGGACACGGTGCCGGAGCAGCACATGGCCCTGCTGGAGGCGTTGGTGCGCAGCCGCTGTGATCCCGGCCTGGTGCTGGATGAAAATCACGACCTGGTGGAGGTGATCGGCGATGTGGGCGCCTTCTGCCGCATGCCCGAGGGCCGGATGACGGCAGCGGCGGCGGCCTACCTGCGGACCGAACTGCAATCGGAGGCACGGGCGCTGCTGCTGTTGACCCGGGCTGACGGCGACGCCGTGGCCAGCCAGCCCCTGCGCCTGCCGGAGGGCGAGGGGCAACTGCGCCTGGAGGCGCGGCCGCTGCGGGTCGCAGAGCGAGCCTTCACCCTGCTGTCGTTTGTGCTCCTGGGGAACGAGGCCGGCGGTACCCGCACCGCCCATCCCGCCGGCGCCCGCGACGCGGCCTTCGATCAGGAGATCGTGCGTCTGGAGCGGGAATTGCTGACCAGCCAGGACAGCCTGCGCCGCTCCCTGGCGGAACTGGAGCAGGCCAACGAGGAACTGGAGGCGTCCTCGGAGGAACTGCAGGCCTCATCGGAGGAGCTGCAATCCTCGAATGAGGAGCTGGAGGCGTCGAACGAGGAGCTGCAGTCGACCAACGAGGAGCTGGGCACGATCAACCAGCAGCTGCGCTCCCGCGGCGAGGAACTGGAGCAGCTCAACACCGATCTGGAGAACATCCAGACCTCCCTCAGCCAGGGGATGGTGATCGTGGATCACCAACTGCGGGTGACCCGCTTCTCCCCCCTGGCGGTGCGGGTGTTCGCTCTGGTGGAGACCGACCTCGGCCAGCCCCTGCTGGGAATTCCCACCACGGTGCCGCTGCCGGGGCTGCGGCAGGCGCTGCTGGAGGTGCTGGATGCCGCGCCACGCCGCGGCATCGAAGCCTCCAGTGAGGAGGTGTCGTACCTGGTGCAGGTGATGCCCTATCTGGGCAAGGATGGCCGGCGCCGCGGCGCGATCATCACCCTCACGGACGTGTCGGAACAGATGGCCCTGCGCCGGGCGGCCGAGGCGGCGCTGGCGGAGTTCTCCAACCTCACCGACGCCCTGGCGGAAGCGGTGTGGAAGCGGGATCACTCCATGGAACGGTTGCTCTATGCCAGCCGCCGCATCCAGAGCCTCACCGGATGGTCCGCCGAGGAGCTGTGTGATCGGCCGGAGCTGCTGGATGGGGCGATCGTGGCGGAGGACAGGGAACGGGTTGCCGCTGCGCGCGACCTGAGCCAGGGGCTCTGGACGGTGCGCTACCGGATCCGCAGCCGGGATGGGCGGCTGGTGTGGCTGGTGGAAACGGCCAAGGTGGTGAACGGCGATGACGACGGCTTCGTGGTGGGCACCCTGGCCGACGGGACGGAGCAGGAGGCTCAGCGGGAGCGCAGCGGCGGATGATCAGGCACGATCGCGTCAGCGGGGATTCGTCACCGGCAGCTGAGCTATCGAAAATACCGTTGCCGAACGGAAGTATGGTGTTGACAGGACAGGTTGAAAGGATAGGTTGAAAGGAACGAGATGAACCGGGAAGCGTGAACGGTTGAGGGTCCGTCCGCATCCAGTTTTTCTCATGGTCGGCACTCCGTTTGTGCCTTGCGGGCCTTTCAGATCGATGCACCCCATGCGTATCGTCAATTACGCGGCTTCCTTCAGACCCCTGCTGCTGAAAAGTGGCATCGGCCTGCTATTCCTCTATCTATTGAATCTGATCTTTGGTCTGCCATCTATCCCGGAAAGCCTGGGCGACCCGAACCGAGGCCTGAGGCTGATCACCAGCTTTCTTGACAGTAGTTTGCTGCTGATCATCGCCCTGCTCATGCTTGTGCTTTCGCAGGCGGATCTTGCCCATCCCAGGAACCCGGAGGAACAACAGCATCCAACGCTGCAACTGCGACTGTTCAGGCTGGCGCGCCCCCTGGTTGCCTGTGTTTCGCTGCTGTTTTTTGCCTGTATCCCCTATGGTTTGATCCAGGGGGTCACCTTAGTAAATATAGGATTGCTCAATCTCGACAAAGAGACGAGCCAGGTGAGCACCCAGCTGGAGCAGGTGCAGAATGAGCTGAAAATCCCAGGCGCTGGCGAGAAGTTTCTGGCTGAATTCAAACAGAAATATCCCAACTTGACGCCACTGATCACGGCGGGCACGGGAGACAAGAAGCCATTAACCACGCAGACCCTCAACGAACGAGTCAGCACGCTGCTCAAGAAAGTGAGATCCGACGGAATCCTCAGCAAACAAACCATCCAACGGGATGTCTTTCGGCGAACCAAGCGGGTCATCCTGTATGGATTGGTCTATGGATCAATCGTTGCTTGTTATTGGAATTATTGGCCGCGGGGTAACAGGTCGATGGCGCAGGCGCTGGAGCGGGAGACGATGCTTGGCTTGTATGAATCAGAGTTTGATGGGGAGCATGAAGATGAAGAAAAAATGAAGCAGGAGAAGCGGAGCGACGGAGTCTGAAAGGTCGCTCCGGAACGCCAGCAACGGACCAATGGGATATTGATTCAGATCAAGACTTGTGCTGAGTTTCCAGCAGGGAAGACCTGATCGCCGCAAGACGCTTCAGCATGAAACCCAATGGCAACAGCCCGGAGAGGGGAAGAGGGGCCGGTATCACGCTATCAATTTCGCGGCTGACTTTGGTGAGAGCAGCGGAATTGAAGTTATCAAAACCATCAGCTGCCACCACGAAACCTTCTGAGCTGATCACATTGGCTTGATAGTAGGCATCGAGGCCAGGCACATCGTTGGTGATGGCCAGGCCGTTCACAGTGATGTTGTTATCAACGGCTCGTTGAACAGCGGCAGGCAGCACAGCGAGGGGCCCTCCCGTAGTGCTCGTGCTGTAAGGATTAAAAGCTGGTCCTGTAAATGTAGCGCCCGAAATATCAGTGCAATTTTGAAATATGCCAAAAAAGAAACTGCCAGGATCGCGGCATTGATTGGCCTGCCCATTGCCGGAGATGTCGATGATGTTTCGGCTGGAGTTGATCGGATCACCATTGAGCAGAGCGGCATTATTAATATAATCCACACCGGAAACCAAGGCACACTCAATGCAGGTGCTTGTCCCTTCATTGCCTCTGGGCAGGGTTTGCATCACCGCCGCAAAGGCATTCACATCAGCTTCTGTTTTGAGGATGGTCCAGGGAGATTCGAGCGTGTTGTCAGTCTGCGCCCACTGGGTGATGGCTACAGCGATGCCGCCGGCGCCGGCTGTCGAAGTGATGCGGTCAATGATGTCCGGCTGGCTGAGCGCAAAGGCCCAGCCTTCCTGCTGGAGCTCATACTCTGGCGTGCTGATGCTGTCGGATGTGCTGATGGAGAAGAGGAGCTTGGCAAAAACGTCAACCGACTGGGATTGCACAGGCAAGGGGCGAAGCAACCCCAGGCAGGACGCGGCAGCGAGCAGTGCCAGACCAGCCCGTGCAGAACGGCGTGCATTGATGAAAGCAGGGAGCACCAGCGAGATACCCTATACTTTGGGTACTTTAACGGATTTGGTTGTCAATTGCTGCCGGAGTAGCCGGCGATACGTGACCGCTATCAAGAACAGAATCGAGCTTTCAGCTCCTGGTCCACGGCTGAAGCACCGCACCGAAGCCTGCGTCAGCTGGGCGATCAACGGCCTGCCGATCCTGTGGGGGCCTGCATCAAGGGCTGCAGGAGGCCGATCCAGGGGCGATCAAATCGGACGGAAACCTGACTGGATGATCCACCGATGAGCCCTGTGATCGGTCGAAGTTGAAGCATGGGGCTGGGCAGGCTGACAAGCAGAACAGAGACAGAATCAGGGATTGATTAAGCGTTGAAAAGGTGTAGAATGGACGAATAAGATCAGAACCCGGGCCGTGAATAACAAGAACACGCATTTTTTTGCCTGGGTGCAGGATAGCGGAGATTAGTTCTGCTATCTGAGAAGTCTGGCTAGGATCGTTAATGCGTGATTCAGCAAATTTCCTTGACTTCCCTCTCCTCCGGGACGGCGCTCCAAGACTCCATTCAGGAAATCGCAAGGCTGGGAAGTCTGTTTCGAGACCTGCAGACCTCGCTGCTGATCTGGCTTGTGGATTCGGGCAAGGCGGCCGGTCGAGGTGTGGCCGAGGCGGCGGCGGGTCCGGCGGTGGATGTGATGGAGTTGGCGGAATTGGTGGGGCAGGGTCACCACACTCCCTGCCATTTTGACACCGCGTTCAACACCCGACGCTTCGGCGTGGCCGTGCTCGATGGCGAGCTGCGGGTGGTGAGCGCCAACCGCACATTCTGCGGGCTGGTGGGCATCGATGAGCGGGAAATCCAGGGAGTCTCCTACGACACCTTCACCAGTGAAGCGGAGCATCAGGCGTTGATCACCGAAACACGATCGGCGCGGATCCGCTCCTTGCCCTCGGGGCCACGCACGATGGAACTGAAGGGCCGTGATGGTGTGTGCCTGCGGCTGCCGGCTGAAGTGCGGTCGTTGTCGGAGCGCACGGTGCGGGCCCTGTCGCGGCTGCCAGGCCAGCGGCTCACCACGGTGATCGTCTACGACGCCCCGTCCGAACCGTGTCCTTCTGGCGCTGAGAGCTGAGCGACAGCTCCAGCACCTGCACCCTGCCGTGCCCAACCGTTGTTTCTGGCCTGAAACCCTTGCTTGCTCCCCTCCCCCCATCCAGCAACACCCAGCCATGGCGGGAGTTGCCGGTGCTGCAGACCATGCATTCCATCCAGGGGGAGGGGTTCCATGGGGGCCGCAGCGCCTTCTTCGTCCGCCTGGCGGATGGGGATGGGGGCTGGGGAGGGGATGGCAACGGCCGGGAAAGGGGAAATACACCGGCCTGCGCTCCGCGCCCGCTGGAAATGCTGGCGAGCCAGGCGCGCCAGGCCTGTGAGGCGGGTGCCGCCTTCGCGGTGATCGTGGCGGAAGACCCGCTGCGGTATGAGCTGGGCCCCCTGTGCGAGGAGCTGGCCGCCAGCGGGCTGCCGCTGCATCTGGAGGCCAACGGCGGGCAACGGCTCAGCGGCCGGTTTGACTGGATCACGCTGATTCCCAACCGCCAGGCGCCCCCCAGCCAGGAGCTGCTGGCCAGCTGCCATGAACTGAAGGTGGTGGTGGTTGAGGAGGCGGATCTGCGCTTTGCCGAGGAGATGGCCCAGGCGGCGAACGACCGCTACGGCAACCCCCCACCGCAGCTGCTGCTGCAACCGAGCTGGGGCTGCCTGGAGGGGCAGCGGCTGGCGGTGAATTACGTGCTGCACCACCCGGACTGGCGGCTCAGCCTGCGCAGCAACCGCTGGCTGGGCATGGGCTGAGGGCAGTGGCCGTCCCCGGCAGCCATGGTGGGGGAAGCGGCTGGATGGCTGCCGAGCCTGCAGGGGCTTTCAGTCCAGCTGATGAGGGGCGTTATTCCTGGTTGGCCGGGAGCTGGGTCTTTTCGGCCCGCCAGAGGCGCCAGCGCAGTTCCAGATCGGCGGGGGCGTAGAGAACGACCGGCAACTTGGCGTTGTAGGGCACCACAAAGGGCTTGGGGCCCATGGGCAGGAAGACGCGGCGGGGAGCACGGCCGGGGGGACAGGCCATGCGGGTGGAGGCCATGGGACCCACGGCGGTGACGCGATAGAGGGGATAACCCCAGCCCTTGATGGTTTCCCGTTCGATGGAGCCGTTGAAGGAATGGGGGTTGCAGTCCACCATCACCTCCTTGCCCACGATCAGCTGAACGCGAAGGTCGCTGGGGCTGTCCGACAGGGCGGGATCGGCACTGGTGGGGGGCTGCATCGGCAGGCGCACCACCCAGCGCCGCTCCCCGGCGGCGGGGGGCGGGAAGGGTTTGAGATCGGCGACCGGTGGCGGCTCGGCTGCGGCCACCGGGGCTGGGAAGCCGGCCACGGCAGCCAGGCCGACGGCCGTGAGGCAGACGGAAGCGAGGCGGG
>CALOCJ010000002.1:0-266163 GCA_942491925.1 Synechococcales cyanobacterium
ATGCGTTTCGACGGACCGCATAGCTCCCTCGCCCTGCCGGCCCGCTTCCGCATATCATGCTGGTTACAGCCCTGAAGGGTGCTTCAGATCCATTGCGGTGCATGGAACCTCGGGGGTAACAGAGGATTGACCCGGCATGATACGCCGACCCTCATAGCGCCCGGAGCTTACCCCTCCTTTCCCCGCCTGTCCATTGTCTCCGCGAACAGCACATCCACCGGGCTTCTCACCCCACACGGCCCTCGATTGAGCACATGGGTATAGATCATGGTGGTCTTCACATCGCTGTGCCCCAACAGCTCTTGAATGGTGCGGATGTCGACGCCATGGGCAAGAAGGTGGGTGGCAAACGAATGGCGCAAGGTGTGGCACGTGGCCTGCTTATGGATCCCCGCCGCTTGCACAGCGGCACGCATCGCTTTCTGCGGCAGGCTCGAATCCATGTGGCGGAGAGATCTTGCTGGTGCACCGCCCACACGTCTCTGGTATGGGTTTTCAATGGCACCTTGAGGCTCTCCGGCAGCACCGTGATCCGGTCCTGATGTCCCTTGGCATCCCGCACCACACCCTCCAGGCTGCCGACATCACCCCCGAGCACCGTCCGATAGAGAAACAGCAAGGCGGCCAGAGCCTGATTCTGGCTGGAGGCGGCCAGCTTTTCCTTCACCGCCAGGTGGGTGAGGAACGCGTTGATCTCCTCCTGGCCCATCTCCCTCGGATGGCGCAGCTGATGAAAGCGCAGGTAACGTCGCACCCAGCCCACGTAACTTTGCACTGTCCTCTTGGCGTAGTGCCGAACGACCATCTCCTCCCGGTAGCGATCCAGCAGGCGAGGCGGATGGGTGGGAGGAGTCATGGCGTCATGGCGGTTCCTTGTTAAGAGTTCCCCCACGCCCCCATCCCCGAAAGGTCGAACTCCTGATGCCTGATCCTGGTGGTCTCTTCTTGCCAGTCACAGCTTGCCAACCTGTCTACACTGCCAACAGCGCGTCTACACACGGCGAGTCATGGCCCTCAACATCCGCAATCCGGAGGCCGATCGTCTGGCCAGTGAGGTGGCTGCCCTCTCGGGCCAGACCAAGACCGCGGCGGTGATCCAGGCGTTGCGGGAACGGCTCCACCGGCTCGAACAGGATCGAGCTACCGGTGAGCGTGGACACACCCGCCTTGCCGATCGCCTCGACGCCATCGCCCTTCACGCGGCCCGTCGGCCCCTGCTCGACCGCCGCAGCGCCGATGAGATCCTCGGCTACGACGAGAACGGTCTTCCCGAATGATGGTGATCGACTCATCCGCCATCCTGGCGATCCTTCAGGACGAGCCGGAGCGTCGCGCCTTCAATGAAGCCATCGAGACGGCCTCAGAACGTCGCCTCTCAGCTGCTTCGCTGGTGGAGTTATCGATCGTGATCGAGGCACGCATCGGGCCGGATGGACTGCGGGACCTTGACCTGTTTCTGGCTACCGCCGGGATCGCGATCGTGCCTTTCGACAGTGACCAGGCCTTGATCGCCCGCTCCGCCTTCCATCGTTTCGGCAAGGGGCGCCACCCTGCCGGTCTCAACCTGGGTGATTGCTTCTCCTATGCCCTGGCCCAAGCCTGCGATGCCCCCTTGCTGTTTAAAGGCCAGGATTTCAGACATACAGACCTGATTGCTGCCACAGATATATTATCAACAACTGACTCTTCTTATGATTTCTGACATCGGAATTAGCTACCAATATCCTATGGCAGCAGAGCACTTTTAACCCCTCAGAGTTTGGATAGTGGGAGAAAACCGGTGTGGCCATGCAGCTCTACTCCATGGCCACTCTCATTGTCGCGAAAGCCATCATCCTGCTGGAGGAACTGCTGTCGCTGGGCATCTATCACGGGTGCCCAACATGGAATAGGTGGACCCACATATAACGCGTAGGTTGCGACCTGCGGCCTACGCGTTTGGTAGACGGCTCGTTTCTCCGCGAGAACCAATCCTGTGGCGTGGGTCTCGGGGGGCTGCGTCATGCAATGAATACTCTGTGGTTTCTGCCTGACTCCATGCAGCACGCACCTCAACCTCTTGAGCTGATGCCGCATGGACTGATGCCTTGCCGATCAGGAAATTCGTTCGCTGCTTTTTGTAGATCTGTCTTCCAGGGCTGAATGCCGCTGATTGGAGCAGAATTCACTATTGATCTTCGCGGCTCAGTCTTTTCTCCCTCCAGGTGTACAAACGTCATGATCCGATAGGCCCCTTCTCAGTTCACAGTGGCAGGGCCGTATGGGATCAAGCTTATGGCCATCTGCTGGCGATGTTGATTTCGTTCTGTGGCACCCGGGAGGCCCCTCAGCCTTCACTCCCACAGCCTCCCCACCCCCAACTCCGGCCGGTTCAACTCCCCAGCAGCTGCCGCAGCTTCGGCTCCAGCAGGGCGAAGGCCCGGCCCCGGTGGCCGATGCGGCCCTTGAGGGCCTTGTCCATTTCGGCGAAGGTGAGCCCTGCCTCTTCCACATAAAACACCGGGTCGTAGCCGAAGCCTGCTTCGCCCCGGGGTTCCTCCAGGATCGTGCCGGGGCAGTGGCCCTCCACCTCCAGGCGGATCGTGCCGCCGGGATCGGCCACGGCCAGGGCGGCGCTGAACCGGGCCCTGCGGTCGGCGGCCAGCCCCTCCGTCCGTTGCTGTTGGTTGGCCTGCTCCAGCTCCCGCAGCAGCCGGGCGATCCGGGCCCCATCACTGTCGGCGTAGCGGGCCGAATGCACCCCGGGGGCGCCCCCCAGGGCCCGCACCGCCAGTCCGGAATCGTCGGCCAGGGCCCATGCCCCCGTGGCCCGGGCCACCGCCTCCGCCTTGAGCCGGGCGTTGGCGGCAAAGCTGTCGCCCGTCTCCTCCACCTCCAGCCCTTCGGGCTGGGGCCGGACCGTGAGCGGCAGCCCTTCCAGCAGGTGGCCGAATTCCCGCACCTTGCCTGCATTGCCGCTGGCGATCACCAGCACGGTGGGAGGGGAGTCCATCGCCGCTCAGATCGCCTCGGCGAGCTGGCGGGCCCAGGCCAGCACCTCCTCCACCCGCTCGGCGCTGGGGGCTTCGCAGTAGAGCCGCAGCAGGGGCTCGGTGCCGGAGAAGCGGAGCATCAGCCAGTGGCTGGGGCCCAGCCGCAGCTTCACTCCATCGGTGCGGTTCACCTCCTCCACGGCCAGTCCCGCCACTTCCGCGGGGGGTGTGTCGGCCAGCAGGCCCTCCAGGCGTGCGCGGCTGGCCATGTCGGGTAGCCGTAGATCCAGGCGGTCGTAGTGGCTGGGGCCGCCGCAGCGCTGCTGCAGCCGGTCGAGCCGCTCCCCCAGGGGCAGGCCCCCCGCCACCAGCGCCTCGATCAGCAGCAGGGCGGCGAACAGGGCGTCCCGTTCCGGCAGATGCATGCCGAATCCCACCCCGCCCGATTCCTCTCCTCCCACCAGCACCTCCCCCTCCAGCATTTCGGCGGCGATGTATTTGAACCCCACCGGCTTCTCCACCACCTCCCGGCCCAGGTCGGCCGCCACCAGGGCCATCAGGTCAGACCCACTCACGGTCTTGATCACCTTGCCGGGCAGGCCCCGGCAGCCGGCCAGGTGGTCGATGAACAGGGGCATCAGCAACTGGGTGCTGCAGAACCGTCCCCTTTCATCCACCGCCGCGATGCGGTCGCCGTCGCCGTCGAACACGATGCCCACCCCGGGCCTGCCGGCCGCCGTGGTGGCCTGCACCGCGCCGATCAGCTCGCTCAGGTAGGGGGCCAGGGGTTCCGGCGGGTTGCCGCCGAACAGGGGGTCCCGCAGCGAGCGGATCTCCCGCAGGGTGCCGCTGGCCACGGCCCCCTCCCCGAGCAGAACGCCGAGGCAGCCGGCGGCGGAGCCATGCATGGGATCCACGATCACCTCCAGGCCCAGCTGCTCCAGCCCCTTGGCCAGGGCGTCTCCATCCACCTTGCGCCGCAGGCCGGCCAGATAGGTGCCCAGGGCGTCGAACCGTTCCGTGGCGCCCCGGATGGGCACGGTGATGCCTCCGGCCCTGAGCCGTTTCTCCACCCGGGCGGTGAAGTCCCCCTCCACCGAACCGCCGAAGGGACCCTTGATCTTCAGCCCCAGCCATTCGGGGGGGTTGTGGCTGGCGGTGACCACCAGGGCCCCCAGGGCCCGCCGCTCCACCACCGCCCAGCTGCAGGCCGGCGTGGGTACGGGGCTGGCGGCCAGCACGGGCACCAGATCAGCGCCCCGCACCGCGGCGGCCATCGCCTCGGCCAGCTCGGGGGCGAGAAAGCGGCGGTCATAGCCGATCACCACCTCCCGGCTCGCCAGGTCCACGGGGGCGCTGCTGGCCAGCTCCCGCGCCGCCGCTGCCGCCACCGGCAGCAGCCGTTCCACCGTGATGTCCACGCCCAGGATGCCTCGCCACCCATCGGTGCCGAAGCTGATCGGGCTGGCCTCCAGGGGCAGGGGAGCAGAGGCCATGCAGGTGGGTGCGGAAATGCGGTCCTGGCAGGTCGTAGCAGCCCCCGCCACCCCTCGGGGAGCTGGGGGTGCCGGCCTGATGGCAGACCACCGCCCCCCTAGCCTGCCGCCATGGCGCAGCCTTCCCCCGTCAGCCTCACCGACCGCCTGCTGCGCAGCTGGTTGCGTTGCCGGCGCCGGGCCTGGCTGGATCGGTACGGACCCCAGGAAGGTCGCCAGTGGAGCGCCCACCGAGCCCTGGCCCTGGACGACCAGCAGCGCTGCTTTCAGACCCTGCTGCCCGAGCGTCCCGGCCATGGTGAGGCCGCCTGCGCCGCCGCTGCGCCCGCTGTTGTGGGGTTGCGGTTGCGGGGTACGGGGCCGGAAGGGAGTCCCCTGGAGGCCCACCCCAGCCTGTTGGAGCGCATCAACACGCCCAGCCGCTGGGGATCCCATGCCTACCGGCCGGTGCTGGCCCGCCAGGGCCGGCGGGTCACCCGGGAGCACCGCCTGCTGCTCACCCTCTGGGGTCGCCTGCTGGCGGAGCACCAGCTCGCCGCCGTCCCCCACGGTCTGGTGCTGGCCGGCAGCGGCGGCGGCCTCAGCCGGGAGCGCCTCAGCCTCGGCTCGGGCCTGCAACGCCAGCTGGATCAAAGCCTGCAGCGCCTGGCCGCCGATCTGGCGGCCCCCGATCCCCCTCCCCTGGTGAGTGACCGCAAGAAATGCACCCTCTGCGGCTGGCGCTCCCTCTGTGATGAGCAGGCGGCCCGCGAAGGGCACCTCAGCGAGGTGAGCGGCATCGGCGGCAAACGCCGCGAGATGCTGCTGGAGCAGGGCGTCTCCGACCTCTCCCAGCTGGCCAGCGCCGATCCGGTGCGGCTCGGTGAAGTCCTGGCCGTGCATGGGGAGCAGCATCGGGAGGTGGCGGCCCAGCTGGTGGCCCAGGCCCGCGTCCAGCAGGGGGGCCAGCCCCTGCGCATCGCCGCCGGTTCCGCCCTGCCCGAACTGGCCCAGGCTGCGGGGGTGCTGCTCTACGACATCGAATCCGACCCGGATGCCCGCGACGACTTCCTCCACGGCCTGCTGGCCCTGGAGCGAACCGCTGGCGGTTCCTGGCCCGCGGCGCAGCCAGGCGGCGGCCGGTACCACCCGGTGCTGGCCCTCCAGGAGCACGGCGAGCGGCGGCTGTGGTTGCGGCTGCGCCGGCTGCTGGAGGCCTTCGACTCCTGGCCCCTGCTCCACTACGGCGAAACCGAATCGATCTCCCTGCTGCGACTGGCCGAACGCCAGGGGGCCTCAGCGGCGGAACGGGACCGGTTGCGTTCCCGGCTGGTGGATGTGCATCAGCGTCTCCGGCGCCACTGGCTGCTGCCGGTCAACAGCTACGGGCTCAAGGCGGTGGCGGGGGGGCTGGGCTTCGAGTGGAGCCAGAAAGGGGTGGACGGGGCCCGTTGCCTGCTCTGGTGGCGCCAGTGGCGCGATGGAGATGGGCAGAGACGCACCCCCTCTCAGCCTGCCCGCCGCCTCCAGCTGGGTCGGATCCTTCGCTACAACCAGGACGACTGCTTAGCCACCTGGCAGGTGGCCCACTGGCTGTTGACCCAGGACAACGACCTGGAGCCCGCCCCGAGGCCGGCAGGGAAGCCAGGCCGATGAAGCGGGGCGATCACCCCGGGCCGCCACCTCCACCAGCCCCCACCGGCGGGGCCCTGAAGTCGTCGGGGATCGACAGCTCCAGACCGAGCGCCGCAGCGCCCTCCCCGGCCAGCAGCCGGGGCTCTTCCAGCCAGCGGCGGCGCACCAGGGCCAGACCGATCCATCCCTCTTCCCCCAGTTGCAGGGAGGAGGTGATCTGTCCGGCCCGCTCTCCCTGCCCGTCCCTGAGCGCCGTGCCCCCCGCCAACTGGGTCGCCAGTTCATCCCCTGGCTTCGGGCAGTGCCAGCGGCGCAGCTGCCGCCGTACGCCGTCGTAGGTGGCCAGCTTGGCCAGGGTCTCCTGGCCCACGTAACAACCCTTGCCCAGATGGACCCGGTCCGCCAGGCCCAGCTCGAAGGGGTTGATGTCGTCGTTGATTTCCATGGGGGGCGCCGGCCAGCCCCGTTGAATGCGCCACCGTTCCAGTTCGCCCTCCGTCAGGGCTGGCCGTTGGCTCAGGGACGGGGGCAGATCCGCCCCCTGGCGCACCAGCAGGGAGTCCCCCAGCCACCACCCGTCTCCGGCCTCCCATGGCTTCCAGGTGTCCGCCAACGGAGGGGCCTGGTCCCCGTCCAGCGGCAGGATCCACTGGCCTTCCAGCAACGGGCCCAGGGCCACCCGGTCGGCGGGGAACAGGACCCGATCCAGGCTCTGGCGCACCAGGGACCCATCGCCGGCGGTGATCACCAGCCAGGCCCCTTCCGGATCCACCAGCACGTCCACCAGGGCACGCATCCGGGCGGTGGGCGTGACGCAGCAGGCTTTGAGCCACTGGCCGGGCAGGGCCGATTCGATCGCCTGGCTGGTCTGGCCGTGCAGGAATCGGAGCGTGTCGGGACCATCCAGCCGCACCAGGGCCACGGGCCGATCGATCCGGGTGTGGGGCTTGGGACGCCAGTTCCACGGCACCAGCCCGGGGGCATCGTTCGGGGCCATCGAAACAGCCATGGATCAGGCTCCCCCGGCGGTGGGCGTCCGGGCGGCCGCGGCGGCCACCTCCTCCAGCAGGAAGAGGCTGTGGAGTTCCAGCCCCGCTGCGCGGATCGCCTCCTCGCCCCCCTCCTGCCGGTCGACGATCGCCACCACCCGCTCCACCCGGTAGCCCGCTTCAGCCAGTTGCCTGGCGGCCATCAGGGCGGAGCCTGCCGTCGTCACCACGTCCTCCAGCAGCGTCACCCGGCTTGCCTGGGGCGGCAGGGGACCTTCCAGCCAGGCGCCCGTGCCATGGCCCTTGGCCTGTTTCCTCACGATCAGGGCATCGAGGCTCCTGCCGTCCAGGGCGGCCCGCATGGCCACGGCGCTCACCAGAGGATCCGCGCCCAGGGTGAGGCCGCCCACCGCCACCGCGTCGGGCTCGACCCGCTCCAGCAGCTGGGCCCCCAGCAGCGCGAGGCCGAGGCCGCTGAGGCTGACCGGCTTGCAGTTCACGTAGTGACGGCTGGTACGGCCGGAGGCCAGCGTGAAGCTGCCATGGCGGTAGGCCCGCTCCGCCAGGAGCCGCAGCAGAGCGGCGCGTTGCTGGAAGGGGTCGGTGGGTGGCAAAACCATCACGGAATCATGGTGCTGCTGGGGATGTGTTGCGAAGATTGCGGGACACCGGCGTTAAAGTTGAATCCACCGGACTGAGTTCAGGCTCAAACCTGTGATGTCCCCGTCGTGCGTCCCCCAACGTACGTTTCCTGTCCGCACTGTCCTGCCAGCACTGGAATAGCTCCCATGACCTCCGCGATCCTGGCATCACCACCGATCCGCTGGCTGACCAGCGCGGCGCAGCAACATTCCAAACCTGCCGGGGGTGTGCTTCTGGCACTCTGCAGCGGGCTGATCGGTCCCGTGATCGCCGGCCCCGTGCTCTGTACCACCACCCTGGAGGCAGGGGAACTGGAGTCTGGCGGGAGCGAACGATCCGGCAGGACCTTGGTGGAGGTCACCCGCTGCGGTCCGATCACCACCGATCCCCAGCTGATGAAAAACAGGTTCTACAGCTATACCTCTCCTTACGCCCGTGGCATTGATCTCACCCACCAAATCACGGATCTGTTCGGTATCGCCATGGGCGGTGGTGACGGTACCAAGGTGATGGGTTTCGGCTTCATCGACCAGACCATGACGTGGGATGGTTCGGCTGTGGAGAACACCATGAATGTGCTGTTGGAGAATCAATACGACCCCACTCCTTTCCGCACGCGTGACCTGCCCTCCGTCTTCAACGGCAGTGATGCGATCGGTCCTCAGGCGGATAGTCCCGCAGACCCCTACTTCCCACCCATCACAGAGAGCTGGCGGCCCCCTGTGCGCGGGCTGTGGTAGCTGTAGCTCCCTTGCTTCAAGCACGTTCCATGGGGGTCTAGCAATCTGGTGAATGCAGCGAACTCATAATTCGCCTTAGGCGAGTTCGATCCTCGCGACCCCCATCTCCTTCTCCCGTTCCATCGTTTGCTGAACCACAGTGCTTGTGGAGCCTGTCCCGCCTCGCCCAGGTGTTCGGCGCAGCAGGTCTATCCTGAGCCGACAGCCCGGAGGTAATGAGGTTTCTGGCACTGGCCACACTGCTGGCCCTGACGGCATTTTTTGCCGCCGGCGAGTTTGCCCTCATTCGTTTGCGGCCCAGTCGAGTGCGGCAGCTCGAGGAGGCCGAGGAACCGGGAGCCACCTCGGTGGCAAGGCTGCAGCAGCGTCTGCGCAGACTGCTCGTGGCTACCCAGTTGGGGGCCGTGCTGGCCTTGGTGGCCGCCGGTTGGATCGGCCGTGGACTGGCGGATCAGCTGGGGCGCTGGCTGGGGGGTGCGCCCTCCCCGGTGGTGGTGGACCTGCTGGTGTTCAGCCTGCTGGTTCTGGTGGCCACCCTGGTGGGCGGGTTGCTTCCCAAGGCCTGGGTTCTGCATCAGCCGGAAGCTTCCGCCCTGCGCGTCGCCCCCCTGCTGGAATCCCTGATGCGGATTCTTTCGCCGCTGCTGGTGGCGGTCGAGCGGTTCAGTGGGGTGGTGCTGCGGCTGGCGGGGCTGCCGCGAAACTGGGACCATCTGGTGCCCGTACTCTCGGCCGGAGAGCTGGAAACCCTGATTGAAAGTGGAGGAGTCACCGGCCTCATGCCCGATGAGCGGAGCATTCTCGAGGGAGTCTTTTCCCTGCGGGATACCCTCGTGCGCGAGGTGATGGTGCCCCGATCCGGCATGGTCACCCTGCCGATGGAAGTCGACTTCGCCACCATGATGGAGACTGTGCACTCCAGCAAGCACGCCCGGTTTCCCGTGATCGGAAACTCCCTCGATGACGTGCGTGGTGTGCTCGACCTGCGCAGGCTGGCCGAACCCATCGCCCGGGGACAGCTCCTGCCCCAGAGCCGCCTGGAGCCCTATCTGCTGCCCGTTGCCCGGGTTCAGGAAAGCACCCCCCTGGCCGAACTCCTCTCCCTGATTCGAAGTGGCCAACCCATGCTGGTGGTCGTCGATGAGCACGGCGGGACGGAAGGGCTGGTCACGGTGGCCGACCTCACCAGTGAGATTGTTGGGGAGGATGAAAATCCCCTCCACGTTTTCGAGGCTCTCCATGAGCTGGTGGAGGGAGGTTGGTCCGTGGCCGGGGAATTGGAGATCTTCGAGCTCAACCGGCAGTTGGGACTCCAACTGCCCGAATCGGACGGGCACCACACCCTGGCCGGCTTCCTGCTGGAACGACTGCAACACATCCCCACCCCCGGAGAGGGAATGCAATGGAACGGATTCCGCTTCAGCGTGCTCAAGATGGCGGGGCCCCGCATCGAACGCGTCAGGATCGTCCCCTCCAGCGGAGACGCAACCTGATCGTCGATAATGGTTTCAACCGCGCAGACCTGCCATGAGCCCTGTCCGAGTCGGGGTCATCGGCGTCGGCAATATGGGCTGGCATCATGCCCGGGTGCTGAGCTTGCTTCGTGATGCGGAACTGGTGGGGGTGGCTGATCCCAACCTGAATCGCGGCCAACTAGCGGTCGATCAGTTCAATTGCCAGTGGTTTTGTGACTTTCAGGAGATGCTTCCCAGCGTCGAAGCGGTCTGCATCGCCGTCCCCACCCTGCTGCACCATCGCGTTGGTATGGCCTGCCTGGAAGCGGGGATTCATGTATTGATCGAAAAACCGATTGCCGCCACCCAGGAAGAGGCCGCGGACCTGATCCACGCCGCGGAACGGGCAAGCCGGCTCTTGCAGGTGGGCCACATCGAGCGGTTCAACCCAGCCTTTCGGGAATTATTGAAGGTACTGGCTGGCGAGGAGGTGGTCGTGCTGGAAGCCCGTCGGCATAGCCCGAATGCCGACCGTGCCAATGACGTCTCGGTGGTGCTTGATCTGATGATTCACGATATAGATCTGGTGCTGGAGTTGGCCGCCTCTCCGGTGGTTCGCCTGGCCGCAGCGGGGGGGCGAAGCTCCGAGGGTCCGATCGACTATGTCAATGCAACCCTGGGCTTTGCCAATGGAGTCGTGGCCAGTCTCACGGCCAGCAAGATGGCCCATCGGAAGATCCGCAGTCTCAGCGCCCACTGCCGCAGCAGTCTGATGGAGACCGACTTCCTCAACCACAACTTGCGCATCCATCGACGATCCCATGAGTCGGTGAGTGCCGATCACGGGGAACTTGTTTATCGGAATGATGGTTTCATCGAAGAGGTAAGTACAACATCGATTGAGCCACTCTATGCAGAGCTTGAACATTTTCTCCAATGTGTTCGCGGTGTTGAAACACCCGCTGTCGATGGCCTGCAGGCCTCAAGAGCTCTTCAGCTGGCTGACTTGATTGAGCAGTGTGTCGAACAGCCCAGCCTTTGCATGGCACTTGCGGCTCCGATCTGAAAGCTGCCCGGAGCCCCAGTTCTTTTCCAGCGTAGTTGGTGTTACAGACATTCCGTCACTTCAGCAATTAGTATGAAAATTCGTCGTTTTCATCAGTATGGAATCAGGCTCTCCCACTGATAGCGGAAGCGATCGTAAAAGTAGTCTGGAAAGTCATCTTCACTGTCATCAGAGAAGGCAAGAAATAAGTGTTATTCATGAACTGCTGGCAGAACTGCATGAGAAATATTCCGATCTCCATGATGGCCTTCCGGCCAGTTACATCCCTGAATTGGCCAAAGCATGCCCGGATGACTTTGGAATTGTCCTAGCCACTGCTGATGGTCATTGCTATGAAGTTGGTCAGTCACGCAAAGAATTTACAATTCAGTCGATCTCTAAGCCTTTCATTTATGCCTTGGGAATGAAGGTGCTTTCTCCAGAGCTGATGGCAGAGAAGATTGATGTGGAGCCCTCAGGTGAAGCATTCAACGCCCTGAGCCTGCACCCTGAGACGGGCAAACCGCGCAATCCAATGATCAATGCAGGGGCCATCGCCGCTTCCGCGCTGCTTTGCAATGCTGATCCTGAGCGAGCTGAAAACCTGATGCTGGATTATTTTGCGGAGTTAGCCGGACGGAGACTTGAGGTTGATGAATCTATTTATTTATCAGAGAAGGAGACCGGTCATCGCAACCGTGCGATTGGATATATGTTGAGAAATTACAACATTATTGATGTCAATCCAGAGCCAGCGCTTGATCTCTACTTCCGTCAATGTTCTATTTCTGTCACCTGCCATGACCTCGCAATCATGGCGGCAACGCTTGCTTGCCAGGGCCGTAATCCTGTTACAGGCGTATCAATTCTGACTCCCGAAATTACGGTCCGAGTCTTAGCCCTTATGGGCAGTTGCGGCATGTACGATTTCGCCGGCCAGTGGTTGCATGATGTCGGTATCCCTGCCAAGAGTGGTGTCGCCGGGGGAGTGATGGCGGTGATGCCAGGACGTTTTGGAATCGCGGTCTACTCCCCGCCGTTGGACAGCTTTGGCAACAGCGTACGTGGCATTGCTGTCTGCAAGGAACTGTCCAACGGCGTTGGCCTGAGTCTGTTCAATGAATACCCCCACCCTGCTTCGACGATTCGTCGGTCTTACCGCGGATCTCAACGGGCCTCAAGGCGATGGCGAACGGAATCTGAAGCAGGTGTGCTTGGCCCTCAAAAAGACAGCATTCGAATCGTTCATGTTCAAGGAGTACTTGATTTTGGAGCGATCGAGCAGATTTCTGCCGAGTTGGTGGCAATGGAATCCGATGCCAAGATTGTGATTCTTGACCTCGGACATGTCACCCAATGCCCCGTTGAATCCATGCAACTCCTTGATAGGCAGCTTAGTAAACTGCTGGATCAAGGCATGAAGATTCTGATCACCCGGTCGGGCCATTTAGCCTTTCTTGATGATCCACAGCTGCTGATTCATGGCAAGATTGCCTTTTTTGACCATTTAGACATGGCCCTGGAAGAAGCGGAAAATATTTTGATAGCACGCTATAGCAATAATGAATTATCGAGGGTTCATCCTGATGTAGAACTAGGCTTCCTGCGTCATCTTCCTCCTCGTCACCGTGAAACGCTTGCCTCCAAGATGGTTCTGAGGAGTTATCAAGCTGGTGAAACTGTGATCAGGCGTGGCGAGCCAGGTGACGAGCTCTTCCTGGTTCGTTCTGGCTGCTTTACCACCACGATTGATTATTTGGGAATGAATGGCACGCAGTGCAACACTAGATTGGCAACCTTTGGCCCCGGTATGTGTTTTGGCGAAATTTCCTTTGTTTCTGGCAACTTCCGGTCAGCTGATGTAACTTCAGTGGATGAAGGAAGCTGCTGGGTACTTGACCATGGCGAGTTTAATGATCTCAAGAGTCACGACCCCGAAGTGGTTATCGAGCTTTTGCAAGCTCTCACATTTGATCTGGGCCGCAAACTTGCCCAAACCAGTATTCAATTGACACTACTTGAGCACTATTAATAAAATCTCCAAATCATATTCTCAGCTTGCTGGATTGATCCTGCTGAGGGACAGTCCATCATGCCCGAAACGCCCCCAGTGTATCCACCCCATCCGAGGGGAATTCAAGAAGAAATGCACCAATGTCAACCAAGAGAGAATGATTTGAGTTAGGATTCCTGAAATTTTGCATCTTCCTTCCATTCCTGGTTCGGACCCGGGGACGAAAATCTTCCCTGACTGTGTCTCTCTCTATGCAGCCATGCGCTAATACCTTCGCCTGAGCCATCGATTCAAGTTTTGTTTTCTTGATGATTTTCAACCATCATCCTTTCTGGTTTTATTTCAGTGATTAATCTGCCAGTGTTAACCAATATGATGTTGATGCTCTCCATGGGGCATTTTCTCTGTGATTTTGGATTGCAGAGTGATCGGATGGCCCAGGAGAAATGCCCTGGTAGAGGGGTTACATTGGGCTGGGGCTGGTGGTTGACCGCCCACGCAGCAATCCATGGACTCATGGTAGCCATAATCACAAACATCCCAGCTCTAGGTCTGGCTGAATGGATTCTTCATATCTTCATCGACATCGGCAAATGTCGACACCTATGGAGACTCCCTGTGGATCAGTCCCTCCACATCGGCTCCAAACTCATTTGGGCCTTTCTGGCAGTCTTGCTCATCGATGTGCCAGGTTGGTCTCGATGAACCGCTTGACTAAAATGGATCCGTTCCAACGGTTTTGGCCCATTGCCGTCGTGGCCCCTCTCCTGATCCTTGGTCTCTCCACCCAGGCCCTGGCTCAGCTCAAGCCCTCGAATCAACGCTCCACATTCCCTGGGCGTCGTATCGGTGGAGGAACCCGGGCAGTCTGTTCATCCAGACCGTTGGCTCATCTTGTCCCAAACGATAATGTCTATGTACCGGACAGTACGAGATTGATTGGTTTGCTGGAAGGACCAACACAATCACCCGTTCCCCTGATGCTCGTCTTTCGTTCTGAGGGTGACAGTGCTTCAGCATCAAGCCAGACCTCGATCCCAACAGACCCTGAATCCTCTCGCTTGTTGCCAGCCTCGGAAATTGGCATCACCCTGATCAGCTCGCCACCCCTGAAACCAGGGCCTCTGGTCTGGGAATCTTCTTATCAGTGTGGAGGCGAAAACGCAACTACTTCCTCCAGTGATCAATTGGATTTTATCAGTGCTGTATCTCCATCGCCACTCACTCTGCTGGAATTCAATATTTCTCCTCAGCAATCTGATTTGGATGTGCAAAAAAGTCTTCGTAAACTTCAAGGCAGTTGTGGAGAATCTTTCGCCAGTTCGGAGGTGGCAGGATTGTTTGACTTGAGTGACATCATCACGGATGAATGGCCCGATCTCCTTCCGGTTCGCTGTGTGAAGTGACACCAAGAAAGGCATTCTATTGAATTTACTTGTTAGCTCTTTTCAGCCACGCTTCGATCATTGAGCTCCCAGATTTCCGTGGGACTTTTGCGTCCCCTCAGGGTCATGCTTCCCCATTGCTGCCAATCCAGCCTTTGATCATCAGTTAAGAGGTCTTTGGTTGTCGATGAAACCAAGACTCTGCAGAGGTTGACCTGCCGCTCCTTTTCGATGCTTTCCAACCTGGAGGCACAGTTCACAGTATCTCCAATCACGGCATATTCCAGCCTTTCGCTGCTACCCATCGAGCCCGCCAGCACATCCCCGGAATGGAGACCTATCCGCAATAACATGGCCGGTGCTCCCTCCCGCTCAAGCTGCTGATTCAGCTGGATAACCGCCTCTTGGATGGCAAGCGCTGCTTCAATCGCTGCCTTTGCGTCAGCTTGTGTACCTTGACTCAACGGAGCTCCGAATACAGCCAGCAACCCATCGCCCGTGAATTTATTGACCATGCCTCCGCGATGCGTGATCGCCGGAATGAATTCAGCCATGCCACGATTGATCCAGTCGAGCAATGCGCCTGGGGCCAGTTTTTCCGAAAGCCCTGTAAAATTACAAGTATCGATCATCATCATCACGGTCACGGGCAACTGGCGACCCTCAAAACGACCATCGCTCAGCAGGGAATCGCGTTGATCCCAGAGGTGTTTCGCCACTTCCGGCGACGTAGTCTGCCCCAGCAATCGTTCAATCTGTCGACGCTGCTGCTGGTTGGCCCCGCCACGCCGCACCCAACTGGCTCCCGCCATCCCGACCAGGCTGGCCAGGGGCATGGTGGGCGCAATCCATACATAGTGATAGAGAAGTGCGGCCGTAGCCCCCGACAGGAATGCAGCCGCCAGCCCCACCATCAGGATGCTGCGCCGCAGCAGCCGGAATGATTCTCCCAGGGTGATTCCTAGCACCACGCAGACAATCTCGAACCCCCCTTCGCCCCAACCTGGCAGGGTCCACATCTTTTGCCTTCCACTCCCAGCCCTGCGATCCATCAGAGCCGCCAGGCGATGGGCGTGGAGTTCCACCCCGGGAACGAGGTATTGACTGGGGCCCAGGGCGAAGCGGGTATGGGGTACAGGAAACAGATCCCGCAGGCTGGGCGCCGTACTTCCGATCAATACGATCCTGCCCTTCAGTTCATCGGCCGGGATGGGCCGACGACCCAACACATCCTGGAGCGACCAGACGGGGAAGCTGCCGAGTTCGTGAAAGGCCAGCATTTCCTGATAGCCGGCCGCATCCAGTTGCTGATAGCCCCCCGAATCCTTTTCCAGCCATGGACCCGGATCCGTCCCCTGCTCCAGACGGTCCCGCAGGGGATCAGGGCCGAAGCCCACTTCCAGCAACCGTAGGGGCAAGCTCACCGTCGCCTCATCCTGACCTGCGACATGGACCAGGTCGCGCCGGATGACGCCATCTGGATCCACGACCAGATCGTTGAACCCCATCCGTTGATCTGGAGTACCGGGAACGGCTGCAATCCCCTCCGCGGCATTGAAGATCGAGACCAATCGAGGATTGGTTCTGAAGCGCTCCTGAAGGCACTCCTGCTGCTCTCCCACCCCACGATCTCGATAGACATCAAGGCCGATGGCAACAGCACCTGCGGCCAATAGTTTGTCGATGGCATCGCAGAAGTACTGATCGTCGATGGGCCAGCCATAGGCGGAGATATCGGATTCGTCGATGCCAATGATGGTGATGGGCTTGTTTCGCCCTGAAGGGGAGGAACGTAGCCCTGTGATCATGTCGTAGATCAGCAGATTGAGAGTCTCGTTGATAGGGCTCAAGGAAAGTCCGATCAGGAGCGAGGTCGCAATCACATAGGGCACGGAGGAATCAAAAGCGTTCTTCCAGCGCGGGATTTGAATATCTTTTATGCGATTCCAAACACCCATCGCTACCGTTCACTGCATGAAGTGCAGCTCAATTCTAGGCTGCTTGTATGAAATCTACTCACCCTTGAAGGCAAAGAAGATCCGCTTCATCGTTGTCAGCAGGGCATTGGTTTGCTGTTGCTGCACCTCCGTGCTGAGCGAATCCAATTCGGCCTGTCTGGCGCTCACCATCGCGGCGATCCGCTCCAGCAGACCCGGACTCTCCTTCAGCAAGTCCCGCAGGTTGCTTCGATTCA
This sequence comes from Synechococcales cyanobacterium, assembly GCA_942491925.1. GTDB lineage: Bacteria > Cyanobacteriota > Cyanobacteriia > PCC-6307 > Cyanobiaceae > Cyanobium. The sequence continues at coordinate 16,546 of CALOCJ010000002.1, forward strand.
CCTTCAACAGCAGACATTCCTCCAGGGCCCTCACCGTGGCACTGCGAGGTGCGTCGAGAAGCAGAGTCATTTCACCGAACACATTGCCCGGACCCAGTTGCCGGACCGCGACGATTTCGCCGCTGTCGATCCGCTTCAACACCTCCACATGGCCATGGATCAGGTGGTACATGGATTCTCCTTCGGCTCCTTCCTGCACGATCGCTTCTCCCGATCCATAGGACTTCAACTGGCTGCCGGCGACGATCAGCCCCAGTTGCGTCTGGTTCATGCCGGCAAAGATGCCATCCGCCCCCAGGGATTGGCACAGGGATTCGGGCGTCGGGGTCTCGGCCTGCCGTGCCTTGATGCCGCTGCGCCGCGGCTGGACCTCCCGCACGGGGAAAGGAATGCTCTGGCCTTCCCGCCGCAGGGCATACCAGATCTGCTCCAGCAGTTCGCCCCGCAGGCGCAGCAAGGCGGCGTCCCCCCATTCCCGCTGCCAGACCTGAATTTCATAGTTGATCGAGCTTTCGGCGAACTCCATCACGCCGATGCAAGGGGGGGGATCCTCCAGCACCCTGGGGTTCTGCCGGACCACCCGCTCCAGCAGGCGCCGGGCCTGCCCCGGGGGGTAGTCGTAGTCGAGGCCGATGCTGAACCGGTTACAGACCGTGCCCTGGGCACTGAGGTTGAAGATCACCCCCTGGGCGATTTCCGTATTGGGAACCACCACCAGGGTCCCGTCGCGGTTGCGCAGGGTGGTGTCGTGCCAGCTGACCGACAGCACGATGCCGCGCACATCGTCCCTGACCTGCAGAAAATCCCCGATCTTGAAATCGTCGCTCAACTGGAGCTCCAGACCGGCGAGCAGGTCCTTGAGGGGTTCCTGGGCCGCCAGGCCGATCACTGCCGTGAGGATGGCGGAGGTGGTGAGCAGACCGACCAGATCGAAACGGGTCGTGGTCCTGAGCACCACCACCGTGGCCACCGCCCAGCTGCCCAGGGTCACGAGCTGGAGCAGGAGCTTGGGGGAATGGCGCCACCAACCCAGGCTTCCCGGCAGCTCCAGGCCGGCCCAAACCACCAGGCGCACAGCCGCGTAGGCCAGCAACAGGTCGTCAAGGGATGACAGCCAGAGGCGGGATCCGGGGGGCAGCTGCTGGAGGGGTGCAGCCCGCAGGACCACCCAGACGATCACCGCCGCCATCGGCAGGCGCAGCGGCAGCTTGGCCCAGCCCCTGAGCCGGCAGAACCGCCCCAGCAGCTGCAGTCCCGCCACCGCAACGATGGCAAGCAGCCAGATCAGCAGCATGGCCGTCGTGAGGGAAGGGTCGCCAGGGTCCATCCTGCCTGTGCAAGAGCGGAACTCCTGTTCATCCAGGGGGAGACCTGGCAGCCGATGAGGAGGATGGGCATCCCCACCTTTTGCGCACGGTCGGTATGGCTCTCCTGCTCCAACTGCCCCGTCTGGTTCCCCTTGCCCTGTCGTTCTGCTGCTGGCAGCTGGTCTCCTCGCCTGCCGCCGCCCAGGGGCTGGAGCGTTGCGATGGGGTCGTCCTTGAGGCGCAGGGGGCGGCGGAGGTCGAGCGACCCGCCGGTCTCCTGGCCGTTTCGATCGGGCTGGAGGCGGAAGCCAGCACGGCGGATGGGGCCCTGGCCCTGCTGCAACAACGCCTGGCGACGGTGCGCTCCGCCCTGCAGTCGCTGGGCGTCAGCGAACTCAAGGTGACCTCACCGAGCACCTGGAACCGCCCAGCCGGACGCGGTCGCCCCAAGGGCGCCCAGGCGAGCCTGCGGCTCAGCGGCAACCTCGAGCCCGACCGATTCCAGGCCCTGATCCGTCAGGTGGGTGCCCTGCCGGGCGTGCGCCTCTCCCCGGTGGCCCCCCAAGCCGATCCAGCCCAGGACGCCTCCGTACGCCGCCAGTTGCTGGAGGCGGCCTACCGGGATGCCATGGACCAGGCCCGGGTGCTGGGGGTTGCCATGGGTCGCCCCCGTTTGGCCCCTCTGGAGGTACGAATCCAGGGGGGAAGCCAACGTCCCATGCCCATGCGGGCCATGGCCGATGCCGCCACGCCGCCGTTCGATCCCGCCGAACTGCCTGCACCGAGGCAAAGCCTCAGCCTGGTGGCCCGATTCTGTGCCCAGCCCTGAGGCTTACCCCTGGCTGCCTGGTTCCAGGCCGATCCCCGCTTCCAGATAGGTGGTCTGGCCCAGGCTGGCTTCCAGGTGGGCCATCAGCCGGCGGGCTTCCCTGATCTTCAGGCGGCCCTTGCCGATGGCGTCCTCACTGGCCAGACGCAGGCGCTCCAGCAGCAGTTTGGGATCATGCTCCATGATCTCCAGCACTTCGGCGTTGGTGTCTCCCCGCACCACGTGCTCCACCACGTAGCCGCCGCCGGCCGCCAGGCGGATATGGACGGCGTTGGTGCTGCCGAACAGGTTGTGCAGGTTGCCCATCACCTCCTGGTAGGCACCGGCCAGGAACAGGCCGATCCAGTAGGGCTCGCCTTGCTTCAGGGGGTGGAGTTCGAGCAGGGATTTCGGCTGACCCCGGTCGATGAAGCGGGCGATCTTGCCGTCGGAATCGCAGGTGAGATCGGCGAAGTTGCCCAGGCCGGCGGGCCGCTCGTCGAGGCGGTGGATCGGCAGCACCGGGAACAGCTGATCGATGGCCCAGGTGTCGGGGGCTGACCGGAACACCGACAGATTGGCGTAATAGGTGCTGGCCAGGGCGGCAGGCAGGGCCCGTAGGCCCTCTGGAATCAGGCTGTCGGCGGGAAGGCGACCGAGGCGGGCATCGATGGCTCCGCAACAGGCCCAGTACAGCTGTTCAGCCAGGGCCCGCTGCCGCAGGCTCAGGTAGCCCAGACGAAAGGCGGCCAGGGCATCGTCCTTGAATTTGATCGCGTCGTTCCAGGCCTCCTGCAACTGCTCGCCGCTGCTGAGCGGCGTGATCGCCGCCAGGGTGTCCCGCAGGTTGCGCACCATCAGGGGGTCATCCTCCTGGGCCGGGGGTACGGCGCCGGGGGGCCGCCCCGCCCCCAGCACGTCGAACACCAGCACGCTGCAGTGGCTGGCGATGGCCCGGCCGCTTTCGCTCACCAGGGTGGGCAGGGGGATGGCGTGGGGCTGGCAGCACTCCCGCACCGTGGCCACCACGTCGTTGGCGTAGTTCTGCAGCGAGTAGTTGGTGGAGGCCGCCGTGGAGGTGCGGCTGCCGTCGTAGTCGATGCCCAGGCCTCCGCCCACATCGAGAAAACCCATCGGAGCACCGAGGCGGGTGAGTTCCACGTAGATCTGGCCGGCCTCCTGGAGGGCGTCCTTCAGCACGGCAATGTCGCTGATCTGGCTGCCGATGTGGAAATGCAGCAGGCGCAGGTCGGCCAGCAGGTCCGCCTGCCGCAGGGCTTCCACACTGGCCAGCAGGTCGGGGACCGACAGGCCGAACTTGGCCCTCTCCCCCACGGAGCTGCCCCAGCGGCCGGCGCTGCGGGCCGAGAGTTTGGCCCGGATGCCGATCAACGGGGCCGCCCCCAGCTCCCGGCTGGCGGCAATGATCCGGCCCACCTCATCGGCCTGTTCGATCACCACCACCGGCCGCCGGCCCAGGCGCCGGGCCAGGATCGCCGTTTCGATGTAGCGGTGGTCCTTGTAGCCGTTGCAGATCAGCAGGGCCTCCGGGTCGTCGAGCAGGGAGAGGGCGATCAGCAGCTCCGCCTTGCTGCCCGCCTCCAGGCCGAAGTGCCAGCGCCGGCCGCTCTCCACCAGTTGCTCCACCACGTGGCGCTGCTGATTGCACTTGACCGGAAACACCCCCTGGTAGCGACCCTGGTAGCCGTACTGGGCGATGGCCCGCTCGAAGGCGGCGTGCAGTCGCTCCAGCCGGTCTTCGAGGATGTCGTCGAAGCGGATGATCAAGGGCAGGGAGAGGTCCCGCCCCTGCAGTTCCCGCACCAGGTCCACCAGATCCAGGGAGCCACCCCGCTCTCCCCGGGGCTGCACCATGACATGGCCCCGGGCGCTGACGCCGAAATAGGGCTCCCCCCAGCGATCGATGCCGTAAAGGGCGGCGCCGTCGGCGGCACTCCAGGGGGTGGGGTGGTTGAGGTGCTGACCCCCGTGGCCTTCTGGGCTGTCCTGGGCCGGTTCGGAATGGGGAGGGTCAGCGAGCACCATGAAGCCGGAGGGAACGGAAGCCATGAGGCGGGAATCTAGGCAGCCCGTTGATCCGGGGCCGGCTGCAGGTTCAGGCCAGGATGGGAAAACGAATGCGCGGCAGCCTCAGAACCTTCCCGGTGCACGTCACCAGGAAGCCCCTGCAGACAAGGTTTTCTGCGCTGGACATGAATCGCGTCTTCAGGGCCCCAAGCCCGCCCATCATCCGACCTGCGGGCACCGGGGGCCGTGCAGCCGGCGGAGCGATGCTCGGTTTCCCGCTGCACGGCCGGCGGGTCAGACGATTGCTTCGATGAGGCTGAATTCAGCGGAGCCCACACACCGCTCACCTTCCCTCCAGCCATTGCACTGGCGGGTGGCCAAGCTGCGGCAGAGCGTGGAGACAATACGGGACTGGGGTTTATGCCTGGCCATCTCCATCTCCATCTCCATCTCCACCTCCATCTGCTGGCTTTCCATTACCCAGGTGAACGATCTGGAATTCCTCCATGAAAATACAAGAAGAACCTCCGATTCATCCCTTTGGCTGAGCATGCGGAGCAACAAGCAAGCTCCGAAATGGCTGAGACTCAAGCACATGGGACTCAGCTACTGCCAATGCATTGGAAGCATGCATTGAAAGCATGCATTGGTGAGATTCTGCAACTAAAAAAGCTTTACTCACACCTGGCGTAAGAATAATCTGCTCTTCATGCCTCTTTGCTGCAGGCCAGATCATTATGAGGATTGTCGGAAGGTCACCGTGATCTGTTGCCTGGCTGCGAACGGGATACTCTCACGGCATTCCCAACAATTGAGCCCTTCTTCCGTTCAGATTGTGAATAGAGCATAAGCGCTGATATCATCTATGACTTGACGATTCGGCTTGGCTGAGGAGCCTTGAACTTCTCAGTGATTCCTTTTATATCCCAGCGCAACACGGCTGGGTGAGTGCTTATCCATATCAAATCTTAACCAATCCACCCAATGAGGCGTTGAACGTTCAGCCCATATTATGTACCTACATCTTGAATGCAGATTCTGGCGTAACGGATGATACTCGTTTCGAACAATACTTCTAGCTTATGATTCAATGTCGATTTCGCATGATCTGTCTACCTATGCCATCGAAAGAACCACCTACTAACCGTTCGGCAGCTGAAACCGGACGTTTCTGCTGGAACCCGCAGGTATTCCACCATCTCTTTTTCTAGAATGTGAGGTTTCAAAAACCATGGTAACCCAAAAAATTGCAGCGCACATTACCTTTTTTTACATCGAAAAAAGGTTAAAATATTTGAGAGAAGTTGTATTGAATCTCTTGCGCATTGATGCTGATTTGCAGATATTCATAGACACAAATCGTAGACTGAGTGAGTTTCGAGGCATTGACAGGGTTCGAGTATTGGAATATGCGTATTCAAGTACGGGCCGTAAATACTCGTACGATAGTATCTTCAACAAGCTAGGTATAAAAAGCATGGTTCACCCCTACTATCTGTCTTGGGAGAATAGAAAAATAATTGAAAAAAATATCCATAAGTATGATATTCAGATCTACTTGGAAGATGATATTAAATTTACGGCGGATAACCTGGCCTATTGGCTAGGGCATCATGAAGCTGTTTCCAGAAATGGCTATCACTTGGGTTTCCTGAGAGTAGAATTTAATGGCGATGAAAAATTCTTAACTGATCTGAATGGTCCACTTTCAAAGATCGTAACGATTGGCAGTCAAAGCTATATATTAAATGACCAAAATCCCTATTGTGGCTTTTGGATTTACTCGCAAGAGGAGCTGGAGGCTTTTGTTGAAAGCAGTGAATGGCGCTTTGAGTCGAAATACTATGGAATCCGTGAAAGATCTGCCATTGGATGGCATGGACAAGGTATGGAAAGGTACAAAGGATCAATTATCCCACTGCTTAATGACGGGCAAAGATATTTCACAATAGAAGATTGTGTCGTTCATCATTTGCCAAATAACTACATTAATCATTCAGTCTTCTGCTCATTCAAGTTTCCATTGGAGTTTCCCCTGAGCTAACGCAAGTTATTTTTATGCTCTCGAAGCATTCTCTGCGTTTAATTTGTGATTTGAAAGGTGATGATATCTCGGCTCGTTTATTTGTTCTGACCTGCAGAGAATGAGTACGGTGAGGCTTGGAGCTGGTAATTAAATTTTCTCAAGGCGACTATCAAGTCCCGTCCGGTCATGCTGTTGAGAGTAATCAGCTCTTCACACCCATGACCTGCGCTCCCCCTCCATCCGGGCAATCGCTATCCGCGTCTTCACCACCGCATCGGGGTTCAGGCTGATCGAATCGATCCCCTCCTCCACCAGGAAGCGGGCGAAGTCGGGGTAGTCGCTGGGGGCCTGGCCGCAGATGCCGATCTTGCGGCCGCAACGTTTGGCGGTGCGGATGGCCATACGGATCATCTCCATCACGGCGGTCTGTCGTTCGTCGAACAGTTCAGCCACCAGGGCTGAATCCCGATCCAGTCCCAGGGTGAGCTGGGTGAGGTCGTTGGAGCCGATCGAAAAGCCATCGAAGCGCTCGGCGAAGGCCTCGGCGCTGATCACATTGCTGGGCAGCTCGCACATCACATACACTTCCAGCCCGTTTTCGCCCCGCTTCAAGCCACTGGCAGCCATTTCCTTCAGCACCCGGTCGCCCTCCTGGGGCGTGCGGCAGAAGGGCACCATCGGGATCACGTTGACCAGTCCCATTCTCTCCCGCACCTGCTTCAGGGCCTGGCATTCCAGAGCGAAGGCATCGCGAAAAGCGGGGGCGTAATAGCGCGACGCTCCCCGCCAACCCAGCATCGGATTTTCTTCGTTCGGCTCGAACGCCGCTCCCCCCAGCAGGCGGGCGTATTCGTTGCTCTTGAAATCGGAAAAGCGCAGAATCACCGGCCGCGGATAGAAGGCCGCCGCGATTCGCGCCATGCCCTGGGCCAGCAGGTCCACGTAGTAGTCGGCTGGATGATCGTAGGCGGCGGTGAGAGTGGCGATGGCGTCCCGCTCGGCCGCATCGGCCACCTGCTCCGGCCGCAGCAGCGCCATCGGATGCACCTTGATGTGGTTGGCGATGATGAATTCCAACCGGGCCAGGCCCACCCCGTCGCAGGGAATGGCGGCCAGGTTGAAGGCTTCCTCGGGGTTGCCCACGTTGATCAGGATCTTGGTGCGGGTGGGCGGCAGGTGATCGATCGCCTGCTCGTCCACGTGGAAGGGCACCGTGCCCCGGTACACGTGGCCCACATCCCCCTCGCAGCAGCTCAGGGTGATCAGCTCTCCATCGCCGATGCGGCTGGTGCCGTCGCCCGTGCCCACGATCGCCGTGATGCCCATCTCCCGGGCGATGATTGCCGCGTGGCAGGTGCGGCCCCCCTGGTCGGTCACCACACCGCGCGCTTTTTTCAGGATCGGCTCCCAGTCGGGGTCGGTGCGGGCCGTCACCAACAGATCGCCGGCCTCGAAGCGATCGATCTCCGCCACGCTGCTGATCACCCGGGCACGGCCGCTGCTCACCGAGGCGCCGATGGCACGGCCGCTGATGATTTCCTCGGCTCCATCGGCATCCAGGTGCCAGCTGCGCAGCACCGAGCCCCCCCGCCGGGATTCCACCGTTTCCGGGCGGGCCTGGAGGATGAACAGCTCACCGCTGAGGCCGTCCTTGGCCCATTCGATGTCCATCGGTGTATCGCCACCTCGCCGCTGGCTGTAGTGGTCCTCGATCACGCAGGCCCATCGCGCCAGGGTGAGCACCTCCGCCTCGCTGAGGGCAAAGCGCCGCCGCTCCTCGGGGGGCACCTCTTCATTGCGCACCGGCCGTCCGTCGGCGCCGCCCCCATCGGCATACACCATGCGGATCGCCTTGCTGCCCAGCCGCCGGCTCAGAATCGGCGCGAAACCCCGTTCCCGGGTGTTCGGAAACGGGGTGACCTGACCCAGGGTGGGCTTGAAGATCAGCCATTCATCCGGGTTCACCGCCCCCTGCACCACGTTCTCCCCCAGCCCGTAGGCCGCCGTGAGCAGCACCGCGTCGCGGAAGCCTGTTTCCGTGTCGATGCTGAACATCACCCCGGCGCAGGCCAGATCGGAACGCACCATGCGCTGTACCCCGATCGAAAGGGCCACCTGCAGGTGATCGAAGCCGTTCAGCTGGCGATAGGAGATGGCCCGGTCGGTGAACAGCGACGCATAACAACGGCGGCAGGCCGCCAGCAGGGCCTGTTCCCCCTCGATGTGCAGAAAGGTTTCCTGCTGGCCGGCGAAGCTGGCGTCGGGCAGATCCTCGGCCGTTGCACTGGAGCGCACCGCCACCGATGCCGGTCCGGCCGGACCCGCCATGGCGCGGTAGGCGGTCAGGATCGCATCGGCCAAAGGGGCCTGCAGGGGCGCCTCCAGCACCAACTGGCGAGCGGCCAGGCCCGCCTCCTGCAGGGCGTCGAGATCGTTGGCATCCAGCTGCCCCAGCAGTTTCTGCAACGGGAGACGCAATTCATTGGCGGCGATGAAGCCCCGGTAGGCCGAGGCGGTGGTGGCGAAGCCCCCCGGTACCTTCACGCCCCGGGGCCCCAGCTGGCGGATCATCTCCCCCAGCGAGGCGTTCTTGCCGCCCACATCGCCAATGGCATCAATGCCCACCTGCTCGAATGGCACCAGCAGGACGTCCGGTTTCAGCACGGTATCTGCGTCTCTGCTTCCACTCTTGCCGAGACAGGGCAATGGCGCCATCGCCGGGCGGAGGTGGCGGTGAGTTGTTCACCCTGCGCGCGGGGGCAGGTCAGGAGGGGTCAGTCAGGCTTGCCCGTTTGCTTCTCTGCCGGCGCTGGCGTTGGCTCGGAGGGTGGTGGCGATGGCTCCAAGCCCGGTTGTGGCGCTGGGGGTGCCGGTTCGGGCAGCAGCTGGGCCAGCAGCCCCGAGCCGATCAGGATGCCCCCCAGGGCGAGGGCCAGCCCCCGGTTCTCGGCGGCGGGGCCATCGATCCACACCGCCGTGGCCAGGAAGGCGCCCCCCAGCAGCAGGCTGGGCACCAGCACGATCCCCTTGGCGGTGCGGTTCAGGCTCACATTCCAGCCTCGCCTGCGGCACTGCCGTCAGCGGCGATCGGATCTCCGGGGCAGGGAGCGGGGCTGGCCAGGCCGGCGGCGATCAGCCCGCTGGAGAGGTCAGTGCTGCCATCCAGCGGGGTCACCCGGGCCAGCAGCACCCCCTGCCGTTGCCCCATCGGGCGCAGGTTCACCCGGGTGCGGCGGGGCAATTGTTCCTTCAGCCAGGCCTCGGCCGCCGGCTGCTGATCCGCTTTAAGCCGCAGGCAGACGAGCTGGACGGTGTAGCTGCGGTTGCCATCTCCCACCTGCAGCAGGTCGGCCCGCCGCACCTGGAGCACCTCAGCCGCTGAGCTGACCCCAGGCCAGCCGAACAGCAGCAGGGCCAGCAGGGCCCAACCCATCAGCAAGGAATTCCATCCCCGGCCGAGAGGGGGGGGAGAGGGGGTGTGGATCAGAGCTTGTTCCCGCAACTGGGGCAGAAGAGGTGGGCGCTGGCGGTGGTGTCGCCGCAGGCGGCGCACTGCCGGATCGTGTCGATCGCCAGTTCGGGATGGCTGGGCAGACCCACCATCTGGGCGTTGCTGGCCCCCGGAGGCACCATCGGATAGCAGTTTTCGTTGCGACGCACCCGCACATCGATGAAGGCCGGTCCCGGATGGGCCAGGGCCTCGCTGAGTTGGCGCTTCAGCTGCTCCCGCTCGGTGATCAGCACCCCCCGCACGCCGAAGGCCTCGGCCAGGGCGGGGAAATCGGGCATGCCGAGGGTCATCTCGGAATTGGAGTAGCGCTCCTGGTAGAAGCTTTCCTGCCACTGGCGCACCATCCCCTGCCAGCCGTTGTTGATCACCACCACCTTCACCGGCAGTTCGTACTGGCTGAGGGTGCCCAGCTCCTGAATGTTCATCAGGATGCTGGCGTCGCCGGCCACACAGATCACCTGGGCCTGGGGAAAGGCCACCTGCACCCCCATGGCGGCGGGCATCCCGTACCCCATCGTGCCCAGGCCGGCGCTGCTGATCCAACGGCGGGGTCCCGTGGGCAGGAACTGGGCCGCCCACATCTGGTGCTGGCCCACATCGGTGGTGATGAAGGCCTCGGGAGCCAGCTCCCGCAGGGCAACCATCACTTCCTGGGGTGCGATCTGCATCTCCGGAGCCGGAACCACCAGGGGGTAGTGCTGTTTCCAGGTTTCGATGCGCCGCAGCCAGGCGTCGGTGCGACCGCCGGAGGATTCACCCTGCGAAGCCGCCAGCAGGGCATCGAGGGCCTGCTTCACATCCGCCACCACCGGCACTTCGGGTGTGCGGTTCTTGCCCACCTCGGCGGCGTCGATATCGATATGGATCACCTGGGCCCGGGGGGCGAAGCTGTCGAGGCGACCGGTGACCCGATCATCGAAGCGGGCGCCAACGGCGATCAGCAGATCACACTCGGTGACGGCGAAGTTGGCATAGGCCGTCCCGTGCATGCCCAGCATCCCCAAAGCCAGGGGGTGGCGCTCATCAAACGCTCCCTTGCCCATCAACGTGGTGGTGACGGGCAGCTGGAACCGTTCCGCGAAGCGAAGCAATTCCCCGTGGGAATCGCTGCTCACGGCACCGCCCCCCACGTAGAGCAGGGGACGACGGGCCTGGCGGATCAGTTCCAGGGCCGCCGCAATCGCCTCCGGCCGGGGCGCCGGTGTGAACTGGAAGCCCGGTGGGATGGCGCTGCCGGGTGGCACCGGCATGTAATCGAATTCCTCAATGCCCACATCCTTGGGCACATCGATCAACACCGGGCCGGGACGGCCGCTGGCGGCGATCAGAAACGCTTCCGCCACGATGCGGCCGATGTCGGCCGGGTTCCGCACCACCCAGGAATGCTTCACGATCGGCAGGGTGATGCCGAAAATATCGGTTTCCTGGAAGGCGTCGGTGCCGATCGACGCCCGGGGAACCTGGCCCGTGATCACCACCATCGGCACCGAATCCATCTGGGCCGTGGCGATGCCGGTGACCAGATTGGTGGCGCCGGGACCGGAGGTGCCGAAGCACACCCCCACCTTGCCGGTGGCCCGGGCATAGGCGTCGGCGGCGTGGGTGCCCCCCTGCTCATGGCGCACCAGGATGTGCTTCAACCAGCCGCGGGCCTCGGCCTGGTGCAGTTCGTCATAGATCGGCAGGATCGCCCCGCCGGGATAGCCGAAGATGTGGTCCACCCCGTGGAGGTGCAAGGCGTCCATCAGGGCGTAGGCGCCGCTCACCCGCTGGGGGGTGGCAGGGGCTACGGAGCGTGCGGCGGCTGCCGCGGGGCTGAGGGGCGTGAGCGTCACGGCTACGGATGGAAACGGATCGGTCGGGGTGGACCTGCGGATGAGGGCGGCATCCCTCGTACACCGGTCATTTTGACGTGAAGCCAGGCGCAGGACGTCGTTTTATCGGTTGAACACGACTTTAGTCACGGGTTGGACGCTGGCGGAACGACCCCGGCGTGCGGCGGCCATGGCCCGCAGCACCCGGACCGGATCCATCCACTGCCCCCTGTAGCGCAGGCCCCAGTGCAGGTGAGGGCCCGTGGTGCTCCCTGTCATCCCCACGTGGCTGATCACCTGGCCGGTGCGCACCGCCTGACCCACCCTGAGGCTGACGGATCCGCTGCGATGGATGCCACCACCGGCCTGGCCCGCCAGGTGGCAATAGATATGTTCGTAATCACCCGAGCGGATCACCAGACCGTTGCCGCAGCCTCCATCCCGGATCACTTCCCTCACCGTTCCCGCCCACCAGTTGCGGACCGGCGAGCCCAGGGGAGCGGCGATATCGAGGCCGTAGTGCGGGCGGACGCCTCCGTGGAGGGGGTGGGTGCGCATGCCGAACAGGCTGGTGTAGCCGGCGAAGCTGGCGACAGGAAACACTCCTCGCCCCCAGTGGTGGGCTCCCCGGGCCTGGCTGGGCGCGATCGGAGCCGTCAGGCTGGCCGCCAGCCCGAGGGGAAGCAACGGGCGGGTCCACAGGCCAGGACGGCGGCCCCGCGACGAGAAAAGAGCGGTAGCCAGACGTTTCACAGCAAACCGATGGCATGCAGCGGGCCATGGCCGCTGATCAATTCCAGCAGGAAGGCGGAAAATCCCACCATGGCCAACCGTCCGTTCCAGACCTCGGAGCTGTTGTTCCATCCCCAGGCCCACTTGTCCTGGGGGTAGAGCTTCACCTTGCGGGGCAGTTCGGCGGCCTGATCGAGATTCACCTCAGGCGAGGCCATCGCTTCCTGCACCAGATCGGCCAGACCACGGATGAAGGTGGGATCGGTGTCGAGGGCCGGGACCCTGCGGAAGTGGCGGATGCCTGCCTCGGTGGCGATCTCCCGGTATTCGATGTCGATTTCCTCCAGGGTTTCGATGTGCTCGCTCACGAAACTGATCGGCACGACCACCAATTCCTCCACCCCCCGCTGGCCCAGGTCATTCAGGGCGTCCTCGGTGTAGGGCTTCAACCATTCCACAGGCCCCACCCGGCTCTGGTAAGCAAGGGTGAAGGGGTTGCCGTGGCCGAGTCGCTCGGCCAGCCGCTCCATGATCAGGCCCACGCAGGCCTGGATCTCCCGTTGGTAGGGGTCGCCCGCTTCCTCCACGTAGCTCTTCGGCACCCCATGGGCGCTGAAGAAGATATGGGCGTCAGCGGGATCGTCGCAGGCGTTGATTTCCTTCTCCATCAACCCCACCATCGCCTCGATGTATCCGGGGTGGTCGTACCAGCTGCGGATGCAGTGGATCGGCAGTTTGCGGAAGGCAGCATCGCTCTGGCGCAGGCGTTGCAGTTCCCGGAAGCTCGAACCGCTGGTGCTGATCGAGAAATGGGGGTACAGGGGCAGCACCACCACCTCATCGATCGCATCGGCCTTGATGTCCGCCACCGCCGACTCCGTGAATGGATGCCAGTACCGCATCGCCACATAGCTGGTGGCTTCCACCCCCCGCAGGCGCAGGCTGCTCTGCAGTTCCCTCGCCTGCTGCTCGGTGATGCGCCTCAGGGGAGAGCCCCCCCCGATCGAGCGGTAGGCCTGCTGGGATTTGCTGCTGCGCAGGGTGCTGATCAACCAGGCCAGGGGTTTCTGCAGGGCCGGGATCGGCAGACGGATGATTTCCGGGTCTGAAAATAAGTTATACAAAAATGGCCCAACATCCTGGATGCGTTCGGGTCCACCGAGGTTCAGCAGCAGCACGCCGACCCTGGTCATGCCCATGCGCAAAGGATTCAGGAGCGAGCGTAGCCCCCTGCTCCCGACTTTGTTCACTCCCCTGGCCAGGTCGGCCGGGGATCGATAGGGTCCGGCCAAGCCTCTCCGCACCCCTCGGTCTGCCGCCGTGCCTCCCTCCGACAACCCGACCAGTGCCTTGGCGCGCCGTCGGAACGAGGCTCTGGCGGCCCGGGGCATTCCCCACCGGATCGAGATCCGCGGCGCACGTCTGGCCCTGCGCGGACCCTTGCCCTGCCGGCGGGGAACGGGATCCAGGCCGATCCAACGGCTCAGCCTCGGCCTGCCCGCCACCCCGGAGGGTCTGGACCAGGCCTTGGCCAAGCTGGAGATCATCCTTGCCCAGCTCGCCAAAGGGCGGTTTCGCTGGGAGCCATGGCAGCGGCGATCCGCAGGGATCCAGGGCTCCCGGGACGGATCCACCGCTCGCTCGGATCCCCTGCCCTCCAGCCTGGCCGAGGGCCTGGAAGCGTTTGAAGCCGCTTTCTTCGCCGACCCCCGCCGCCGCCGCCGACCGTCCGGCAGTCGCACCACCTGGAGTGCCGCCTACCGGCCCTATCTGCGGCGCCTGTCCCGCCTGGCCGATAGGAGTGACCGTCGGCTCGATCAGGGGCTCTTGATCGAGGTTCTGGAGAGCTACGACCTGGCCAGTCGCAGCCGTCAGCAGTGCGGTATCGCCCTGGCGGCCCTGGCCCGGCACCAGCAGATCGATCTGCCTCAGGACTGGAGGGAGCGCAGCGGCGGCTACGGGCTCCACGCCGCTCGCTTCCGCCAGTTGCCCAGTGACCTGCAGATCCTGGGGCTGGTGGAGCGCATCCCCAACCCCCGCTGGCGGCTGGCCTTCGGCCTCATGGCCACCTACGGGCTGCGCAACCATGAGGTGTTCTTTGCCGACCTGTCGGCGCTCGGAGCCGGGGGCGATCGGGTGATCCGGGTCCTGCCCACCAGCAAGACCGGGGAGCATCAGGTCTGGCCCTTCCACCCGGAGTGGGTGGAACGCTTCGAGCTGGCCCCCCTCGCCGCGGGGCCCGAGGCCCTGCCGGAGGTGACCACCGACCTGCGGCGCACCACCCTGCAACAGGTGGGTCGTCGGGTGGCGGAGCAATTCCGGCGCTACGACCTGCCGATCACCCCCTACGACCTGCGACACGCCTGGGCCGTGCGCACCATCCACATCGGCCTGCCCGACACCGTGGCGGCCCGGATGATGGGGCACTCCGTGGGGATTCACACCCGCACCTATCACCACTGGATCACGCGCCGGGACCAGCAACAGGCGGTCGATACGGCCCTGGCCCGGCGTCGAGGTGATTCGAACGACCAGAGTGGGAGGGTGACCCTCGAGAGCCGAGCGTGAGTTCAACCCCTTCCTCCGGTCCGGAGCCTGGCCTCGACCAGGCGGCGGCAGAGCTGGGTCCTGGCGGAGACCTCGCCCCCGAGACCGACCCGGAGGCCTACCGGCGCCGCATGGTGCGGCGTCAGGAGGTGCAACGCCAGCGGGTGGGGGAACGCAACCAGGAAAAGGGCCTGGTGCTGGTGTTCACCGGCGATGGCAAGGGCAAGACCACCGCGGCCCTTGGATTGGTGCTGCGTACCCTCGGCCATGGGCATCGCGTGGCGGTGGTCCAGTTCATCAAGGGGGGCTGGCAGCCCGGCGAGGCCCGGGCCCTGGAGCGATTCGGGGAGGATCTGCGCTGGCATGCCCTCGGGGAGGGGTTCACCTGGGAGACCCAGGACCGGGAGCGGGATCGCCTGCTGGTTCAGCGGGCCTGGGAGCAATCCCTCCTCTACCTGGCGGATGCCGATCGCCGGCTGGTGGTGCTTGATGAGGTGAATGTGGCCCTGAGGCTGGGCTATCTGGCCCTCGAACAGGTGTGGGAGGGCCTGCGGCTGCGCCCCCCTCTGACCCATGTGGCCCTGACGGGGCGAGGAGCGCCCCCCGCCTTGATCGAGCGGGCCGACCTGGTCACGGAGATGAAGCTGGTGCGCCACCCCTTCCGGGAGCAGGGGGTGAAAGCCCAGGCGGGCATCGAGTTCTGAACCGGCCCACCGGCGCAGCGGGGCAAGCGGTACCGGCTGCCGGGTGTTGCTACTCTTCGCCGGACTGTTGACACCGATGGCTTACCAGCGCGTCCTACTCAAGCTCAGTGGCGAGGCGCTGATGGGCGAGCAGGGCTACGGCATTGATCCGGCCATCGTCACCTCGATCGCTTCCGACGTTGCCGAGGTGATTGCGCTCGGAACCCAGCTGGCCATCGTTGTCGGTGGCGGCAACATCTTTCGGGGCTTGAAGGGATCGGCGGCCGGCATGGACCGGGCCACCGCGGATTACGTGGGGATGCTGGCCACGGTCATGAATGCCATCACCCTTCAGGACGGTCTCGAACGGGCCGGGATCCCGACCCGGGTGCAGAGCGCCATTTCCATGCAGGAGGTGGCCGAGCCCTACATCCGCCGCCGCGCCATCCGCCATCTCGAGAAAGGCCGGGTGGTGATCTTCGCCGCCGGATGCGGCAATCCCTTCTTCACCACCGACACCACCGCTGCCCTGCGGGCCGCCGAGATCAACGCCGATGTGGTGTTCAAAGCCACCAAGGTGGATGGGGTCTACAACAAGGATCCGGCCAAACACACCGATGCGGTGCGCTACGAAAGCCTTACCTTCCTTGAGGTATTGAGCGGGGAACTGGAAGTGATGGACAGCACCGCCATCGCTCTCTGCAAGGACAACGCCATTCCCATCGTCGTGTTCGATCTGTTCGGCACGGGCAACATCGGCAAGGCCGTGGCCGGCCATCCGATCGGCACCAGCATCGTGCCGGCTGGGTGAACCCCCCCGCTGTTCTCTGGCCACACCCCTTACCACCCCTATCCCATCATTCCGACGCCATGGACCTGGAAGACAGCATGCGTAAATCGGTGGAAGCCACCCAGCGGAATTTCAACACGATCCGCACGGGACGGGCCAACCCATCCCTGCTCGACAAACTCACCGTGGAGTACTACGGGGCCGAAACGGGGCTGAAATCCCTGGCCACCCTCTCCACCCCCGACGCCCAGACGATCCAGATCCAACCCTTTGACGCCTCCTCCCTGCCGTTGATCGAAAAGGCGATCGCCATGAGTGATCTTGGCCTCACCCCCAACAACGATGGCAGGATCATCCGCATCAATATCCCACCGCTCACGGAGGATCGCCGCAAGGATCTGTGCAAGCTGGCGGCTCGCTATGCGGAGGAGGGCAAGGTCTCCTTGCGCAACATCCGCCGGGATGGGATCGATCGCATCAAAAAACTGGAGAAAGACGGAGAGCTTTCCAAGGATCTGAGCCGGGACGACCAGGAAAAGATCCAGAAGCTCACGGACCGCTTCATCGCCGAACTGGAGAAACACCTGGCCACCAAGGAAGCGGACATCCTCAAGGTGTGAGTGGTCCCGAAGCCGACGTGGAGGCGATCGTGGTCGGCGCCGGCCCCGCCGGCGCTTCCGCCGCCTTCCACCTGGCCAACTCCGGCCGCAGTGTGCTGTTGCTGGAACGGCAGGAATGTGGTCGCTCCAAGCCCTGTGGCGGTGGCATGGCCGCATCCGTGCAGCGCTGGTTTCCCTTCGATCTCTCGCCAGCGGTGGATCAGGTGATCCGGCAGGTGAAGTTCACCTGGTGCCTGGGGGATCCGGTCACGGCTGAGCTGCCCGGTGATGCCCCCTTCTGGATTGTGCGACGCTCCGTGCTGGATGCCTTTCTGGCCTCCCGGGCCCAGGCGGCCGGGGCTGAGGTGCGCTTCGGTTGCCCGGTGGAAGCCGTCTCCCGAATCAATGGTCTCTGGTCCGTACGCCTCGGCGGTGGCGAAAGGGTTCGTGCCCCCTCGGTGGTGATCGCGGACGGCTCCGCCTCCCGCTTCGCCACTTCTCTGGGCCTGGGATCTCCACGGCCCCGCTACGCGGCCACCGTTTCCGTGGAGGTGGATGCGGTAGTGGACGATCCTGAGACGGCCAGCTTCGAGTTCGGCCTGGTTCACCATGGTTTCTGCTGGGCGTTTCCCCGTCAGGGCGGCTACAGCATTGGTGTCGGCACGTTCATCGGCCGGCAGCAGGCAGACAGCGAGGTGGTTCTCGGCGCCCTGCTCCCCAGCCTTGGGCTCCAACCCGACCAGGGTGAACGGCAAGCGGGCCGGCTGAGGATCTGGGATGGACACCACCAGCTCCACGGCGACGGTCTGATCGTGGTGGGGGATGCCGCGTCGCTGAGCGATCCCTTCCTCGCCGAGGGGCTGCGCCCCTCGCTGATGAGCGGCACCTATGGGGCCGAGGCGATCGACCGTTGGCTGGAGGGGGACGGGGACGCCTTGATCGGCTACAGCCAGAAGATGCGGAAGGGTTGGGGGGAATCGATGGCCTGGGGACGACGCATCGCCCAGGTGTTCTACCGGGTGCCGCGGGTGGGATACCAACTGGGGGTCAAACGTCCGACCGCACCCCAGCGGATCGCCCAGATCCTTTCCGGAGAGATGGGCTACGGAGACATCGCCCAGCGGGTGATCAGGCGTCTGCTGTTCCAACGGGGATGAGTGGCACGTCTGAGGCTGGAGATCAGAACTGGACGCAACCCTTCAGCTGGCGGAGCCTCTGATCGATGGAGCCCAGCAGCTCGATCGCGAACATGGGCGTTTCCTGCACCGCAAACAGGAATTTCTCCCGGTTGAGCACAAGCAATCGACAGGGGGTGCAGGCGCGGGCATTGCCGAATCGGCTGTGGTTGGCCGTCACCAATGCTCCGGCACCGAAAACCTCGCCGGCTTCGATTCGCTCATGGTTGCGACCGCCATCCCAGCTGAGCTCCACGGAGCCCTCCAGGAGCCCGAACATGCAGTCGCCCGGTTCGCCGGAACGGAAGATCATCTCGCCTTGCGGCACTTCGATCACGCCCCCCCTGCCTGAGAGGGCAAGCATGGTGTCAAGGGCATTCACGCTGGGGAGTTCAGCCCACACTCATGGCCAGAGCGGCTCCCAGTCCGCCGCGCACATCCTCGGGGGCCAGGCGGCCGTCATTGTCGGTGTCCAGGGCATCAAACACGGCATCACTGCCAAGCCATTCCTCACGGGTGATGCAACCGTCGCCATCGAGATCGTTGAGCAGAAAGATCTCCTGCACGGCGTGGGTGAAGGCAGCGCCGCCCTCGATCACCGCCAGGCGGTGGGCCAACTGGGCTTCCAATGTCTCGATCGCCTTGCAGAAACCACGGATCCCCTCATCCAGCTTTTCGCTGGCCATGGTGTCTTCGGCCATCATCGTGTCGAACAGCGGACGATCCACATGGATCTTCTCCTGGCTGGGGGTCGGCTGGGAGCCATCCAGACGACGGGCCAGGTGGGCGTCCGTTTTGCTCAGCTGATCCAGCAGGGCCGGCGAAATGGTGAGCAGGTCACAGCCGGCAAGCTCAATGATTTCCTCCATATTGCGGAAGCTGGCCCCCATCACCTCCGTCTTGTAGCCGTAGGTCTTGTAGTAGTTGAAGATCCTGCTGACGGAGATCACACCGGGATCTTCCGGGCCGGGGTAATGGTCGCGTCCGGTGGATTTCTTATACCAATCGAGAATGCGGCCCACGAAGGGTGAGATCAGCGTCACACCCGCTTCGGCGCAGGCCACTGCCTGGGCGAAACCGAACAGCAGGGTGAGATTGCAATGAATGCCATCCTTCTCCAGTTGTTCGGCGGCCCGGATGCCCTCCCAGGTGGAGGCCACCTTGATCAATACCCGCTCCTTTGGGATGCCGGCCTGGTTGTAGAGACCGATCAGTTTGCGGGCCTTCTCAATCGTGGCCTCCGTGTCGTAGCTGAGGCGAGCATCCACTTCGGTGGAGACCCTGCCGGGCACGATCTTGAGAATTTCCTTGCCGAAGGTGACGCAGATTTCATCGAGGGCTTCGGTGACCACATCCTCCGCGGGGGCGTCAGGGCCGATCACCTGGCGGGATTCCCGCAGAGATCGGTCGATCAACTCCTGATAGGTAGGAATCTGGGCGGCCGCCAGAATCAGAGAGGGGTTGGTGGTGGCGTCACGAGGAGTGAATTGCCGGATGGCATCGATGTCACCGGTGTCGGCGACAACCACCGTCATGGCGGCGAGTTGATCGAGCAAATTGGCCATGAATTTTCGATGCTCCTCGTGTAGGAAAGGCTTGGGTGCTCTTTGAAATCAAAGGGTAGCTGGGTTGCACGCAGGGCCCGGGCGGGGGTTGTGGGATTCCAGACAGGCCCCAGCCGCCGGGCGGGGAATCAGGCGGGCGCTTTGGGCCCCGGTGTGGGGGTTGGGCTGCTGGGAGGCAGTTTTTCCAGCACCAGCAGGGATTCCACGATCTGTCGGGCCACGGGCACCGCCACCGTGGACCCGTAGGCATTGCCGCCCTTGGGTTCGTCGACCACCACCAGCACCGCGTAGCGAGGGTCCTCCACCGGCAGCACCGCCACGAAGCTGCAGATGCGCGCTCCGGGGATATAGATGCCGTTGCGGGCCTTCTGGGCGGTGCCCGTCTTGCCTCCGATGCGATACCCAGGGATCTTCAACCCCTTGCCGCTGCCTTTCTCCACCACGGTCTCCATCCAGCCGATCACGGTGCGGGTGACCTTGGGATCCAGCAGCTGGATGCCGCTCTTTCCGCTGTCGCCAACGGCGAGGGCATCTCCGGAACGCAGGCCCCGGGTGATGTGGGGGCTGACCAGGCGGCCCCCATTGGCGAGCATGGCGTGCAGCTGGATCAACTTCAGCGGGGTGAGAGAGAAACCCTGGCCAAAGGCGGCCGTGGCGGGTTCGATCGGTCCGGAGAGAAACTCCTTGCGGGGCTTCAGCTGGCCGGCGACCGCACCGGGGAGGTCCGTGTCGGGAACCGAGTCGATGCCGATCGTGTGCAGCCAGTGCCAGAAGCGATCGGGCTTCACTCTCGACATCGTCCGCACCATGCCCACATTGCTGGACACCTGCAGCACGGTGGCGAAGTCGATGACTCCGTTGGCGCGTCGGTCGTGGTTGTAAATCGGCCAGCCGCCGATGGTCAGCTGACCCACATCATTGACGGTGTCGTTCGGCTGGATGGACTTTTCCTGCAGCGCCAGAGCCAGGTTGATCGGTTTGAAGGTGGAGCCGGGCTCGTAGAGATCCTGCACCGACCACTCCCGGAACAGGCCGGGGTTGTAGCTCCAGAAGCGATTCGGGTCATAGGTGGGCGTGGAGGCGAGGGCAAGCATCTCCCCGTTCCGCACATCCATCACCAGCGCCACGCCTCGGTTGGCCTTCCATTGCTTCACCTGCTGGGCCAGGGCCTGCTGGGCCACTTCCTGGAGCCGGGCGTCCAGGGTGAGCTGCAGCCGAAGATCGTCGCCATAGAGGGCTCCGGGCCGCAGGCCATCCGGCAGGGGCGTGCCATCGGCGCCGCGGCGCATGGTGAGGGTGGTCTCCTGGCGCTGGAGATCCTTGTGGCGACTCTGCTCCAGGCCGGCCTGGGGAACCCTCTCCAGATTGAGAAAGCCCACCACGTTGGAAAACAACTGTCCCTGGGGGTAAATCCGCTGGGGGTAGGCCTCCAGATCGATGCCGCTGATGCCCAGATCCCGGACGCGGTTTGCGGTGTCTGGATCAACGTTGGTGGCGAGCTTCACCCCGCTCTGTCGGCTGCCGATGGTTTTGAGCAATTCGCTCCTGGGCCGGGAGAGCGCCTCTGCCAGCAGCTTTGCCACATCGGTGGGCTTTCGCACGCTGCGGGGTTCATCCCCGGGCAGATTGAAGTAGCGCGGATGGGCCCAGATGGTGAATCGCTGCTCATCGAGAGCCACCAGGCGACCGTTTCGATCCACGATCGTGCGGCGGGTGCCGATCGGCTTCACCGTCTGGGTCTGGAATTCCCTGGCCTTGGCCTGCAGTCTCTCCCCGTCCACCACCTGAAGCCAGGCCAGCCGTCCGGCCAGACCCATCAGGCAACTGGAGAGCAGCAGAAAGACCGCGAACAGCCGGCCATTGGAAATGGGCCTGAGATGAACCACCCGCGGCCGACCTTCACGCCGGGCTCTCTGCGTGGAGGGAACACGGGCCTCGGTCCGGCCTGCCCCAGCGGGCGGATGGCGACGGGAGGGGGCTCGGCCCATCAGTAACCGGCGGGGAGCTGACCCAGTCGAATCTGGGAAAGCAGGGGGCGGGAGGGGGCGGCAGCCGCGGTTTCCGGCTGGGTGAGGTGGATCAGGCGCTCACTGCTGGTGGGAACCAACTGGCCCGGTCGACGAACCGCTCCGAGGTGATGCTGCTCCAGTAGGGCGGAGGTTTCCTGCGTGCGATGTTCCAGCACCTTGGAAGCCTCGAGTTCGGCGAAGGAGTGAGCCCATTCGTTCTGCCAATGGATGGTCAGGGCGCTCAGGCCCAGCATCGACAGGCCCAGGCCCGCCAGGGCGCCGGTGGCGATCCGGTGCAGGCTTGCCAGCCAGGGGGATTGGCGCTCCACCTTGCGCGCCGACATGGATCCCTGAATGATCCGCAGCGAGCGACTCTCCCGTTTGCGTCGTTGCATCCTGGGAATGGGAGCAGAAGAAAGAGATGCGACCAATGGACCCGACCGGATACTGCGCAAGTGAACCACCCATCGAGGCCCTCAGCAAGGTCCTCAGTCAGCCAGTACCAACAGATTCAGAAACGTCAATCCATTCCAGAGGCCGTGCATCCACACGGAGCAGGACAGTCGACCGCTTCGCCAGCGCAGCCAGCCAAGGCCGATCCCCAGCAGGAAGAGCGGGATCAGTTCCCCCAGGCTCAGGTGGGCGATCGCAAACACCGCCGCGCTGATCAACACCGCCTTCCATCCCCCCAGCTGCCTTCCCAGCACGGGTAGCAGAACCCCGCGGAACAGGGTTTCCTCGAACAGTGGAGCCACCACGATGGCGGTGAAGGCGAAGCAGGCCAGTGACCAGGGCTCCGAACTGGTCAGGACCAGGTCGAGCAAGGGATTGCTTCCCCCCGGATCCCCCCAGATCCGCTCGATCCCCCAGCTGGAGAGAGCCACGATCGGCAGAACCATCAGCAGGGTGGTGAGGGCCTGGCGGATCGCCCCAGCCACGGGGGTCCAGTGCCATTGCAGCCAGCCACCGGCGGGTCTGGCTCCCCCCTGGCGCAGCAGCAGGCTGAGGATCCCCAGCGGGGCGATCATCAGCCCCAGGTAAAGCACCAGCACCTCGATTCCCTGACCCATGGGGCCGTCCAGACCCCAGCCCCTCAACAGGCCTTCCAGGGGGGCCTGCAGCAGGATCGGCACCACCACCTCCCCCAGGATCACAAAGCCTCCCGCGATCAGGAGGATCAGATCCACCAGGCTCAGGCGTGGCCCCTGCAGCGGAGCGGCGGCCGGCGCTGTCCCTCTCCAGTGCATCCACAGCTGCCTTCCCAGCAGCCCGACACCCACCAGCACCATGGGCAGCGGCAGGACATTCACCGCGATCAGCTGGAGCAGCAGCCGCGGAGCGGTTTCCGCGGCGGGGCAGGTCTGAGCGGGGCCACCCAGTTGTTCACAGCTCAGCTGCTTCACCAGCGTGGGAGCCTGCCAGGGAACCAAAAGCTCTCGCCGCCGTGCGGGCTCCAGAGCACGACCCGAGATCAGGGCTTCCAGCAGGGGCCGGCGCGGGACGTCCACCATCGTCACCAGTTCCCGCAATCGATCCTGATCAACGGCCGCGGGCGTGATCGACCGCCGCAGCAGTTCCAGTTCCAGTCGCCGCACCACCGGGGCTGGGGATTCGGCAGCCTCGAACTGGCGCTCCAGTTCCTTGGCCAGAGCCTTGCGGGGGGCCTCCCCCGTGAGCCCTTCCCGCAGGGAGGGTGGCAGCGCATCGGCCGCCAGCGCCGTCAATTCGAGCTGCCGCAGGCTGAGGGAATCGAGCACGGAGGGGCGCTCCAGGCTCGACACCAGACCTTCCCACCACAGCAGCAGACTCAGGGCCAGGCTGATCAGGGCCAGGATCACCTTCCACAGCGACGGCCGCGGCTCAGGGTCCCGGGCGGCGCCATCCGGTTCCGTCGTCGCTCCTTCCGGTTTCGGGGGTTGGCTCGTGGATCGGGGTCCGCTCAACCGGGTCGCCTCGAAGGTCATCGGATAGGGATTCTCTCCCGCCCGGCGCACCGGAGCTCCTCCCATACGATGGGCCAGCCCGTGGCGCCAGGCCTATGCCCCTCCGCATCGTTCTGGTCCGCCACGGTCAGAGCAGCTTCAATCTCGAACAACGCATCCAGGGGAGAGACGACCGCTCGACCCTCACGGAGAAGGGCCGCAGCCAGGCCCGACGAACCGGGGAGGCCCTCGCCGATCTTCCCCTGGCCGCGGCCTACTGCTCCCCCCTGAGTCGGGCCCGCGACACCGCCACTCTCCTGCTGGAGGCCCATGGCGGAGCCCTGAGCCCATGCCTCGATCAGGATCTCCTGGAAATTGATCTGGCTCCATGGAGCGGCCTGCTGCGCCGGGAGTTGACCGCCTTCGATCCAGAGGGGGAGCGCCTGTGGCGGGAAGCCCCCGAAGCCCTGGAACTGACGCGGCCCGATGGTTCCAGCTATCGGCCTGTTCAGGAACTGATGCAACAGGCGGAGCGCTTTGTGCAGCGACTGCTTCGTATCCACGCCGACTTCCTCCAGCCCCAGGATCCACCGGGCGGAGGGGGCCAGGGCTCGGTGCTGGTGGTGGCCCACAACGGAATCCTCCGCTGCCTGCTGCTCCAGTTTCTCTCCCTTCCCGCCAGCGGCTTCTCGCGCTTCCGGCTGGGGAACGCGTCGATTTCGGTGCTGAATCTGAGCGGCAACGGGGCTGGCGACCCTGCCGAGGTTCAGATCGAGTCCCTGAACGGATCCGCCCACCTCGGGGTTCCCCTGCCAGGCCGCGGTCCGGGGCCGCGCCTGGTGCTGGTGCGCCATGGCGAAACCGACTGGAACCGGGAAGGACGCTTCCAGGGCCAGATCGATATCCCCCTCAATGCGAATGGCCTGTCCCAGGCCGATGCCGCCCGTCGCTTCCTTGCCGGGGTGAAGCTCGATCGGGCCTACACCAGCTCCATGTCCCGACCACGGCAGACCGCGGAGGTGATCCTCACCGACCACCCCGGTGTCCCTCTCACCAGTACGGATGGTCTGCGGGAAATCGGCCACGGGCTGTGGGAGGGATGTCTGGAGGAGGAGATCGCCGCAGGCTGGCCCCAGCTGCTGGCGGCCTGGAAGCGGGCACCCCAGACCGTGCAGATGCCCGAGGGAGAAACCATTCAGGACGTCGGGGACCGGTCCCTGCGGACCTGGATGTCGATCGTGGCGGGTCTTGCCGGGGACGAGACCGCCCTGGTGGTTGCCCACGATGCCGTGAACAAGACCATCCTCTGCGCCCTGATGGGACTGACCACCGCCGCCATCTGGTGCGTCAAGCAGGGCAACGGCGGGGTCACCGTGATCGATTATCCCGATTCCGTCGCGGGGCCGCCCGTGGTGGCCTGCCTGAACCTCACCAACCACCTGGGCGGTGTGCTTGATCGCACCGCCGCCGGAGCCCTCTGAGCGGGTCTCGGGTTCCCAGGGCCCAGCCGGCCCAGCCATCCAGCCAACCCATCAGCCATGGCCTCTCGATTGCTGCTCCGCCGGCTCCATCTGCTGCAGGGTCCTGGCCTGCCTTCCCGCCAGGCGGATGTGGAACTCGTGGACGGCCGGATTGACTGGATCAGCGCTGCTGGTGAGGCTGCCCATCAACCGGCCCGGCCACCGGCGCAGGGAGCCCCGTCGCAGGGAGTCCCGCTGCAGGAAGTGTCGGGGGAAGGTCTCTGGCTGGCCCCATCCCTGGTGGATCCCCACAGTGTGCTGGAGGATCCGACCCAGGGCAGGGCTGAAACCCTCTCCAGCCTCAGGGCCGCGGCGGCCAGTGGGGGCTACGGAACGGTGGCCCTGCTCCCCTGGGCGGGCAACTGGCGCGACCGGCCGGAACGGTTGGATCTCCACTGGCCCGATCCGATGCGATTGCTCCTGTGGGGAAGTTTCAGCCTCAATGGTGAGGATCGGGAACTTGCCGGCCATGCGGACCAGCTGGCGGCCGGGGCGGTCGGCCTGGCCGGCACCGAACGGGTTCCACCGATCGATCTGTTGGAGCGAGGTCTGCGGCTGGGGGAAATGGGGGAGCGGCCCGTGCTGATGGCCCCGCGCATGGCCTCGTTGACCCATGGGGGTTTCGTGCGGGAACGGGTCGAAGCGCTGCGGGCGGGCTGGCCGCTGGACCCGCCCATCAGTGAGACCCTGCCGCTTCAGTCCCTGCTGCTGCTGGCGGCCGGCCTGCCCCGGCTGGCCCTTCCCATGATGAACATCTCCACCGCTGAGGGGGTGGAGATGCTGCGCCAAGGGCCCGGTTCAGCCCAGGCGAGTGTCTGCTGGTGGCATCTGGTCGCCGACAGCGGTTGCCTGGATCCCTCGGACGAGGGCTGGCGACTGGCTCCTTCGCTGGGAGGTCCCGACGACAGGGAGGCGCTGATCGCCGGCCTTGCCGATGGCCTGATCACGGCTGTGGCCGTCCACCACCTGCCCCTCGATGCCGAGGAGCGTTTGTTGCCCCTCGATCAACGTCGGCCAGGACTGGCAGGCCATGGCCTGGTCCTCTCCATGCTCTGGCGTGAACTTGTGGTGCGGCGGGGCTGGAGCCCCCTGGAACTCTGGAAGGTGATCTGCTGGGGGCCCTGCCGCCTGCTCGGATTGCCGATGGAAGAATTGCAGGCCGGAAGCCGTCGCTGGTTGCTCTTCGATCCCGCCCACCGCTGGCGTTGGGGCCCATCGAGCTGTCGCTCCCTGGCGGCCAATCAACCCTGCTGGGACCGGAGCCTGGAAGGTGCTGTGGTGGCGAGTGGTCTCACTGATCCGGCGGACTGGCGGCTGCAGGTCCCAGAGGTCCCATCGTGTTGAAGGGGAAGAATCTCCAGAAAGCTCTTCCGATGATCTGCTCCTGGGGGAGGAAGGGCCCACCCGGCCAGAATCGACCGTCCCAGCTGTTGGACCGGTTGTCGCCCAGAACCAACACACTGTCGGTGGGGACCACCACGTTGAGGGGCCGACAGGGACCCGCCCCCTGGCTGTCGACCGGGCACAGGTTCTTGACGTAGGGCTCCGGCAACGGTTTTCCGTCAATCGAGACCCGACCGCGGGGATCCACCACAACCCGGTCGCCAGGCAGACCGACCACCCGTTTGATGTAGGCATCACAGGCGGGTTGCTGGATTCCAGGCAATCCGCCGATCAACGGCAGATTCACCAGCAGACAGGCGAGGGGACCCACCCGGTACTGATCGGCCAGAACGGGATCGAAATGGTGGGGGGCGTGGAAGACCACGATCTCGCCTCGCGTGGGAGGCCGACTGCGGTAGCTGAGTTTTTCAACCAGCAGCCGATCCTGAATCTGCAGGCTTGGCAGCATCGATCCGGAGGGGATGAAGCGCGCCTCCACCAGGAACTGACGAATTCCAAGGGCGATGGCCAGGGTGATCAGCACACTGCGCCAGAAAGCCCAGGGGCTTTCCCCGGTCGAGGGCTCCGGTCGGTGACCGGGCCCTTTGTCAGGGCGGCTGATGTCAGGGGCCTGGGGATCCGTTGGGCTCAAGACACTCGTGCGGCGTGGATCGGGGTAGGCAGGCAGATTAGGCAGGCAACCGCTCGAAGCCTCCTCCATGGCCAGGCCCCGCTGGTACGAAACCGCACCGATTCCCTCCAACCTGATCAGTCGGGGCTGGGATCGGTTCGTGGCGATCTGGGCCGTGGTGAATCTGGCATGTGTTGCCTTCGACATCACCTACGTGCCTCTGCGCACCTTCTGGCAGCAACGAAACCTCTACCCCGTTCCTTCGCTGCCCCTGGTGATCCCCCTCACCTTCCTCCCTGATGTCACCCCCTGGATCGATCCGATCAAGGGCATTGAGCCGCACCGGGAAACCCAGGCCTACCTGGACCACTTCGCCAAGCTCGATGCCGCCATGGCGTCGCACAGCCCCAGCGGGGCCCTGTCGACCCGCCAGCGCCAGGCCCTCCAGACGCAACTGGCCCTCACCGAGCAGATGATCGACTCCAATCCGTTCCAGGTGGCCAATGCCTCCGGAACCCTGGAGAAGATCAAGAATCAGCTGCGCGGCCGGGCCGATCTGGATTCCTCCAAGCAATCCGCCGCCCGGCTGCTGAGCCCCGAATGGTTGGCACGTCACCCCTGGAGCGAGGAGCGCAAGTTCTGGAACGACCAGGTGGTGTCCCTGGTTGAAACGAACTACTGGCGATCGATTGATGAGACCGGCCGGCCCACCGACAGGTTCTGGGAGATCGACCTGCTGCTGTTTCAGAGCGTTTTCGCCCTCGACATCCTGCAACGCCTGATCCGGATCCGCCGACGTCTGCCCGGCCTGGGCTGGGGTGCCGCCCTGATGCGTCGCTGGATCGATCTTCCCCTGCTGCTGCCGTTCTGGCGCTGGTTGCGGGTGGTTCCCACCATCGAACGCCTGCAGACCAGCGGAGTGGCGAATCTGGAACCCCTGCGGGCGGTGATCAGCCGAGCGGTGGTGGCCCTGTTGGCGGTGGAACTGTTTGAAGTGCTGGCGTTGCAGCTGCTCGATGGCCTGCAGCAGATGATTCGCTCCCGTCGGTGGCCCAATCGGATCCGTTCCCTGCGCAGCCACCAGACGGTGATCCACAACGAGGAACGGGAACTGGTGGAACTGGTGAGAATCTGGGGACCCCTGCTGTTGGTTCAGGTGGCGCCCAGGCTGGAGCCTGAGCTCCAGGCTTTGCTTGGCCACTCCCTGCAGCAAAGCCTGCAGAACGTCATGGTGCCCCCGCCCCTGCGCCAGATCCAGCTGCTGCTGCAGATGGAAAAGGGGATCAGTCAGCAGCTGGCTGGCGGCATGGTGGACAGCCTGCTGGGGGTGACGGCCAGCACCGGAAAGCGGCTGGGGCAAAGGGACGATCAACAGCTGGCACTGCTGGAATGCTGCATCGATCGATTCTGGGAAGAACTGGCGGCCGCCCTGGAGGATGGCGCCGCATTGGAGAGTTCCCAGCGCTTGCTCTGCACCTTCCTGGAGGAGTTCAAGGCCACCTATCTCACCCAGATCAGCCGCACGGGCATCAAGGGCCTGATCGATGAGCTCGACCAGTTGACCGTCAGGGAACCGAACCCAGCAATTCCTCCTCCCACTCCTGGGGACGAAAACCGATGAGGAATCGCCCCTTGCCAGTGACCAGAAAGGGACGCTTGATCAGTTTCCCGTCCGCAGCCAGGGCTTCCAGGACCTGCTCCTGATCCATGGCCTTGACGGCGGCAGCCCCGAGGGTCCGATAACTCTGTCCGCTGGTGTTGAAGAGCCGGGAACGGCTTCCCTCCTGCTCCATGGCCTGCCGCAGCAGCTCTTTGCCGGGTGGTTCAGCCGTGATGTCGATCAGGGTGAAGGAGATACCTTTGGTCTCCAGCCATGCCTGGGCCTTCCGGCAGGTGGCGCAGCGAGGGAAGCTGTAGAGACGGTGGGGTGCGCTCAGCGGCCCAGCCTGGTCGGGCATGGACGCACTACTTCCTGCCGATCAGGCTCTTGAGGGCGCCCACCAAGCTGTTGGAGCCCTTACCCACGCCTCCATCGGGCCGGGTACGGACGGTGATGTCGCCCTTGACGCTGGTGCGACAGCTGAGCCGATAACTGGCGGGTCTGTCGGAGAGGTAGACCTCCTCGACATCGCTGCGGGGCGAGAGGTTGCCAGCACCTTCGATCACTTCCATCACACAGGTGCCGCACTGGCCCAGGCCACCGCAGTTATTGAAATTGTTGCGGCCTTTGTAGGGGTTGATACCGGCGTCAAGGGCCACTTTCCGGAGGTTGGCCCCCTCGATGCACCCAACCTGCTGTCCTTCCTTTTCGAAACGGATGGTGGGCACGGTCGATTCGGGGTTGTCAACGGGCCAAACCTAAAACACGACCCGCTCCTTTCCGCGGCCTTTGGAGCGGGCTGCAATGGAGTGTTGAGACCGGGGCGTCGTGGCCACTTCGTAGCATCACCCCACGTATTTCACAGGTTGTGTCCCACCCTGAAGCCCTTCCCTCATCCAGCGGTGAGGCCGCTCCTGACGTCGACCCGTTGGAGAACCCGAACCTCTCGTACGACCTGGTGATCCAGCGGCTGATTCCCGGCTACGCCAGCCTGGCCCGTCTGGCGGTGGCCCTGCTCTCCGCCTCTCCCCTGGCTTCAGCCCCTGGCAGTTCGGTGCTGGTCGCGGGCTGCGGGACCGGGGCTGAATTGCTCGAGTCCCAGGCCCAGCGCCCGGATTGGCGGCTGACAGCCATCGATCCTTCCGCTGACATGCTGACCGTGGCCAAGCAGCGGCTGGGGGACAGGCCGGGAATTGAATGGCGTCAGGCAAAGGTGGAAGACCTGGGGGCGGCGGATCGTTTCGATGGTGCCCTCGCCATCCTGGTGCTCCAGTCGCTTCCGGATGACGGGGCCAAACTGGAGTTCCTGGCGACGGTGGCCCGGGGCCTGCACCCAGGAGGGCAGCTGTTTCTCGTGGATCTCATGGGCCCGGAGTGGTCCCCCCTGCAACACCAGATGGAGGCGGCTTGGCTTGGCTTTCAGCGCGCCAGCTCCCTGCAGATGCCCTCTGAAGCGATCGCATCCCTGAGCGAGGGCCTGCACCCCATAGGCCGAGCCAGGTTGTCCGCCCTGGCCGACGCGGCGGGTTTCGGTGATCCAGCGCCCGTGTTCAGAGCCCTGGATTTTGAGGGCTTTCTGTTGCAACGCCGGGGCTAGGGCCCCTGGTCCAGCGCAAGTCCGAAAGGGAGGGCACGGGGCCGTCGCTCAGGACAGCGCCTCGTCGATCGGCCACCACACTGATCAGGGGAACCAACAACGAGAGAATCCCGATGGTGATTCCCGCCATGGAGGCGAGGGTTTCGCTGAACAGATCCATATCTCCTGAACCGGGGGCCGCTGGCAGGGAGTGACGACCGGCTGAGGAGCGGTGGCGCTGCGGCCTGGATGGGGCGGAGGGATGGGTCGCGCGGATTCTGTAATCAGAAATCCGGGAGATGGCCTTGTGAAGCGGTGGCCGATCCGGATGGGGTTGTGGCGTTGCTAGGCCTGGACTGTGGGGTTCCTCCCCTGATTCGAAGCTTCGCTCCGTGGGGGAATCGGTGCAGGGAAAGTTGGAGGCTTGGTCCATTCGGTGGTGCCACGAAGGATCGCGGCACAAAAGGCATCAAAGAAGTGATCAGCTCATTCTGGCAGGTCTGATCCCGCTTGCGGTGTCCATCCTGATCAGTCCGAAAGGAGGACCATGGCCCGGGTCAGGCCGCTGGACGGGATTGGGCGGTGCCTTGACAGGGGACCTCCAGGCGGGTGGGCTCGCGGTCGAGCTGATCAAGCCGCTGGCGGATGCACTGCAATTCTTCGAGGATCGAGGTCAACACCTGGAGGGTGGCGGTGGAAGGAGAATTGAGGACTTCCACGGTGACTTCCTTGATCCGAAGCACGTCCCGAGCAAAACGAGCCACCTCATGGGGGTGGAACATCAGGGGATCTTTCTGGTCGGTGCGGTATTCCGGGTTGAGCTTCTTGGGATTGAAGGGGGGATTCAGATTGCGCGGGTCGGTGTTGGTGTACCGATACACCGATGCCCTGGAGCGATTGAGGGCTTTCTGTACATCCTCGATCGGAACGAGCGCGTCCATGGCCTGGGGCTCAGGGGCCTCGACAAGGCTTGCTGTTGCGGTGCCCTGACCAGCCATCTGGAGAGAGGAGCCGCCGTTGGCACCAGGACCAGAGAAGGCAGTCATGAGACCCAGCCAAGACTAATGGGAACTTAGCAGAAGATTCCCTGATTTCGCTGTTCCCGGTGGACACCTCTATCCGTGGGGATTGCAGTGCTTCAGCCGCTCACCCCTGGAGCGGCTTGGTGATAGGTTCAATATCCTCTCGCCCAGCTCCTATGCGCGTGTCCCGCCTGATGCTGGTCACGCTGCGCGACGTACCAGCGGAAGCCGACATCCCCTCCCATCAGTTGTTGCTCAGGGGCGGCTTCATCCGCAGGGTTGCTCCAGGCATCTATGCCTATCTTCCCCTTCTCTGGAAGGTCATCCAGAAAATCTCAGGAATTGTTCGTGAAGAAATTGATGCGGCGGGGGGGCTGGAAACTCTGCTCCCCCAACTCCAACCAGCGGAAGTCTGGCAGCGCAGTGGCCGCTGGGCGGGCTATACCGCGGGTGAAGGAATTATGTTTCACCTGGAGGATCGACAGGGGCGTGAATTAGGACTGGGACCTACCCATGAGGAGGTTGTTACGGCTCTGGCAGCAGATCTTGTGCGCTCTTACCGTCAATTACCCTTCTGTCTCTACCAGATCCAAACAAAATTTCGTGATGAAATCAGGCCGCGGTTTGGCCTGATGCGGAGCAGGGAATTCATCATGAAAGACGCCTATTCCTTTCATGCAGATCAAGAATGTCTGGTTAAAACCTACGAATGCATGGATGCGGCCTACCGGAGAATCTTCAATCGCTGCGGTCTGCACACCGTTGCCGTGGAGGCTGATAGCGGTGCAATCGGCGGCTCCGCCAGCCAGGAATTCATGGTGACGGCTGAGAGTGGAGAAGATCTCATCCTGTCGAGCGGCGACTCTCGCTATGCCGCCAATCAGGAACGGGCGGTCTCCCTGCCTGCCGATCCCACCCCCCTGCGGGTCGAACGCTGCGCCGAACTGAGCACTCCAGGGCAGACCAGCATTGATGCTCTCTGCGCGGCCCATGGCTTTGATCCCACCCAGACCGTGAAGGTGCTGCTGCACCTGGCGAATTTTGCGCAGGGCCGGCCCCAGCCCGTCCTTGTCTGCCTGAGGGGGGATCAACAGCTCAATGAGGTCAAGCTGGCCAATGCGATCGCGGCCCGCTGCCCGGACTCCGGCACACTCCTGGATGTGGCCTCGATCGGAGCCCAGCAGCTGCTGGAGGAGGGCCTCGACTCCCTGCCGTTCGGGTACCTCGGCCCCCAGCTCAGTGATGGCTGTCTGGCCGGGGCTTCCCGCTGGATGACGACTTTCCTGCGGCTGGCCGATCCCACCGCCACCGGCCTCGAACAGTTCGTCTGCGGAGCCAACCGGATGGACCATCACCTGGTGGGAGCCCGCTGGGGAGATCTCTGTCCGGCTCCGGACGCAATCGATCTGCGCGCCGCCCAACCCGGTGACCGCTGCCTTCATGATCCCTCCCAGGTCTTGCAAGCCGCCCGGGGCATCGAGGTGGGACATATCTTCCAACTCGGCCGCAAGTATTCCGCAGCCCTGGAGGCCCGCTTCACCAGCGCGACCGGCGAGCTGGAAGACCTCTGGATGGGTTGCTACGGCATCGGGGTCTCCCGGCTGGCCCAGGCTGCCGTGGAACAGAGCCACGATGGGAATGGGATCCGCTGGCCCCTGCCGATCGCTCCTTTCGAAGTCATCATCGTGGTCGCCAAACAGCAGGATCCTGGCCAGGTGGCCCTGGCGGAGACCCTGTACGCCCAGCTCCAGGAGGCCGGCATCGATGTGCTGCTCGACGATCGGGATGAACGGGCGGGAGTGAAGTTCAAGGATGCCGATCTGATTGGAATTCCCTGGAGGCTGGTGGTGGGTCGGGGAGCCTCCGAGGGCACCGTTGAGTTGGTGTCGAGGGCCGATGGGGCCAAGCGGGAGCTCGCCGCGGCGGCGGCGGTCACCGAGCTGATCGAGACCATTCCTGCCGCCCGCAGGGGGTTGGGGGAGCATGAACTGGCCTTCTAAAGTTTCCGGGTTTCCGCATCCCCGGCCATGAAGCCCTTCACACGACGGATTTTCCGCTGGCTGAATCCATGGGCGGAAGCGCTGGGCCAACGGCTCCGACCGGTGCGCTCCCTGCTGATGGTCGGTTTATGTCTGAGCCTTGCGATCACAGGCTGCGGAACCAGCTCCGGCGGCCTGAGCGGCAACTACCTCGATGACACGCTCCTGGTGGCCGAAAGCCTGCTTGCCACCATCGCTCTCGACCAGGAGTCCCCTGCCCGCCCCGAGGCGGAGACCCAGGCCAGGGAACTGATCAACAGCTACACGGCCCGCTACCGCCCCCGCGGCGACGTGAACGGTCTGAGTTCCTTCACCACCATGCAGACGGCACTGAATTCTCTGGCCGCCCACTACGCCTCTTACGTCAACCGGCCCCTTCCGGAAGCTCTCCGCTCCAGACTCGACAAGGAGCTGCACAAGGCCGAAGCCGCTGCCCAACGGGGCGCCTGAACTCCCCCTGCGCTCCCTCCCCCACAGGCTCCCCGGAATCAGTTCTTTGACGAACCGGCATCCGGTCTGAGAAGCTGTTCGCTTGTGCTTTGAAGCGGCTGTGGGCCGCTGTTTCCTTGGCCAACGTCGTCGTCATCGGTGCGCAATGGGGTGACGAAGGGAAGGGCAAGATCACCGATCTGCTGAGCGCCTCCGCGGACATGGTCGTCCGCTATCAGGGGGGCGTGAATGCCGGCCATACGATCGTCGTGGACGATCGGATTCTCAAACTTCATCTGATCCCCTCGGGCATTCTCTATCCGGACACCATCTGCCTGATTGGCTCCGGCACCGTGGTGGACCCCCGGGTCATGCTTCAGGAGATGGATACCCTGGCCGAGCTTGAGATTGACGTCTCGGGTCTCAAGCTGGCCTCCACCGCCCACGTGACGATGCCTTACCACCGTCTGCTGGACCAGGCGATGGAGCGGAGACGAGGGGATCGGCGGATCGGAACGACGGGCCGCGGCATTGGACCGACCTACGCCGACAAGTCCGACCGCAACGGAATCCGGGTGATCGATCTGCTGGACGCCGACAGGCTCCGTGATCGATTGATCGGTCCCCTTCAGGAGAAAAATCATCTGCTTCAGCAGGTCTACGGCATCGCCCCCCTGGACCCGGATGATGTGATCGAGGAGTACGCCGGTTATGGGAAAAGGCTCGATCCCCATGTGGTGGACTGCACCCGGGCCATTCATTCAGCCGCCCGTGCCCGTAAGAACATCCTGTTTGAAGGCGCCCAGGGGACCTTGCTGGATCTGGATCACGGCACCTACCCCTATGTCACATCCTCCAACCCGGTCTCGGGAGGCGCCTGCACCGGGGCGGGGGTAGGTCCCACCCTGATCGATCGGGTGATCGGTGTCGCCAAGGCTTACACCACCAGGGTGGGGGAAGGTCCCTTCCCCACTGAACTGGAGGGAAGCCTCAATGACCATCTGTGCGAACGCGGTGGCGAGTTCGGCACCACCACAGGCCGCCGCAGACGTTGTGGCTGGTTCGACGGCGTGATCGGACGCTATGCGGTGCAAGTGAACGGGCTGGACTGCCTGGCGATCACCAAATTGGATGTGCTCGATGAGCTGGATGAAATTCAGGTGTGTGTGTCCTATGAGCTCAACGGCCGACGCATCGACCACTTCCCTTGCAGCTCGGAGGATTTCGCCCGGTGCAAACCCATCTTTCACACCATGGCCGGATGGCAGTGCAGCACCTCCCACTGCCGGAGCCTCGAGGATCTTCCCGCCACCGCCATGGCCTATCTGCGCTTTCTGGCTGAACTGATGGAAGTACCGATCGCCATCGTCTCCCTGGGAGCCCAACGGGACCAGACCATTGTCGTCGAAGATCCGATCCACGGTCCCAAACGGGCTCTCCTGAACGTTCACCCCTGACCCTGACCCTGACCATGACCATGCAGTTTGATCGTCTGGATCCCAGCAAGAGCCTGGATGTAGTGGGGATCGGCAACGCCATCGTGGACGTGCTGGTCCAGGCGGACGACCGATTCCTGGACGATCACGGCCTCACCAAGGGGACCATGGCCCTGGTGGATCAGAACCAGGCGGAGCGCCTCTACGCCATGGTCGGGGCCGGTCTGGAAACCTCCGGTGGATCGGCTGCCAACACCCTCGCTGGGATTGCCCAACTGGGGGGACGGGCTGGCTTCATCGGGCGGGTTCGTGATGATCAACTCGGCGCGATCTTCAGCCACGACATCCGGGCGGTGGGGGCCCGCTTCGACACTCCCCCCGCCACCAGTGGGGCCTCCACCGCCCGGTGCCTGATCCTGGTGACGCCGGATGCTCAGCGCACCATGTGCACCTATCTGGGTGCCTCCGTGGGTCTGGATCCCTCCGACCTCGACCTGGAGCTGGTCCAGCAAGCCCAGGTGCTCTATCTGGAGGGTTATCTGTGGGACAGCGAAGAGGCCAAGCAGGCCTTCATCGTGGCGGCCGAGGCCATGCGCAAGGCCGGCGGCCTGGTGGCCCTCTCCCTCTCTGATGCATTCTGCGTGCAGCGCCACCGCGACAGTTTCCTTGATCTTGTCGATGGCCACGTTGATGTGCTGTTTGCCAACGAGATGGAGATCACCTCGCTCTACCAGGCCAACAGCTTTGAGGCAGCCGTCGACCAGGTCCGTGGCCGCTGCCAGGTGGCGGCCCTGACCCGCAGTGAGGAGGGCTCGGTGGTGCTCAGTGGCGATGAGACCCACTGGATCGATCCTTACCGCCTCGGTGACCTGGTGGACACCACAGGAGCTGGTGACCTCTATGCCGCAGGTTTTCTCTATGGCCTCACCCGAGGAGAAGGGCTGGAGCGCTGCGGTCGGATCGGGTCGCTCTGTGCCGGCCAGGTGGTCACCCAGCTGGGCCCCAGGCCCCAGGTCTCCCTACCGGTCCTGCTCACCGAACACCTGGGCTGACAGCCGCGGCCAGGCCACCCGCTCCAGCAGTTGGTCCATGGTCAGGAGCGTCGCAGCAGGAGGTTCCTGGGGACGACGCAGCAGCAGCAGCCGCAGACCCAAAGCGGAGCAGATCCTTCGCCAGCCCCCTTCCGTGACCCCTCCCGACTGACGGCACAGAACGGTTCCGATGCCCCAGCGAAGACACAGGGCCCGCTCGATGCCCGTATCGCTGTTGGGGAAGAGGCAAGCCACCCTGTCGGGACGCAGCCCCGCGGCCATGGCCTGTTGGAGGGCCAGCGCCTGGGGCAGAATCCTGGCGTGGTGCAGGGCACCGGGGCTGTATTCCATGGCTTCGGCCAGCCGGCGGGAGCCGATCGCCATCAACAGGGGTTCCCCCACCAGTGCGTTGGCCTTGAGCTCCGAAAGATCCCTCAGCACCGTTGCCGTGCCGATGGGAAGCTCCGGCCGGCGCAGGCGCAGCATGGGCTGCCCCACGGCCCGGCAAGCAGCGGTCACCGCCAGGCTCACCTGACGGGCGAAAGGGTGGCTGGCATCGATCACCCAGCGGAAGGATCCATTCCGCTCGCGGCAACGGGCCAGTTCCCTGGCGATCCCCGGCTCTCCAGCCAGAGCTCCGACCTTCAGATCCAGATTTGGATGTTGCCTGTAGGCAAGGGCAG
Source organism: Synechococcales cyanobacterium (assembly GCA_942491925.1). Classification (GTDB taxonomy): domain Bacteria; phylum Cyanobacteriota; class Cyanobacteriia; order PCC-6307; family Cyanobiaceae; genus Cyanobium. The sequence goes on from CALOCJ010000002.1 coordinate 53,412, forward strand.
CCTTGGCACTCACCAGACTGACCTGGATCTGCCAGCCCCGATCCAGCAACCGCTCCGCCAGCAGGGGGCCTTCGCCCGTGCCAGCGATCAACCACAGACGCCCGGGTGGCAGCGACGGGGGCGGGTGGTGCATCAGGATGGGCTCCTTCTTTGATGGTTGGGGTTTGAATCACTGCGTGCTGGAAGTGCAGGTGCTGGAGGTTCCTGAGGTTCGCTACACCCAGGACAACCAGACCCCTGTGGCCGAGATGGCCGTGCAGGTGGATGGCCTGCGTCCGGATGACCCACCCGGCCAGCTGAAGGTGGTGGGATGGGGCAATCTGGCCCAGGATCTGCAGAACAGGGTGCAGGTGGGCCAAAGGCTTGTGCTGGAGGGGCGCCTGAGGATGAGCACGGTGGCCCGCAAGGATGGTCTGAAGGAGAAACGGGCCGAATTCACCCTCTCCAGGCTCCATCCCATCGGCGCCGAAGATGGCTCACGCCCATCGCCCAGCATCGGATCTCCTCCTCCGCCCCCTCCTCCTGGCGGACGGCAAGCTCGTGCAGGGGCCGCCAGCAGGCCTGCCCCGGAGATGAGCGCGGTGGACGGCGCCAGCCCTGCCCCGGTCTGGAACACATCGCCCCTGAACCCGGCCGATGTGGTCGAGGGGGACGACGACATACCGTTCTGATCCACCTCGCCCCCCGCTGCGCTCAGCCGCTGTCTCCATGGGCGGGCATGGCGGCTTCGTTCAGGACTGATTCTGCGTTCAGATCCTTTTCAAGCGTCCCCCAGCCGTTCCCTGGCCTGGTCAATCAGCTGGCCCAGCTCCCGCTCCAGAGCCGCCAGATCCAGGCGCCATTCGGGCCAGCGTCCGGCATCGAGCTGCCGCAGCAACCAGAGCCGGTCCTCCCCCAGAGAATCCAGCAGGGAACTGGTGGTCTGGGCCTCATGGCTGGCCAGGTCTTCGGGGCCAGCAGAGGAAGAAGCCCCTGAAGCGGTCGGGCCTGCGGTTGGGGTTTCCGTCGAAGCGGAGTGGGGGGCAACCATGGGGGGGGGAAAGGGCGGCAGGAAAGGGAGGGGAAACGATGCATGCGGCCGTGGCACACGCCCCTTCACCATCCTGCACTCTGTTGCGGGAGGATGGGTCGATGTCTTCCCCTCCTTCCCCAGGCAACCTGGTGACCGTCGCCGGCGCCGTGCTGACCGTGATCGGCACCATCGCCTACGCCACCGACAGCCCCAACATCAGCATCGCCGGGGTGTTCTATGGCGTTCCCCTGCTCCTGGGCGGGCTGGCGCTCAAATCCTCCGAGTTGCCTCCCGCAGAGCGTCTGACCCCGCCCTCGGAACTGCGGGAGCTGCGCCAGCGGGACAGCAGCGAACCCCTGCGCAAACTGCTGGCGGACGTCACCCGCTGGCGTTATGGCCAGAAGGCCCATCTGGAGACGTCCCTGGAGGCCCTGAAGCTCTGGAACGATGACGATCCGCCCCAGCTCGAGGCGATCGAGGAACTCGATCACGAGGGTGGCTACGGCCTACGGCTCCACTTCGATTGCCGGGGCGTGCCCTTCGAGAACTGGCAGGAGAAACGGGAGCGGCTGTCTCGCTTTTTCGGACCTGATCTGCGGGCTGAGATCGACCAGCCCAACCCCGGCCAGCTGTTGCTCACCCTGCTGCCAACCGGTTCCATCCCCACCCCCGCGGCTCCATGACGGCCGACCCGCTCGTCAGCCAGGAGGACAGCTGGCGCGTTTCCGTTCTGAGTGAGGCCCTGCCCTATATCCAGCGATTTGCGGGCCGGCGGGTGGTGGTGAAATACGGAGGCGCGGCGATGGTGAAGGAAGAACTGCGGGAGGCCGTCTTCCGGGATCTGGCCCTGCTCGCCTGTGTGGGCGTTCAACCGGTGGTGGTGCACGGAGGCGGCCCGGAGATCAATCAGTGGTTGGGGAAGATGGCGATTGAACCCCATTTCCGCAACGGTCTGCGGGTGACCGATGCCGCCACCATGGACGTGGTGGAGATGGTGCTGGTCGGCCGGGTCAACAAGCAGATCGTCAACGGGTTGAATCGGGTCGGAGGCAAGGCCGTGGGGCTGGCTGGCTGTGATGGATCCCTGGTCCGGGCACGCACCTACGGCGATGGATCCAATGGGCTGGTGGGGGACGTGGCCGCGGTCAACCCCGCCGTGCTCAAACCGCTGCTGGAGAGCGGGTACATCCCAGTCATCTCCAGCGTCGCCCCCAATGCCGAGGGCCAGGCCCACAACATCAACGCAGACACGGTGGCTGGGGAGCTGGCCGCCTCCCTGCAGGCCGAGAAGCTCATCCTGCTCACCGACACGCCTGGAATCCTGCAGGACCGGACGAATCCGGCGTCCCTGATCCGCCAGCTCACCCTTGCCGATGCCCGGCAGCTGATCGCCGACGGGGTCGTCGAAGGCGGCATGACACCCAAGACCCAATCCTGCATCCGGGCCCTGGCCCAGGGCGTCAAGGCTGCGCACATCGTCGATGGGCGTGTTTCCCATTCCCTTCTGTTGGAAGTCTTCACCAACGCCGGCATCGGCACCATGCTGGTGGGCAGCCCGGCCCAGTGGAATGGCTGACGATCCCGTGGCGGCTGCCCGAAGGGCCCTGGATCAGGGGGACTACGGCCTGGTGCTGCGGTTGATCGAGCCGATGCTGGAGCAGTGTTCGCCCAGCTCAGCGACCGGGGCGGATCTGCGCCTGCTGTTGGCCACGGCCCTGATGGGACGGGGGGAGACCGAGCGGGCTTCGGAGTGCTGCCGTGCGCTTCAGGCCTGTCACGATCCACGGCTGAGGTCCCAGGCCAGAAATCTGCTCCAGGTGCTGGAGGCCCCTCCCCTGATGCGCCCCCGGGACTGGTCCATCACCATGCCGCGATTGTCAGGGAGTGAGCTGCTGCAGCGAAAGGAGGCCAGGGCGGCCGGCAGGCCCCGGCCGAATCGAGCTCCCGAGCCCCCACCGCCCCCGGTGGGTCCTACCCGCAGCCCGATGGGATTTGCCCTGGTGGTGGTTGCTGTTCTGCTGCTGATGACCCTGCTGGGCGGTTGTATGGCAGTGCGCACCGATCTGCGCTTTGAGGGCCCCGGCCGACTGCAGCTCAGTCATCAACTGCTGAGTTCCTCAGGCCAGCCCACCCCCTGGCAGCGCCGATTTGAACAATCCCTGCGGGCCGGCTCCTTCCAGTCCGTGAAGCAAGGGGGCAGCAGCCGATGGCTGAGCCCGGTGTTGCCCGCCACTGAGGCCCTGGAGGTCCTGGCCGGCAATCTGGCCATGGCCGCCGATCTGGCCGGTGCGACCCTGCCTCCGCCTCGCCTGGATTTCAAGGAACGCAACTGGTTGCTGGGAGTGCGCCAGCAGCTTCGCGTCGAGATCGATCTCCGCGGCCTGCCCCCACTCCAGGGGGTGGATCTACGGCTCGGGATCGAGCCAGTGGGTCCCCGAGCCGTCCAGCGGGCAACCCCCCTTCCCGCCCGCCCGCTGCCCACGCCAGGGACCAGGCGGGAGAAGTCCGGGCTCAGGGGGATCTTCAGAGCGAACACCGGTGCAATCGTCTGGTCCCTCCAGGCCGGCCAGATCAACGACCTCGAACTGCGCTGCTGGCGCTGGAGCCCTCTGGGCCTGGGGGGACTGGGAATCAGCCTGGCCCTGATCACCGTGAACCTGTTGCAACGCATTCGCCTGCGGCTTGGCTACGGGCTGCCCCAGCTGCCTGCCTGAGTCAGAGCTGCAGGGGGTCGGGATCGATCGCCAGACTCACATTCAGGGGGAGGATCCGGCGGAGCGCCGCCTCCGGCGGCAGCGGCAGGCCCATGGGTTCGGCCCAGCTGGCCCCTGCCTCGCAAGCGGGCCCGTGCAGCAGCAACTGCCAACGGCTACGACCGGCCACCCGAGCCACCGGCGCGGGGGAAGGGCCCACCAGGCACCAACCCGCCAGTTCCGCCTCCCCCCGGATGTGTTCCGCCAGAGCAGTGGCTGCCGTTGCGGTCCCACTGGCGGAGGGCCCAGCCAGACGCAGCAGACAGGCTCTGCGGAAGGGGACCAGCCCGCCTTGACGACGCAGCTGGAGCTCCTCCTCCAGAAATTGCTCATAGCGGCCATCCACCAGATGGCGAATCACCGGGTGGTCCGGGCTGTAGGTCTGCACCAGGACCTCTCCGGGACGCTCACCCCGGCCCGCCCGGCCCGCCAGTTGGAGCAGCAACTGCAGACAGTGCTCGGAGGACCGCAGGTCGGGGCGGTGCAGCAACCCGTCGGCGGCCAGCACCGCCGCCAGGGTGACGGCGGGAAGATCCATGCCCTTCGCCAACATCTGGGTTCCCACCAGCACATCGGCCTCACCGGCGGCGAATTGATCCAGCAGACGGCGATGGCCGTCACGCCCCCTTGTCGTGTCCTGGTCGAAGCGCAGCAGGCGCAGGCCTTCCAGTTCCATCCCGACCTGCTCCATCACTCGCTGGGTGCCGGCTCCAAAGGGTTTGAAAGCGCTGGAACCGCAGTGGGAGCAGAACCGACCCATTTCCTGCCGGTGGTCACACCAGTGGCAACGGAGCCACTCCTCGCCGTTGGCGTGGCGATGCACCGTGAGGGCCACATCACAGTGGGGACAGAGCACGGCCTCACCGCAGCTGCGACAGCTCAGAAAGGATCGATAGCCCCGACGGGGTACCAACAGCACAGCCTGTTCCCCCCGTTCCCGCAGGGATTGAAGTCGACCCAGCAGGGCCCTGCTGATCAGCCTTCGATGGCCCTCCGCCAACTCGTGCCGCATGTCCACCACGCGCACCGGAGGCAGGGGCCGCTGGCCGATTCGTTCAGGCAGACGGAGCAGCATCGTGTCTCCCCGGTCCCCTTGCGTTCGCAGCCAGGTCTCCAAGGAGGGGGTGGCGCTACCCAGCACCAGGCGGCAGCCACCATGGCGGGCGCGCAGGCGCGCCACATCGCGAGCGTGGTAGCAGGGCATGGGACTCTCCTGCTTGTAGGAGCCGTCATGTTCCTCGTCGAGCACGATCAACCCCAGCCGCTCCAGGGGCAGGAAAATGGCCGATCGGGTGCCGACGGCCACCAGGGGTTCCCCCCTCTGGCCGGCCTCCAGGCAGCGCCGCCACGCCGTGACACGCTCGAGCTCCGTCATGCCGCTGTGGTACTCGATCACGCCGGAGCCGAAACGGGCCCGGCATCGATCCAGCAACTGTGGAATCAGGCCGATTTCAGGCGCCAGCAGCAGCACACTGCGCCCCACGGTCAGTTCCTCGGCGGCGGCCTGGAGATACACCTCGGTTTTCCCGGCACCGGTGACACCCCACAGCAGGAAGGCCTGGCCGCGTCGGGCCGCCGTGATCGCCGCCACCGCAGCCGCCTGGGGGGGGCTGGCCACACGCGGCCGTTCTTCCCCTCCCTGGTCACCGCGGCTCGATGAGCCAGCTCCTGATCGGGGGGGTCTGGACCTGCGCAGCCAACCCTTCTGTTCCAGGGTCTGAACCACACTGGAGCTCACCCCAGTGGCTTGCAGAAGGTCGCGAAGCAGGAGGCGGCCACCGTGTTGCTTCAGGGCCTGGACTACCTCCAGCTGCCGCTGGGTGAGGAGACCGGGGCAGCCGGTCAGATCCCAGGACTTGGGGGTCAGGGTGATTTCCCAGAGCTGTCGAGGCACGCCCGTCCTTGCACGGCTTCTCTGCCCCAGCCATCCAGGAGGAAGGGCACTTTTGAGCGTGCGAAAGACACTGGTGTGACAGTGGCTGGCCACTTGCGCCAACAGCTCCTGCCAGTGGGGGTCCACGGCCGCCCGCTGCAGCACAGCCTCGATCGAATGGATCGTTTTCTCGGCCAGCTCCGGGCTCGGTTCCTGCTGACACCCCATCACGAGGCCGGCATGACGCCGTCCCTGCAGCCGCACCTGAACCAGATCCCCCACGCCAAGCTCCAGCAATTCCGGGTTGGCGTAGGTGAACACCTGCCCTTCCCGCCCTGCTTCCAGCCAGACATCCAGCCAGATGGGCGGCTCAGCTGATCGGATCCTGGCCTCTGAACCGATTACCAATCTTGCAAAGCTCAGACGTCATTCCTAGAATGATGACGTTGGGCAGCGCCTGAGCTGCTGTCGGAACCTGGCAGAGTTCCGTCCAGAGGGAAGACTCGTCGAGCGCGCACCGGGAGAATCCCTCCCACGGGCCCTCCGGTCTGCGATCACCCCTGAACCAGCTGCTTTGGCTCAGGCCTCCCCGCTCCGGCGATTCTCCGGCCTTCCACCCACACCCTTTGCCGCTGTTTTCGTCATCATCCCAAGGATTTGACATCCGAACTGATCGATTCCTTTCGATGCCTGTCGTTCAGGCCGCTGGGTTGACTCCCTGCGACCCGGGGGCAGCTCCGTCCGGAACGCCAACCACCTCCGCCCTGACAGGTCCGGTTCAGGAGGTGAGGGAGGTTCAACTCTCACCCCCTGGATGACAACGACCAACAGCTGGCAGGGTATTCCCGCCACGAGCCCTGTTCCCCCCACTCCGACTGTTTCCTTCTCCCTGCCCCATCCATGAGCACTGTCGTCTCCACGGACAAACCCGTCGAAACAGAACACGCCGCGAAGGTTCAACCGGCCGCTGGCCTTGACCATGCTTCGTCGAAGAGCAGCATCGCCAAGGCCAAGCCCAGCTCCGACGCCAGTGCCATCCTTGCCATGCCTGCTGCCAAGACTGCTGCAAAACCAAAAACAGCAGCCAAGTCCTCCGCGAAAGGGACCTCGAAGACTGCCAGCCAGAGCACAGCAAAAAAGAAGCCCAAAGCAAGTACCACTTCCGCTGCGGCCAAGAAGACGGCCTCAGCTGCCGCTGCCGATGCACCCGATGTTGTGGAGGGAAACGATGCAGACGAGGGCGCCACGGGTAAAAAATCCGCCAAGGATTCCAAGGTCCTGGCCAACATCAAGGTTGGACCCAAGGGTATCTACACTGAGGATTCCATTCGCGTCTATCTCCAGGAAATCGGCCGCATACGACTGCTCCGACCGGATGAGGAGATTGAGCTGGCACGAAAGATCGCAGACCTTCTTGAGCTTGAGGAGAAGGCAGCCGAGTTTGAATCAGATAAGGGCCACCATCCAGACGCAAAGGAATGGGCTGCCTTGTTCGACATGCCCCCGATCAAATTCCGACGCCGTTTGATGCTGGGTCGTCGAGCAAAGGAAAAAATGGTCCAGTCGAACTTGCGCCTGGTTGTCTCGATCGCCAAAAAGTATATGAATCGTGGCCTGTCCTTTCAGGATTTGATCCAAGAAGGTAGTTTGGGCTTGATTCGGGCTGCTGAAAAGTTTGATCACGAAAAAGGATATAAATTCTCTACCTATGCAACCTGGTGGATCCGTCAGGCCATCACCCGAGCGATTGCGGATCAGAGCCGCACCATCAGGCTTCCTGTTCATCTGTATGAAACCATTTCCCGTATCAAAAAGACCACGAAGACCTTGTCGCAGGAATTCGGCCGCAAACCCACCGAGGAGGAAATTGCTGAAAGTATGGAGATGACGATCGAAAAGCTTCGTTTTATTGCTAAATCAGCTCAATTACCCATCTCCCTTGAAACACCGATTGGCAAGGAGGAGGATTCTCGATTGGGTGATTTCATTGAAGCCGATATTGAGAATCCCGAGCAGGACGTTGCCAAGAATTTGCTTCGTGAAGATCTTGAGGGTGTTCTTGCCACCCTTAGCCCGCGGGAGAGAGATGTTCTCCGCCTCCGTTACGGCCTTGACGATGGCCGCATGAAAACCCTTGAGGAAATTGGACAGATTTTTGACGTGACGCGAGAGCGTATACGGCAGATTGAAGCCAAGGCACTGCGTAAACTCCGTCATCCCAATCGCAATGGGGTTCTCAAGGAGTACATCAAATAGTCGAAGCTATCCCGAATTGCTACGACCGAATACAGCTCAGCACATCTTGGGGGTTGGCCTCAGCTGAACTTTTTGCCATTAAAAAAACAGCCAAACAATCTGATTGTTTTTCGCATAGCAGGAGCTGATTCTCTGATAGGGTGGGCAGCGTCATGTTCATCCAATCAAGGGATGATGCTACTCCAGATTGTCGCCTAAAGCAGGCATAATCTTGGTAGATAGTATTGGGTAGAAAGCATTTGGCAGTAAGCACATTGCCAAAAATCTGGGATTAATGCAATAGATCCAGATATTTCTCAGCGACTTGCTTGCCTGGGGCAACGAGCCTGGGTCAGTGAAAGATCTTCGGCCAGGCAAGACTTGCGGTAAAGAGTTGTTCAAGCTGTATTAAGCAGACTATACGCATGCCAGGCCGTATTTTTATCGCCTGTGAGTTGCCCCATGCGAGAAGCCCCAAACAAGCCGAGATTCTCCTGAGCGTAAGTTGAGAACGTTTTCCCCTGTTCTGCACGATGGAGCTTCAACCGCCTGCTGAATCTGGCCGACCACGCCTGAAAGCAGCAGCGTCATCCACCTTGTGGATAGCAGGCCTCCTCTGGCTGTTGCTGCTCTGCTGGTTGGCCTTCTTCAACAACCTGGGCAGCCTGGGGCTGATGGACAAAACCGAAGCCCTGTTCGTCGAAGTCGGCCATCAGATGTTGCAGCGAGGCGACTGGATCACCCCGTGGTGGAACGGGGAGCGGTTCTTCGACTATCCCGTATGGGGGTATTGGATGGTGGGCATCAGCTTCCGACTGTTCGGGGTGAGTGAATGGGCGGCCCGGCTTCCGGTTGCCCTTTCAGCCTCCGCCGTTGTGGTGACCAGCTTCGTCCTGATGATCCTCTGGTCCCCCTCCCGGGAAGACGAGGGCAGGAGGTTCGGCAGGGCGGCCCTTGCCTCGGGTGTTCTGGCCACCACACCGGGTTGGATCGGATGGGGAAGGACATCCACCACCGACATGTTTCTTTCCAGCGCCATCACGCTGGCGTTGTTCAGCTTTCTGCTGGCCCACCGCCATGCGGATGATCCCAGGTCTGCGGTCATCGGTCGTATCGGCCTCGGCCTGTTCAGCGGTATTGCCGTATTGGCCAAGGGACCGATTGGCCTGGTCATCCCCGCCCTGGTGATCGGGGTCTTTCTGATCATCACCGGCCGCTGGGAGCGTTGGCTCCGGCCCCGGGTGCTGCTCGGGGTGGTCGGGGTTTTCCTGGGGGTCTGCCTTCCCTGGTACGTCGCCGCCACCCAAGTGAACGGAATCGACTTTCTCTGGGGATTCCTTGGCTTCAGCAATCTTCAGCGATTTACCAGTGTCATCTATAACCATCCAGGACCTCCCTGGTTCTATCTTCCTTGGCTGATTCTGCTGGTCTTGCCCTGGTCGCTGTTTCTTCCCGTCGCCATCGGATCGGTGAAGTTCTGGAGAGTGGGCATGTGGAGGTCGTCGTCGAACCCGCAACATGCAGAGCAGGGTGAACCCGACCCCTTACCCCTGTTTCTGGTTCTCTGGCTTCTCCTGACGCTGGCGTTGTTCTCGGCGGCAGCCACGAAACTCCCTGGTTACATCCTGCCTGCTTTGCCCGCATGCAGTCTGCTTGTCGTTTTGTATTGGCGACCATTCCCGCATGATGTTCATCCTGCCAGGCAGCCGCAGTCCAGCAACGGCTCCGGGCTCCTCCGCCTGACGGGCTGGATCAATGCCCTGCTGTTGACGGTCATGGCGGCCGCGGCTGTCATGGCCCCGAACTGGGTGGCCAACGATCCAGCCTATCCGGATTTCGCCGCTTCCTTGAATCGCTCCGGCTTGCCCCTCACCCTCGCGATCCTGCTGGGTCTGATGGCGATCGGATTGGTGCTGCTGTTGCAGCGCCCGAAGGCATGCCATTGGCTCTGGGTCCCGAATCTGGCTGGATTTCTGGCCGTCCTTGCCCTGGTGATCGCGCCGCTTGCACCCCTGTTGGACCGGGAACGTCAGCTCCCTTTGCGCCAACTGGCGAGTCGGGCCCGTGAGCTGGCCCTTCCCCAGGAGCCTCTCTGGGTGGTGGGAACCAAGCGCTACAGCATCCTTTTCTATAGCGGTCAACCGGCGGTTTTCCTGTCGGGGCGGGAAAGTATCGACAACCGGCTGCGGGCGGATCCCACCAAGCTCGGCCTGCAGGCAGACAGTCCTTCGGTGCGGTTGCTCGGCGATCGCGACACCCTGGCCTCCCTCAACCTTCCAGGGAATAGGGTCGAACGCCTGGAGCGCCGCGGCGAACAGGAGCTGTGGCGGGTCCCCATCGTGGAGTTCAAGGGCCCATGAGGATGGAGTTGAGAGTCCCGGATGGGATCGTCATTGCGGTTTGTATCGCCGTTGTGGCCGCGCTGGCGGCTTCCATTGATCCCCGCTTCCCCCCCCCTTTTGATGTGGAAGCGCTGAACTGGATCCGATCCCATCTGGAGGGGTGGCCGGGTGAGGTGCTGATTCAGGTCTATCGGTTCAGCGGGGTGGGGTTCACAGCCTTCCTGGTACTGGCTGCGATCCTCTACGTGGCCGCAAAGCGATGGTGGAATGATCTGCGCCTTCTGGTCATGGCCAGCGGGGGCATCCTGGTGATCATCGACCTCTGGCTCAAGCCGTGGTTCGATCGCCACAGACCGCCGGAGAAATTGCTGCTGGTGGATGGCCGTAGTTTTCCCAGTGGTCACGCAGCCGGCGCCGTTGCCTTCTACGGAGCGGCCCTGTTGATCCTCGCGTCACACCACCCCCGTTGGCGGCGCCCCCTGACCATCGGGATCTGCCTGTGGGTCGCACTGGTATGGCTCAGTACCCTCTATGTGCGCGCCCATTGGCCCACTGATCTGCTGGCGGGAGCGGCCACCGGCCTGGCCTGGTTGACCCTCTGCCTGACCTGCTGGCGTGGCTCCGCCCCGAGGCAACCAACCCTTCGGCAAGGTCGCCCGTCAGAGTGGAACCCCTGAGGTCCTGGCCGGCATGATCACCCCACCGAGCTCCCCACAACCTTCCTCCCTGGCTCGTCTGGTGGGCCTGCGAACCGCACCGACCCTGGGTCCGGCGGAACAATCCCAGCTGCTCCGGGAGCTGAAATCTGCCGTGGCCAGCTGCGAATGGTTCACCGTCGGTGTGATGGCCCCCACAGCAGCCCGGGCGCTGCAGGTTCTGCGTCGCTGTGAGACTTTCCTGGGGTTACCCCAGCTGGAGCCGGCGAATCCAGCGATGGCGATCCCGTCAACCGAGAACGGCGCCATCGACCCCCGGCCGGTGTTTCTCAAGGGCAACCAGCGCACCGGCACCTACCTGCTTCGGTCCGAAGCGGGGCTTGGGGAGGGTCTGCTGATCACGGGGCACAGTTCCAGCTCCCCAGCAGCCGAAGACACCTGGGGACCCATACCCCTTGATCTGTTGGATGAGCCGCTGCCCCTTGGTGGCAAGCCCATCTGCTGACTAGGAACGAACGGTGGAACCGACCGGGCCATGGTGACTGCTTAGGGTGAGAAATGTTGCCAGACAGTTTTCTGTCGCCCGATCCGCTCGATGACCAGCTCCACCCTGCGTATCGCTTCCCGCCGCAGCAAGCTGGCCATGGTCCAGACCCACTGGGTACGGGATGCACTCGCCAAGGCCTATCCAGGTCTGGAGATCAGCATCGAGGCCATGGCTACCCAAGGGGACAAAATTCTCGACGTGGCCCTGGCCAAAATCGGCGACAAGGGGCTGTTCACCAAGGAGCTCGAGGCCCAGATGCTCGTGGATCGGGCCGACATCGCCGTGCACAGCCTCAAGGACCTCCCCACCCAGCTGCCTGAGGGCTTGATGCTGGGATGTGTCACCGAGCGAGAGGATCCTTCCGACGCCCTGGTGGTGCATGCCAGGCATGCGGACAAGACCCTGGCCACGCTACCGGCCGGCAGCGTGGTGGGCACCAGCTCCCTGAGGCGCCTGGCCCAGTTGCGCCACCATTTCCCGGACCTCGTCTTCAAGGATGTGCGGGGGAATGTGATCACCCGGCTCGAAAAACTCGATACGGGTGCCTATGACTGTCTGATCCTCGCCGCCGCGGGGCTGCAACGCCTCGGCCTGGGGGAGCGGATTCACGAGCTGATCGATCCAAGTATTTCCCTCCACGCCGTCGGCCAGGGGGCCCTCGGCATCGAATGCCGTGAGGGGGATGACAATGTGCTGGGGCGCATCAAGGTGCTGGAGCATCTCCCCACCATGCGTCGATGCCTGGCGGAGCGGGCCTTTCTGCGCCAACTGGAGGGGGGGTGCCAGGTGCCGATCGGCGTGAATACCCGATTCGAGGCCAACGAGCTGGTACTCACCGGCATGGTGGCCAGCCTGGAGGGTGATCGTTTGCTCCGCGATGAGGTGCGGGGGGATTGCACGGATCCTGAGGTGATCGGCGTGACCCTCGCAGAACGATTGAGGAGCCAGGGAGCGGGAGAGATTCTTGAAAAAATCTTTGCCAGTGTCAGACCCGGCAGCTGACCAGGGGGAGCAGGCGGCGCTCGATCCCCTCAGGTTTCATCACCAAGCCTTGGATCAACAAGGTCTGCCCATCATGAGTAAGCCCATGAAGAGTGGGCCCATGAAGAGTCGGCCCATCAGGACACTGGTTTTCAATGCCTTGACCATCACAGGCCAGCTGGAGGCAGGGGAGTTCAGACGGTTGTTTCTGAAGCGCTTTTCATCATCGCTTCAGCGACTGGATCCGCCTGATAGAGGAGGCCGAGGATCCGATTCAGATCGAGCTGGGAGAGCTCGCCATCACTGCCCCACTTGAGGGAGGTGCTGTTCTGCTGATCGGTGATCAGCGGCGCGGGTATCTCGGACATGGGGATAGGGGGTTGCATGCAGACCGCCGGTGTGCAAGTCGTGACACACCTTAGGTGTAAGTACACACCTCCAGGGACGGTTCCAGGGGATCTTCGGAAAGTCTTCCGATCGGCCTCCTCAGCGTTTCACCAGTACCGGTGTTCCCACCTCCACCTGGTCGAAGAGCTGGCGTACGTGGGGGGTGAGCATGCGCACGCAACCGTTGGTGACGGCCGTACGTCCCGTCACGGTCCAGGACCAGGCGGAGGGGGTGCCGTGAATGCCGAACTGGTCTCGGCCGAGGGAATGAAATCCGATCCACCGATCTCCGAGTGGACCATTGGGGCCGATGGTGGGGTTGATCTTGCCGCTTTTCGTGCTCTGGTACTGAGGGTTGACGATCTTGTTCTCGATCTTGTAGGTGCCCACGGGGGTGGGGGTTTTGGGGTCTCCGATCGCAACCGGCCAGCTGCCCTGCACTTTCCCGTCCTCCAGAAGGCTGATGGTGCGCCTGCCCAGCTCAAGCACGATCTGACGCGTACTGGTCACCGCTGCCGTTGGCTGAGGAGCGTCAGCTGGGACTTCAACGGATGCTCCCGTCGGGGGTTGGGTCCCGTCGGTGCCGGGCAAGGCAGCAGGGCTGGCCGATGGGGTGGATTCCTCTGAGCTGGTGTCCGCTGCCACAGCCGGGATTCCCGCGCCCAGCGCGGGACCGATCGCAAGAATCAGGAATGCGGCAAGGATTCCCTTCACAGGATGGATGTTGAATCGATTGCCGTTGAAACGGTTGAGGTTGAATCGATGCGACATGGCGGCAGCGGAAGAGGCGATGGTTGGTAAGGGTGTGGAGAAGAATAAAGGCCTCGTCGCACTGAACGGTGCCCATGCCAGTCGTTGCACACGGCAGAACTCAGCCTCAGCACGTCAGCTGGAACAAAGCAGCCCGAACGCATCGGCCATCCCGAACGCATCGGCCATAGGAAGTGTTCACAGGTGTGGGTGCTGTGTGCTTGCAGCTTGGCAGTAGGTGGAAACGCACGATGGATTCAATCTGTTAACTGTGGATCGATGGTGGTTTTATAGCGTGCTTCGCATTCCTTGATGATGGTTATGGCTTCGTCGCAGCCAAAGAAGCCATTCACGCGGCAAGTCCCGGGCTTCTTCAGGTCCTTGTAGTGCTCCCAGTAGTACTCCGTTTCCTTGAGCCAGTGGTCCCCCAGCTGGGTGTAACTGGTGATGTGATCCATGCGCTTGTCATCGGCCAGCACGGCAATCACTTTGTCATCAACTTCTCCACCATCGTCAAATTTCATGATGCCAATGATTCTGGCTTCCACCAGGCTGCCCGGGATCAGTGGTTCGCTGACACCCACGATCTCAATGTCAAGGGGATCTCCATCCTCATCCCACGTTCTTGGAATACAGCCGTAGGCAAAGGGATAGGCGAGGGAACAATAGCCAACGCGATCCAGCTTGAGGTGACCAGTCTCCGTGATCAACTCGTATTTATTGATCGTGCCGGAGTTGAGTTCCACGATGGCGTTGAGCCTCAGTTCAGCTTCATCGGCGAAAGCCGGCAACACGTGCAGCAGGTTCAGCATCCTGCGGCTGGGGGCATGGTCAATGTTTGCCATAGGTTGGTGGAAGGGTTGTGGAATCCCGGTGCTGGAGTGCCGGATCCGGTAGGCAGCATCTTACGGATCAGCTGCGAAGTGGGGATCGTCCACCCTCAGCCGAGGATTCTGGCCAGCTTGGCCTCCAGATAGCGCAGAAAAGGGAAGGCGGAAAGAGGCTCACCGCTCACCTGCTGCACCAGTTCCTCCGCATTGACACTGCGTCCGAAGGGATAGACGCGCCGTGACAGCCAGTCGCGAAGTTGCCGTTCATTGGAATCTGAAATGCAGGTCTCGATGGGTCCGAGCTCGGCCTCCATGGTTTCGCTGAGCTGGGCGCTGATCAGGTGGCCGAGGGCATAGGACGGGAAGTAGCCGAACAAACCCTCGCTCCAGTGCACGTCCTGGAGACATCCCTCGCCATCGTTGGCCGGTGTGACACCCAGCAGCTCAGTGATGCGGCGGTTCCATTCACCAGGCAGGTCGGACACCGGCAGATCACCCTCCAGCAGAGCGATTTCCAATTCATAACGCAGCACGATGTGAAGGCTATAGCTGAGCTCGTCCGCCTCCACCCGGATCAGACCAGGCCGCAAGGGGTTGAGGGCACGCCAGAAACCCTGGGCGGATCCCCTGGGATCCTCCCCCCAGGGATCCCGGCCGATGGCCTGCCTGAAGCGGGGGTGCCAGCGATGGGCGAAGGCTTCGCTGCGGGCCACCCGACATTCCCAGAACAGGGATTGGCTTTCGTGCACGCCCATGGAGGTGGCTTCTCCAAGGGGCCAGGGAAACCAGTGCCCGCCGGTGCGGGGCAGCCCCTGCTCGTAGAGGGAGTGGCCCCATTCATGGGCCGTGGCCAGAAAGGCGGAGAGGGGCTGGCCTGGGACCACCCTGGTCGTGATCCGGAAATCCGCAGGTCCGAGGGTGGAAGAGAACGGATGGGGCGAGCGGGACCGTTGGCAGCGCTGGGGGTCATAGCCCCAGGTGTCCAGCAATTCGCAACAGAGCTTTTCCTGCTCGGCTTCCGCCAGATCCCAGCTGGGGGAGGGTTCCGCCGCTGATGCGGCCAGCTCGAGCAGCTGAGGCAGGCGTTGCCGCAGGGGCCCGAACAATTCGTCGAGTCGGGCCTTGCTGATTCCGGGCTCGAAGGGCTGGGCCAGGGTTTCCCAGCAACTGCGGGGCTCATCCAGCTGGCGGGCCTGCTCGCGGCGAAGCTCAATCAGCTCGTGCAAGTCCGAAGCAAAACGGCTGAAATCTCCGCTCGCCCGTGCCTCCTGCCAGTGGGCATACCCCCTGGCCTGGGCTCTGGCCAGGCAATCCACCAGGGAGGGATCGAGACGTTGTTGACGCCGAAGCTCCTGACGCAACAGCCAGATGTTCCGCCGGGCAGGAGCGGGGGCGTCTTCAGTCAGTTCAGCCTCAGCATCCTGCACCAGATCGGCATAGGCAGGGCAGCTCTGCCTCTCATGCAGCTGTCCTGCCATCAGAGCCAGCTGCTCGCCCCGCCACTCCGCGGCGGCGCTTGGCATGACGGTGTTCTGATCGAAGTAAAGGGTGCTCTGAATCGAACCCATCAGCCTCGTGGTGCGCAGATAGGCCTGGAGTCGTTCAGCAGCAGTTGCCACAGGGATCCGTTGTTGATGTCACATCATTCAATCGTCCCCCCAGGGGTCCTGTGACTGGAACCGCCGCAGCCTCGCTCTCCCCATGGGTTGAGACCAGGGAATGGGAGCAGAGAGTTGTTCTGTGCAAGCAGGGTACGGATGGATGAAATCCAGTCATGCCGAAGCAACAATCAACCGGAGAATGATTTTACTGCTTGTCAACTTCAGGACGGTCAATTCTGACCCTGTCTTCTGCGGGCTATCGCTAGAAGGCGATGATCTGAAACTAAGGGGCTGAAAGAAGGCACGAAGGCACTTGCTGATGCAATGGGATCATTCAGAATGAAAAAAAGTCATTGTTCGACCCGCAGGCAATTCCTCAGAGCTACCCACGGATTCCAGACTGAATCCATAGGTTGGATGATCTCCGGATCTGGAGGGGATCTGTAAGGGGGATCGTGTGGACGAGGGGCACGGGGGCGAACTCTGTCTGCCAAAGTTCCCCTTTGAACCTGGGTTTCCCATTGTCCAGACCGGCTCCCACCGGGAGCGCCCCTACCCTTCGCGATCGCGGCCGTGGCGGCTGGTCCCTGCTGCTGGGAACACGCCTGGGGCGTTCCGCACGCATCTGGTCGCTGGCCCTGCGCCTTGCCCTGGGCCTCTGGTGGAACGCCCAACCCTGGACCTACCCCGGAGGAATTTCCTCCGCCAGACAGGCGGCACGCCAGCGGCGCCAGGCCCGTTGGCTCACCATCAAGTTCCTGGAGCTGGGCTCCGCCTTCATCAAGCTGGGGCAGCTGCTGTCAGCACGGCCCGATGTGCTTCCCCCGGAAGTGGTGGAGGAGCTCAGCCGGCTCCAGGATCGGGTGCCCGGTTTCCCCTTCGCGGTGATGGAAACCATCCTGGAGCGGGAACTGGGGGAGCGCCGGGCGGAGATCGTGGATCTGGAGGTGGAGCCGCTCGGATCGGCCAGCCTCGCCCAGGTGCATCGCGCCAGCCTGCGCAGTGGGCGCCAGGTGGTCTTCAAGGTGCAACGGCCGGGTCTGGAAACTCTGTTCCGGCTCGATCTGGAGATTCTCCAGCAGGTGGCCGCCGCGGTGCAGAGCCATCCCCGCTGGGGAGAGGGGCGGGACTGGGTTGCGATCGCCAAGGAATGCCGCCGGGTGTTGCTCCGGGAGCTGGATTTCCGCCTGGAGGCCGAGCATGCCGCCCGTTTCCGCCAGCAGTTTCTCGATGACCCGGGCATCCGCATCCCGGCGGTGGTCTGGGAGCTGAGTTCCCGCCGGGTGCTCTGTCTCGACTATCTGCCGGGCATCAAGATCACGGATCGAGAGGCCCTGTTGCAGGCCGGGATCCAGCCCGCCGCCGTGGCGGAAAAGGGGGCCGCCAGTTACCTGCAGCAACTGGTGCGGTTCGGGTTTTTCCATGCCGATCCCCATCCCGGCAACCTGGCGGTGGCCAGGGACGGAGCCCTCATCTACTACGACTTCGGGATGATGGGTCAGATTTCCGAACGCCTGCGCAGCCGGTTGGGACGCATGGTGCGGGCCGCCGCCTCCCGTGACGCCTCCGCCCTGGTGGACGAACTGCAGCGGGCCGGGGTGATCGCCGCGGGCATTGATCCGGGACCGGTGCGTCGCCTGGTGCGGTTGATGCTCAACGAGGCGCTCACGCCCCCCTTCAACGCCAACATCCTCGAAAAGCTCTCCGGTGATCTTTATGACCTGGTCTACGGACAACCATTTCGTCTGCCTCCGGAACTGATTTTCGTGCTGCGCGCTCTCTCCACCTTCGAAGGAGTGGGTCGCAGCCTCGATCCAGCCTTTAATTTGGTTGCGATTGCCCGTCCCTATCTCCTCCCGCTGATGTCCGCCACCGGTAACGGCCCCAACGAACTATTCGGAGAGATCTCCCGTCAGGCCGCCGAGGTGGGAACCCGTGCCCTGGGGATTCCCCGGCGTCTGGATGAGAGTCTTTCCCGCATCGAACAGGGGGATCTCCAGGTACAGATCAGAGCCGGAGAAACTGATCGTTTGCTGAGGCGCCTGGCGACGGCGCAGCAGGCGACAGGCCAATCCTTTCTGCTGGCAGGATTGGCTGTGGCCGCCGCCCTGCTGGCGGTGAGCAGCCGGCCGGCCATCAGCGCCGTTCCCCTGGTGCTGGGGCTGCCCGTGGGGCTGGGCTGGTGGAAACTTCAGGCCCGGCTCAAGCGGGATGGCCGACTGGATCAGCTGCCGAGACAGGCAAGCGTGACCAGTGAATGACTGCCACGCAGGGTGATCAGCCTTTGCCGCGGGGGCCCAGATCGATGGCACCGGCGTAGATCGCCTGGCTGCCCAGCTCATCTTCGATCCGCAGCAGCCGGTTGTACTTAGCCACCCGGTCACTGCGGCTCAGGGAACCGGTCTTGATCTGTCCGGCCTTGGTGGCCACGGCCAGGTCGGCGATGGTGGTGTCTTCGGTTTCGCCGCTGCGGTGGCTGATCACACTGCTGTATCCGGCCCTGCCGGCAAGATCGATCGCCTGGAGTGTTTCGGTGAGGGATCCGATCTGATTCACCTTGATCAGGATCGAATTGGCCACCCCCAGATCGATGCCCCGCTGCAGACGGGTGGTGTTGGTGACGAACAGATCATCCCCCACCAGTTGCACGGTGCTGCCCAGCTTCCCGCTCAGCAGGCCCCACCCTTCCCAGTCATCCTCCGCCAGCCCATCCTCGATCGAGACGATGGGGAAGCGACTCACCAGGGCCGCCAGTTGGTCCACCATCTCGGCACTGGTATAGCTCCCCCCACCGAAGGCATACCGCCCGTCCTTGAAGAATTCGGTGCTGGCCACATCCAAGGCCAGGGAAATCTGGTCTCCAGGCCGATAGCCGCTCTTCTCGATCGCCTGGATCAGCAGATCACCGGCAGCTTCGTTTCCATCCAGATCCGGTGCGAAGCCTCCCTCATCACCCACGGCTGTGGAGAGGCCCAGCTCCTTGAGCAGACCCTTGAGCGTGTGGAACACTTCGGCTCCCATGCGCAGCGCCTCGCGGAAGGTTGCCGCTCCGTGGGGCACCAGCATGAACTCCTGAAAATCCAGGTTGTTGGAGGCGTGGGCTCCCCCGTTGATCACATTCATCAGGGGGACGGGCAACAGGTTGGCCATCGGTCCGCCGAGATAGCGGTAGAGCGGCAGATTCAGGGCCCCGGCGGCGGCATGGGCGGTGGCGAGGCTGACCGCCAGGATCGCGTTGGCCCCCAGGGCTGATTTGTTGTCGCTGCCATCCAGCTCGATCATCGCCCCATCCACCGCCACCTGATCCAGGGCGCTCAGGCCACAGAGGGCAGGGGCAATCCGTTCCTCGATGTGCTCCACCGCCTTGCTCACCCCTTTGCCGAAATAGGCCGTGCCGCCGTCGCGCAGCTCATGGGCTTCGTGGGCTCCGGTGCTGGCACCGCTGGGCACGATGGCCCGGCCGCTGGCACCCCCCTCCAGGTAGACCTCCGCCTCGACGGTGGGGGTGCCGCGGGAATCGAGCACTTCCCGGGCAACAATCGAATCGATGACCAGATCGAGGGAGTCGTACACGGAGCCATGCCAATGGTGGTCAGGATCCTATGGGTCCCCCCCACCAGCCCGTGTGTGCCCATGCCTACGAGTCGGTGGCCAGAATGGTGCCGCGGCCCAGGCCGCGATTCTGTTCGCCCTTCCCTGACCACCGATGCGATTGCTACACACCATGCTGCGGGTGGGTGATCTGGACCGTTCCCTCAGCTTCTATACAGAGGTACTGGGGATGAGCCTGTTGCGCCGCAAGGAATACCCCGGTGGCCGTTTCACCCTTGCCTTCCTGGGCTATGGCGATGAAAAGGACACCACGGTTCTGGAGCTCACTCATAACTGGGATACGGACTCCTATGACCTGGGCAACGGCTATGGCCACATCGCCATCGGAGTCGATGACATCCAAGCCACCTGTGCGGCCATTGGCGCCAAGGGAGGACGGGTGGTGCGGGAACCTGGTCCCATGAAGCACGGCAGCACGGTGATCGCCTTTGTGGAGGATCCCGATCGCTACAAAGTGGAGCTGATCCAGCTGTCTTCGAAACCCGATGGGCACTGAACCCCATGCGCACTGAATCGCCCGGCTGGACGACGCGAGATCAGACGCCGGCGGCCCCAACGGCACCGGGAACCCTCACCAGCGAACCTGATCGATTCAGTGATCAAGCCTGGGATCTTCTGCTCTCTGCCCAGGATCAGGCCCGCCGTTGGCGCCATGGCTCCATGGACGTGGAGCATCTGCTGCTCAGCTTGCTGGTGGACCGACGCTTCGCCAGCTGGGTGGATCCGCTCCCCCTGGACGAGGATCGGATTCTTGACCGGCTGGAGGCTTTCTGCGCCCAACAACCCACTGGTCGCGGCACCGCCCTCTACATCGGCGAAGCCCTGGAGAACCTGCTCGAGACCGCGGAACGAAGACGGACCGCCTGGGGGTCGCGGCTGCTGGATGTTCCCCACCTCCTGCTGGCGTTGCTGGAGGAGCCGAGGGTCGGAGCCGAGCTGCTGGCCGACGAGGGCCTCAGCGAAGATCTTCTGCTGCGCCAGTGGCGACCAGGCACGGCGGCCCCTCCGGCCAGGAACGCCAAGCCCGATGCGGGGGTGACCTCCCCATCCGCTCCTGCTGCGGAGCGGGTCTGGGGACCCACCCCATCACCGCCCCCCGCTGCGGCTGCGGCCCTTTCCGGGCCAGGGATCCCGTCTGTGCCGCCATCCGCTGCGACCCAGCCTGAACCGCTTCGGCTGGAGGCCGATCCGGAATCGGAAGCCACGGCCCTGGAGCGCTACGGCCGCGACCTCACCGAAGCGGCCCGCGCCGGCGAATTGGATCCGGTGATCGGCCGCGACACCGAGATCCGGCGGCTGATCCAGGTGCTTTCCCGTCGCGGCAAGAACAACCCGGTGCTGATCGGTGAACCCGGCGTGGGCAAGACCGCCATCGCCGAGCTGTTGGCCCAGCGGATCGTGGCGGCTGAGGTTCCCGAATCGCTGCGGGGCCTCCGGCTGGTGGCGCTGGATCTGGGCGCCCTGATCGCCGGAGCCAAGTTCCGTGGCCAGTTCGAGGAACGGCTGCGTGCCGTGCTGGCCGAGGTTCGGGACGCGGACAGCCGCACCGATCAGGCTGGCGTGGTGTTGTTCATCGACGAGCTCCACACGGTGGTGAGCAGCGACCGTTCCAGTGCCGACGCCAGCAGCATCCTCAAACCGGCCCTGGCCCGCGGTGACCTGCGCTGCATCGGAGCCACCACCCCTCAGGACTTTCGCCGCACGATCGAAAAGGATCCCGCCCTGCAGCGGCGCTTCCAGAGGGTGGTGGTGGAGGAACCCGACAGTTCAACCTGCATCCAGATCCTGCGGGGCCTCAAGGAGCGCTACGAAATCCACCACGGGGTGACCATCACCGATGAAGCCCTCGTGGCCGCGACGCGCCTGGCGGATCGCTACATCAGCGACCGCTGTCTTCCCGACTCAGCCATCGATCTGATCGACGAAGCGGCCGCCCAGCTGAGGATGGAGGTCACGTCCAAACCCAAGGTGGTGGAGCAGGCCGAGGCCCGGCTCCGCCAGGTGGAACTCTCCCTGCTTGCCGCGGAATCGGCTCCTCAGCAGGAGCGTATCCAGCTGCAGCAGCAACGCCAGCAAGCCCACGACGAGCTCGAATCGCTGCACCATCGCTGGAATGGGGAACGGGAGCGGCTGGCCGAACTCAGGGGCCTGCTCCAGGAGGACGAAGACCTGCGCCACGCCATTGCGGAGGCGGAGCGGGCCGGTGACCTGGAGGAAGCGGCCCGGCTCCAGTACGACCCCTTGCGCGCCGTGCAGCAACGCCGCGCCGAGCTGGAGCGCGAATTGAGCCTGGACCCCCTGTTGAGAGAACAGGTGGAGGCGGGAGACATCGCCGACGTGGTGGCCCATTGGACCCGGATTCCGGTGCAACGGCTCCTGGCCGGGGAGCGCCAGAAACTGCTGGAGATGGAACATCGGCTGGCCGAGCGCGTGATCGGCCAGCCGGAAGCCGTGACGGTGGTGGCGGCGGCCATCCGCCGGGCGCGGGCGGGGATGCAGTCATCGCGACGACCTGTGGGATCCTTCCTCTTCCTCGGGCCCACCGGGGTGGGCAAGACCGAGCTGGCCAAGGCCCTGGCGGCGGCCCTGTTTGACGAGGAGGAAGCTCTGGTGCGACTGGACATGAGTGAATTCATGGAGCGCAATGCGGTCGCCCGCCTGGTGGGGGCACCCCCGGGCTATGTGGGCTATGAAGAGGGTGGTCAGCTCACGGAGGCGGTTCGCCGCCGTCCCTATGCCGTTGTGCTGCTCGATGAGCTGGAAAAGGCCCATCCCGAGGTGTTCAACCTGCTGCTTCAGGTCCTCGACGACGGTCGGCTCACCGATTCCCAGGGCAGAACCGTTGATTTCCGCCACACCGTGGTGATCATGACCAGCAATCTGGCCAGCCGCCAGATCCTGGAACGGGCCCGGGCCAGGAGGAGCGCATCCCCCGGGGGCGATGCCGCCCTGGAGAGGGACCTCGACCGTGGCCTGGATGAGGCGGTGGATCAGGCCCTCACCGAACAGTTCCGGCCCGAGTTTCTGAACCGCGTTGATGAGGTGGTCCGCTTCCGCCCCCTGGAGCCAGAGGATCTGCAGCGCATCGTTGGTCTGCAACTGAAGGAACTGGCCGCACTCCTGCGGGAACAGCAACTGGTGCTCGAGGTTGCCGAACCGGTGGTGGAGGCCCTCGCCCTGGAGGGTTACGAACCCGAATACGGCGCACGCCCCCTGCGGCGTGTCCTGCGAAGGCGCATCGAGAATCCGCTGGCTACCGCCCTGCTCGAGCAGCGCTTCTCCGATGCGTGGGGGATTCGGGTCGAGCCGGATCCGTCGGATCAGGCCCAAGCCCCCTCTTCCGCCACGCTGCGGCTCCGGTTTCGGGGCCTGTCCGGTCCAGCCCAGGAGTACGTCCAGTAAGGTGTTTGTTTGCCGATGCGCCAGGCCGCGTCGCCCTGCTGTAGCCGTTGGAACCCACTTCCCCGACCACCACTGAAGACAACCCCGGCGGAGCCGCGGGCAACGGGGCAGGTTCGACTTCCCTGGAACCTACCCTCCAGTCCGGGCAGCCTGAGCCGGGCGACGTCCAGCAGGAAGGATTCGGTGCTGCTGCCATCTCCGAGCTTCGCAAGGTGGTCTGGCCGAGTCGCCAGCAGTTGTTCAGTGAGTCGGTTGCCGTGATCCTCATGGTCGGTCTCTCCGCTGCCGCCATTGCTGCCATCGATCGGTTTTACGGCTGGGTCGCGACCCTGGTGTTTCGTTGATGCCTACTTTCGAGAGCCCCATGACCGAGATCGAATCCACTCCCACCGAGATCCTGGAACTTCCCAGTGCCCCCGGCGAGGCTGAGGCCCTGCTGGCCGAACCAGCCCCGGAGGATGAGATTTCGGCCGATTCGCCGGAAAAGCCCCTCGTTGCCCGGTGGTACGCCGTACAGGTCGCTTCCAGTTGTGAAAAGAAGGTGAAGGCCACCCTCGAGCAGCGAGCTGTGACCCTCGGTGTGGACAACCGCATTCTGGAGATCGAGATCCCCCAGACCCCCGGCGTCAAGCTGAAGAAGGATGGCTCCCGTCAATCGATCGAGGAAAAGGTTTTTCCCGGCTATGTGCTCGTTCGCATGGTGCTTGATGAAGACACGATGATGGCTGTGCGGAGCACCCCGAACGTGATTAATTTCGTCGGCCAGGAGGAGCGCCGTGCCACGGGCAAGGCCCGAGGCCACATCAAGCCCCGGCCCCTCAGTCGGCAGGAGGTGGATCGCATCTTCAAACGGGCCGCTGAGAAGAAGCCCGTGGTCAAGGTCGATCTGGCGGAAGGCGATCAGATTCTCGTCACTGCCGGACCCTTCAAGGATTTCCAGGGAGAAGTGATCGAAGTATCCGGTGAACGCAGCAAGCTCAAGGCGCTGCTCTCGATCTTTGGTCGGGAAACGCCTGTGGAACTTGAGTTTTCCCAGATCAGCAAGCAGAGCTAGCCGATCGAAACCGGCCGTCTCCCTGCGGAGGACGGCCACAGGTGGTTCCCCTCGGGAAGCCACCACCCGGTCAGTGCCTCCTTCCTGGTCCTGGCAATCCGCACAGATCCCCTTCGGGGATCAATCCGCACAGATCCCCTTCGGGGATGTTCGTTTCTCGCTCCCATCCGGGAGTCCTGCCCCCTGCCCTGCCGATGGCCAAGAAAGTCGTAGCCGTGATCAAGCTGGCGCTCCAAGCCGGCAAAGCCAACCCCGCCCCTCCTGTGGGTCCTGCCCTGGGTCAACACGGGGTCAACATCATGGCGTTCTGCAAGGAGTACAACGCTCGCACCCAGGACAAGGCCGGCTATGTGATTCCGGTGGAGATCTCCGTCTTCGAGGACAGGAGCTTCACCTTTGTCACCAAGACGCCCCCCGCGTCCGTGTTGATCTCGAAAGCTGCCGGCATCGATAAAGGTGCCGCCACCTCCTCCAAGGGTTCGGTGGGTGCGATCAGTCGCTCCCAACTCGAGGAGATCGCCAGGACCAAACTCCCCGATCTCAATTGCAGCAGCGTCGAATCCGCCATGCGCATCATTGAGGGCACCGCCCGCAACATGGGCGTTGGTGTCAGCGACTGATCCAGCCCTTCCTCCCTTTCGTTCACCCATTCGGGGGAGACCGTCATCGGTCGCTCGCACCCCTTCCCGCCATGCCCAAGCTTTCCAAGCGCACCACCGACCTCGCCACCAAGGTGGAAGACAGGTCCTACGACCCGCTCGAGGCGCTCGAACTGGTCAAGACCACCGCCACCGCGAAATTTGACGAAACCATTGAAGCCCATGTGCGTTTGGGCATCGATCCCAAATACACCGATCAACAGCTGCGCACCACGGTGGCCCTGCCCCACGGCACAGGCCAGAAGGTGAGGATCGCCGTGATCGCACGGGGTGAAAAAGTGGCCGAGGCCAAGGCTGCTGGGGCCGATCTCGCCGGGGATGATGAAATGGTCGATGAAATCGCCGCAGGCGCGATCAATTTCGACCTGCTGATCGCCACTCCCGACATGATGCCCAAAGTGGCCAAGTTGGGTCGGGTCCTGGGCCCCCGTGGCCTGATGCCCAATCCAAAGGCCGGCACGGTCACCACCGACCTGGCCTCCGCCATCAATGAGTTCAAGGCCGGCAAGCTGGAATTCCGGGCCGACCGCACCGGCATCGTTCACGTGCGATTCGGCAAGGCCAGTTTCAGCACGGCCCATCTGCTGGAGAATCTCAAGGCCCTGCAGGAAACCATCGACCGCAACAGACCGAGTGGAGCCAAAGGGCGCTACTGGCGCAGTCTCTACATCGCCTCGAGCATGGGGCCCTCCATACAGGTCGATTTCGCCACCCTGCAGGACATCAAGAAGGAAAGCTGAAGATTCCTTCGCCCCGCAAGGCTGAGCTGACACGGTCGGCCTGGACGATGGGGATTTTCATGGTGCTCGGCGGGGCCAGCCTTCTGGTCCTTGCCTGGGGAGCCATCCGCTCCACCCCCTGGCAACCCCGCCCCGTTCAGCGACCCGGTCGGGTTGACGTCACCTTCGTCGGCGATTCGATCACCGCGGGCGGGGACTGGCAGACGGCCTTTCCCGACCTGGTCATCGCCAACCATGGCGTGAATGGCGACACAAGCACCGATGTGCTGGCCCGGTTGGCGTCGATCCGGGCCACTGGGGCCCACACCTATCTGGTGATGCTCGGCATCAACGACATCCTCAGGGGATCCTCAGCGGAGGATGTGGCATCCCGGCTGGAGATCATCCTGTCGGAGCTTCGTTCCGGTGGGAGAGCCCGGGTGATCCTCCAATCCACTCTTCCCTGCCAGCGCTCCTTCTGCGGCCAGGAGGTTCTCGACCGGGTCGTGGACCTCAACCAGCGGCTGAAACGTTTGTGGGGAGAGCAGGACTTCCTCGATCTTCATCACGCCATGGGCGATGCCACGGGCAGTCTTCAATCTGCTTACAGCACTGACGGATTGCACCTGAATCGACGCGGCTACAGCCGCTGGGAGGCAATGCTGGCTCCGGTGCTGGCCGCGCTCAGCCGATAGAAAGGGATCCCCCCTTGGCGGATCGGCGCGCCCGGGAATCGGACAAGCCTTGTCGTAAGGTTATGGACTGGCAATTGTCAGAAGGGCACGCGCGCCCTACCCAAGACAGCAGGTGAGTCTGCGCTCGGTTCGCCGAAGCCCTTCTCCTAAGTCCTGCCGAGGTGTACGCGACAGGTTTTTGCCCGTGGGGGGTCACCCCGTGCGGTGCGGAGCATGCGGCGGCCTCTTCCTGTTGGGGCCGCGCTACCCGCTTGTTCCCCCGCTTCGTACGACTTCCCATGGGCCGCACACTGGAGAACAAGCAACAGATCGTCGAAGAGCTCAAAGGGCTCCTCGGTGAAGCCGAAATGGCGTTGGTCCTTGATTTCAAGGGCCTGACCATCAAGGAGATGTCCGACCTCCGGACCCGTCTCCAGGAGGCCAATGGCGTTTGCAAGGTGACCAAGAACACCTTGATGCGCCGGGCCATCGATGGAAACACCGCCTGGTCGGATCTCGATTCCCTGCTCACCGGCACCAACGCCTTCATCCTCATCAAGGGTGATGTCGGTGGGGCGGTGAAGGCCGTTCAGTCCTTCCAGAAGGACACCAAGAAGTCGTCAACGAAAGGTGGCCTTTTCGAAGGCCAACTCCTCTCCGCCAACGACATCAAGGCGATCGGGGATCTGCCCACCAAGGAGGTGCTCATGGCCCAGATCGCCGGTGCGATCAACGGCCTGGCCACCAAAATCGCCGTGGGGGTCAACGAGGTTCCATCCGGTCTGGCCAGGGCCCTCAACCAGCACGCCGAATCCGGCGAAGGCTGAGGTTGGCTCGATCCTTCCTGAGCTCCACCAACTCTTCCGTTCCGTTGCTTTTTCTCAACCACCATGTCCACCACCACTGACCAGATTCTCGAATCACTCAAAACCCTCTCCCTGCTGGAGGCTTCCGAGCTCGTCAAGCAGATTGAGGATACCTTCGGCGTGTCTGCCGCCGCCTCCGCCGGCGTCGTCATGGCAGCCCCCACCGCTGGCCCCGCCGAGGTCGTGGAGGAGAAAACCGAGTTCGATGTCGTGCTCGAAAGCTTTGAAGCCGCCTCCAAGATCAAGGTTCTGAAGGCTGTCCGGGAGGCCACGGGCCTGGGTCTTGGCGATGCCAAGGCGCTTGTGGAGGCCGCTCCCAAGACCGTCAAGGAAGGCATCAGCAAGGATGACGCCGAGGCCCTCAAGAAGGCGATCGAAGAAGTGGGAGGCAAGGTCACGATCAAGTGATCCGCCGCGGGATCGGTCTCCTGGTCCACCCGGGAGCGACCGGTCCCCTGCTGGACCCCTGAAGCCGGCAGCCACGGGACTCCCGGTTGCTGCACAAAAAAAAGCCCTGCCGAAGGCAGGGCTTTTGAGTGGAACGGAATCAGGAGTCTGTCCTCGTTTCGACCCTGAAGGAACGTTCCTCACTCCTCACACCTGCAAAGTTAATGGATGCTTTCCTGGCAGAGAAGGGGATGAATGACGGAAAGTGAAGTGTCCGTGAAAGACCGGCTGTCCGGGCTTCACTCCCTGTAAGGAATGACCTCGATGGGCACGGGTTGACCCGATCCCATGGCGATGGCGTTGCCCCGCCGGGATTCCAGGGAGCTCGTTTCCGCCATCTCGCTGAACGGGGAACTCGGAGAGGTGGCCGTTTCCCTGGGCTGCGGGTCGGACTCCGGCCCAGGCCGCGACGATGACATCGGCCTGCCGGTGCTCCCAGCTCCATCCTCAGCGGCCGCGGGCTCCTCCGTGGCGGCGAGCAGATCTCCCAGCGGTGTGGAGCTGGTGAAATAGATGTGTTGTAGGAGCTCCTCGCCGTACTGACGTCGGCGCAGCTCCCAGCCCGGCTCCAGTTTCAGCGCCACAAAGGCGTCGCGGGCACGCTTCGGTAGTTCCGCTTTCCCGATCAACAGCACACCGGGCTGGTCAGCGGAGATGGCCTGCAACTGCAACTGGCTGTCCGTCCGCTGTACCCGCAGGCGGTAGCTGGTGCCGAGATCCTCCTCTCCGATCCGCAGGGAATAGCCGTTGCTGTCGGAGTAACGACCACAGATGCCCTTGACATCGACCCGGTTGATGGAAGGGTCGATCAATCCATCCGATCGGGTCTCCCAGCAGTCGGGCTTCGCATCGGGCTGCTCCAACACCACCAGATTCCAGTCACTGGTGCCCAGGGGGCGAGCCAGCACGGCATACCGGGAGGGGTCGACGGGTTGGGCGCCAAACACTGCCCCGGCCTTCGAGAGGAGGGGGAAAGCGCCGGCCAGGCTGAACCCCGCTAAGGCCAACCCCGTCAGGGCCAGGTAGGTTCGCTTCATGGTGTGAACTCCGCGTCTCCCGAACCAGCGGGGATGGAACACCCAATTCAACCGAACCTGACAAGGGGCCCTATGGATGATGAGCCGGTGGCGGTTGTGGCTGCGGCCTGTGACGGTGCCTGCAGTGGGAATCCGGGCCCTGGCGGCTGGGGGGCCCTGCTCCGGTTTGGCGATGGTTCCGTGCGGGAGATGGGCGGCGCCGATCGCTCCACCACCAACAACCGCATGGAGCTCACCGGGGCCCTGGCGGTGCTGGAGGCTCTCGCTGATCTTCCCCGGGGCCCTGGCCTGGCGATCCGCACCGACAGCCGCTACGTGATTGACGGTCTGCAGAAATGGATGGCGGGCTGGAAACGCAAGGGATGGCGTACCTCTTCAGGCGGTCCCGTGTTGAACCGCGATCTGTGGGAACAGCTGGATCAGCATCGCGTTCCCGGTGTGTCCCTCGTGCATGTGAGAGGCCATAGCGGTGATCCCGACAACGATCGCTGCGATGCGATCGCCGTGGCCTTTGCCCGGGGCCAGAAACCCCAGCTCAGGTCCGAGCATGAACCCGCCCTGCCGCGGGGACCGATCCTTCCCACCCCGGCCAGCGACCCGGCCCCGGCCTCACTCGTGGGACTGCTGTCCCGTCTCGAGCTGGCGAATCGGCTGGCAGCCCAGGGTTATGGTCTGAGCCTGGGGGAGCTGGCTGAGTTGGTGCAGGAGCCTGCCAGCAGGCTGAAGGTGCGCCGCCAACCCTGGTCCTGGAGGGACTGGCGTGTCGAGCCGCTGGCAGATGGCCGTTGGCGTCTGCAACGTGGTGGAACGGATGGACACAACGTCGATGACGAACGGTGACATGGGCTCAAACTCGCCAACCTCCGCCGCAAGGGGCGGGAGCGGAGCGCTGTATCGACGTTTCCTCGGCCCCTTACTGAGCAGTGATCAGGGGGCGGACGCCGAACAACTCAGTCGTCTCACTCTGGCGGCCCTGGGTCAGGCGTCACTGCGGCGCACCTGGCCTTTGGTGAGTGGAACCCTCGAGGGACTCGGGGCAGAGCTGCAACGTCGAGACGCTCGACTCCAGCAGACCCTGTTCGGCTGTCGGTTCCTCAATCCGGTGGGGCTGGCGGCGGGGTTCGACAAGAACGGGGTGGCCGCGGCGATCTGGCACCTGTTCGGTTTCGGTTTCGCTGAGATCGGCTCCATCACCTGGTTGCCCCAGTTCGGCAATCCCCGTCCCCGGCTGTTCCGGCTGGCGGCCGAGCGGGCCGCCCTGAATCGGATGGGTTTCAACAACCGGGGAGCGGAAGAAGTGCTGCGCATTCTCGAGCGGCAAAAGATGCCCCAGCCCGGACGGCGTCCTGCGGTGCTCGGGATCAACCTGGGGAAATCCAAGCTCACATCGCTGGAGCTGGCACCGGAAGACTATGCCTCCTCCCTGGAGCTGCTGGCGCCCCAGGCGGATTATGCGGTGGTCAACGTCAGTTCTCCCAACACACCCGGACTGCGTGATCTCCAGGAGGAGAGCCAGCTGCGCCGCCTGGTGGAGCGGCTGCGCCGGCTTCCCGCCTGCCCACCGCTGCTGGTCAAGATCGCCCCTGATCTCGAGGATGACGCCATCGATGCCATCGCCAGACTGGCCTACGAGGAGGGGCTGGCGGGAGTGATTGCCGTGAACACCAGCCAGGACCGTCACGGGCTGGGGGAACGGCGGCTGATTTCTGGACGGACCCTGGCGGAGGAGGCCGGTGGACTGAGTGGTCGGCCGCTGCGGCCCCGTGCCCTCGAAGTGCTGCGTCGTCTACGGGCCACGGCCGGACCCGCCCTGCCTCTGATCGGGGTGGGGGGGATTGATTCCGCCGAAATCGCCTGGGAAAGGCTGGCGGCGGGGGCCTCACTGGTGCAGGTCTACACGGGCTGGATCTACGAAGGACCTGAACTGGTTCCGACGATTCTGGAGGGACTGAGTCATCAGCTGGACCGCCATGGTCTGGGGACGATTAATGAAGTCATCGGGTCAGGGCTGCCATGGCGCTGAGACTCCGGTACCTTGTCAGGCAGATGAGCTCCAACCTTGGCCTTCTCCGGCCTGATCGACAACCTGCAGGAACGGTGGCGACCAGTCCAGGCGAAGTTGTTTCCGCAGCTTGTCCTGCTTGAGCTGACTGATGCCAAGGTCTCCGGCCAGTCTCTCCAGGGAAAGGATCCTCAGCCGCTGAGCATCGAGGCCCCTCTGCCGGAGCTGACTCTTCGCGATGGCATGCCTCTGGAAAAGGAGCCCATCGGCGATCTGATCGGTGATCTGCTCGTCAATGAAAACCTCATTGATGCCTGTGTGCTTGCGGCGCTCCCCCCATCCGCGGTGGAGTGGAGAGTCGTCGTCTGGCCTTTCCAGGAGATGCCGGACGAACCCTTGGCTGCCCTGCGACAGCTGGATCCCCCCCTTCGTCTGTCAACCCCGCTGGAAGCCTCCTACATCGATCTTCAGCCCCTGCCAGGGCAACCCGCCCAGATGCTCCTGGGCGCAGCACCAAGAAGTCTGGTTGATGGGTGGATTGAGGTGTTCAGCCTCGCGGGTGTTCAGCTGGAGCGCCTGGCACCCTCCCAGAGCTGTCAGCTGGTTGCCCTGGAACCCATCCTGCGCCGAGCCCCTGAGGGCCAGTTGATCGCCCTGCTGGATCCCCTGCAGGGCCACTGCCGACTGGTGTTGTTCCGCTCCGGTATTCCGGTTTTCGAGCGCCAGCTGCCGAGCGAGGAAGGGAAGCTGGTTCCGGAATTGTTGCGTTGCCTTTCCTTCTACAGGCGGAAGGACAAGGGAGCCAAGGAATTGAGGCTGTTGCTTGCCCAACCGCTCCTGGCTCAGAAGCAGCTGGAGGATGTCCTGGGCTTGAAGGCTGAGATTGTGGAAACCGAGCCCTTCGCCTCCCTCGTGCTTCAGGGCCTGGCGGCGACGGAGTCGAACCGATGAACCTCCCCGTGCTGGATCTGCTGCGGGAACGGCGGGCGGACCTGGGACAGGCCTCCCTGCTGCCTTTCCTGGCCAAACGGACAACCACCCTGAGACTCGGGGTACTGATCGGCGGTTCTCTTGTGATTGCGGCGGCGGGAGCGACGGCCCTGGTGTTTCTTGGAAATCAATACATCCAATCCCAGATGGCGAACATTGAGCGAGTGGAAGCAGAGGCCACAGCCCTGCGCGCCAGGGTCGAAAGTGCTAACGCGAAACTGAGCAAGCAGGTAGCGGCGAATCGGACCCTGGCCCGCTCTCTCACCACGGTCCGGGCGAGTTCAGCGCTGCTCTCCGAGCTGCAACTGCGCACTCCCGATGGCGTTCAACTGGTGTCGGCGATGGAGCAGGGAACCACTCTGGTGCTGCAGGGCCGGGCCGTCGATCCGGAAGCGTTCACGCGCATCAATGCGTTGCAGCTGGAGCTGCAGAATTCACCCCTGCTCAAAGCCCAGGACGTGACCCTCAAGAAACTGGAAAGGGGGAAGGATCAAGCGAACAACAACCAGGCGGGGATTCGGAAGGCTGCGCTAGGCCAAACTCAGCCGGTTGACTTTGAACTCACAGGTTCGTTCGCCGATCTCTCTCCCGAGGATTTGCTGAAGGTGCTGAAGAGCCATGGCTCCTCTGGATTGGCGAGCCGCCTCCAGCTGCTGCAACAGGAGGGTCTGATGCGATGACGAATCTTCAGGACGGCGCCCCCCGCATTTCCGGCCAGAACCTTCAGCGCATCTGGTTGTGGACACCGATCGGGATCGGGGCGCTGATTGCTGCTCTGCTTGTTCTGGTGGCGTTGCTGCCGATCGCGCGTCAGTTTCTTCAGGACAGCCGGCGACTCCAGAAGCTCGATGGTTTGCTTCAGGAGACGAGTCTGCTGCGCTCCCAGCTCCAATCGATCGACGAGAACCAAGTCAAGAGCCAGTTGGTCGGCGAGCAGATCCTCGGTCTGATTGCCGGCAGCGGGGAACTCTCCACCTTCCTGGCTCAACTCCAGCTGGAAGCCCAGCGGACCGGAGTGCAACTTGATTCCTATGAACCCCAGATTGCCAAGGAAGCGCCTGCCAAACAAGCGGCTGGTGCCAGGCCTTCCAATGCTGCGGCTGCACAGCCTCGGAATCAGCCGGATGGCGACAAGACCAAGCAAGACAGTTCAGGGCCCCCGGAGCTGCAGGGTCTGCAGCGTCAGACGAGCCTCCTGATCGTCAAAGGACAGTTTCCTGCGCTGCTTGCCTTCCTGAAACGTGTCGAAACCCTGAACGTGCTGGTTGTGCAGAGTGATCTGAACCTGAGTCTGCCGGAGTCAGCCACCAAGGTGGCGGAGACCTCCGGCTCCCCTGTTCCAGTCATCCTCAAGCTGAATGTGAGTCTGTACGGACCACCCGAGCAGGATGCACGCCCCGGGGCGCCGGCACCGAAGTGACTGGCACTGATCGGGTAGTGATTTCTCTCCTGATGGATAAGATCCCCCCGTCACGTGTGTTGAAACGAGTGGGTCGGGCTTTCTGGATGTGGGGCATGCTCGCTCCAGCCCTGCTGGTAGGGGTGCCGATCGAGGGGCTGAGGGCCCGTGCCCAGCAGCAGGGTGCCGAGCTTCCGTCCAGCGGCGGTTCGATGGAAATGAAGCTGCGCCGACTACCGGATGCGGTGGAGCTGGTGATTGAGGGGGCTGGTGAGGCGCCACAACTGCAACAGCAGATCTCCGGGTCCACCTGGCAGGGTCTGCTGACCACCACTTCCCCCAATGGCCTGCGCCGGGGGCCTCAGCGTTTGTCCTTGCCGGAGGCAGGGTTGCAGACCATCAGTATCGAAGGATCGGGCACCACCTATCGCCTCAGCGTCACCCCCGTGCCCGGCGCCCCCCTGGGCCGGCCGGTCGTGAGCGCCGATGGGCGCAATCTCATCCTCAGCTTCACGGCTCCCGAGCAGCCAACCCTGCAGACCCTCTCTCCCAACATCACGACCCCAGGGCGGGTCCCCCAACCCAGCTACGTCCCTCCGCTCCAGCCTCGGGCCGTGGCGCCACCGGTGGGGGACATGGCCGTGGGCACCATGATGCTCAGCAATCCCAGCTACGTGAATGTCAGTGGTCCGCGGGTCACCATGACCCTGAAGAACGCCCCCGCCAAGGACGTGTTGATGGCCATCAGCCGACTGGGGGGCTACGGGTTCGTCTTCGTGAATGAGCCCCAGAATGCATCGCAACAGGGTGGAGCGGAACCGGGTCCATCTGCAGAGATGCGTCCCCTGTCCATCGCCTTCCGCAGCGAAAGCTACGGCCGGGCCCTGAATTCCGCCTTGCTGGCGGCTGGGCTGCAGGGAAAACGGGAAGGCAACATGATCCTGGCGGGGCCGAACGTGCTCGGCAAAAGCTTCGGAGCCCAGATGTCGAAGGTGTACCGACTGAACCAGGCCTCTGCCAATTCCGCCGCCGATTATCTGGCCAATCTGGGGGCCACGATCAACAAAACCTTCACCACCACTTCGGTGACGTCGGATATCCAGTCGGCGGGGACCGCGCAGGTGGGTTCGGCGGTCCAGACGTCCCAGACCGCCCAAACCACCCAGATCGAGTCCTACGGAGCCAGCCAGGGCCCCTTGCGGGGACTGATCGGCACCACCGATTCCCGCCTCGGCACCATCACCCTGGTGGGGGATCCGAAGCTGGTGGCCGTGGCGGAAACCTACCTCAAACAACTCGACCTCAGGCAGCGGCAGGTTGCCCTGGCTGTGAAAATCCTCGATGTGGACCTCACCAACGATTCAGAGCTGGCCAATAGTTTTGCATTCCGCTATGGCAATAATTTCATTGTCAATGATAATGGTCAGTTGATTGGAGCTTTTGGACGTAATCTTCCGCCTGGTTCCGACTCTTTTGACGCCTTGAACTCAAGTGAGTTGGTTAATCAATCGGCGTCTGAATTCACGGATCGATTGAGGGGGCAAACCGATGGTGTTCCTTTTGAAAACTCCTCTACCCAGTCTTCGTCATCATCAAGTTCAGATTTTAATGCCTTTAGAAGGCGAAATCCTGGAACGCTTTATGATAAAGATAATTTCGTTGATTTCATCAGGGCCACCATCCAATCGCGCACAACCAAAGTGCTGGCCAGTCCTACCCTGATCCTTCAGGAAAATGCGTCCTTGATTCGGGAAGAAGGAAGTAGTTCTGGTGCGGGTGGCTCTTCCGCCGCCGCGTTCGACACCAGCTTTTCAGAAATCGACTCCCCGATCGGCAGGCGTCGTGCGAACGAAGGAGTGGTGCGGGTGGGTGTCAACGTACCGACCAGTGTGGAATCCACTTCCGATGCCAATACGGGCGGCATCACCTGCACAATCGAGTTGACCACTGCTGGTCTTGTGCTTGGCGCACGGATCGAAAAGATTGATGATAATGGATTCGTAACATTTTCACTCTCGCCCAGCATTTCTGCTGTAGATCGGGAAATCGGAGCGGGTAACGGATGTCCACCGATCAGTATCCTCAGAATCCGACGCCTGGATACGGGTGCTGTTCGTGTTCGAGATGGTCAGACCCTGATCCTCACCGGAGTGATCTCAGAAACTGATATTGCCGAAGTGAGCAAGTGGCCCATCCTCGGCGACATCCCGCTGATCGGACAATTCTTCCGTGCCTCAGGAACCAACCGAGAGAAGCGGGAGCTCGTGATCATGGTGACCCCGCGGATCATTCAGGACACGGAGGGTGGGGTTTACGGGTATGGCTACCAGCCCTCCACCAATGACACCCGTCAACTGCTGCGAACGGTCGGTAACTGAATCACGGTCGGTAGCTGAATCGATCGGGCTGCCGACGCTACCCGCAGCACCCGGATGACCATGGCTTGTTTGGATTCAGCACATCAGGAGACGACCCGGAAAGCGTCGATCGGAAGTCAGAATGCCAGGGGAACCAGAAATTTCACCGCCAGGGGTGCCAACCCCTGCATGAGGTTGGCGGTCCCGGTCAGCAGCTGTCCGCCGATGCCATTGCCACCCTTGGCCGGTTTATTTTTGCGCAGCATTTGTTCTGAAAGCTCCTTCAACTGGCCAGCCTGCTCCTGGGCGCCATTCTGCTCATACAGATCGGCGGCGTAGGCGAGATCCCGCGAGGCCGATTCCATGTTTCCCTGCTCCGCCCGGCTGAGACCCCTCGCCACCCAGCTCACGGCCGCCTCGGGTTGGAGCCGGATCGCCTCACCGAACAGGCGCTCCGCCTCCGGATGGCGGCCTGATGTCGCCGCATCCACGCCGGCGTTGTGGAGTTGCGGGTAGGTCAATCCAAAGGATTCCACCCCCACGGCCCCCTGCCAATGGACCCGTTCCAATCCACCGGGATCCAGTTGGGCGCCGCTGAGGTCGCTCTGGCGCAGATCCGTGCCCTGCAGCTTGGCGCCGCGAAGATCAGCTCCTCGCAGCGAGGCCCCCTGCAGGCTGGTGAAACTCAGATCGGCTCCTTCCAACTGAGCACCGTCGAGCTTTGCCTGGCTCAGATTTGCCCGTTGCAACTGGGCGCCGCGGAGGTCCGCGTCCCGAAGATCGGCATGAACCAGGTCCGCATCCTGCAGCCGGCAGCTGCGACAATCCCGCTCCTGCAAGAGCTTCATCAGATCGTCGACGCTCACCGCAGCCGCGGCTGCGGGGGACAGCAGCACCGACAGTCCGGCCAGCATCGGGGCGAACAGAAGCCCGGCCAGGAGCCTGATACCCATCGATGAGCGGCCAGGGAGGGGAGGAAAGAGGGAAGGACCTTCGGGCCTGAACCGAAGCTGCCGAGCCATCGTGCTGCGCGCTGTCATGGCCATGGGTCGGTCGTTTGCCTACCCAGTTGTACCCCTTTTGGAACGGCGGGTCTCAAGCCGTGAGCCGCCGCAGCTGTTGGTCCACCCGTTTCCGTTCCCTGCGCAGGGCGATCAGGGCCCTCCGCTGGGCTCTCTCCAGGGCCCTCCCCCCTGCGGCTTGGCCGTGGGATCGGGTGGGAGCGGCGAAGAGGTGGTTCTGATACCTCGATGCGAACCGCTCCAGATCGGGTGCCAGGTCCGGCCAGCGCCTGCTCAGACGCCAGACGAACCGAGGCAGGGTTTCTCCTTTCGCCGGGACCACGCCACGGCGCCCGAAGGCGGCCAGCAGCCGGTCCAGTTCCTGTCGCCATGGGTCGCAGCTGGACCGGCTTCGCAGCCAGCCCAGCGCCAGCAAGGCAACCGCCAGACTCAGGGCGAAAGCCACCAACGCCAGCAGACCCGCCCAGGGTCTCCAGGGGCCGAGCAGTCGTTGCAGCAAGGCTTCCTGGCTGCTGCGGTCGAAGCCCAGCCAGAATGAGGACCAGGCCAGATCAAGGCCCCACCACTGCCGCTGGAACCAGTGCCACGGACCGACGGGCACGGGGCGATCCCTCACCTGCTGCGTCCTGGAGCCCGGCCCCGCCTGAATCCAGGCGGTGGGATCCACCCGTCGCCAGCCCTCTCCGTCCAGCCACACCTCGCTCCAGGCATGGGCATCGGCCTGGCGGATCTCGAGGTAGCCCGTCCCCCCCCAGGGGGTCACCCATTCGCCGCCCTGATAGCCGCTCACCACCCTGGCCGGCACTCCCGCTGCCCGCATCAGGGCTGTGAAGGCACTGGCGAAGTGGCCGCAGAACCCCTGCTGCCGTTCGAACAGAAAGGAATCCAGGGGTGCCCGCTCGGGCAGCGCTCCAGGCTGGAGGGTGTAGCGGAATGGAGTGCCGCGAAACCATTGTTCCGCGGCCCGCAGCCGTGTCTCCGGTTGTTCCAGCTCCGCCCACTGGGCTGCCAGGGCCTCAAGGCGGGGATTCTGCCCCCGCGGCAAGGTCAGATCCTCCGGCGTCGGGGGTGTTTGCCGCCAGCTGCCTGGCCCGCCGTCACTGCTGATCCCATACAGACGGCGCTGGCCGGTGGGCGCCGGATTGAGCAGGACACCCTGTTCGCTGACGCGCAGTCCCTTGGAAACGGGAAGCCCCGCCCCGCTCCAGGGCACCCCGTCCAGCCCACTGGGATCAGCCACCCAGATCTGGAGACCCTGGACGTTGGCCGCCGGCGCCGCGGCGGCGCCGACGTCCTGCCCTTCTTGGGGTAGGAATTCCTCCGGGGGTGGCAGGGAAGACCATTGCCGGCCGTCGAAGCGGCGATGGACCAACACCCGCCAGTACCGCTCCTCGACGGGGGGAGGCGAGCCTGAGGGAAACACCACCCGGGCCGCCGACTCCTGACTGGTGGTGAGAGAGGCGATGCTGCCCGGATCGAGGTTGGCGCTCAGACCCGTCACAGCCCCCTGTCCGAAGCCTTCCGGCAGGGGCGTGAGGGGGCCGAGCCGGGGGATCAGCAGGAACAGCACCAGGGCCATCGGCAAGGACGCCAGGACGGCCTGGGTGCTGCGCCGCAGCAACTCTTTCCAATGGGGCCCATCGCCCAGTTCGATCGCCAGCAGCCCGGTCAGGGCGATCACCGTGGCCAGCCCCTGCAGCAGGCTGGGGGCCAGCCCGGGGCGCAGGGTGGCCAACAACCCCACCAGGACCAACTGCAACAGCCCCACCAGGCGGTAATCCTTGATGCTTCTGGCCTCCCAAAGCTTCAGCAAGGTGAGCACTCCGAGGCCGATCACCAGCCCACTCAGCAGCTGCCCCAGGGGAAGGCCGACCAACCCGAGCCCGAGCAGCCCCATGGCCCCCCACTGCCAGCGACCGGACGGCGTGCCGCTCACCGTTCAGTTCCTGCACCGGCGTGGACAGCTCTCATGCGGCCCGGGCCAGGACGGCCAGACATCGGTTGCGCTGCTCCGTGCCGCGATCGACCTGAATCCGATCGGCACCCAGGACCAGACCGAAGGCCGCACCCTGGGCATGCAGCCGGCAGATGCGTTCACTCAGATGCTCCAGGGCGGGCTCGAGGGGCACAACCGGGTCGGGGGTCAACAGGGGGCCTCCCTCCTGGAGGTCGGCGAAACGCTTGACATAACTCCCCCTCCCCTGGGCCACCAGTTTCCAGGCCAACCGGCCGGGGCTGTCCTCCGGGCGGTGGGGCTGCAGGTCCTGCCACTCCTCGTTCCCTTCCGCCGGGATCCGCGCCTTGGCCATGGCCGTCTCCACCTCGCCGGGGAGAGGGGCCAGACCCACGGGCCCGGGCCGGCGGGCCGGGTAGACAAGCTGGGGGACGGTGGGTTGCCAGCGGGACCAACAGACGAACAGGCCCAGGGGCGCCGTGGTCTGCACCTTGAGCCGGCCGGGGCGATGCAGTCCCCTCCCCGGGGGGATCCAGGGGAGAGCGAGATCATGGACCCCGGGGCCCAGGGAGAAGGGAGACCCCTTGGGGCCGTCCCCCAGCCACAGCCGAAGGCCATCCACCCGCGTGGGGCAGCGGATTGTGAGGGGATAGCTGAGGGTCGAATCCGCGAAGCCCGGGGAGGGTCCAGCGCAATGGAATTCGAGGCCCTGCAGATTGAAATGGGTGAGATGGAGGGTAAGCAGGAACAGGCCCAGCATCAGAAAGCCGAGCAGCAGGGGGCCGTTGATCTGGGTCTGGATCCCCACCACGAGCAGAAGCAGCACACTCGCCATCCACAGAAAGCCGAAACGGGTGGGAAAGATGTAGATGTTGGCCAGGCCCAATCGCACCCGATCCCCCTGGACGGTTTTGATCAGCCGGTCCACCACGTTCATCAACGCAGCCCCTCCACACCCTTCAGCAACGTGTGGCTGAGCTCGGAGGGGCTGGAGCCGGGCTGACCCCCATCGAGGCGATGTTCACAGACGGGTTCAAGCACTGCCTGCACGTCATCGGGAATGACATGGCCGCGCCCCTCCAGCAGGGCCCATGCCTTGGCTGCCGCCAGCAGCCCCAGCCCGGCCCGGGGGGAAAGGGGCAGCCCCCGGTTGCCAGGCCGGCGGCTGAGCGAAAGCAGGTCGAGCACATAGTCGAGCAGGGCCGGGCTGCAGTGCTGGCGACTGGTTTTCTCCTGCAGATCCAGCAGATCGGCGGGGCCCAGCTGGCTCCGGATCGCGTCGGGCCGGATCGATTCTCCCGCCAGCAGGGACTGTTCGGCGTGACGGCTGGGGAAGCCAAGGCTGAGCCGCATCAGGAAACGATCCAACTGGGATTCCGGCAGGGGTGAGGTGCCCCCCTGATCCAGGCCATTCTGGGTGGCGATGACCAGGAAGGGGGAGGGCAGGGGATGGCTGGTGCCATCGACGCTCACCCGACCGGCCGCCATGGCCTCCAGCAGGGCGCTCTGGGTGCGGGGGCTGGCCCGGTTCACCTCATCGGCGAGCAGCACCTGGCTGAACAGGGGACCGGGCTGAAATCGGAAGCTGGCCGCAGCGCGGTCGAAGATGTTGACCCCGGTGAGATCGGCCGGCAGCAGATCGCTGGTGAAGCTGACGCGCTTGAAGTCCAGGTCGAAACTGCGGGCGAGGGTCTCCGCCAGGGTGCTCTTTCCGACCCCCGGAAAATCTTCGATCAGCAGATGGCCCCGGGCCAACAGGCAGGCAAGCGCCAGTCTCACCTCCCGTTCCTTGCCCAGCAGGATCTGTCCGATCGCACCGATCAGGCCATCGATAACGGAGGCGGGCATGGACAGGGGACAGGAGAGAGCGCTGGCGCGAAGCATCGATGGCTTCGGGGACCCAGGAAAGGTATCGGAATCCTTGCAATAAGGTGAAGGAAAGATACGCCAGCCATGCCGCTGATGCCCTTGGCGAGGCAAGAGGGGCTGGAGCCCCACGGCGGCAACCGGCTGGCAGCCGCCCGTCGACTCGGATGCAGGCCGGAGCGGCTGCTGGACGCGAGCGCCTCGCTCGTGCCGTTCGGTCCGCCGCCAGCCGTGGCCCGGGCCCTGCGCAGGGCCGTCAGGCGGGGAGGGGGATGGGCTCTGCGGGATTATCCCGATCGTTCCTACACATCCCTGCGCCAGGCGATCGCCCGCCACCACGACATCGACCCGGCCTCGGTGTTGCCGGGCAACGGTGCGGCGGAACTGTTCACCTGGGCCGCCAGGGACGCGGCCGCCTGTGGCTCGAGCCTGCTGCCCAGGCCGGGCTTTTCCGACTATGGACGGGCCCTGGCCTGCTGGGATGGGCGCTGGGATCCCCTGATCCTGCCCCTGAGCTGGGATGGGCGATTCCCGGCATCGTTCCCCTGCCGGTCCTCCACGGAGCGCCAGGCTGTGCTCTGGGTCTGCAATCCCCATAACCCGACGGGCCAGCTCTGGAGCCGACCTTCCCTGGAGCCGCTGCTGGATCACTTCGACCTGGTGATTGCCGATGAGGCGTTTCTGCCCCTGGTTCCCCGGGGAGAGGAACACTCCCTGATCCCCCTGCTGGCTGCCCACCCCAATCTCGTGGTGATCCGCAGTCTCACCAAGTTGTTCAGCATTGCCGGCCTGCGGCTGGGTTACGCCCTGGGCACACCAGCCCGGCTCGAGCGCTGGCAAGGATGGCGGGATCCCTGGCCCGTGAATGGCCTGGCGGCATCGGTAGGGGCGGCGCTGCTGGAGGATGCCCCCAACCTGTGCCGCTGGATCGGGCGGGTTCGGCAGTGGGTGGCAAGGGAAGGGCCCTGGCTGGCGATGGGCCTTGCCGGCACCCCTGGCATCGCACCCATGCCCTCGGCGGCCAATTACCTGTTGGTGAGGAGCCGGCCCACCCAGGGCGATCCCGTTTCGCTGCAGGGGCTGCGGCGGGCCCTGGAAGAGCGCCACCGCATCCTGCTGCGGGACTGTCGATCCTTTGATGGGCTGGACGGAAGCTGGCTAAGGATCGGCCTGCAGGATCGGCGGGGCAATCGGCGGATCCTGCGGGCCCTGCGTGCGGAGACGGAGAAGCCTGCTTGACTTCTAAAACGGTGAAAAACTGCGCTTAACTGGGATATGGCGTTTTTGGCATCCCATGAGTTGATCGAATTTCGAGAGGCGCTGAGGCGACTTCAGGCAGACCTG
Organism: Synechococcales cyanobacterium; assembly: GCA_942491925.1. Lineage (GTDB taxonomy): Bacteria > Cyanobacteriota > Cyanobacteriia > PCC-6307 > Cyanobiaceae > Cyanobium. The sequence continues at coordinate 94,783 of CALOCJ010000002.1, forward strand.
CAGGAGGCATCCAGACCTTCCCGCTTCAAGCCTCCCACAGACCTCTCGCTGGTGGAGATCAGTCTGAATCGGGATGCCGAAACTCCTGGCACCCCTGGAGAAATCATCGATCTGAGCCCCGAAGGGATGAAAATCGCCCTTGCGGGAAGCCATCCCGTGCAACCGGGTCAAGCCTGTCTGATCAAAGCAGGAAATCCCGAATCCCGGGTGTTCAACCTCTCGGGAACCGTGCGCTGGGTTGAAAGTCATTCACTGGTCACCGTCTTCGGCATCCTTCTCGATGGAGCAGAAGGGTGAGGCTCGGACGGCCGGGGCCCTCAGGCGTTGTTCTGATGCGGCTGCTTCAAGCTGAGGCTTCAGGCTGTGGTTTCAGGCTGTGGCCTCAGTCTCACCGCTGGCCATGGCCGTGGCCATGGCCAGCTGACCCATCAGCCTGCCCTGGGCATTGAGACGGTCGAGGAACAGCTGGTTGGCCTCCGGGAAGCGAGGTTCTTCCGCGATCGGCAGGGGGCCCGCCTCCTCGAGGCCCGTTTCCCCATCCAGGGCGGGGGTGATCACCACCAGCTCGGGATCGAGGGGGCTGTCGTAGCGCCACCAGCGGCTGGGCTCGTGGATCGAGCCATGGGCGGGATGGGGCACGTGCTCGATGCCGGCGGCCGTGGCGCCCTCGCGACGACGCTGGGCCAGATCGGCCAGCAGCTGGGACCGGGTGCGGCCCCGCAGCTGAAACAGCACGAACGGGTCCTCACTGAAGCGGTCGCCCATCAGGTAGTAGACGGCGCTGATGTGCTTGCAGGGGTTGGCCTTGTCGGGGCAGCTGCATTCGCTGCGCACCTCCTGGAGCTTGAAGGGAAACAGCCGCTTGCCGCTGGCGGCGAAGGCCCGCTCGATGTCCTGGGGCATCACGCCAGCCAGCAGCTGGGCCGACCAGCGGGCCTTCTGGTTGAGGGCTTCGAGCACGTATCCCCAGTCTTCGTCCTGCAGCACGTCGAGCCAGAGCTTCACCTTGTAGGGATCCTTCTCCGTGCCCTGGACGCGGGCATGGACGCGCCGCCCCTCGAAGCGGATCGACAGCACGTTGCCTTCGCGGGCGTAGGTCCAGGCGCGTTCGAGCCGTTTCTTGTAGCGGTAGGAGTTGATCAACTCCATCCACTGCTCCACCCACCAGGGCTGCTGACCCAGACCCTGCTGGCCCAGTTGGGTGGTGATGACTGAGGAGGCGGTGCTGGAGCCGGTCATGGACCTGTTCCCTTCGGAGGCCGTGGAAGCAACCTCCACTCTGACCGGCGGCCGCTGAAATTCCAGCCCCGCCTCAGCCCATGCGGGGAGCCTGTTCATGCCGGATAACGGTTCGACACGGGAAATCCGGCCAATCTGTGGTCAGCTGAAGGGTTCCCCCTCGCCGCGCCATGGTGGATACCAATCGTTATCTGATCTGCTCCCCCGACCACTACGACGTGGATTACGTGATCAATCCATGGATGGCCGGCCATGTGCACCGTTCCTCCCGCCAACGGGCTCAGCGGCAATGGGAACAGCTGGTGGCCCTGCTGGGGGCCCACGCCACGGTGGAGCGCATCGAGCCCCAGCCGGGGGTGCCCGATCTTGTGTTCACCGCCAACGCGGGGGTGGTGGTGGACCGGCAGGTGGTGTTGAGCCGGTTTCACCACCCGGAGCGCCAGCGGGAGGAGCCCTTTTTCCAGCGGTGGTTCGAGCAGAACGGCTTCCGGGTTCATCTGCTGCCCAGGGATCTGCCCTTCGAGGGGGCCGGGGATGCGCTCCTGGATCGCCAGGGAAGCTGGCTGTGGGCCGGCTACGGCTTCCGCTCCGAGCTCGATTCCCATGCCTACCTGGCCCGCTGGCTGTCGATCGAGGTGCTTTCGCTGCGATTGGTGGATGAGCGTTTCTATCACCTGGACACCTGCTTCTGTCCCCTCAGCGATGGCTACCTGCTTTATTACCCCCCAGCCTTTGATTTCTACTCCAACCAGCTGATCGAGAGGCGCGTTCCGGCGGAGAAACGCCTGGTGGTGGATGAAGTGGATGCGCTGCAGTTTGCCTGCAATGCGGTGAATGTGGATCGGATTGTGATCCTGAATCGGGCCAGTGATGGCCTCAGGCAACGGCTGGAGGTGAGGGGTTTTGAGGTTCTCGAAACGCCCCTGTCTGAATTCCTCAAAGCGGGCGGCGCCGCGAAATGTCTCACCCTCCGGCTCAATGAACCGCTCCCACCTCTGCCGGCGGCTGGGGGCGGTGTGGAGAGCCGGGCGATTCGCCTGGAGGGGCATCTGCTCGACTCCGGCCTGATCAATCGCTGCCTGGATCGGATCGTGGAGGGGGGCGGCAGCTTTCAGGTGCTCCAGTTTCATCTCGGTGAGCGGCGTCAGAGCGCCTCCTGGGCGGAGATCAAGGTGATGGCCCCGCAGCATGAGGTGCTGGATGAGCTGATGGCCCAGTTGATCGATCTGGGCGCCTCGGCCCTGCCCTCTGAGGAACGGGACAATCCGCTGGCCCTTGTCGATCAGGACGGCGTGGCACCGGATGACTTTTACGTCACCACGATCTATCCCACGGAGGTGCGTGTCGGCGGCCGTTGGATACGGGTGGGTCAGCAGCGCATGGATGGGGCCATCGTGGTGGCGACCACCGCCCAGGGGGTGGAGGCGGAATGCCGGCTGATGCGCAATCTGCGCAGGGGCGATCGGGTGGCGGTGGGGGTGGAGGGGCTCCGCACGGTGCGGTCCCAGGAGGCACGGGATCCCCGCCCTGAAGACTTCGGCTTCATGGGCTCCGGCGTATCCAGTGAACGGCGGGTGGAGCTGGTGGTGGAGCAGATCGCCTGGGAACTGCGTCGCATCCGCGACCGTGGCGGCAAGGTGGTGGTGGTGGCCGGGCCGGTGGTGATCCACACCGGCGGTGGCTGCCATCTGGCCGCCCTGATCCGGGAAGGCTATGTCCAGTGCCTGCTGGGAGGCAACGCGATCGCGGTGCATGACATCGAGCAGGCCCTGATGGGCACGTCCCTGGGGGTGGATCTGCGGCAGGGGGTGGGTGTCCATGGCGGACATCGCCACCACCTCAAGGCGATCAACACCGTGCGCCGCTGTGGCGGCATCGCCGCCGCGGTGCGCCAGGGGGTGCTGACCAGTGGCGTGTTCTGGGAATGCGTGCAACGGGATGTGCCCTTTGCCCTGGCCGGATCGATCCGGGATGACGGCCCCCTGCCGGACACCGAAATGGACCTGCTCCGCGCCCAGGCCGATGTGGCCCGCCATCTTGTGGGCGCTGAGATGGTGCTGATGCTCTCCACCATGCTGCACTCGATCGGGGTGGGGAACATGACCCCGGCAGGGGTGAGGCTGGTCTGCGTCGACATCAACCCTGCCGTGGTCACCAAGCTGAGTGATCGGGGCTCCCTCGAATCGGTGGGGGTGGTGACGGATGTGGGGCTGTTCCTCAGCCTGCTGGTGCGGCAGCTGCAAACCCTCACCGGTCCCTATCTGAGCCCTGGGCAGCTGGATTAGTCGGATTCCAGCGCCACCAGATCCCGCAGCTGGCCCACCTCCAGACCCCCCAGCCATTCCTCGCCGCTGCCCACGATGTCTTCGGCGAGCCTGGACTTCTCGTTGATCATGCGATCGATCTTTTCCTCCACGGAACCGCTGGTGATGAACTTGTGCACCAGCACCCGGTTGGTCTGGCCGATGCGGTAGGCCCGGTCGGTGGCCTGGTTCTCCACGGCCGGATTCCACCAGCGGTCGATGTGAAACACATGGCTGGCTCGGGTGAGGTTGAGGCCCACCCCACCGGCCTTCAGGGACAGCAGAAACAGCTGGGGGCCGCGGGGGTCTTCCTGGAACCGATCCACCATGGCCTGCCGTTCCCCCTTGCTGGTCCCCCCGTGCAGGAAGGGCACCTCATCCCGCCAGCGCTGCTTCAGGTAGGTCTTGAGCAGGTGGCCCCAGGCGGCGAACTGGGTGAACAGCAGGGCCCGGTCGCCCGCCTCGATCACCTCCTCGAGGATCTCGTCCAGCCGCTGCAGCTTGGCGGAGCGGGCACCGAAGCCGGGGTCGATGCTCTCCTCCTTGAGGGCCAGGGCGGGGTGGTTGCAGATCTGCTTCAGCTTGGTGAGCAGCGCCAGCACCTGGCCATGGCGCTGGCCGAGGGGGGCGCGGGCGATCGCCTCCAGGCTGTCGTCCACCGTGCGGCGATAGAGCTTGTTCTGTTCGGGAGAGAGGCCCACCCACTCCCGCAGTTCCACCTTCTCCGGCAGGTCGGAGATGATCGAGCGGTCGGTCTTGAGACGCCGCAGGATGAACGGGCCGACCCGGGCCTTGAGATCCCGCAGGGAGGCCATGTCGCCGTAGCGCTCGATCGGCAGGCGATAGCGCTGACGGAAGAACCCCTCCTCCCCGAGCACCTTGGGATTGAGGAAATCCATCAGGGCCCACAGCTCGCTGACCCGGTTCTCCACCGGTGTGCCGGTGAGGGCGATGCGAAACCGGCTCTGTTTGCCGGGCCGGGCCAGGTCACGGGCCGCCTGGGATTGCTTCGAGGCTGGGTTCTTGATCGCCTGGGCTTCGTCGATCACCATCCCCTGCCAGTCGATCGTCTCCAGCAGTTCGCTGTCCCGTTGCAGCAACCCGAAGCTGGTGAGCACCAGATCCACCCCGTCGAGGGCCTTGGCCAGGGCTGACGCCGAGGAAGGCCGCCTGGGGCCGTAGTGCTCGCGTACCTCCAGCTGCGGCGTGAAGCCTGCCGCCTCCCGTTTCCAGTTGGTGAGCACGGAGGTGGGAGCCACCAGCAGCACGGGGCGTTTCAACTCCCGCTCCACCTTGAGGTGCTGCAGGAAGGCCAGCAGCTGGATGGTCTTCCCCAGCCCCATGTCGTCGGCCAGACAGGCCCCCTGATCGAAGCGATGCAGGAAGGCCAGCCAGCCCAGGCCCCGCTCCTGATAGGGCCGCAACTGGCCGGAGAAGCCTTCGGGGGCCGGCAGCGGATCCGGGGCCTTCTGCTGGTGGTATTGCTCCAGCACCGCCTGCAGGCGGGGTCCCGCCGTGAAGCGATGCACGGGCAGCCGCATCAGGGTGTCGCCATCCGTGGCGGTGAGCCGCAGGGCCAGATCCAGGCTGAGGCTGGGATCAGCGGCGCAGAACCGTTCGGCGTTCCTGAGATCACTGGGCCGCAGCTCGATCCATGCCCCCTTGTGCTGCACCAGGGGGCTGCGTTTGGCCGACAGCCGTTCGAGATCCTTCAGGCTGAGGGTGACCCCGCCGATCATCAGGTCCCATTTCCAGTCGAGGTTTTCTCCGAGGCTGAAGCCCCGCGAGTCGGCGGGGATCTCCGCTTCGATCGCCAGACCGAGGCGGCTGGCCAGGCCGCCGCTGAGGCTGGGGGGCAGCACCACCCCCACCCCCACGTCGCGCAGTTGGGCAGCTGCGGTGCGCACCAGCACGAACGCCTCGGCGGCGGCCAGGGGCATGGTTTCGGGGGCCGCCAGATCCAGGCCCCGTTCGATCGGCTCGAACACCTGCAGGGCCCGGCCCAGCCCCTCCAGCAGCAACTCGCCCGGTTGGTTCACCTCCACCTCCCCCAGCTGCAGGGGACTGTCACCCGCCATCCAGACCGTGGCGGCCGGCAGTCTCAGGCTGGGATCGGCTTCCGCCTGAAGGGAAAAGCGCAACTCCCACAGGTCCTCGTCGGCCGCTGGAGTGAACAGCTCCAGACAGGCCCGGGCCGGTGCCACCCGGCCCGCCACCCCCTCCCGCCAGTGATGGGTGGCGATGGCCAGGCGCTGGGCATCCTCCCCGTCCAGCCCCAGGCTTCCATCCCCCTGCGCCAGGGCCCTCTGCCAGGCGGCCAGCAGCGGGTCGAGCCCCTCCCCATCAGGGGTGAATTCGCCGCGAAGCCGGCCATCCAGCAGGGCCTCCAGCAGGCTGGCCACCCGCAGGCGGCCGCTGCCGGGCCGGCGGCAGGACAGGGCCCCATCGGTCATGGCGCAGGTGGCCACCTGGGGCAGCCGCGCCGCCAGTTCCTCCAGCCGGCGGCGATCGCCCTCCCGATTCAGCAGGGGCACCCAGCGGGCCTGGCCCTCCTCCACCTGGGGCAGCCAGCGGCCCCGGGCGATCAGGCTCAGGGCCCAGCGCTGCAGATGGCTCCACCAGCGCAGTTCGTCGGCCAGGTCGGGGTGGTCACCGGAGAGGGGCAGGCCCGCGAGCCAGGCGGCCGCCTGGCCGGGCTCCAGGGCCAGGCCCTCCACGCGCCAGGACCACCAGAGAGGTTGTTTCGGGATCGGCTCCCCCGCCTGCAGCGGCAGACCGCTCCAGGCGGGGGGAGCCGCCGCGGCCGCCGCGGGGCTGGCGGATGACTTGCGGCGCCCCCGGGGTGCCTGCAGACGGCCCGGCAGGGTGAGGTAGGCATGGGCTGTGGTGGCTCCCTCGGGTACGAGCAGCCGCTCCGAGAGCCAGGCGCCCAGGTCGGCGGCGCTGAGGGCCAGGGGGTGATCCGGTGGGGCCTGGGCCGGGGTCACCGGAGCGGCAACCCGCCAGGTGTCGGCCCACAGCAGCAGGCGGCCACCGGGGCCCTCCGGAGGAAACAACCAGGTGGCGTGCAGCAGGGTCATGGCCGGGGGGGTGGGGCCAGGAGGCTCATGGCCGGATCAGGATCAGCGGCCCGTGGGGCCGATCCCCGGGGAAGGGCTGCGGCTCAGGGTGATCCGGGGATACGGGCAGGCTCTGGAGAACCTGATGGGAGCGATCATGCCCGGTCGAGGGTGCGCTGGGCAGGCCCTGGACGGGGAGGGGCAGGGCAGTCCGCAGGCCGGGGTTGGGAGATGGGGTGCGGACCATGAATCTGTGCAGCGACCGTAGAATCTGCTGAAAGGAAGTTGCAGAAGCTTGCCGGCTCGCCTGCCTCGATGGGATTGTTCCAACTCCGTGTCGGCGGATGAGGTTCTCTCGGAAATGCTGTCGATCGCGACAGCAATTTCTGATGTGGGTGATCTTACAACTCTTTTGGCGTTGATTTTATCGAAGGCCAGGGATCTCACCTGCAGCGATGCGGGGAGTGTGTATCTGATCGAGCCTGGCCGGCGGAGCCAGCTGAATCCAGGTCAGGAACACCCAGCGTTACGTTTTCACATTTTCCAGAACAGCAGCCTCCCGGATGAGGTTGTCAACAGATTTACGGAAGAATCACGGCTTCAGGAACAAAATCAGGGCAAGCACATCGCGATCACCCACCAGCGATTGACAGGCTGGACGGCCCTGACGGGGGACGTGCTCAATATCCGTGATGTGAGGGCGATCCCCGCCGAGAGCCCCTATCAATTTGATGATTCGATTGATTGCTTGCTGGACTATCGAACGGTATCGATACTGGTGGTGCCCCTGCGAACCATGGCGGGCAGGATCATTGGTGTGATGCAACTGATCAATCGGAAACATGAAGCCTCCGCCATTATAACGTCCGAAACGGCAGCCACCCTGGTGCGGCCCTATGACCGGTCGGAACAGCTGGTCATCGAGGCCCTGGCCAACCTGGCGGCCGTATGTGTGCAGCGAACCCTGCTTCTGGAGAGCCAGCAGCGACAGATTGATTCGATGATTTCCATGCTGGCAGGGGCGATCGATGCCCGTAGCCCCCATACAGGAGGCCATTGCGAACGGGTGCCCGAGCTGGCCATGTTGCTGGCCAAAGCGGCGGAGGAGACGCAAGAGGGCCCCCTGGCGGAGTTCCGTTTTCAGGATCAGCAGGAATGGCGCGAATTCCGAACCGCCGCCTGGCTGCATGACTGCGGCAAGATCACAACCCCTGATTGCGTTGTGGAGAAAGCCACCAAACTGGATGCCTGGGTGAATCGGATCTCCGAGATCCGCACCCGTTTCGAGGTGCTGCTGCGGGATGCCCGCATCGAGATGCTGGAAGCGAAGTTGGCCGGTGGCGACCCGGATCGGCTGGAGGGCGCCTACCAGGCCAGGGCCCGGCAACTCAGCGATGACTTTGCCTTCATCGCGGGCTGCAACATCGGATCGGAACGCATGGATCCCAGCGATTGGGAGCGCCTGAAGCACCTGGCCAGCCAGCCATGGCAGCGTCATTTCGACGATCGCCTCGGATTGGGATGGGAGGAACGGGCTCGATTTCCTGAACAGTCCGCTTCGCTTCCCGCCACGGAGACCCTGCTGGCGGACAAGCCATGGCACCACATCCCGCGGCCGGAGAAGGACATTCCCGATCCGGCCTGGGGTTTTCGGATGGACGTTCCCGGAGACCTCTACAACCGCGGCGAGCTGTATAACTTATCCGTTTCAAAAGGTACGCTGACAACTGAGGAGCGCTACCTGGTGAAGGAGCATATGATCTATACCAATATCATGCTGGAAAGCATCGATTTCCCAGCCGATATGGCGCGCATCCCTGAATATGCCGGCTCCCACCACGAGACCCTCACCGGCAATGGATATCCCAGGGGTCTGAGCGCTGCGCAGCTGTCGATTCCGGCTCGAATTCTTGCCATTGCGGATATCTTCGAAGCACTGACGGCATCGGACCGTCCGTACAAGAAAAGCAATACGGTCTCAGAGGCGTTGCGGATCCTGGAGGATTTTCGTGCACGCGGCAATATCGATGGCGATCTGCTCGATGTGTTCATCCGCTCGGGTGTGTGGCATTCCTACGCCAAGCGCTTCCTGAAGCCAGAACAGCTCGACATCGCCCCCTTCGGCATTTCACCCGGCCAGGAGGGCCGCCAGAGCTGAAGGCCAGGCCCTGGGCGAAGATGAACCGGTAGGCCCTGCCGCATCACCGCCCTCCATGGCCGCCACCCCTTCCTCCGCCCCGATCGACCCCTCGGAACCCCAGGCTGGGCGCCTCATCCGCAGCGGTGAAGAGATCCGCGAGGCCTTCCTTTCGTTTTACGCCGCCCGGGGTCACCGTCGCATGGCCAGCGCCTCGCTGGTGCCGGAGGATCCCACGGTGCTGCTCACCATTGCCGGCATGCTGCCCTTCAAGCCGGTGTTTCTGGGCCAGGCCGAGCCCCCGGCCCCCCGGGCCACCAGCAGCCAGAAGTGCATCCGCACCAACGACATCGAAAACGTGGGTCGCACGGCGCGGCACCACACCTTCTTCGAGATGCTGGGCAACTTCTCCTTCGGCGACTATTTCAAGCAGCAGGCCATTGCATGGGCCTGGGAGCTCAGTACCCAGGTGTATGGCCTGGATCCTGCCCGCCTGGTGGTGAGCGTGTTCCGCGATGACGAAGAGGCCCGGGCCATCTGGCGGGATGGGGTGGGGGTGGATCCTGCTCGGATCATTGCCATGGGCGAAGCCGATAACTTCTGGGCCTCCGGTCCCACGGGCCCCTGCGGGCCCTGTTCGGAGCTCTACTACGACTTCCACCCCGAACGGGGCGGGGCCATCGACCTGGAGGACGACGAACGGTTCATCGAGTTCTACAACCTGGTGTTCATGCAGTACAACCGCGATGGGGAGGGGGTTCTGACCCCCCTGGCCAACCGCCACATCGATACCGGGATGGGGCTGGAGCGGATGGCCCAGATCCTCCAGGGGGTGCCCAACAACTACGAAACCGATCTGATCTTCCCGCTGATCGGGATGGCCGCCGCCCTGGCCGGTCTTACCTATCAGCACTGCACCGAGAAGGACAAAACCTCCCTGAAGGTGATCGCCGACCACAGCCGGGCGATCACCCAGCTGATTGCCGACGGGGTGACCGCCTCGAACCTGGGCCGTGGCTACATCCTCCGGCGCCTGTTGCGGCGGGTGGTGCGGCACGGGCGACTGATCGGCATCGATCGGCCCTTCCTGTCGGTGATGGGGGAGGCGTCGGTGAATCTGATGGCCAGTGCCTTCCCCCAGCTGGAGGAGCGACGCGCAACCATCCACAGGGAACTGGAGCGGGAGGAGGCCCGCTTCCTGGAAACCCTGGAGCGGGGAGAGAAGCTGCTCACCGACACCCTGGCCGCCGAGCCCGCCTGCATTTCAGGCGAGCGGGCCTTCGAGCTGTACGACACCTACGGCTTCCCGTTGGAGCTCACCGAAGAGATCGCCGAGGAACACGGCCTGACCGTGGATCGGGCCGGCTTCGAAGCGGCGATGGAGGAGCAGCGCCGGCGCGCCAAGGCGGCGGCGGTGAGCATCGATCTCACCCTGCAGGATGCGATCGAAACGGTGGCGGCGGATCTGGGGGCCACCCGGTTCCGTGGCTACGACAGCCTCAACCACCCCTGCTGCGTGGTGGCCATGGTGGTGAACGGCACCCCCGCCACGCGGGCGGTTGCCGGCGATGAGCTGCAGATCATTCTGGACAGCACCCCGTTTTACGGCGAGTCCGGCGGCCAGGTGGGGGATCGGGGGCTGCTCACGGCAGGGGGGGAGGGGCTGATCGTGGCCATTCATGCGGTCAGCCGCAACCGCAGTGTGTTCGTGCATCACGGCAGGATCGAGCGGGGGGAACTGGCGGTGGGGGATCTGGTGCATGCCCAGGTGGACGCGGCCTGCCGGCGTCGCGCCCAGGCCCACCACACCGCCACCCATCTGCTGCAGGCCGCCCTCAAACAGGTGGTGGATCCGGCCATCGCCCAGGCGGGTTCCCTGGTGGATTTCGATCGCCTGCGGTTCGATTTCCACTGCCCCAGGCCGGTTTCGCCTGAGGAACTGGAACGGGTCGAGGCCCTGGTCAACCGCTGGATCGAGACCGCCCATGGGCTGGAGGTGGAGGAGATGGAGCTGGAGCGCGCCAAGGCGGCAGGAGCGGTGGCCATGTTCGGTGAGAAGTACGACGCCGTGGTGCGGGTGGTGGATGTGCCGGGCGTGTCGATGGAGCTCTGCGGCGGCACCCATGTGAGCAACACGGCGGAGATCGGCCTGTTCAAGATCCTCAGTGAATCAGGGGTGGCGGCGGGCATCCGGCGCATCGAAGCCCTGGCTGGGCCTGCTGTGCTGCCCTATCTCAAGGAGCGCGACAGGGTGGTGAGGCTCCTGGCGGAGCGGCTCAAGGCCCAGCCCGGCCAGATCGTTGAGCGGGTCACGGCCATGGCGGAGGAGATCCGACAAGCGCAGAAGGATCTGGCGGCGGTGCGCGCAGAGCTGGCTGCCGCCAAGGCCCGGGCGTTGCTGAATCAGGCCGAAGCCTGTGGAGACTTCCAGCTGCTGGTGGTGCGTTTCGATGGCGTGGAAGCGGCCAGCATGCAGACGGCGGGCCAGGAACTGCAGGAACGGCTGGGGGAAACCGCGGCGGTGGTGCTGGGGGGACTGCCCGACCCCGCTGATGCCGGCAAGGTGATTCTGGTGGCGGCCTTCGGCAAGGCGGTGATCAGCCGAGGACTGCAGGCCGGCCGTTTCATCGGCACCATCGCCAGGCTCTGCGGCGGCGGCGGCGGCGGCCGGCCGAATCTGGCCCAGGCCGGCGGCCGGGATGGCCAGGCCCTGGAGGGGGCATTGGCGACAGCCCAAGAGGAGCTGCGTCAGGCCTTCCGTTCAGGCTCCAGCCCTGCCCAACCATGAACGAAACGGTACAAAAAAACTCCCCGGTGACGGGGAGCAGGAAATCCAATGGATCGAAGTACGAATCGAAGAGGACTCAAGCCGATGTATTGATGTGCTTGCGATTGATGCGCTTGCGAAGCTTGCGGCTGTAAGCAAATGCAACTCCCGCTCCAAGGACGGGCAAGGGGCCGGGCACTTGGATCGTCGACCTTTGGACATAGGTGTTGGTGATGGAGCCGGTGGTTGGGGCCGCTGCCGCTGTCCAGCTATCTGTGATGGATGCTGTTTTGGTTCCAGCCACAAATGAGGCGGTACTACCGTCGGTCGTTAGCGTCGAAAATGTGTTGGATGACTTTTGTATACCATCTGTTGATGGGTTAACAAAATTCAAAGTGGCGGTATCCAATACATTTGGTGAGGAGTTGATGACGGAGATGTCATAGTTGAACGTTCCCGCACCAGTTGCAAATTGATTTGCACCTTTGGTGAAATCGAGGATGATTTGGTGCTCGCCTGTATCGAGGAGTTTGAAAGTGATGGTATCTTCCGGATCAAATCCGTTATTGGCAGCGGGATTACCGTTGATGTCACCAAGGAAACTGAAGCCGTTTAGTGTCTTGTCTCCGATTGTGCATGAAGCTATATCAACTCTATTACCTCCACCACCAATTCCACCGAAAGTTCCTTGCAGTTGATTGAATCTCCAATTATATTCTTTGTTGATTGCTACTGTATTGCCGAACAAGCAATTAGTAACTGCATGAGCATCAGGGGCTAATACGGTACCGAACCCGATAATTGGTAAGGAAAGAACGCTAATTCTGGCAAGGGTCGGGAATAATTTTGCGATTTTGATTGCCATGTTGGGTGGTCTGCAGAAATGCGGACAAATATCCGGCTCATATTAGCAGCTCCGGCGAGTTCCCACAATCCGAGGAAACGCCAAGATCAACCGACCGCACCGGTTGGCAGACTTCGATGTGGATGCTTGTTCCCCTGACCTTAGGATTATTTGAAGGGGGTGCACAGGAATCTGTCATTCTGATCAATCGTGCTGCCGACCTCGGAGAGGCTGCTATGCCGCAGGATTGATCGCTCAATGCCCTTCTCCAGCCCACGATCCAGCCCACGATGGCTGCCTTGCGAACTCATGAACGACAGCATCGCCTGCATGAAGATCCTATGAATGGAAAGTATGGAACACAAGATTTTCGCTATCATATTTTCACCACATTCTCATGAGTGCTCTTCCTTCGGGCGCAAGGGAGCAAAGGGAGTGCTTTCAGGGGCCCGTCGGCGGGGGTAGCAGTCTTCGGACCAGACCAGGGCCTCAGTAGCCCGCACCATGGGATCTGCCCTGGCTGGTGCGGCTTACCTGGAAGCTGAAACAAGGGGGAAAACCCCTCACTGCCGACCCCCTGCCTCCAGCGGCGGATGTTGACTGAGCTTGACGGCTTCCAGGGCCTGTCGGGCGGCCTGTTGTTCAGCCTCCCGGCGGGCCCCCCCCCAACCTGAACCCAGGGGTTGGCCGTTGGGGGGCGCCAGCTCCTGCTGCCGAGCCATGCCTGCCGCCATGGCAGGGGGTGGGGTGATGGAGACATCACAGTGGAAGCGGCGGGGATCGCCGTGGATGCGGCTGCGCTCCTCGCACCTGTAGAGCGGTAGCCCAAGCCCCTGGCTCTGGCTCCATTCCTGCAACGCCGACTTCCAGTTGTGACGGTGGGGATCGGCCAGCAGCTCGGCGCTGGCCTGGCGCCAATGGGGGTCGAGCCAGGTGTGCACAGCGGCCAGGCCGCCGCTGGCACCGCCCCAGGCTTCGTAGATGCCACCGACGAGAGCTTCACAGATTTCTGCCAACACCGTGGCGCGTCCGGCCTGATCCGCCAGGGCGGAGGGTCCCAAATGAATCAGGGGTTCCAACCGGCAGCTGGTGGCCAATTCCGCCAGCCAGCGATCACTCACCAACTGGGCCCGCAGGGACGAGCAGGGTCCCACCCGCAAGGGGGGCCGGAAGGCCAGCAGAAATTCGGCTGCCGCCAGCCGAAGCACCGCGTCTCCCAGGAATTCCAGCCGCTCATGGTTCCGGGCCAGACCTGCTGATGTGTGGCTGAAGGCCTCTTCGATCGGTTTCAACTCGGGAGAGGATGCGTCGGCTCCCCAACCTGGCTCTGGATTGAGCCCCAGGCTGCACAGAAAAGCAACAAGCTGCTGGCTTCTCCGGCGCGTCATGACAGGGGAGGCATGGGGTGCACGCAAAGGGCTGAACCCGTGAGATGAATATAGCCAATTAAAAACTCCGCTCAGGGAGGGGAGCGATGAATCTCTGCTGGAGATTTCAGCGAGAGAATCAGAAGGCTTGCTTGATGCGATGACGCAACTTTCTTGAAGATCCGAAAGCCACCGCAGCATCGAAGAGGGGCAAGGGACCTGGCACGGGGACCGAACTTTGTGAAAAGGTGTTTGTCAGTGTCGTTGATGGCTTTGCCGTAATCGTCCAACCGTCCGTCATGGTTGCGGTGGTTGTGTTGGTGACAAAGTTGGATGTACCTCCAGATCAGCTAATCGTGCCACCTGTAAATTTATCAGATTCCTTAGAGGCAATCCCAGATGGTGTATCGTACACGAATTCAACGTTTTGCAATAGCTGCTCTGGGTTGTTGGTTATACTGTCATGGGTGTAAGCAACTGGAAAGGAAGATCCAACTCCGGGCGATAGAGTGAAATTGAAGTTAACTCCATGACGCCCGTCAGTTAAAAGGGTAAATGCAACACTATCAAAGAGTTGACAACGACGCAATTAAATTGCCAATAGATCAAACATTGCTGCCGATAGCAGGGGTGGCAACCTTGGGAAAGTCAGAAATAAACTAAACCTCTATCGCTTAAGTTTTTATCCCTTTTATCCCTCAAACCTTTATCACTCAAACCTTGATCACTGAAAACTTTCTCGCTGGAAAATTGTAATTGCTTTGCAAGCTAAATTACCAACTCTCTTGTCGAGGTTGGATGTTCCATGCGTCACGGAGCCCTGACGCGCCAGGGTCACCCGCCGGCCACCGCAACAGCTCGCAAGCGTGGATCGGCATCAGAATCCGAATCGCCGCTGGTGGTGCAAATGGGAGTCTGGGGTAACCCGGTCGGTTTCGGGTACCAGCCTGGACCAGGTTATGGGGAATCGGTCAACGAAGGATGGCAAGCTGCGTTGCCATAGCCCTTCGAGGTTTTCTTCGGCATCGGCGCGGGAGCGCAGGAGTCTCTCTTTTCCTCTGACGGGCCCCCTGCCCGTGCCAGGACAGGAGGCCCGTCAGGACTAACTTTCCGGGTAGAGCAACTCGGCGAGTTCATCGGCATCCACGTCGTACACCCGGGCCAGGGTGGTCTCGATGGCGCTGGTCACCACATCGGGCAGAAAGCGCATGGCATTGAGGGCGTCATCGGTGATGTCTTCGGTGAGCAGTTTCTCGCCACCCAGCTTTTCGTCGTTGATCACGGCCATCACCCAGCTCTGGTAGGCCAGGACGAGGTCGGAAAATTCGAGCTCCGGGTCGTTCAGGTCCAGGGCCATCGCTTTGCTCCAGCGCTTTGCCCCTGCAGTTTGCACCCTGCCGGGCCTCAGCAGCAGCCTGCCCCGGCCGGTGATGCACCCTCGGCGGAGACGCCGGCTCCCCCCGGATCGAATGGCAGCCGCATGCCGCAACCGGCAAAGGGCCCGTAGTGGCGGCTGAAATCTCCGAAGAAGTCGAAGTGGTCCTTGAAGCGGGTTTCGTGCAGCATGCGGTAGGTGTTGCCGCAGACGGGGAACACCCGGCCCGCCTCGATGGCATGGTGCTTGTCGAACCGGAGCAGCTGGGGGAATTCCGGGATGGTGCCCCGATAGGTCACGGCCTGGCCGTGGTCTTCGCAGGCGTCTTCCAGGCCAGCCAGCTGGAACAGCCGGTAGGTGGCGGAGAAGAAACGGGCCTCCCCCAGCAGCGGAGCGATCAACGGTTCGGTGATCGCGATCGGCCGGTCCGTGACCAGGCGCGGGTCGAGGAAGCCCGCCCCTCGGGCCAGGCGCAGAAAATCGTTCCAATACAACGCTCCCCCCAGGCACTCGCCGTAGAGCACGGGGTGACGGCGCACCGCCTCCGGCAGGCGGCGATCGCTGTAGACATCGGAGAAATACAGTTCGCCACCGGGCCTGAGCAGCCGCCCCACACCCCTGAGCACCGCGGCCTTGTCGGTGGAGAGGTTGAGCACGCAGTTGGAGACGATCACATCGAAGCTGGCGGGCTCCAGGGGCAATCGATCCAGGTTCTCAATCGTGCCTTCCAGGAAGGAAACGTTGGCGTAGCCGAAGCGATCGGCGTGGAACGCCTGGTGACGGCGAGCCACCTCCAGTTGTTCGGTGGTCATATCGACGCCCACCACCTCCCCGCTTTTCCCCACCAGCTGGGCCAGCAGATACACATCCCGGCCTGCCCCGCAACCCAGATCAAGCACCCGGCAACCCTCCAGCAGGGGGGGGCAGACCAGGCCGCAGCCGTAGTAGCGGTCGCTCACCTCCGGGTGGACGCGGGCCAGCAGGGGCCGCAGCCAGGCGGGCACGGCGTCGGCGTCACAGCAGGCGTTGGTCTTGAGGTCCGCCGTGCTGGTCAGTTCCTGGCCGTAGTAGGCCTGAACCGCTTCTTTGCTGGGCATGGAGCAGGGGGGGCAGGGTGAGAAGAGTGACCCTTTCGAGATGCCAGGCTAAGCGGGGCGTTTCGCCGCTGCCGCTCAGGAAGCCGCCAGGGCCGGCAGGCGCGGAGCGGCTTCCACCAGGGTGCGGGTGATCGGCTGCCCGGGATGGGCCAGCAGCGCCTCGCCCGGCCCCTCCTCCACGATCCGGCCCCCATCCAGCACGATCACCCGGTGGCAGAATCCGCTGGCCACGCTCAGGTCGTGGGTGATGAACAGCATGCCCAGGCCCAGCCGCTCCTGCAGGCCCCGCAGCAGCTGCAGCACCTCCGCCTGTACCTCGGCGTCGAGCATGCTGACACTCTCATCACAGAGCAGCAGCTTCGGCTGCAGGATCAGGGCGCGGGCGATCGCCACCCGCTGCTGCTGGCCACCGGAGAGCTGGCGGGGCAGGCGGTGTTCGAACGCCTCGGCTGGCTCCAGACCCACGGCGGCCAGGCCCTCTCTGGCCAGGCGGCGCGCCTGGGGCCGTTTCTCCAGCCCGTGGATCAGCAGGGGGTCGGCCACGGCCTCTCCCACCGTCATCTGGGGATTGAGGCAGGCCAGGGGGTCCTGGAACACCATCTGAATCCGTCGCCGTGCCCGGCGGAGCTCGGCGCCCCGCAGCCGCCGCAGATCCTGCCCCTCCAAGCGCACATTGCCACCCCGCACCGGCGTCAGGCCCATCAGGGCCCGGCAGAGGGTGCTCTTGCCGCAGCCGGAAGCTCCCACCACGCCCAGGGTCTCGCCGGCCTGGACGGCCAGGCTGACCCCATCCACGGCCTTCAGCCAGCGGTGCCGCCATGGCAGTGAAGGCAGGGGATGCCAGCAGCGCAGATCCTCCACCTCCAGCACCTGCGGTGCCGCTGGAGGCGGTTCGCTGTGGCCCCCCTCCCGCTGCCTCGCCGCCGCCACCAACCGCCGCGCCAGGGGGGAGGCCGGCGCCGTGAGCAACTGGTGGCTGGGGGCTTCCTCCACCAGCCTGCCCCCATCCAGCACCGCGATCCGATCACACCAACGGCCGGCCATGGCCAGGTCGTGGCTGATCAGCAGCAGGGCACTGCCGGCTTCGCCGCAGAGGTCACTCAGCTCCGCCATCACCTGCCCCGCCACCGCCACATCCAGGCTGGTGGTGGGCTCATCGGCGATCACCAGGGCCGGATCGAGGGCCATGGCCAGGGCGATGGCCAGCCGTTGCCGCATGCCACCACTGAATTCATGGGGATAGCTGCCATAGCGCTTCGGATCGATCCCCACCCTTCCCAGCAGCTCCCGCACCCGCTCCCGGGCCCGACCCCGCCGCCACTGGGGCCGGTGGGCGGCCAGGGTGTCGCGCAGGTGCTCGCCGATGGTGAGCAGGGGGTTGAGGCGGGTCATGGGGTCCTGGAACACCAGCCCCACCGCCTCCCCCCGCAGCTGGCGCAGGGCGGGGCGGCGCAGACGGCGGGGATCCTGGCCGCAGAGCAGCAGCCCGCCGTCGCAGCGGCTGCCCGGGGGCAGCAGTTGCAGCACCGCCCGGGCCACCGTGCTCTTGCCGCAGCCCGAGGGGCCCACCAGGGCCAGCCGATCGCCCGCGGCCAGGCGCAGATCCAGACCATCCAGGGTGGGCCGGTCGGTGCCTGGATAGCGCAGCCGGAACTGGTCGATCTCCAGCACGGGCTCCGGGGGGGCCTGGTTGGCTGATGTGCTGGTCATGGTGGATGGCCGCTTGCCCACATCCACGATTTCATGGCGGTGGCTGATTACCATGAAGACAACCGCAGGAACCGATGCTGAGGGTGACGTCAGATCCACCATCCGCTCCGGTGGGTTCAGTCCCCATCTCCTGTATCGCTGCGCCCGCGGCCCCTGCCCCCGGCCTCGGCCCTCCACCGGCCCCCTGTCCGGGTCAGCGCCAGCCGGTCCGCCACCCCGACGACTACGGCATCCCCCTGCCGGCATGGCTGCAGGAGTGCATCCTCCATGCCAGCCCCGACATCGGCGACACGATCCCCGGCAACCCGGAAGCCCTGCTGGTCTCCGCCTTCGATTACGCCTTCCAGCTCCACGAGGGGCAGTTCCGGGCCAGCGGTGAGCCCTATATCGTCCATCCGGTCGCCGTGGCAGATCTGCTGCGGGACATCGGCGCCAGCGCGGCGGTGATCGCCGCCGGTTTTCTCCACGACGTGGTGGAAGACACCCAGGTGACCCCCGAGGAGCTCGAGGGGCATTTCGGTGCCGAGGTGCGGGCCCTGGTGGAAGGGGTCACCAAACTCGGCGGCATCCATTTCACCAATTACACCGAAGCCCAGGCCGATAACCTGCGCCGCATGTTCCTGGCCATGGCCAGTGACATTCGTGTGGTGCTGGTGAAGCTGGCCGACCGGCTCCACAACATGCGCACGATCGGCGCCCTCAAACCGGAGAAACAGCAGCGCATCGCCCGGGAAACCCGGGAGATCTACGCCCCCCTGGCCAATCGTCTCGGCATCGGACGGTTCAAATGGGAACTGGAGGATCTGGCCTTCAAGGTGCTGGAGCCCGCTGAGTTCCGGGAGATCCAGCAGCAGGTGGCCACCAAGCGCAGCGAGCGGGAGCAACGGCTGGGGGTGACCCTGCAGCTGCTGCGCGATCGCCTCGCCGATGTGGGCCTGCCCACCTGCGAAGTGAGTGGCAGGCCCAAGCATCTGTTCGGCATCTGGAGCAAGATGCAGCGCCAGCAGAAGGCGTTCCACGAGCTTTACGACGTGGCGGCCGTGCGCATCCTCTGCCCTTCGGTGGAGAGCTGTTACCGGGCCCTGGCGGTGGTGCACGACACCTTCCGTCCGATCCCCGGCCGCTTCAAGGACTACATCGGCCTGCCCAAGCCCAACGGCTATCAGTCGCTGCATACGGCCGTGATCGGGCGGCACCGTCCGATCGAAGTGCAGATCCGCACCAAGGAGATGCACCAGGTGGCGGAGTACGGCATCGCCGCCCACTGGAAATACAAGGAAGGGGGTTCACCCGCCGCCAGCGGTGACACCGAGCGGTTCAACTGGCTGCGGCAACTGGTCGACTGGCAGCAGGACGGCGGCAGCGACGACAGCAGCGACTACCTGGCTTCGATCAAGGAGGACCTCTTCGATGAGGAGGTGTTCGTGTTCACCCCCAAAGGGGATGTGGTGGGGTTGCGCAAGGGTTCGACGGCAGTGGACTTCGCCTACCGCATCCACTCGGAGGTGGGCAACCACTGCCAGGGGGTGCGCATCAACGAACGCCTCTGTCCCCTGGCCACGCCCCTGCAGAACGGCGACTTCGTGCAGGTGATCACCGCCAAGAACGCCCACCCCAGCCTCGACTGGCTCAACTTCGTCGCCACCCCCACGGCGCGCAACCGGGTGCGTCAGTGGTACAAGCGCAGCCACCGGGAAGAGAACATGCAGCGCGGCACCGAGATGCTGGAGCGCGAGCTGGGCCGCGGTGGCTTCGACGCCCTGCTGCGCGGCGAGGCGATGGCCCAGGTGGCCCGCCGCTGCAACTTCGTCTGCACTGAAGATCTGCTGGCCGCCCTCGGCTTCGGCGGTGTGACCCTGCAGCAGGTGGTGAACCGGCTGCGGGAGGAGATCCGGCTGGCCACCGCCACCGCCACCCCCGAGCTCAGCAACGAACAGCTGGCCGCCACGGTGACCAGTGGCCAGCCGGTGGAGGCCAGCACCACCGCCCCCACGCCCGGTTGCCCGATCCTGGGGTTGGAGGGTCTGGAATACCGCCTGGCGGGCTGCTGCAGCCCCCTGCCCGGTGAACCGATCGTGGGCGGTGTCGCCCTGGGCAACCACGGCATCACCATCCATCGCCAGGACTGCGCCAATGTGAGCCAGGTGCCGGTGGAGCGACGCCTGCCGGTGCGATGGAACCCCGCCAATCCAGCCGAGCAGCGGCGCTTTCCGGTGCTGCTCCGCATCGAGGTGCTCGACCGGGTGGGGGTGTTGAAAGACATCCTGATGCGGCTCTCGGATCACCGCATCAACGTCAGTGATGCCCGCGTGCGCACCAGCGTCGGCAAGCCGGCCCGCATTGATCTGAAGGTGGAAATGCTCAGCGCCCTCCAGTTGCGCACCACCATGGATCAGATCCGTTCCATGGCCGACGTGCTCGACATCTGCCGCCTGGGGACGGGCTGAACAGGGAAACCGGCGGGCCCGGAACCCTAACCTGGTCCCCATGGCCAGCTCCACCCCTCCCTCCGGCGGCTCGAATGGTTTCCTCTCCGGCCTGAATGAAGCCCAGCGCCGGGCGGTGGATCACCACACCGGCCCCCTGCTGGTGGTGGCGGGGGCCGGCAGCGGCAAGACCCGGGCCCTCACCCATCGCATCGCCCATCTGATCGGCCACCACGGCGTGGATCCCGCCGAGCTGCTGGCGGTGACCTTCACCAACAAGGCGGCCCGGGGCATGAAGGAGCGGCTCGAGGTGCTGCTGGCCGAACGCCTGGCCCAGAGCCAGTTCGGCCAGCCCTGGAGCACCCTGGCGCCCCTGCAGCAGCGGCAGTTGCGCAGCCGCATCTATCAGGAGGTGATCAAGGACCTCTGGATCGGCACCTTCCACGCCCTGTTCTCCCGCCTGCTCCGTTTCGACGTCGACAAGTTCAAGGATCCCGAGGGCCTCACCTGGACGCGCCAGTTCTCCATCTACGACGAGGGGGACGCCCAGTCGCTGGTGAAGGAGATCGTGACCAAGGAGATGCAGCTGGATCCCAAGCGCTTCGAACCGAAGAAGGTGCGCTGGGCGATCAGCAACGCCAAGAACCAGGGCTGGCTGCCGGAGCAGCTGGAGGCCCAGGCCCAGGGCCTGCGGGAGCGCAAGATCGCCGATGCCTACCGGCTCTACCGCCGTGCCCTGGCCGCCAACAACGCCCTCGATTTCGACGATCTGCTGCTGCTTCCCGTCCAGCTGCTGCGCCAGAACGACCAGGTGCGTGCCTACTGGCACCGCCGCTTCCGCCACGTGCTGGTGGACGAATACCAGGACACCAACCGCACCCAGTACGAGCTGATCAAGCTGCTGGTCACCGATGGCCAGGATCCCGAGACGTTCGAGAACTGGTCCGGCCGCTCCGTGTTCGTGGTGGGGGACGCCGACCAGAGCATCTACAGCTTCCGGGCGGCGGACTTCACCATCCTGATGGGCTTCCAGGACGACTTCGGCGATGGGGCCGCCGCCGACAGCACGGCCACCATGGTGAAGCTGGAGGAGAACTACCGCTCCACCGCCACCATCCTGGAGGCGGCCAACGCCCTGATCGCCAACAACCGCGAGCGGATCGACAAGATTCTGCGGCCCACCCGCGGCGAAGGGGAACCGATCAGCCTCACCCGCTGCGACGACGAGATCGCTGAAGCCGAGGCGGTGGTGCACCGGATGCGCATGCTGGAGGCGGCCCATCCCGACCTGCGCTGGGGCGACATGGCCGTGCTCTACCGCACCAATGCCCAGTCGCGGGCCCTGGAGGAGGCCCTGGTGCGCTGGGGGATCCCCTACCTGGTGGTGGGGGGGCTGCGCTTCTACGACCGGCGGGAGATCAAGGACATCCTGGGCTACCTGCGCCTGCTGGTGAATCCGGCCGACAATGTGAGCCTGCTGCGGGTGCTCAACGTGCCGCGGCGGGGCATCGGCAAGACCACGGTGGAACGGCTCACCGACGCCGCCAACCAGCTGGGGGTTCCCCTCTGGGAAGTGGTGAGCGATCCGGAGGCGGTGCGGTCCCTGGCGGGTCGCTCCGCCCGGGGCCTGCTGCAGTTCTGCGAGCTGCTGCATGATCTGCGCCGCCGCGTCCAGGACGCCCCGCCCTCGGAACTGGTGCAGCGGGTGATGGAGCAGAGCGGCTACGTGGCCGAACTGATCAGCGAAGCCACCGATGAGGCCGAGGAGCGACGCCGCAACCTGCAGGAGCTGGTGAATGCGGCCCTGCAATACCAGGAGGAGAACGAGGAGGGCAGCCTGGAGGGCTTCCTGGCCTCAGCCGCCCTGGCCAGCGATGCCGACGACAAGGACACCGCCGCCGACCGGGTCACCCTGATGACCCTCCACGCCAGCAAGGGCCTGGAGTTTCCCGTGGTGTTCCTGGTGGGTCTGGAGCAGGGCCTGTTCCCGAGCTACCGCTCCCTCGATGACCCCGCCTCCCTGGAGGAGGAGCGCCGGCTCTGCTATGTGGGGCTGACCCGGGCCAAGGAGCGGCTGTTCCTCTCCCACGCCAGTGAGCGGCGGCTCTGGGGCGGCATGCGGGAGCCGGCCGTGCCCTCGGTGTTTCTTTCCGAACTGCCCGAAAACCTGATCCAGGGGGATACCCCCCGCAGCGGCGGGGCGGCCCTGCGGCGGGAGCAGCGGCTGGAGCGCCTCACCCGGGTGGACCGGGAGGAAAGCCGCCAGGTGGCCCGGGGGGGATCCGGCGGGGAGGCGGCCAATGCGGTGCGGCGCAGGGGCACCGGCCGCGCCTGGGCCGTGGGGGACCGGCTGCGCCATGACAGCTTCGGGGAGGGCACCGTGACCCACCGCTTCGGCTCGGGCGACAAGATCTCGATCGCCGTGAAGTTCGAGGGCATGGGCCCCAAGATCCTCGATCCCCGCCTGGCCCCGATCGAGCCGCTGCCCTGACCTGCTGCAGGCCCGGGGGGACAGGGGTGTGGCGGCTGCCGCACTGCCTAGTCGTCACCCGGTTGCCTTCGCCGCTGCTGCTTGATGCCGGACCGCAGCTTCTTGCCCCGCAGCCGCCGCTCCACCGATCCCCGGGTCGGCCGGGTGCGACGCCGGGGTGGGGGTGGCGGCGCGATCGCCCGGCGCAGCAGATCCACCAGCCGCTGCTGGGCCGCCTGGCGGTTGCGCCACTGGGAGCGGTGTTCGCTGGCGACGATCACCACCGCTCCATCCACCAGCTGGCCGGCCAGGCGCCGCAGCGCCCGCTGCCGCAGGGGCTCCGGCAGGGATGGGGTGGCGGCCAGGGGGAAGATCAGCTCCACCCGGGAATCGGTGGTGTTGACGTTCTGCCCCCCCGGCCCGGAGGAACGGGAGAAACGCCAGGCCAGCTCCCCGGCGGGGATGGCCAGATGCTCGTTCAGGCGCAGCGGCGGATCGGTGACCATGCTCCCAGCATGATGCCGTCTCCTTGACGCCACTCCCGCAGAGAGTCCGACCCTGGCGAGCGGGTCAGACCAGCGTTACCCGGCCACTGGCGATGTCGAAATAGGCGGGCTGGATCTTCAGCCGCCGCTCCGCCCTGGCGCTGCCCAGCAGGGTGCTGCGGTCCCCGATCTCGGCGGCGGCGGCGGCGGCGTTGGCTTTGACGGCCTTCTGGAGATCAAAGCCCGGCCGCAGGCTGGCCCGGATCGGTGTGACCAACTCCTCCAGCAGGGGAGTGAGGGGATCGGTGGCCATGGCCGCCGTCACCGCGCCACAGCCGCTGTGGCCCATCACCAGGATCAGGGGCACCGCCAGCTCCGCCACCGCATACTCCAGGGATGCGATGCCCTCATTGAAGGCGGTGTTGCCGGCGGAGCGCACCTCGAACAGTTCGCCGGAACCGGAGGCGAACACCAACTCCGGCGACACCCTCGAATCGGCGCAGCACAGCACACAGGCCCAGGGCCGTTGCCCCAGGGCCAGGGCATCCGGCCGCACCTGGCAGTGGATCGAAGCGGTGTCGCGGAGCAGCCGGGCCCGCTCCTGCGGATCGGTGCTGCGCTCGGCGGCCTGCCACGCCTGGCTGAAGGAGCGATTGCGGCGCAGCAGCTCCTTGAGGGGATCCCCCGGCGGGTTGCAGACCCGCAACCGGTCCTGCAGGGGCGGCTCCGGTGCGACGGACACCCCTGGCGCCTCGGCGGCCCGGGCGGCTGGCGTGGTGAGAGCCTCCAGGGCCCACCCCCCGCTGAGCAACCCGGCGGCATGGAGCAGATCCCGGCGACGAAGGGCCATGGGGGCATCGATGGCTGCTGTGCGAGGTTTAGCTTGAAAAATCAGGTCAGCCCGGCATCGCGGCGGAAACTTCAATGATGGCTGCGGCGACGGCCCGGGCGGCGGGCGGAGCGGACGGGATGGGGGAAGGGCCAGGGGCGTGGGTGGACGAAGTGCTCGACGGGGTGCGCTACGGCATGGCCGCCGTGGTGGTGGAGGAATGCCAGAGCCCCTTCCAGCGGGTGACGATCATCGACAGCCAGGCCTACGGCAGGGCCCTGCTGCTGGATGGCTGCTGGATGACGGCGGAACGGCAGGAGCGCCACTACCACGAACCCCTGGTGCACCCCGCCCTCTGCGGCGCCGAGAGGATCGCCCGGGTGCTGGTGATCGGCGGCGGCGATGGGGGCACCGCCCGGGAATGCCTGCGCCACCCGGAGGTCCAGCACCTGGACCTGGTGGAGATCGATCCGGTGGTGGTGGAGCTCTGCCAGCGCCATCTGGAGGGGATCGGAGGCCCCGCCTGGCGGGATCCCCGCTGCCATCTCAGCGTCGGCGACGGCATCGCCTGGGTGGCTGGTGCCCCCAGCGCCAGCTACGACGTGGTGATTGTGGATGGTTCCGACCCGGCCGGCCCCGCGGCGGGGCTGTTCAATCGCACCTTTTTCGAGCATTGCCGCCGCCTGCTGGCACCCGGTGGTGTCTTCGCCACCCAGAGTGAATCGCCTGAGGCCTTCCGCCGGGTCCACCTCGATACGGTGCGGCTGTTGCGTGAGCTGTTCAGCAGCGCCGATCCGATGTATGGCTGGGTGCCCATGTATCCCAGCGGCTGGTGGAGCTGGACCTTCGCCGCCGCCGACGGGCCCCGCTACCGCCAGCCCCGGCCCGAACGCGCCGCGGCGGTGGCGGCCGGTTGCACGATCTGGAGTCCCCGCTGGCAACGGGGGGCCTTCGACGCCATCCCCGCCGCCATCGAGCGGGAACTGAACCGATGACGCCAGCAGCCGCGAGCCACCCGGTGCAGACCCTGTTCAACACCGATGGGGCGATCTACATGGCGGCCCGCCGGGATCCGGCCGGCTGCCGGGTGGGTCTGTTCGGCGTGCCTTACGACGGCACCACCTCCTTCCGGCCCGGGGCCCGTTTCGGCCCGGCGGCGATCCGGGAGGTGAGCGAGGGCCTGGAGACCTACGACCCCCAGCTGGATCTGGATCTGGAGGACCTGGCCTTCGCCGATCTTGGAGCCCTGGAGATTCCCTTCGGTGCTCCCGAGCCGGTGGTGGAGGCGGTGAATGCCGCGACCACGGCGGTGCTGGAACGGGGGCTGCGGCCCCTGATGCTGGGGGGCGAGCACTCGATCACCAGCGGTTCCGTGGCTGCCGCGGCGGCTCTCCATCCCGACCTGGTCCTGGTGCAGCTCGACGCCCACGCCGATCTGCGCGAGTCCTGGCTCGGCGGCTGCCACAGCCATGCCTGCGCCATGCGCCGCTGCCTGGAGGTGCTGCCCAGCGGTGACCTGCTGCAGGTGGGCATCCGCAGCGGCACCCGGGAGGAGTTCGGGGAGCTGCGCGCCAGCGGCCGGCTGGTGAAGGTGGAGCGGATGGCGGAGACGTTGATGCCCTTCCGGGGCCGGCCGATCTACCTCACCGTGGATCTGGATTGGTTCGATCCGGGGGTACTGCCCGGTACGGGCACACCGGAACCGGGGGGCTTCCATTGGCGGGATTTCGCCGCCCTGCTGGCGGAGCTGCGCCACCACCGGCTGGTGGCCGCCGATGTGGTGGAGCTGGCTCCCCAGCTCGATGCCTCGGGGGTGAGTGCGGTGCTGGCCGCCAAGGTCTGTCGCGGCCTGCTCCTGGTGCTGGGGCTCGGAGGTCCCTAGGCAGAGGGCGCAGTGCTAGGCAGAGGGCTCAGTAGCAGTATCTGCCCGTGGCCCGTTGCTGCCGGAGGCGGTCGTGCTGTTGGCCGATCAGCAACAACGCCAGGGTGGGGTGGTGATGGAGCAGGTTGAGGAAGCTCAGACGCTCCAGGCGCAGAATCTCCACCGGACTGCGGGCCAGGGCCGTGCTGCGGTGCAGGCCATCACGCCAGACGATGTCCTGATAACAGAAAAGCTCTCCGGGTTCGTAGCAGATCTTCTCGCCGTCCTCTCCGATCAACTCCACCAGGCCGCGACGGACGGCGTAGATCGCCGTGGCCGGGGATCCGAGCTCGTAAATGCGGGAGCCGGTGGGCATGTTGTAAGTCTCGCAATCCACCTGGTCGGCGATCAGGCCGATGGCTGCCATGGGGGGAGCAAGGGGAAGAGCTGCAGCTCCCTGGGATGGAGGGAAGAGAGTTATGGCAAGCCTGGAACTTGGTTCACTGGAACTTGGTTCAACTGTAGCGAGATCAACGGACTGCTCCGCATGACTCAGAAGTCCTCCAACACGGCCGTCAGGCTCAGCTGCTGGTTGCCCGCCCCGGGAGAGGAAGCGCCGCCGGAAAGGCTGGGGCGGGAGGGGAGGCGAGGGGCGCGCGCTGTCCAGTGATGGCACCAGAGCTCTCCAGCCAGGTCTGGGTGAATGGCCAGCTGGCGGAGTTTGCACCAGCCCAGTTCACTGGAAGCGGGTGGAATGCAATGGCGACAACTGCGACAGTTGGGACGAACGCCCATCCGATTGGTACTTGGGGCCAAAGAGTAAGCAACCGGAGTGCATTTTTCGGGTGTGAGGACCGAATCAACCGCTTTTTTTCCGTTTCTGTGCCCCTGCAGGGGCCTCCCGCTTTCATTCATCATCCTTGGCCTGGGTCCTCTCCATAGGATCCCGTCCGTTCCCCCGCCCAGGTTCCGATGGCCGATGTCTCCCCCGCCCCGGCGGGCACACCCATCCCTCCACGGCACACTCCTCTGTTCGAAGCGGCCAGGGCCGCCGGCGCTCGCCTGGTGCCTTTCGAGGGGTGGGAGATGGCGGTGCAATTCTCCGGGCTGGTCAAGGAGCACCACGACGTGCGCCAGCGCTGCGGGGTCTTCGACATCTCCCATATGGGGGTGCTGACCCTGCGGGGCGATGGGGTGAAGGATGAACTGCAGCGGCTGGTGCCCTCCGACCTGTTCCGCATCGGCCCCGGCGAGGCCTGCTACACGGTGCTGCTCAATGATGCGGGCGGCATCCGCGACGATCTGATCGTCTACGACCGGGGGCGCCGCCCCGCCAGCGGTGGCCCGGCTGGCGGCGAGGCGGCCGGTGAACCGGCCCGGGAGACCGATGAGCTCGTGCTGGTGATCAACGCCGGCTGTGCCGACACCGACACCGCCTGGATCCGCGACCAGCTGGAGCCCCGGGGCATCCGCATCACCGACCGCAAGGGGGATGGGGTGTTGCTGGCCCTGCAGGGGCCGGAAGCGCCCGCCCGGCTGGAGGCGCTCACCGGCACCAGCCTGGCTGGTCTGCCCCGTTTCGGTCATCGCGATCTGAGCATCGACGGGGCGCCGGTGTTCGTGGCCCGCACCGGCTACACGGGGGAAGACGGCTTCGAGCTGCTGCTGGCCCGGGAGGCCGGCATCGCCCTGTGGCGGAGGCTGGTGGCAGAAGGCGTCAGCCCCTGCGGTCTCGGCGCCCGGGACACCCTGCGCCTGGAGGCCGCCATGCACCTCTACGGCAGCGACATGGACGCCAGCATCAGCCCCCTGGAGGCGGGGCTGGGCTGGCTGGTGCATCTGGAGATGCCCGCCGATTTCATCGGCCGCGCCGCCCTGGAGCGGCAGACCGCCGCCGGGGTGAAGCGGCGGCTGGTGGGCCTGAAGCTCCAGGGCCGGGCGATCGCCCGTCATGGCTATCCGGTGCTGCGGGAGGGGGGAACGGTGGGGGAGGTGACCAGCGGCACCTGGTCCCCCACTCTGGGGGAGGCCATCGCCCTGGCCTACGTGCCGATCGAGGCCGCCAGGATCGGCACCGAGCTGGCGGTGGAGATCCGCGGCAAGGCCGAACCGGCCGTGGTGGTGAAGCGGCCCTTTTATCGCCGGGCCTGAGTCATGCGGAGATCGGCAGTTCCCGTGCCACCAGGGTGGCCCAGTGGCTGGCACCGAGCGACAGGATGCCGTCATTGAAGTCGTAGCGGGGGTTGTGCAGCAGGCAGCGGCGGCCAGTTGTGCAGCCCATACACCGCCTCCACCGGGAAGCGATCGAACAGACCCTCCTCCACCATCACCCGGCCACCGCCTTCGTTTTCCTCGGCGGGCTGGAAGATCAGCACCACGGTGCCGTCGAAGCGGCGGGTTTCGGCCAGGTAACGGGCCGCCTCCAGCAGCATGGTGGTGTGGCCGTCATGGCCGCAGGCGTGCATGCGACCCGGATGGCGGCAGGGGTGGATTGGATTCATGCTGCCAACCGAGCTCGGCGTGAGAAACTCACCGATTCGATTTCTGAGACCCCATGCGCAGTCACGGGTGCGGCGACCTGCGCCCTGAGGCCATCGACCAGAGCGTGAAGCTGTGCGGCTGGGTCGACCGGCGCCGCGACCACGGCGGTGTGATCTTCATCGATCTGCGGGACCGCAGCGGCACCGTGCAGATCACCGTGGATCCGGATCTGGCCGCCGCGGCCTTCGCCGTGGCCGAACACCTGCGCAATGAAACGGTGCTGCAGGTGGAGGGAGCGGTGCGGGCCCGCCCGGCCGAGTCCCTCAACGATCGGCTGGCCACCGGCGCCATCGAGGTGCTGGCCTCCGTCATCACCGTGCTCAACCCGGTGCGGGGCAACCTGCCCTTCCCGGTGTCGATCCACGACGAGGAGAACACGCGCGAGGAGCTGCGCCTCAGGCACCGCTATCTGGATCTGCGCCGCGAGCGCATGAACGCCAACCTGCGGCTGCGCCACAGCGCGGTGCGGGCCGCCCGCAGCTTTCTGGAGGACGAGGGCTTCATCGAGGTGGAAACCCCCGTGCTCACCCGTTCCACCCCCGAGGGCGCCCGCGATTACCTGGTGCCGTCGCGGGTGTGCGGCGGCGAATGGTTCGCCCTGCCCCAGTCGCCCCAGCTGTTCAAACAACTGCTGATGGTGGGCGGCATCGAGCGCTACTACCAGGTGGCCCGGTGCTTCCGCGATGAGGATCTGCGGGCCGACCGTCAGCCGGAATTCACCCAGCTGGACATGGAGATGAGCTTCATGGACCAGGAGCAGATCCTGGCCTTGAACGAACGGCTGATCGCGGCGGTGTGGAAGGCGGTGAAGGGGATCGAGCTTCCCCTGCCCTTCCCCCGCCTCAGCTGGCACGAGGCGATGGAGCGCTACGGCACCGACCGGCCCGACACCCGCTACGGCATGGAGCTGGTGTCTGTGAGCGACATCGTGGCGGGGATGGGTTTCAAGGTGTTCTCTGGAGCCGTGAAGGCCGGCGGCTCAGTGAAGTGTCTGCCGGTGCCGGGGGGCAACGAGGCGATCAGCAACGTGCGCATCAAGCCCGGCGGCGATGTGTTCAGCGAAGCCCAGGCTGCCGGCGCCGGGGGACTGGCCTTCATCCGGGTGCGGGAAGGGGGTGAGATCGATTCGATCGGTGCCATCAAGGACAACCTCAGCGCCGAGCGGAAGGTGGAGCTGCTGGCGCGCACCGGGGCCGCGCCCGGCACCCTGCTGCTGTTCGGTGCCGGCGATACCGCCACGGTGAACAAGGCCCTCGATCGGGTGCGCCAGTACCTGGCCCGGGAGCTGGCTCTGGTGCCGCCGGACCGGCAGAACGACCAGTGGAATTTCCTCTGGGTGGTGGATTTCCCCATGTTCGAGTTCAACGCCGAGGAACGGCGCCTCGAAGCCCTGCACCACCCCTTCTGCGCCCCCAACAGCACCGACCTGGGTGACGATCCGGCCGAATGGGCCGCCACCTTGCCCGAGGCCCGCGCCCGCGCCTACGACCTGGTGCTGAACGGCCTGGAGCTGGGCGGCGGCTCCCTGCGTATCCACAACGCCGACCTGCAGCGCCAGGTGCTGCAGACCATCGGCCTGCCGCTGGAGGAGGCGGAGCGGCAGTTCGGTTTCCTGATCGAAGCCCTGGACATGGGTGCTCCTCCCCATGGCGGCATCGCCTTTGGCCTGGATCGGATCGTGATGCTGCTGGCGGGGGAGGAATCGATCCGCGACACCATCGCTTTCCCCAAAACCCAGCAGGCCCGCTGCCTGCTCACCCAGGCGCCGGCCGATGTGTCCGCCAAGCAGCTGGAGGAGCTGCATGTGGCGAGCACCTGGAGCGAGGAGGAATGAGGGAGGGCCGCTTCGATCCAGCTCAGGGGATCGGAAAGGGGAACAGGGGCCCCCTGACATTCACCCGCACGGGCTCCTGGATCCGGAAGATGTCGAGCTCGCCCCGTACCGGAAAGGCCTGATCCGCCTCCACCCGGATCGGGGTTCTGACCGCATCCACCACCACCCGGGCGCTGACGGGGCCGCCGGTGGAGACGTGGATCGGTTGCGGTGCCGTCACCGGAATGGCGGTTTTCGCCGTGACGGCGACCGCTTCGGTGGCTTTCACCGGGATGGCGGCCGCAGCCATGACGGGAATGCTCGTGCGGGCTTCCACCAGGACGGGCCCGTCCACCACGATGTCGTCGGCGGCCACCTGGATGGCGTCCCGGTTGGCCAACGTCACCGAGCCTGTCACCCGCAGGGGCACTTCTGAACGCACCACAATCGGTTCGGCCACCTTGTCGAGATTGACGCCCCCGTCGATCCGCACCGTGATCGGCTGCCTGAGCAGCTGGCCGGCTCCATGGACCAGCAACCAGGCCGTGGCCAGCACCGTGAACGGCCAGCGGCAGGCATGGAGCAGCCGGTACCAGTGGGGAGAGGCCGCGGCGTCAGATGGTTGGGATTTCATCGTGGGGATCCTGCCGCAGCCATGGGAGCAAGGCGGCTTGGGGTCCGCCCAATTGGGGGGGAAACCATGAGGGCCGGTCTGCCAGTTGCCCATCGGCTGCCGAAGCCTCGAACCTCCGGGGCCGGCGGGCCGTATCGATCAGCAGGTTCTGCAGCAGCGCCTGGCTGCAAAGGAGCAGGGTGGGCCCCCTCTGCGGTGCTCTCCTGGTGCATCGCCCTGCGTTGTTCACCGAACCCCTCCGCGGGGGTTGCCGCTCCATCTGCAACCCTTTGAATCCCTCTGCGGCAGGCCAAGCAGAACAACCAGACGAGCGAGTCAGTTCTGAAGCCCAGGCGCTCAAAGTCAATGACATCTCAAAAAATTGTCATCCAGATGACAACCCTTGAAAATTTACCGGATAGTTTAAAAAAAGTCTTTCACTGCATAAGCAAATGAAGGGAAGATCCAGAAGGTATTATCTTCCTGTCGAGCGCAAGGAAATTCTTGTGCCGCCAGAGGTCGTTCCAGCAACCTACCTGAGCACAGGTGAATTCAGGCGGAGATACAGTAGAAGTAATAATATAACGTATTTCGTCCCGGTTCTCGATGAGGTGGAAGATGCGTGATTCACTTCTGCCAAGGTAATGGCTGCCCCGATGCACTCAACCGGCTGGAATCAGGGCAAACTCCGCCACCAGGGAGCGGACTTCGCCCCGTGGGTGGCTGGTGATCGGTGACCACCGCTGGAGCCGTGGCCCAGTGGGCCAGATCGGCCAGGCTGGGTTTGGAGGTGTCGATCCAACAGTGCCAGGAGATGGTGGCGGCATCGGCCTCCGGCAGCTCGAAGTTCAGGGGCACCCAGACGGCATTCATCATCAGGTGGAGGCGGAAGCGGTTGCCGATATTGCGGAGCGTGAGGGAGAGCTGGTGTTGTCATCGGCGCCATCACCCTTGAGGAAAGGGCGCGGGTCATCGCTGCAATGGCCGTTCCACCTCTGCCAGGGGTGAAAACTGCGCTGGCGGGAAGGATCCAGAGTCACCAGCCGGGAGGGTTCGGCGGTGACCTCCCGCTAAACAACAGCAACTCCACAACGGTGGCGTGGTTGCAAAAGCGGCTGAGATTGATGATGCCCCCGGCCGTGACTGTGGCACTCGGGCGAATAAAGCGGCCATTCCAGACGGCGGAGGAGGGCATGGTTTCCTCCGCCAGGCCAATGGGCAGCAATGAAAATTCCTTCCAGGAATCCCTATTCCACAAAATCAACCGCTACATCTTATAACCAACGTCGGCTATTTAGGGCCTGCTGAGAAAGTCAGGCAGGGGCAGTCATCACAGAGAGTTCGTGACAATAGATCTGATGTGCCTTCTCAACCGATAGCAAAGCGCTCAGTGTGGTCAACTCCCGTTCTAGCGAGCTCAAGCCCCTGAAGAGCCCCTTGAGCTTTACCACCAGCATCAAAAAGAAGACAAAAAGAAGCTCCAGGAGGTTCTCCAGACTCATCACCAGTAGATTCATCGCGACGTTGTATCCTGAGGTATTGGGTAACTTTTCCCGGATGAGGCCTAGGCCGAATCGTCACTTGCCTTGCCCAATCTTGCCTTCAACGGCATGACGCCGATGTTGATCGTCTAACGGGACCTTCAACTCTTCTGCAATGATCACAGGGTCATTTTTTGCCTGCCAAGCCGCAGGCTGCAGAGCCTGATGCCATGCCTTTGTCAGAATGCACGATTCGTTCCGGTTCGATAAATCTGGTCGGCACATACCACTTTCGCATAGTAACCATAGCGCCGGCGATAGGCCTGCACCTGTGCCTGAGGATCTGCTGTTCTTCAGCAGGCCCTATTTACCAGCAAAGACATAACAGAGCATTTTGAAGCCATCAACAGCGGCGAGACTGGTGCACAACATTTCGAGGATAGATACAAGCAGAAAGAAAGAAGATCATGCTTTTCAGGCAAGATTTAAGCACTAGAGACAAGGAGGCAACGATATGCCATTGATGCTATAACTAAAGCAAAGTCAGAATCCTATGCGCTTGCCGGTCTTCGTCTTTTTCATTAAGCCCCTTCTGCGCACAACTGGAATTGCCCTGCTTTCACTGTTTCTTGTCTCCCTTCCATATGGTTCATTCCCGCTGCCTCCGCTCAGTAACCCTGATCAAGCTGTGGGAGTGGTGAGAGAATTGCTTGAGCGAAGCAACTTGCTGGCAGTCGCATTTCTATTTTTGCTTCTCTCATTGGCCAATCTGATTCCTCCGCTGACAACATCATACATCAGAATTCCTGCCAGTAAAAGGGACCGTGCTCTGATAAGAATAAAGCCGTTTGTAGGACTAATCTCAATCGGATATCTACTCATCATACCGTATGTCTGCATGGAGTATCAATTGGCAAGTAGTATTGGCAGAAGTCGGCTTGATAAGGAATCAGCAACATTTGAGCTAAAGATTGAGCAAGTAAGATCTGACGTTTCAAAGGCAACCACGATGGCAGAATTATCGGGTGTCAGGGAAGAATATCCCTGGCTTTTCACAAAAAAAGACGGATCAATCGTGACGACTTCTCAGCTCTTGCAAAGGATAGACTATTTTAAACGCGATACAGAGAGTCAATTTATCCTCAGGCGCTCTCAGGCGGACAGAAACAATTTCATACAAGCCCTTCGTCAGTCGCTTGTATCATTGATCCTTTTTATCTTGTTTGCTAACTTTTGGATATTCTGGCCATCCTGGAAGCTGTTTTCCGGTCGTTCGCCAGAAAATCTTGTCGGTATAGAAGATACCAACGATGAATAAGAAAATTATTTGCCAGCCAGAAGATAACGCCTTTTTTTGGCCAATCTTCTGAGGGTCAAGCCGAGAGGGGCTAAGCCTGCTAAGGGAAGTGGGGCAGGAATTCCAATATCACGGGGAATTTTTGCACGCAGTGAAGCTTCCACATTGAAGGTTGGAGAAGCAAAACAGCCCCTGGCTTCTGTGCACGCGATCGGGTTTGTGTAACTTGGATAGGGTTGGGTGGTATTTGCCACTCCAGCAACATTTGTTGCGTACCATGAGGAAAGATCGTTTCCAGATGGTTGCGCGTTAGGATAAACATTGTCGTTATTGTTCCCAATAGGCAACGAAAATATGTTGATGCCTGAGTTATTGATTAAAACTCTTTGATCGCGAACGTAATTTGTACAATTTAAAGTATAGGCAACCGAGCCGCCATTTTCACAATCTGGTGCTTTTGTGCCCACCCGTAGGTGGTAATGGAGGAGGTGGCAAGCAGCGCCTTGTTGGGAGGTCCGTCACCTGAAATGTCAATTGTCTTGAAACTACCTTGATATTGTGAAGTTTGGATAGAATTTGCGGCAAAGGAAAGTCCACATTGGATACATGTTGCTCCCCTTGCAGGTCGCCCTGCTGCTCGGATAGCCGTAAGTTGAGAAACAAATCCATCAATATCCGCGTTGGAACCGATCCAGTACCATCCGTTGCTGCCATTGTCCCCTGGAGCTCGTAATCTGGCGTTACTAGCTCCAGTTGAAGGGGTTTCAAGAAAATTACCTACCCCTCCCCAATCTCCGATGGCGAAAGCGACCCCACCAAGTGGCTGTCTTAAGGTTAATAATGTTCGAATAGATTGACTGTTGAAAGCGTTAATATATCCAGTCATTTGAAGATCCCACTCGGTTGCGTCGATACTGTTCGATGCGTCCAGTGAAAGAAATACTGATGCAGCCGTTTGACAGGTGGCAGTGCCTGTAGTTATTTTCCCAGTGCAGAGGGCTGCATCGGCTGAGGCTGGAAGCAAAGCGGAGCAGAATGTCAGACAAGCTGTCGCGATTGAATAGTGTATAAAATTACTTCGAGGGAAACCTTTTTGATAAGCCTCTTCAAGACTCCGCAAGGTAGCCTTTCCTACAGAAAACGGCATCTTCAAAATCACCAATCAGCCTATATTAGCAGATTTAAGAATTTTGAGAAACCCTTCACCCCTGGCTGATTCAAAGTCTCAGCAAGATTCGGCTTGGGCTTTCGTCGAGCCATCACCAGCAGCTGGCTGATGTCGTGGGTTACGGCCTGCATGCCTGTTCGGATCTACTGAAAACCATTCAGCCGGAGCAGCTATGGCCTCCGGCCGACTGCGCTTACAAGTCCACTGTCGCAGTGTCGCCATGGCGCCGGCCCCGTTCCCTTGATACCGATGGGCGTCCTCCTGCAGCTGCGTGTCAGGGATCCAATGCCAGTGTAAGGCGCCAGTGAAAAACTGGTCCAGCGTTTTGCACTGTAAAAACGGTACCTTTTAACGATGCAAAGCGGCAGACCGCAAGCGGCTGTCGCTTTACAGATCCCTTCAAGTCCGCGCTGATTGCGCCGCTGCTGGCGCCCCAACAGCTTGGACCGCACCGTGATCACCAGGCTGTGCCACCCGGCCAGGAGGGGCAGCCCGTACAGGCGCCGGCTCCACAGGTCCTCCTGGCCAGGGTGCGTGATGACCTCCCCACCAGCTCCCAGCAGTGATCTCATGGACCCTGGCGTGGGAGCTTGGTTTCCGCTCTTGCAGCCCACTCCATTCCTCCCAGTGCGGACGCTTGCTTCGGGCTTTGCAGCGATGGACTGCAGAAACCGCAACAGCCTGAAGCAAGCGGAACGCAATCATGAAGCAGGGACAATCCCTGGGTTTTGGTTGTCATGGTTCGGTCATTCTGTGCGAGGGAAACGTTTTGTTCTTCGGCGCAAGCCTTGATCCCCAGGGCGCCGACGTTTCCGATCTTCATGGTGATTGCTTCGCCATTCAGAGCCTTGCGGGAAACCTGAGCAACCCCACCCCCCGGGCCTCTCTTATTGTCCTGCGTCTTGGATACGGCAGGCAGATTGGGTAACAGTTCCAGCCCCTTGAACCCCGAACGTCAGGGCCTCACCAGGCTGGTGGCCATCGCCGTGCTGCTGGCGAGCCTGCTGAATGGCACCGGATATCTGCTGCGACGCATCGGTTGGCTGGATCCTGCCGGCTATCGCAACGATCTGCTCCGATTCTGTCGCCAGCCGGTGCAGGAACTGTGGCTGCCCCTCTCCTGCCACTTCCAGCGCATCCTCAGCCTTGATCCCCTGCAAGCGGAGACGATCGCCTCCGGCAGGCTTTACCTCAGCCCCGGGCCGGAGCTGCTCTTCAAGCTGGCCAAGTACGGGCTGGTCGGCGTTCTCGTCGCCATCTCGCTGGCCCTGCTGCTCAGGGGGCGCCTGTCCATGCCCGATCAGAACCAGTGGTGGCCGGTGCTGCCCCTGCTGGGCTCCAGTGGGTTGTCGTTTCTGATCACCTGGGGCCAGACGGGCCCGCAGCTTGCCCTGCTCAGCCTGGTCACTCTGGGCTGGCTCCCCATGCTGGTGCTGGGGGGCTGGCTCAGCCGCCGCCGCCAGCTTGCGGTGCTGGCGCTCGCCGTGGCGATTCTGCTGCTGGCCCAGTTGCCCCTCGCTCTGCTGGAAGCCATGCGAGGCGTGCCGATTCCTTTCGGCCAATTCAGCGACACCATCCTGCCCCCGGCTCTTCCCCTGCCCAGCCGGCTGGCGGGCAGCTTCATCCTGCCCAACACCCTGGGGGTGGCTCTGGCCTGCGGCCTGGGCTTCCTGCTCTCCTACCGGGGATGGTCACGGCTGTGGATCCTGTCGGTGCTGGTCTCCATCCCTCTGATGCTCGCGGCCCGCTCCGGTACGGGAATCGTGGTGCTGGTGGCACTGTTGGCCTGGCAACTGCTGCCGCCGCTGCTGGGGCTGGGCGGCCTGGTGGCTTTGGCGGTTGCCCTGCCGGCCGTGCTGGGGCGAGCCGATCTGTATTGGGCTTCTCTGGTGGGCCGTCTGCGGCTGCTGGGCAGTGTGGTGGATGTTCGTCAGCCCTTGGAAGCCCTGTTCGGCCATGGGTTGGGCGCCTACAGCAACCATCTTGACCAGCTCTTCGTTGACAGTAATGAATCCCTTCAGACTGGTGTGCAGGAGTTGACGGGCACCGCCAGCCTGATGTTCACATCCACCGACTCCATGCTCACCCTGATGCTGGTGCAGGGTGGACTTGTTGCGGTGGCTTCCTTTTATGGCCTTCTGCTGTGGGCCTTTCGTGTTGATCACCAGGCGCGCCCCTTTCTGTTCACCGTGCTGCTGGCCAGCCTCACGATCAATCTCACCGAGCTGTTTCCCATCAGCCTGCTGTTGGCTCTCAGCCTCAACCGGGCCGTGCTGTCGGCTCCTGTGGCGCAGCGATCAGGGCACGGAAAGCGGCTGATTTCCGCTCCAGCCGAGGGAAACTCCCCGTTGCCGTGATTGCACCCTCCTCCATCAGAAACAACCGTCCGCAGTGACGCATCGTGGCCAGCCGGTGGGCGATCACCAGGATGGTGGTGTCCGGCCCCAGCGCTTCAAGCGTATGCAGCACGGCGGTTTCCATCGCCTGGTCCAGGGCATTGGTGGCTTCATCAAGGACCAGCAGCTGTGGCTGCAGCAGCACAGCTCTGGCCAGGGCCAGGCGCTGACGCTGGCCACCACTCAGCATCACGCCATCGTCACCGATCACGGTATCCAGACCCTGCGGCAGGCCGTTCACAACGTCGGCGAGCTGGGCCATGTCGAGGGCTTCCCAGATGCGTTTCCGGGTGATCCCATCCCGCCAGAAGGTCACGTTGTCCGCAACGCTGCCCCGCAGCAGCCTGACCGGCTGGGCCACTTCACCGCACAGCGCCTGCCAGGCCGGCAGCTGGTCTTCTCGCAAGGGATGACCATCGCTCTCCAGGCTGCCCCGCTGGGGTTGCAGCAGTCCCAGCAGCAGGGAAGCGGTGGTGGTCTTGCCACTGCCTGTGGGACCCACGAGAGCCGCTCGCTCCCCGACTTGGAGCTGCAGGTCGAGCCCCCTGAGGATCCAGTCGCTGCTGGTGGGATAGCGGAACCACACCCCAGCCAGCCCCAGTTGCCGCCTGGGGAGGGACAGGGGAGGCGTGGTGCTGAGCCTCCTGGAGGCTGGTGGCAGAGCCAGCAGCCCCAGGCAGACCTCCAAGGCGGGAACACTCGCCTGCATTTCATTCACGGCCCTCCACAACTCCTGGAGGGGCTGGGCCAGCCGCAACATCGCCACCGTGATCAGGGCCAGCCATGGCAACGACTGGGTGCCGCTGATGCGGATGCTGGGCACCAGCAACAGCAGCAGCAGGATGGTGAGACCGAGCGGCTCAATCAGCAGTCTGGGCATTTCCGGCAGGGCGCTGCTGCGGGCGTTCGCCCGTTCGATCGTGCGACTGATGGAGTGGTAATCGTGGAGGATTCGCTCCTGCACATGGCTGAGCAGCACGTTGCGGATGTTGCCCAGGGCATCGGTCACCAGCGCATGGGAGGCCACCTCGGCGTTCATTTTCTGCCGCTGCCAGCGGCGCAGGGGCACCTTGGTGATCAGGGCCAGCAACCCATAAGCTGCCAGCAGCAGCACCATGAGCAGTACGGCCGACCAACCTGCCAGCCAGAACAACCCCAAGGTGAGGATCGATATGGTGGTTGTATTGCCGATCACCAGCAGCGCCGGTGTCACGATTGTTCCCGCCAATTGGGTGAGCTGCACCTGCAGCCTGGTGGTCAGTTCAGACTGATCGCGCTCAAGATGGAATCCATAGGGCTGGCCCACCAACCTTGCCATCACCTTTTCTCCCAGATCGCGCCACAACGCAGCCGCCATTCGGTACTGGCCCGAACGGAGCAGGGCCTTGGCCATGGCCACCATCCAGCCCAGGCTCATCACGATGATCACCAGCCGCTGGATCGGCACCCCTCCACCCGTGGCAAGCCTCCCCACCAACCTGGCGATGGAGGCAATCATGAGCAGATCGAGACTGGCCACCAATGCGGCAGCCAGCATCAGGAACATCAGCAGCCTTCGCTTGGATGGTTCCAGATACCTGGTGAGACCCAACAGCATCTCGAGCGTGTGACTGCGGGGGGCAGGAACCATTCCTTACAGCGGGGGATATTAAAATACTGTTCCAAGTCAAGCTGCAACAGCATCCGGGCAGAAGAGTTGACTTCTTCATGCACGTCTTTGCGTAGCTTAATTCAGCACTCAGCCAGCATTCAGCATTGAATTCTGATGCGAAGATAGCATACTTCATCACAGAAGCATAATCGTTGTGCTGATATCTGGTTTTTTGTGCCGGAAGGGACTGTCACAGTATGTGAACGGATGCTCGATCAACGAAGCAACGTCGTCCCAATCCTGTTGAGCGCACTCTTTGACAAATTCCTGGTGCTGCTCACCCACACACAGCGCACATCTTCGATCGCCCTCAGGCCGCTGATCCATGCGGCCTGGCGGAGAGGTCCGGATGTTCGCGGTGCCACCATCACATGGCTGTCCGGATCAGCAGCTTCGAGGACGTGGACCTGGCCCTGGCTGTCCAGCAGCACACATCTACCGCTTTGGCCTTGATCCTCTTCCATCCAGGCCTCCACTCTTCCTATCGGCAGGCGATTGGCCTTTCCACTTCCGGTGGCTTCGATGTCAGCCAGGAGTAGATCAACAGAATCTTGTTGATGTGATGAAGGCGTAGGTTGCGATTCGGCCTTATCCCTGGCAGAACCACCATTCTGAATCGGTATCCTTCGGTAGCCCACCTGCCAGTGACGAGTAAGAAAGGCCGAACTGGGCAACTCTTTCACGTCCTTCCCTTTTGCTGTGCCGATCCGCTCGTAGGTCACCCCATCCAGTTCGAAACGGCTGGGAGGCTGCGTTCTTCCGGCGAGGGATCCGGGGCTGCGGAACCATGTTTCCACAGTCAGCAGCATCGACCAGATCACCATTCCCCACAGACAGGTCGTGGTGAAGCATCGATGGCGTCGCCCGCTCATCGGCCCCTCTCTGTGGAGCTGGAGCCTGTTCGGTGCTGGATATCCCACCACCAAAGCGCGCACACCCCCGTGACCGCCAGCAAGGCAAACAGGTGAGACCCCGTTCCCAGGTGCCAGAATTCGAATCCACACCACTGGCTCCACCAGTGTCGGTCGCACGCCTTGGAGCTGATCGCGAGCACCACCACCCGCACGACATTCACGAAAAAGGCAATCGACACACTGGTGACGATCAGCGCACCAACAGTCAGCCAGGCGCGCCGAATCGGAAACAGCACCAGGAACATCAGCGAGCTGGTGAAGGCCAGGCAGAGAGTGTCCACC
Source organism: Synechococcales cyanobacterium (assembly GCA_942491925.1). Classification (GTDB taxonomy): domain Bacteria; phylum Cyanobacteriota; class Cyanobacteriia; order PCC-6307; family Cyanobiaceae; genus Cyanobium. Next base: position 134,908 of record CALOCJ010000002.1, read on the forward strand.
CCTGCGCAGGGAGGGTCGATGCGGAGGGTTTTGCTCATCATCATCATCATCACGTCTCCTTCCGCAAAGCATTCCTTGCCGATACCCCACAGACCCACACAGGAAAACTGTCCTGTGTGGGCAACGATCCAGGCAGTGGGAATGGACGTGGCCAGCTCATGCTGCAGTGGCAGCAGGCAGGCGATCAGGATCAGATCCCTCATGGTGCGTGAGCGGGGTGAGACGCCCTCCACCAGCGCGATGCCCATGAAGCAGCCCAGCGGAATCAGAACGATCAGCGGGTCGTAGAAACGGGCGGCAAACGTCAGCACCATCAGACACCACCCCAGGGCCAGCAGGCCGAGCCAGCGCATCCACGTCTTCCCCCTCCTCGCCCCCCCAGAGGCACCCTGCTCCCGCACATCACTGAGCAGCACGGCTCCTGCCATCCACACCAGAGATGCGGCGATGCCGGTGGGCACATGGTCACCCCGGAACAACAGGGTGATCTGGGCCGAGGCAATGCCCAGTGCGATCACGATCGGCAGTCCTACGGACTTGATCGCCTCCAGGCTGGATCGGCCCAGCTCCGCCAGGGACTGCCCCGTCATACCCATCCGTTGAGCCAGGGCATGCGTGTCTTCACCCCGCTTCCGCACCCCAGCAGGGCATGCCGAGAGTGGCTCTGATCCAGAACATCAAACATTCATAATAATCTTACACGAAACCTGGCGACAAGTTGCAAATTTTGTTGCTTTTCTCCGCCTGGATCCAGATCTCCAGCACGTACTCACTTCCTGAAGCGATCCACTGCAATGCCATCGATTTCTGGCAGGATAAAGTTGCAGGATAAAACCTATGGCCGCGCCATGCTCTCCTGAGTTGAAAAAGAGAAGTCCAAGCCCTGTGAATGGTCAGAAAAGCTATTGAAAATTCAATGATTTGGCTGGTTTGATAAGGGGGGAGGGTGCCCCCCCCTTTTTTCGCTGCTGCTCTGCCTGCCAGTGAATGCTGCTTGAAGAGCTCTTTAGTGCACTACTTAGTGCAACACTCTGGTGCAACACTCTGGTGCAGCGGTTGTATGTTGTCTATCTCTGGAGCCATGCAGTGGCTGGCCCGACCTGGACGGATCGGGTGAGTGGCCATCAGTTCGGGGCTAGTGTTCGGGGCTAGTTACCGGTGGGTAATGTGATTTTCACGCCCTCTCTCGCTAGCATTTCCCTGACATGCTGGAAGCGTTCATACTGGGTGAGCGTAATCGGGCCTGAATACCCCTCGCTCTGCATCTTGCGCGGTGGGTATTGCACATAGGTTTTCATCAGTTCTTGGACTGTTTCGCCGATGGTGACCAACATCCATGTCCGTTCCGTATAGTTATTCATGAAAATATCATAGCGTTCCTGAGGGTCTTGCCAGAGGTCAAACAGCTGCGGCACGACCGCGACATAACTCTCTGCTCCCTTCCATCCCAGGTTGGAGTCTACGGCGAGGCCTCCGGTCGTTGCCCCATCGTCACCCCGCAGGTTAAACACAGCCTTGTAATTGTTCACCCGTACGGCACCCGGTGTCAGTTCATTCTCGGTGAAGTAGAACCAGGATTTACGGTCACATTGGCCGGTGCCCAACAACAGCGGAGAGAGGTCGTAGCTGTCAAAGACGATGGGTTGTCCCTCGCGATCATTGCTGGGCAGCGATATTCCAGCGAGGGCAGCAAAGGTGGCCATCAGATCGAGACCGCCCGTAATATCGTGATTTTTAACGCCTGGGGCGATCTTCCCCGGCCACCAGGCGATGGCGGGCACGCGGTTACCTCCTTCGCGAACGGTGCCCTTCGTGCCTCTGAATGGTGTGTAGCCCGCGTCAGGATAGACATCCTGCCAGGCCCCGTTGTCTGTTGTCCAGAAGACGAGCGTATCCTCTTCCAGGCCGAGTTCCCGTACCTTGTCCATGATGGCCCCGATCCGGGCGTCCAGCTCCACGATCGAATCTGCATACTTGCTCTTCGAAGGCGATTGATGAATGAAGTCGGGGTGAGGCAGGTTGGGCTGGTGCACCTTCATGAAGTTGACGTTGAGGAAGAAGGGCTGATCGTCCTTGGCAGCCACTTCGAGAAATTCGATCGCTGCTTTCTCCACATAGCCATCGAAGAAGGGAATCCCCACAACGCCTTGGTCCGGTGTATCGACGTACTGACCATTGATCTTGAAATCTTCCTTCGCCTCCTCACCGGCCTTACCCGACAGGGACCCTTTGGTTACAGTTTGGAACGTAGATCGTAATTCTGGATCCATATCCGGGAACCAGGTGGGGTCGGCATAGGTATAGGCATTCAGATGGTAAAGACCGACGTACTTCATCTCGTCATAGCCATGGGCATTGGGCAGGGCGTAATCGGATTCACCCAGGTGCCATTTACCGGTGAAAAAGGTGCGGTAATCGCCCTGTTTCAGCACGGAGGCCAGCGTCCATTCCGCTGCGGGTAAGCCGCCACCCTGCCCCTGAAATGCCACGGTGGTCATGCCGCTGCGGTTGGGGATTCGACCCGTTTGCATGGCCGCCCGACCCGGAGTGCAACTGGGCTGGGCATAAAAAGAATAAAAGGTCATTCCCTCCGCCGCCATTCGATCGAAATGTGGGGTTGGCATCCCCCGCCCTTCGCCGCCGCCGTAGGGACCGAGATCGCCATAGCCGGTGTCATCGGTCACCAGCAGGATGATGTTTGGTTTCTTCCTCGGCATTGGCTTGACCTCCAGCAATGGATAGCAGGTAGCACTGGCAAACCATACCATAGAGATGAATTGTGCATCATCCGTACAACGACCTCCTGTTGTTCTATCCTGCGGTTATGTTGCCCATCGGATTAAATATCGGTCGCCATCGATCTTGAACAGACCAATCAATGGGCAGTATTGTTGGATCTGTCGATCAGCCAGCCCCTGCAGGCAGCAGCATCTCGAAACACAGTTGGAGCTGCCCATCTCGCGGAAGCAGACTACCAGCTGGCCACGAAGCTGAAGGAATCGGCCGTTCTGCTGATCAAACCCCCAGGGGAAGAGGTTGCAGGCGCTGCAGTTGTTGCGGCCCACCTCCCTACCGAAGTCGAGGGATCCAAGCCCGGGATCCGATAGAAATCACCCCGCTCGCCCACCTTCAGCCCCTGGGTGTGAACATCGATCAGAGGAAGAAGATGGGCCTGCGGCGGATGAGTATGCAGGAAAAGTAGCTAGGAATTTCAGAGGGAAACATGGCAACACTGCCTTTGTACTTGGATGTTGTCGTATAATCTTCCATGAAGAGGACTTGCCAAGCCCCTGAACTGCAATCTCTGCGCCTGAAGAGTGGAAAATAGAACAGCCTTTGCGAGGATATGCGGGTGATCCCACGCTGGCAGACATGGAATGGAGCCGAATGCCATTCGATCATGTACAAAGCCTATGTTCTGAATGGAATGATGGATGTCTTATTCAAAAGAACACGACAATTAATCTTATCAGAATGACGCCGATAGCCGCACCAATGATCAGGCCAACATATCCAGAACTCAGAAAACCAATCAAGGCAAGCGAGGCTGCAAGAACTGCCTGAATAGCATGGATATCTCGCCTTAATCTTTCCAGCTTCTCGTTTCTCACCGCTTCTCGTAAACGGCGCTTTTCAGCATAGCGGTGGCTCGTGGTATACGACTTACGGCGACTGCGCCTGAAGACTGACTCAGAAGTCTGCTTTCCTGCCCACATCCGTTCCAGATCCGAAACTTCTTTGCTTCTCAGGTCAGAATTATCTCTATCGAGAATGGTGCTAGTGGAGACTTCGTTGGTTTTGCTCTTCCCGCTGGATTCAGCCTCTTTGAGGTTCCTCTTGTGGGTGATGTTGAAATCGGGTATCCACCAGCGAGGTACATCAGTGCCGTATTCCATTTGGCTGGTGCGTTCCGCAGATGACACTGACTTCGGCTAACGAATGCAGAAAATAGTAGGGAGTGTTTCTCTTCACTTTGCGGCTTAATCATGAGAAACTCATGAAAATCACCTTAAAATACAAGGAAAGCTTAACCGTGGTCTAAGTCTGAGATCGGATGGATTGACCACTCCCCTCAGGCCGGGTTTCTCCAGCTGCAAGCAGACCTCCGGGTTGCCAGGGTCGAAGGCCGAGCCTGCCTGAGCTGCGGGAAGAAGCGGAGTCAGCGGCGCTGCTTGGATGAGATCGAGGCCCCGGGTCCCAGCAATGTCTCTCCGGCGCGGATCGAATTTGTGTGTTCCCAGCTCTGCACTGCCTCAGGTGGGTGCCAGGGGTCGGTTCATCGCCTCGCGGGCCCGTAGCCAGCGGTCCGCTTCCGCCATGGCCGTGCAGTCGTCGAACCAGGGGCCCCCCAGGGTGTAGTGCAGCACCTTCGCGCTGGCCGGCACGGGTTGCACCCCCACCAGGACGTTCCACTCCGCTGGCAGCTCACCGATCTCCCCATCCGGCAACCACTGGAACTGGTGCAGTTCCAGGCCCGAGGCGGTGTTCACCAACTCCGGGGTCAAGGCCCGGCAGCGGTCGCACTGAAACAGCATCACCGACGACCAGTTCTTGCGGGCGTAGGGGGTCTGGGGCATGCCCTGGAATTTCAGGCCCTGCTCGCATTCATGCCGGTGCTTCACCACCTGCACCGCATAGCGTTCATCGCGCAGGGCCCAGAGCTCGGCGATGTCCCCCAGGCAGAGCATGTCGGCGTCGATGAACAGGGCCCAGCCGCTGTAGCCCGCCAACCAGGGCACCAGGAAGCGGCTGAAGGAGAAATCCGTGCTCTGTTTCGGATCGCGGGGCCGGCTGTAGACCCCCCCGAGCTGATCGAGCCGCACCTGGCCAATCAGCAGCGGCACGCTGGCGTGGGCCTGAAACGAATCGGTGAGCACGTTCACCGCCACCTCCTCGCGGCGGTCGTAGCCGATGAACACCCGGGGCAGATCAGCGTTCATGCGGCCCCCGAGCGCAGCATCGGCTGGCAGAACTGCCGCAGCAGCAGCCCACCGAAACGCAGCTTCAGGCCCAGCTGCCGCAGGGGGCCGGCCCCTTCCTCCCGGGCGGTGCCCATCTCGCGGAAGCAGGCCACCAGCTGGTCGCGCAGCTGAAGGAAACGGTCGTTCTCCAGATCGAACACCCAGGGGAAGACGTTGCGGGCGCTGCGGTTGGTGCGGTCCATCACCGCCGCGTCGAAGCGGAGGGGATCCATGCCCAGGATCCGATAGAAATCGTCCCGCTCGCACACCGTGAGGCTGTGGGTGAGGAACACCGACCAGAGAAAGAAACGGCTCAGCAGTCGGCCCCGGATTCCCTGCCGCAGGCCGGGCCAGCAACGGATCAACAGGTTGAAGATGTCGCCATGGCGGTTTTCGTCCTGGCACCAGGGCTCGAAGAAATCGAACAGGGGCGCGAATTTGTGGCCTGGATGGGCGCTGAGATGGCGATGGATCAGGATGTAGCGCCAATAGCCGATCTTCTCGGAAAGAAACACACTGAACAGCACCCAGCTCAGTGGAAACCAGGTGATCGGCCGTCGTCCGCTCAGGCTGGGCAGATCGATCTCGATGCCTTCGGCCACCAGCGCCCGGTTGAGGAAGCCGGCATGGCGGGCCTCATCACGGGCCATCAGCTGAAACAGTCGGCCCAGATCCTTCCGGCCTGCCTGGAACAGCCGGCGAGAGAGCTCCTTGAACAGCAGGAACCCGGAAAATTCCGACACACAGGAGCGCACCAGATAGCTCTCGTAGGCCTCTTTCTCTTCGGGGCTGAGCTGGCGCCGGCGATCGAGGGGGGCCTTGCGGTCGAAATGGGTGCGGTTGTAGTCGGTCTCCATTTCGGAGAGCATCGCCTCGAAGGCGGGCCGCTGCCGATCCAGATTCGTGCGGGCCGCCTTGCCGATCTGGGTGGTGTAAAACCGAGGCGTGAGCAGGTCTTCGCGCAGGTGGGGCGCGGCGGGACAGGCAAGGGCTGACGGGGTGGCAGACGCGCTGGCGGCGGGTGCCGCGGCTGCGGCGGCGGGTGGTGCGATCGCGGGGGTCATCGGGGCGAGCGAGCGGACGGACGAGGCATAACGGAACCATGATACTGGCGCAAGCCAGGAACCCGATAGCGGGTGACTGTTCTGCTGCGGTTCTGCGCTAACCTCCTGGGGGATCGGCTGGTTCTGTCCCCAATCGCCCCCGTCCGCACCCCCGTCCGCATCCCTGTCCGCGCCCTCGCCGCCCGTTTCTGCCGACCCGCCGCCCCCTTCTGCCCCGTTGCCCATGGAAGCCCTCGCCGAATACTTCAAGGTCTTCTCCGAGCCGAACCGCCTGGCGGTTCTCGAAGCCCTGCGGGAGGGACCCCTCAATGTGACCGCCGTGGTGGAGAAGACCGGCTTCAGCCAGGCCCTGGTGTCGAAGCACCTCAAGCTGCTCACCATCGCCTCGGTGGTGCGGCGCCGGCCGGAGGGCAGCCTCGTGTACTACGAAGTGGCGGACAAGGGGGTGTACACCCTGATCGAACAGGCCAGCGCCCTGCTGATGAGCGCCCGCCGCAAGCAGCTCGATGCCCTGGCCGCCATCCTTTGATGGCACTGCCCACCGCCGGCCGGGATCCCCTCCTGCCGGGCACGGTCGGGGAGCTGCGCCAGGCCCTCGCCGCCGGCTGCCGGTCCTTTCCCGGCCTGCGCCTCCCCGATGCCGATGGGGTGGACCTCGATCTCTCCGGTTGTGATCTCTCCGGGGGCTGCTTCCGGGAGGCCCGCTTCGGCCATGCCTCCCTGCGGGGTGCCACCGCCACCGGCGCCCGCTTCCAGCAGGCCCTCCTCTGGGGAGCTGATCTCTCCGGCCTGAGGGCCGCCGACTCCAGCTGGCATGAGGCCGATCTCTCCGGTGCACGGCTGCAGCAGGCTGATTTCAGTGGAGCCCTGTTGCACCGCTGCTGCCTGCGGGGCGTGCTGGCCGCCGGCTGCCGCTGGCGGCAGGCCCGCCTGGTGGAGGCGGATTTCCGCTCCGGCCTCGATCAACTCACCGATCTGGGCCAGGCTGATTTCCGCGACGCCGATCTCAGCTTCGCCCTGCTCCACGGCGTGCAGCTGCCGGGAGCCGACCTGCGCGGCGCCTGCCTCTACGGCGCCGACCTGCGCCAGGCCAACCTGCAGGGGGCCGACCTCGGCGGCTGCGATCTGCGCGATTGCCAGCTGGGCGGGGCCGACCTGCGCCGGGCCCGACTGGAGGGTGCCCTGCTGCCCCAGGGATGAGGCATCAGATCAGCCGGGATCCGCAGGCCTGCTGCCGCTGCTGGGGATCGAACACGGCCGCGATCGTGCGGATCAGCCAGCGGCCCTCATGCGTCACCGTCAGGCCGTTCGGCTCCAGCCTCAGCAGGCCATCGGCCTGCATCGCCTCCAGATCCCTCCACTCATGGGCGAAGCGCCGCCGCCCATCGATGGGCCGGCCCGGCTCGAGGTCATCCTCGACGCCATCGAAATCGACCCGGAAGGCGCACATCAAGTCCTGGATGATGCGGCGCCGCAGCAGCAGCTCGGGATCCCTCACCACCAGCCCGCGCTGCACCGGCAGCTCCCCGGCCTCGAGGCTGCGCAGGTAGGTCCCCAGATCGCGCTGGTTCTGGCTGAAGAGTGTGGGGAACTGGCTGATCGCCGTGACGCCGATGCCGAGCAGGTCCAGCTCGCCGCCGGTGGTGTACCCCTGGAAATTGCGATGCAGGCGCCTCTGGCGGGCCGCCAGGGCCAGGCTGTCGCTTTTCAGGGCGAAGTGATCCATGCCGATGGGGTCGTAGCCAGCGCCGCTGAAGGTGTCGTAGGCGTGCCGCAGCATCCGCAACCGCTCCCCCTGGCTGGGAAGATCGTCGGCGGCGATCTTGCGCTGCAGCGGCAGCTGCCTGGGCAGGTAGGCGAAGCTGAACAAGGAAACTCGATCGGGGCGCAGCTGCCGCACCAGATCGATGGTGGTGGCGAAGCGCTCCGGCGTCTGCAGCGGCAGGCCGCAGATCAGGTCCACGTTCACACTTTCAAAGGCCGCTTCCCGCATCCAGCCCATCACCCGGCGCAGCTGGTCGGCCGGCACGATCCGATTCACCGCCGCCTGCACCTCCGGGTCGGCATCCTGGATGCCGAAGCTGATCCGGTTGAACCCCAGCCGCCGCAGGCCCAGCACCTGTTCGCGGCTGAGGAATTCCGGGTTCACCTCGATGGAGGCCTCCAGGTCCTCCCCCCGATCGAAGTGCTTGCCGATCAGCTCCCAGAGCTGCCGCTGCTCCTCCCCGCTGAGGTAGTTGGGGGTGCCGCCGCCCCAGTGCAGCTGGGCCAGCCGCCGCCGCTGGCCTGAGGCCCGGCCGAGCAGCTCCAGTTCCCGTCCCAGGGCCTGCAGGTAGGGACCCACCGCCTTCGATCCGGCCTGGGTGGTGATGCGGTGGCAGCCGCAGTACCAACAGGCGTGCCGGCAGAAGGGGATGTGGACGTAGAGGGACAGATCGCCCTGGCCGGACCGGGCCAGCTGGGCGGCCAGATCGGCGGGTCCGACGCCAGGGTGGAAGCTGGCGGCGGTGGGATAGCTGGTGTAACGGGGGACCGGCTGGTCGTACTTGCGCAGCAGCTGGAGCAGGTCGGGGCGCACGGGGGCGGCGGTGGTCATCGGGCGAGGCGGGACGGGTGAAGGGGTGAAGGGGTGCGGCGAGGGAGCGGATCAAGCGGAGCGGCGGCAAGGGGACCGGCGGGAAGGGGGCGCTCAGCCCGCCAGATCCCCCAGCTCGGCCAGCAGCCGCTGGGTGTGCTGGAAGGCGATCACCGCTTCCTCCAGCAGCTCCTCCTCCTCGGAGGGGGTGAGCAGCAGCTGCTCGAAGGCTTCATGCAGCTGCTGCTTGAGGTCGGCCACGGGCTGATCGAACTGCCAGAACCCCAGGGGCGGCAGCCCCTGGGCGGCAAGGATGGCGTTGGCCTGTTCGGCCAGCTGCTGGCCGCCGGAGAGGTCTCCGCCGTAGCGCACATACACGTGGGCCAGGAAGCGATGGGGGGCCTCACCGGCCAGGCTCCGCAGCCGCTCCAGCCAGATGCCGGCAGCGGTGGAAGGGGGCGTGGCCGGCACGGCGGCCAGCATCGCCCGGTCCTCCTCCAGGGCCCGGCGGCGGGCCAGGGCGGCCCAGGGAAGCTGGGGGGCGCCGAGGGCCTCGGCCAGGGCGGGACCCCGTTGCTCGATCAGCCCATAGGCCGGGCCCAGGGCACGGATCAGGGCCGCCAGCTGTCGGGGTCTGGCCTGGCCTGTCAGCAGCGCCCGGGAGAAGTCCATCCCCTCGGCCTGGTGATGGGCCGCGCCGATGCGGCCGTGCAGACGGCGGACCCGGGGGCCGAATCCCTTGCGGGCCAAGGTGTCGGCGGGGCGGGCGTGATCGGAGATGGGCGCGGGGAGAGTGGCGGTCATGAAACGGCTGCGGCGGAGGAGAGGGCGCCCAGGGGGCATGCATAGCAACGCTACAACGCTACCGTGATTCCGTTGACCTATTGATGGGCACGCCGGGCCGCCGGCCGAGCCGCTGCTCCCTGAGCAGGGAGATTGGGGCCCGGTTGCTGGTGCTGGCTCTCGCTCACTACGGGGGCAACGGCGGGGGCAACGGCGAAAGCAGGAGGTTCTTCGCTCTTCGGGATTGATTCTGTAGGCCACCTCAAAGCTTTGGCCTCGATGTCACTGGGCCTCGATGTCACTGGGCAGATAAGGGTCAACCCAATCTCTTGTTGACCGTTCTGGCTGACATGATCAGAGCCGGGCGATTCCGCGATTGATCGCTTCCAGCTTCGGGCTTACTTTTCGCCGTACCAAGTTTCCTCTTCCGTGTCGACTGCTGAATGACAGTTTTCGGTAGTGATATCTGCCAGTAGATCTTCTCGCTTGAAACGAAGAGGTGATGCCGACGCCGACCACTTCGGGAAGGGAGCGCGGGATCCGCACCCCAATTCTGTTTCCCTGCATCTGGAGCGTGTTGATGGCCCAATCGCGGCTATGTGGAGAGAAAGCATCATGGACGAGCACTTCAAGCGCCGCCAGCGCCGCAGAGGTGGCGTTGTAGAGAATGGGTTTTCCAGGGTCTCTTTATGGCAAGGCGGTCTATCTTCATTGATCTCCTGTCGCTGTGCCCAAAGGTGCTATGGCTGTAGGTGATCACTGCTGTCCTCCCCGCCTTCTGGTTCACGCTGTTGTCAAGGTGGTGGTGCCGGGTATAAAGATAGAGGCACCCACCTCATCCCCTACCGCCAGATGGCTGAGCAATGGGTGGCTTTGATCAGTTGGTGGCTTTCATCAGTGCCCATTTCTCCGGATGGACGCGAGTTCTCCGGTTCGGGGTCATCACGGCGCACCTTCAGCCCCGATCGATGCGCCGATAACCGAACCAGTCAGGCACCAGAGGGTGAACGACTGTCGGCGCCGCCGCCGCCGCCGCCGAAACCGCTTCGGCTGCTGCGGCAGGGGCAATCAGATGCACATGCAGCCCACCAGGGAGTTCCCCGATCGGGTGCAGATCATCCGTGTGGCGCTGCAGGGCCCCGGCCAGCAGCCCCCGCTTGCCCCGGGCCCGTGCCGCCTGGGGCGAGGCGGCCACCACGAGGGCGAATTCGTGCAGCTCCGCCATGCGCCCCGCCTCGTAGCCGCCCCCATTCACGAACCAGAGGCGCTGCGGCCCCTCGAACGGTTCGGGCCGCAGCTTCACCCGCCAGCCCGCCACCGTTTCCACCGCCAGCCAGCTGTCGATGTGCAGGCCGCGCCGCCGGCCGAACCACTGCTCCCTGAGCTGGGGGATCGTGGCGTCGATGCTGGCGCCGGCCACGAAGCGCACGTCGTGCTGCTCGATGTGGCCGCCGTCGACGCGCCCCCCCAGCACCACCAGAAACAACCGTGGTGCGGGCTCCTGAGCCGCCATCGTCCCCGCCGTCACCGCCCCTGGCCGGATCCGGCAGTGGCGGCGAAGCGCAGCCGCACGTAGTCGGCCACCCATTGGCCTCGGTCATCACGAAGCTTGGGTGCCAGGGCATCCACCATCTCGGTGAGGAAGGCCTGCCGCTCGGCGCTGGGCAGCAGGTGGGTGAAGGGATGGGCAAGGGTTGTGAGCCAGCCACCCACGTCCCCCGGCAGGGGTGTGGGGCGGGGAAACAGCTCCAGAGTCTCCACCTGGAAACCGGCCTCCTCCAGCAGGGTGGTGAAGCTGGGGGCGTCGGGGAAGAACCAGGGGCTGACCGGCTCGATCCCCCGGCGGGCCAGGCCCGTCTCCAGGGCGGCCACGATGGCGGCCACATTGCCCTTGCCGCCGAACTCCCCCACGAACCGTCCACCCGTCCGCAGCAGGCCACGCACACCGCGCAGCACGGCCTTGGGGTCGCTCATCCAGTGGAGAGCGGCGTTGGAGAAGACGGCATCGAAGGGGGCTTCGCCGGCCAGGGCCTCAGCCAACCGCTGTCCGTCGCCCACCCGGGCGTCGATGCCCTGTGCCTTGGCCACGTCCACCATCTCCCGGCTGGCATCCACTCCCACCACCGCGGCCCCCCGCTCCAGCAGCCGGAGGGTGAGCGCCCCGTCGCCACAGCCCAGATCCAGGATGCGCTCGCCGGCCCGGGGCTTCAGCAGGTCCAGCAGCGGTTGGCCGAGATCGGAGACGAAGCCGGCGTTGCGGCGGTAGGCCACCGGATCCCACTGCTGGCGTGGGGCGACAGTCATCGTCAGGGGGTGGGGCAAGGGCTGGGTCAGCCTGAGCGAAGATGGAGGCAAGTAACAGGCCTTGCCATGGGATCCCCACCTACCAACCCGAATCCGTCCCCGCCCGAAGCTGGCCAGGCTCCGTCCACGGGTCAGCACCCCCACGATTTCGAGGTGCAGAAGCAGATCCACCGCCAGATCCGCAACGATCCCGACTACGACGACTGGGAATACGGCACCGAACCCCTGCCCCACGAGGCCTGGATGGAGGCGCAGTCAGCCTCTGGCAAGCCCGCCCCTGGCGCTGACGCCGCCGGTTGATCCGCCTGGTTGCGCCCCGTCAGCCTGAAGCGGCCTGCCGCGGTTGGCGGTCCAGCTGACCCACCAGGGCCAGCCCCAGCAGGCATGCCCCCACCATCAGCAGCCACAGGCCGGCGCCATGGGCCTGGCGATCCAGCAGCTGGCCCGCCACCAGGGGCGCCACGAAGGAGCTGATCGCGAAGCACTGGGAAAACAGGGCCATGGCCAGTCCCTGGTGTTCGATCGGGCTCACCTCCACCACCGCCTCGGTGGCGGTGGGCAGGAAGGCCGCCTGGCCGAGGGCGAGGGGGAACTGGGCCGCGATCACCAGCACCACCCCCCACGGGGTGAAAGCGGACAGGGCCAGCAGCAGGCAGCCCAGGGCGAAGCAGCGGAAGCTGAGACCCAGCCCCGTGCTCGCCGGTCGTTGGGCCAGGGCCCGGCCCACGGGCCACTGCAGCAGCACCAGCAACCCCAGCTGCAGGCCGATCAGCAGCGCCCCCAGACTCTCCGGCAGGGCTTCTCGCTCCATTCCCCCCCGCACCAGATCCAGGGGCAGGGCGCTCTGCATCAGGGGCCCCATCGCCGTGGCCAGCAGGGCGATGGCCAGCAGGGGCAGCAGGGGCGGCAGCCACTGGCGCCAGGGGGTGGGATGGGCCTGCAGATCCTTGGGGCGGGGATCGGGCAGGGGCCGGCGCAACAGCAGCAGGGCCATGGTCACCAGGCAGGCCATGTCCACCAGATAAATGCCCCGCAGCCGACCGGTGGCGGCCAGCAGGGCACCCACCAGGGCGCCGGAGGCGATGCCGAGGGCGTCGGCGCTGCGCACCAGGGCAAAGGCCCGGGCCGACGGCAGCGGGGCGCAGCTCAGGGGCACCGCCAGCTCGATCGCCGGCCAGTAGAGCCCCAGGGCGATGCCCAGCAGCAGCTGGCCCACCAGATAGCCCCCGAATCCCCTCGCCCCCAGCAGCACGGCATCGCCCAGCAGGGCCACCGCCGCCCCGATCAGCACCGGCACCGAGCAGTTCACGCGCCGATCCAGCAGGGCACCGCAGCTCAGCCGCGCCAGGCTGCCGGCCACGGCGGCCATGGCGATCCCCCCGGTGACGCTGCCGGCGCTGAAGGCCTCCTGGTGAAACACGATCGGCGTGAGGTACAGCACCCCCCCCGCCCCGATCGACCCGGCCAGCCGCACCGTGGCCAGCTCCCGCAGTGCTGGGGGAAACTGGGACAGCCAGGACCGCGCCCTGGACAACCCCTGTGCCTGTTTCAAACCGTTCCCACCGCTTCAGTTCCGTCCTGGCCAGTCTGCTGATCGCCGGCCTGTCGTGGGGAGGAACGCCGGTGGCGAGGGCGGCGGATGTGCTGGAACTGCGCCTCGATGGCCTGGAGATTCCCATCGACCTGGCGGAGCTGGAGGCCTGGAGCCGGGCCCCCCAGCGGCCCGTGCGGGGAGAGGACGATCTGCGGGTGTGGTTCAGCCTGCTGGAGCCGGACAGCCGCGGCGATCTGGTGGAGCTGTTGCGGGCCCCCCTGCTGCGGGATCAGAGCTTCGGCCGCCAGTTGCTCGACACCTGGACCGGTGGCCAGATGCTCGCGGCCGTGGGTGAACTGCTGACGGCCCCCGACGGCACCAGCACCACCCCCCTGCTCCAGGCCACTCTGGTGGAGCTGCTGGACCGTCGCCAGGAGGTGTCGGCCATTGAACTGCTGCGGGCCCTGCCTCTGCAGCGGGTCAGTCTCCAGATCGATGGCCTGATGCGGCTGGCCGAGCAGTGGCGCCAGCAGCTGCGATCCCAACGGCAGGCCATGGCCCGGCTGGAGCAACTGAACTTGCCGCTGCGCCGCTCCCAGCCCCTGGCCTTCACCGATCGCCCTGTGGTGGTGCGCCCCCAGCGTCGCTCCCTGGTGGTTCCCCACCGCCAGGAGCCCCTGCCTCTGCAGATCTGGTCTGTTGGGACACCCGGCCGGGCCGATATCCGTCTCCCCTGGGTGCTGCTGTTGCCGGGGCTGGGCGGGGACGCCGACCAGCTGGGCTGGCTGGCGGCGGAGCTGGCCCAGCAGGGCTGGAACGCGGTGGTGCTCCAGCATCCCGGCAGCGATGCCGTCGCCCTCAAGGCGGCCCTCGACGGCCGCCGTCCCCCTCCCGGGGCCGAAACCCTCGCCATTCGCCTGGCCGATGTGGAGGCGACTCTGGCGGCCCAGGAGCGGGGCCTGATCCCTGTGCGGGGCGAGGGCGTGGTGCTGATGGGCCACTCCCTCGGCGGCCTCACCGCCCTGCTGGCGGCGGGCCTGGAGCCGGAGCCCGGCCTGGCCAGACGCTGCCGCAAGGGCACCGGCCGCCTGCCCGTCGCCAACCCCTCCCGGCTGCTGCAGTGTGAGCTGCCCAGCGTCGGCCTGCCCCAGGCGTCGGAACCGCCCCCCGAGCTGCGCGGCCTGGTGCTGTACAGCGGCTTCGGCAGCCTGCTCTGGCCCCGCCGTGGTCTCTCCCCCCTGCCTGTGCCCGTGCTGATGGAGGGGGGAACGCTGGATCTGATCACCCCACCGATGCAGGAACAGCTGGATCTGTTTCTCCCGGTGGGAGATCCCCGCAGCCGCCTGGTGCTGGTGGATGGGGGAAGCCACTTCTCTCCTGTGCGGATGACGGCCCGGGAGGAGGCGGTGTTCGAACTGGGGGAGGAACTGGTGGGGGTGGATCCCTTGATGGTGCAGCGGCTGCTGCTGCGAATCACCACGGAATTTCTCTACGGCCTCAGCCAGCCCCTGCCGATCGTCTCCCAGCAGCGGCGACAGGAGAAGGTGCGGGCTTTCGTGCTGGATGGGGAGGCGGCCCGGCGCTGGAACTCCCAGCTGAAACCTTGATTCCCGGCAGGGTTCAGAAGCGGATGCGGGGGTCGAGCATGGCCACCAGCAGGTCCACCGTCACGGTCACGAGCACCACCAGGGCGGCCACCACCACCACGATGCCCTGCACCAGGGGGTAGTCGCGCTGGGCGATGGCCTCCTGCAGGCGGAAGGCGATCCCCGGCCAGGAATAGGTGACCTCGATCAGCAGGGCACCGCCGATCAGCGACGCCACCGTGATGCCGGTGATGGTGAGCACCGGCAGCAAGGCGTTGGGCAAGGCGTGATGCAGCACCACCCGCCGTTCGCTCAGGCCGCGGCTGCGGGCGGCCTCCACGTAGTCGGAGGCCAGGGTGCGGCGCAGGTTGAGCCGCAGGGCATTGGTGAAGATGCCGCTCAGCAGGATGCCCAGGGTGAGGGCCGGCAGGGTGAGATGACGCAGGGCGCCGGAGAACTGGACCCAGCTGCCGGCCCGCAGGCTGTCGAACAGATAGAAGCCACTGCCCGTGGGGGGCAGGAGGGTGGCGGGGAAGCGCCCCCCCACCGGCAGCCAGCCCAGCCAGACGGCGAACACCAGCTGCACCACCATGGCCGCCCAGAAGGGGGGCAGGGCGTAGGTGCCGATGCCGTAGAGGCGGCCGGCCAGGTCGAGCTTGCCCTCGGGGCGGGCAATGCCGCTGAACCCCACCGCCAGCCCCACCACGGCTGCCAGCAGCAGAGCCACGATGCCCAGCTCCATGCTGGCCGGCAGGCTGGCCTGGATGATCCTGGTGACGGGCTCCTGGTTGCTGAGGGAACTGCCCAGGTCCCCCTGCAGCAGGTGGCTGAGGAAGGAGCCGTACTGCTCCAGCAGGGGCCGATCCAGCCCCAGCTGGCTGCGCAGGGCGGCGCGGGCGGCCTCCGGGGCCCGGGTGCCGAGGATGGCGTCGATCGGATCCCCCGGTGCCACCCGCAGCAGCAGGAACACCAGGCTGGCGATCAGCCACAGCATCAGGGGCGCCAGGGCCAGACGCGCACCCAGGTAGCGCAGCAGTTCACGGCGACGGCTCATGGGCTGGGGTGCGGGGGAGCAGGGAGATTCAGGATGGGACCACGGTTTCCGGCAACATCAGCAGGGAGCCCACCAGGAATCCCAACCCACCCAGCAGGGTGAACAACAGGGAGATGGTGGGCAAGGACGGGAAGGCCGCAGCAGCGGGAACAAAAAAGCCGGTCAGAGCGGAAAGCATGAAGCCCACACAGCCGAGCAGGTTGACGAAGGTCACCCACCAGGACAGGGAGTGGACCTGCCATGACCAATAGGCATGACAGGTTTCGATGAATGCCAGATAGCCGGAGAGCAGGAATAAAATGGATCCCAACAGATTGGGAATCCATACAACGAGGTCCTGCTCTGCCCAGGATAGATCAGGAAGCATGGCATCGAAGGTATTGAAATTAAATAAGATCGTGCCAGGAAATTGCAGAGCACAACTCCACCAGCCCACATCCTTCGGTTTCCAGCCAAACCAGCGCAGTTTTCTTCTTGCCCGCTGCTGTTGCCGGCTGCCAAACGGAACCACATTGGTGGCCTGAAACAGCTGCAGATAGGCGGCTGTGGTGAAGGGCAGGGAGCCGATGAAGAAGAGGGCTCCCACCGCCGCCCCATCCAGGGAAAAATACCTGGCCAGACCCGGAGCCAGAGAGAACCCACTGCCGAGGATGAACAGCAGCGAACCGATGGCGAACAGCATGCCGATCCACCAGTTCAACTCCTGGGGCATCCACAGGCAGGCGCCCAGCAGATTCTCCCCGCGGTGGATGTGGGCCTGCATCTTCAGAGGCAGGTGCTTGCGGTGGTGGCGGGAGCGCCATTCCGTGAGGCTGTCATCCAGATGGCGAACGACCCTGCGGGTGATGAAAGGCCAGGGGCCGGATCGTGCCTCCCGGGGATGGGGATCTGGTGGCATCCTGATCAGATGATGGCTGGCTGGGTGGCTGGCTGGGTGGACTGGCTGGCAAATCAATGGTGGAAACCACTGGCTTCTTCGCTGGAGAGTTGGGGCTGGGAGGGATGGCGTGCAAAGAAGTCGATGGCAGTCTTGATGTCTTCCAGCAACAACGCGGCCAGGTCTCGGCTGACGCCATGGCGCACCAGGATGCGTTGAATCACCACATCCTGGCAATGGGGGGGGAGGGTATAGGCAGGTACCTGCCAACCCCGCACCCGCAGACGATCAGCGAGAGAAAAAAGATTGAATCCAGGATCGGTGCCTTCCTTGATCTTCCAGCACAAAGCGGGGATACCGGATGCGGCATCACCGTTGGAGATAATATCAAACAGCCCAAGCTGATCCAGGGCATCAGCCAGGAATCTGGTGGTTTCGTAGCAGGTGCTGTGAACCTTGCGGTAGCCATCCTTGCCAAGGCGCAGAAAATTATAGTATTGACAGATCACCTGCCCGCCTGGACGGGAAAAGTTGAGGCTGATATCACGCATATTTCCCCCCAGATAGTTGACCCAGAAGATCATCTCCTCTGGCAGGTACTTCTCCTCCCGCCACAGAATCCAACCGACCCCCAGGGGCGCCAGGCCAAATTTATGGCCGGACGCATTGATCGATTTCACCCGGGGCAGGCGAAAATCCCAGACCAGCTCCGGCGCGCAGAACGGGGCCAGAAAGCCACCACTGGCCCCATCCACGTGGATGGGGATATCCATGCCCGTATCCTTCTCGAACTGATCCAACGCAGCGGAGATCTCCTGCACCGGTTCGAACTGGCCCGTGAAGGTCACCCCAAGGGTGGGCACCACACCGATCGTATTCTCATCGCAATGGCGCAGGACCTCCTCCGCGGTAAGGATGAGGCGATCGGGTTCCATGGGAATCTCCCGATGCTCGATATCCCAATAGCGGGTGAACTTATGCCAGCAGATCTGCACCGGCCCGGTGACGAGATTGGGTCTGTCGATGGATTTGCCAGCTTTTTTGCGTGACGCCTCCCAGCGCCGCTTCATCGCCATCCCCCCCAGCATGGCGGCTTCGCTGGAGCCGATGGTGGAGCAGCCGACGGGACCAAAGCCGGAGGGGGCGTTCCACAGGTCCGCCAGCAGGGCGATGCAACGGCGCTCAATTTCCGCTGTCTGGGGATATTCATCCTTGTCTTCGATGTTTTTATCGATGCATTCATCCATTAATTTGTGCAATTCAGGCTCCACCCAGGTCTGGCAGAAGGTGGCCAGATTCTGTCTGGAATTGCCATCCAGCATCAATTCATCATGGATTGCGGCATAGACATGGCGTGGATCCCGCTCCAATGCGGGAAAGCTGGATTTAGGCAGGCCGGAGGAAAGATCTGAGGATGCATAGATATCATCGTCCTCCGGGCCGGAAAGGGTTGGCTGCTGGGTGGAAACCATGCGATGAAGGTGGTTGAAAACGCGATGAATTCAATCTAGCATCCTATGTCTTAGCCGAAGATCGGATCTGCTTTCCTAGGCGCGAGGCTCCCTATCCTGAGCCATGCATTGCATTTGCCGAAACGCTGATCACTCCATCTGGCTTATACCCACAGCGTGGGCTTGAGGTCATGACGAAGAGTGGATGACCACTTCAGGTTTACTTGTTGGCTGTTGGATCGGATCCGCCGTCGGTCTCCGGGCGCAGTTCCCCCAGCAGCAGCCGGCCGGAGCCATCGAAGCGGGGGGTGCTGATCTGGGGCCGGGCCCAGGCCTGGGGCGCCACCAGCCAGACCGGGATGAACGGCGTGGCCGCGGCGGCGCGGCGCTGGATGGCCCGCACCAGCTCGGAGCGGGGCGGATCGCTCACCTGGGTGGCGCGGCGCAGCTGGGCCTCCAGCCAGGGCGCGGTCCAGAAGCTGCCCCCCAGGGCGCTGCCCCCCTCCAGGCATTTGCTGCCTTCCGCCTTGTCGCAGCCCAGCAGGGGGGTGAGGTAGTTGTCCGGGTCGGGATAGTCCCCCATCCAGTCCAGCAGGATCATCGGGAACACCCCATCGCTCAATTGCTTGTAGGCGGTGGTGGATTCGATGCCGCTCACCTCCAGCTGCACGCAATCATCGAGGTCGCGCTGCAACTGGGCCTGCCAGGTGAGGGCGAAGAGGCGGTCGTTGGGGATGTTGGAACGGAAGGTGAGGGGCAGGCTGAGGCGCTTGCCGTCGCAATAGCCCGCCTTTTCATACAGCGTCCGGGCGGCAGCCGGGTCGTAGGCGGGCCAGGCGGTGGGCAGGGAGCCCGGCAGGCTGGGGGGCACCAGTTCCCGCAGCTCCGGTTGCAGGCCCAGCCCCACCCGGCGGCTGATGGTGGCCCGATCCAGGCTGAGGGCCACGGCCCGGCGCAGGGAGGGGTCGTTGAGGGGGGGCTGGTCGCTGAGCAGGGTGAGGTAGCTGATCTCGAAGGCCGGCCCCACCCCCTCCTTGAGCCGGCCGGCGGCGGCGTCCTGATGCAGGGCCAGCTTGTGGTCCCCCTCCAGGCTGGTGGAGAGCAGCACGTCGATCTCGCCGCTGCGCAGGGCGCCGAACAGGGCGGTGGAGTTGCTGAGGGTGACCAGATCCAGCCCCTCGTTGGCGGGCGCTTCCCCCCAGTAGCCCGCATAGGGGGCAAGCCGCTGCTGTTGCTTGTTGTAGAAGCTGAGCCGGTAGGCCCCGGTGCCCACGAAGTCCTCGTTGAGGGGCTTGTCGGCGTAGTCCCGGTAGGCGGTGGGGGAGATCGGGGTGAGCAGGGCGGCACTGAGCAGGCGCGGCAGCGGGCTGAAGGGCCGCTTCAGGCTGAGCTCGATCTCGTGGGGGCCGGTGGCCCGCACCGATTCCACCCGGTCGGTGAGGATGTAACTGAGCTTGCCCAGTTCCATGAACCGCTGCATGGAAAACACCATGGCGGCGGCATTGAAGGGTGTGCCGTCGTGGAAGGTCACGTCCTGGCGCAGGGGGATGCGGGCCTTCAGGCCGTCGGCGCTGACCACGGGCAGGGTCGTGGCCAGGCGCGGCTCGATGCTGCCATCGGCGTTGATGGCATAGAGGGGATCCCCCAGGGCCCCCAGCAGGTTGGTGATCATGCCGAAGGTCTGGATCTGCACCGGATCCAGGGAATTGATGGCGCTCTTGCTGGCCACGATCACCCCGGCGTCGGGCCGGGGCGGCTGACAACCGGCCACCAGGGGCAGGAGCAGGGCCAGCAGCCAGGCCGAGGCCCTGCGCGGTCGGGACGCCGCAGGGCGGCACCCAGCGGGGCCGGCCGGGGCCGGGAGGGGGCTGACAGGGCTGGCGTTGGATGCGGGCAAACCCGGTGCTGACGTTGAAGGCCCATTCAAGACGGCAGGCCACGCCGCAGCCAGGGGTCAACGATCGGGGGGTCCGAGCCCCAAGGGCCTCTGGCCCCGGCGCCCCTTACCTTGAGGGCCCGATCCGGCCCGATGGATCCCTCCACCCCCGTTGATGTCGCCGCCCTGCGCCGGGAGTACGCGCGGGACGGTCTCAGCCGCGAGGATCTCGATCCCGACCCGATCGCCCAGTTCCGGCGTTGGCTCGGGGATGCCACCAGCGCCGGGCTGCCGGAGCCCAATGCCATGGTGCTTTCCACCAGCAACGGCGTGCGCTGCAGTTCCCGCACCGTGCTGCTCAAGGCCTTCGACGCCCGGGGGTTTGTGTTCTTCACCAACTACGGCAGCCGCAAGGCCGCAGACATCGCCGCCAACGATCAGGTGAGCCTGCTGTTCCCCTGGTATGCGATCGAGCGGCAACTGGCGATCCTCGGCCCCGCCGAGCGGATCAGCGCCACCGAATCCCTCGCCTATTTCACCTCCCGTCCCCACGGCAGCCGGCTGGGGGCCTGGGTGTCGCAGCAGAGCGCCGTGATCAGCTCCCGCCAGATCCTGGAGATGAAGTGGGATGAAATGCGCCGCAAATTCGCCGGCGGCGAGATCCCCCTGCCCTCCTTCTGGGGCGGCTACCGGGTGGTGCCGCTGGAGATCGAGTTCTGGCAGGGAAGGCAGAACCGCCTGCATGACCGGTTCCGGTACGGCCGGGCCGCGGCGGGGCAGCCCTGGAGTATGGAGCGGTTGGCGCCTTGAGCTGGGGCTGGGGCTCAGGTTCGAGCGTCGTGGCGGCTCAGGCGTCCTGTCCAGCGAAGGATTGCCTGGTCGGCGGTCAACAGGGTGGCTCCGATCCCCTGGGTGGTGGCCACCAGAAAACGATCGGCCGGATCGGGATGGAAGGCATCGAGGCAAACCGCTCGCAGGGCCGTCGATCCATCCAGCGGTAGTTCCCTGAGCCCGGCATCCAGCCAGTTCTGACGCCAGATGGACACGTCGCAGGGGAGTTGAAGCCGTCCCCGGGTCGCCAGCATGGCCACTTCCCAGAAGCAAATGGCACTCACCGCCGCCGCTCCTTCCTGCCAGGCCCCGTCGATCAATCCTCTGCTATCAGAACCCAGCGAGGGGTCGTCTCGATCGATCCAGAGCAGCACATGGGTATCGAGCAGGATCACAACAGGGCATCCCAGGGTTCTCCCAGGGGTTGGATGCAGTCCCCGTGCAGGACCGTGGTGGGGTGAAGACCGAAGGGGCTTGGGCGGCGCTCCGGTGTGCAGGGATGCAATTCGGCCACGGGTCGCCCGTTCTTGGTGATCACCAGCACTTCTCTGGAGGCCGCCACCTGGTCCATCAACCCCAGACAATGGGCTTTGAACTTGGATGCGCTGATGGTGCTGGGCATGACAGCGAAGGAAGTGATAGCCAAATTTAGCCCAGTTCTGACCATGGACATGACCATGGTCAGAATTCCTTCAAGCCGCCGACCCTGATGCCCCCACCCCTGCGCATCGTCCGATGCCCGGGGGTTTGTGTTCTTCACCAACTACGGCAGCCGCAAGGCCGCAGACATCGCCGCCAACGATCAGGTGAGCCTGCTGTTCCCCTGGTATGCGATCGAGCGGCAACTGGCGATCCTCGGCGCCGCCGAGCGGAGCAGCGCCACCGAATCCCTCGCCTGTTTCACCTCCCGTCCCCACGGCAGCCGGCTGGGGGCCTGGGTGTCGCAGCGGAGCGCCGTGATCAGCTCCCGCCAGATCCTGGAGATGAAGTGGGATGAAATGCGCCGCAACTTCGCCGGCGGCGAGATCCCCCTGCCCTCCTTCTGGGGCGGCTACCGGGTGGTGCCGCTGGAGATCGAGTTCTGGCAGGGAAGGCAGAACCGCCTGCATGACCGGTTCCGCTATGGCGGAGCAGCCCTGGACTATGGAGCGGTTGGCGCCTTGAGAAATCTCCTGCCCTGGGGAGTGAACCAGGAGTGCAACATCCGGCTCCCCCTGATTCGCCTCTCATAGCTCCAGATAGAGCGACTGGATCATGGCTGCCAGGATCGCGTAGTAGCCAGGTTCCCGCTTGAGCGGATCCACGGCGATTTCCATGGGTTCGGTGCAGATCTCCAGAGCTTGCTGAACCTGTTCGTCCTGCAAAAGGCAGCGAGCCAGGTTGTTGAGGCTCATTGCCAGCTAAGGGCAGAAGGCGTTATGTGCAACCTGCGCTGACTCCCGGTAGACCTCCACCGCCTCCTTGATCGCCTGCAGCGCCCCCGCCCGATCCCCCGCAGCCGCCAGGCGGTTCGAGAAGTCGTTGAGCAGCCCGGCCCGCTCCGCTGGGGCCATGCCCGCCTCCCCTGCCAGGGCCCGCTGGCTGAGGCGCACGGCCACGGAAGCCAGCACCAGGCTGCTCTGGGGCAACGCCGCCAGCAGCCGGTGGGCCTCAGCGGGATCGACGGGGTGCCGCTCCAGCCGACGCTCGATCGCTTCCACCACCGGCGCCCCGGCCCGGGGGGCGCCGGCCAGGGCCAGGGGCAGCAGCCGGGTGGCATCCGCCTCCAGCAGCCGATCAGGTCTCAGCGCCGGCCAGTGTTCTGCGCCGGGATACAGGTTTTCAGCCACACCTCCAGCTTGCGCCGATCCCGCTCCGGGGTCTCCTTCAGCCAGGGCAGGGCACGGAGCAGCTCCCATCCTTCCTGGGCGCTTTGAGCCCCACAGAGGCTGGCCAGGCCCACCAGCTGGGTGAGCTGGGGGCCCTCATCACGCAGGGCCGCCGTGATCGGCCCTTTTCGCTGCCTCCAATAGTTCCGTTCGCGCTTCAGCAGTTCGGTCCAAAGCTGGGTGGACCTCTGGGGGCCGGGGGTTGGGCAGGATTCGAGGCGATCAGGCCGGCCAGCAGGGCCTCCGCCTGCAGGGTGAGGATGGCGCTGATGCGGTCCAGCCGGCTGGCCACCCCCGCGGGGACGGGGCTCTCCAGCTCCTCTCGGCGTCCCTTGAAAGGCACCACGCCGAATTCCGGCCGCAGCAGCACCGCCGGCGACAGGCGCGCCCCCTTCGGCAGCGGTTCATGGGGCGGCCGCAAGACCCCCCAGGCGTCGCTCCAGAACAGGGCCTGGCTGGTGCCGCTCACGGCTGCGCAGAAGCCCGGGTCAGCCGACACATCCTGCAGGGGGTGCACCGTGAGGGCCGTGCTGCCTTCCCGCAGCTCATGCACCACCACCCCCACCAGGCAGTCCCCCACCAGCACCGCCGTGCCGGAGATGCCCAGCCAGGGGGATTCCTGATCGGGCTGCGGTGGCAGGGGGTTCTGATCGAGCTGCAGCTCCCAGAGCCCGGTGGCCAGATTGGCGCCGAGCCGCAGCTCGCCCTTCAGCTGGGCGCTGTCGCGCACACCGGCCGGAAAACTCTCGCTGCCCTGCCGTTGCTTGACGTCGGGAAAGCCGACGCCCTCGCAGGCATGGCTGGTGATTCCCCCGCCCAGCGGGGCAAACCGCACCAGTGCTTCTTGCTCCGGCTCCCCGCCCGCCGGCGGGCCCTCCAGCCGCACCTCCAGCCGCTCCAGGCCCTCCACCATGTCGGCGGCGGTGAGCACCACGGTGGCCGCCACCCGATAGCCGGAGCCGAACCGGCTGCGCCCGTCCGGGAGCCGGCCCCGCAGTTTCGCCAGTCGCCTCGCCTCGGGCCCGGCCATCGTTTCAGTCCGGCAATGGGGTGCCGGCGGCCCGTTCACTGGCCACCTCCAGGGCCGTGCGCTGGCCGGTGGCGTCGACCTCCAGCGGTTCCAGCTCCAGCTGCAGGGTCTGGGTCACCTCCGAGGCCAGGCTGGCGTTGGCCCCGGCCTCGATCCCATACCAGCGCACCTTGCCCTCGGCGCTCCAGGGATCGATCCCCACAAAGCACACCCATGTCCTGGGGCGTTGGGGGACCTATCTATCGTTGATGGGAATGATTGCCCCGTCGATGACCACCGCCCGCACCAGCACGGCCACCGACTCCGCGGATGTCCCAGCGGTCGTAACCGCGCACGCAGATCAGCCCCTGGTCAGCGATGCGATGCCCGCCAGCTTGCCGGTCACCATCCTCACCGGCTTCCTGGGGGCGGGCAAGACCACCCTGCTCAACCACATCCTCTCCAACCAGGAGGGGCTGAAAACCGCCGTGCTGGTGAATGAGTTCGGTGAGATCGGCATCGACAACGAACTGATCGTGGCCACCGGCGACGACATGGTGGAGCTGAGCAATGGCTGCATCTGCTGCTCCATCAACGGTGAGCTGCTGGACGCGGTGTATCGGATCCTGGAGCGGCCGGACAAGGTGGACTACCTGGTGGTGGAGACCACCGGCCTGGCCGATCCCCTGCCGGTGGCCATGACCTTCCTGGGCAGTGATCTGCGCGATCTCACCCGGCTCGATTCGATCATCACCCTGGTCGACGCGGAGAATTTCAACGAGGAGACCCTGCAGGGCGAAGTGGGCCGGGCCCAGGTGGTGTATGGCGACATGCTGCTGCTGAATAAATGCGATCTGGTCGATGAAGAGCGGCTCGGCGCCCTGGAGAAACAGCTGCGAGAGATCAAGAAGGACGCCCGCATCCTGCGCTCGGTGAAGGGGGAGGTGCCCCTGCCCCTGCTGCTCAGCGTGGGGCTGTTCGAGAGCGACAAGGTGGTGGCCCAGCAGAGCGCCGACCACGCCCATACCCACGACCACAGCCACAGCCACGCTCACGATCACGCTCACGATCACGCCCACGATCACGCTCACAGCCACGCCCGCGATCAGCACCCCGACCATCTGGCCATCGAGGGATTCACCTCCCTTTCCTTCGCCGCCGATGCCCCCTTCTCCCTGCGCAAGTTCCAGAACTTTCTCGACAACCAGCTGCCCGAGAGCGTTTTCCGCGCCAAGGGCATCCTCTGGTTCAACGAGAGCGAACGGCGCCACATCTTCCACCTGGCCGGCAAGCGCTTCTCGATCGACGACAGCGACTGGCCCGCGGAGCGCAAGAACCAGCTGGTGCTGATCGGCAAGGATCTCGACCACGACCGCCTGCGTCGTCAGTTGCGGAGCTGCGTGGCCCCTGATGCCGGCAAGGGATTCGGCTGAACCACTTCGCGTCGACACCTGCGCGACCCCACCCCTGCGCGGCCCATGCAGTTGCGGCAATGGAGCGGATAACCGATGCCCCTGTTACAGCATCCTGGTTTGAACCGGTTAGGGTCTTTCAAAACAACGGTGATTTCATGGCCGAAGCATTCCTGTTCACCGTTGTTCTGGCCCTGTTCGGTCTGGTGGTCTGGCTGGGGTTCGACTCCGACGACGACAACGGCGGTGGCGGCCTGATGCAACCGGCCCTCGTGCCGGTGCGGGTGCGCTCCAACCCCTGAGTTCCTTCACAACGCAGAGTCCACGCTTGAGGTGCGGCTCGGGAGCTCGCTCTCATCAGCAGTGCCTGCAGCGTTGGGTTCTTGGTCACGCCTGGAAGTAGCAAAAGCTACCTCCAGGCGCTTTTTTTGTCAGCTTCCCCCTGCTGACCCTCCCTAGCTTCCGGAACACCCGGTGCGCTCGCCGCGGTTCCTTGCCCCCTGCCGCTCTGTCGTTTGGTCCGCCTCCCGTTCCCGGCTTCCCTGTCCACCCCCCAGCTGGCCACCACGGCCCTGCTCTGCCTCAGCCTGGCCGGCGCCATCGGGGCCTGTGCCCTGGGCCAGCGGGACGTCACCGAGATCGGCGTCTACTCCGGACGCCACTACAACACCGACAAGGAGCTCTATCGCCGCTTCACCGAACAGACCGGCATCCGGGTCAAATTGCTGGAGGGCAAGGACGATGCCCTGATCGAGCGGCTGAACAGCGAAGCCAAGAACAGCCCCGCCGACGTGCTGGTGCTGGTGGATGCCGCCCGCCTCGCCAAGGCCGCCTCCATGGACCTGTTCCAGCCGGTCAACTCCGAGGTGCTGCGCAAGGACGTGCCCGCCAACCTGCGGGACGACCAGGGCCGCTGGTTCGGCCTCACCCGCCGGGTGCGGGTGATGGTGGTGAATCCCGATCAGGTGGATCCCGCCTCTCTGGGCACCTACGCCGACCTGGCCCGCCCCGACCTCAGGGGCAAGCTCTGCCTGCGCAACAGCAAGAGCGTCTACAACCAGTCCCTGGTGGCCGACCAGATGATCCAGCGCGGTGAAGCCGCGACCGCCGCCTGGGTGAAGGGCATGGTGGCCAACCTGAACCAGCCGTTCTTCACCTCCGACACCCCCCTGGCCCGGGCCGTCGCCAAGGGGGACTGCGGTGTGGGGCTGGTCAACAGCTACTACGTGGCCCGCATGCTCTCCGGTGACGGGGGTGCCACCGACGAGCAGCTCGCCCAGGGCCTGAAGGTGGTCTTCCCCGATCCGGCCCATGTGAACATCAGCGGTGCCGGCGTCACCCGCCATTCCGGCAAGCCGGAGGCGGCCACCCGGCTGATCGAGTTCCTCGCCTCCCCCAGCGGCGGCAAGGGCTACGCCGAAGCCAACCACGAATATCCCCTGCGGGGCTTCGGCGACCAGCCGGAGCTCAAGACGTTCGGCCCCTTCCGCACCGATGATGTCTCCGCCGCCCAGATGGGGGAGATCAACCCGGAGGCCGTGGAACTGATGCAGGCCAACGGCTGGCAGTGACCCTGGCCAGAGGCAGCACAGAATCCGGCCCGTTCTCCCGCCCCGCCCCGCCTCGCCGGGCCGTCCTGCGCGGTCTGGTCGGGCTGATCAGCGCTCTGGCCCTGCTGCCGGTGCTTGGCCTGGTGCTCTACGCCCTGCTCGGCGCCGGAGCCGATGGGGTACGGCTGGGTCGGGGGGGCTGGCTCCAGCTGGGCAACACTCTGCTGCTGCTGGTCGGCGTCGGCATCGGCGGGGCCGCCCTGGGCACCACCAACGGCTGGTTGGCGGCCTGCTGCTCCTACCCCGGCCGCCGCTGGCTGCGGATCGCCCAGCTCCTGCCCCTGGCCACACCGGCCTATCTGCTGGCGGCCACCCTGATTGAGCTGGCCAGCCGCTGGAGCTGGCGCATCCATGGCAGCGGCTGGGCCATGGCCGTGCTCACCCTCAGCACCTACAGCTACGTCTTCCTGCTCTCCACCGAGAGCTTCTCCGGCACGGGTCGTCGCCACCTGGAGGCCTGCCTCAGCCTCGGGGTCGGCCCCTGGCAGAGCTTCCGCCGGGTCGCCCTGCCCATGGCCCTGCCGGCGATCGCCGCCGGTGTGGCCCTCAGTGGCATGGAGGTGGTGAATGAGCTGGGGGCGGTGGAGCTGCTCGGCGTTCCCACCCTCTCCACGGGCATCCTGCAGCGCTGGCAGAACGAAGGGGATCCCCAGGGCGCCGTCGGCCTGGCCCTGATCGCCCTGGTCATCGTCACCCTGCTGGTGGCGGCCGAGCGGCTGCAGCGCCGTCGCAGTCGCCGCTGGAGTCTTTCAGGGGAGGGTGAGGCGCTGCCACCCTGGAACCTGCGGGGCTGGCGAGCCCTGGCCGCCCAGCTGCTCACCCTCACCCCCCCCTTGCTCAGCCTTGGTCTGCCCCTGCTCTGGGCCGGCCTCAGCTGGGATCAGTTGCAGCGGGAATCGGCCGCCGAACTGGCGGGCCTGGGGCTGCGCAGCTTCTCCCTGGCCCTGGCGGCGGCCCTGCTGACCGTGGTGATGGGCCTGCTGCTGGCGGTGGCCCGCCGCTGGCTGCCCCAGCTGTGGCTGCGCCGGCTCGCTTTCGTGGCCGGAATGGGCTATGCCATCCCCGGCACCGTGCTGGCCCTCGGCCTGATGCTGGTGGGGAGCCCCTGGGGGCTCAGCCCCCTGCTGCTGTTGGTGTGGGGCTACGGCGACCGTTTTCTGGCGGTGTCCAAACAGGGGCTGGATGCGGCCTTCGAGCGCATCCCCCCCAGCATCGACGAGGCGGCGACCGGGCTGGGCTGTGGCTGGCCCCAGGTGCTGCGCCGGATCCACCTGCCCCTGCTGCGGGGGCCGCTGCTGGTGGGGTCCCTGCTGGTGTTCGTGGATGTGGTCAAGGAACTGCCCCTCACCTTCGCCCTGCGCCCCTTCGACTTCGACACCCTCTCGGTGCGGGTGTATCAGTACGCCAGCGATGAGCGGGTGGGGGCGGCCCTGGTGCCGGCGTTGATGATCCTGGCCCTGGGGCTGGCCGCCTCCCTGGCCCTGGTGCCCGGGCTGGAGCGACGGCGCTGAGTCAGGCCCGGCCGCAGCGGCAGCCGCCGCCGCGCCACTTGGAGCATTTGGTCTGCTTGCAGCCCTTTTTCTTGCTCTGGCGCAAACCGCCCTGGGCCGCCGTCCTGGAGGCGGCTGTCTGCTTGTCCGAACCGAGGGGCTGCGCCATGGATGGAGGGAGGGATCCAATCGGGTACGAACCAAACCCTATGCCGTTCGCCAGCCGGTCCACGCGATCATTTCGGCTGGTTACGGCAGCTGGTGCCTTTGGTCACGTCGGTCTGTGATGCCCGAAAGGACCAAGCAGGGTGGCCGGCGCGCTTACCTTGCGTTTACCGATCACTGCTTGGGGTTTCCCATGGTCCAGACCACTTTCTCCACCGGGGATGCCGCCACCATCACCGTCCCCGCCGGTCCGGCCGGGCGGGCCATGGCCCAGCCCATGGACACCGCCCTGCTGGAGGGGCTGCGGGAGCACCTCACCCTGGAGCGCAAGGCCAGCGCCTCCTACTGGGCCCTGGCGATCTGGTTCGCCGAGCGGGAGCTGCGCGGTTTTGCCCGCTACCTGAAGCAGGAGGCCGATGCCGAGCAGCACCATGCCGGCCTGGTCGCCGACTACCTGATCGCCCGGGGCCAGACCGTTCCCCTGGAGGATCTGCCCGCCCCGCGCCAGCACTGGTCGTCGGCGGAGGAGATCTTCGCGGCCGTGTTCCACATGGAGGCCGACGTCACCGCTTCCCTGCAGCAGCTCTACGGCATGGCCGAACGGGCGGGGGATGTGCGCAGCACCGTTTTCCTTGATCCGATCGTTCAGACCCAGATTGAGGCCGAGCATGAGGCCGCCCACCTGCTGGGCCGGGTGCGCTTCAGCCAGAACCATCCCGCCGCCATGCTGGTGATCGACAATGAACTCACCGACGACCGGCACGAACCGGCTTCCGTGGCCTGATCCCTGCCCGCAGCCTGTGCTGGCTGGCCCGCCTCAATCCCGTCAGCTGACCAGCGGCCGGTGGGTCAGTTCAGCCAGGAACTCCAGTCCGAGAGAATCCCTCAGTCGCCCCCGACGCAGCTCCCTCACGCTCATCTGCAGGGCCTCCTGGCGGCGCTGCAGGCTTGCCAGCTCCCGGCACAACCGATCCACCAGGCAGCTCTCCCGCGCCCGGGCCAGCTCGTCGATCAGCTGACGGCAACGGCAGCGCAGGGTGTCCATTTCCCGGCAGAGCCCGCTGATCAGGCTGTCCGATTGCTGGTGGGTGTGCGGCATGGGGGGTGTCAGCTCAGGCGGCCAGCGGGGCGGATTCCACCAGCTGGGGGGAAAGCCTCAGCCCGGCTTCACCGCTGGGCACTTCGATCAGCCGGGCCTGGCGGATCCGGGAGATCAACCGGGTGGTGGTGACCCGGGTGGTGCCGATCAGCTCGCCGATGCGGTCATGGGTGAGCCGGAAAGGCAGGTCGCACCAGGAACCGCAACGCCGCCCCAGGCGGCGCACCAGCAGGGAGAAAAGGGCATGGAGCCTCTGCTCGGCGCTGCCCAGGTGGCGGATGCGCAGCAGCTGCAGGGTCCATTCGTTCACCGCGTCGAAACCGTGCCCCTCCAGGGGTTCGGCATCGCTGCGGAAGCAGAGGGGGGTGAGAGCCTCGACGCAGACCCCGTCGCTGCAGAGGCGATCGGTGCGCAGCTGGTCCCCCGGCTGCAGGAAGGCCAGGGTCATGCCCTCGGTTTCCTCACAGGGGCAGTACACCCGCGCCACCCCTTCGAGCACCTCCAGGCAGGCAGAGCTGCCGGGGCGGGGCGAGGGATCGATCAGGACGCATTGTCCGGCCGGCATGCGGACGGCGGCGATGGAGTCGTCGGGCAGGAAGCGGAAGCGCATCGGGCTGTGCAAGGGGCGGGATGCAGGGCCGGGGGGAATGAGCGACCCCGGGCCTTATTGCGAATGACTCTCAACCTAAACAGCACCCCCGCCTTTTTGCAAGCGATTCTCAATAACAACGGGCTGTTGCAACCGGGTCTTCCCTTTCCGGATCCTGCTGCTCAGCCCTGCGGCCCCTTCGCGATCGGGTTCGCCTCAGCCGCCTTGGCACAGGTCGGGCAGAGCCCCCGCACATTCAGCACGCACTCCAGCAGGCGGAAGCGATGGCCGCGTGCCGCCGCCTCCCCAGCCGCCAGCACGGCCGTGCTTTCGAATTCCTCCGTACGCCCGCAACGCACGCAGACCAGATGGTGATGGTCGCGGTGGGCGTCACTGGCCAGCTCGAAACGGCGGCCCCCCTCGGGCAGTTCCAGTTCCTGCAACAGCCCCATCGAGCTGAGCAACCGCAGGGTGCGGTACACCGTGGCCAGGGACACCCGTTCGCCACCCTCCAGCAGACGCTGGTGCACTTCCTCGGCGCCGAGATGGCTGCCTTCGCCGATCCGCTCGAACAGGGTGAGCACCAGCTGACGCTGGGGAGTGAGCCGTTGCCCCCGGTCATGCAGGCTGCTGCGCAGAGTGCTGGGCTGGGCCATGGGACCGGAGACCCGTCTGAATTGGTCTTCTCAACAGTAAGACCTATTGAGAACCCGATTCTTCAGCCATTGTGCCGCCTTCCGATCCAGGCCCCGCCGGGGGAGCGGCGGTGAGGGACAGTCGCCACCGCTCATCAAGGCTCACCAGGCCTGCCCCGAGCAGGTCCGCCAGGGTGGTGACGAGCCGATAGCTGAGGGCCACCGCCAGCAGGGATGGCTCGCTCAGTTCATCGGCCAGCCGCAGCAGCAGCACCGTCTCGAAGACGCCGAAGCCACCGGGAGCGCCCGGCACCACCAGGCCCACGGTCCAGGCCAGGGCAAAGCCCGCCAGCCAGGTGCCCCACTCCAGCGAGGAGGCCAGATCGAACGCCCCTACACAACAGGCAAATCCGCCGAATCGCACCAGCACGAAGCCGAGTTCCCCCAGCAGGGGAACCCAGGGATAGCCCCGCAGATCCGGGCGCAGGGCCGTCACCCCCTCGCCAGCCAGCTCCTGATCCACACCCAGTTCCCGGGCCCGCTTGCGTTCCAACCGCGCCAGCAGGGGCTCCAGCCAGCGGGGCAGCAGCAGCCCGAGCGGCAGCAGGCAGAGCGGGGCCAGCCCCCGCTGCCAGCCCCCGAAGGGCACCAGGGCCAGGGCAGCCACCGCCGCCAGCAACGGTTCCAGCAGCACGGCCACCAGGGCCATGGCGGTGCCCGCCGGTGCCTGCAGGGTGTCGCCCCCGGCGCGCAGGGCCTCCACCCGGCTGGCCAGATGCCAGATGCCACCGGGCAGATATTTGCGCAGATTGGTGCTGATGAACAGCGTCACCAGGGCTTCCCATCGGGGGCGCAGCCGCAGCCAGAGCAGCAGCACGTGCCAGGCCAGTCCGTTCACCACCAGGCTCAGCAGGCTCACGCCCACCCCCAGCAGCAGCCACAGCCATCCCTGGGGGTCCGGGCGGAGCTGGACCAACTGACGGCCGTTGCTGAACAGGGCCGCCATCAGGAAGCCCATGCTCAGCAGGGTGATCCAGAGCCGCCAGCCCCCGGGAATCCGGACGGGCATCCAGGCGGGCCACAGTTTTGCGCCCAACCGCCTGGCGCCCCAAGGCCGTGCGCCCCACCAGCTGCGCATCGCCTCTACCCCTCCCCTCAGGTCCTGCCAGCGTCTGGTCACCCGTCCCCCTCCATGGCCTCTCGCAACGTGGCGCGCACCTGATCCAAGGTCAGATCATGACGCCGGGCCAGGGCGGCCAGATCCTCATATTCCGCCTTGAGGCGTTGCTGGCCATCGGGCAGCAACGCCCGTTTGATTCGCACGGGCCCCAGGGCGGTGGGTACGGGGCTGATCTGGCGAGGCAGGATCCACCGCTGTTGCAGCTGCTCCCGCACCCCCAGGCTGGTTCCATGGCGCCACCAGACCCGGCGCAGGTCCGCAGCCAGCGCCGGCGGCATCAAGGCGGTGAGCAGGGTCCCCAGGCGGCCCTTCTTCATCAGGATCGGCTGGCTGAACACCTCCACAGCTCCTGCCTGGCGCAGGGTCTCGGCCAGGAAGGCCAGATCCTCGGCAGTGGCGTCGTCGATCTGGGCCTGCTGCACCAGCAGGGGTTCCAGATCCCCACCAGCGTCTGCCGGATCCCCGTGGAGGGGCCTGGCCAGGGTGAGACGCAACAGGTTGGGCCGATCCAGCGATCGACTGCCCAGCCCCACTCCCAGCCGCAACGGCACCACCCCGGGGGGGGGGCCGAACCGCTCGGCCCAGCAGGCGATCAGGGCCAGCCCTGTAGGGGTGGTGAGTTCCCCGGCGGGGAAGCCTTCGCTGGAGGCCAGTGGAATCCCTCGCAGCAGGGCGATTTCCAGTACGGCAGGGGCCGGCAGGGGCAGCATGCCGTGGGCGGTCTCCACCGTGCCGTGGCCGGCGGGAGGGACGGCGCAGATCAGTCGTTCGATGCCGAGGTGCCGGAGCCCTGCGCATACCCCCACGATGTCCACCAAGGCGTCGATCGCTCCCACTTCGTGGAAATGCACCTGGTCGGGGGAATGGCCATGGACCCGCCCCTCCGCCTCCGCCAGCAGGCTGAACACGGCCATCACCCGCTCCCTCAGGTGTGGGTCCAGATCCGCGTTGGCGATGCGCTGACGCAGGTCCCCCCAGGGTCGGTGCCGGGGTTCGTTCTCCAGGGGGTCCACCTCCAGGTGCAGCCCCCGCAGCCCGCCGCTGCGGCGTTCCTCCGTGGTCAGCCGGTAGCGGCCCTCCAGGCCCAGCCGGGCCAGGGGAGCATGGATCACCTCCTCCGGCACCCCCAGATCGAGCAGGGCCGCCAGGAGCATGTTGCCGGCCAGCCCCGTCGGACAGTCGAGCAGGGCGAGGCTCATGCCTCGCGAGCAGGACGGCCCAGCCTGGGCGCGGCTGCCAGCAGCCGTTCGGCCTCCTTCTCCAGCGCTTCCCGCCGGCTCCGAAGCAGCTGGCCCACTTCCCGCCGGGCGCGGCGCAGCTCGCGCTGGGCCGCCTCAGCATCGAAGCCGGACATGCCCCAGAGCCTGCCCAGGAGGGCCCGGTCATCGGCACCCCCCTGACTGTCGCCGTAGAGGCATTCCTCGGCCACCATGCCGGCCTGCAGCACCCGACTCCAGCGCCGCAATTCCTCGGCGGACAGCTTGGCG
The DNA here is from genome assembly GCA_942491925.1 of Synechococcales cyanobacterium. Classification (GTDB taxonomy): domain Bacteria; phylum Cyanobacteriota; class Cyanobacteriia; order PCC-6307; family Cyanobiaceae; genus Cyanobium. The sequence continues at coordinate 168,348 of CALOCJ010000002.1, forward strand.
CTGGCGGGGGGCTCGAACTCGGTGCAGCCACCGCTGGACAGACCGGCCCGCAGGCAGGCCAGGCTTCCCACCAGAACCCGCCGCACCGGCATGGCCTCGGCATCGGCGGCCAGGGCATGACCCGCCTCGTGGATGGCGATCCGGCGCAGGCGCTCGGCCCCACCGGGCAGGGCCTCGGCCAGCAGGTGGCCGCCCCGCCCGCCGAAGCGGCCGGCATCGAGGGTCAGGCCGCCGAGGCAGAGGGCCACGAGCAGGGTGATCCACCAGGGGGAGAGCCCCACCAGGGGCCCTGCCACGGCCAGCACGCTCACCACCAGAACCGCCACGCCGGCGGTGAAGGCGCCGTTGGTCATGGGCGGCTCACGGCTTTGCCATGGGGCCGGGCCGCGGCGGCGGTGGATGCACCCCGCTCGACCTGGGTGGTCCTTTCCCGGCGGGGTTTCTCGGCGGGGCCACGGCGGCCCTTGCCACCCCGGTTGCCCCGTTGGGCCACGGGACCCAGCACCTCATAGGACTCCAGACAGAGCTGCTGGCCCTGGCGGCGCAGATCAAGGGCGACGAAGTGGCGCAGATGAGCCAGGGGAATCTCGCCGCGAAGCTGCAGTTTGAAAGGAATCGGCCGGTTGCCGTCCGGCCGGGGGCGCTGTCGCACCTTCACCACCAGATCGCCCGTCTCCGGCCGGGTGTAGATGAGCTCCCCACGCACGGAAAAGTAGTCATCCCCCTCCTCGAGCCGGTCGACGCTGGGATCCTCAGGGCCGCCATCCCCAGGGCTGTCATCAGCTGAAAGGGCATCAGCGTTGCCGTCAGTCGCCAGGGTGCTCGGTTCCCATACCCCCACCATCTGGAGATGCAAGAGCTGTTCCGGGCGGGAGCGGGGATAGACCACCCAGAGATGGGACCCGTCCAGATCCAGGTGGCGCCGCATCAGGGTGAGCAGGCGACCCAGCACGACCGCTTCGATCTCACTGCCGTCGTCGGTGTGGATCACTCCGCGGGTGAGGGTTTCGGCCTCGCTGGGGACATAACGACCGCGCACGACGCCGATGGCCCGGTACTGCGTCGGCTCGGTGACCGGCGGGATGGGGTGCTGGCGCATGGGAGTGGAGAGGGACCCGGGGGGAAGACCGGACAGGGGCCCCTCGAACGGTGGGGACGGGTCTGAAACGGCCCGCAGCAATCTAGCCAGAGACAGCGGTAGCCTCCGCCCAGGAGCCCATGCACCGTCAGCCACCCCGTCATCAGCCCGGATGCCGCTAGCCAAGAAAACCAACCCCGGCCTGGGGGCCAGCGCCACAGCTCTGCTCCTGGTGCTGGTGGCCCTGACCGTCGGCTGGTGGGTGGGGCGGCACCAGGCCCCCACAGAGACCAGCCAGGATCCGCGGCGGGTGGCCCTCGCCAGGGAGGCTCGCGAGCTGGGCCTGAAACTTGACCAACGCCAGGCCAGCCCGGCGGAACAGCAACGACTGCTGGAGTTGCTGGTGGGCCTGAATCGCAAGCAGGAGGCCATTCGGCTGCTGGAGCCCATGGCCGACCAGGATCCGGATCGTTGGTCCCTGCGGTTGATGCTGGCCGAGCTGCGGCGGGATCAGAAGGACCCGGCCGGAGCGGAAAGGGAGCTGCGCTTGATCCTGAATCGCCAATCCGACCAGGCGGAAGCCCTTCAGTTGATGACCTTGCTGCGCTTGGAACAGGGTCGCGGCAACGAAGCGGAAGCCGCGGTCAAACAGGCTTACGAGAAAGCCTCCAAGCCAAGCGTGAAGCCCCAGGCTCTCTCCATCGGCCTGCTGCTGGCCGAGCTGCAGCAACGCCGGAAGCAGCCTGAGTCAGCCACAGCCACCTACCTGAGGCTGGCGGCAGAATTCCCCAGTGATCAGCGCCCCCTGCTGGGCCTGGCCCTCCTGTTCCATGGCCAGGGAAATGGCAAGGCAGCCCAGGAGGCCCTGGCCCAGGCCCGATTGCGGAGTGCCGATCCCAACAAACCCGACCCTCTGCTGGACCGGATCGCGGCCAGCTGGGGGATGGAAACGCTCAGAGGTCCTGGTTCGGAAGGCCCTGGGAAGAGGGAAGCGACGAAGGGGGAACGGCCGAGCTCGCCGGCACCTCCGGATCCGCCGCGGGGATCTGGGCCTCAAAATCCCTGAGGGCAGAGTCGATGGCGCTGCTGGGGGGGGTGGCGTCCTCGAGGGCTGTGCCTCTGCGGATCCGGTTCATCAGATCCAGGGGGTTCGTGGCGTCGAGGATGCTCTGCTGGCCTCCGGGGCCATTGAACGCATCCCGAGGTTGGGGAGATCCCGTGGTGTCGAGGGTCTGGCCGTACCCCGATTGCTGAGCCAGCGCGGCAGGGCCGCCGGTCAGCGAGGCGAGGCCGCACAGGGCCAGGCCGGAGCAGAGGGCCAGGCCGGTGGAGCGAAACATCGATGGGGTGGTGGCCATAGGGGCGAGGGACGACGGGGGGACGGCAAGGGCACTCGCCAGGGGCCAGGGGGTTGGCAGGGGAGCTGCCATGGGAGATGGCCTCGCCATAGCCTTGCCCGGAGTATTCACCCTGATTTTAAGGGGGTTCAGGCCCATGCGGATCGCCACCTGGAACGTGAACTCGATCCGTACCCGGCTCGATCATGTGACCACCTGGCTGGCGCAGCAACAACCGGAGGTGTTGTGCCTGCAGGAGACCAAGGTGCCTGATCCTCTCTTTCCCCATGCCGCGTTCGAGGCCCTGGGCTACACGGCCCGGATCAGTGGTCAGAAGGCCTACAACGGCGTTGCGATTCTCAGCCGGGTACCCGTTGAGGATGGGGAGGTTGGTTTTTCGGCCTTCCTCCAGGCCGATGCTGAGGCAGCGGGCCTGGACGAACAGAAGCGGGTGATCAGTGTCCTGGTGGATGGACTTCGGGTCGTGAACCTCTACGTACCGAACGGATCTTCGCTCCGCTCGGAAAAATATGCCTACAAGCTGGAATGGCTGGGCTGCCTGCGGCGATATCTTGCCGCCATGGCGGAACTGGGTGACCCCATGATTGTGGTGGGTGATTTCAACATCGCCCTGGAGGATCGGGATATTCACGATCCAGCCCGCCTCAGCGGCGGCATCATGGCCAGTGAGGCGGAACGCCAGGCCCTGGGTTCCGCGCTGGGGCATCATTTCCAGGATGTGTTCCGGATCTTCGAGCCAGAATCTGGCCACTGGAGTTGGTGGGATTACCGCAGTGGTGCCTGGGATCGGGACCGGGGTTGGCGCATCGACCACATCTACCTCGACGAACCTTTGCTTGCCTGTGCCACTGGTTGTGTGATCCACCGCGACCAACGGGGCCTTGAGCAGCCCAGCGACCACGCCCCGGTGGAGGTCAGCCTTGTCTGGCCGCTATGCGGAGAGGAGGATGATCAGGACGAAACGGACTCAAACTTCTGAGAGCCAATAAAATTGATAGCTTTGCAACACCAGGCGCGAGTCGAAGCGAGATGGACTTCTACCCGTATAAAGATCCACAAACCGATCAAAGGTTCGCACCCCTTTACTTGTCAATTCTTCGAGATCAAGCACCTGGGGAGAGTCATGGAAGTTGGCAATCACAAGCACGCGCTCCGAAGGGCGTAGATGATTGAAACGAATAAAGCAGAACAAATGCTGATTATCGAGTTCAACCAACTCCCTGTTGTTGAAATCGGCAAAAGCTGAAACCTCTTTCCTCACGGAAATCATTTTCTTTGTGGCATTGAAAACCGTAAATTCCACACTGCCTTGTCTGTAGCGTTGATCAGCTACCTCCCAGTCAATTTTGGGGCGATGAACCCAGCGGTTGTCATCCCTTTTGCTTGGATCATCTTGAAAGCTATAATCATTGATCATGCCAAGCGCATCGCCATTATAGAGCAAGGGAATACCGCCAAACGACATCACAAGACTGTGTAAAAGTAGAATTCTGTTCGTTGCTTTTGAGATCAATTTATTGTCTTGAGATTGCAATGCCTCCTCCATGCCAACGAGGGAAGCGAGGGAGCCACAGATTCTTGCATCGCCAGTAATACTGTTGCGCATGAAGGGCAATCCCTTGGCATTGGATGCCGGATGATTGCCTGTGTAGTATTCGACCAGAAATTGACGATGGAGGTAGGGTTCATAGCCAGCCATAGCAATATCACTATCATCAAAGCCAAAGCCAATATCATCGTGACAGCGCACATAATTCAGCCATGTAGCTCTTTCCAATTTGCTGGGAAGGCTCTGGAGACCTCTGTAGAGTAACTTTGTACTGTGAGTCGCCATACTTTCCCATAGCAATGCCATCAAGGTGGCGTTGTAGGCAATTTCACATTCTTTAGCAACAATAGCATCCTCTCCGAAATACTTTACAACTTCGACCGGGGCTACAATTGCCTCAGCAATAAATAAGACCCCTGGTGCTGTCACCTGACAGCAGTCTTTCAATAGCTGGAGTATCAAATGGGCTTTCCGCTCATTCTGACAAGTCGTACCAAGCTTTTTCCAGAGAAATGCCACCGCATCCAATCGCAGCACATCTGCGCCTTGATTGGCCCAGAAGAGAATAATATCAAGTATTTCAATAAACACCTCGGGATTTCCATAGTTAAGATCCCACTGATATTTATGGAAGACGGTCATGATCCATTTCTGCATTTCCTCGATCCAGGTGAAATTGCCTGGATCTGTTTCTGGAAACACGTCTGGCATGCTTTGCTCGAACATATCTGGGATCTCTCGGTTATCAAACACATGATAGTAGTCCTGATATTTCTGATCTCCAGCCTTGGCTTTCTGAGCCCATTCGTGCTCGTCCGATGTATGGTTTAAAACAATATCGAGGACGAGTAGTATCTTTCGCTTTCTAAATTCCTCCGCCACCCGGCGTATATCGCTCATATTTCCCAGGGTCTCATCAACTTCCCTGAAATCACTTATGGCATAACCGCCATCACTTAACTCTTTGGGACATTTTAGGATCGGCATAATATGAACCATATTTATCCCTAACTCTTGGAAGTAAGGTGTTTTTTCTGCAAGATCAGCGAGATTTTCTGCAAAGCCATTGGAATAGAGAGCCATTCCAACCAATCTCTGCGATAGGAACCAGTTGTGCTCCTTCTCCCGTTCCTTATCGATAATCTCCAGTTCTTCTGAGCGATCAATATATCCTTTAGCCATGACCTCCACAAGCTTCAATAACTGGAGGTCAAAATCGTCTCTATGTCCATACAATGTGGAGAACAGGGAGTGAATAACATAGAAATTGGCACCCAAACGGGTATAGAAATGTCTTAGATTCTCCCGGCGAATTTCTGGCTTTAGATCATCCAGAATGGTATTAAGAAGGGAATGGGAGATCTGCTCGTACATCAGGGTGAAAGGCGCGTGAAAAAAAGAGTTTGAGTTTGAAAGGAGAAGGGAATGAGCGACTGACTACGAGCTTGTAGTCAAGGGCCATCGGGAATGACTGGAGGAGGGATCAGCTCTTGGCTGGGTTGGAATGAATGGTTATCCATTTGAGAGGTTCATATCAGGGTGGTAGTGGTGCAATCCCTCCAGAATGCCCGCACTGTAATTTCCATTCATTCCCTTGAAGGAACCCTTTGCATGATAAAGAGAGTCAAGAGTTGCCTGCTCTGAAGAAACTGCGAAGGCTTCTTGAATGACATCCTGATGAGCATTGGCAACAAGAACAGAGGGAATTTCACTGGTTAGAACAAGTAAATCATTTCCACTATCACCAGCAAAAACAGTGTTGGAATTCATGAATCCATTTGTTGACATAACATATTTAATTGCATCCAGCTTGTTGGCATGCAAGGGCAGTATGTCTAACAGGCCTAGAGATGCAGCCTCATCCACGCTATAAATAATAGAGGATTTGAGTTTGTTTTGTTCCAGACGGCTGTGTATCTCAGCCCTCAGGGGGGAAATGTCTATCGTCATGGAAGTGTAATAACTGAGTTTATAGGGATTTTGTTTCTCTGGCTCCTGAATGCTTAGTTCCTGGAGATCATCCAATAGGAGCCGGATATCCTTTGACTGGGCACCATTCCAATCGGACTCGATTATTCTCTCCCAAGCAACCCAATACTGCCAATCACCCTGGATGACGCGATAGATGGTTGAGCCCACATCAGCAATCACCCAATCAGGCCAGGGAATGGCATACTCACAGATCGCATCGAGCACCAGCTGTTGATGCCGACCACTGACATAGGCCAGGCTCACAGATGGATCGGAAGTGACTCGACGAAACAGTTCACGTGCGCCTGAGGATTCAGGTTGGCTCCCATTCGGGAGCAGGGTGCGATCGAGGTCCGTACAGATCAAAAGGCGTTTGGACATCAACCTGGCTGTTCAGCAAACATGAAATGGGAAACTCAGGTGGTAAAGAGTATGAGAATGAAAGTGGAACTGCCATGGCTATGAGCGATCGTGGCTCCTGCAATGGAGGATGTAACAATACTACGACATTCCCGGCATCACCCCTATCCAGAGGCGGGGCTGCTGCCAAGGGCCTTGAACTTAAAGATAATAGAATTATCTTACACTACAAACGGATCGCTACTTGAGAAGGCTCTCCGGGAACTATTCCCATGGTGGACCTGGATTCAATCGCTATTCAGATTTCGGTGGTATTACTGGGGCTAGTTGCAATGTAGAAAATCATAATGGTCAACCGCTTCCAAGATTCCCCAGGCATGAGATTGTTCGGCGAAGTACACTTGGTTGCTTTCGCTTAGTTCAGATAGCTCTTCCAGATGTCGATTGTTCACCACCACTCCCAATGTATTGCCCCGTAACATATCATCATCTCCACCGGAGCCTCCAGTTACAAGAAAGCGATTCAGCGGAATGTCCCAATTGTGGGCAATGTATCGAAGGGCTTGACCTTTTGAAGCTCTTGCGGGAACTAAATCAAGATATTGTCCGAACGAGAAAGTCGGATTTACCGAGAGCTCGTTCTGATGCAGGAGACTGATGATCTCCTCAGCTGAAGGGGCAATCGCGCTGTCGTAGTAGTAGGAGATTTTGAATTTACTCTGCTCATACTTGGGTTGTCGTTCGATGCCTGGCAGTGCTTCGATCACCTGCCGCAATTCCTGCGGAGTCCACTGGCGATTGATATGGTTCGCCCAGGATTTATCAGGAATCAATTGGGATGCATAATAGATTTCAGTACCTAGACTTGTCACAATCATGTCCGGCGTCGGTACACCATTGGCCTTGAGCAAGGAAAGTACTGAGTCCAGGCGACGCCCTGTGGCGATGCCAAACAGGACATCCTTGCGGTGTGCGCGGATAAAGTGAGTAAATTCCTGTAGTCCCTCCTTGTCACCAAACAGGGTATTGTCAATGGCGGTAAAGATTGCACGCTTGCGATAAATACCTGTTTTCCTGATAGGTTTCGGCCGTGGCAGTGAAGTATTGAGTGCCGTCAATGGTCTGACTTTCTCGAGATAGGCTTGGGCGTGGAAATCCCATGAATAATATCGGGCAACATTCTTAATGCCGTTTTCTGAGCAGGATTGCCAGAATTTTCTTTCCTTGAGAAGTTTGGTCAATGCATGACCAATCGCCGCGCAGTTCAACGGATCCACTAAAAGGCCATTCTTGCAATTGCCGATGATGTCCACGGGACCACCATTTTCCGTTGCCACCAAAGGAAGGCCACTGGCAGCTGCTTCCAGCAAAGTCAGGCCGAAGGGCTCCGTGAGGGCAGGATTGACGAACACACCGCCGGAGGCAGCCGCCAAACGATAGATTTCCGGCACATCTCTGGCACTGTGGTGCTTTGGCAGAGCAACTCGCCCATACAACTCATAGCAGTCAATGATCAATAGTAATTCAGTCAATACACTTTGGGCGCCCTCATTCAATTCCCGGATATCGTCGCGATTTCCCGCAACGATCACCAGATTGGCTAGTTCTTGGATTGACGGGGTTTGGCCATAGGCCTCAAGCAGCGAAACAATATTCTTCCTTTCATCTGGCCGTGATAAGGCCAGGATCATCGGTTTATCTGGATCACGAAGAAAGCCATTGAGGTCCTCTGAAAATTTGCCCGCCTGATGACTACCTGGTGAGGGGGGATGAAATTGCTGGAGATCGGTACCCGGTGGGAGCACCACCATCCGCTCTGGAGAATAGCAATCGTAGAGCTCGTATTGATCCTCTACCTCATTGCGTGTGCTCGTGATAACAAGATCAGCATTGTTCAATGTATCTTCTTCCGCAGCAATGCGCTGAGCCATGTGGTATTTTTCTTCGATTTCATCTATTGTCATCCCCAGGGCCAACAACCGACGAGTTTTATCTCGACCCAGGGAATGGCCAGTATGTAGCAGGGGTATGTCTGTGAGGTGAGAAATCCTTACTCCCACATAACCTGCGTCTGCATAGTGGGTGTGGACGATATCCGGAAGCCGCGGTTGCTGATAAAGCCAAGCAATGGCATTATCAGTGTAATTATCAAGATGGGGCCATAAGCCTTCCTTGGGAATGTATTCATCTGGCCCTGCCTCGATCCGGATGATTCTTGCTTTCTCCGACAAGATCTCAATCGGAACGGCATAGTCAGGACTGACATGGGGATCGACGACCTTCCGGGTCAGGAGATCCACCCGTTCGATCATGGGTTGTCGAGCTAAGGCCTTGGCCAGCTCAACCACGTATTTTGTCTGTCCACCTGTATCCGCATCCCTGCCCAGCTCCAGATCCTGCCCTCGGATGAGGCCGTGCAGACTGAGCAGTACGACATAAAGAGGCTTGGGGGATGGGGTTGCGCTCAGATCGGTGCTGGCTGATGCAACAGGTTTGAAACTGGCGGCTGAAGGAGATGCCAAGTTGGTCGTCAAGCCCTTGTAACCGTACCAATTGTTCGATTTTATCATGATGTTGAGGCCGGTGTAATGACTCAGGGATTTTCCTTCTCTCAGTGACGATAAGGTTTTTTAATGGTATTATGTTCTCCGCTTTTTGCCAGAATCGTTCAAGTCAGCGGGCAAAACCTATCCGACCTGGCACTGATCGAGAATGCTCTCCTATGGAGGCATGGATGCGTTTGATGTGCAGGCAGTCTACGAGATTCGATCCCTTCAACGATCTTTCGATCATCAGCCTCGATGGGATCATCATGCTCCGATTCCATGGTGCTTCTGATGATCCTGTCCAGGTCTTTAGCGTCAGTTCAGACATCATTCTTTTCCCTGGTCGAGAAACGCTGATCGGCACTCCGCTGCCTCGTATCAGAATCCGATCACAGCCACGGCGATGATCCACCGCATGATGTTCTCCGCAAAGGAATGGTGGGGCAGGCCCCATCGGGATCTGCTTTCAGGCTTGGTGGTGGCCTTTGCCCTGATTCCCGAGGCCATTGCCTTCTCCGGTATCGCTGGGGTGGATCCCCAGGTGGGCCTGTTCGGGGCCTTCTGCATCGCCGTCACGGCGGCGTTGCTGGGCGGTCGGATCGCCATGATCTCGGCGGCGACAGGCTCCACTGCCCTGTTGATGACGGGGCTGGTGCAACAAGGTGAGGCGATCGATACGGGCTTGGGTCTGGAGTATCTGCTCGCCGCGGGCCTGCTCACGGGCGTGCTGCAGATCGCCTGGGGCTACCTGCGCCTGGCCCATCAGATGCGCTTCGTGCCCCAGGCGGTGCTGGCGGGTTTCGTCAATTCCCTGGCGGTATTGATCTTCATAGCCCAGTTGCCCCAGCTGGGGATGGATTTTTTCCATCCGGAGAGGGTCACCGTGCAACCGGCCCAATTGCCTGCGGTATGGGGGATCCTGATCCTCACCCTGCTGATCATTTATGGCTTGCCCCTGCTCACCAGGGTGATCCCCTCCGCCCTGGTGGCCATCCTGGTGGCCACAGGCCTTTCGATCAGCCTGGGGCTTGATGTGCCGACGGTGTCGAGCCTGGGCACCCTGCCGGCCGGCCTGCCCGCCTGGGGGATTCCCCAGGTGCCCTGGAACCTGGACACCCTGGGACTGATCCTGCCCACGGCCCTGGCCATCTCCCTGGTGGGGCTGATGGAGACCTTCCTCACCCAGGATCTGCTCGACGATCTCACCGACACCACCAGCAGCAAGGACACCGAGGCCCGAGGCCAGGGCTTCGCCAACATCATCTCTTCCCTCTTCGGCGGCATGGCGGGATGCGCCCTGGTGGGTCAGTCGGTGATGAATATGAACAACGGCGGGCGCACCCGCCTTTCCACCCTCGCCTCCGGTGTGGGTCTGCTGGCCATGATCCTTCTGGCCCAGGGCTGGGTGAAACAGATTCCGATGGCCACCCTGGTGGGGGTGATGTTCATGGTGGCGGCCAGCACAGCCAATTTCCAGTCGCTGCGCGACATCCCCCGCTCCCCGAAAAGTGACACCTCCGTGATGGTGCTCACCCTGGTGATCACTCTGCTCACCCACAATCTGGCGATCGGAGTGCTGGCTGGAGTGGCCCTGGCGGCCATCCTGTTCAGCCGCAAGGTGGCCAAGGTGATCGAGGTGGATTCACGCCTGGAGAGCGACAACCACAGGATTTACAGCGTGCGGGGCCAGTTGTTCTTTGTCAGCGTGATCTATTTCAAGGCTGGCTTCGAGCTGCACGAGCACCCCACCAGGGTCACGATCGACATGGCGGAAGCTCACCTCTGGGACCAGAGCGGGGTGACAGCTCTTGATCAGGTGATCCGCCGGATGCGCTCCGGCGGCAGCGTGGTGGAGGTGATCAACCTCAACCGCGAGAGCACGGACCTGTTTGCCCGCATCGGAGTGGCTCCGGAGGCAGGCGGCCGCGGCGGTGAGATCGCCAGCGCCCATTGAGGGCAGGCCTGAGGGCCATGGCCGTGATCTGGTCCGTGGTAGGGATGGCGACCGCGGATGCCTCTAGCCTTGATTGCTGATCTGATTGATCCGATGCTGGGTTCAGGGCCATGACGGCACCGGTGTCCGCAATGGCCAGCTTCGAGGAGCTGGAAAGGGAATTTGACAGTGACGCCCGGCTGGATGAGGTGTTCATCGTGCTCACGGTGGGGGCCGGATTGATTGCCACCCTGGGCCTGCTCTCCAACAGCCCCGCCGTGGTGATCGGCGCCATGCTGGTGGCCCCCTGGATCCTGCCGCTGAGGGCCGCTTCCTTCGGGATCCTGCATGGGCTTGTCCCCCTGGCTCTGAGGGCCCTGCTCACCCTGGCCTTCGGGGTGGCGATCACGGTGTTCCTCTCCTGGTTGCTGGGGGTGTCGTCCGGCATTCCGGTGTTCGGATCGGAAGTCACCTCCCGAACCACCCCCAATCTGCTCGACCTGGGCATCGCTCTGGTGGCTGGGGCCCTGGCCACTTATGCCAAGGTGCGCAACAGGGCGGTGTCGTCCCTGGCGGGCACGGCCATCTCCGTGGCCCTGGTGCCTCCGGTCTGCGTTCTGGGTCTGTTGCTGTCGGTCCGGGATTGGCAAGTGGCCCAGGGGGCTGGTCTGCTTTTCGCCGCCAACCTGCTGGGCATTCTGAGCGGCTCCCTGCTCACCTTCGCCGCCACGGAAAAGGGCCTCTGGAAGCAGCTCTGGCGCAGCCGCCTGGGGGCCATCAGCCTGCTGTTGACCGCCCTGCTGTTGATTCCCCTCACCGGCAGCTTCCTCAACCTGGTGGCCCGAGCCCGCAGAGAGTCCTATCTCAACCAGATTGAGAATGCCATCGCGGAGAGCCTGCGCACGGAAACCATCACCCTGGGCCGAAATTCAGAGCTGCTCGATGTCCATATCGATTGGAGCCAAAATCCACCTCTGATCCAGGCCGCCGTGAGGGTCACCAGCCCCAACCTTCCCACGTCCCGTCAGGTGGCGGCAGTGCAGAATTTCATCAACGAAAGGCAGCCGATCCGTTACCGACTGGTGGTGCAGCGGGCTTCCATCGATGTGATCGGTCCCGAAGCTGAACCCAACCCGGTGGAGATCCAGGAGAAACTGCAGGGTGGTTCGGCCCCTCCCCCCCCCAGCGTGGAGGATGACCCCACCAGCGACCCGCCACCCCCACCCTCGGAAGCCAGCCCGTCGCCAGCTCCACCCGCCTCTACCGTGCCCTCCTCGGGATCAGCACCCACCGCTGCCCCTGCAGCGCAGTCCCAGGCAGGGCCAACGGACTGATCGAGAGCTTCAGCCTCCGCTGATCGGTGGCAGGAACGCCACCTCGTCGTCGGCGCCAAGGGGGGTGTCCGCCGCGGAAAAGACGAAGTTGATCGCTACCCGCACGCCGGCCGGGATGGACGGCTCCCCCAGCTCCAGCTGTTGCCAGAGCCGCTCAGGGGTGAGGGTGCCGGAGGGTGGCAGGGGCACCAGCTTCTCCTCCCAGCCCGCCTGGTCGCTCAGCGCCGCGAACAGGCGGACCCGCAGGGAGGGTTTCACCAATGGGGATCGCTGGCCAGAGCCACATGCAGCTGGCCCACGGGGGTGGTGGGTACCGAGGCGATACAGGCCCGGACCACCTGGCCATCCACCTCGATTTCACAGGCCCCACAGCGACCTTCCAGGCAGCCGAGGGGGATGGGGATGCCGGCCTCCCCGGCCGCGGCAAGCCAGTCATTGCCTGGCAAGGCCTCAGTGACGGAGCCATCGTCCCAGTGGATCCGGATCGGTTGATGGTCCATGGGGATGGACTAGCCCCTCAGCAATGGATCCAGGTTGACATGGGCCTCGAAGGCATCGGCGAGACGATCCAGCAGGGCCTCCCGGTGACGCTGATGATGGGGCTGATTTTCGCTCAAGGGCTCGATTCCCTTCCGCCCACGCAGGAGGTTGAGCCAGCGGCGTCGCCAGGGGCCATTGGCGAACAGATCGTGCAGATAGGTGCCCACCACCAGGCCGGCATGATTCCCATGGGGCCGCCACCAGCCCAGGTCCGGTGCATCGGTGAGGGGAAAGATCTCCTGGGCGTCATGGCTGAACGGTTCACTGCGGCCATGGTGCAACTCAAAGCCTTCGATCCTGATGTCCGGGCCTGGTGGCCAGAGGGCCCGGCAGTCGCGGTGACGGTTCCGCTTGCCGGATTCGAACACGGTTCGCAGCGGCAGCAGCCCCAGGCCGTTCGAGCTGGTGCCTGAGACCCCACCCATCAGGTTCCCTGGCTTCGCTTGCTCCGTTCCTTCCAGCCCCAGGGGATCGTGCAGTTCAACGCCCAGCATCTGCATGCCCCCACAAAGGCCGATCACCACCCCGCCCCGATCGGCGTACTCGACGATTTCCCTCGCCATGCCCGAGCGGTGGAGAGCATCCAGGTCCCGCAGGGTCTGCTTGCTGCCGGGAAGAATCACCGCATCCGGGCGGCCCAGGGGTTCGCCCGGCTGTTTCCAGACCAGCCGCAGGCTTGATTCCGCTTCCAGGGGATCGAAATCGGAGAAATTGCTCAACGATGGCAAACGCAGCACCACCACATCCAGGTCCGCCTGAGCTTTGCGGGACCTGCGCTCCAGCAGATCAAGGGAATCCTCCGGAGGGAACAGCTCCTCCAGCCAGGGCATCACCCCCAGCACCGGCAGCCCTGTGTGGTGTTCCAACCAGCTGCGCCCCTCATCAAAGAGTTCCCGTCGCCCGCGGAAACGGTTGATCAGCAGACCCCGGATCAACGGGCGCTCCACCGGCCGCAGCAACGCCAGCGTGCCGACGATCTGGGCGAACACTCCTCCCCGTTCGATGTCGGCCACCAGCAGGCAGCGGGCCCGCAGGAACTGGGCCAGCCGCAGGTTGGTGAGATCCCTGGCCTGGAGGTTCACCTCCACCGGGCTGCCCGCCCCTTCCAGCACCAGTCGTCCGCCGGGGTGAGCCCTCTGGAGAGTCCTCAGGCCGGAGCGAATGGCCGCCCAGCCAGGCCTGAACCAATCGCGGTAGTAATGCTCCGCTCGGGCCGTTCCCACCGTCTTTCCCAGGTGGATCACCTCTGATGTGCTGTCACCACGTGGTTTCAGCAGCACCGGATTCATGCTCGTCACGGGTTCCATGCCGGCGGCCCAGGCCTGCATGGCCTGGGAATAGGCCATTTCTCCCCCGTCCGGATCCACCCAGGCGTTGAGGCTCATGTTCTGCCCCTTGAACGGGAGGGGACGCTCACCCCGGCGGAGAAGAACGCGGCAGAGGGCTGCTGTCATCAGGGATTTGCCGGCGCCGCTGCTGGTGCCCAGAACCATCAACGCGGGCGGACGGGTTGCCCTCGCCGGTGGGGGGGGCCACTGGGAGGCGGGACCTGCAGGGGGACCATCGGGAGGACTCACAAACGGGGCCGATGGCGCCGGAAGTTCTCCCGGATCCGGGCCGGAAGGCCGGCAGCGGGAATCTCCCCTGGCCAACGGGACAGAACCTCTCGCCCCATGGGAGTGAGCCGCACCCGTTCGGTCAGCCCCTGTCCATCCACCTCACGGCGCAACACCCCCAGCCGGATCAACCAGCTGAAATGGGCTTCAGCCCTCTCCGGTCCGAAGGGAGCGAACACCAGTTGTTCCCCATGGCGACTTCGGCAGAGTTCTTGTGCGCTGATGGGGTTCTGGGCCACATGCTCGTAAAAGGAGCGACGGAAGGGAAGGCACCGCAAGGAGTGGGTCGCCCGATCCAGAGCTCGCCGATCAGAGTGAAAGGCGGCGGGATCGGCGGAAGGGGGCACAGGCAGCGGCGGGGGAATCATGCGGAGACTGGGGCGAAACCGGCTATGGCAGGGTGATGAAGATGAGCTGACCACCATGCTATTGCTGGCATCCGCCTCCCCTGCCCGCCAGCGGTTGCTGCGGCAGGCCGGCATCCCCCACCGGGTGCGGGTCAGCGGGGTGGATGAGGATCGCTTCGAAGCTGGGAGCCCCCGATCCCTTGTGCAGCGACTCGCGGAGGCCAAGGCCCGTGCGGTTCTGGAGGCCGAGCTGGGAGAAGCAGGCCTTGAGGACGTTTCTGCTGTGCTGGGCTGTGATTCCGTTCTGGAATTCGATGGCGAGATCTTCGGCAAGCCCCGCGACGAGCAGGAGGCCAGAAAGCGATGGGAGCGCATGGCCGGCTGCTGGGGTGACCTTCATACCGGCCATTGCCTGCTGCCCTGTCCTGTCTCCGGGGGAATGGAAACGGATCCCGACCCTTGGCTCGAGACCGTGAGCACCCGCGTGTTGTTTGCCCCTCTCGATGCAACTGAAATCACTGCCTATGTGGGGACGGGAGAACCGCTCCAATGCGCTGGGGGGTTTGCGCTGGAGGGGCGCGGCGCTCTGATGGTGGATCGGATCGATGGCTGTTTCAGTAACGTCATCGGCCTGAGCCTGCCATTGCTTCGCCGATGGATGCCGCGGCTTTTACTACCGGTTCAGGCGTCCCAATGACACAGGGATCACCTGTCGGATCGATGAAGCAATGCTTGCCGGGGGGGTGAACCACGGTGGACAGGAAGTAAACAAACCTTTCATGGGCTGTTCCAGACGAAGCGGGATGAGGCTGCATATTTCCATACGAAGTCCACCGCGATCCCTGCCAGCAGGGCCAGAACAGGTTGAGGAGCCACCTGGCGGTAAAAGGCTGATGAAATTCCTACATTGGCTACCATCCCCAGTGATGTAACCAACAGGAAGCGCACCAGTCCAAGCAGAAGGGCAGCTCCCTTCAACTGTTGTGAGCGGAAAGTGAGTATGTTGTTGATCAAGTAGTTGGAACTTGCCGCTCCCACCACTGCCACCACCTGGGCATGCTCAAAGTTAGCCCCCAGCATTCTTCTCATCAGTGAAAATATCAGCAGGTGAATCCCTATTCCAGTGAACCCCACCAGAGCAAAACTCACGGCTCTCCTGGGGACCATTCGGAGCAACAGTGTATGCAGGATCGAGATGCCAAGATCCCACACAACGGCAAGATTAAGTTTCGACTCGCCGGCGATTCTTGGCTTGAAGCTTAGAGGAATCTCAGATACCTTGAGATGGCCATGGCTGAGAGCTAACAGTTCATAGAGAAACTTGAAACCGTTTACATCCACCTGCCGTACATAAGTGAGGCAACGTTTTGGACGCAGCGCGAAAAAGCCACTCATGTAGTCGCTTAGGTTCCGGTAGCGCGGCAGACTGAAGCGGGCGACTGCGTTGGCGAAGTTCGAATTACGCTCCCTTTTCTCACTGAGCCCCAGGATCTCAGCCTCCGGGTGAAACCGGCTGCCGATGACCAGATCGGAACGACTGGACTGGAGAACCTCCACGATCCGGGAGACGGCTGACGGCTCGTGTTGGCCGTCACTGTCCATCACGACCACCACGTCACCGGTAGAGTCGAGAATGCCTTCTTTGATAGCGCTGGAGAGTCCATAACGACCGACCCGCCGGATCAGCCGTACGCAGCTGTAATCGTGGGCTAACTCGCGCACCTCCTCAGCACTTCCATCCGCTGAGTCGTCATCGACAAAAAGCAACTCCAGATCGAATGCGTGCTGCAGAGGGATAAGGTGAAGAACGATGGGGCGAATGTTTGGCCGCTCGTTATAGGTGGGAAGAACTACGGTGAGTTTGGTTTTATGATGGCGCACAGGCCCAACGGCATTGGTAGGCATTTGGATAATTTAGTAATGGCATTCTAGGCCTATTTTCATTATGCTCATTTTTTCTAGGGAATCATGGGGATGTTGAGCTGAATATTGCTGTGTCGATGCGCTGGATATTGCTATGCCGATAATACGGTGACTTTCGTGGAATCTGGCTCTTTCTATGTCTTTGTGCAATGGTTTGTGTGGAGCGTCTCAGCAGATCAGATTGACGGTGTCCGAGTTACTTGCGGCATGGGATCATGCCGTGCTGCACGGGTGATAAATCCGATGTTTTATCGTGGAAGAGGGAGGTCCATGACTCCCGCCCTTGCCTTGGTTCCCAGCATGGGGCAGCAGGATTTTTGAATTGTAGCCTGCTCGCCAGATCTTCCTGATGGAAGCCCAGGAATGGCAATTTTCCCTTGAGATCGAGATCGTTGTTCAGTTCTGTCTTTTCTAGGTTGATCCCATCAAAGTAAGCCATCAAAGTAAGGTGCCATGGCGAGAGAATCATGAAAAAAGAACTTCGTGTCGAGCCGCCAGCAGCCCTTGGAACATGCATTGGTTAAACGAATGAAGGTGCTTAATCCTTGATAGTTCATTGAGGGCTCAATCTTCTCCGCCAGAATCTTAACCGTTTTCGTAAGTTGAATAGCAATAACAGCCAGCAAGGCTAAAAATGTCATTGTCTTCTGGGGATTGGTCTGACGAGGGAACAGAGTATGTCGGGAAGATTCCCAATTATAAAAGCAACAGGAGGGAGAAGGATGGTGAAGTAGCGATCGACGCCAAGGGGCATGCGCAGGTCTACAAACATGACTATTCATAGAAAGATTGGGATAGTGGTGAGAAGGAAAAGGATCTCCTGGGAGGCTGGATTCCTGCGATCGGATTGGGGATGATCCAGGATGTTCGGATTGATTTGTCTGAAAAGGAGCCCGATAGGGAATCAAAAAGGGGCCAGATAGAGATAGCCATAAGAAGGAATATGCTCCTTGTCCTATGCTTGTCTATGTTGCCAGTGATGATATTCCTCGCAGCAAGAATACTTGCATATAGCCAGCCAAAGTAATGATTCAGTTCAAGTAGAAATCCAGAAATAGAAAAGGTGATGGTCATGCCCTTTCTTCTGGGGTGAACGACGTCTGGATCAGTTGGGCGGCTCGGCTCTTGTGATCGGTGAGCCAGGCGATCGCAAAAAAAACCCCCGCCATGGGCGGGGGATGGAAGAAGGGGAAGCAATGCTTCAGAGACTCAGTCCAGATCAGGCATGGCCAGAGTGGGCTCAGCCTTGCGATCGATACCCTTTTCAAATCCAGCCGCTGCCGCCCTGGCCCGACCGGCATGCCAGAGATGGCCCACCAGGAAGAAGAAGGCCAGAATGAACTGGGTGGCGGCCAGCCACTGGCGGATGTTCACGAAGTTGACTGAATTGGGCTCCGTGATGATGCCGCCTACGGAGTTGAGGGAGGCGTTCGGCGCATGGGTCATGTATTCGGCCGCTCGCCGGACCTGCCAGGGCTGAATGTCGTTCTGGAGCTTGTCAAGGCTCAGGCCGTTCGGACCGCGCAGAGGCTCCAGCCAGGGACCCCGGAAATCCCAGAAACGCATGGTTTCCCCACCAAAGATGATCTCTCCGGTTGGAGAGCGCATCAGGTACTTACCAAGACCGGTGGGCCCCATGGCGGAACCGATGTTGGCCCCGAGGCGTTGGTCGCGCACAAGGAAGGTGAAACTCTGGGCCTGGGAAGCTTCGGCGTTGGTGGGACCGTAGAACTCCGAGGGATAGGCGGTGTTGTTGAACCAGATGAAGGCTGAAGCGATGAAGCTCATGAAGCTGAGAGCTCCAAGGCTGTAGCTCAGATAGGCCTCACCATTCCAGATGAAGGCACGACGGACCCAACCGAACGGTTTGGTGATCACATGCCAGATCCCACCAAAGATGCAGATCAAGCCCAGCCAGATGTGGCCACCGATGATGTCTTCCATCGAGTTCACACCGATGATCCAGCCCTCACCACCGAAAGGTGCGGCCACGAGATAGCCGAAGATCACTCCCGGGTTCAGGGTTGGGTTGGTGATCAGGCGGACATCACCACCACCGGGGGCCCAGGTGTCATAGACACCACCGAAAAACATCGCCTTGAAGACCAGCAGAAGGCAACCAACACCGAGGAGAATCAGGTGGTAACCAATGATGTTGGTCATCTGATTCTTATCACGCCAGTCCTGTGAGAAGAAGGCGGAGTAGTTTTCGAGAATTTCCGGTCCACGCAGGGCGTGGTAGAGACCACCCAGGCCCAGAACGGCCGAACTGATCAGGTGAAGAACACCGACCACGAAGAAGGGATAGAGGTCGGTGACCTCACCGCCCGGTCCTACGCCGTAGCCAAGCGTGGCGACATGGGGAAACAGGATCAGACCCTGTTCGTACATGGGCTTGTCGAAGGTGAAATGGCTCACCTCAAACAACATCATGGCTCCAGCCCAGAAGACCATCAACCCTGCGTGGGCAACGTGGGCTCCCAGCAGGCGGCCGGAGAGGTTGATCAGGCGGGCATTGCCTGCCCACCATGCGTACCCGGTGGAGTCGAGGTCTTTACCCCCGACGGACACCAGGGAAGAATCAAAGGGCGTTTCCACGGGGCAGTACCTCTTCAGGGAATACGAAGTTTTCGTGCGGTTGGTCCGCTGGGGCCATCCAGGCGCGCAGACCTTCATTGAGAAGAATGTTCTTCGTGTAGAAGGTCTCGAATTCGGGGTCTTCGGCGGCGCGGATCTCCTGGCTGACGAAGTCATAGGCCCGCAGGTTGAGGGCCAGACCGATGATGCCGATGCTGCTGGTCCACAGACCCATCACCGGCACGAACAGCATGAAGAAGTGCAGCCAGCGCTTGTTGGAGAAGGCGATACCGAAGATCTGGCTCCAGAAACGGTTGGCCGTCACCATCGAATAGGTCTCTTCCTCCTGGGTGGGCTCGAAGGCCTTGAAGGTGTTGGCCTGCTCGCTGTCTTCAAACAGGGTGTTCTCCACCGTGGCTCCGTGGATGGCGCACAGCAGGGCGCCGCCGAGGATGCCGGCCACTCCCATCATGTGGAAGGGGTTGAGGGTCCAGTTGTGGAAGCCCTGCAGGAAGAGCAGGAAGCGGAAGATCGCCGCCACCCCGAAGGAAGGAGCGAAGAACCAGCTGCTCTGGCCGAGGGGATAGATCAGGAAGACGCTGACGAACACCGCGATCGGACCGGAGAAGGCGATGGCGTTGTAGGGGCGGATGCCCACCAGGCGGGCGATCTCGAACTGACGCAGCATGAAGCCGATCAGACCGAAGGCACCGTGCAGGGCCACGAAGGGCCAGAGGCCGCCCAGCTGGCACCAGCGCACGAAGTCACCCTGGGCTTCCGGACCCCAGAGCAGCAGGAGGCTGTGGCCCATGGCGTCGGCGGGGCTGCTCACCGCGGCGGTGAGGAAGTTGCAGCCCTCCAGGTAGGAGCTGGCGATGCCGTGGGTGTACCAGGAGGTGACGAAGGTGGTGCCGGTGAGCCAGCCTCCCAGGGCCAGGTAGGCGCAGGGGAAGAGCAGCAGGCCGGACCAGCCGACGAAAACGAAGCGGTCGCGCTTGAGCCAGTCATCGAGGACGTCGAACCATCCCCGGGATGCCGGGGCGCGCCCTAAAGCAATCGTCATAGGAAAACGAAGAAAATCGCGCAGGTAGGGATACCCGCGAGCTTTGGGTTACCGGCCGATGGTAACGCTGGGGATCGGCCCTGCGCGGCGTCCTTAACCAGGCTGACATCGCCTGAGCCCACAGGGCTTAGGTATTTCTTTCATTCTGCTGCCACCCCAGGCTCCCGCCGGTCCAGGATGGGGGCTCTTTGCGAGGACGACTTCTCCATGGCAGATGACGACCAGGTGTTCGAGCAAGCGGTGCTGGGGTCCCGGAGGTTGTCCAATTTCCTCGTGGCTGCCATGGTCAGCATCGGGGGGCTCGGGTTCCTCCTGGCGAGCGCTTCCAGTCGGCTGGGTAGGGATCTGCTGCCGATGGGTCACCCGTCGGAACTCATCTGGATCCCCCAGGGTGCCGTGATGGGTCTGTATGGCCTGGCGGCATTTCTGCTGGCCTCCTACCTGTGGACCGTCATCGTGATCGACGTCGGATCCGGCTGGAACCGATTTGATCGTCGCGATGGCCAGGCGCGAATCATGCGTCGCGGTTTCCGCAGCCAGATCGAGGTGGACATCCCGATCCGGGAGATCCAGGCCGTGAAGGTGGAGGTACGGGAGGGCATCAGCCCACGCCGACGCCTTGCCCTGAAGATCCAGGGCCGTCGGGACCTGCCGTTGACACGAATTGGAGAACCGCTGCCCCTGGCAGAGCTGGAAATGGGTGGCGCCCGCCTGGCCCGCTTCCTTGGTGTTCCCCTGGAGGGCCTCTGAATGGAGACCCACGCCCAGCCCCCGGCACAGTCCGGTCGATCCTTGCTGAGAACGCTGATGTCGTTCCTGCTGGCCTCCACCCTGCTGGGTCTGGCGGCCTGCAGCCCCAACGCGGCCCAGGCTCCCCAGGGTTGTGCCACCTCCCCATCCCCCTGTCTGAGCGGTACGGCCCTGGTTGCCCTGGAAACCAATAAAGGAACGGTGACGCTGAAGCTCGATGGCCAGGCAGCTCCCGTGACCGCAGGAAATTTTGTCGATCTGGTGCGCCAGGGGGTGTACGACGGCACCGCTTTTCACCGGGTGGTCAGGGAACCGGTGCCGTTTGTGGTTCAGGGCGGTGATCCCCTCAGCGCCAACCCCCAGATCCCAGCGGATCGCTACGGATCGGGGAATTTCATTGATCCCTCCCGCGGCGAGGCCCGCCTGGTCCCCCTCGAGATCAAGCTCAAGTCCGAACCGGAACCTCGCTACGGACAATTGGTCAGCTCCCCGCTCGTTTCTGAGCAGTTGGCCCTGAGCCACCAGAGGGGAGCCCTGGCCATGGCCAGATCCGGCGATCCCAATTCGGCCAGCGCCCAGTTCTATATCGCCCTGGAAGCTCTTCCAGAACTCGATGGCCGCTACGCCGTGTTCGGGCGGGTCAGTGAAGGTATGGATGTGGTGGACAAGATCCGCCAGGGGGATCGGATCCTCAAGGCGCGTCTGGTGGAGGGGGGAACGCTGGTGAAAGGCAACCCTTAGGACTGAAGCCCTTGCCCCTGGATGGTCAGGCGGGAAGCCGTTTCTGGGATTCGGTGGCCTTGAGCCATTCGGTGTTGACCCCCGAAGCCCTCTCCAGGGCCACCTTGCCGGTTCTGGCGATTTCCAGGATGCCGTAGGTCTCCAGCAGTCGCTCCAGGGCCACCAGCTTGCCGGGATCACCCACCACCTCGAGGGTCAGGGCATCGTCGGCCACATCGACCACCTTGGCCCGGAAGATCTGCACCAGATCGAAGATCGCCGAGCGATTCTCCTCGGGGGCCGACACCTTGAGCAGCATCAGCTCCCTTTCCACGGCGGGGATGGTGGAGAGATCAATCACGCCGAGCACATTGACCAGCTTGTTCAGCTGTTTCGTCATCTGCTCCAGGGTGCGGTCATCCCCCTCCACCACCATGGTGAGCCTGGAGACACCTCGATGTTCCGCCGGGCCCACCGCCAGGCTCTGGATGTTGAAACCCCGGCGGGCGAACAGCCCGGCGATGCGACTCAGGGCGCCCGATTCATCCTCCACCAGTACTGAGAGGGTGTGCTTCATGCGGGGGTGCTACTCGACTGGCGTTTCCCATGGCTCAAGCTACGTGTTGCCAAGGCCCGTTCCTGATTCCCCGGACAGCTGGGACAGCCAGTCCAGCACGGTCCCATTGAACTGCTCCGGGGTTTCATCGTGGGGGCAGTGGCCTGCCTGGTCCAGAACCACCAGAGGGAGCCCGGAGCGGAGGCGTTGGCACTGGCGGGCAACGTCGAGGGGGACCAACCGGTCCTGCCGCCCCCACACCAGCAGCAGGGGGTGACGGACCCGCCGCAGCAAGTCCGCGGCCATCGCCCGGTGGGGCCTGAGGGCCATGGCGATGCTCATCGCCCGCAGCGAACGCACCGCACCGGGCCGTCGGGCGGGCCGTGAAATGATGCGATGCAGCTCCCGGTCTCCGATCACCGGCAGGTGGTAGGCGGACTGGATGCCCAGGTCGAGCAGGGGGGAGTGGGCCAGGAGCGGAACCAGCAGCTCCAGGGGCAGGAGCCGACACAGCCAGACCACGAGGAAATGGCGCAGGCGGCGTTGCCATGGGGCATGGCGTGGAACATGGTCAGATCCCTGCAGAGAGGCCAGCAACAGGCTTGGATCCGGCAGCGGCGCGGCCACCACGGCCCGCACCAAGCTTGGGAAGAAGACGCTGCAGCTGAGGCTCACCAGGCCCCCGAGGGAGTGACCCACCAGCACGGCGGGCCGCCCCACCACCTGCTCCAGGAACCCCTGCAGCTGCCTGGCCCAGAGCCGGTTGTCCAGGTGTCGGTGCCGGTGGTGGCCCGGCTGGCTGGAGGCTCCGAATCCGATCAGGTCGAGGCTGTACACACACCAGCCCGCCTCGGCAAGCACCGCGGCATTGTGCCGCCAGTGGCCGCTGCCGGCCCCGAAGCCGTGCACCAGCACCAGGGCGGGTTGGAGCGCTTCCCCCAGTTGCCGCCAATGGCAGACGTGGCCCTGCCACGGCCAGAGACCGTGGCTGCCCCATTCCGCCGTGTCCTGGGCCATGGACGGCCCGGAGGCAGGCTGGCAAGCGGTACGGAGCACCAAGGTCCTGGCAACAGCGAATCGTTCTCACTATTGCGAAGGTCTGGCCCAGTTGCTTACCGGCGATGGATTCTTCCGTCCGGATTCCAGGCCGGCCCGGGATCTGGGGGTCCTGCTGGCCAGGACCCTGGCACTCCAGGGACCGCTGACGGTCCTGGATGCGATGGCGGGATGCGGCATCCGCTCCCTGCGCTACGGGCTGGAGGCAGGGGCCTCCAAGGTGTGGGCCAATGATGCCGATCCCGATCGGGCTCCCCTGATCGATCACAACCTGGCAGGTTTGCCTGCCCAGGTCAGCTGGCGCTGCACCAGCCTGGATGCCCGGGACCTGTTGGCGGGGACCCTGCAGGCGAGACAGCGTTTCTCCCTGGTCGATCTGGATGCCTTCGGCTGCCCCAGTTCCCTCGTGCCGCTGGCCCTGGAAGCGGTGGCCCACGGAGGAGTTCTCTTCCTGACCAGCAGTGATGGTCGTGCCGCCACCGGCCACGACCGTGCCGCGGCGGTGCGTCGTCTCGGTGCCGCTGCCCGCGCCCACCCGGCCAGCTGGGAACTTGCCCTGCGTCTGCAACTGGGGGTGGTGGCCCGCGGGGCCTGGGCGTTGGGGAGGGGGGTGGAGCCCCTGCTCTGTTTCAGCGAAGGCCGCACCTTCCGAACGGCCGTCCGTCTCAGCCGTACCTCGCCAGCCCGGGAGGAACGGATGCTCGGCATGGTGGCCCATTGCCCCCTCTGCGGCGACCAGCAGGTGCAGAGCCTGTGGAAGCTTCGCCCCTGGGACCCCTGTCTGTGCGACAGGAGCTGCCTTTCCATCAGTGGGCCCCTCTGGATCGGGCCGATGCAGCACCTCCCCACCCTGCTGGCCATGGACCAGCAAGGGGCAGCGGCAGCCTGGATTCTCTCCAAGCCCGGCAAGCGGCTGCTGGATCGCCTGATCGCTGATCCCGGCCACCCGGCCCGTTGTTGGCCCATGGGGGTGATCGGTCGATGCCTGGCCCAGGGCACGCCATCGATGCAGACGCTGGTGGAGGCCCTGGCCGGGGAGGGTTTTCGTGCCTTCCCGAGCGGCATCATGCTGTCCCAGATCCGCAGTGATGCCCCCTGGCCCCGGATCCTCGCCACGGCGCGGCGTCTGGCCGGGGCTGGGGACCTGGATGGGGACGTGGCTGGGGCTGGGGCTGCTAGATAGGTATCCGTTTTTCCCCCTGGCCGATGGCCTCTGAAATCTTCGGTACGGCCGCCCTCTTCTGGGTCCTGATCCCCGTCGGTCTGGTGGGGGGATCCCTTCTGCTCAAGCTGCTCAAGGATTGATTCCAGCCAGCGTTCTCCTGGGGTGCGAACAGACCCTTCAACCGCACCTCTAGGCTCAGGCGCTTCGCTGGGAGTTGCATGAAGGTATTGGTCGTCGGCGGTACAGGAACCCTCGGCCGCCAGATCGCCCGACGGGCGATCGACGCTGGTCATTCGGTCCGATGCATGGTCCGATCACCGCGTAAGGCCGCCTTCCTGCAGGAATGGGGTTGCGAACTCACCCGGGGCGATCTTCTCGAACCCGACAGCCTCGCCTACGCCCTTGAGGGGCAGGACGCTGTGGTGGATGCGGCCACGGCCCGCGCCACCGACAGCGCCAGCGCCTACGAAATCGACTGGGCAGGCCAGCAGAATCTGTTCGCCGCTTGCCGCCGGGCGGGCGTCGAGCGACTGATCTTCATTTCCCTGCTGGATGCGGAGCTTCATCCCAGCGTGCCGTTGATGCACATCAAGGCCTGCACCGAGCAGTGGCTGAAGGCATCCGATCTGAACTTCACGATCCTCCGCTGTGTCGGATTCATGCAGGGTCTGATCAGCCAGTTCGCCATCCCGGTGCTGGAGAGTCAGACCGTCTGGGTGAGCGGGTCTCCCACGCCGATCGCCTACATGAACACCCAGGATGTGGCGGCCTTTGCCGTGGCGGCCCTCGATCGACCGGAGCAAACAGGCCGTCGCTCCTTTCCCGTGGTGGGTCCCCAGGCCTGGACGACCAGCGAAATCACCCAGCTCTGTGAGCGCTACAGCGGTAAGGAAGCGCGGGTGTTTCGGGTGCCGCCGGTGATGATGCGGTTGATGGAGGGAATCACCAGTTTCTTTGAGGCCAGCCTGAATGTGGCGGAGCGGTTGGCCTTCTCCGAGGTGACCGGTGGAGGGAAAGCTCTCGACGCGCCGATGCAGGAGAGCTACGAGGCCTTCGGTCTCGACCCCGCCGCCACCACCACCCTGGAGAGTTACCTGAAGGAGTACTACGACACCATCCTGAAGCGCCTGCGGGAAATGGATGCCGACCTCGACAAAGCCGCCAAGAAGAAACTGCCCTTCTAGGCCAGTTCGTGTGTACTATTTTATCTGGTCTTTCGCCTCCGGCCATGTCCATTGCTCAGATCAAGAACCTCCAGCGGCGGTTGGGCAACCTGGAAAAGGAGGCCACGGATGAGCTGAGTCGCGCCTGCGGCCATGATCTCTGGCAGAGCATCGGCTTTGATGCCCTCGATGCGATCGAAGACACCGATCGCAGGGCACGGGCGAATTACTACTACGGGCAGTTGCAAACAGCCCGAGAACTCATTGACGTGATCGGTTGACGCCGGAGTCGAAACGGGGGGATCGGATCATCAGCCGCTCCAACCGCTGCTCTTCACCGGAATGGGCCCTTCTCCACTGCCCAGGGGCCAGACCTTCCAGCCCCAGAAGGGGGCCTCCGTCCATCAGATCGATGCCCACCCGGATCAGTCGCAGGGTGGGTAGACCCACCGCCGCCGTCATGCGCCGAACCTGCCGGTTGCGACCCTCCCGCAATTCGAGCTGGATCCACCCGGTGGGGATCGACCGACGTTCCCGGATGGGAGGATTTCTCTCCCCCAGGCCTGGATCGTCGATCACCCAGGCCCGGGCCGGACGGGTGAGGCGGGCCCCAATCTGCACCCCCTGGCGCAATCGATCCAGCGCCGCTGGGGTGGGCACCCCCTCCACCTGCACCAGGTAGCGGCGCCAGTGTCCCCAGCGCGGGTCCGTCAGGCGTGCCTGCAGCCGGCCCTGGTCGGTGAGCAGCAGCAACCCTTCACTGTCGGCGTCCAGACGACCGGCGGCGTACACCCCCGGACAATCGATGTAGGAGGCGAGGCAGTTCCATCGGCTGCCCGGCTCCGGTGTGAACTGGCTCAGCACCCCGAAGGGCTTGTGAAACAGCAGGGTTGCCAGCTCCTTCTCTCCCCAACGTCCGGTGGAACGATCAGGTTCCCTGGCGGGCGGCGCGCCAGAGGTTGACCACTCCGATCGAGATCATCAACAGACCGAGATCCATCGAAGCGGGGGGAAGGATCATCAGGCTGTGCCACAGGTTGAGCGCAGACCCTATCGTCCGGCGCGCCAGGAGTGGCAACCCCCCCCTGGCCCCTCTCGAATTACTGCCGATCTCCACCGCCCTAGAGTGGGTGTGCATTACAGAGTCAGCAAAGCTCCGCATGATCGAAACGTCCGGTGTGATCGAGAAGGAGCAGGGCAATGGTTTCTACCTGGTGACCCTGGAGCAGCCCGCCGGTCACCAGTGCCTGTGCCGCGCCGCCGGCAAGCTGACCAAGTTTCGGATCAAATTGCTGGCCGGTGACAAAGTCGTGGTGGAGATCAGCCCCTACGACCTTTCCCGGGGACGGATCACCTACCGCGAACGGAACGTGGGAGCTGGCGGGCCCCGCCCCGGCGGCAACCGGCCCGGTGGTCCGAGAAGGCGCTGAGCTTCCGGCTCCGATTCAGAGCCGCGCCTCGATCAGATGCCCAGCAGCCCGTCGGCTTCCGGTTTTTCCTGAAGGCTGAGATTCCTGGGAACCATCAGGATGGATTCCTGCAGGATCTCGGGGTGGTCTTCCAGGCAGAGAAGCCACTCTCTGAATTCTTCATTGAGAGCAAAGCTCTCTTCAAACAACTCTCGACTGTCCAGCACGGCCCGACGGGTCAGCGCCCAGCAGACGGCAACCTCCAGGCGACGATGGACCAGGGAGGGTAAGGGGCCGAGAATTGGGTCTTCCATGGGTCCTTCGATGGGCGAAGTCACCGTGCGGTCCGCACACGTTGACGGCTGATCGGCGGATCGACGGTGTTGGTTGACACAACGTCGCAAAAACGAGCCGATCCTCAGGCGGACCGGGCCATGAATGCCGGCAATTCGGGGCCGCCGAAGCGAATCATCTCACCGGCACCGTCGGAGAGGGCCCGCAGGGGCAGCCGTTGGCCGGATGCGCCGTGGCCGGGCTCCGGGGGGGTGGACTCATCCTGCGTGGACCGGATCAGGTAGGGCTGGCTCAGGGTCCAGGTGCGGGCATGGGCGATCAACAGGGGGTCGGCGGGGGCGTAGACGTAGGAGGGATTGCGGGGGATCGCTTCGCAGGTCGCCCGCTCCGCGTCGATCCGCACGGTTCGGGTGATCGCCTGCACGAACCGACTGCGGGTCACCACGGTGGTGAGGTAGGCGACAACCCGAAGCCGCGGGGCGTCGAACCCCTCGGCGCACATGTCGACGCTCACCAACCAGTCCGCCTGCCCCGCCTGGAAGGCCGCCAGATGGCTGGCGGCTTCAGGGTCCTGGCAATGCACCAGATGGACCCGGTCCCCCTCTTCCTCCAGCAGGGCTCCAATCCGCCTGGCATGGTTGATGTCGCGGGCGATCACCAGCCCACCGGCGCCGCTGTGGTCCCGCCGCACCCGTTCCAGCCTGGAGCGGGCCTGCAACAGCAACCGCAAAGCGATCCCACCGCCATCCCCGAGCTGGATGGCCCGCCGCAGGTTGCGGGAACGCCAGCTTTCGCGCTCTTCGGTGGCGAGCGGGGAGGTCTGGGCCCGGGCGTCCTGGTCATGCTGGCCATGCTCGACCCAGCCGTCCTGAAAGCGGAATTCCAGGGGGCGCACATCTCCGGCCATGATCAGCTGCCTGGGCTCGACACAGAGATCCGGCACGATCCGCTCGCTGGTCTGGCCCGCCTCCAGCACGCGGAGGCGTCGGGCGGCGCAGAAGGCCAGCTGATCAGCCCGGAACGGGGTGCCGGAAAGGCCAAGGCGCATCCGGGCCGAACGGGTGAGGGTGGTGAAGGCATGACCCCAGGCCGCGGCCTCCGGTTCATCCGGGTCCAGTCCCAGGTGATGGACCTCATCGGCAATGGCCATCCAGCGGCCACCCTGGAGATGGTGGTCCAGTTCCAGCTCCAGACGCTGCCGATGGCGGACGGCGGCCTGGTAGCTGATCAGCAGTCCGCTGCCATCCCCGCCGGATCGCTGGGGCTCCCACTCCTGGAGTGGCAGCCCCAGACCATGGGCTGCCGCCAACCACTGGCGGGCGATCGAGCTGCGATGGCAGAAAACGATGAACTGATCCAGCCGCCGCTCTCGGAGCAGTTGATGAAAGCCGAGCAAGGCGCCGAGGGTCTTTCCCGCACCGGGACCGGCATGGACCAGCACGTCCTGGCCGCCGGGGGAGGCCGTGATCAGGCGTGCCCTGAGCAGCTGGATCAGGCGCTGTTGCCACTGGCGCGGGCGTGGTCCCTGCGGTCCCTGCGGCGCGGCGGCACCCCGGTTCAGGCCAAGGTCGAAGGAAGGTGGCGCCATGGCTCGATTCTGGAGGCGCCGCCAGGGGGGGCACAAGGGGTCGTGCGTCCATCCGGTGGGCGAGTCCGCACATTCAGCCGCCAGAGGTTGCGGTCGGGCTGGATCCGCTCCTAGGTCAGGGGCTGGAAGCAGGGGATCGGATGGTGGTGAAACTGATGATTCCGCGCGAGACAGCGTCTGGAGAACGAAGGGTGGCGGTGACCCCGGAGACGGCGCGCCGCCTGATCGCCAAGGGGATGGGTCTCGAAATCGAGACCGGTGCGGGGCTGGCCTCCGGATACGGCGACAGCGAATTCAGCGATGTGGGCGCCGAGGTGCGTGCCTGCTCCGACCTCTCCTGGTGCGACGCCGATGCCGTGCTTTGCGTCAACCCGCCGCCGATGGAGGTGGTGGAACGGCTGGGGGAGGGTTCCCTGCTGGTGGGTCTGCTGGCCCCCTACGGAGCCGTCCAGCTGGCTGAGGCCCTCAATGGTCGCCAGGCTTCCTCCATCGCCCTGGAGTTGCTCCCCCGCATCAGCCGGGCCCAGTCGATGGATGTGCTCTCCTCCCAGGCCAACATTGCCGGCTACAAGGCCGTTCTGGTGGCGGCGGCAGCCCTGGACCGCTACGTACCGATGCTGATGACGGCGGCCGGCACCATCCAGCCGTCCCGGGTGCTGGTGCTCGGGGCCGGAGTGGCGGGGCTCCAGGCCCTGGCCACCGCCCGTCGCCTGGGGGGTGTGGTCTACGTGTCCGACGTGAGGCCGGCGGCCAAGGAGCAGGTGGAATCCCTGGGGGGGCGATTCATCGACCCTCCCACCATCGATGACACGCCAGGGGAAGCCGGGGGGTACGCCCAGCAGGCCAGTGACGCTTTTCTGGCGGCCCAGCGTCGCCAGCTGGCGGAGCAGCTGGCCCTGGCCGACATGGTCATCTGCACCGCCCTGGTGCCGGGCCGGCCGGCCCCCCGCCTGATCAGCGAAGCCATGCTCGATGGCATGCGCCCAGGTTCGGTGGTGGTCGATCTGGCGGTGGGGCAGGGGGGAAACTGCTTCGGCACCGAACCCGGCAGGACGGTGGAGCGGAACGGTGTGCTGCTGATCGGTGCCGACGCCCTGCCCAGCAGCGTGTCCAACCATGCCAGCGCCCTCTACGCCCGCAATGTGGCGGCCCTGATCGAGCACCTGCTGGACGGCGATGGCCTGAGGCTGGATCCGGAGGACCCGATTCTCGATGGCTGCCTGCTCACCCACGGGGGCGTCTGCCGCCGTGAAGACATCATCTACAACGGAAATCGACCATGAGCCCCCTCTCCCAGGCCCTCTGGGTGCTGTTGCTCGGCAGCCTGCTGGGCCTCGAACTGATCGGCAAGGTGCCGCCCACCTTGCACACCCCTTTGATGTCAGGCGCCAACGCGATCAGCGGCATCACCGTGCTGGCCTCCCTCACCCTGATCCAGCAGGCCGGCCACAACCGCTCCCTGCTGCTGATCGGTGCCCTTTCCCTGGGCTTTGCCCTGTTCAACGTGATCGGCGGCTTCGTGGTCACCGATCGCATGCTCGCCATGTTCCGCCGTCGCGGCTCCAGCTGATGCCGTTTCCATCCGTTTTCATCCTCGAACTGCCTGTGAATCCGCTTTCGCTCGACCTGTTTTCCGAGGCGGTGGATCTGGTGGCGGTGCTGCTGCTGGCCCTGGGCATCAAGGGGCTCGCCAAGGTGCGCTCGGCCCGTGGCGCCAATGGGCTGGCGGCCCTGGCCATGGCGCTGGCGGTGGTCGGTCTGCTGATCGAGATCAGACCTGAACCGATCGCCTGGCTCTGGATCGCCCTCGGGGCGAGCGTGGGGGGGCTGGCCGGACTGCTCACGGCCCAGCGGGTGGCGATGACCGCCATGCCGGAGACGGTGGCCCTGTTCAACGGCTGCGGCGGCATGGCCTCCCTGCTGGTGGCCCTGGGGGTGGCTCTGTTCGACACCGGCGACACCGGCATGGTCGCCCTGGTGTCGATCGCCATCTCGGTGTTCGTGGGAACGATCACCTTCAGCGGCTCGATCGTGGCGATGGCCAAGCTGCGTGGCTGGCTGGATACCCCCGGCTGGACCCAGAGCCGCTTGCGCCACGCGGTGAACATTTTCCTGGCGGTGCTCTGCCTGGTGGGAGCGCTGCTGTTGCCGGGAGATCCTTCCGGGCTGCCGATCTGGTTGCTGCTGGGGGGTGCCGGCCTGCTGGGGATTGGGGTGACCCTGCCGATCGGCGGCGCCGACATGCCCGTGGTCATCTCCCTGCTGAATTCCTACTCCGGGGTGGCCGCGGCCGCCGCCGGTTTCGTGGTGGGCAGCCAGCTGCTGATCGTGGCTGGGGCCATGGTGGGAGCCGCCGGCCTGATCCTCACCCAGGTGATGTGCACCGCCATGAACCGTTCCCTGGTGTCTGTGCTGTTCGGTGGAGCCCTGGGGGCCGCCCCGGCGGTGGGTGGTGGCGGCAAGGAGGCGGGCTACACCCGCATCACCAGCTGCAGCCCCGAGGAATGCGCCATGGCCCTGGAGCAGGCCGAGCGGGTGGTGTTCGTGCCTGGCTACGGCCTGGCCGTGGCCCAGGCCCAGCATGCCCTGCGGGAACTGGCCAAGCTGCTGGAAGGCCACGGGGTGGAGGTGAGCTACGCCATTCATCCAGTGGCGGGTCGCATGCCGGGCCACATGAACGTGCTGCTGGCTGAGGCCGATGTGCCCTACGAGCAGCTGGTGGAAATGGACAGCATCAATCCGGAATTTCCCCGCACCGATGTGGTGATCGTGCTGGGCGCCAATGATGTGGTGAATCCTCAGGCCAAGAACGATCCCAGCAGCCCCCTTTACGGCATGCCCGTGCTGGAGGTGGACCAGGCCCGCCAGGTGTACGTGGTGAAGCGGAGTCTGGGGGCGGGTTATGCCGGCGTCACCAACGCCCTGTTCGAGCTGCCCCAGACCGCCATGGTGTTCGGGGATGCCAAGGCCGTGCTCAACGGTCTGCTGACGGAACTGCGCTCCCTGGGGGTGGGCAAGGCGAAAGTGGCGGCCTGAACCTTGAATGATTCGAGACGAATTGATTGGTGGCTGGCTGGGGGATTCAGGCCTGCCCGAATTTCGTCCGCGCTTCCCCTGGTGGGGCGCCGACCTGCAGACCGTGCGCGATGCGTTCCGCCCTGTGGGTTCCCCAAGCCTGTCTGCCAGGCCTCTGCAGGTGGATGTGGGTGGCGGGGACCGGCTGCTGGCCTATCTGGACCAGCCGCTGGAGGGGCCACCGCTGGCGTTGGTGCTGCTGGTGCATGGGCTGGGGGGCAACAGTGATCGGGGTGGCCTGCTCCGGCTCGGCCGCACCCTGCAGGCGGCTGGATTCGCCGTGCTCCGCCTCAACCTGAGGGGGGCCGGGGCGGGCCGCCCCCTGGCCCGCGGCAGCTATGCCGCCAGCTGCACCAGGGATCTGTTGCCGGTCGTCGGGGTGGCACGACGGCTCTGCACCGAACTGGGAACTCCACCCAGCCCCCTGCCGCTGTACGGGGTGGGCCTCTCCCTGGGGGGCACGGTCCTGCTCAATGCCTGCCTGGACCCAGCGGTCAGCCCGCCCGTCCTCGATCGCCTGGTCTGTGTCAGCAGTCCGCTGGATCTGGGCGCCTCCGCCAGGCAGTTCGAGCGGCCCCGGAATTCTTTCTATCAGGGCCATCTGCTGCGGGGGTTGGGCCGCCAGCTGCTGGCTGATCCCTTCGGCGTTTCAGAGCAGGAGCGGCAAGCCCTGATCGGCCCGAAACGGGCCCGCAGCATCCGCAGCTTCGACACGGCGATCACGGCGCCCCGCTGGGGGTTCGATTCGGCGGATCACTACTACGCCGTGGCCAGTCCCCTGCGGCGCATCAGGAACGGAGAGCGGCTGCCGCCCACTCTGCTGCTGCAGTCCCGGGATGACCCCTGGGTGCCGGCGGCGGCAACGGAATCCCTGCTGGAATCCCCGCCCGCTGCTCTCACCGTGGTGCTGACCGATCAGGGGGGACACAACGGATTCCACGGCAGGGAGGATGGCAGAAATCCCGGTGCCATCCGTGGGGGGTGCTGGTCGGACCGGGTGGTGGCCCGGTGGCTGAGCAGGTGTTGATGCGCGTGGATTCGTTCAGGAGTCCCTCGGCCGGGGCCGCCAGCCGAGCAAAAACACCGCCGCCATCACCAGATAGCCCAGGGCCCACTCCCCACCGCTGCCCCAGCCGGGCTGAAGCACGGTGTCGGCCAGGGTGAAGCGCCAGGCGTGCATCAGCCCCACCCAGGAGAACGCCGCGGCCACCAGGGCGCAGAAGCAGGCAGCCAGGAATCGCTGCTCGATCACGTACACGAGCATGGCCGAGAGCAGCATCGCCGCCACGATCTGGCCCTGCTCCAGGGCGAAGGCGCCGGCGGCCCACACATCCGCCTGGCGCAGGGGTTCGAGCAGCTCGGCACTGAACGGCTCCGCCGGCGTACCGGCCCCCCCGGCCCGCAGACCGGCCTTGAGCAGCAGGGCCCCCCAGCCGGCCAGGCCCGGCAGCAACCCCAGGGCCACGGCGGGGGCATGGGCGGAGGGGGTGGCCTGGAAGGCCTGGGCCGCCATCACCAGGGCGATGTAGAGCACGATGGCCATGCCGGCCTCGATCGGCACCAGCTGTCCCACCAGGCCGAACAGCCCCAGCAGACAGCCCAGGCCCACCACCACTCCATTCAGCCAGGAGTAGCCGATGCGGGCCCCCATGCCCTTCCAGCCGGGATGGCCGATGTAGATGGTCGTTGGGAAGCAGGAGCCCAGCAGTGCCGCCACCGTGGTGCCCACGCCATTGATCAGCAGGGAGCTGCGCACCGGATAGGCATCCCCGGCTGCCTCCGCACTCTCTATGTTCTGCAGTGAACCCAGCAGGTTGAACAGCCCCATCGGGATCGTCACCCCCAGCCAGGGCACCAGCTGGTCGCGGCCGGCCCACAGCGCACCCAGCTGGAGGCCCCCCAGCCGCCAGCCCACCTGCTGGGCGTTGGCCTGCCAGGTGGCCCCATCCACCTGCAGCAGACCGGTGGCCCAGGCCAGGGCGGTGCCCACCAGCACCGCCAGCAGACCGCCGGGCAGGGGCAGGCGCACGTTGCCGTAGTAGGCCATCAGGATCACCGCCAGCACCGCCAGCCCCACCACCGGCACCGCATAGGTGCGCAGCAGGAAACCCAGGCCGATGTAGCCCAGGGCGATGCCGGCCAGGGTGGAGAGCAGGGCGGCCCGGGGCAGCCAGTGCCGCAGGGCCCCCACGCAGAAGGCACCGCCCGCTTCGATCAGTCCCGAGCCCAGGCAGGCCAGCAGGCCGGCCCGCCAGGACAGTTGCACCGCCTGGTCGGCGGAGAGCCCCTCCCCCAGGGCCGCCAGTTTCACCGGCAGCATCACCAGGAACACATAGGCGAACAGGCTCACCGTGTTGATGCCGTAGGGCAGGGCGGTGCGGTCGTTCCTTCCCTCCAGCCGAGCCAGGCGGTGGGCCTGGATCGCATAGGCCGTGTTGCCCACCAGCAGGCTCAGACCCGCCGCCGGCAGGATCACCCCGAAGATCAGCTCCTCCGGGTAGCCCAGCACCCCCCGGCAGAGGGCAATGATCAGCAGGATCTGGATCAGGTTGTCGAGGCCCAGGCCCAGAAAGCCATCCAGATCGCCCCGCACCAGCCAGCGGGGCCCTGGGCGGAGCGTCGGAGGGGATGTTGGGGTCATCGGCGATCGAGGCCTGGGATCGGTGAAATGGGCCCAAGCCCATGCTGAACCGGCGGCCCGCTTCTGAGCCGATCAGAATCCCGCCGTTGCCGACCGCCCATGAGTTTCCTGTCCAGCGGCCTTCTCATCGTCGCCGGGATCCTGATCCTGTTCGGGGGCGGAGAACTGTTCGTGGCTGGTTCGGTGGCCCTGTCGCTGTTGCTGGGCATCCCCCAGATCGTCATCGGGCTCACGGTGGTGTCTGTGGGCACCAGCGCCCCCGAGCTGTTCGTGAGCCTGCTCTCCACCCTCCAGGGCGGCGACAACCTGGCCGTGAGCAATGTGGTGGGCAGCAACATCTTCAACGTGCTCATCGTGCTGGGGGTCAGCGCCCTGGTGGTTCCGCTGCGGGTGCGGAGCAGACTCGTGCGCCGTGATGTGCCTCTGCTGCTCGCCATCTCGATGGCGGTGTGGGGGATGGCCTCCGGCTCCAGGATCACCTGGCAGGCAGGCCTGGCGCTGCTGGTGGGCCTGGTGATGAACATCATCTGGGAGACCAGAACCGCCAGCGAGAATCCCGAGGAAGCGGCAGAGGATCTGGAGGACGAACGCAGTCCGGCCCCCGTGGCCCTGGTCAAGCTGGCCGTTGGCCTGGGGTTGCTGGTCCTCGGCTCCCAGTTGCTTGTGAAGGGTGCGATCGGGGCCGCCCTGCGGCTGGGGGTGACGCAGACCGTGATCGGTCTGACGATCGTCTCGGCCGGCACCTCCATGCCCGAGCTGGTCACCTCGGTGGTGGCGGCGTTCCGGGGCAAAGCGGATCTGGCCATCGGCAACGTGGTGGGGAGCAACCTCCTCAACCAGATGCTGATCCTGGGGCTCTGCGGGGTGGTGTCCGGCGGCCGAGGGCTGGCGGTGGACCCGGTGCTGGTGAGTCGGGATCTTCCCGTCATGGTGCTCACCACCTTTGCCTGTCTGCCGATTTTCTGGACGGGAGGTGTGATCACCCGTCAGGAAGGGGGAATCCTGGTGGCGTTGTACGGGCTTTACCTGACGGAACAGCTGCTGAGTTACGGGGCCCCCGAGGCTGTCGATGTATACCGGCTGGCCATCCTCGTTGCCGTCCTGCCGATCATCTCGGTGTTCCTCGCCTGGAGGGTGCTGCGATGGCGCCAGCAACGGCGTCTGCCCTCCTGACGGGGGCCGCAGGCGGCACCGGCAGGGCGGACCACGGCATCAAAGGCCGAAGTGCCGGCAGATCAGCCAGGGCACGATCACCGCAAATCCAATCGAAAGGGGCAGGCCATAGCGGGTCAGGTCGAGGAATCGATAGCGGCCAGGGGCGAACACCATCAGATTGGTCTGATAGCCGATCGGGGTGAGAAAGCTGTGGCTGGCGGCGAACAGAATCGCAAAGATGAACGCCATCGGCGGTAAATCCAGACCCTTGGCGATCTCGGTGGCGATGGGCATCAACAGCACCACCGTGGCGCCATTGCTGAGGGCTTCGGTGAAGAGCTGGGTGAGAACGAACACCGCCATCAGGACGCCGAAGGCGGGCCAACCCCGCATGGAATTCAGCAGGTCCTGGGCCAGGGCGTCGGCCAGGCCTGTCACCTTCATGGCCATGCTGAAGCAGGAGAGGGTGCCCAGCAGCAGGATCACATCCCAGCGGATCGAACGCTGCAGTTCCCCGGGCCTGAGGCAACCGGTGGCCACCATCGCCACCACCGCCAGCAGCACGGCGGACAGCAGAGGAATGATCCGCAACATCGGCAGGATGATCACCATGGCGGCGATGCTGATCGCCAGATATTTCCTGTTGGTGGTGGGCAGGTCTTTTTCGAGCTCATCGAGCAGCACCAGATCACTGCTCTCCTGCATGCCGCGGATGGCCTCCAGGGGTGCCTGGATCAACAGCACATCACCCGCGTTGAGTTTCACCCGCCCCAGTCGTTCCCGCAGCACCTCATTGCCCCGCCGCAGGGCCAGCAGGGTGGCGTTGTAGCGCTGCCGGAAGCGAAGTTCCCGCAGGTTGGTACCCGCCAGGGCCGAGCCGCTGGGCAACAGCACTTCCACCACCCGCTGGGTCACGCCCGGACCCACAAGATCGGAGCCTGGCTGCTCCAGGTCATGGCCCACAGGGGCCAGGATGATGGTGTGTTCCTGCTGAAGCCGCAACAGATTCTCCCGATTGCAGCGAAGCAACAGCTGGTCCCCTTCCTGGAGATTGATGTCCGCCAACGGTGCGCTGAAGGCTTCATCGCCCCGTTGCAGTTCGAGTACATCCACGTCGTAGCGACGTTGTAATCGACTGCCATGCAGGGATTGGCCGATCAGTTCCGATCCCCTGGGAATCAACACATCGGTGAGATAGCCGGCCTGGTTGAGGCTGGCCAGCAGGTCATTCTGGTCGAGCCCCCGGTCGGGCAGCATGAAATCACTGGCCCACACCATGTAAAGAGACCCGATCAGCCAGACGGGAATGCCGATGGCGGTGAAACTGAACAGCTCGATGGAGCCATACCCCAGCTGACGGCTGATGTCACTGGCCAGCAGGTTGGTGGAGGTTCCCAGCAGGGAGATGGTGCCCCCAAGAATCGTCGCGTAGGAAAGGGGCAGCAGCACCCGTGAGGGTGAGATGCCACGGCGATGGCACCAGTTCTCCAGCACCGGCAGCAGGGTCGCCACGATCGGGGTGTTGGGGATGAATCCCGAGATGGGTCCCACCACCCCCACCAGCAGGGCGATCATCCGTTTCGGGGAACGGATCTGGTCCGAGCCGATCAGGGAGCGGAGGCGATCAAGACCTCCACTGCGAAACAACCCGGCGGCGACGGCGAACAGCCCCATCAGCGTGATCAGGGCCGGGCTGCCGAAACCCACCACGGCCTGCTCCGGTTTGAGCACGCCGAAGGCGATCAGCGACCCGGCCGCGAGCAGTCCGGTCACCTCGGGGGCCAACCAGCCGCTGAAGAACAGAACGATCGACACGCCGAACACCAGCAAGGTGATCATGCCGTCGGGTTGGAGTGCCGCCTCGAGAAAGCTGCTCATCCGCGCAGTGCAGCGTGGAGGGGATGAAATGCTCGCAAATGACCAGCAGATTTCAGGTGGAAAACCATAAAAGCATCAGCAAAATAATGGTCAGAGATAGAAACCTACTGTCGTTACCACCCTGGTGCCCCGCTCCCGCAGGGAGTGTCGCAGCAGGATCAGCCCCGTGATCGGCAGGGGAGCGCCCACCAGTTGACGGCGCAATGAGTGATAGAGACCCATGGAGGTGCTGCCACGTCCCTGGAGGAGCCCGGGAATCATCCATCCTGTCGGAGCGGTCCGTTCCCTCTCCGCCATGTCTGCGTCGTCTTCCTCCGTCTGGCATGCCCTCAGCCGCGGAGCGTGCCTGGAGGGGCTGAACTCCTGCCGAGAAGGGCTGAGCAGCGAGCAGGCCCGTGCGCGTCGGGAGCGGGTGGGGGCCAATCGGCTGGAGCTCAGTGGCGGCCGCGGCAAGCTGCGCATCCTCTGGGATCAGTTCGGCAACGTCATGCTGCTGATGCTGCTGGCGGTGGCGGCGGCCTCGGCGGCGGTGGCGGTCGCCAGCCATCGATTTCCCAAGGATGCGATCGCCATCGTGCTGATCGTGGGGCTCAATGCCCTGCTGGGCTACCTGCAGGAGAGCCGGGCCCAGCAAGCCCTGCTGGCCCTGCGCCGCATGGCCCAGCCCGTGGTGACGGCCCAGCGGGATGGGGTGTGGCAACCCCTGGCCAGCGACCAGCTGGTGCCCGGGGATCTGATCCGTCTGGAGGCGGGGGATCGGGTGCCCGCCGACTCCCGGCTGCTGGAGGCGGCGGAACTGGGGCTGGGGGAAGCGGCCCTCACCGGCGAGGGGGAGGTGGTGTTCAAGCGCGCCGAAGCGGTGCTGGAGCCGGACACCCCCCTGCTGGAGCGGCTCAACTGCCTGTTTCAGGGCACTGAAGTGGTGCGGGGCCGGGGGACGGCCCTGGTCACCGCCACCGGCATGGCCACCGAGCTGGGGCGCATCGCCGGGCTGATCAGTGCCGCCGGCGAGGAGCCCACGCCGCTCCAGAAGCGACTCGATGGCCTGGCCCGCACCCTGGTGGTGTCCGCCCTCGCCCTGGTGGCTCTGGTGGTGCTGGGCGGCTGGCTGCAGGGACGAGACCCCCTGGACCTGCTGGAGGTGGCCCTCTCGATGGCGGTGGCGATCGTGCCGGAGGGCCTGCCGGCGGTGATCACCGTCACCCTGGCGATCGGCACCCAGCGGATGGTGCAGCGGTCCGCCCTGATCCGCCGCCTGCCGGCGGTGGAGGCCCTCGGTTCGGTCACGGTGATCTGCACCGACAAGACCGGCACCCTCACCCAGAACCGCCAGGTGGTGGAGCGGATCCTCTGCGGCACCAGGGAGATCAGGGTGGCGGGCCAGGGCTATGTCCCCAGCGGCGCCTTCTCGGCCGCGGATCTGCCTCCCCCCCTCGGTGCCAGGGCCGGGAGTGCCCCCGGCGCCCTGGATCTGCTGCTGCGGGCGGGGGTGTTGTGCAGCGATGCGGAGATGCGGTTCAACCCCCTGGGGGACTGGGAGGTGCTGGGGGATCCCACCGAAGGGGCCCTGGTGGTGGTGGCCGCCAAGGCCCATCTCGACGCGGCGGAGCTGCGCGGCGGTTTCCCGCGCCTGGCGGAGATCCCCTTCAGCTCGGAACACCAGATCATGGCGGTCTGGCTGGTCGACCCCGAAGCAGTGCTGCGGGCCCCCCTGGGGGATGGGGCAACAGGCTCGGCGACCCTGATGCTGAGCAAGGGGGCGCCGGAAGTGGTGCTGGCCGCGTGCGATCGCTGGCTCGATGGCCAGGGCGTGGTGCCCCTCAGCGAAACCCAGCGGCAGTGGTGGTTGGAGCGGGCCATCGACCTGGCCCGCTCCGGGCTGCGGGTGCTGGCCTTCGCCTGTGCCCCCCACCATCCGATCGACGACCGGGACCTTCACCATCAGGTGCTGCTGGGCCTGATGGCCCAGCTGGATCCGCCCCGGCCGGAGGTGCGCCAGGCGGTGGCGCGCTGCCGGGAGGCCGGGATCCGGCCGGTGATGATCACCGGCGACCATCCGCTCACGGCCCGGGCGATCGGCACGGCGGTGGGGCTGGCTGATCCGGATGGGGAGGTGGTGCTGGGGCGGGAGCTGGAGCTCCTGGATCCGGCCGAGCTCCGGCAGGTGGTGGGACGCTGCAACGTCTACGCCCGGGTTCCGCCCGATCAGAAGATCCGCATCGTGCGTGCCCTGCAGGAGCGGGGCGAGGTGGTGGCGATGACGGGGGATGGGGTGAACGACGCCCCGGCCCTCAAGCAGGCCCACATCGGGGTGGCCATGGGCATCACCGGCACGGAGGTGAGCAAGGAGGCCGCCGACATGGTGCTGCTCGACGACAACTTCGCCACGATCGTGAACGCGGTGGAGCAGGGGCGGCTGGTGTACGCCAACATCCGCCGCTTCGTGAAATACATCCTCGGCAGCAACGTGGGGGAGCTGCTCACGATTGCCGCCGCGCCCCTGCTGGGGTTGGCGGGAGTACCGATGTCGCCCCTGCAGATTCTGTACATGAATCTGGTCACCGATGGCCTGCCGGCCCTGGCCCTGGCCCTGGAACCGGGGGAGGAGGGCCTGATGGGGCGGCCGCCGGCCGCTCCGGGGGAATCGATCTTCGCCCGGGGCATCGGCGCCTACATCCTGCGCATCGGTCTGGTCTTCGCCATCCTCACCATTGCTCTGATGCTCTGGGTGGAGCACAGCGGCGGCCCCTGGAAAACCATGGTGTTCACCACCCTCTGCCTGGCCCAGATGGGCCACGCCCTGGCCGCCCGCAGTGATCTGCCCCTGCTGCGGGTGCCCCCGTTCTCCAATCCCTGGTTGCTCTGGGCGGTGCTGCTGACATCGGTGTTGCAGCTGGCCCTGCTCTACGTGCCGGCCCTGGCCAATTTCTTCGGCACCGTGCCGCTCTCGGCTCAGGATCTGGGCATCTGTCTGGGGGTGAGCCTGGCCTTCTTTCTCTATCTGGAGCTGGAGAAGATCTGGCGGCTGCCGCGTCGCCAGGCCCTCAGCCGCTGACCCGCAGCACCTTGGCGCCCCGCCCATGGCCGGAGCGCAACTCCCGCAGGGCCGCGTTGGCTTCCAGCAGAGGGAATTCCCGCACCTCGGGGCGGATCTCCAGCTCGCTGGCCAGGGCCAGGAACTCCCGCACGTCCTTCCGGGTCACGTTGGCCACCGAGCGGATCTCCTTCTCCCGCCACAGGTCCCGCTGGTAGTCGAGCCGCAGCAGGGCCGCCTTGTCGGCCTCCTGTTTGCCGATGGCATTGATCACCAGCCGCCCGCCGGGCAGCAGGTTGCGCAGCGCTGCCACCACCGGTGTCCAGGCGGGGGTGGTGTCGATCACGGCGTGCAGCCCCGTGGGCGCTTCCGCTTCGGTGGCCCCGGCCCAGCTGGCCCCCAGCTCCAGGGCGAAGGCCCGCTGCCGTTCACTGCGGGCGAACACGAACACCCGGGAGGAGGGGAAGCGGCGGCGCACCATCGGCAGCACCAGATGGGCGGAGGCCCCGAACCCCGTCAGCCCCAGATCCTGCCCATCGCTGAGACCGCTGAGCTCCAGGGAGCGGTAACCGATCGCGCCGGCGCAGAGCATCGGAGCCACCTCATGGGCCTCCAGGGTGGCGGGCAGCGCATGGGCGAAGGCCTCGGCCACCGTCACGTAGTCCGCGTAGCCGCCGTGGGCATCCCGGCCGGTGGCCTGGAACGCGGGGCAGAGGTTCTCCCGGCCGGAGCGGCAGTAGGAGCAGACGCCGCAGGCATGGAAGATCCAGGCGATCCCCACCCGCTCTCCCAGGTCGAAGCGCTCCACGCTGGAGCCCATGGCCGCCACGGTGCCCACGATCTGATGGCCCGGGATGATCGGAAAGCGGGGCGGCCGGGCGCGGCCCTCGATCTCATCGAGTTCGGTGTGGCAGACCCCGCAGACCGCCACCTTCACCAGCAGCTCCCCCGGGCCCGCCGCCGGCAGTGGCATGTCCATCGCCTCCAGGGGCGCGGCGGTGCGGTCCATGTCGTGGCAGGCCGTCAGCACCATCGCTTGCATGGTTGCCCCCCGGGCGTTGGTCGCCCCACACCAGATACAGGCTAGGAACAGGACAGACTGCTGTCCTCCCAACCGTTGTCAAGCTGCCTGGATGGTCCTGGCGCTGGCGCCCTGATGCCCACCGATGCCCTCTTCTACTGGTTGTTCCAGCAGGCGCCGGATCGCATCCTGGCCCTCCTGCCGGAGCTGCCGGCCGGAGTGGCTGGCTACACGTTCAGCGCGCCGGTGCTCAAACAGCGGGAGTATCGGCTCGACGGCCTGTTCCTGCCGCCGGAGGATCGCCCCGACCTGCCGGCGCTGATCCTGGAAGCCCAGATGGGGGCCGACGAAGCTTTCCTGCTGCGTCTCTACGCCGAGTCGGCCCGGTTGCTGCAGCAGCACGGTGCCATCCGCCACTGGCAAGTCGTGGTGCTCTGCCCGCGGCGGGATCTGGGTTTCGGGGATCCGGTGCCCGTGGAGGAGTTCCTGGAGCGGAGGGTGCGTTGGATCGAGCTGGATCCCTCCCGACAGCCATCCGATGCCCCCCTCTTGCAACGGGCCCTGGGGCTGTTGATGGAGCCGGAAGGGCGCATCGCCAGCACGGTGGGAGAGCTCTGCGGCCAAGCGGAGGGAGCGGTCTTGCTGGAGGTGATCACGGCTATCGTGGTGACTCGCTTCAAAGGCCGTTCTGTTGAGGATCTCTGCGCCATGACCGGTCTGAGCCTGGAAGACTTCCGCCAGAGCGTGGTGTACCGGGAGATCTATGGCACCGGCGAGGCGGATGGCATTGCCCAAGGCCTGGCCGAGGGGCGGGTTGAAGGTCGGGCTGAAGGAGAAGCCGAGGTGGTGCTTCGCCAGCTTCG
This sequence comes from Synechococcales cyanobacterium, assembly GCA_942491925.1. GTDB lineage: Bacteria > Cyanobacteriota > Cyanobacteriia > PCC-6307 > Cyanobiaceae > Cyanobium. The sequence goes on from CALOCJ010000002.1 coordinate 210,911, forward strand.
TCGCCGCTGCGGTGAGATTTCACCTTCTCAGGAGGCCGCCATCCGCGCTCTGCCCGTGGAGCGCTTGGAAGCCCTGGCCGAGGCCCTGCTGGATTTCGGGGGGGCCGACGATCTTCGGGCCTGGCTGGCGTTCCACGGCTGAGCCGTGGGGGCGATCCAGCCGCACGGCAACGAGCATGGCTTGCCTCCCTTCACATGAAGCATGCGCCAATCTCTGCCCCCAGGCTGATCGCCGCGATCGCACTGTTCAGCCTCGCCCTCGCCGTAGCGGGCCCGGCGGGCTGCGCCACCACCACGTCAACCACCAACGGCGCCCCAGGGAATCCACCCAGCCCGGCCACAGGCCAGCGCTCTCCAGCCAGCCCTTCCCCCCTCAGTCCCGATCCCGCCACCCTGCCCGTCGATGCCGTTGCGATCGAAACGGTGGTGGAGGGCCTGGAGCACCCCTGGGGCATGGCCTGGCTGCCCAATGGCGACATCCTGATCACCGAACGGCCCGGCCGGCTGCGCATCGTGCGGGGCGGCCGGCTGGATCCCACGCCGATCGCCGGGGTGGCGGAGGTGTCCGGTGCCAAAGCGCGCCAGCTGTTCGCCTCCAGCCAGGGGGGGCTGCTCGATGTGGCGCTCCATCCCCGCTTTGAAGACAACGGCTGGATCTACCTCAGCTATGCCCACGGCAGCCAGGAAGCCAACCGCACCCGGGTGGCCCGGGCCCGCTTCGATGGCACGGCGTTGCGCGACTGGCGGGTGATCTTCGAGGTGAACCGCGCCAAGAGCGGCGGCCAGCACTTCGGCTCCCGGCTGCTCTGGCTGCCGGATCAAACCCTGCTGATTTCCATTGGCGACGGGGGCAACCCTCCCCTGCGCCTGGATGGGGATCTGATCCGCAACCAGGCCCAGAACCCGGCCAGCCATCTGGGCAAGGTGGTCCGCCTCAACGATGACGGCACCATCCCCGCCGACAACCCCTTCACCGGTGATGCGGCGGCGGATCCGGCCGTCTGGAGCCTGGGCCACCGCAACATCCAGGGCATGGCCTACGACCCCATCCACCGCAGGGTCTGGGCCAGCGAACACGGTTCCAGGGGTGGCGATGAACTCAATTGGATCCAGCCCGGGGCGAACCACGGCTGGCCGGTGGCCTCATTCAGCGCCGAATACAGCAGCGGCCGCCCGGTGGCGCCCCGCACCACGGCCCCAGGGATGGTCGATCCCCGCCGGGTGTGGATGGCCACCATCGCCCCCTCCGGTCTGGCGGTGGTCACGGCGGACCGGTTCCCGCAGTGGCGCGGCAACCTCCTGGCCGGTGGTTTGGTGGATCGGGGCCTGCGCCGTTTGCAATTCAACGACAAGGGGGAGGTGATCGCCGAATCCCTGATCCCGATCGGCGCCCGGGTGCGGGATGTGCGCCAGGGCCCGGATGGGTATCTCTATGTGCTCACCGATGAGGATGACGGCCGCTTGCTGCGGCTGGCGCCGGCGGTGGCTGGGGGATGAGCCTGGGTGAAACGCGGCAGCACCTGCCTCACACCTTCGCCATCGTCACCCGCTCGGGCTGATGTTGATATTTCCCCTGCCGGTCGTGATACGTGGTGTCGCAGGGATCCCCTTCAAAAAAGAGCAGCTGGCAGATGCCCTCATTGGCGTAAATCCGGCAGTCGGCCCCCGAGGAATTGCTGAATTCCAGGGTGAGATGGCCCTCCCAGCCGGCTTCAGCCGGGGTGGTGTTCACGATGATGCCCAGCCGGGCGTAGGTGCTCTTGCCCAGGCAGATCACGGTGATGGTGGGCGGCACCTTCAGCATCTCCAGCGCTACACCCAGGCCGTAGGAATGGGCCGGCAAGATGAAGAATGCGCCGTCTTCGTCGTGCTGCAATGGCGCCGGTTCCAGGTTGGCCGGATTGAACCGCTTCGGGTTCATCACCGTGCCGGGCACATGGCGGAAGATGAGAAATTCTTTCGCTGAGAGGCGCAGGTCGTAGCCGTAGGACGAACATCCGAAGCTCAGCACCGGGCCGGTGCGGGCCTCGGCGTCGAGATGGCGCACCAGGGCCGACTGAAACGGCTCGATCATGCCCGCGGCGGCCTGCTCGTTGATCCAGCGGTCGTTCTTGAGCATGGAGGCAGGCGGTGGGTCCGCGGGAGAAGCGCCCTGGGGCTGGAGCAACCTGGGCCTGGAGCAGCCTGGCCTGGAGCCAGCCTGGGGCTGGAACGCAACGGGGCAAAAGCCCCTCAGGAACAGCGGCGCAGTTCGGTGACCTGGTCGGCCATCTCCATCAGGGCGATGGGCATGGCGGGTCCGGTAAGGATGACATCCAGCTGGGCCGGCCGCCGCTCCAGGCTGGCCACCACCTCATCAGCCGGCAGGTAGCCCAGCTCGATGGCCAACCCCAGCTCGTCGAGCACCATCAGGTCCACCGATCCATCCCGCAACCGCTCCCGGCAGTGGGCCCACACCTCCGCCACGGCGGCGGCCGGATCGTCGGAGTCCCCGACGCCCAGCCCTTCCCCGGCCGGTTCCGACAGGCAATAAGGCATGGCGGGCCGCAGCCACTGCAGCCGGCCGCACAGCCACAGGCTGCCTGCCACCCCCTGCTCCACGCCCCCCTTGAGGAACTGGCTCACCAGCACCCGGCTGCCCAGTCCGGCCGTGCGCAGGGCCTGGCTGAACACCGCCCCGAAACTGCCCCGGAACGGCGCGGTGTGGATCTGCAGCAACCCCTCCGGCTGGGCCACCGGCAGCAGCGGCGACACCAGGGCCAGGGGGTCGGCGCGGACCTCTCTGGCCCTGGGGGATTCGCCCGCCGGATCACGACGCAGCTCCCGATGGGGCTCCCGATGGGACTCCCGGTGGGGCGGGAGGTGCTTGGAGAGGCTGGCGGTCATGAACACCTCCGAGATAGGAATCGGGGGGACCCCGCTGCCGAATGTAGCGGCAGGCAAGCGGCCCGCACACCATCCGTAGCGCAACCTCACCGTTTCCGGCTCCACCTACGGTGCCTACCGATCCCACCCCACCCCCAGCCCCCGTGTCCGCCACCCCCAACGCCTCGGTCGCCGCAGACGATCCACGCCAGGACGGACGCCCCGCCGATGGATTGCGGCCCGTGCGCTTCGAGTGGGATCCGTTGGGATTCGCCCTCAGCTCCGTGCTGATCCACGCCGGCCGCACCCGGGTGCTGTGCGGTGTGTGTGTGGAGGAGGAGGTGCCCCGCTGGCGGCGGGGTTCCGGCAGTGGCTGGCTGAGCGCTGAATACCGCCTGTTGCCCGCCTCCACCCCCACCCGCCAGCGCCGGGAGCTGCTCAAGCTCTCCGGCCGCACCCAGGAGATCCAACGTCTGATCGGCCGCAGCCTGCGGGCCGCCCTCGACCTGGACGCCCTTGGGGAGCGCACCCTGCTGATCGACTGCGATGTGCTGCAGGCCGATGCCGGCACCCGCACCGCGTCCATCACCGGCGCCTGGGTGGCCCTGGCCCTGGCCCTGCGGCGGCTGGAGGCCCAGGGCCTGCTGCAAGGCCCCTCCCCCCTGCTCCACCAGGTGGCGGCGGTGTCGGTGGGGGTGGTGGAGGGGCGCGCCCTGCTCGACCTCGACTACAGCGAGGACCACCGCGCTGAGGTGGATCTCAATGTGGTGAGTGACGACCAGGGTCGCCTGCTGGAGATCCAGGGAACGGCCGAGGGAGCCCCCTTCTCCCGTCGCCGTCTGGAGGGTCTGCTGGATCTGGCCGAGGCGGGAATCCTGCAGCTGCAGGAGGCCCAGCGCCAGGCCCTGGAGCGGACGCCGCTGGCCACGGCGGTGTCCGCGACCTGAGATCGGACGAGACTGCCCCGCGAAAGAGTGCTCATTGCTACAGGGGCAAAGCGGGGCGATCCGTAGCTTCCGGTCCAGTGTTTTCTTTTCATGGTCGGCGCCACCCGGGGATACCACCGTCAGACCGGCGCCCCCAGCGGCAGCGGTTCCCCCGGTGCGGTGGCGCCCATGGGTCAGACCGGCTCGGGGGGACCGGCCTCCACCACCCTGATCGATGTGATCCGGACCCTGTCCGGCAGCAACATCGAGATCATCGAGCGCAGCAAGACCATTTTCTTCCCCGGGGATCCGGCCGAAAAGGTCTATTTCCTGCGTCGTGGTGCGGTCCGCCTCTCCAGGGTTTATGAGTCCGGCGAGGAGATCACCGTGGCGTTGCTGCGGGAGAACAGCCTGTTCGGGGTGCTCTCCCTGCTCACCGGTCAACGATCGGACCGCTTCTATCACGCCATTGCCTTCACCAGGGTGGAGCTGATCACCGCCCCGGCCACCTCGGTGCGTCGGGCGATCGAGCAGGACGCCAGCGTTGGTCTGCTGCTGCTTCAGGGGCTGTCCTCCCGCATCCTGCAGACCGAAACCATGATCGAGACCCTCACCCACCGCGACATGTCGTCGCGCCTGGTGAGTTTCCTGCTGGTGCTGTGCCGCGATTTCGGCGTGCCGGGCAAGGAGGGCATCACGATCGATCTGCGCCTCTCCCACCAGGCGATTGCCGAGGCGATCGGCTCCACCCGCGTCACCATCACCCGACTGCTGGGGGATCTGCGCAGCGATGGCCTGGTTCAGATCGACCGTAAGAAAATCACCGTCTTCGATCCGATCGCCCTGGCCAAACGCTTCAGCTAGGCCACCTGGAAGGGATACTGGACAAGGCGGGAGCGGGATGTGTCGGGCTGGCTGCTGATCCTGGCGCTGCTGCTGCTTGGGGGGGTCCTCTCCACCCTGGGAGATCGGCTGGGCAGTCGGGTCGGCAAGGCCCGCCTCAGCCTGTTCAATCTGCGTCCCCGCAAGACCGCCGTGGTGATCACGGCTCTCACGGGAGCGCTGATCAGCGCGATGTCCCTCGGGTTGATGCTGCTGGTCAGCGAACGGCTGCGGGTGGGGTTGTTTCAGCTGGATCAGATCGAGGCCCGGCTGCGCGACAGCCGTGGCGATCTGAAGCGGAGCCGCGACGATCTGCTGCGCAGCCGCGCTGAGCTCGCCCGCGCCGAGCAGGGCCGCCGTCAGGCCCTCAGCGGACGCCAACAGGCGGTCGAGAAACAGCGCAAGGCCCAGAAGCAACTGGGCGTGGCGGAGAAGCGGGCTTCCACCCTGCGGCGGGAGCTGCGGCCCCTGCAGATGGAACGGGCTCGCCTGGAACGGGAGCGGGACCGGCTCGGGCGCGTGGTCAGCGGCCGCGACGCGGAGATCCGGCGGACGGAAGCCGAACTGGAGCAGGTGCGCCAGCGCATTGCCGCCGGTGAGAAGGAACTCCAGGGTCTGGAAACCAATGTGATCGCCCTGCGCAGGGGAGATGTGGTGGTGGCCAGCGGTCAGCCCCTCACCACCGCCAAGGTGAAGCTGGCCCAGGCCGATCAGGCCAAGCAGGTGGTTGATTCCATCCTCCAGCAGGCCAACAGCAGGGCCTTTCAGCTGCTGTTGCCCGGCAAGACCCCCGATCGGCAGATCCTCCTGGTCCCCAGGAACGACATTGAGCGACTCGTCAAGCTTTTGGCACGGAAGGGCACCTGGGTGCTGAGCATCCGCTCGGCCGCCAACGTGTTGCGGGGGGAGGAACGGGTGCTGGCCTTCCCGGATCTCAGACCCAACAGCAGGGTGGTCCACAAGGATGAAGTGCTGGCCCGCACGGTTCTGGAGAAGGATGTGCGCAATCCCGAGGAGGTGCGCAGCCGCCTCGACCTGCTGCTGGCCACCGCCTTCAACCGCGCCCAGCGGCAGGGCACCCTGACGGATGGCCTGCAGTTCGACGGGGCCCTCTTCAATGAACTGGGGCGGCAGCTGAGTGAGCGCCCCCCGGGGCAGCCCGCCAACCTCGAGGCCGTCGTGCTGCGGGACGCCGACACCCCGGATCCGATCCTGGTGGAACTCCGCTGGCAGCGACCTGCTGGGGCGGATACAGAAGAGATCCCGAGGCGGCGATGAGTGGCAGGCCCCGTGTTGCGATCCCCCGGGTCGAGGCTCCGGTCGAGGTGGCCGCCGCCGGGCCCCTGGCCGCCCTCGATCCGGGACGGAGCAAGTGTGGGCTGGTCTGTACCGATGCCCGGCGTAGCCTGGTCTGTCGGGCCCTGGTGCTACCCCCCCAGGAGACCCTCGCCATGCTGCGCCGCTGGTGCAGCGAGAGGCCGCTGGCGGCGGTGCTGCTGGGTAACGGCACCGGCAGCCGCGCATGGTGCAGGCAGCTGCAGGGCCTGGCGCCGGTGGTGCTGGTGGATGAGCGGGCCACCACCCTGGAGGGCCGTCGCCGTTACTGGCAATTGTTTCCACCCAGGGGCTGGGTCAGCCTGCTGCCGCCTGGCCTGCGTCAGCCCCCCAGGGACTGGGACGATGTGGTGGCCCAGGTGCTGCTGGAGCGGTGGCTGGGGCGGCCCCTGCCCCGGGGGTAGCCGTTGCGGTCCTACCCACCGATCAGAGTCCTACCCACCGATCAGAACGAAGCCCGCACGGTGAAGGCGTAGTCACCGCCGGCTTCGAGCTGGTAATCGGCCCGCAACAGGAAGCGCAGCAGGGCGTCCTGGATCAGGGCTCGCCCCAGGGATGGCTCCACGCAGAGTTCGCCGCGGTCAAACGCCCAATGGAAGCGCCAATGGAAGCCGCCGGCGCTCACCTCCCCTTCCAGCAGGCAGGGGCTGAAGCTCTGGCGGAGCACTCGCAACTGGGCGGTGGTGGCGGGAAGACGGGCCAAGGTCTGAACAGTTGTCGCGGCTGAGCGTACGGAAGACGGCCAGGGCATCGCGAGACAACCCGGCCGGCTGCCTGTCTCAGGATGCGGGTTGTTCGGCTCGAAAACTGTTCAATCGGTTGCCGGCCCGCTCCGGTCCCAGGCGCCGGATCAGGTCGATACCCGTCAGCACTTCCTCCAGAACCGCACCGACCACGGGCCGCTCCGAGGGGGAGAAGCGGCCCAGCACGTGGGAGACCGTCAGGGCACGACGCTCCTGGGGGTGATCTGCGGGGGCGCCGATGCCGATCCGCAGCCGGGCGAAGTCGGAACCACCGAGATGCTGAATGGCACTGCGCAGGCCGTTATGTCCGCCGGCGCCGCCGGAGGCCCGCAGGCGCAGCCGTCCCAGGGGCAGATCCATGTCATCGACCAGCACCAGCAACTGGGAGGGTTGGAGGCGGAACCAGTCGAGGGCCGCTCGAATGGAGCGGCCGCTGTCGTTCATGAAGGTCTGGGGCATCAGCAACCTGAGTCGCTGGGGTCCGACCCCGATCTCTGCCAGCAGGCCCTGGAGCCGCTGCTGGTGACGGAAAGAAGCCGATTCGGCCGCCGCCATCCGTTCCAACGCCATGAATCCGACGTTATGGCGGGTGTCGGCGTAGCGCTCACCAGGGTTTCCCAGCCCCACCAGCAACTGAAGGTCCAACGCAGATCCAGCGGCTTCCTAGGCGGGGCCCGCCGGGTCGGCGGCGCTGGAGAGCGGCGCTGGTTCAGCGACCACCGGGGAATCAGGGCCGGATTCAGTGGCCGCGGTGGCTTCCCGCTCCGGCTGGAGGGCACCTCGGAATTCCTGTTCGAACTCCTGAGAAGCCGTCTGGAAACCCTTCATGGTGCGCCCCAGGGTCTTGCCCAGTTCCGGCAACCGCTTCGGCCCGAACACCAGCAAGCCGATGGCGGCGATCACCGCCATCTCAGGCAGACCGATACCGAAGATGTTCATGGATCAGGAAGGCAAGGGGTGGTGCCGCGGATCAACCGTTCCAGTTGACGCTGATGCCCTCGAGCAGCAAGGACTTGTTGTACAGCTGAAGAATCACCAGCAGAAAGACAAGGAAGAGGAGCATGATCACTCCCATGATCGGAGTGGTGCCCCAGCCGGGCACCACTTTTCCGTATTCCGAGTTGAGTGGGCGAAGGATGTCCCCAAGACGGGTGCGTTGGGCCATGGCGGCTTGGTGCTCTCCGGCGGTTGTCAGTCGAACTACTGTAAGGGTCACATCGACACTGCCGAGAAGGCCTGTCGAGTTGTGACGGAAGCCCTCCACCCCCTGGCCCAGCGCCCCCACACGATGGAACCGAGCACCACCTCCCCCGCCATCTCCGTGGCCATCACCGTGCTGGTGGCGTTGCTCGCCCTCACCGGTTTCGGCGTCTACACCGCCTTCGGCCCCCCCTCCAAGGGCCTCACCGACCCGTTCGACGATCACGACGACTGATCGACGCAACCGCGTCCGCTCAGCCGCCAGAAGCCCAGCTCCCATGGACGCAGCCAGCGTCCTTGCTCTCCATCGGCTGAACGTTCCGTTCGATCATCAAGCCCATTCAGCCGGGCCTGGGGCTGCCAGAGCGGTCCCAGCTCAAGCAGGCGGCGGCAGGGTCCTTCGTTCTGAATGGCCACCACCACGTCTCCTCCACCTTCTGCGCCCCATTCCCCGTCAGCCCAGGCCCGCAGACCCACCAGACGCAGATCGGCCGGCAGAGCGGGGAAGGGCCTCCACAGGGAACGACCGGTCGATTGGAGCGATGTCGGCGCCGGCTGGAGCCAGATGGGCTCCCGCAGCCGCAGGGCATGCCTCGGCACGCCGCCCTGGCGCCAGCCGCCGGGGGCTGGTGCCAGGGCCAGCCGTTGCCGCTGCCAACCGTTGTCCGCGCCGGGATCCGGCCAGGTGGGTGCCCGAAGCAGCGACACCCCCAGCCGTTCTGCCGTAGCCGACACCCCCTGGGGTCCATCCAGAAGGACCGCCAGGCCGCTGCCCCGTCCGCCGGTGGCGACGCTGGCCAGCCAGGAGATCACGGGCACCTCCCAGCGCTCCCGCTCCCGTGCGGTCCGGGCCACGGCCGGTCTTTCGATCACGCCTCCGGAGGTGTCCGCGGCCCAGCGGGCCGCCGGCGTCGCCAGGGGAATCTCCAGCCGCAGCAGTTCATGGCGTTGCCGCCACTGCAGGCTGAGGGTCAGCTCCAGCCAGGGGGTACCGGCCAGCAGCCGTCCATCCAGCCGCACGGGGCTCGCTCCGCAATGGCCGCGCCAGAGGAAACGGCTGCAGAGGGCTCCCCGTTCGATCCACTCCGGCTCTCCCCACCAGTGCCATCCCAGGGGATGGTCGCGGTAGTCGGCGGCGATGTCCCAGGCATCCCAGTATTCGCCCTGATCCCTCCAGCGGCACCATTGCAGGCATCCCGCCAGTTGCGGAATCCCGGCGCTGTCCCAGATCTGCTCCACCCCGGCCGGTCCGATGGCAGCGGTGATCAACCCATTGCCCAGCCGCCAGCGGCCGGGGCCCAGGTCGGGAGCGGGGTCCAACCGCACCGGATGGCTGATCGGCAGCGGGCCGGCTTTGGACGGCCCGCGGACTGCTCTGGGGTCGGGGTCCCGGCGCAGGGCCAGGGCGTCGATGCCCTCGATCCCCGGCAGCTGCAGCCACTGGCCGCCCCCCGGGGCTGGCTGGCCCGACAGCTGCCGCTCCGTCCCTGGGGCCGCCAGCCGCCAGCTGCCCGCCGGCAGCCGCAGGGTGCGGGGGGCGGCCGGCAGGGGCTGCAGCTGGACGGCCCACCAGAGTTGCTCCGGTTCGACCCTTTCGAATCGGGCCGATCGGTTTTCAGCCGCTGCGGTCTCGGCCGTCACGGGCGGGGGACTGGCCCAGGCCAGCCCGTTCAGAAGGGCTTGATCGCGTTGCCGCCGAGCATCACGGCGGGCTGCTCTCCACTGGGGTTCGGCCTGCTGGAACACCTCTGGAATGGAGGTGCCCGGCAGGATGTCGTGGAATTGTTGGAACAGCAAGGGCCGCCAGTCGGGGCCATCGGCTGCAAGGCCCACCAGGGCCTGGACCAGTTCGGCTTCCCGCAGCAGCCGTTCCAGGCTGCGGTTGTGCCGTTTCTGGTCGGGCCGGCTGGTGGCACAGCCACGGTGCAGCTCCAGATAGAGCTCATCCCGCCACACCGGCAGGCCGGAGCGGAGCGGCTCGAGCCGCTCCAGATAGGAGCGCAGGCTGCCGTGGCGCTGCTGAACCGCGTCCGGTTGCTGCTGCCAGAGGGCCAGCTGTTCCAGGGTTTCGGCGGTGGGTCCTCCGCCGTGGTCCCCCACACCGGGAAGCCAGAGGGCGTCGAGACAGCCACTGGCCCGTTGCCACTCCAGGCGGTACCGCTCGATCGCCAGGGGATCGCCATCGGTGCCGATCGGTGCCGTGATCAGGGCCAGCACCTCCCGGCCACAGCGGCTGCGCCAACGGAACAGGCGATGGGGGAAGGGGTTGGTGGCGTTCCAGGCCAGCTTGTGGGTGCAGAACCAGCGCACCCCCGTGGCGGCGGCCACAGCTGGCAGGCCGGCCCCGAAACCGAAACTGTCCGGCAGCCAGGCGACCGTGTGGGGCCACTCGGGGAAGGCCTGGCGGCTGTAGCGCTGGCCTTCCTGGAACTGACGCAGCAGGGAGGCCGTGGAGATCAGCACGCAGTCCGTCTCCACCCAGGGACCGTTGAGGGGTTCCCATCGGCCAGCCTGCATGGCCCGTCGGATGCGGGTGAAGAGGGCGGGCCGCTGCCGTTCCAGCCAGGCGTAGAGGGCCGGGGTGGAATGGCCGAAATGCAGGTCGCTGAAGCGGTCGATCAGATCCAGCGCCGAGCCGAAGGTGCGTTCGGCCGCTCGCCAGGTGTCGGCCACCGGCCACAACCAGGCGAGATCGAGATGGGCATGGCCCAGCACCCCCACCACCCCCGGGCCGGGCCCAGCGGCCAGGCCCCGCTCGTGGCGCAACTGCCGCAGATCCCGGAGGGTTGGGTCCAGCAGACCATGGGGATCGCTGGGGTCGAGGGGCTCCAGCTCGATGCGGCTGTGGAGCAGGGCCCCCTCGTCGTGGAGGGGACTGCGAAGCCGCACCACCAGGGTGAGTTCTTCCCCATGCCACCAGCGGGCCGGCAGCTCCCAGCGGCAACGGGTGTCGAACAGGTCGCCGGTGTGAACGCGATCCCCATCGACCCAGAGCTCGGCCCGATCGGCCCACCAGCTCAGCACCAGCCGGGCCCGGGCATGGAGGGGGCCGGGCCGGGTGGGCCAGGGATCCGGGCACCCCAGCCGCAGTTCGAGCTGGCGCCACTCCCCCCCCCCGGGGCCAGACGATCAGGCCCCGCTCGGCCCAGTCAGGGCGGTGGCGGCGACCCCAGGCATCGTTGAGCGCCACCGCCATGCCCCTGCCGCCATGGCGCCAACGCCACAGGGTCTGCAGATCCAGCCGCGCTGGATCGCCTGCGCGTGGCTGAAACGTTTCAATCCCCACGGAATGCTCCGCTTCCTGGCCCATTCCGATCCTGCAGGGTCTGCCGAGACCCATAGGATGGCCGCAACACCGCAGGGTCACCGAAGATCCCACCGGTTCGTTTCATTCCCTGTCACCCACCGGACAGTCCATGCTCGCCCTCAAGATCTCGGTCTACTCGGTCGTTTTCTTCTTTATCGGGATCTTCGTATTCGGCTTCCTGGCCAGCGACCCGACCCGCACCCCCAGCCGCAAGGATCTGGAGGATTGAATCAGCGGCGGCCGCCAGCGGCCCGCCCCACCACCGAGCTGCCCGTACCGCCAACCGGACCGCATTCGTGCCAGGAACCACGGCCCCATGGCAGGATCCCTGGCGATGTCGCCACCTTCAGGGCTGCCTGTGGTTTCCCTTCCCCAGACAGCGACGAGGTTGATCGCTTTCCATTGCGGCCATTGGCTTCCTTCGCTCGCTTCCCCGTTGCTGCTGGCGGCGGGCCTTGGAAGTCTGCCGTGGATCCTGACCGGTCCGGCCCACGCCCTGCCGCCGATCGCCCGGGGCGATTCCACCCTGGAGACCCTCCCCCCGGAGACCCTTCCCCCGCAGCTTTCCCCCCCGGCTGCTCTCCCATGGGAGAGCCAGCCATCAGCCAGCCCGGCTGGTGAGGATTTCGACCCTTCCCCAGCCACGGACCAGGCCCCGACCGCTCCACTGCCGGAGCGGGCCCTGCCGCCGCCGGCGGCCCCTCCCCTGGAGCTGGAGCTCACCGCCAATCGCCAGAGCTACGACAGCCAGCGGCGTCGTTTCGTGGCCACCGGAAACGTGATGGCCCGGGTGGCGGGAGGTCGGGTGATGGCTGATCGCATCGAGTTCGACACCGGATCCCGCACCATCTATGCCACCGGCAGCGTGCGGTTCCAACGGGGACAGCAGTATCTCCAGGCCAGCCGCCTGCGCTACAGCCTGCTGGAAGGGGTCGGAGAGATCCGGGATGTCTACGGAATTCTCGATCTGGACGGCACGGAACAGGATTTCGATCTCGAGAGCACACCATCGGTGCCCCTGCCCGCTCCGGAGCCGCTCAGTTGCCCGCAGGAGATTCCTCCACCGCCGCAATGGCATCCCTACCCCTGGGCGTTCACCGCCTGGGGTGGCCAGTCGTTCCATTCCGACTTTGGTCAGACCTTCATCGTTCAGGGCGTGTTCCGGCCGGAATACCTGGCGGGTCTGGGGGTTCAGCGCCGCCTGCTGCAGTCCGGCCCCTTCTCCATCGATCTGGATGTGAACTGGCTGAACCACTGGGCCAAGGCCCAGCGGGGTGGCCGTTATATCGGCCCGTTCAGTGGCAGGGATGTGGCCAATCTCAGCACGGATGCCCAGTACTTCAGCGAATTCACGGCGGGGCTGATGCTGCGCGCCTGGATCAGACCCTGGCTGAATATCGGTTTCGAGGAAGGGGTCAGCCTGCTCACCAACCTCAGCAACTACGAAAGCACCTACCGGGAGGAGTCGGCCCGTTTCCTCAACTACCTCGCCGTGGAGGTGGAGGCCCTGTTCACCCCCGAGTGGTCCGTGGTGGGCCGCATCCACCACCGCTCCGGCGCCTTCGGTTTTTATAACGACGTCACGGAAGGCAGCAACGCCTATCTGGTGGGGCTGCGCTACCGCACCGGAGACAGCCGCACCCCCCCGGGGGGGGCGGAACTGTCTCCTCCGACGGGATGTCCCGGGGCCGTGCCACCGGAACAGACCGATCCGCCTGACGGGTTGGCTGAACAGCTCGAGCAGGTGACGATGGGGCCCGGGACGATCACGCCCGGACCGGAGCCCTCCTCCCCGGCGAAGGCCCCTCCGACGTCCGCCGGCGGCAAGAAGGCGCCCACCGCCCGGGGAAATGAGCTCTGGGCCCGGGCAAGGGCCCAGCAGCGGGCCCGGCGCGAGGCGATCGCCCGCATCGATCAGCGGGTGGACAATGTGGCCTTCCAGCAGAGCCTCACAGCGGAGCGACGCTTCGGTGTTTCCGACGAGAACACCGATGTGGCTGCCATCTCGAACTACGGGGCCATCCGTCCGAACCAGCTCAGGGATCTCGATCTCAATCAGAACAAGGAGTTGGTGGAGGGCACGATCAGCCGTTGGCGCTTCCAGGCCGGCCGGCTGCGGATTTCCCCCAACACCCTCTCCGGTGACCGGGTGGCCTTCACCAATGACCCCTTCACTCCGGCCCAGTCCTGGCTGGATTCAGAGGATGTGGTGATCACCCTCAAACCCAACGGCGACACCGAGGTGAAGGCAGGCCGCAACCTGTTGAAACTGGAAGATCAGCTGGTGATTCCGGTCACCCGTCAGACCGAGTTCAAGAAGGAGGAGAAGGTGACCAACCGCTGGGTGCTCGGTTTCGATGAAGAGGATCGTGACGGCCTCTACGTTGGCTACAACATTCCGATTCGTATCGGTGAGAAGGGACGCCTCACCATCCAGCCCCAGTTCAACCTGGAGAGGGCTTACCAGGACGAAACCGACAGTTACCCCCTGCCGGGTGAACCCGCCGGATCCTCCCCCCAGAATCAGCCCATCACCGGCGGCGACCTGTTTGGCCTCTTCGCCAGGCTGGAGACGCCGCTGGCGGGTTTCCAGGCCACCGCCAACCTGGACATCTCCACCTTCAATCCCGACAACATTGCTGAGGGCACCCGCAGCTGGGGAAACCTGGGACGCGTCCTGGATCTCCCCCTGATCGGCAACAGCGTGTTCCGCTTCTTCGGTGCGTACCGCTTCCGCGTCTGGAATGGCTCCCTTGGCGAGCAGGATATTTATTCCGCTTACGGGATATCGCTCGAAGATGTGGATCAGCTGCCGAATTGGGGCAAGTTGAGCAGTGATTATTACTGGCGGGTCGGTGTCGGGTATTTCCGTGCCTCCCCTTTTCAGGATGCCGGGCTCACAAGCCTCTGGCGGGGGAACGCCTTTGGATCATTGAACATGAGTTATCCCCTGTGGAAAGGGGAACCGGCGGAACTCAGCGCCGATCAGGCCTATGCCAACACCGCCCGCCCGATCATTCCCGGCCTGGTGATGCGAGCCAACCTGCAGGGCACCCTCACCTACTTCGGTGACGGCACCAATCAGAACACCCTGACCCTCTCGGCGGGTCCCACCCTCACCCTGGGTCATTTCGTCAAGCCGTTTCTGGACTACACCGAACTCACGGTCACCGGCGGCGGCACCCTGCGTCAGGGGCTGAGCGCCTTCACTTTCGATCGGGCCGTGGATCTCGGCACCCTGGGCGTGGGGCTCACCCAACAATTGGCCGGCCCCCTGGTGTTCAGCGGGGGCATCGGTTTCAACGTGGATCCGGGCTCCGAATTCTATGGCGAGGTCACCGACTCCTACGTGGAATTGCGCTGGCAGCGGCGGGCTTACGAAATCGGGGTCTACTACAGCCCCTATGACGGACTGGGAGGTGTGCGCGTGAAGCTGAACGACTTCAATTTCGACGGCACGGGTGTTCCGTTCGTCCCCTACAGCCCCAGGACGGGCTATGGCCCCTACGACCCGAGGGCCGGTGGGCCGCAACGGCCCTACTGAATCGGCCGGGTCAGCCCTGAGCCGGCCCGTTCATGTCGCCCTGAAACCGTTCAGGTAGGGCAACCGCGCGGCGGTGAGACCCAGTTCCCGGTCATGGGCCACCAACTGGGAGGTGCCATCCCACTGGCCGCTCAGGAGCATGCGGTGGGGGCCCGCCGCCAGGGTCAGGGGCCAGGAAACGGCCGGGTCGCTGGGTGTGCCGGAGCCGCTTGCCCCGGGCGATCGCAGCTCCAGCCGCTCCAGGTTCAGCTCCAGCACGGTGTGGGGAGCGGCGGTGACGGTGGCCTGCAGGCTGAGGGTGTCGGCGTGACTGGCGCTGAGGCACGGAATGCCCAGGGCGAGGCAGTTGCCGAAGAAAATCTCCGCGAAGCTCTCACCGATCACCGCCCGGATTCCCCAGCGCATCAACGCCTGGGGGGCATGCTCGCGGCTGGAACCACAGCCGAAGTTGCGGTTCACCACCAGGAGGGTCGCCCCCTGGAATTCGGGGCGATCGAAGGGATGCTGCCCGCCCAGTTCGGCCCGGTCGTCGGCGAAAACCCCTCCCGCCAGCCCTTCGAAGCTGACGCACTTGAGGAAGCGGGCCGGGATGATCCGATCGGTGTCGATGTCATCGCCCACCACCGCAACGGCGCGACCCTGGAGGGAAGTGATCGGGCCCGTGGGGAAGGATGCTGCGGTTGTGTTCGTCGCGGGAGGAGGACTGGAGGTCGTCATGGCTATGGAGCGATCAGCTCGGTTGCGGGGATTTGCTCTGGCGGGGGAACCATCTGACGCACATCGCTCAGGCGTCCGTTCACGGCGGCAGCGGCCACCATGGCCGGGCTCATCAACAGGGTGCGCCCGCTGGCCGAGCCCTGGCGACCCTTGAAATTGCGGTTGCTGGAGCTGGCGCTGATCTGGCGCCCTTCCAGCCGGTCGGGATTCATGGCCAGACACATCGAGCAACCCGGCTCCCGCCATTCGAAGCCCGCCTCCCGGAACAGGGCGTCGAGCCCTTCGGCTTCAGCCGCGGCGGCCACCTGTTCGGATCCCGGCACCACAAAGGCCTTGATGCCGGGAGCCACGTGGCGGCCCCGGGCAATGGCGGCAGCGGCCCTCAGGTCGCTGAGGCGGCCGTTGGTGCAGCTGCCGATGAAGCAGACATCGATCGGTAGACCGTCGAGGGAGGCGCCGGGGGTGAGATCCATGTAGCGGTAGGCCTCAGCGGCGATCGGCCGTTCCTCCGGATCCAGTTGCTCGGGGGTGGGGACCGGTTCATCGATGCCGATGCCCTGACCTGGGGTGATGCCCCAGGTGACGGTGGGCGCAATCGTGGTGGCGTCGAAGCGAACGATGTCGTCGTAGACGGCCTCCGGGCCACTGGCCAGGCTGTCCCACCAGGCCACCGCCCGATCCCAGGCCTGGCCGGAGGGGGCATGGGGCCTACCTTGCAGGTAGGCATAGGTGACGGCATCAGGATTGACGTAACCACAACGGGCGCCACCCTCGATCGCCATGTTGCAGAGGGTCATGCGCTCCTCCATGGAGAGGGCCTCGATCGCTGGCCCACCGAATTCGTAGGCGTACCCAACGCCCCCCTTCACCCCCAGGACGCGAATGATGTGGAGGATCAGATCCTTGGCATAGACACCGGTCTGGAGCTGGCCATCCACCTGGATGCGGCGCACCTTGAGCTTGTTCATGGCCAGGCTCTGGCTGGCCAGCACATCACGCACCTGGCTGGTGCCGATCCCGAAGGCGATCGCCCCGAAGGCTCCGTGGGTGGAGGTGTGGGAGTCGCCGCAGGCCACGGTCATCCCCGGCTGGGTGAGACCCAGCTCCGGGGCGATCACGTGAACGATGCCCTGCCGACCGCTGCCCAGGCCATGCAGGGTGATGGCATGGCGAGCACAGTTTTTCTCCAGGGTGGCGAGCATCTCCTCGGCGAGGGCATCGGCGAAGGGCCTGGCCTGGGAGGTGGTGGGCACGATGTGATCGACGGTGGCCACGGTGCGCTCCGGGTGGCGCACAGCCAGGTTCAGGTTGTCCAGGGCATCGAAGGCCTGGGGGCTGGTGACCTCGTGGATCAGGTGGAGGCCGATGAACAGCTGGGTGGAGCCTCCGGGCAGATCGGCAACCCTGTGGAGTTCCCAGACCTTGTCGTAGAGAGTGCCGAAGCTCACGGATCCCCGTTGAGACCAGGCGTCAGCCTAGGAGCGTGGCCCCCATCACGGTCCGTTCGTTTCCCACCTCTGCATCTGCCTAGGATGGGAAAGTCGATCAAAATTGTTTTCATGTCCGTAACCCTTCAAGCTCCGATCCGTCCGGGCACGGATGTTCGCGAGGCTTTCCAGGCCGCCTATGAAAATCGCTACACCTGGGAGCCTGGTTTCGGGGGCTATGAAGGTCGCTGTGTGTGGATCCAGGGGGAGCGCAAAGTCGAAGGGCATTTCACCGTTGGAGCCGACCTGAAGGCGAAAGTGGATGGGATCGACGATCCCGAAGTTCAGAAGTCAATGGCATCCCAACTCTGGGAAGTGGCCATCCATCGGGTTCGGCGGCCCTTCGAACAGACCCATGGAGAAAACACATTCACGGCTGGCGAAAGCGATGATGTGGGAATTGAGATTATTGTTGGCGGCAAGAATGAAGGAGACCGTTACAGGATCAAGGATAATGTGGTGACCATGGTGTACCGGCATATTCACGGCACTGTCGTAACCATCTTTACCAAAAGCACGACAGATACCGGCTCTGGATACTTAAGTCATACCTACACCAGTCAATACAATGACCCTGAAACAGGTGATGCAAAAGGAGGTAAAAACCTTTTCACCGATACTTTTGCACCGCTCAAAACAGATGGTCTCGGTCAGGCTCCATGGGTACTCGTAGAGCGGATCATTGAAACCGAACAGATGGATACAGATTCAGTCAGGGGCTGCCAGATTTTCCGATTTGAAGATCTCCAGCCCCTCTCCTGAATCAGGCGAGCCGTTATGGCAGGGGCTGAATGCTCTGGAGACCATCATTCAGCTGCTTGGCCATGGCCTGTCGGCCCACTGCCAGAACTTTGACTGTGTCCTGATGGAGCCGTAACTGGCTGTCAGCAACTTGCATGCCGCGGACCAGTTCCTTCATCTCGTCGGGCAGGCTGTTGAGGTCGTAGCGTTTGCCCTCAAAGGTCAGAACAGGGGGCTGCTGGGGATCTTGTGTGGGAGTTTCCAAGAAGGGCATGAATTTGGCGAATGGACTGTAGGGGAGCAGGTCTCCCGAGGGGCTTCCTGAGCCTCAGGCTTCCACGCGGATCAGCTGACGCTCACACAATTCCCGGTAGCGACCTCCCTGGATCATCAGCTGGTCGTGGCTGCCCCCCTCCACGATCCGGCCTGCTTCCAGCACCAGAATTCGATCGGCCTCCTGCACCGTGGAGAGCCGGTGGGCGATCACGAGCACCGTGCGGCCGGCCATGGCCTGCTCGAGGCCCCGCTGTACCGCTGCTTCCGATTCAGCGTCCAGAGCGCTGGTGGCTTCATCCAGCAACAGAACGGCCGGATCCCCCAGCACTGCCCGCGCGATCGCCAGTCGTTGCAGTTGGCCGCCGGAAAAATTGCTGCCTCGCTCCTCCACGCGAGCCTGATACCCATCGGACAAGGCCTCGATGAAGCCGTCGGCGTTGGCCAGCCGGGCGGCCTGGCGGATCTTCTCCAGATCGACGGGGCGTCCGAAGGCGATGGCCTCGGCCACGGTGCCCGAAAAGATGCTGCTCTGCTGCGGCACCAGGGCCACGGCGCTGCGCAACTCCCGTGCCCTCAGATCGGCCAGATCCTGGCCATCCAGCAGCACCCTGCCCCTCTGGGCGATGTTGAACCGGAGCAGCAGGGAAAACAGGGTGCTCTTGCCAGCCCCAGACGGTCCCACCAGAGCCACCACCTGGCCTGGGCGGATCCGAAGTTGCAGCTCATGCAGCACCGGTTGGGCTGGGTCGTAGCCGAAACTCACCGCTTGCAATTCCAATTCTCCCCGCACCTGGCCCAGGGGGAGAGCGCCGGGGCGGTCGGGGGGTTCGATCGGTTCCGCCTCGATGGCTCGCAGCCGGCGCAGGGAGGCCTGACCCTGCTGAAATTCGTTGAAATTCGTGGTGAGGTGGGAAATCGGATCGATCAGCATCAGCAGGGCCGCCACGTAACTGCTGAACCCCTGGCTGGTCATGCCGCCAGCCTGGATTCTTGCGGCACCGAGCAGCAGCACGGAAAGGATGCCCGCCGCCTCAATGAAGCCCACCACGGGGTGTTGCATCGCCAGCAGACGCAAGGTGCGATAGCGGGCCTTGCGGTGCAGGTCGATCTCCACATCGAAACGATCCTGCAGCCACGGCTCGGCGGCAAAAGCCCGCACCAGCGGCAGCCCGCCGATCGCTTCTCCCAGCAGGGCGGCCAGCTCGCTCACCTGCTTCTGGCTCCGTTCCGCCGCCCCCATCACCCGGGCGCCGAACACGCTGACCAGCACCACCACCAGCGGCGCCAGCAGCAGGGTGGCCAGGGCCAGGGGCGCATCGAGCCAGATCATGTAGCCCAGCACCACCACCAATTGGAGAAAGCTGGGGGTGCTGTCCTGAATGGTCTTGTAGATCACCTCCCCCACCCGATCCGCGTCTTCGGTGAGCCGGTAGGTGAGGTCGCCGGCGGATAGCTTCTCCAGGGCTCCGAAATCCAGCCGTTGCAGGCGGGCAAACAGGCGATGGCGCAGCTCCTGACTGACCTGGAGGGCAGGCCCAGCCAGCAGGGTGTCCTGGCCGAACTGGGCCAGTTTCTGCACCAGAAAAACCCCGAGGGCCATGCCGATCGCGGTCAGGACTCTGGAAAAATCACCCGCACCGATAGCAGGGATCAGCTGACCGGCCAACCAGGCCAGCAGGGGCCAGCAGGCCACATACACGAGCATGCAGCACACCCCTGCGGTCAGGTGTCGCCGATGGGGCTTCAGCAGGGGGATCAGTCTGCGGAAGCCGGCCGGCGAAGATGCAAGCATCGCCAAACCCTATCAGCGCTGGCCTGGGCGTTCTTCTCGGTGAAATTGGAGCAATTCCTCAAATGGCAGGGCCTCGTGGGTACCGGTGGGGAGGCCAAGCAACGCATCCAGAGGGGGGATGTGCGGGTGAATGGCGCCATCGAGACCCGCCGTGGACGCAAGTTGGGGACAGGTGATGCCGTGGAGATCGATGGCAAGGAACAGATCGTGCTGCCGCCCCCGGGGGGGTGAACAGCGGTGGAGGGGTACCCATCGGGCCTTAACCTGGGCCACTCAGATCCATGAGGTGCCCTGGTGCGTAAGGCCGTCATCGCTGGAAATTGGAAAATGCACATGACCTGTGCGGAAACGCGGGCCTTCGTTGACCAGTTCCTCCCCCTGGTGGGTGATCTGCCCTCGGATCGGCAGGTGGTTCTGGCTCCACCCTTCACCGCCATACCCACCCTCAGTCAGGCCCTGGCCGGATCTGCCGTGGCGGTGGGAGCCCAGAACGTGCACTGGGAGCAGGAAGGCGCCTACACGGGCATGATTTCGGCCCCCATGCTGTTGGAGCATCAGGTGACCCACGCGATCGTGGGCCACAGTGAACCCCGCAAGTACTACAGCGAAACCGATGAACAGATCAACCTGCGCGCCCGCACGGCCCAGCAGGCTGGTCTGGTCCCCATCCTCTGCGTCGGAGAGAGCCTGGACCAACGGGAGGCGCGGGAAACCGAGCGGGTGATCCATCGCCAGGTGGAGCAGGGGCTGGAGGGCATCGATCCCTCCAACCTGATCGTCGCCTACGAACCGATCTGGGCGATCGGAACGGGCAAGACCTGCGCGGCCGAAGAAGCCAACCGCATCTGCAAACTGATTCGCGGCTGGGTGGGCCATCCCGAAGTGATCGTTCAGTACGGCGGATCGGTGAATCCCGGCACCATCGACATGCTGATGGCCCAGAGCGAGATCGACGGCGTGCTTGTCGGTGGTGCTTCCCTGAACCCCTCCAGTTTCGCCCGCATCGCCCAGTACCAGGTACCGGTGCCGGCCTGAGCCGAACCCCGAGCAGGGCTGGCGGGTGGTGGCTTGGCCAACACCATGACTCCGATCATCGGGCCGCGCCTATGGGGGGCCCGCAGTTACGTGATGGGAGTGCTCAACCTCACGCCCGATTCCTTCAGTGACGGCGGACGCTTCAACCATCCAGAAGCCGCCATGCACCAGGCGCTCCTGATGCGTGCCCAGGGTGCCGATCTGGTCGACCTGGGGGGGCAGAGCACCCGACCCGGGGCCGCCGAGATCAGCGCTGAGCAGGAGATGGCCCGTGTGTTGCCAGCCCTGCGCAGGATCGTGGAGGCCTTCACCCTCCAGGGCGGTCCGGATGCCGAGCATCAGAATCGTGGACGGCAACCAGGGGGAGAGGGCAGCGCCAAGGAATGGGCTGGCCAGGCTTCAGTGCCGTCCCATCCCGGATCCCCCGCCATTTCCATCGATACCTTCCGGGCCGCCGTCGCCGAATCGGCTCTGGCGGCCGGCGCCCAGTGGATCAACGATGTGAGTGGCGGCCGGCGTGATCCGGCCATTCTGAAGGTGGCTGCCGCCGCCACCTGCCCCTTCGTGCTCACCCACAGCCGGGGCGACAGCCGCAGCATGGATGACCTGGCCCGGTACGACGATGTGGTGGAGGAGGTGCGGGGGGAGCTGTTGCGGGCCACCGAGGCTGCCCTGGCGGCGGGGATCCGCAGCGACCGGCTGATCTGGGATCCGGGGTTGGGCTTCGCCAAGAACACCAGCCATAACCTGCTCCTGTTGCGAGGCTTGCCGCGGCTGAAGGCCGAGGGCTTTCCCCTGTTGGTGGGACCTTCCCGCAAGCGTTTCATCGGCGAGGTGCTGGGGGAACCACGACCCCGGGCCCGCCTCTGGGGCACAGCCGCCGTCTGTGGCCAGGCCATCGCCGCGGGTGCCGACATCCTGCGGGTGCATGACGTTGCGCCGATCGTTCAGACCTGCCGCATGGCGGATGCCCTCTGGCGCTGAGCGAGATGATCCCCTGGCTGCTCACCTCCAGGCAGCTTCACCACCACCGACCAGTCGCCACCCTCTATTCCGATCCCCATGACGTCGGCCGCCTCCAGCGCCCCCAGGATTGCCGCCAACCAGCCCATCGCCGTCGAGCTTCAGGCTGGCGTAACGATCTCCTCCTGCGCCTGCAACCCACCCTTCTGTTGGCCCCTGCCGAGCCCGTCGATCCGATGCCACAGGCCCCCACGGCCCCATGGCGGCCATGGGAGTGCCGCGATCGGAGCTGCCGCTCTGGGACGACATCCAGATCATGGTGGCCCAGTTGGCCAGAAAGCCCCTGCAGGAGAACGAGCCGGTGGGTTCCGACCTGGTGATCGGCCCGGAGGCTCGGCGACCACGGCTGCTGGAGATCCCCCTGCTCGTCTCCGACATGAGCTTCGGCTCCCTCTCTGAAGAGGCCAAGCTGGCCTTGGCCATCGGGGCGGAGCAGGCGGGAACGGGGATCTGCTCGGTAGCAAGAACACGGAGCGAATTTCCCAGATTCGCGGCATCCCCGTCGGTCAGCCCGTCGACTCCCCCTCCCTGGATGGCCGAGGCGGTGGTACCGGAGCCTCACCCCTGTTGTTCCGCGACCACATCTCGGTTCCCACCATTCCTGCCCTCGCCCTCGGGGCCGACGGCGTCGCTGGGGCCGACGCGGCGATGCAGGCGATCGGCTGCATCGGGGCACGGATCTGCCATACCAACAACAGTCCGGCGGGGATTGCCACCCAGAATCCGGAGCTGCGCCGCAAGCTTGACGTGGACCATGCGGCGGAGCGATTGGCACGGTTCCTGCACGCCACAGTGCACTTGATGCTGGAGATGGCCAGGGCGTGCGGCCATCACCATCTGAATCAATTCCGCAGAGACGACCTGGCCAGCTGGCATCGGGAACTTGCCGAAATGGCTGGTATCGAATCGAGCGGATGGAACCCGCGCCGCTGAATCCAGGCTCCAACCGGGACTCCCGCTCGATTGGGTCGATTGCCTCTCCCCTCCCTAAGAGTGGGGATTGGGGTGTTGGGGTTTGCCGCCTGATCGGCTTCAACCGAAGAAGGAAAGGGGATGTGATCGTTACAGCCGGCTGAGCAATTCCGCCTTCTTGGCACTGAATTCTTCCTCGGTGAGGATGCCCTTTGCCTTCAAGGCCCCGAGCCGCTCCAGGGAATTGAGCACATCGCTCTCACTGGTGGACGACGCTGCGGAAGGGGACGTTATTGCGGAAGCCGGTGTGGCGGAGGCGGCCTGGGTGGCGGAGGCTGTGGGGGGAGCCGCTGCCGCGGCCGGGGCGGCGATGGCCGGGGTCGGGTCTGGGGCGGAAGACACAGTGGGTAATTCCGAGAGCCTCAGGCTTCCCTCGGCCGTGCTGATCGCCACCTCGCCGCCCTGGTCCTGCTGGGAAACCCCGGAGATCACATGGGGATGGGTGTCATAGATGGTCAGCTTGCCGTCCACATCCACCGCCAGGCGCCCAGGAGAGGTGAACACCGCGTAGCGAAGGTTGTTCTGGGACCCGGTGGCACTGGGTGACCCCAGCTCACTGGGCCACCAGGAGTCCTGAGCCATCGATGCAAAGGGAGCCATCGGGGCGAATGACATGGGCTGCATCGGTTGCATGCCCCCCCCGAACGACATGGAGGCGAAGCCGCCACTGGATTGCTGCTGAAATCCACCGCCCCGACTCTCCTGTTGTTGGCCTGCAGCGGAGTTCACCTGCTGTTGCTGACCACTGCCAGTGGCCATACCCTGCGCTTGCTGAGAGCTTCCGGAAGCCTGGGAGAGGCTGCTCAGACTGACCGACCCCCCCGGGGTGCTGAACACCAGTGTTCCCCCGGGATGCTGCTGCTGGGAGAAGCCACTGATCCTGTGGTCGCCGGCGTCATAGACGTTCAGTTGGCCGTTCGTCTCAACCGCCAGCCGTCCGGAATCCCCGAAATAGGCGTAGCGCACGTTGTTCTGCTCTCCGGTGGCGTTGGGTACCCCTAATTCCTTCGGCCACCACGTGTCGCGGGGATCCGGCACGAACAGGGGTGCCCCGCCTGTGGCCGTATCAGTGGCGGCGGTTCGACCCTGACTCTGATGGCCCACCCCCACCTGCATCTGCGGGCTGTTGCCCACCTGCTGCTGCAGGCCAGCCCCGCTTTGGCTCTGGGACTGGTAACTACCGACGGGGAACAGTTCGGGCTGGGCACCCAGGCTGGAGGAAATGGCCTGGCAGAGCCCGTCCACCCGGGCTTTCAGGGAGTTGTTGAACATATCCCCGATCATCATCATTCCCCCCCGCATCCACTGGCCAGAGCCGGAGAATTCGGGATGGTTGAACTGGGCCATGCCGCCCCTGCCCCGCAGGATGGCGGACATCATGTGGACCACGGCATCCTGACTGAAGCCGTAGCGCTGCCCGAGGTCATTGGCGACCCTCAGCCCTTCGGCGGTGATTTGCTCCATATCTCTATTCGGCGTTACCGAATACCTTGCATTGACTGACATTTCAAGCTATCACCAGACATCTGCCAACCAGGGGAAAATTGTTCGGCCATCCGCATGCCCGCACGGCTCTTATCAATTCTTAACAACCACCCTGTCTCTCTTTCTCCCGTCAGCCCCCGCCATTCTCCTGGCACTCTCACCCAGGTCTGACACCCGATCCCTTCCCTGCCTGCTGGACCGATCTGAATTCTGCTCAGATCATCCAGGGAGACCCAGCCCCATCCTGTGCTGACGGCTGAAAACCACGGGTGCGGAAGTGCACCCTGGCCTCAGAGACTCCCTAAGAATGGAACAGCGGCAGATCGGCAGCGCCATGGGCAGGGACCAGAAACCGCAGCCACCCCGACCGAAGGCATCCAGGCCCGATGGACCTGCCGCTCTTTCGAGGCCGAAAGGACGGAGGAACGTCGCTTCCCGGCCCCACCTGCTTTCAAATGCGGCCATTCTTCGCCGACGGCATCAGTTCTATCAACGGACACTGTTCGTTGCCGTGTTCGTGATGGTGTCCTTCGCGTTGCCTGTGAACTGGCCCCTGTCGCTGACCGCCGCGGGTTATCTCCTGTTGATCAGCATGCTCAGCATCGAGCTGGGCGGGCCGGTGAATGGACGAGATCGCCAACAGCTTGCCGATTACTTCTATCGCGCCACCGGTGCGTTCTGTCTGCTGGCCCTGCTGGTGTGGTTGTTGACCCCCATCGAGCGGAAGTTTTCAGGCATCCCGTTGCTGCTGGCCCTCACCTGCTTCACCGGCTGGAGTCTGAAACGACTGGTGGGCTGCCTTTCCACTGAATCCAGGGTCGGCCAGAGGGTGCTGGCCGGGGCCCTGGCCGGCTATCTGCTGTTGGGGATCAGTGGCGGCCTGCTGCTGAGCGCCCTGGAAACGATTCAGCCTGGGAGCTTCCTCGCTACCCACGACCGGATGATGCTCAATCCAGTGCCAATGGACTTACATGGGCAGGAAAAAATAGTGCTGGGACTCGATTTTCTCCATATCAACTATTTCGCCTTCGTGAGCCTCACCACAGTGGGCTATGGCGACATTATTCCGATCCGCCCTGCCGCCCAGATGACCAGCATTGCCCTGAGCGTGAGTGGCCCCATCTACATCGCCGTGGTGATGGGCCTGCTGATCAGCCGCTTCACCAGCCAGATCAGCAGAGATCCCGCCTCGGGCCCATTCACCTCCAGCGAGCAGCTGGCCAGGCCACAGCCCGAGCCGACAACGAAGGATGACCGGGACCAGCCCAAGCAGCCACCCTGATCAGGGATCAGCCGGGGACATCCCCAGTTGCGAACCCATCAGGGGCAGCCGGTGCTCAGGCGGCGAGTGGGGTGTCGGGATCCTGGACGGGCTGCAGGGACTCGGCCTGGAGTTGCTGCTCCTGCGCAGAGGGGGCCAGATCGGCGCGGAAGAGGCCCACGTCGACACCGATGTGTTGCTCGGGGCGGCCAGTGATCAGTAAGGCGGTGCGCTGGCGGGTGGCGATCTGCCACATCCACTTGCTGAACAGGGCGATGCGGTTTTCCGTGTCGGGGATGAAGGCCAGATGGGCCAGGGCCCAGAGCACCCAGCCTGGCAGTCCGGTCACGTGAAGACCCCGCAGGTCAGCCACGGCGTAGAAGGGGCCGATCACCGCCATGCTGCCCAGGTCGGTCCAGCGGAACGGCTTCATGGAGGATCCATCCAGTTGGGCCAACAGGTCCTTCGCTACCCAGCCCCCCATCTGCACCGCCGGGCCGGCCATGCCGGGGAGGGGTTTCGCGTCAGCGGTGTGGGTGTAACAGCAGAGGTCACCCACGGCCCGGATCTCCGGGTGGCCCGGGATGGAGAAATCGGCCTCCACCTGGAGGCGGCCGCCCCGATCCACCGGGCAATCGGTGCGCTCTGCCAGGAGGCGCCCCAGCCGGGAAGCGCGCACCCCAGCGGTCCAGCAGATGGATGCGGCCTCCAGCTGATGCACCATTTCATCGGTCCGGATGGTGACCCGCCCCGGGGCGATCGATTCGACCCGGGCACCCAGCAACAAGTCCACCCCGGCATGGGCCAGATAGGCGCCGGCGGCTTCCGAAAGTCTGGGGTGCATGGTGGGCAGCACCCGATCCACCAGATCCACCAGCACCACCCTGCAGAGGTGAGGATCCAGCTGCTTGAAGTCGCGGCGGATGGCGCGCTGCATCAGCTCGATCAGGGAGCCGGCCAGTTCACAACCTGCTGGCCCAGCGCCCACCACCACCACACTCTGCAGGAAGCGGCGACGTTCCGGATCACGGGTCTGCTCCGCTTCTTCGAGGGCCATCAGCAGACGGCGACGGATCTCATCGGCGTGTTCGAGGATCTTCATGGGCGGGGCCAGGGGGCGCCATTCCTCCCGGCCGAAGTAGGTGCTGCCGGATCCGGTGGCCAGGATCAGTTGGTCATAACCGAAGTGGTGGCCGTTGAACTCCACCTGCTTGCGTTTGGGATCGATGTCGACCACTTCGCCGAGCAGAATCTGGATGTTGGGGGCCTGACCGACCATCTGGCGCAGGGGGGAGGCCACGTCGGCCTCGGATACCAGCCCTGATGCGACCTGGTAGAGGAGTGGTTGGAACAGATTGAAATTGCGCTTGTCGATCAGGGTGACCCGCACAGGCTTGCCTGCCAGGCTGTGGCAGATCTTCAAACCGGCAAAGCCACCGCCCACCACCACCACATGGGGCCACTTCCGCATGGCCTCAGCGGGCGGATCGAGTTCCAGGTAGAAGCGTTCCGGAGGCATGGGTCGGGCTAATACAGGAACTGACTTTCACCTTATCGAGAACATGGCTTGGAAGATTGTTGTTCTCGCTGCCATGATGTGCAGATTTCCTGACCCAGTAAGAGCTGAAGGGTGAACCGCATTTTCAATATTCATCGAATATTTTTGTATTTGACCTCGTTGCGTTGGAATTCGTTAAAGATAAAATCTACACATTGGTATTGGTTTTGGTTTCAGGATTCTTGTGATGCAACCCTTCAAGAGTATTGCCAGATTTTGTGGCTTTTGTTGTGGCCACAGCAAAAGCCACGGCAAAGGCAGCAGCGTTCAGGCTATTTCGTATAGCCATCGCGATGATTCTCCATTGCCCGGTTTGCATTCTTGTATCGATTTCTTGGATTTCTCGAAGTCGAGTTGAATTGCTGATATCAATTAACCTATCTCGCACTTGCTCAAAATTCATTGATGCAAAGGCTTGAAGTTGGGCTGGTGGCAAGGTGGAAAGAGCATTTTGGGCAGTGGCTTGGTCATTGATGAAGGAAAAAGAGCGCTGAGCAGTAGAGAATTTTGCATTTGCTGCGTTGGTTTTGCTGACAACCTCTTGATTCAGATTATTGTATTGTTGGATGGAAATAAAAGCCTCAAGTGGGATAATTAAAGCAAAAAGAACGGCAACAACCTTGGTCAGTCGAGAGCATTGTCTAAGCAGTTTGCGTGTAGATTCAGACTTGGGAAAGATTAGCTTGATAACATGAAGAATGATCAGGCCTATGAGGGGATTTGGAGCATTATTTATCAGTACTTCAATCATCGTTTGTTGCCAGTTCGAGTCTAAAAGTGCCACCGGAAAGGCGGAGGTGAGCACAGTAGTGATATAAATAAAAAATAGAGCCAGGGCGGCCCACCGAGCAGGAGAAAGTTTGTCATTCAAGCCTAGCGCTTGAATCACATGTGCCATGTAAGGTTCTTTATTTATGTTTGTAGGCTTTATCAGAACGAGGGGGTCAGACTTCTTGTCCTTACTCTTCGATAGCCTTGGATTGGGCTTGGAAAATCTCAAGGGTTTGGATGAATCATTGGGATGCAGGAAGCTTCTGTGTTGACTGGTCTGTTGAAACAGCCTGCAGTTGATTGGATGGTTACTTTGATTTTTCTTTTGCTGTCGTTTGTCGGGAACGTCTGATCAGAATAGAGTACCTGAATTAACCGGATAGTTTTCTTACTTTTGGCCTGATATCTATTTTTAAGGGAAGTATTGCGAATGGCTTTGGTCTTGCCGCCACTTTTTGCATCGAATCCTGATAATGTAAGGTGAAGGCATTTCATTTCGTGAAGACTGAATAAATAGAAAACTTGAGAAAAGTTTTTTGGAAAATCAAAGATAGAAATCAAAGGGATATTACCAGATTGAGTTCTCCTCCCCAGTCTGCGACTGAAGGCACAGGCCAAAGCTGCGCCCATTATAGGTAGGGGACCGAGGGGGCAACAGCGGTTGTAGGTGTGAAGCCAGCAAAAAGTAGTTTAGAAAACCCGGTGCGTTCTGAAGTGCTTGTTCCACCGAAATGATCGGTGACTGAGAAGAGAACGTAGTGGGCACGAGCAAATGAAATAAAGTTTTTAGCTTCTGGAGTAAAATCATTCGTATTCTGGCTAAAAGTAAATGTGCCCACAGGCGTAAGCATGGTATTGTAAGTGGAGGGCAATATTTCTACATCTGGCTGGAGCAGCTCTATTTTGCATTCTGCAGCGAAAGCGTTTGCGCCGGATGAAGCTGGATGATCGCTGGTGAGACGTCCTGGTGAGGCGTCCTGGTGTCACAAGCCCACCCATCAGGACCTGCCCAGGAAATTGATACGTTGCCATCTGGAATGTCAACAGGTTTATACTTTATCCCATCTTTATCCCATCGTCAGCAGCCATGATCAAGCTTCATAAAGGGCTGCTGTGCGGCCCCAGCCGCGTTCCTGACTTCCGATGGAGCGGTTGATCAGCCCCATGCACCTGTGATCACAGGCTGGTCAGGCCTCATCTCCCCCCATGCTGGAGCGCTCATGAGGATGGGAAGACGCTCACCGAATCGTTTCAGTCAAAGACCAGCCCCGCAGTACTTGCAGTGGCGTGCATCCTGGTCATGGCCTTCGCGATGGCAGGAGCGACAGACCACGGTCGTCTCCGGTAGGGCGGCCCGCTGGCGCTGGTTGGCGGCGCCGATCTCTGAAGTGATGATCCCCGTGGGCACGGCGATGATGCTGTAACCCAGCAGCATC
Source organism: Synechococcales cyanobacterium (assembly GCA_942491925.1). GTDB lineage: Bacteria > Cyanobacteriota > Cyanobacteriia > PCC-6307 > Cyanobiaceae > Cyanobium. Next base: position 240,267 of record CALOCJ010000002.1, read on the forward strand.
ACGGCCCCGGCCACGAAGCGTCCGATGGGGGTCACCGGGGTCACATCCCCGTAGCCCACGGTGGTGATGGTGACGATGGCCCAGTAGATCCCCACGGGGATGCTGCGGAATCCCCGCTCTGGTCCTTCGATCACGTACATCACGGCACCGATGATCACCACCAGGGTCACGATGGTGAGCAAAAACACGGAGATCTTGCGCCGTGACGCCGCCAGGGCGTTCCAGAGCAGCTGGGATTCCTGCAGATACTCCGAAAGCTTCAGCACCCGGAAGATGCGCATCAGCCGCAGTACCCGCACCACAAGAAACACATGGGCTCCGCTCACCAGCAGCCCAAGGAAGCTGGGCACGATCGAAAGCAGATCCACGACCCCGAAGAAACTGCGCGCGTATCTCAGCGGGTGCGCCACACACAGCAACCGCAACAGATATTCGAGCGTGAACAAGAGGGTGAACGTCCACTCCAGCACGTCAAAGGGACGGTCCCACAAGACCCGCAGCACCGGGTCACTTTCCAGGATCACGGCCAGCACGCTGAGCAGGATCACCACCAGCAGAACCTCGTCAAAACCCCTGCCGGCTGGGGTTTCGGCTTCGAAGATGGTGCGATACAGCCAGGAGCGGCCCAGCCCCTGACGCAGCAGCAGGGCCAGACTGAGCAGCCCCCCCAGGATCAGCAGAATTTCCAGAACGGGGGGGATCATCAGACCCTCCGGGCCCGGCCATGCAGGCGAAACGGCATCAACCTCCGGGCTCGTGGTTTGCTCAACGCGGTTGGGTCGCCGTCACCAATCAGGCGATCGCCGCGAAGGATTGCTCAAAGGCCGTCAAGGTGGCGTCGATATCGGCGTCGGTGTGGGCCAGGGAGGTGAAGCCAGCCTCGAAGGCGCTGGGAGCCAGGTAGACACCCCGTTCGAGCATGGCGCGATGCAGCAGACCGAATCGGGCGCTGTCGGTGGTCTTGGCCGCTTCGAAGTTGCGCACGGGGCCTTCACACAGGAAGAATCCGAACATGGCGCTGATGTTGCCGCCGCAGATCGGCAGACCGGCTTTGCCGGCGGCCTGCTGAATGCCATCGCTGAGGCGCTTTGTGGCGGCGGCGAGCCTTTCGTAGCTGCCGGGCTGCTTCAGCAGCTCGAGGGTCTTGATGCCGGCGGTCATGGCCAGAGGGTTGCCGCTGAGGGTTCCTGCCTGATACATCGGGCCCGACGGGGCCACCATGGCCATGATCTCGGCTCTGCCTCCGTAGGCCCCCACCGGCAGACCCCCACCGATCACTTTCCCCATGGTCGTGAGGTCGGGAGTGACGCCGAAGTGCGCCTGGGCACCGCCGTAGGAGATGCGGAAACCCGTCATCACCTCATCGAAGACCAGCAGGGCGCCATGTTCGCTGGTGAGTTCCCTCAGTCCCTCCAGAAAGCCGGGCTCCGGGGTGATGAAACCTGCATTCCCCACCACCGGTTCGAGAATCACCCCGGCGATTTCGCCGGCGTTTTCGCTGAACAGGGTCTTGACCGCTTCCAGATCGTTGTAGGGGGCGGTGAGCGTGTTGGCAGTCACCGAGCGGGGCACCCCGGGGGAATCGGGCAGGCCCAGGGTGGCCACACCGCTGCCCGCCTTGACCAGGAACATGTCGGCATGGCCGTGGTAGCAACCCTCGAATTTGATGATCTTCTCCCGGCCCGTGAAGGCGCGCATCAGCCGCAACACCGACATGCAGGCTTCAGTGCCTGAATTCACGAACCGCACCATCTCCACACTGGGAACGGCATCGATCACCATCTCCGCCAACTGGTTTTCCAGTACGCAAGGGGCTCCGAAGCTGGTGCCCTTCTCGAGCGCCTCATGCAGGGCGGCGATCACCTCGGGATGGCTGTGGCCGCAGATGGCGGGTCCCCAGCTGCCGACGTAATCGATGTAGCGGTTGCCGTCCACATCCCAGGCGTAGGCCCCCTTCACCCGATCAAAGACGATCGGTTGGCCCCCGACCGACTTGAAGGCTCGCACCGGTGAACTGACGCCTCCAGGCATCAGTTTCTGAGCGGAGGCGAAGATCTCCTGGGAGTGGGTGGTGGTGAAGGCCGGAGTCGATACCGGCGCTGAGAGAGAAGCCGAACTCAAGGCGGGATCCGCAGACGGTTGACATTGATCTCACCATCTTTACGCAGAGGGGAGCGCTTTCTGGATCGGAAGGTAGCTTCTTGGTGGAACCCAACCCCCGAAACTTCCTTGCCAGCCCTTTCCAGGATGGCCTCGTGAGCATCGATTGGCAGCGGCTGCGGCGTGATTGTCTTCGCCTGTTGCCTGCCCGTGCCGTGGTGGCGGCGCGGCAGGAACTGCTGGCCTACGACAGTGATGGCCTGATGTTGCATCGGCATCAGCCCTCCCTGGTGGTGTTGCCGGAAACCACAGCCCAAGTGGCCTCCATCCTCAGCCTCTGTCATCGCGTGGGAGTGCCTTTTGTGGCTCGGGGCAGCGGCACCGGGCTCTCCGGTGGGGCCGTGGCCGAGCAGGAAGCGCTGCTGATCGCCACAACCCGTATGCGCAGCATCCTGGACGTGGACCTGGAAAACCGTCGGGTGACGGTGCAGCCGGGAGTGATCAACAGCTGGGTCACCCGGGAGGTCAGCGGCAGGGGCTTCTACTACGCGCCGGACCCCTCCAGCCAGGTGGTCTGCAGCATCGGCGGCAACGTGGCCGAAAACTCGGGCGGGGTGCACTGCCTCAAGTACGGCGTCACCAGCAACCATGTGCTCGGCATGGAGGTGGTGCTGCCCGATGGCACGGTGACACGCCTGGGTGGAAACCATGCGGAGAGCCCGGAGTTGGATCTGCGCGGGGTGTTCATCGGCAGTGAAGGAACCCTGGGAATTGCCACGTCCATCACGCTGCGCCTGATGAGGGAGCCCCAGAGCGTGGCGGTGCTGCTGGCGGATTTCGGCGCCATGGAAGCGGCTGGAGAGGCGGTGCGCCTGGTGACCGCCGCCGGCGTGTTGCCCGCAGGGATGGAGATCATGGACAACTTCACCATCAATGCCGTCGATGATCTGTTCGGCGCCGATGAATATCCCCGAGACGCGGCGGCGGTGCTGCTGATCGAGCTGGACGGGCAGGCAGGGGAGGTGGATGCGGCAGTGGATATCGCCGCGGGGCTCTGCCGGCAGGCCGGAGCGCGCACGATCCGTCGGGCCCACGACGCGGCTGATCGGGCCCGACTCTGGAAGGGGCGAAAATCCGCCTTCGCCGCGGTGGGTCGCATCACTCCCACCTACTACGTGCAGGACGGAGTCGTGCCCCGCAGCGCCCTGCCGAAGGTGCTGGCCGCCATTGAAGTTCTGGCCCGCCGCTTTGATCTTCCCGTCGCCAATGTGTTCCACGCCGGAGACGGCAATCTCCATCCGTTGATCCTGTATCAGGCCGACGAGCCCGGCGTGGTGGATCGGGTGCAGGAGCTGGGGGGAGAGATCCTGCGCCTGTGCCTGGAGGCCGGTGGCAGCATCACCGGCGAGCATGGCGTGGGCAGCGACAAGCGCTGCTATCTCGACTGGATGTTCGAACCCGACGACCTGGCCACCATGGCCCTGGTGCGCCAGGCCTTTGATCCCGACGGCCTGGCCAATCCCGGCAAGATCTTCCCCACGCCCCGCAGTTGTGGTGAATCGGCCCGTCGTCAGCAAGTGGTGCCGGAGCTGGTGGGCGTGGATGTGTTCTGATTCACCCGCCTATCTGGAGCTCCAGGCCGTGGAGGCCTACCTGGGCCCCCGCCGGGTCTTTCGCAACCTCAGCCTGGATCTGCGGCTGGGAGAGAACACCGTGATCCTTGGCCCCAACGGGGCCGGCAAAAGCGCCCTGATCAAGCTGCTCAGCCGGGAGATCTACCCGGTGGTCAAGCCCGGCTCCCGGCTGAGGATCTTCGGCGACGAAACGGTGAATCTGTGGGCCCTGCGCCGTCGTGTCGGGATGGTCTCCCCGGACCTGCAGGTCAGAACCACAGGCACCGTGCCGGCCGCTGATGTGGTGCTTTCGGGCTTCTTCGGATCCGTGGGCATGGGCCCTGGCCAGCAGGCCACCGCAGCCCAGCGGGAGCGGGTGCGGCAGCTCATGGCCAGGCTGGGGCTGGAGAAGCTGGTGGAGCGCCCCTACGGTCAGCTGTCTGATGGTCAGCGGCGCCGGTTCCTGCTGGCAAGAGCCCTGGTGCACGACCCGGAGGTGCTGGTGCTCGATGAACCCACCAATGGCCTGGACCTGCGGTCAAAACACCAGCTGCTGGCGATCCTGCGGGGGCTCGTTGAGACCGGCACCACCCTGCTGCTGGTCACCCACCAGATCGACGCGATCATCCCGGAGATCACTCGTTGTGTGCTGCTGCGGGAGGGTGTCGTGGTGGGTGATGGCCCCGCCGAGGAGCTGCTGCGGGATGGCCCTCTCACCACCCTGTTCGATACACCCCTGCAGGTGTGTTCTGTCGCTGGCTACCGCCAGGTGCTCCCGGCGGCCGCTGGTCCCAACCCATAGCGACAGCTCAGAGTGCGGCTTTCCCCTGGCGCCAGATCGAGCCGCCGATCGCCGCTGATCAGGGCCTGGCGCGGTCCACTCCAGGGCTCCAGACACACCATCGATCGGGGCGGATCGCTCCACACCACAACAAGATCCAGGGGTGGGGTGAGCTGGAGTTCCAGGCGAGTACCGGCCTCCGGATCCACCAATCCCACCGTGGTGATGGGCGGCTCGGTTTCGGTGGGTCGCAGCAGCAGATCCACCCCCTGGGCCAACTGGGTGATTCGATCCGCCGTGGCGGCCGGCTCCATGGTGGTGTGGTCAAGGCAGTCCACGGGCAGCCCCTCGAACCTCACCGTCTCCAGCCGGGAGACGGTGAAGTAGGGATGGAGACCAAGGCTGAATGGCATGGACTGATCGCCGCGGTTGTTCACCACAGCCGTGATCTCCAGGGCCGAACCCGCCAGCCGCAGCTCCAGGGTCAGGACAAAGGAGAAGGGGTACACCGCCCGGGTGTCGGCGGAATCCTCCAGCCGCAGGGCGATCCCACGGCCATCGTCAAGCTCGGTGAGCTGCCAGGGGCGATCCCGGGCGAAGCCATGCTGCGGCAGGTTGAATTCCCCCTGGGGAAGGGGGAGCCGATTGCCGGGCAGGCCGCCGCAGATCGGAAACAGAACTGGGATGCCCCCACGCACCGATTTTGAGGTATCGAGAAAGCGCTCCCGATCGAAGTAGAGCATCTCCCGGCCTGAACACCGCCAGCCGGTCACCAGGCCACCCCGCTCCGGCACCACCCGGAGCAGATCACGGCCGCCAGGATCGCTGAATTCCCAGTGGGGATAGGGGCTGGAACGCTGGATCAGGGGCATGGATCTCCTGGGTGAAGCGGGAGGACGTCGGGCAGGTCAGGCCTGTTCCTTGCTGTCCATCTTCAGGGCTGGCCCCCAGGCGGAAAAGGCCGGCGATGGCCTGCCTGTCATTCCCGTGGGCGCCTCGATCGAACAGCATCGTGTCCGGCCGCTTCAGCTTGTCTGCCCGGGCCAGCACCGCCGGCGGTCGCAGCACCCGGGCGTCGGTATCGAAACCCAGCAACTGCCCCGTGGTGTTGCGGCGGGTCTGGGGGTTCTTCCAGATGGCCGTATTGACCTGAAGCCCCTGGGGCTGAGCAGGACGATGGCGGCCCTGGTCCTGGTGCAGCGAGGGTTACCTCCCCGGTTCCTGTTGGCGCTGTTTCAGGATCGAGGGCAGAGCCTCCAGGATCCGCTCGGCTACCCGCAGGGGAGAGTCGTCTTCTGCCTGGGTGATCACCAGATCAGCCTGGGCGTAGAGAGGCTGCCGCTCAGAGATCAGGCCGATCAGGCGTTCCTCCGGGTCCACCTCCGCCAGCAGGGGCCTGGGGCTGGCATCAGCCCGCAACCGGGCCAGCAGGAGTTGCTGGGGCGCATCCAGCCACACCACCAGTCCCTGGTGCAGCAGGCCCCAGTTCTGGGGCCGTGTCACCACGCCCCCCCCGGTGGCCACCACCAGGGAATGCCAGGGGGCGATGCGCTGCAGCACCGTCGTTTCCAGGTCGCGAAAGGCGGCCTCGCCATCGCGGGCGAAAATCTCCGGGATCGAACAGCCCGCGGCCTGCTCCAGGATCCGGTCGGCATCGACGAAGCGATAGCCCAGGGCCGCGGCCAGGGGCCGCCCCGCCGTGCTCTTGCCGGACCCCATCATCCCCACCAGATACACGCTGCAACCCTGGAGCCGGCTGGCCAGGGCGCCAAAGGAACCGTCCCCGACACGGGGGCCCCCGGCCCGGGGGGCTTGGGCCCCCGGCTCAGCAAGGCAGGGGTCAGGCAGCTGCGGTTCCTGCCTGTTGTCCGCGGGGAGGTTCATCGGCGGATCGGCGGCAGCAGCGGTGGTTCGAAGCTCGTTTCTAGGATGAACTGATACGGAGCTTCATGGTTGATGGGTTTGACAGGATTGAGTGCTCCACCGCAGGAGAAAGAGTGGATTGATTCAGATAAGACGGAACCGAGTCCTGGCAGCTCAGACGGTCAGCCAGGACTCGTGGCCCACCCCCACGGCCAGGGACGTCCCTGTGTGATCACCAGGAGGGCCGTGTTCAGCGCCAGCCACCTCTACCGGCTCCCCGAACTCAGCGACCAGGAGAACCAGGCCCGTTTCGGGTTGGCTGCCCTTGCCCCTGGTCATGGCCACAACTACGAGCTGATTGTTGCCATGGCCGGTCCCCTGGACCGTGATGGCATGGTCCTCAACCTTTCCGACGTGAAGCACGCCATCCGGCGCGAAGTCACCGAGCAACTCGACTACCGGTTTCTCAACGATGTCTGGCCCGAGTTCGACCTCTCCAGCCCCGAGGGGCGGCTGCCCACCACCGAAGCCCTCTCTCTGGCGATTCGCGATCGGCTCGCTCCCCATCTCCCCCTGGCCGGCCTCCGCCTCTACGAACACCCCCAACTCTGGGTGGATCTGATCTGTCCCTCCTCCGACCCCATGGAATCTTTCCTCTCGATCCGCACCCATTTCGCCGCCGCCCACCGGTTGGCCCGCCCCGAACTGAGTCAGCACGAGAACGAGGCCATCTATGGGAAATGCGCTCGCCCCCACGGCCATGGTCACAACTACCTGCTTGATGTCACCGTCCGCGGCAGCATCGACCCCCGCACCGGCATGGCCTGCGATCTGGGGGTCCTGCAGACCCTGGTCCAGGATCTGGTGGTGGAGCCCTTCGATCACACCTTCCTGAACAAGGATGTGGCCCACTTCGCCAGCTGCGTGCCCACGGCCGAGAACATCGCGCTCCACATCGTCGATCTGCTCAGCTCCCCCATCGCCGCCACCGGAGCCCGGCTGCACAAGGTGCGTCTGCAGGAAAGCCCCAACAATGCGGCTGAAGTCTTCGCCGAAACTCCACAGCTGGAGATGGTTCCGGCAACCCTGGGGGCCGCCGCCACCGCTTGATCCCTCCCCCACGGAGCCTTCCTCGCCCTGAACTGCGCCTGGTGTTGGCGGTGAGTCTGGATGGGCGCCTGGCTTCCGCCGAGGGGGGGGCCGCCCGCTTCGGGGGCTCCGGTGATCGGCGGGTGCTGGAGGAGGCCCTGGCCTGGTCTGACGCCTGCCTGCTCGGTGCCGAGACCCTGCGCCTGCACCGAACCACCTGCCTGATTCGCCACGCCGATCTGCTGCAGCGACGGCGCGGTGCGGGCCTTTCTCCCCAACCTGTCGCCATCGTGGCGAGCCGGAGCTTCGCACTCTCCGCTGAACTGCCCTTCTTCCGCCAGCCCATCGACCGTTGGCTGCTGCGGGTCGACGCCCCCATCCCCACCCCCTGCCTACCGATCCCGTCAGGTTTCAGCCGCGTTGAATTCCACCCCGACTGGTGCCAGGGCCTGAACCACCTGGCTGCCCTTGGGGTGGAGAGGCTTGCGGTGCTGGGGGGCGCCCGGCTGGCCGCAGCGCTGCTGCAGGAGGGTGTGGTGGATGAACTCCAGCTGACCATCTGTCCCCTGCTGCTCGGCGGCGGCCACAGCTGGTTACCGCAGGCGGTGGCCATGGGTGACGACCGGCAAAGGGGCTGGACCCTGGCGGAGCACCGCTGCCTGGGCAGGGACGAACTGTTGCTGCGCTATGTCGGGGGTGCCGCCCGGGTGGTGGGAGATCCCCTGGGGCAGGGCTAGGAATCGGGTGGGGCCACCCGGGAACCGAACCGTTTGCCCAGTTCCCTCAGCGGCACCTCCTTGAGGGCGTCGGCGGGGAGGCCGAACATACGTGCCAGGCAGCGCTTCACCACCTCCTCGCTGTCATCGCCGAAGCGGCCCGCCAGCAGTTCGCTCAGCACCCCCAGTCCCCGGCCGGAATTGTCGGTTTCCTCGATCAGGCACCTACTGGTGGGGACGGCCAGCTTGCGGCAGGGATCCCGGAGACTGCGCTCCAGATCGGCCTGTCCTCCAGAGGCGGTTTCCACACAGACCTCGGCCAGCCGCGTCTCCAGCTGGGGGCGCATCAGCATCAGCAGGGGTGTCAGCAGACCAGCCCGCGCCGTGGGCGGCCAGCTTGCCGCCCACAACACCAACAGGAACACCACCAGGATCCGAGGGATTGGGGCCATGCAGAGGAAGGACGCTCGCTTGATTGGGTGATCCCGTTAGTTTTGCGCCTCCCAATCCCCCGTGTTGCCAGCGGCCATGGCCGAGCTCCAAGCCCGTTGGCATCAGGCAACTGCCGAATTGCCCGAGGACCAGTGGCAATCCTTGAGGCCCCAGGGACCGTTCTACTCCTGGCGCTGGCTCCATCACCTGGAAAGCAGTGGAAGCATCACGCCCCGCCAGGGATGGCAATGCTGCCATCTGTCGCTCTGGCGAGCTGATCGACTGGTGGCGATTGCCCCTCTCTATCTCAAGGGCCACAGCTACGGGGAGTTCGTGTTTGACCAGTCCTTCGCCCAGCTTGCAGGCCAGCTGGGACTCAGGTACTACCCCAAGCTGGTGGGAATGAGCCCGGTGAGTCCGATCCAGGGATATCGGTTCCTGATCGACGCGGGTGAGGATGCCGGCCAGATCACCCTGTTGATGGTTGAGCTGATCATTGATTTCTGCCGGCGGAACCGCATCCTCAGTTGTAACTTTCTCTATGTGGATCCCGTTTGGCAGCCCCTGGCCGAGGCAGCCGGTGCTGCCCTGTGGCTGAACCAGCAGAGCCTCTGGACCAACCCGGGCCACGACGACTTTGATGGCTACCTCAAGAGCTTCAATGCCAACCAACGCCGCAATATCCGTCGAGAAAGACAATCTGTCGCCAGAGCAGGACTCACGGTCTCGCCGCTTGTGGGAGACGGGATTCCGCCCGAGCTTCTCGGACGCATGCACCACTTTTATGCCCAGCACTGCAGCCGCTGGGGGCCATGGGGCAGCAAGTATCTCAGTGAGTCCTTCTTCGCCGCCGCCGCTACTGACCTGCGCCATCACCTTGTGCTGTTCAGCGCTCACGACGGTGACCCCCTTCAGCCACTGGCCATGTCCCTCTGCGTGGCCGATGGGGAGAATCTCTGGGGTCGGTACTGGGGCAGTGACGTGGAAGTGGACAATCTCCATTTCGAGGTCTGCTACTACGCGCCGATTGACTGGGCGATTCAACGGGGAATCCGCTGTTTCGACCCCGGTGCCGGTGGCAGCCACAAGCGGCGGCGAGGATTTGTTGCCGAACCCAGGGCCAGCCTTCACCTCTGGCAGGATCCGGAATTCGACGCCATCCTGAGCCAGTGGCTGCCAGGAGCGAATCGTCAGATGCTGGCCGAAATCGAGGCGGTGAATGCCGAACTACCCTTCAGCGCGTCCTACGCCCCCCCCCATGCCCCCCAACGATCCGCCGAGCCAGAGCACCGATGAGCGTGTTCATCTGGATGAGCAGCTGTCGCAACGATCGATCGACCTGGATCCGTGCGGTTATTTTCTGATCAAGCTGGACAGCGAGGCTGGTGAACTGATCGCTGAGCACTACAGCAACGGGATCGACGAACGGGGCCTGGCCACGGACCCGGATACCGGAGAGGTGCTCAGTTGTCGAGGCGGCGGTCCCAGGACTCCATTGGCCATTTACCGGGGTCGGTCAGCCAAGCAACTGGGGATCATCCTGACGGAGGGTGATCCACCGCTGCCCGTAACGAGGGTGGACCATGCTCTCTATCTGGGCCGGGAACTCCAGAAGGCGGAAACATGCCTGGCCCAGGGTATCAATTATGTGCAGGACTGACCCTCTCGCTCTGTGGTCTGCTCAGACAAGCCGTTCAGACGGGTTGAAGTTCACGGCTGGACTCTGCTGGGGCCGCAGGAGGCTCCGGAGGTAGGGAGACCAGTTGGTCCTGAATCTCCTTGGTCACGATGCCTCGGTATTCAAGGAAGTGTTCATTGTGAGCGAGGGTAACGACGAACTGCTCGAAATTGTTGGGGTTGTGGCGGGCGATGGTGAGCAGAGACTTCCAGAACTTCCAACGGGTGTTGCGAACGACTCCCTGACGCCAGATGACGATCAACAGGGCCCGTATATCGGTCCATTGAGGCAGGGAGGGGCGGCCCAAGGCGGCGGGAACGAACTGCTGCCAGCGTGGTTTTCCAACCTTCAGGTAATAGTGCGTGACCCGTTCAATGTAGGCATTCGGTTCGTAGAGCCTGCAGAAAGCCTCCACATATTCGTTGGCTATTTCACGGATCGGTCTTGTGGGGACAAAGTTGAGCAGGTTGGTCTGGTTCACTCCCTTCGCGTCCACCGATTCCTGAATCAGCCTTCCTTCCTTCTCCAGACGATGCCACAGGCCGGTGTTGGGTAAGGCCTGCAACATTCCCATCATTGCCGCAGGAATCCCTGTACGGCTCACGAAGGTCACGATCCTGTCGCCAGCCCCTGTTTTTTCACCATCGAATCCGATGATGAAACCAGCCATGACCCTGATGCCGTAGGAGGTGATGCGATCAACAGACTCTTCCAGGGAATTGCGGGTGTTCTGTAATTTCATGGCCGTAGCCAGGCTGGCCTCATCTGGCGTTTCGATGCCAAGAAACACGCTGTCGAAACGGCACTCAGCCATCATTTCCATCAATTCATCATCTGCCGCGAGATCCACGGAAGCTTCAGTAGCGAAACTGAAGGGATAACGATGTTCAATCTGCCACTGTTTAAGGGCAGGAAGTAACAATTTCGCGTTTCGCTTGTTGCCGATGAAATTATCGTCAACGAGGAAGATCGAACGTCGCCAACCCAGGTCATAGAGGTATTGAAGCTCGGCAATCAATTGCTCGGGAAGCTTGGTGCGAGGTTTACGGCCATAGAGAACAATGATGTCGCAGAACTCACACTGGAAGGGGCATCCCCTTGAGAACTGCACGGACATGGAGTCGTAGGCATCCAGCTCGAGCAGATCGAACCTGGGGATGGGTGTGGATGTGACGTCCGGCTTCTCCCCCTCGGAGGTGAAACGACCGCTTGTTTCGCCGCGACGAATGGCCTCGATGAACAGGGGGAGGGTGATTTCCCCCTCGTCAAGAATTTTGAAATCAGCAAGCTTCAGTTCGGGGGCATCGGGTGTCGAACTGGCGAAGGGACCCCCCACCGCCACAGGCAATCCCCGGCTTTTCGCATGGCCGATCTGAGCAGCCATGTCGCCCTTCTGAACGATCATGCCGGAAATCACCACCAGCTCCGCCCATGCCCATTCCTCTTCGCGCACCTCACGCACGTTGCGATCAACGAGCTTCATCTCCCACTCCTGGGGAAGCAGGGCGGCGACCGTGACCAATCCAAGCGGGGGTAGCAGAACCTTGCGATTCACCAGCTCCAGGATTTTTTCATAACTCCAGAAAGTTTTCGGAAATTCTGGGTAGATGAACAGGGTGCGCATGCGTGCGATCTCGTGGTGAATGGTCTTCGTCGTGGATGGCTTCAGAAGCGTGGAACAGACAGTTGATTCGTCCGGGTTGTTCTGATGCCTGCTGCGGCAGAGATTGCCCTGATGGATACTGGGTTGAATGATACCGGGGTCGGCCCGTACCGGGATCGAACGATACCGAGGATGGACCGTTCTGACAAAGATAATGTGAATGCTGACCCTATACCGTTTTCAACGGTTCAGGGATCCGCCTCAACCTGCCTGACATCCGTCCCACTGGGCGGGCAGACCTGACGACGGCCGGTCGTCGGTCAAGAATCCACTGAGACAGGCCTGACCATGTGGTGGTTCTGCTCTAATAGCAAGGATCCGAGCGATTTTGAACGTCATGGCCGTGGCCTTGTATCTGGCTCTGGTGGCGGGCGGCCTGTTGGCCGCCTATCTGGCCACCGTGGTGCTCAAGGGCGTCAAGCTGATCTGAGCCGCAGCCCCCCTCTTCGGCCCAGTTCCGCCAAGCCAAGAGCAAAGCCCACAGCGCCAAGCAACCCGAAGGTGGGCAACAGACCGATTCGTCCGGTGAGGCTGGCGGCCATCAGTCCGCTGATCCCTCCGGCACCCAGAAAGGCGATCTGGCCCATGCCTGCCATGCGGCCCCGCAGCACCATCGGTGATCCCACCTGGCCAATCAGGTTCACCCCGGTAAGCAGGCTTGCGGTGCCCGCCCCGATCAGAAATGTCATCACCAGACTGAAGGCCAGGGGACCGCTCCAGGCCATGCCGATCTGGGCCAGGGCTGTGATCACCGTGCAGGTCCCCATCAGCACCCCGGGGCGCTGACTCAGCCATTGGCTGCTTCGCCGCAGCACCAGGCCCCCGGTGATGCTGCCGGCGGCGAGCACGCTGGTGAACACGCCGAGCGCCTGGGGAGACGGACCAATCAGTTCCGCCGAGATGAGTGGGGCCAGACCTGGATGGAAAAACCCCACCAGACAGGACAGGGCGGTGAATCGCAACACATGGCGCAAGGTGGATCCGCAGTCCTTCCAGGCTGTGAGCAGGGAAGCACCCTCTCCTGCCCCACTGCGCTGCTCGTTCTCCAGATGGGGCTTCAACAGCCAGATCACCGAAGCAATCGGCACCAGATAGCTGGCGGCATCGATGGCCAGAGCGGTTGATGGGGCCGTGAGGGCCACCAACCACCCGCCCAGGGGTGGACCCACCAGTTTCCCGACGTTGAAGACCACCGCAAAACTGGCCAGGTACGGCGCCAGTTGCTCAGGCCGATCCACCAGCAGGGCGCTGTACTTGTTGCGAGCGGTGAGTTCAAAACTGCCGGCCAGGCCCATCAGCAGGGTGCTCAGCAGGAGGATCACCACCTGGGCCATCCCCTCGAACAGGGGAATGGCCAGTGCCCCCAGCACCGCGCTGGCGAAGAGACCCCACTGGGAACGCACCAGCACGGTTTCGCAGCCCAGTCGGTCGGTCAGTTTTCCCGCCGGCCCGCTGATCAGGATGGTGGGCAGGGAAAGCACGGCGAAATGGAGAGCCAGCACCATGGGGCTGCCGGTGCTGTCCATCAGGATCCAGCCTTTGGCCGTCAGACCGGCGAAGGATCCAGCCGTGCTGAGCCCGGAGGCGATCAGAAAGGTGGTGCGTTGATGGCGCAGCACCCATGGCCGCGGCATCTGTCCGTTCAAGCCTCTGGCCGGCGGCTTGCCTGAACCTCCCCCACCAGATCGGCGGCCCCCACCAGCTCACCCTCCAGGTCGTAGGTGTCGGCGGCGAGCAGACGCACCGGCACGAGGGTGCCGGGGCCGGCACAAAGGCCGCCGGGGCCCGGCCGGACCCGCACCTCCCCATCCACCTCTGGCGCGAAACGGGCGCAGCGGCCGATCATTTCCCCGCTCGATGGGTTCTCCTGCTCGATCAGCACGTCCACGATCCGCCCCACCCAGGCGGCATTGCGCTCAGCGGCGATCGGCTGCTGCAGGGCCATGAGCCGATCACGCCGTTCCTCGGCGATCGCGGCAGGTATGGGGTTGGGCAGGCTGGCTGCCGCGGTGCCCTCCTCGGCGGAGAACGTGAACACACCCACATGGTCGAACCGCTGTTCCTCCACGAAATCCAGCAGGTGCTGGAAATGCTGTTCCGTTTCTCCTGGATACCCCACGATCAGGGTGGTTCGCAGCACGGCATCAGGCAGGTGGTCGCGGATGCGATCCAGCAGGTTGCGGTTCAGATCGGTCTGCCAGGGCCGATTCATGGCCCGCAGCACCTCTGGGTGGCTGTGCTGCAGGGGCAGATCCAGGTAGGGCAACAGGTTGGGTACCTCCCGGAAGGCGGCCAGCACCTCCGGCGTCAGCCCGGTGGGATAGGCGTAATGCACGCGAATCCAGGGGATCTCAATGTCGCCAAGAGCCCGAAGAAGCTCGGCCAGGCGCGGCTCTCCGTAGAGGTCGAGGCCGTAGTTGGTGGTGATCTGGCTGATCAGGATCAGCTCCTTGACCCCTTCGCTGGCAAGCCGCTTCGCCTCAGTGACGATGGATTCAATGCTGCGGGAGCGTTGGTCACCCCTCAGGTGGGGAATGATGCAGAACGCGCAACGGTAGTCACAGCCCTCGGCGACCTTCAGGTAGGCCACCGCGTCCGAGGTGGTGCGGTAGCGGGGCAGGTGCTCATCGCCCACGAAGGTGGAGATGTCGCTGACGCGGTTCACCCGTTCACCCGCCTCGACCCGCTCGAGCACCTCCACGATGTGCTGATAGTCGCCCGTGCCCACCACGGCTTTCGCCTCTGGCAGCGATTCGAGCAGTTCCTCTCGAAAGTGCTGAGCCAGGCAGCCGGCGATGATCAGTTCCTTGCCCTGCTCCGCCAGCTCCACCAGGGTGCGGACGGATTCCTGGCGGGCAGCCTGAATGAAGCTGCAGGTGTTCACCACCACCACCGACGCCTGACGTTCATCGGCGCTGACCCCATAGCCGGCCTCGGCCAGTAACCCCAGCATGTGTTCGGTATCCACCCTGTTCTTCTCGCATCCCAGATGGGCGAAGGCCACGGTGGGTCTGCTGAATCCAGGCGAGTGGCGCCAGGCAACATCTCTGGGGATGGCGCGAGAAGGCATGGTGATGGATCCGGCAAAGGCCAATTTCACACCCTAAGCAGGAACCGGAAGCTGCGAGAATGGGTGCCTATTCAACGCTTTGCCGTGACATCCACCCGTCTGTCCAGCCGTCTGAACAGTCGACGCCGCGCTGATCCAGGCCGACGCTGGGTGCGGGTGGCCATGGCTGTGGTTGCCACCATCGGTGCCATCGATACTGGTGCCATCACGCTGAAGCGCTGGGGGCTGA
The DNA here is from genome assembly GCA_942491925.1 of Synechococcales cyanobacterium. GTDB lineage: Bacteria > Cyanobacteriota > Cyanobacteriia > PCC-6307 > Cyanobiaceae > Cyanobium. Next base: position 255,501 of record CALOCJ010000002.1, read on the forward strand.
TGGGTTCCCTCTCCTGTCCCGGTGGTGCGGAGGGATGCGACAAGGTGCTCAACAGCGCTTGGGGCAGCCTGTTCGGCCAGCCCCTTTCCCTGTTCGGATTCCTGGCGTACAGCGCCGTTCTGCTGTTAGCCGTTGTCCCCCTGGTACTGCGTGGTGAGTCCCGCACGGAGCTGGGGGAGCGCAGCTGGTGGGGGCTGCTCCTGTTCGGCACGGGCATGGCTGTGTTCAGCCTGCTGTTGATGGGGCTGATGGTGTTCAAAATTCAGGCTTTTTGCACCTTCTGCGTGCTCTCCGCCCTGTTGAGCCTCAGCCTTCTGGTGCTGGCCCTGGTAGGGGGTGATTGGCAGGATCGGGGGGCGCTCATCTTCCGCGTTGTGATGGTGGGAGTGTTGGTGACGCTCACCGGCCTTGTGTGGGCTGGTTCGGTGGATCGGCCCCTCGCCACCACCGGCCGGGGTGATCCCCCTCCCGTCACCACCGTCAGCACCCCTGAGTCGATCGCCCTGGCCGAGCATCTGAGTGCCACCGGAGCCAAGATGTACTCGGCCTACTGGTGTCCCCACTGCCACGAGCAGAAGGAACTCTTCGGCAAGGAGGCCACCAAGAAGCTCGACGTGGTGGAATGCGCCGCCGACGGCACCAATTCCCAGAAGTCTCTTTGTGACACCAAGGCGATCCAGGGTTTCCCCAGCTGGGAGATCAATGGCGTGCTCGATTCGGGCGTCAAACCCCTGGAGAAGCTTGCTGAGTTGAGCGGCTTCCGCTCTGGTGCTGGTTCCTGAGTGTGCCCAACCGAGCGGTGCGGATCGATTCGCCTTGCACCTGCACGGTGTGCCGGCACCAGAAGGCTTGGCGGGCGGGGGCGTCCGTGCGGAAATGCCCCCCACGGCTCTCGGTGCGAAACAGGGCCGCCGTCATCAACAATTCAGCCATCACCAGACGCTGGCGCAGTTCCTGAATACCCAGGAGCTGCTGCCGCCATCCCTTGCCAATCTGCAGCTGGCGTCCAGGTTCCAGCCCATGGGCCTGGCGCAGCAGGTCATCGGCCTCGACGTCCTGCCGTGCCCTGGCGACCCTGGACAGCCCGGCCCTCAGGCAGCTGGCCTGGCGTTCCACTCCCGCCACCTCCCAGCAGAGCTGCCGCAAGGCCATGATCTCCGCCTCGAGATCCCTGGGAGATGAGGGGACGGTCTCAAGAGACAGGCAGGGTTCAGCGGATGGGGGGGGAGGCAGGGGCTGAAGCTCGATGCTTCCCAGCTGACGGGCGAAGACGAGACACTCCATCAGGGAGTTGCTGGCCAATCGGTTGGCACCATGCACACCGCTGCTGGCCACCTCCCCGACCGCGTAAAGGCCCTCCAGGCTGGAGGCCGCCATCAGGTTGGTACGAATCCCACCCATCCAGTAATGGGCGGCCGGAGCCACCGGAATGGGAGTGTCACAGGGAGCCAGTCCGAGCTGCCGGCAGCGCCCCAGGATCGTGGGGAACTGGGCCTCCAGCCGCTCCCTTCCCACAGGACGCAGGTCAAGCCAGAGGTGGTCGACGCCCTGTTCACGCATCTGCCGGGCCAGGGCCCGGCTGACCTGGTCGCGGGGTGCCAGGTCTCTGCCTGGGAGTTGGGCCACAGGACTGCGGCCATGGACATCGCAGAGGCGGGCCCCCTCGCCGCGAACCGCTTCGCTGATCAGGAAGTGGGGAGCTCCCGGCAACATCAGGGCCGTGGGGTGGAACTGCACGAATTCCAGATCCCTCACTTCGGCTCCGGCGCTCCAGGCCATGGCGACACCGTCACCACTGGACTGGGGGGGATTGGTGGTGTGGGCGAAGAGGTGGCCGCCACCGCCGCACGCCAGCACAACCGCTCCGGATCGCACCCAGCGCAGCCGGTTCCCATCGAGCACCTGCAGGCCAACGCACCGCCCGCCCTCCAGCCACAGCTGCAGGGCGGGCACCCCCCTGCGGTGAAGCAGTCCCGGTCGCAGCAGCACCTCCCGTTCGAGCGCATCGACGAGGGCCCCACCGGTGCGGTCCTGGGCATGAAGAACCCGACGATGGCTGTGGGCCGCCTCCAGGGTGGTGCTCAACCCCGCAGGGGTGCGATCGAACTCCATGCCCAGCTGCAGCAATCGCTCCACACAGGCGGGTGCCTGGCTGACGAGCAGCTCGACGGCCTCCGGATCACAGATCCCAGCGCCCGCTGCAAGGGTGTCCCGGATGTGGCTGGCAAGGCTGTCATCGGCACTGGTCACGGCCGCGATACCTCCCTGGGCCCAACGGCTGGCGGAAGGGGGGCTGTGATGCTTGCTGAGAAGCAGAACCCGCAGGCCTGCCGGCAGCTCCAGGCAGGCCATCAAGCCAGCGGCTCCACTACCCACCACCACCACATCGCACTGGGAGGGAAGCCATGGGGCCGAACCGACGGGGGGAACCGGGCTTCCGGAGCGATGCCGAGACGGCAGGGAAGTCACGGATTCATTAGCAAAAAGCCGCCCGATCAAAGGCGGCTGGGACATCAACCATCAGGGAAAGGGGCGCCCGATCGGGTGAGGCAGGTGGCGGATTCAGCGGTAGACACCGTCATTGATTCGATCGAAGCCTTCGTTGAGGGCGATGGAAGGCGGTGAGACCGTGAAATTTTCCTTATATTTGTCGAACAATTCTTGCTGGCGTTCCGTTAATTCAAGTTTTTCAGACACGTCGTCCACACTCTCGTAGGGGCCCCCAAGGACGATTTTGCCAGCCAAAGTGGGATACATGCCGGGATACTGCTGGAAGCGGCGTACCGAGCAATTGTTGAGATCAACTTTGCCGACGGTTTCCGCCATCTTGTCGTCGGCGATATTGCGCAACTCGTCGGCATGGGCCGGCTGGGAAAGCCCAAGGCTCAGGATCAGACCAGCCATCAGCAAACCACTCATCAACCAGGCAAGCAGCCGCTTCATCTCGATACTCCGATGGGGAAGGAACAGGAAGGATCAACGGGATGCTGATCGAATCAGCGCTCCCAGGGAACGCCACCCACAACGGTACAGAATCCCGATCACCTCATCGCCATGACGACCCCGTGGTTTTGCAGTTCTTCAGATCGGACCACGGGGCTTCAGGTCATGCCGCTGAGCTGAGGCGCCAGCAAGGCGGCCATCAGAAACAGACCATCCACGATGAGAGTGGTTCCAAGGGTGGCAGAAGCCACGCGCCACGGACCTCCCCTCCCCCACAGAGACCGGCAGATCGCCAGCAGCAGAATGGCGCTCACAAGGATCACGGTCAGGGGTAGCGGCTGAAGGGCCCGCTGGGCAGCATGTTGAAGGATGAGGGGCGCTTCGTGGAGGGGCGCGGCGAGCGCTTGCGGCCATAGATCCATCAACCCGGTGATCGCCATCACCCCATCGGTGGCCGCGGTACCCAACAGGGCGGCGAGATAGAACGATCCGGCCAATCGCCAGCGGGTTCCGAGCCCGGCCAGGGCCAGGGGCAAGGCAAAGGCTTCGATCGGCAGATGCCAGATCGGATGAAGACGACACCATCCCCAGAACAGGGTCCCGCCCAACCAGCTGCCGCAGAAGCCCACCATCAGGGCACCGAGGGGCTGCCAGACCCCCCGTCCGTAAAACTCCAACAAGACGCCCAGAGCCAGCAGGGGAGCGGTGAACAATGCTGCCTGCATGGGAGCAGTCCGCACCCATGGGGCCTGCAGGAATACAGGGATGGTGACCAGCAGGCACGCCGCCAGGGGCAGGATCAATGCCGCGGTCACAGGCCATCGCAGAGGCCAGTCGGGCAAGTCCGAGGAAGGAAAGGGTCTGGAGGAAAGAATGACGGGCTCCCCGATGAGTGCGAATGTGAAGAAACATAACCAAGCCTGAGGGTCTTGCGGGCCGGGCCCGGCCCAGCCCGCCATAGGGTCGGCTGCTTCGTTGAGCGTCCCCATGCTGATCCTTGCCTCAGAGGGTGCCACGTCACTGGGGGAAGCGACCTGGCATGCCTTCGTGCTGGGGGTGGTGCAGGGCCTGACTGAGTTCCTGCCGATCAGCAGCACGGCCCACCTCAAGGTGGTGCCCGTTCTCCTGGGTTGGGGGGACCCCGGCGTGGCGTTCACCGCCGTGATTCAGCTCGGCAGCATCGCCGCCGTACTGGCCTACTTCCGCCAGGACCTGGCCGAGGTGATCGCAGGCATCAGCCGGGCCTTTCGCCACGGGCAATGGAGGGACCCCTCCGCCCGCATGGGAGTGGCCATCGCCCTTGGAACCGTGCCGATCGTGCTGGCAGGGCTGGCCATCAAGATCTGGGTCCCTGACTACGGCAACTCAGGCTTGCGCAGCATGACGGCGATCGCGGTCGTTTCCATCCTCATGGCCCTCTTGCTCGCCCTGGCCGAGACGCTGGGCAGTCGTCGGCGGCAGATCGATGATGTGGCCCCCAGGGATGGGCTGCTGGTGGGAGTGGCCCAGGCTCTGGCTGTGGTCCCAGGGGTTTCCCGATCGGGAAGCACCCTCACCGCCTCCCTGTTCGACGGCTGGCAACGCCCTGCCGCGGCCCGTTTTTCCTTTCTGCTCGGAATCCCTGCCATCACGCTGGCGGGCCTGGTCGAACTCAAGGATGCCCTGTCCTCTCCCGCCAATGGGGGATTGGTTCCCATGCTGGTGGGGGTGATATCCGCGGCCGTGATCTCGTGGTTGGCGATCGCCTGGCTGCTCCGTTTCCTCCAGCAACACAGCACCTGGATCTTCGTGGCTTATCGGCTGGTGTTCGGGCTGACGATCCTGCTCTGGTTCCGGGGGATCGAGTCTTCGGTTCCCTGAGGGGCTCCCCTGTCTGAGGCCGTGCCCCCCCCGCAGCAGGCTGGGGCGGTCGCCAGCCCGGCCCCCCAGCCTTCAGAGTGGGTCCGACCTTTCTCACCCCTGCGCCCTGTGTGGAACGAGCCCTCCGCAGGTCTCCCCCTGGTCGAGAGCGGCTCACCGGGGAGCGGCTCCGCCAGCCGCCAGCCCCAGCCAGCGATTGTGGATTTCGTCGAGCCGGACTCCATCGCTGAGGAACTGGGCTTTCAGGTGGGCGACCGCTTGCTCCGGGTCAACGGGGTGCGGCCCAGGGATCTGATTGATTGGCGCGTGCTGGAGGGAGAGGAGGAGCTCACCCTGGAGGTGGAAGATCCCGATGGCACGATCCAGGTCGTCACCCTGGAGAAGGATGCCGACCAGGTCCTTGGCCTGGGCTTCAGCGAGGCCCTCTTCGACGGGCTGCGGCAGTGCAACAACCACTGCCCGTTCTGCTTCATCGATCAACAGCCCCCGGGACGTCGCGGCACCCTCTACCTCAAGGACGACGACTACCGGCTCAGTTTTCTCTACGGCTCTTACCTGACGCTGACCAACCTCACCAGCGCCGACTGGATGCGGATTGAACAGCAGCGCCTCTCCCCGCTCTACGTCTCCGTGCATGCCACCGATCCGGATCTGCGCAGTCGGCTCCTGGTCAACCCCCGGGCCGCGCAGCTCCTGGAACAACTGGCCTGGTTTGCCGCCCGCCGGTTGCAGATCCATGCCCAGGTGGTGGTCTGCCCGGGGCTCAATGATGGCGATGCCCTGGAACAAACCCTGGTGGATCTGGGCAGATTCGGGAGCGGAGCCTGGCCAGCGGTGCTGTCAACGGCAATCGTGCCGGTGGGTCTGACCCGCTTCCGGCCCCCCGGGGATGGCCTCATCCCCGTGGATGCGCCTACGGCGGCGGCGGTGATTGATCGGGTGGAACGGCTCCAGACGAGATTTGAGTCAACCCTGGGGAGCCGTTTTGCCTGGCTCTCGGATGAGTGGTATCTGATGGCTGGCCGCCCCCTTCCCCCCCGGGCGGTCTACGAGGATCTGCCCCAACGGGAAAATGGGGTAGGCACGATTCGAGGTTTCCTGGAGGAGCTTGATCTGGCCACCAGGACCTTGCCGCTCTCGATCCCCCGACAACGACGCAGCGGTTGGGTGGTGGGGCGGCTGGTGGCAGGGGCGCTCCAACCCGTGGTGGATCGGCTCAACCAGGTGGAGGGGGTGGAGCTGATTCCCCATGGTCTCCCGAGCCCCTACTGGGGGCAGGATCAGGTGGTGACGGGACTGCTCACCGGCTCGGACCTGCTGGAGGGCTTGCAAGGCCAGGATCTGGGAGAGCGATTGCTGCTTCCCGGCGTGATGTTGCGCCAGGGAGAGGCGGTGTTCCTGGATGACATCAAGCTGGACCAGCTGGCCGAGCGGCTGGCGGTGCCGATCCGGATTGTGCAGGGTGCGGACGATCTGGTGGCTGCCTGTCTCGGCAGTGGAAAGGATGATGTCTAAGCTCTGGCTGGCGTGAACGGTTCAGATGTGAGGCCCCACCACTTTCTGCTCGCCTGCCTGGTTGCGGGGCAGGTGCTTTCTGACGGTGGCGTTGCCGTTCACGCTCAGGCCATCCAACCCGACTCCATGCCGTCGGAACCCCAGGGGGAGCGACAGGATCCGGCACCTGATCCTTCGGGCTCGGCTGATTCTGCTCTCGATCCCGTTGATTCACAAGCCCCTCTTCCTGCGCCCCTCGAGGTGGAGCAGCTACCCCTGGCCACCGAGCTGAAGGGTGAGCGCCCCAAGGCCAATCCTTCGGTATTGCCTCCAGCGGCCGAACAACTCCCTGGGGACGCTTCCGACCTCCAGGCGCCCGCTTCCCTCGCCCTGCCGAACAATCCATCCCAGGTCCGGATCCGCCAGTTGCGCCCCCTCGGTCTGGCTGAGGTGGAGACCATTGCCGAGGTCAATAATCCCAATCTCAAGGCCATCGCCAAGCAGGTCGAGCAGGCCCAGTCAGCCCTGCGGGCCCAGATCGCCCTCTGGTATCCGAATATCAATCTCAACATCAACAGCTTTCCTACGTATACAGCTGGTCAGCAGTTCACATCCGGTGTCAGTGCCACCCAGGTTGCGCAAGGCTCCGTCTATACCAGCATCACCGCCTTGGATGCAGCTCTGCAGATCAGCTGGGGATTGATCAACCCCACACGCACCCCGCTGATTGCGGCGGCCCGTGATGCCTATGAACAGGCCAAGAACCAATATCTGATCGGTCTGCGCCAACTGCGGCTGGATTCCAATCTGGCCTATTTCTCCTTGCAGTCTGCGGATGAGCAGGTGCGCATTGGCCAGGAATCGGTGCGCGCCTCTCTGATCAGCCTCAGGGATGCGAGGGCCCGCTTCCGTGCAGGTGTGGCCACCAAGCTGGAAGTACTGGAGGCCGAAACCCAGCTCGCCCGAGACCAACAGCTGCTTTCCTCAGGCGTAGCGGGTCAGGCCACAGCCCGCAGAACCCTGGCGGCACTGCTTGATTTACCCCAGGACGTCACCCCCACCGCCAAGGATCCTTCCCGTGTGGTCGGTACCTGGATGCCTTCCTTGCAGGAAAGCATCATTGCCGCCTACGCCTTCCGGGAGGAGCTCGACCAGATCATCCTTGATATCTCCATTGCCAACAGCAACGCCAATGCAGAGCTCGGGCAGGTCCAACCCTTTCTCAATATCGTCAACACCTTCGGGACAGGTCGTTCCTTTGGGTATCAATTCGATCCAGATCCAGTTACCAATGTAACTTCCTGGAGCGTTGATAATTCCATCGGTCTCAACCTTTCATGGAATCTCTTCGACGGGGGCGCGGCCCGGGCCAATTATCGCCGGCAGAAACAGCTTGCCGAAGAAAATCGATTCCGCTTTGCCAGTCAACGGGATACGATTCGCCAGGAGGTGGAGCAGAATTTCTTCACCCTTGAACTGAACAACCGCAACATCGCCACCACCTCACGGGAAGTCATTTCCACCCGGGAGTCGCTCCGCTTGGCCCGGCTGCGATTCCAGGCCGGTGTCACGACCCAGCGGGAAGTGGTGGACACCCAACGGGATCTCACCCAGGCGGAAGTTCGCTATGCCAATGCCATCACCGATTACAACAGCAGCCTGGCCCAGCTGAGGCGCCTGACGGGCCTCGACCAGATCACCCTCTGCCCGGCCCCTTCCCTGCCTGCCACCAGGCCTCAGAACGAGGGTGGCAGCGATATCCCGGTGGAACCTCAGCCCGTGATCCCTGCCTGCTCCTACATCTCCGGATCACCCCCAGGATCATCCGGGAATTCCTCCTCCGGAGAGATGTAGCCCGTTTGCTCCCTTCCACCCGAGGTTCCATGCCCCTGGTCTCCATCCTGCGCCTGGGTCTGTTTCAGGGATGTCTCGGTTGTCTGGCGGTGATTTTTGCCGGACTTCTGAATCGGGTGATGATCAGTGAGCTGAATTTTCCTGGTCTGGTGGTGGGCGGGGCCCTGGCCTTCGAGCAGTTCGTGGCCCCATCCAGGGTGCTGTTCGGCCAGATCTCCGACACCCATCCGCTCGCATCCCGCCATCGGGTTCCCTACGTACTGATCGGTACGGCCCTGTTCTGTGTGCTGGCCGTTCTTTCCATCCCGGTCATCTTCCATGTGGGCCGATTGTTCGCCCAGGGGACTCCCCAGCCTCAGCTGGCCTTCGGGATCGCCGGCCTCTGCGGCCTGTTCGCCCTCTACGGCCTGGCCATTTCCCTGGCCACCACTCCCTACCTGGCCCTGGTGATCGATCGAACCACCGAGAGGGAACGCCCCAGGGCCGTCGGCATCATCTGGTGCATGCTCACCGTTGGAATCGTGGTGGGGGCCGTGGCCATCAGCTTCAGCCTGCGCAACCTCGACAGCATCACCGATCCGGCCGTGCTGGAGCCCGCTCTGCTCGGTTTCATGGCCAGGGTCGCGGCCATCGTCTTCGCACTCACCCTCGTGGCCACCTGGGGAATGGAGCCCGCTCTCCAACCCTCCCAATCCTCCCCTGTCGGCACCGCCGGCCAGGACCGTGCCAGCCTGCGGGAGGATGCCGTCACCCTGGGCCAGTCCTGGAGCCTGATCACCTCCAGCCGGCAGGTATTGATCTTTTTCAGTTTCGTTCTGTTGTTCACCCTGGGGCTTTTTCTGCAGGACCCGGTGCTGGAAAGTTACGGGGCCCAGGTGTTTGGCATGCCCATCGCCGCCACCGCCCAGCTCAACGCCTTCTGGGGTATCGGCACCCTGGCGGGGCTGCTGGTGGCCGGTCTGTGGGTTGTGCCCAGCCTGGGCAAGCTTCCCACCGCCCGCCTCGGTTGTCGCCTGATCGTCGCTTCCCTGGCCCTGCTGTTGCTCTCCGGGCTGACAGCCAGCGTTCCAGTGCTCCAGGTCGTGATGTTGTTGTTCGGCTTGTCGGCAGGGATCGGCACCAACAGTGTTCTCTGTCTGATGCTGGATCTCACCCTGCCCGAGGCCGCAGGCACATTCGTGGGAGTCTGGGGCCTGGCGCAGGCCCTTTCCCGAGCCCTCGGCAAGTTGATCGGAGGAGGCCTGTTGGATCTTGGTCGTCTTCTCCCGTTCGGGCCAGACCCCTATCCGGCCTATGCCCTCGTATTCGGCGTGGAGTTGCTGGTGGCTCTGGCGTCAATCCAGTGTCTGGAAAGGATCAATGTGGCCCAGTTCCGGCAGGATACCGGTCGCGGTTTGAATCGGGTCCTGGCCATGGAACTCGGATGACGGCCCCACCTTGCTACCTGCATCCCGGTCTCTCCACGCTGGTGGACCAGGTGGCTGAACAGCAGCGCAGGGATTTCGGCCATATGGCCTCCGATCTCAAGGCGGACGGCACGTTGATCACCGCCTGTGACCGGTGGAGCGATGCCACCCTGGTCAGCGGGCTGGCTGATCTGTTCCCCGATGAGGGGGTGCTCAGTGAGGAAGGCAGGAAGCGAGTGCCTTCCACGCCCGCCTACTGGGTGGTGGATCCCCTCGACGGCACCACCAACTTTGCCTCCGGGATTCCCTACTGGGCGATTTCCCTGGCCCGCTTCGAAGGCGGCCGGCCGGTGCTGGCGATCCTGGATGTCCCACCGTTGCGCCAGCGCATCATTGCCATCCGGGGGCAGGGTGCCTGGCGCAATGGAAAGAGTTTGCAGCCCCCCTCCCGGCACCTTCACCCCTCCGACTGCGCCTCTTTGTGCAGCCGTTCGATCGGCGTGTTGCAGAAGCTTCCTGACAGGCCTTTCCCGGGCAAGATCCGACTGCTCGGCGTTGCCAGCCTCAACCTGGTCAGCGTGGCCATGGGGCAGACGGTGGCGGCCCTGGAAGCCACCCCAAAAATCTGGGATCTGGCCGCCGCGTGGCTGGTACTCACCGAACTGGGCTGCCCGATGCGCTGGCTGATCGACACGCCCGAGTCCCTTGCCGCGGGCATCGATCTGGCTACAAGGGATTTCCCCGTTCTTGTGGCTGATCGTCCCGCCACCCTGGAACGCTTCATGCCATGGGCTGATGCCCTCCTGCCCTGCCCCAAGCCGTGAAAGGGTGCCTGAAGAGGAGGGGGAGGCTGTGAGGGGGCAGGAGAGGTGATATGATTTTGGACTGCGCGGGGAAGACGAGAGTCTGAACCAAGCGGGCCTGAAGTAGCGGGAGGCGCAAGCCGCCGATGCTGTAGGTTTTCTGAGTTGCCGCGAGGCGACAGTTCGCTGAGAGCCCCTGAGAGGGGGAGGAGGCGGACGCACCTGGACAACTGAAAAGTTTAGGAACTGACGCTTCTACTGCGTCGAGCTCTGAGGAATGCGCGAGCATTCTGAGGGGAGAGA
>CALOCJ010000003.1:0-82778 GCA_942491925.1 Synechococcales cyanobacterium
GCTTGGCCACGAAGTCCTTGGATGTAAAATTCATCTCTGGCCGCAGTGGAGGATCTCTGGTCTGCAGCCAGCCAATGCCATCTCCAGGGTGTCTTAAGGACACGGCAGACCCTGTGGCTGGCATATCCACAGTGCATCAGGTCAACATCGGGGCCGGTGAACGGTGTCGGAGGGCCGCTCACCGAAGAGCTCGGCGTACTGCCGGGAGAAGTGGCCAGGGTTGAGGAAGCCCCATTCCGCGGCGAGGGCGCGGATCTTCGTCTGGCTTGGATCGGCCCCCAGCAGTTCCTGCCGGATGCCGTGCAGGCGATGAAGCCGCAGATAGGTCATCGGACCCATCCCCAGGTGCTCCCGGAATCCCTGAATCAGGCTCCTCCGGCTGGTGTGCACCTCTCGGCAGAGGCCCTCCAGATGAATGGGCTTTCTGGGATGGGCTTCCATCCACCGCTGGGCAGCCTTCACCAGCTCGATCCGCGAAGGGGCCCGGGGCAGGCTGTCGCTGGCATGACCGCCATGGATCAAACCTTCCAGCACCAGGGGGATCAGATCGTTGCTCACCATCCACTCGAAACCGGCCACCTGCTGCAGGGTGGGGTCGGCCTCGAGCGTCGCGAAGAGCTGGCGCAGGTAGCGCCGCAACCGCTCAAACCGGCCTGGATCCAGGGTGAGCCAGTTGCGGGGCAGCACCTGCTCCAGCACCGAACAGCCGAGCCGGTCGGCCCGATGGAGGAACTCCTCCCGATGGATCATCAGCAGGGCCATGTCGCACGGGCCAAAGGTGGTCAGATGGATCTCACCCGTGCCGGAGAGCCCGAACAGGGCCCTGGGCAACAGCGGCTGGCCATGGCTGCGGATCGGGGCTGGCGAGGTCGCATCGCCGTCCAGATCCCTGCCCAGATCAAGCGCCACGATTTGGCTGCCACGCGGCTTGGGGCCGACACAGTGAACCGACCTGTCGACCCGGATGCGCAGCAGCCGCAGCGGACCCAGCAGCAGGGGCAGCAGAGTTCCGCTCAGTTCACCCCCAGCGAGCTGAGTGACCTTCAGGGACAGGCCGAGTGCGTCCAGCCTGGCCTGCAGGCACTCGACGCTGTCAATGGTCAGCAGGGGAGGCATCTGAACAAAGTCGCATCGTCTGCGGGTTTGTCTCTGACCATTCTGGCCTCAGCTGTGGGCGCCCCACGGGCGTTGATGCCAGGCATCACCGCACCAAAAGGCCTCCAGCACTATCCGTTGAGCGGATTCACCTGGGGCTAACGCGCAAACGAAAAGATCTGTTTCCAGTCGTTCTTCATGCTGATCACCACCCATCCCTGCTGCCTGGCTTCGTCGTAGAGCTCCTGGGTGAAGGTGCCCACCTTGGTGTCCGGCAGCCCCTGGGCTGGGCCATAGGCATACTCCCTGCTGGCATCATCGTGCAGCACGATCATCGCCAGGTTGGCTTCCCCCCCTGCCTTGGCGTATTCGAGCATCTGCCGATCGCCGGTGGAATTCCCGAATGCCGCCGTGGGCCGGCGACCGATCATCAGATGGATGCCCTCGGGCTTGCCAGCGTTGTTGTTGTCGAGCAGAAGCCTGGGTTCCTTGGTGAGAAAGGGCTTGCCCGTGCTGGTGTAGCCGTAGCGGGTGCTGCCGGCCGTGCCGATCACCTGTTCAGGGGGGATTCCATAGACCTCGTTGGCGTAGACACGCACAAAATCCTGGCCACCACCCGTGGCGATGTAGGTGCGATAGCCCTTCGTGCGCAGCAGCTTGAGCAGCTCCTGCATCGGCTGGTAGGTGAGTTCGGTGTAGGGGCGTTTCCAGCGTGGATGTTTCGCCGTGGCGAGCCAACGTTTCACCTCTTGATTGAAGGTGTCAAGCGGCATTCCGGTGAGGGTGGCGGCTGCCAGTTTCTCAAGATCCGGCAACGTCAGGCTCTCCAGACTCGTTCTGTCACCGGACAGCCCAGAGAGCACGGTGGCGTAGGGCTTCTCCCGGGCAAGCTCAGGCTTGGCTTTCACCAGCTCTGGCACCCGTTCGAGGATGTACATCACTTGCGTGTACATCGGGTGTTCCACCCAGAGGGTGCCGTCCTGGTCGAAGGTGGCGATGCGTTGCTCTGCAGGAACGAATTCAGGACTGCTGGGATCGGTGGTCTGGGAGACAAAGTTGAGGATGCTGTCTTTGGCAGCCCCAGGGTTCCAGGAAGGAAGCGGATCCAGCGGCTTCGCAGAAACTCCTGGCAGGCCGAAGACAACGGCCAGCAGTGTGGCGCAGAGCAGTGTGCCCAGCGACTGAATGATGGTTCTGCGCCTCAGTGGCATTGTCGACGTATCGCTCATGAGCCTGAAAGCGATGGCAGATCCGAGGCAGTCATCGATGTCAGGTGGATTCCGAGCCAGCCGAGGGGCTGAGCTGATCCGCCCGGAAGGTCTTCAGGATGCTGACGCCGGAGAGAATCAGATTGATGCCCACCAGCAACCCGAGCAGGCTGAGGGAATCAAAGGGCCAGTTGCTCCAGATCAGGATGCCAAGAATAATGCCCGCAATTCCATTGATCAGCAGCAGCTTTCGATGCTCCTCTCTCCCCTCAAAGGCATGGATCACTTGGATGGATCCCTGGATGAAGAACAGAATGCCGATCACCAAGGTGAGATCCAGGATCGAGAAGACGGGATGGCGCAGGATCCAGAAGCCAACGATCAGATAGAAGATGCCGATCAGGATGGTCAGCAGATGCTGGCCAGTCTTTCCCTTGCTGAGCTGTACGCCATTGAACAGCTGTAGGAACCCCACCAGCAGCAGCACGAAGCCGATCACGTTGAACGTGAAGATCGTGGCGAAGAGGGGATAAACAATGGCCAGCACCCCCAGCAGAATGATCAGGATCCCCATGGATCTTGAGGTCTTGGCGCGTTGCACCAAATCGTGGTCGAAGTTGGTTGTGATGTTGTTCATGGTGTGGGTGCCCCAGTTATTCGCTCGGATGGCCGGCTTCCTTGACTTTGGCCAAGATTGCGTCGAGGTTGTAGGTGGCAGGGGATTGAAGCGGTGGGTACGTCTTGTAGGACATCAACTGTTCTTCCCACAGCTGCTGGCCGATCGGCAACATGTTCCAGTCGTATTGGTAGGCCGTGACCGGACCTGCCAAGGCACCGCCAATGCTCATCGCGGTTTCCTGGGCGACGCCGACGGCCTGCTCAAAGGGATCGCGCTTGATGTTCTGAACCAGTGTCCAATGGAAGGGGATGAGGGGCATGATCCAGCCGTCAGCCCCAGGCTCAGACATGGTGTAGTACATCTTCCAGTTCTTGTACCTCACGGCTGATGGTGTGGCCCCGGAGTAATAGAAGAAATAATCTCTTGCTGACTTATCAGACTTGGCCTCGAGGTAGTCGCGCTGATTGACGCCATCGAGGGTTGTCTTGACGATGCCGGGATAGTTGCCGGCTTCGATCTGCTTCTTCAGGGCGTCTCCCTTGGCTCCACCGCCGATATCCACCAGGGTCGGCACCCAGTCCAGGGCGGCGAACAGCTGGTCTTTCACGGTGCCCGGCTCGATATGGCCGGGCCAGCGGACCACCATCGGGGCCCGATACCCACCTTCGTAGGCTTCGCCCTTCTGGCCCTTGAAGGGGGTAACACCGCCGTCGGGGAAGGAGATCTTCTCGGCACCGTTGTCGGTGGTGAAGACGATCAGCGTGTTGTCGAGCTGGCCCATGTCATCGAGCTTCTTGAGCACGTAGCCGATGTTGTCATCCATCTGCTTCATGCCAGCTTCGTTGACCCCCCAATCCTTGCCGCCCTTTGTCGACACCATATCCATGTATTTGTCCGAGAGCACGGTGGTGACGTGCATGCGGGCCGGGTTGTACCACACGAAGAACGGCTTGTTGGTGTTCTTGGGATCGTTGCGGTCGAGGAAGTCGATCACCTTGGCTGAGATCTCCTCGTCCACGGTCTTGGATCGCTCCAGGGTCAGCGGTCCCTCGTCCTTGCAGGTCTGGTTCTTTTCTGTGCCGTCGGACGACGTGCACCAGATCACCGGGCGGGGCGGGGTGAGGCAGGTGGTGGACTTGGGATCCACCGCACCGGCCACGGCAGGAAGCCCAGGTACGGGAGTGTTCTGGCAAGGGGGCGCAATCGCCTGTTGCGTCGGCGAGCTGTTGATGTCGGGGAAGCTCACCTGCTGCATGGCATCGAGGTGATACAGGTAGCCCCAGTACTCCTCGAAACCGTGGGCTGTGGGCAGGGACGCGGTGTGGTCACCCAGGTGATTCTTGCCGAATTCTCCCGTGGTGTAGCCCTGATCGCGAAGGAACTTAGCCAGTGCGGGCGTTCCTGGCTTGAGATAAGTGGGGCTGCCGGGCAGCTGGGGGGGGATCATGCCCGTTCGCAGGGGGTACATGCCCGTGAAGAACGCATTGCGGCCCGAGGTGCAGCTCTGCATGGCCACGTAATCCATGAAGATCGCGCCCTCTTTGCCGATCCGGTCGATGTTGGGGGTTTCACCCACCATCAGGCCGCGGTGGTAGACCCCCGGCTGCATCCAGCCGATGTCATCACCCATGATGAAGAGGATGTTGGGCTTGTTCGCGAATTTCTCGGTGGGCATGCCCATCGGCCGCGCCACTGGCTGACCGGTGGGCATCGCCGTGGGGTTCGCGGAGGCCTGATTGACGTCTGGGCCTTTCGCGCCGCAGGCCACCAGGGAAAAACTTAAGAACAGCGCCAGCACCAGGCTGGTCAGCCGACGGATCGTTGCTGCGAGTGGGGCCATGCGCCGAGCTTGGGACCTGAAGAGGGCTGCGACCCCTGACGGGAGCGCAAGTCAGAACCCACAGTTACATGCAATGGCGGGGACGAGGTCGAGGAGCTGACATTTTTGCCCGAATTGAGCAGGCGTGCCCAGCGGAGTCGCAACGACTACTCCTCAGCAGGGCCGGAGACCAATCGAAAGCCGATATGGGACGTGCCTGTATCCGGTTCGAGGGCCTCCCGGGCCGCCGGGCGGTAGCGGCTGCAATAGTTCTTTGCACAGAGGAAGGAACCACCCTTGATCACGTGCTTGGCGATGCCAGGCTCGCGCGGATCGAAACTCAGCTGCTGCTCGCTCACAGCTGGATTCACCTGATCGGCCATGCCCTGGTGGCCGGGTCGGTACCAGTCCTGCGTCCACTCCCAGACGTTGCCGGTCATGTCCTGGAGCCCGTAGCCGTTGGGGGGAAAGCTCCCCACCGGCGCCGTGCCGAAGTAGCCGTCCTTCTCCTGGTTGCGGATCGGGAACTCCCCTTGCCAGGTGTTGGCCTTCTTCGCTGAATAGGTGTTCCCCCAGCTGAAGATCTGATCCTTCAGGCCGCCCCTGGCGGCGAACTCCCACTGGGCCTCGGTGGGAAGGGCCTTGCCGGCCCAGGCGGCATAGGCCTCGGCATCCTTGAAGGCGACCTGCACGACCGGATGGTTCTCCAGGCCCTCCACATCGCTGCCGGGGCCCTGGGGGTGTCGCCAGTTGGCGCCCGGGGTCCAGTGCCACCAGCTCAGGTAGGTGACCTCGGTGACCTTGGTTCCTGCAGGGGGCATGGCAAAGACCAGGGCACCCGGTGCCCGCTGATCCTCGGCCAGATCGGGATACTGGTCTTTGGGGATCGGCCGTTCGGCGATGGTCACATAGCCCGTGTCCTTCACGAACGCATCGAATTCGGCATTGGTGACTTCATGGCGGTCGATGCAGAAGCCCTCCACCGTCACCGCATCAACTGAGAGCTCATCGGGGTAGTGATCATCCGATCCCATGCGGAACGTACCGCCGGGGATCCATTCCATGCCGGCCGCACAGGTGGGAGAGGACTGCACGGCACCCACCGCCCGCGGCTCGATCAGCAGCAAGCAAACGATGAGCAGGGCTGTGGCCAGCAGGCGCAGGGGTAGCGGCAGGGGCAGGGTCTGGGGCAGCGGCAGGGGCATGAAAACTCCGCTTGGCGTGGGCTTCGAAAGATTTTTCATTGTTGCTGGGAGGATCTGGCCATGGATCCTTGGCTGACTGCCCTTGCCTTTGAGGTGCTGCCTCTGACCGTGGGGTGAGCCCTGCTGGCCGGCCTCACTCAGGTGTGCCATAAGCAACCTGGCAGACGGCATTCACCAGCTGGGCCTGGGCGGCCGTGGCGGGAATCTGGCCATTCAGCAGCCCCGCCTGGCAGTTCACCCCCCCGAACAGGTCGGGGTCGCCATCGGCGCCGTAAGAGAAGCTGGCGCCGTACTGGCCGACAGGCTCGACTGAGGCGTAATTCAGCTGGTAGGGAGTTTCCGGCACCAAAAAGGAAGTCGCCTGCTCCTCGGCGGCTGTGTTCACCAGGGAACTGATCGTGGCGGCACTGGCCAGGCCGGCCACCCCCCAGGCGGCCGCTCCAGCCGCCCACCAGCCCCAGCCCACCGGGTTCACCCGATACCAGCCGGTGGCCCAGGGGCGCGCTCCCCAGTAGCCACCGCCGGCCCAGTCGGCATGCCACCCGTTGTAGGGGCGGTCATAGAAACGGACACCCTCGGCGCCCACCCCCAGCGCGGGCCTGACCCGAGGTCCGTAGACGGGGTGCATGTCCGCTCCCCAGCGACCGTCCCAGCCAACGCCGCCACCGAAGCGGTAGCCGCCCACGCGGCCGAAGCCCACGCCCCCCCCGAACCCGACGCGGGCGGTGACGGGCGAGGGAATGGCCAGGGAACCACCGGCCAGCAGCAGGGCCAGCGCCAGGACCAAGGGCCGGTGGTAAAAACCCGTCCGCTGGCAGATACACCCTGGCTTGAGTGGATGGTTGGTCATCACTTGTAAGGGATTGTGTTGATGGAGATTTTGCCGGGTTCCCGCTGTAGCCGGGCCGGTGATGAGATCAGGATGATGGTTGATAAAGAGAACGTCACAACGATTGTGAAGCCCTTCTCAAGCCATGCAGGTAGAGAAATGCCGTAGGCAGCACGCCAGGCAACACGCCAGGCATCCGCCGTTGCGGTGCCGATGTGGATGGTGCGCAATGGGTTGAAGAACTCCTCTGCCATGCTCATCTCCCCGTCCTGAGGGACAGCCCATGGCGATGAACATGCGGTCTTCTGGAAAAGGAATCCGTTGGATCCCATCCATTTTTTCCGGCCTGGTGGTGCAGCTGGCAGGCACACCGGTGTTGGCGGCACAGCAGATCAGCTTCCGCCTTGGTGAATTGCAGCGCTCGGTGCAGGTGGCCGATCTGGCCGAATTTGAACGGACAGGAACGGTCAACCCGGGCATCTCCTTCATCATCGATCCCCTGAAACAGGGCGATCGTGAGGCGCTGC
Organism: Synechococcales cyanobacterium; assembly: GCA_942491925.1. GTDB lineage: Bacteria > Cyanobacteriota > Cyanobacteriia > PCC-6307 > Cyanobiaceae > Cyanobium. Next base: position 7,303 of record CALOCJ010000003.1, read on the forward strand.
GCTTCGCCCTGGGCCATCCCTTCCCCGCCACCAGCATCGAAGTGGCTGACTTCCTGCAGACCCCCATGGGTGGTGTGGTGGTGCGCCAGTTCGCCAAATTGTCTGAGCAGCCTGCCGCTGAAGTGGTGCCTGCCATCTCAGGAGCCCTGATCCTCGGCGCCTCCACGGGCAATGGGCTGAGGCTGATCGATGTGCTCGAGCAGTATCCACTCGAGGATCTGATCATCGGCGTGCCGAAGGTGATGAACCTGGCCCGTCGCCTCAGGGATCAGTTCGATGTAGAGGAGCAGATCTTCCCCCGGCTGGTCCCGAAGGACCCCACCGCGAGCCTGCCCAGTCCCGCCCTGACCGGCTACGCACAAGCTGGTCGCCAGCCCTACAGGCGCGAACGGTTCTCCTTCCCGGGGCAGGACGGCAACAGCATCGAGGCGATCGCGTTGCTCCCCGCCCCTGATTCCACCGCCGCGGCCGGCCCCCCCGGCCCGCCCCTGGTCGTGCTGGCCCCTGGGCTGAATACGGACTTCAACGCTCTGCTCTACGTGGGCGAACACCTGGCCTCGCGCGGCTATGGGGTGGCGGCACTCGACTTTCCGGCCACCAGTGCCAATCGGGTCAAGGCCACCATCCAGGGACTCGCCACCATCCCTCCGCCGAATGCCTGGTACCGCCAACCCCAGGATGTGAGCAGGCTGATCGATCAGGTGGCCCGTCGTTTTCCAGGGCAGGTCGACACCAGCCGCGTCGGGGCGCTCGGCCAGTCGCTGGGGGGCTACACCGTGCTGGCGCTGGGGGGAGCGCAGCTGGATTGGCCGCACCTCGAGCGGGCCTGCAGCGTGATCAATGACCCCGATCAGGTGGAGTTCAATCCCGCCATCCTCTGGCAATGCCAGGCACCGGGCCAGGTGGTGCAACAGAGCGACTTCTCCGACCCGCGCATCAAGGCCGTGATCGCCGTGAATCCGGTGAGCACTCCCATCTTTACGGGTGAATCGATGCTGAAGCTGAAGGCTCCGGTGCTGATCATCTCCGGCACAAAGGATATTTTTGCGCCTCCCATCTCCCAGCAGCTGGTTCCCTACGCCAGCGTGTCAACCTCCGGCAGTGTTCTGGCTCTGTTTGAAGATGCCACCCACCTGTCATTTCTTGCCGCAACCGGCACGCTTCCAAGCTGGCTGATCGGCCCCCAGCCGGAACAGGCTCGCCAGGATCTCAAAGCCCTGTCGCTGGCGTTCTTCGATCAGGAATTGGAGGGTGGCGACACGATGCGAACGCTCCTGCCATCCCAGACAGCCTTGCACCGCTCGGGCCAACCCTTGCAGTTTCTGCTCAGGCGTGAGCTTACCCCTGTTCAGATCAAAACCATTGCACCGAACGTCCATCTGGAAACCAAACCAACTCCGCCCAACCGGTGAATCGGGCTCGAGGTGGATGATGAGCAGGCCCCCCCAGTGAGCCCTGGACCCAGAGGCACAGTTCAGTGCCAGTGCCAGGGGTGAACGTTGGTCCGCTCGCGGACGCGATCAGGACCCAGCGATCTGCGCCAGGGGAGCGCTGGTGCCCATGATTATTCTGTGGAGCCAACGCATTCATCAAGGCCCCCTGCAGGCTGGCGGTCAGAACAGCACCTGCATACGCTTCACGCTCCAGATGCAGAAGACGGGAGCGTCAATCTAGTGTCGTACGCGCAAGCTCTTGCTCGCTTCTGATCTGGGGCGTTTGACGTTGCAAGCCTTTGATGCAGGATCTCTTTGTGGTCTCTCTGGGTTTATGGGTACGATGGGATAGGAGGTGGTTCATGTCAGCCCTTATTGACGGGAAGCCAGAGGAGATCGCCGCAGCTTGCCAGCGATACGGGATCGAGCCAAGAAGCAGGTTTATGGCGCGTGATCTATCTGCATATTTTCATGATATCCTTGATGCATGCAATTCGATTGAAGACATAGTGAGCGGCATCTCGTTGGATGAATATCGAAACAAACGTGTTGTGAGATCTGCTGTCTAGCGAGAATTCATCTTTGGTGAGGCACGTAGAAGAGTCAGCGCCCTTAATGCAAAGCTGTTTAGTTCCATATCCAATTCTCGTGCGATCGTTGATTTCCAAAATCTGCTTGCTCATGACTATGGAGCAGTTGATGACGATGCGGTTTTCGGGCTTGTCTACTCAGACCTGATCGTGTTGAAGGCAGAGGTTAGCGAGCTGTTGGATGACTACCGTGATGCAAACTAACAATGCCATTCACCTCAGCCACGTCCAGAGCGTTTCTGTTTCCTGCCTGAGGTCATTGCGGCCGGGTGATCGCAATCGTTAACGAGATGGAGGCGAGGCGGCTACCGTCCAAAGCATCTTTACACTCCAAAGCATCTATACACTTCGTGGAGTCGCTCCCTTCCTGTGCGGATGTGTGTCAAAAGGGGTTGAACAGCCTTGGTGTGCGGATTCGGCACTGAATGTATAACTGGCGTCAGATCCGCGGCGAGCGCAGGGCGCTGAGCAGCAGTACCCATCAGGGGGCGCAGGTCTGGAATCCAGGCCGCATGGCGCCGCAGGCCGGGCAGGGCCGTGGGCAGAAAGAAACGCAGGGAGCGGAGGGAGGCTGGCCGGTGGCCGTTGCCATCCACCAGGCGGGAGTGGGCGGGCAGCTCCGCCACGATCTGTACCTTGCCGCTGCGGGCCATCCGCTGGTTGTCGGCAGCCAGGGCGGCGATCACCCGGCCCGTGAGTAGGGGGCTCTCCCAGTTGAAACGGCTGGCCATCGCGGTCAGGGCCGGATTCGGCTGGGGCTGCTGAGCGTTCTCAGACACCATGGCCTGGATGTGCTCGGTGCCCACAATGCCCGGCCACAGCGCAATGGAGGCCACCTGGTGCGCCTTCAGCTCGTCGGCCATCTCGGCCGCCAGCCGATCGCAGGCCGACCTGCCCACTCCGTAGGCCACGCCAAAGATCTGCGCCAAGCCCCCCAGGAGGAGATGGTGCAGATCAGGCCCCCTGGCGGGCGGTCATCAGCGGGGCCCCATGGATCGTGGCCATGTAGTGGCGGCGAAGGCCCACGTTGTCGCAAGTGTCCCAGATGCCGGGATCTCCCTCCCAGAACGGTTTGCCCTGGTTCTCCCACAGGGCCCGCACCCCTTCATCGGCATTGTTCACCGGGACATCCAATCGGCCCTGATGCTCCCGCTCGATGCGGCCGAACAGGTCCTGTACCTGGTCGTTGTCCCGGTGGTCCACAGCCACGGCGATGCAGCGGCCTCCGGCCTGTTCCACCGCCTGGCGGGTGTGCTCGAGGCTGCGGCCGATGGGGTCGCTGCCGGCATTCAGCTCCATGCTGCGGCCGGTGATGTGCACGGTGGCCCCCACCTCCCCGAGGCCAATGGCGATGCCCCGGCCGATGCCCCGGCTGGCACCGGTGACGAGGGCCACCTGGCCGGCAAGGGGTTGTTGCGGCGGGGCTGACCCAGGGGCAGGGACTGTCACAGCGGGTTTCCTCAGCGCACTGGTCGCGCACCATGGCCCACCGATGAGGTTTCGGTTGGATTTCCATCTCACAGGCAAGACCGCTGCTGATAGGATTACACAATCAAGATGAATATACTGCAGCTTTCAACTACTTCTCATTTCCAGCTGCACATCTCGATCATGATGCCCGCTCTTATCCAGTGTGCATGTTTCAAGGTCAATCATTATTTTCAACAACACCATGATCCATCAAGTTTCTGGAGATATTCTGCTTTCTCAAGCTCAGGCGATTGCCCATGGCATAGCCCCCAATGATCCCATGAGCCAGGGGCTGGCACTGTCTCTTCACGAGAAATATCCTTCCATGCACAAGGACTTTCACCACTGGTGCCATGAAAGCCATCCAAAAGCTGGAAGCGTTTGGGTATGGGGAGGCCCTTTCGATGTGCGAATCGTCAATCTCATCACCCAGGAAGGTGGCTATGGCCATGGTGCACGGCCTGGCAAGGCAACCCTGAAGCATGTGAGAGACAGCCTCAAGCAACTTGCCAAAATGCTCAAAACAGAAGATATCAGCTCCATTGCCCTGCCCAAGCTGGCTACGGGGGTTGGTGGGCTGGAATGGAATGACGTATTACCGATTATTGAAGAGGTTTTGGGTGAACTGGAAATTCCTGTCTATTTATATACGGATTATCATGCCGGGGTAAAGGCAAAAGAAGCGCTTTCCTGATGAGCAGAAGTTTATTCTTCTAGCATCACCCAGATTCGTTTCATGTCTGGCATTGACGAAGAACTCATCGTCACGCCTTCAACGCCTGATGCCTGTACCACCCAGCTCGAAGAGCTGGCCGATCACGGGGTGACGCAAACGATTTCGTGACCTCCAACCGGTTGATGGACCGGTTGCTGAATCCATCGCGGGCCTGTCTGCCGCAACATTGAGGTGGTTCATCGATCTGCCCAAACCCCAACCTCTCCCCAGCGGCTGACCGGCTTCGATATCCCCTGATTGATGGCAAGCTGGCCTGCGGCCTGCCCCGGGCACTTCCATGGCCAGCAAGCTCACCCTCAACGCCCAGAACCTGGCTGATCTCGGCGCCCCCCAGCTGGCGGAGTTGCTGCTGGAACTGAGCAGTGGCGATGCGGCCGCCAAGCGACGCCTGCGATTGGCCCTGGCCGCCGCCCAGGGGGTGGACGACGCGGCCCGGGAGGTGCGCAAGCGCCTGGGCAGCATCGAGCGGGCCACCTCCCCTGTGGATTCCCGCCGGCGTCCGGCTCTGGTGGCCGACCTGGAGGCCCAGCGCAAGACGATCCTCGGACCGATCGCCCAGGCAAACCCTCGCCTCGCGCTCGATCTGCTCTGGCGCTTTCTCGATCTGGCCGAAGGCGTGCTGGATCGCTGCTACGACAGCCGCGGCACCGTACTGGCCGTGTTCACAGGAGCGGTGGAGGATCTGCCGGTGATCGTCGCCGCCGCCTCCATGGAGCCCACGGCCCTGGCGGAGCAGGTGGCGGAGTGTGTCGTGGGCAACGGCTACGGACAATTTGATCTCCTCATCCCCCTGCTGGCGGAAGCGCTCGGGGAGCAGGGATTGGATCGGCTCAAACAGGAGTGCCTCTCTCTGGGTGCCCCCCCGGGCCATCCCGCCCTGCTGGCAGTCGCCGATGCCCGCGGCGATGTGGACGAATTCATCGCCCAGTTCCAGCACAACGATCTGGGCTGGCCTGCCGTGGCCTCGGAGGTGGCCCAGCGGCTGCTCGCCGCCGGCCGGGCCGACGAAGCTCTGGCCATGCTGAACCGTGCCGCCACCACCGCCCAGGCCCGCTGGTCGCCCGACTGGGAAAACCGCCGCCTCCAGGCGCTGGAGGCCCTCGGCCGCCACCAGGAGGCGCAGCAATGCCGCTGGGCTGCCTTCGAGCGGGTCCTTTCGATCCCCCACCTGCGGGATTACCTGCAGCGGCTGCCGGCCTTCGAAGACACCGAAGCCGAAGAACGGGCCCTCGACGCCGTGGAGGCCAGCCCTGATGCCCTGGCGGCTCTCTCCTTTCTGATCGCCTGGCCCGCCCTTTCCCGCGCCGCGCACTACGTGGTCCACCACTGGGAGCAGTGGGACGGGGAGGCGTTCGAGGTGCTGGGGCCCGCGGCCGAACGGTTGTCAGGCAACCATCCCCTGGCGGCCATCCTGTTGCTTCGCTCCATGGTGGTCTTCGCCCTGTCGATGGGCCGCCGGAAGCGATACCGCTACGCCGCTGACCACCTGCGCACCTGCCGCACCCTCAGCCTGTCGATCGAAGCCAGCCACCCCTTCGAGAGCCAGGACTGCTTCGAGCAGCGCCTGCGCGAAGCGTTCGGCCGCAACTACAGCTTCTGGGATCTGGTCGACCCCGAGCTCCCCTAGCTCCGATCAGCTAGCTCCGATCACCCTCCGCTGAAGCCATGGGGCCCGACGCCTCATACAACCGGGCCAGGGCGGAGACATCCTCGGCTCCAAACCCGGCGGCGATCAGGCTGGCTTCCATGGCCGCCACCTGCTGGCACATCGGCAGCTCCAGCCCCACCTCCTGGGCGGCCGCCAGGGCGATGCCCAGATCCTTGTGGTGCAGCTCCAGCTTGAAGCCCAGGGGGAACTCCCCCACCAGCATGTTCCGGGCCCGGTGGTTCAGGGTCCAGGAGCCCGCCGCACCGCTCTTCAGCGCTTCCACCACCTGCTGCATCGGCAGCCCCAGCCGGCTCCCCAGGGCCATGGCTTCGGCCACGGCGATGAAGTTCCCTGCCACCAGCACCTGGTTCACCGCCTTGGCCCGCTGGCCCGCCCCCACCGGCCCGAAATGGGTGATCCTGTTGCCCACCACCTCCAGCAACGGCCGGGCCCGCTCCACATCCGCCGGGTCACCCCCCACCAGCACCGATAAGGTGCCGGCCTTTGCCCCTTCCGTGCCGCCGGTCACCGGGGCGTCGATGTAGTGCACCCCCCGCTCCGCCAGTTGGGCGGCCACCGCCTCGCTGCCGCTCGGCGCAATGGTGGAGAAGTCGATCACCAGGGCGCCGGGGGCCAGGCCATGGATCGCCGCTCTGGAGGTGTCGCCCCTGCCGTCGCCAGGCCCCAGGCTGCCCTCGCCTTCGGTGTCGTGGCTTTCGGCGTCGTGGCCCAGCAGCACCTGGCGCACCGCCGGCTCATCGCTCAGGCAGAGGCAGATCAGCTCGGCAGCGCGAACCGCCTCCGCCGGCGTGGCGGCGCAGCGGGCACCGGCGGCACGCAGGGAGTCCTCCCTTGCCGAGGAGCGGTTGTACACCGTGAGGGGGAAGCCAGTCGCCAGCAGGTTGGCCGCCATGGGCAGCCCCAGCGCCCCGAGGCCCAGAAAGGCAACGGGGCGGGGCTGCTCAGACATTGAACAGAAACTCCATCACGTCCCCCTCCGCCACCACGTACTCCTTGCCCTCGCTGCGCAGCCAGCCCCGGTTGCGGGCCTCACTGAGGGAGCCGGCTTCGATCAGCTGCTGATAGGCCACCGTCTGGGCGCGGATGAAGCCCCGCTCGAAATCGGTGTGGATCACGCCGGCGGCCTGGGGGGCGGTCATGCCGGCCCGGATCGTCCAGGCGCGGCTTTCCTTCTCGCCGGTGGTGAAGTAGGTGCGCAGGCCCAGCAGGCGGTAGGTGGCCGCGATCAGGCTGCCCAGTCCCCCCTCGCTCACCCCCAGCCCGGCCAGATAGTCGGCCCGTTCCGCCTCGCCCAGTTCCACCAGCTCGGCCTCCACCTGGGCCGAAATGCGCACCGTCTCCGCCCCCTCCCGTTCGGCCAGCTGCCGCACCGCCTCCACCCATTCGTTGCCCTCCGCCAGATCGTCCTCGCTCACGTTGGTGGCGTAGATGATCGGCTTGGCGCTCAGCAGGCCCAGGGGCTTGATCAGGGCCTGCTCCTCCTCGCTCAGCCGCAGGGTGCGGGCCGCGCCACCCCGCTCCAGTTCCGCCTCGATCCGCTCCAGCACCCCATCCTCCGCCTGGGCTTCCTTGCTGGTGCGCACCTGTTTCTTCAGCCGCTCCCGCCGCTTCTGCACCTGGGCCAGATCCGCCAGCCCCAGCTCCAGGTTGATCACTTCGGCATCCCGCACCGGATCCACCGATCCCGACACATGGATGACGTCGTCATCCTCGAAGCAGCGCACCACATGCACGATGGCGTCCACCTCCCGGATCGTGGCCAGGAATTTGTTCCCCAAGCCCTCCCCCTGGCTGGCCCCCTTCACCAGCCCGGCGATGTCCACGAACTCCACCCGGGTGGGAACGGTTTCCTTCGAGCCCGAGAGGGTGGTGAGCTGGTCCAGCCGCGGATCGGGCACGGCCACCACCCCCACGTTGGGCTCGATGGTGCAGAAGGGAAAATTGGCGGCCTGGGCCTGGGCGTTGGCCACCAGGGCGTTGAACAGGGTGGACTTGCCCACGTTGGGCAACCCGACGATTCCGGCTTTGAGCATGGCGGAAATCTAGGGGCCGATCCGGATCCTCCACCCCCCACCCCATGCACCACCTTCCAGGCCGGAACTCCCGCCGTTAACCCCTCCACAGCGCTGGCGCGAACCGGCGAGACTTTCCGAAGTATTCGTACCGGTCGATCGCTCCCCTCAGCACCCCCCCCCGAACCAACCTCCCGCAGGCTCCCGCCCCCCAGGTCCCAGCCCCGCGGATGCAACCCGCGCCGGAGGCCCCACGCCAAGGTCCGCTGAAGCCGCGGGGCCGCAGGAAGCTGTGGATTGGCCTGGCGGTGGCCGTTGCCCTCCTGGCGGGTGTGGGCCTCTGGCAACGGCAACGTCTCACCGCCGGACGGGATGTCACCCCATTCACGGTGGAAACCCGATCCGGCACCCTGCCGGGGCTGATCTCCGCCACGGGGGAACTCAGCGCCGTCAAGCGCGTGAACATCAGCCCCAGACGGCAGGGTCTGATGATGGAACTGTTCGTGGATGAGGGGGATCGGGTGGTGGAAGGCCAGGCCCTGGCCCGCATGGATGACGGCGATCTGAACGACAGAATCCAGGAACTTCAGGCCAACCTGCGTTCAGCCCAGGCCGAGCAACGCCGCAGCGCCAGTGAACTGCGTCGCAACGAGCCGCTGTATCGCCAGGGAGCGATCAGCTTCGACGACCTGGAGCGCTTTCGTGCCGATGACGAAGTGAGGCGCATGGCGGTGACGTCCGCCCGGGAGCGGCTTCAGCAGCGCGGGGTGGAGGCGTCCGAATTGATCGTGCGGGCGCCCTTCGATGGGGTGATTTCCCAGCGGTTCGCCGATCCCGGCGCCTTTGTCACCCCCACCACCACCGCCTCCTCCACCGCTGGCGCCAGCAGTTCCTCCATCGTCGAGCTGTCGCAAGGTCTCGAAGTTCTGGCCAGGGTTCCAGAAAGTGACCTGGGCCGTCTAAGGCCGGGCATGGCCGCCACGGTGAGGGTGGAAACGTTCCCGGATCGGCGTTTTGAGGCTCGGGTGCGGGAAATCGCCCCCCGCGCTGTGAAGCAGGACAACGTCACGTCCTTTGAGGTGAAACTCCAACTGCTGGAACCCTCCCCCGAGCTACGCATCGGCATGACCGCCGATGTGGATTTCCAGGCCGGCCAACTCCAGGCCGACATGATTCTGCCCACCGTGGCGGTGGTCACCGAAGACGGCCGCCCCGGTGTGCTGCTGGTGGGACCGAAGCAGACCCCCACCTTTCAGCCGGTGGAACTGGGGGTGAGCAGCGGCAAGGACACCCAGATCCTCAGTGGGCTTGAACCCGGTGCCCGGGTGTTCATCGACCTGCCGCCGTGGGCGAAGCAGCGGGACTGAGGCTGCAGCCCAGAAAGGTGCGGCAGGCTTCGAGGATGCGGCCACTCGATTGGCCGTCGCCGAAGGGATTGTGGGCTCGGGCCATGGCTTCGTAGGCGTCTCGATCCTCCAGCAGCCGACTGGTCTCCCGCAGGATGGAATCGCTGTCCGTACCGATCAGGCGGGCGGTTCCGGCCTCCACGGCCTCAGGGCGCTCCGTTGTCTCCCGCAGCACCAGCACCGGCTTGCCCAGGGCAGGGGCTTCCTCCTGCAGCCCTCCCGAATCGCTCAGCAACAGGGTGGAGCCCCGCATCGCCGCCACCAGCCGGTCGTAGTCGAGCGGTTCGGTGAGGAAGGCGCGCGGATGGTCTCCCAGCAGATCTCGCAAGGGCTCCCGCACCGTGGGATTGCGGTGCAGGGGAAGCAGCAGGGCCGTATCGGGGAATCGATCCAGCACTTCCAGGAAGCCCCGGCCGATACTCCGCAGCCGCTCCCCCCAGTTCTCACGACGATGCACGGTGGCCAGCATCACCCTCTGATTCCGCCAGTCGAGGCCGGGAACCTCCCATTCAGGCGCCGTATCGGCCATCAGCAACAGGGCGTCGATCACCGTGTTGCCTGTGATCAGCACCTCTCCCACCACGCCCGAGGCCCGCAGGTTCTCGGCCGATCGGGCGGTGGGGGCGAAATGGAGACGCCCGAGCTGGGAGATCAATCGTCGGTTGGCCTCCTCCGGGAACGGATCGAGCAGATTGTCGGTGCGCAGGCCTGCCTCCACGTGGCCCACAGGGATCTGCTCGTAAAAGGCCGCCAGGGCGCTGGCGAACGCCGTGCTGGTGTCGCCCTGCACCAGCACGAGATCGGCGGGGTGGGTGAGAAACTCTTCCCGCAGCCCGGTCAGGGCGGCACAGGTGACGTGGGTGAGAGTCTGATTCGGCGCCATCAGGGCCAGATCGTGGTCGGCCTCCAGATGGAACAGGCCCATCACCTGGGCCACCATTTCCCGGTGTTGGCCCGTCAGCACCACCCTGGTGCGCAGATCCTTCGCAGCCTGAAAGGCACGGATCACCGGCGCGAGTTTGATCGCCTCTGGACGAGTTCCGAGAACGATCGTGACCAGGGGCGGGGAGCCGGAGGGGTCAGGGGCCGGGAGACCGGAGGGTTCTGGCAAGGTCAAGCCGCGGACGGTCGAATCCTAGGGATCGGGCCCGGCTTGAACTGCCAAGTCTTTCGATCTGGCCGAAATGCTGGCAGGATCGGCCCAGTTACGTCTAAATCCCGTTTTGGAGGAATTCCAGACACCACCTCCTCCTCCCCCTTCGGCAGGGTTTCGTCCTGCCCCACCTCCACCCCCCACATTCCAGGCGCCTCCTCCCCCCCCAGGTGGTCATGCTGCCAATCCCCTGGGGGGGGGACCTGGGGAGGCGCCCAGCTTCGCCAGCCCACTGATCAACGGTGAATCACCGCCCGAGAGTATCGAAGGAATTCTGAGGGTGGCCTTTGACAACGGCTGCTCCGATGTCCATCTCGGCGTCGGAGATGAGCCCCGTTTCCGCAGCCGCGGCGAGATTATCTCCACCGGCTGGCCCAGGACCGATCAGCCCACGTTCATGGCCTGGTTGAAAGATATGGTCAGCGGCCAGGAGATCGACCGGTTCCGCACCGACAAGGAATTCGATGGATCGATGGCGTTTCCCTTCGTCCGGACGCGCATCAATCTGTTTGAAACCCTGGCGGGTCCCGCCATGGTGCTGCGCCTGATTCCCAACAGGATTTCGACGCTGGAGGAATTGGGGATGCCGGCGGTGTTCCGCTCTCTGGCCTCGCGGCGGAAAGGAATGGTGCTGGTCACCGGCGCTACGGGAAGTGGAAAATCCACCACCCTCGCCGCGATCATTGACCACATCAACCGCACCATGCGGCGTCACATCCTCACTATTGAGGATCCGGTGGAATTCGTCCACCAGAGTCAGCAGTCATTGATTCGTCAGCGAGAACTGGGCACCCATACAAAACGGCTTGACCAAGCCCTCAGAGCTGCATTGAGGGAGGATCCCGATGTGATCCTGATCGGGGAGATTCGCGACCGAGATACCCTCGCAACGGCCATCGAGGCGGCCCAGACCGGACACCTGGTACTGGGTACCCTGCACACCAATTCTGCGGTCAGCACCCTGGAGAGAATTGAGGGGATGGTTCAGCCGCACGAACAGGAGAGAATGCGCAGGAACTTCGCCGAAGCTTTTCTGGCGGTGATCTCCCAGGGGCTGTTACGCACGGTGGATGGGAAACGCGCTTGCTATCACGAAATTCTGATCAACAATGATGCCTGCAAGGATTACATCATCAAAGCCAAGATCGATGAAATCGAGCAGATCATGACGCGCAGTGGTTTCGAGGGTATGCAGACCATCAATCAGAGCCTGGCTGAGCTGGTGGCCAGTGGACGGGTCAGCGTGGACGAGGCGATTTCCCAGAGCCTCCGACCCGCTGAACTCAGCCAGATCCTGCGGGGCAGGACCAACTGAACCGACAACCAGCTCCGCCACTCCCCAGGCTGGCATGAGCGAGGCGGCTCAGGGCTGGGTTGAGGCGGTGATACGGGCAATGAGCAGCACGGTGAGGCCCACCGACAATCCCACCATCGCCAGGCGACCATTCCAGATCTCTGCCTGGGGGGTGAAGCCCCTGCGCCAGGAATTGAGCTCCTGCTGGGAGACCGGTTCCGGCTCGTGATCAACGGGCGCTGGCTTGATGGCATCGAACCCTTGGGCCGGTTGATCGAGAGGGAGGGGATCCGCCGGAGCCATGGCGCCTTGCCTGCGCAATTGTCCCAGCTTAGGCGCAAGATAATGAACCGGTCCCGGAGGAACCGGACAGACAAGCATTCCGTTCACCAGCAAGGCGTCAAAAGCAGGGCGGAGTTTCGTAGAGCTGGCCGGCCTCCTCCAGGGGCATGCGAGCCGCCACTCCCAGGGCCAGAGGACTGTGGGATCCCTGGTCCAGACGCTGGTTGGCCGCCAGTCCCACCATGGCGGCGTTGTCGGTGCAGAAGGCCAAGGGGGCCATCCGCCACTCCAAGCCGATCTGCTCGGCCCGTTGCTGCAGGGTGCTCCTCAACCGGCGGTTGGCCGCCACGCCCCCCACCAACACCAGGGTGGACAGACCCTGATCGATCGCGCAGCGGCAGCTTCGTTCCACCAACACCTCCACCACCACCCGTTCGAAACTGGCCGCCAGGTCTGCGAGGGGGAGGCCCTGGTCCGGTTCGATCTCCTCCAGGGAGCGCACCTTGCGAAGCATGGCGGTCTTGAGACCGCTGAAGCTGAAGTCGTAGGGATGGAAACCGCCTCCTGGAAGGGAAATCCGCCCCTTGGGGAGGGGGAAGCGGAGCGGATCTCCGCCGGCGGCGGCCGCCTCGATCGCCGGCCCGCCGGGATAGCCGAGTCCGAGCAGGCGCGCCACCTTGTCGAAGCATTCGCCGGCGGCATCGTCGTGGCTGCGGCCGAGGCGCCGAAAGATCCCGGGGCCCTCCACACGAACCAGCTCGGTATGGCCGCCACTGACCAGCAGCACCAGGTGGGCCTGTGGTGGCAGGGCGCCGCCCAGCTGGGCTGAACACAGGTGACCCTCCAGGTGGTGGATGCCCAGGAACGGCTTGCCATGGAGCCGGGCCAGGGTGCGGCCGGTCACCGATCCCACCAGCAACGCTCCCACAAGCCCTGGAGCCACCGTGGCGGCGATGGCGTCCACCTGCCGCAGGCCCACACCGCTCTCCGCCACCACCCGCTCAATCAGGGTGGGCAGGGCTTCCACATGGCGGCGAGAGGCAATCTCCGGCACCACCCCACCCCAGCGGGCGTGTTCCTCCACCTGGGACGCCACTGCGCTGGCGAGCACCTCCCGATCCCGCACGATGGCGGCGGCGGACTCGTCACAACTTGTTTCGAGCGCAAGAACCAGAGCCATTGTGTTGATCAGCTCTCTTACTGTCCGCACGTGACATCCTGCCTCTGCGGCCCTCGCCCTCCGCTGCCATTTCCCCACATGCGTCGTCTCTTTGCCGTTCTGCTCTCCGCCTTTCTGATGTTCGGCCTGGCTCCCATGGCCAACGCCGACGTGGCTGGACTGACACCCTGCTCCGAGAGCCCCAGGTTCCAGCAGCGGGCCAGTGCCGCCACCACCGACCAGGCCAAGGCCCGATTTCAGATGTACAGCAAGGCCGTCTGCGGCACCGATGGCCTGCCCCGCCTGATCGTGGACGGCCGCTGGAGCCATGCCGGTGATTTCATCATTCCCGGCATCGCCTTCCTCTACATCGCCGGCACCATCGGCTGGGCCGGAAGGGGTTACCTCCAGGCCGTGCGTGGTCGTAAAGACGCCACCATGACCGAAATTCAGATTGATGTGCCCCTGGCGTTCAAAAGCACCCTCGCCGCCGCCTCCTGGCCCTTGGCCGCTCTCGCAGAACTCAGGGGTGGCAAGCTCACTGAATCTGATGCCAAGGTGACTGTTTCCCCCCGTTGATTTCCCGCTCTTTCCTACCCCTCAATTTCGCGTAAAGCTCCCATGAAGAAGTTCCTCACCACAGCCCCGGTCTTTGCTGCCATCTGGTTCGGACTCACGGCTGTAATTATGATCGAATTCAACCATTTTTTCCCCGATCTCCTCTTCAGTCCCCTCTGATCTGATCGAATCAGATCGAATTTCAACCTTTCCGATCCATCGCGGTCTTTCATGAAGACCGCTTTTTTTTGGCTCTGTTCCCGGCCGTGGAGTCCTCTGCTGCTGATTCCATTGGTTGCCTGCGAGCCATCAAGCGTCCGCCAGACCCATCAATCGTTCCAGCTCGGCCAGGGCTTCATCCAGATCCTCATTGACCAGCACGGCATCGAATTCCTCTTCCGCCCGCAGCTCCACCCGCGCCCGTTCCAGCCGCCCGATGATGGCCGCTTCGCTGTCGGTGGCTCGGTTGCGGATGCGTCGCTCCAGTTCCTCGAGGGAAGGGGGCTTGAGCAACAACTGATAGGCGGAGGGAAAGCTGTGACGTACCTGCCGTGCCCCCTCCAGCTCGATTTCCAGCAGCACCGGTTGTCCCGCCGCCAGGTGGGCCTCCACGCCGGCGCGGGGCGTGCCATAGAGATTGCCGGCGAACTCGGCCCATTCCAGAAACCCCCCCGCAGCCACCTGCCGCTCGAAGGTCTGCCGACCCATGAAGAAGTAGTGCTCCCCCTCCACCTCCCCGGGGCGCGGGGCCCGGGTGGTGGCGGACACCGACAGCCAGATTTCCGGGTGGCGCTGCAGCAGCAGGCCCACCAGGGTGCCCTTGCCCACACCGCTGGGACCGGTGATCACGGTGAGCCTGCCGGTGGAGGGTGAGGATTCCATGCTCAAGCGGGACGGGCCTGCAGAGTAGAAGTGGGCGGAACGCCAACCTGCGCCGCCTCTTTCCCCTTCGGTTCCTCAGCTCCTCCGATGGCTCCATCCCTGCCCATCCAGGCCATGGATGTGACCAGCCTGCGGGCCGTGCTGGCGGAACTCCGGCCGGAGATCCTGCCCAGCCGTTTCGAAAAGGCCCAACAACCCGACAATCAGACCGTGCACCTCGGTCTGCGCGGCCTGCGGGGCACCCACTGGCTCAGTCTTGGCTGGCAGGCGGAAGCCCCGCGGCTGCTGGCCATTCCCGCCCCTGCCGTCCTGGGGGAGGGAAGCACCCTGGCGCGGCAGCTGCAGCATGGCCTCAGGGGCCTGGCCCTCGTGAGCATCGAGCAGCACGGTTACGAGCGGGTGGTGGAGCTGGTTTTTTCACGGCGGCCGGGGGATCCTCCGCACCGATCGCTGCTGATGGAATTGATGGGGCGCCACAGCAATCTGTTCCTGCTCGATGAGCGCCGCCAGGTGGTGACCCTGGCCCGTCAGGTGGGCAAGGGGAAGTCCCGCCTGCGGCCGATCGGCACCGGCGACCCCTATGGCCCGCCCCCTCCGATGGCTGGCGACATCCCTCACCCTGAGGAGAGCTACGAGGCCTGGCGTCGTCGTCTCTCCCTGCTGCCGCTGCCCCTGGCGCGGGCCCTGATGGGGAGCTACCAGGGGATTGGGCCTGCCCTGGCCCGGCAGCTCTGCCATGGGGTCGCGATCGATTCCACCAGCGGCATTGCCGCGGCCGACCTGCCGGTGGGGGAGCTGCGTCCCTCCCAGTGGGATCAGCTGTGGGATCGCTGGAACAGCTGGCTGCAGGTCTGGGAGCGGCAGACCTTCACCCTGGTGATGGGAGGTCCCAGCGATTACCGCTGCTGGGACGGCCCGCCCCCTGACCGGTGTGCCGATCCCCTGCTGATCAACCACGGCCTGGCCGCCTACTACGCCGATCGACTGGAAGGACGGCGGCGGGAGCAACGTCGCCATGCCCTGGCCCAGGGGCTGGCGGCCGCCGCCGCGCGGGAACAGAGGGGAATGAACCAGCAGGAGCGGTTGCTGGCGGCGGTGCCCGGTGGAGAAGACCTGCAGCGGCAGGCGGACACCCTGCTGAGCCAGCAAAGCCCCACCCGCCAGCAGGTGGAGCAGGCCCAGAGCCTGTATCGCCAGGCCCGCAAGCTGAGGCGATCGAGCGCCGCCATCACCCCCCGGCTGGAGTTGCACCGGCAACGGCTCCAGTGGATCAACGCCAGCCTCACCTTCCTGGAGCAGGCCGAGGGCCTGGAGCAGCTGGAGGCCCTTGCCGAAGAGCTAAGGGAGCTGGAGGGCGAGCGGGGAGGCAACCGCGATGGAACGGCCGGCCGCGGGGGGCGAGCCCGGCGTTCGGCGGCGGCGGTGACCCCACCCCGCCCCATGGAACTGCGTACCGATGGCGGGCTGCTGGTGCAGGTGGGCCGCAATCATCGCCAGAACGAATGGATCAGCCTGCGGCAGGCTCGCCGTGGCGACCTCTGGTTTCACGCCCAGGAATGTCCTGGCAGCCATGTGGTTCTCAAGGCGTCCCTGGCAACGCCCAACCAGAGTGACCTGGAAACCGCCGCCGATCTGGCGGCCCATTTCAGCCGCGGGCGCGGCAACCGCAGGGTTCCCGTGGTGATGGTGCCCACCGATGACCTGCAGCGCATTCCCGGGGCTGGTCCCGGCACCGTGCGACACCGCGGTGGGGCTCTGCTGTGGGGGGAACCGGAGCGGGCCCTGATCCTCCTGGCCCCCACTAGCCTCAAGGCCGCGGAACCGTCATGAGCGACATCGCCCCTACCCCCTCCTCGCCCCCTACCGCCATCGTCTCCGGTGAGCCCCGTTCTCCCGAGGATGAATTCCCCGGGGAAGTGGAGATGACCCTGGTGGACCACCTCGAGGAATTGCGGCGCCGTATCCTGCGCAGCCTCCTGGCGGTGGTGCTGGGGGCGGCGGCCTGTCTGGCGGTGGTCCGGCCCCTGGTGCGGCTGCTGGAGGTCCCGGCCCATGGCATCCACTTCCTGCAGCTGGCTCCCGGGGAATTCCTGTTCGTTTCCCTCAAGGTGGCGGGCTATGCGGGGCTTGTTCTGGCCCTGCCCTGGGTGATCTTCGAGGCCCTGGGTTTCGTGCTGCCCGGTCTGACGCGGCGGGAGCGGCGGCTGGTGGGCCCCGCGGTGGCCGGCTCCACGCTCCTCTTTCTGCTCGGGCTTGCCTTCGCCTGGTGGGCCCTGGTGCCCGCCGCCCTGCGCTTTCTGGTCAGCTACGGCGCCGATGTGGTCGAACCGCTCTGGTCGATCGAGCGCTATCTCGACTTCGTGCTGCTGCTGATGGTGGCCACGGCTCTGGCCTTCCAACTCCCCGTGCTGCAGCTGCTGCTGGGCGCCTTCGGACTGATTCATTCCCAGGCCATGCTCAGGGCCTGGCGCTGGGTGGTGCTGATCAGCGCCCTTGCCGGCGCCGTGCTCACCCCTTCCACCGACCCGATCACCATGCTGCTGCTCACAGGCGCCATCACGGCCCTTTACCTGGTCGGTGTGGCGCTGGTGCGGCTGGCGGAGGGATTGCGCCGCGGCAAGGAAGCCGCCCTCAACCTGCCTCTGCCGGGGAATGGGTGATTCCTCCCAGGCCTCGATGCCTCAGACCAGAAACTCACTGGCTCGACCCTCCGGTAGCACCAGGGGGAGGGTCATGGCCCGGCCCAGGCGGGGGCGATCCCGGGTGGTACCCAGCCACTCCCGCACCTGAGCAGCTACCCCAAGCCCGTTCAGGCTGGCCACCATCGCCTCGATCCGCTCGGCATAGGCCTCTGGGCTGAGGGGAAAGGACTGCTGCTCCAGGTAGGCCCACATCACCTGCAGATACAGCCGTCCGCGACGGTGCACCAGCTGGAGGTCGTAGGAGGCCTGCCAGCGGCTCCTGAGCAGCGCCAGCACTTCCTCGCTGCTGAGGGGATCACCCAGGGGTTGGCCGGTGGACATGCTGCGTTCGAACTCCACAACAGCATGTTGCAGGGAGACCCCAGCCCCCTTGCTGCGCCCCGGGGCGGCAACGGCAAGGTTCATAATGGGCGCCAAACCGACCATTCTCCGGTCCGTCCCCTATGACCCAGATGCCAGCGAGCGATGTGCCCGGAATGGGCCGTCGGCAGTTCATGAATCTGCTCACCTTCGGTTCCGTCACGGGGGTGGCTCTCGGCGCTCTCTACCCGGTGGTCCGGTATTTCATTCCTCCCAGGGCCGCCGGCAGTGGTGGTGGCATCGCCGCGAAGGACGAACTGGGCAATGCCGTCACCGCCAGTGGCTGGCTGGGCAGCCATCCCCAGGGCGATCGCAGTCTGGTGCAGGGTCTCAAGGGTGATCCCACCTACCTGATCGTCGAGGGCCCGGAAGCGATCGGCGCCTATGGCATCAATGCCATCTGCACCCATCTGGGCTGCGTGGTGCCCTGGAACAATGGCGCCGGCAAGTTCGTCTGCCCCTGCCATGGCAGCCAGTACGACGCCACCGGCAAGGTGGTGCGGGGACCGGCTCCCCTCTCCCTTGCCCTGGCCCATGTGGCCGTGGAGGACGACAACGTCTTCCTGAGCCCCTGGACCGAAACCGACTTCCGCACCGGCGACAACCCCTGGTGGGCCTGACCGGTCCTTCGTTCCCCACTTTTCCGCCGCCAGATCCCGTCCGCCCCACCCCCATGCGCCGCTCCCTCTCTCACCTGTTCGGCAGCCTGCTCAACGCCACCCTGGCGATTGCGGTGCTGTTCATGGCCGCAACCCCCTCCTGGGCCTATCCCTTCTGGGCCCAGCAGAACTACGCCAGCCCCAGGGAAGCCACCGGCAAGATCGTCTGCGCCAACTGTCATCTGGCCGCCAAGCCCACCCGGGCGGAGGTCCCCCAGTCCGTCTTCCCCGACACCGTCTTCAAGGCCGTCGTCAATGTGCCCTACGACACCTCGGCCCAGCAGGTGGCCGGCGACGGCAGCCGCACCGGTCTGAATGTGGGAGCCGTGGTGATGCTGCCCGACGGGTTCACCCTCGCCCCTCAGGATCGCCTCAGCGAGGAACTCAAGGAGGAGACGGCCGGGGTCTACTACACCCAGTACAGCGAAGACCAGCCCAATATCCTGCTGGTGGGTCCCCTGCCCGGCGATGAACACCAGGAAATCGTCTTTCCTGTTCTCTCCCCTGATCCGGCCACCGACAGCAGCGTCCACTTCGGCAAATATCAGATTCATATCGGCGGCAACCGGGGCCGCGGCCAGGTGAATCCAGATGGAGAGAAAACCAATAACGGCGTGTTCACCTCCCCCGCCGCCGGCACGGTGAGCGCCATCAGCGAAGGCGAGAACGGCGCCACCCTGGTGGAGATCAGCACCACCGACGGCAGCGTCAGCGAAACCATCCCCGCCGGTCCCTCCCTGCTGGTGGCCGTGGGCGATGAGGTGGCGGCCGGTACTCCCCTCACCGATGATCCCAACGTGGGTGGGTTCGGTCAGACCGAAGCGGAAGTGGTGCTCCAGAATCCCGTTCGCATCTATGGGTTGCTGGCCTTCTTCGCGGCTGTCGTGCTTGCCCAGATCATGCTGGTGCTGAAAAAACGCCAGGTGGAGAAGGTCCAGGCAGCCGAGGGCCTGGTCTGATCACGCTCAGATCCCTGATGCCCCTGGCCCTGTTCACCTCACCCGGGCCCCTGGTGTTCCAGCTGGGCCCCTTCGCACTGCGCTGGTACGGCCTGCTGATCGCCGCAGCGGTGCTGCTCGGTCTGCTGGTGGCCATGCGTCTGGGCCGGGAACGGGGCATTGATCCCGGTCTGATCGCCGACCTTTTGCCGTTGCTGGTGCTGGGGGCCGTGGTGGGGGCCAGGGCTTACTACGTGGCCCTGGAATGGCGGCAGTACCAATCCCATTGGCTGGATGTGGTGGCGATCTGGAAAGGAGGCATCGCCATCCATGGGGCCCTGATCGGCGGCAGCCTCACGGTGGTCCTCTTCTGCCGCTGGCGCCGCCAACCCTTCTGGCCCCTGCTGGATGTGCTGATGCCGGCGGTGGCGCTGGGCCAGGCCATCGGCCGCTGGGGCAATTTCTTCAACTCCGAAGCCTTCGGTCTGCCCACCAACCTTCCCTGGAAGCTCACGATTCCTGTCCAGAGTCGGCCGCCGGAATTTCTCACCGAAAGCAGCTTCCATCCCACCTTTCTCTACGAATCCCTCTGGAATCTGGGGGTTTTCCTGCTGCTGCTGCAGCTGTTCCGGCTGGGGGCCCGCGGCCGCATCCAATTGCCGGCCGGGGTGATCAGTTGTGTCTACCTGATGGCCTACAGCACCGGCAGGGTATGGATCGAGGCCCTGCGACTCGATCCCCTCTGCCTGTTCTCCGTGCCGCCCTTCTGCGATGGCGGGCTGCGCATGGCCCAGCTGATGAGCCTGCTGTTGATCGCCCTCGGCGGCCTGGGGCTGTGGTGGATCTATGTCCGCCACCGGGCTCTGCCAGACCCGGGTGGGGCCAGCGGTGGAGTGGCCGGATGAGTGCGCCGTTGCCGGTGAAGATTGTCGGGGCAGGCCCCGGCGCCCCGGATCTGATGACCCTGCGGGCAGCCCGGGCGATTGAGAATGCCCAGGTGCTGGTGTGGACCGATTCCCTCGTGAACCCCCAGATTGCTGCCCTGGCCCCAGGGGAATGCGAACGGATCCGCACCAGCAGCCTCACCCTGGAGGAGGTGATGGGCGTGGTGGTGGAGCGGGCCCGATCGGGACTTCGGGTGGTGCGGCTCCACGATGGGGATCCCTGCCTCTACGGAGCCCTGGCCGAGCAGATCAGCCGCCTGGCCGATGCCGGCCTGGAGGTGGAGGTGGTGCCGGGGATCAGCGCCTACCAGGCCACCGCCGCCGTCCTGGGGGCGGAACTCACCATTCCCGGCCTGGTGCAGACGATCGTGCTCAGTCGCGCCGGCGGCCGCACCGGTGTGCCCCCCACCGAATCCCTGGGCCGCCTCGCCGCTCTGAGGGCCTCCCTCTGCCTCTATCTGAGCGCCCGGCATGTCGAGGAGGTCCAGGCGGAGCTGTTGCAGCATTACCCGGCCGATACTCCAGTGGCGATCGGCCATCGGGTCAGCTGGCCCGACCAGTGGCTCAGGGTGGTGCCGCTCAACGAGATGGCTGCCGCCAGCCGCCGGCACAACCTGATCCGCACCACCCTCTATGTGGTGAGTCCGGCCCTGCAAGCCCCGGGCCAGGCCCGCTCCAAGCTCTATTCAGCCAGTCATCACCACCTGTTTCGGGGTGGGGCCGAGTAAGTGGACCTGGACAGCCAAAAGCCCCTGACGGACACTGACATTCCAGGCACCACGATGACCAGAGCCATGACCTTCCAAGCCCCCGGGTCCTCCCGGGTCTCCGCCATGGTGTTGGTGGCTCTGTTGTCGCTGCTGGCCGCCTGCGGTCGCCAGCCAGCCGACCTCAGCAAGGAAAGCAAGCGGCCCGGGGAGGGCGAGGGGACCAAGGCTGCTGATAGCGGCACAGCGGCTCAGCGGCGGCAACTGGTCGAGAACTGCCAACGCAACCGACCTCGGATTCAGACCCTGACGAAGGAATTACGACGGGCTGAGCGCGACCTGGCTGCCGTCAGAAACGAGTCCTATCGACCCGCAGCGCGCCCGAAGAAAGCCTTCGACGAGGCGACGGAATCCCGCTTCCGCCCGGAAGATCAGGACCTCGATCAGCAACGCTATGAAGCGGCGGTCGCGGCATGGGAACGAGCTGAGGCCGATCGGCAGCGCCAGTGGAACGCCGCGCACCGGCAGCGGGTCGAGCAGGCCCAGGCCGAGCTGAACAGCACGGCCCGAAAATTACGGGAGCTGGAGCCGGATCTGTTCACCGGACCCCGGAGCATCGAGTTCGTCCCCGTGGTGGCGCAACGGGTGAACCGTTGTGACGCCCGGGAGCTCATCAGTGCCCAACAGACTCGTTGATCACCTCCACATCAATCACCTCTTCCTCGCTGCATCCATGCGGCCGGCGGGGGGCGAGGGAGCGGTCGGCATAGCCGCCCAGCTGCTTGGTCATCAGGTAGTCGATGCCGCCACCCACCACCCCACCCAGCACCGGGATCGCCTTGTGCAGGTTCACCACGCCCCTCTGGCCGAACTTGGTGACCAACCGGAAACCCACCGCCCGGTTGATCGCCACCAGAGCGGACGCCGGTAATCGCCGCAGCTGGGCCTGGGCGATCTGCTGGCTGAGCTTGACCCCCACCTGCTTGAGCAGTTCACCCGCCTCTTCGCCGATCAGGGTGAGCAGGATCTGGGTGCGCACCGCCTCATGCTCCAGATCAAAACCGTAGAGCGCGGCGATGGCGGCCACCATCCGGGTCTGGATCACCCAGGTGGCGGTGATGGCCGCCGGCAGCTGAAAGGGAAGGAAGGCGAATCCCCCCACCCCCGTCACGAATCCAGTGCTGGCATTCCAGCGGGCCTGATCCTCGATCAGCGCCTCGATGGCCTGGCTCAACCCCTCCCGTGAAGCGCGCTGGCGATAGTCGCCAGCCAGCTCCCTGGCCGACTTCAGCCGCAGCGGCTCCCGTCCGGGGATGGGGTTGGGAATGGGTGCTCCATCGATGCCCCAGCGGGTGATCGCCTCCACCAACTCCCTGGCCCAGGGCTGAGCGTCAAGCTGGGTGGCCATGGCCGGCAGAGGCACAGGAGTGCCAAGGCTAGGCACTCTGCGGCAAGGCTCCGTCGCCCATCGCTTCATCCCGGCCTGGGCCCGTCCGGGTCTCCCCATACAGCTCCCGCTCCAGCCGCCGCCGATCCCAGCGGCAACCCAATCGGCCGGCAATCGCCTCCCCGTCGCGCACGGCGGTTCCCAGGCAGCAGGTGGCGCCCGGTGATGGGGTGACGTTGAAGCTGAGTCCGGGGATCGCCTCGATGCGCACCTCCCCCAGCAACAGGCGGCGGGCCTTGCGGTCGATCAACTGGGGGCGGATGCCGCCGTAGCCCTCGGCGAAGCGCAGATCTTCCAGCCGCAGCCCGGGCACGATCTTGCGGGCATCGGCCAGAAACAGATGGCGCCGCAGCCAGGGCACCTCGAACAGCAGGTTGCGCAGCACATAGGCACGGATGTCCGCGTCGCCCAACAGCTGACCCAGCACCGCCAGCACCGATCCATCCAGCCGCAGCACCCTCAGGAATTCGAAGAATGACCCGGGCCGATACCGCTCCAGCAGGGGCAGGGGCAGGGCGGTGGGCCCGAAGCGGGTCTTGCCCGGGGAGCGCACATCCGGATCACCGTGAATGGCGGCGAAGGGCAGTTTGTCGTTCTGGATCGTGTAGACCTTGCCGCGCAACAGGTCGGGGGTGAAGTAGAAGCTGCCCGCCACCGGCAGGCAGGAGTACTCCAGGCCGAATCCCATCCCCTGGGCCAGCAGCAGGCTGTGGGCCCCCGCGTTCACCACCACGTGACGGGCCCGGATGCTGGTGACCTCCGGCGGCCCTGCTCCGGCCGCGGCATGGGAAGCGGCCAGTTCGACGCGGAACCCATCGCCCTCCGGCGTGATCCCTTGCACGATGGTCCCCAGCCGCAGATCCAGCCTTCGCCCGGTTCCCTCCACCGCCGAACGGGCCTGCTCCACGAAGGAGCTGGAGAGGGCCCCGTAATCCACCGCCGTGCAGGAGTCGCGAATGCCGATCGCGCCCAACGCCTCCGGCCGCAGTTGGCCATCCACCAGGGCCACCTGGGGTTCCCACGCGGCGATCCCCTCCTTGTCCAGCCACTCCATGGCGGGGAAATGGGGCGAGAACTGTTCGTAGCGCTGGCGCAGCAGCTCGCACTCCCGCTCGCCCACCGCCAGCACCAGCTTGGGGGTGCGGAAGACGCAGCGATCGCGCCGATCGGCATCGAGCAGATCGGCGTAGCGGGAGATCATCTCAGCGGTGCGTTTCACCGCCAATGCCTTCTCCAGGCTGTAATTGGTCTCGATGTCTCCGCAGTGGATCGTCTGGCTGTTGTTCGTGGCCTTGGAGTTCACCTGGGCGACCTGCCGGTAGCGCTCCACCAGGGTGATGCTGTTCAGATCGCTGTAACGGGCCAGGCTGAACAGCAGGGCGGTGCCGCAGACCCCGCCCCCCACGATCAGCACGTCGCTGTCGGGCGCCGCATCGTTGCCCATTCCCGTTCTCCTGAGCATCACGGCGTGGATGAACTCTGACTACCAGCCGCCATCGTGACCGATCCGCCAGCTGGATCGGCGGGCCCTGCCGGCTTCAGGACCCCGCCGGCCCAGCTCCAGGGCACCGTTGCCGCAGGGGGTGATCGAAGCTGTGATCTAAGCTGAGGAGCAACGGCGCAGAGGTTCAGCCTCCGCGGCTGTCGGGTGCTCGATGGCCCTGATGGCGTTGCCGATAGGGGCGATTAGCACAGTGGTAGCGCACTTCCTTCACACGGAAGGGGTCACTGGTTCGAATCCAGTATCGCCCATACAATTTTCACCCTTTTGCCAATTTTCCTACGCAGCTTCCGCCAGGCAGCCGCTCGGATGGCTCTCCCGCTGGCCAGCGCTGGGACGCAGGGCCATACTGAACCTCGACATCCTTTGAAGGGGTGTGCTCTTGCCGTTGAAGATCCGGTGTCCGATTCCCCGTCTGGCTCTAAAGATGAACCCATCCCAGAGCTGGTGCAGCTCGGGGAGAGGCTTCATCAGGCCCGTCAACAGAAAGGGCTCACCCTGTCCGATGTGGCTGAGCGCCTTCACATCGGCGCTGACCAGCTGCAGGCCCTCGAGTCCGGAGACCGCACCCGGCTGCGGGAGCCCGTATTCGTGATCGCCCAGGCCAAACGGGTGGCGGGCGCCCTGGGCGTCGACATCCATCAACAGATCGAGGGTCTGCGGGGCAGTGATCTGATGCGGACCCCCCCCCGACCCCATCCGCACCTGGCGGCTCCGGTCCATGCCGACCCTCGCCCTCCACGGAACGGCCACTCCACTGGGAGCTCCACCCGTCGTGCGCAGATCTGGCCCAAGGCGCTGGTCGCTGCCCTGGGCCTCGGTGCTCTCACCCTGATGGCCGCCCAGCTCCTCTCCCCCGGAGGATGGAATCCGCTCCGGAACCTCTCCGCTGTTCCGGGCCTGTCTGGTTCTCCTGATTCCGACAACACCCCCCCCGTCCCCGATCCAGCTGTCAAGCCGCCAGCCCAGAGGCCAGCCGATGCCCCGCAAGGCAGCAGCCCTGATGTGCCCAAAGCCGCTGAGCTGGTGCTGCGAGCCTCCGGCCCCAGCTGGCTGACCGTGCGCAATGCCAACGGCACCATCCTGTTCGAAGGCACGGTGACTGGTGAACAACGCTTCCCGCTCGGAGCTGGTCTGGAGGTGCGGGCGGGACGTCCCGATCTGGTTCAGGCCTCGATCGGTGCAGGCCCTGCCCGCGTTCTCGGGCCGATCAACCAGATCCAGTGGAAGAGCTTCAAGCCGTCGCCCTGAACGGCCTGGCCGGATCGTCAATCCGCCGCGACTCCACCTCCACCTCCACCTCCATCCATCTGCAGCCCGCTGGCCTCCAGCACCACGGGGGTGCAGGAAGCCAGGCTCCACCGCTCCAGACTCAGATCTGCCGCAACTTCGCCGGGCGGGCCCGGCCTGGCCCCCAGGGTCACCATGAAACCTGTCGGGCTCTCGCCTCGCACCCCTTGGGCCTTGATCTTCAACCAGGCCAGCGCAGGGAAGGGACGCCGATCCAGGGCGGCCGCCAGCCGCAACAGCAGGGCCATGGCATGGACGCAGCGACGCTGCTCCCGGTCGGTGATCAGCTGCCACGACTCATGCCGTTTCTTCGGCAGGCTGCGCCTGTGATAGCGGGCAATCGCCGCCACCATCAGGTGTTCCGCCTGGGAGTAGCCCAGCAGCTCACCGTGGCGGATCAGATACCAGGTGTGCTTGTGATAAGCGGCCACATTGACGTATTTGCCGCAGCTGTGCAGCTGGGCCGCCGCCCAGAGCAGCTGGCGGCCCCTGCCCTCATCGTCATGCAGCAGACCCCTGGTCTGGTCATAAAGGCTGAGGGCATGGGAGGCAACCTGTTCGGAGCGAGCCTGATCCACGCCGTAGTTGCGGGCCAGATGCAGCACGGTGCGTCGCCGGATCGTGCTCTGAAAGGCGAAGCGATCCACCAACAGGTCGTTGCGCAGCATCCAGTCCACGATCAACCCCTCCCGCAGGGCCCGCTCGCAGATCACCAGCTCCTCCACCTGGAGCATGGCCATCGCCGTCTGGAGGATCAGGGCTCCGGGCACGATGATTTCCGCCCGCCGTTCGTTGATCGCCGTCAGGTCCCGTCGCTGATCGGGGCTCATCTTCACCAACCGGGCCACCAGCTCATTGAGCCGGGCGCGACTGATGCGATACCCCTGCAGCCGCAGGGGTGGATTCTCTTCATCGGCGGCCGCCAGGGCGGCGATGGCCAGGGCCGTGCCACTGGTGGCGACCAGGGTCGGCGTTTCGAAGGCCTTGATCTTCCGCTTCACCTCTGAAATCGCCGGATCCATCGCCCCCTGGATGTAGGCCTCCAGGAAGCCGCGTCGTTCCGATGGCAGGGGGTCCTGCGTCACGAACTCCCGTTGCAGCCGCACCGCGCCGATGCGGGTGCTGGTGAACTCCCGGGCGTCATGACCATCGGCCAGGATCAGCTCGGTGGATCCGCCCCCGATGTCCAGGATCAGGTGGGGCGTGTCGCCGAAGGCCATCGCGGAGAGCACCCCCAGATAGATCAGGCGCGCTTCCTCGATGCCGCTCACCAGACCTACCTCCAGAGCCAGTTGCTCCCGCAGAGCCTCCAGGAACTGGGGACCATTGGGGGCCTCCCGCACGGCGCTGGTGGCGGCGGTGACGATCTGCTCCACCCCATGGCCTTCGGCCAGCTCGCGGAAATGGCGCAGGGCCAGGAAGCCCCGCTCGAGTGCCTGCGGGGAGATGGCCCCGGTTTCAGGATCCCGTTCCCCCAGCCGGGCGGTGGATTTCTCCGCCAGCAGCACCGTGAAGCTGCGCAGGGCCGGATCGATCGCCACGATCACCAGGTGGATCGAGTTGGTGCCGATGTCGATCGCGGCCACCCGGCGCAGGGCATCGTCCGGTGGCACAGAACCGGCCGACGGAGGGGGTATCTGAGCCATGGCAGCGGGGCGCCGGGGAATGGCGCAGCCACTTTGCCATCCAGCTTCAGGCCTAGGGTGCCGCCTTGTTGAGAGCACCATGCATGGGGGGAAGAGCCCTGCTGGAACTCCTGCGCTGGCACAAACCAAGCGGTCGCCTGATCCTGCTCATACCGGCGGGATGGGCCCTCTGGCTCAACCCCACCGCTCCCCCTGCGCTCCCCTTGCTGGGCTGGATGGTGTTGGGTGGCTTGGCGGTGAGTGGGGCCGGCTGTGTGGCCAATGACCTCTGGGATCGGCGCATCGATCCCCTGGTGGAGCGGACCAGAGATCGACCGCTGGCCTCGGGTCGGGTGGGGGTGCCGGCGGCGGCGGCATTGCTGCTGGTCTGCCTGCTGGCGGCCCTGCTCGTGGTGCTGGCCCTGCCGCCGGAAGGCCGCGGCCTCTGCCTGCTGCTGGCGGTGGCCGCCCTGCCGCCGATCCTGCTCTACCCCTCGGCCAAGCGCTGGTTTCCCTTCCCCCAGCTGGTGCTGGCCCTCTGCTGGGGATTCGCCGTGCTGATCCCCTGGGCTGCCGCCAGCGGATCCCTGGGAAGCGGACCCGGCGGGGGTGCGCCCCTGCTGCTCACCTGGCTGGCCACCCTGCTGTGGACCTTCGGGTTCGACACGGTGTATGCGATGGCCGACCGGCAGGATGACCGGGCCCTGGGAGTGCGCAGCAGTGCCCTCTCCCTGGGGCCGGCGGCCCCCCTGGTGGTGGCCTGGTGCTACGGGCTGACCTGCGCGGGGCTGGCGGCTGCCCTGGTGCTGGCCCTGTGGCAAGGGGGTGGGGGAGCCGGGTTTCCCGACCTGCGTTTCTGGCTGCCCTGGGCCGTGGCCAGCCTGGGGATGCAACGGGAGGCGAGTCTGTTGCGACAACCGGACCTGCCCCGGGCTGCCTTTGGGCGCCATTTCAGCCGCCAGGTGCAGCTGGGCAGCCTGCTGCTGCTGGCCCTGGTGCTGGTGAGAACTCCGTGAAGGATCAGGACTCCAGGGGCCGGGCGGCACGGGTCGGGGATGGTCCAGGCAGGTTCCTCCCCCTGCCCCCACCGCTGCGCCGGGGGGACGGGGTGCGGCTGGTGGCAGCCAGCTCTGCCCTGCAGGAAAGCGAGCGCCTGGAAGCGGGTCTGGCTCTTCTGAACGACTGGGGCCTGCGGGTGGAGGCCCCAGCCGCCCCGTTCGTGGGCCGGCGCTGGGGCTACCTGGCCGGCCGGGACGAGGAGCGAGGGGAGGATCTGGCCCCGCTGCCCTGCGAGGGCCCTCACCCCCCCGCCTCCCTGTTCGCCTGCGTCCGCGGTGGCTGGGGTTCAGCCCGGCTGCTGGAGCGAGCCCTCCCCCAACCTCCGGGATGGTTGCTGGGCTTCTCCGATGTCACCTCCCTGCTCTGGGACCGGGTGGCCCGGGGCCAGGGGGGCGGCATCCATGGCCCCCTGCTCACCACCCTGGCGGCGGAGCCCGAATGGAGTCAGGAGCGGTTGCGGCGCCTGCTGTTCGGTGAACCGCTGGCGGATCTGGAAGGGGAGAGCTGGATGGGCGGCGTGGCCGAGGGCCCCTTGCTGGTGGCCAATCTCACCGTGGCCACCCACCTGCTGGGCACCCCCCATCTGCCGGACCTGAACGGGACGATCCTCATCCTGGAGGACGTGGGGGAAGCCCCGTACCGGATCGACCGCATGCTCACCCACTGGCGGCTGGTGGGAGCGCTGCGGCGGTTGGGGGGAATCGGCTTCGGCAGTTTCCTCGACTGCGACGACGCCCCTCGCCGGGCGGAGGGGCCCCGGGAGCATCGTTTCAGCCTGGAGGAGGTGCTGCGGGAGCGCACTGCGGATCTGGGGGTGCCGGTGGTGGGAGGGCTGGCGGTGGGCCATGCTCCGGGCAATGCTGCCCTCCCCCTGGGGGTGGCGGCCCGGCTGGATGGTCGGCGGGGCCGCCTCAGCCTGGCTGGTCAGCGGGCCTGGGTCGAGCGGCCGTAGTGCCGCACCAGGGAGGGGGCACTGAGGCCGTGGGCCACCACGCTGAGCAACACCGTGAGCCACACCGTGGTCACGATCTGGTTGCCGTGGGGAAGTCTCTGGTCGAGCACCATCACGGCGAAGACGATGCTGGCCAGACCGCGCGGACCGAACCAGCCCACGAACAGGGTGGTGGGGCGATCCAACCGCAGGCCGATGGTGGCCAGGGCCACCGGCAGGATCCGAACGACCGTGAGGCTCAGCACGGCATAGAGCAGGCTGGCTGCGGTGAGATGGGCGAGGGCAAGGCTCACCACATGGGCGCCGAACACCATCCAGGTGAGCAGCGACAACAGATCACCGCCTGCCTCCACCGCCACCAGCTCCATGTCCTTGTCGGTCTGGGTGAATCCATCGAACGCCAGACCGGCCACGAAGCAGGCGATGAATCCGCTGCCGCCGAGGGTCTGGGCGATGCAGAAGGCGGCCACCGGCAGGGCGACGGCGAGGAGGGGGCGCCAGTCAGCACCGATCCAGCCCAATCGCAGGCATCGGTCGCGCAGCTGGGTGCCCACCACGGTGAGGGCCAGACCCACCACCGTGCTGATGCCGATCTGCCGGAGGAAGAGAGCAGCGAAGTCCTTCAGTCCCTCCCCAGCGCCGCCGCCTGCCGTGGCTCCCGCCGTGGAGAGGGCCAGGAAGGAGAGCAGGAAGGGCACGCAGATGCCGTCGTTGAGGCCGCTTTCCACACTGAGATCCTCCCGAATCGCTTCTGGAACGGCCGGATTGGTGACCACCGGCTGACCCAGGGCGGCGTCTGTGGGGGCCAGCACAATCCCAAGGATCGCCGCCTCACTGAAGCTGAAGGCGGGGAACAACCGTGAGGCCACCAGGCCCCCCAGCAGAATCGTGAGCGGCAGACCGATCCCCAACAGCCGGATGGGGAGCTGGGCACTCTTCCGCAGCGCAGGCAGATTGGCCTTGGCCGCATCACTGAACAGGATCAGGGCGAGGGTGAATTCAGCGGTCAGCTTGAGATTTTCTCCGGTGACGGAAAAATTGAGCACATTGAGCAACGGGCTACCCAGCACCATGCCGATGACGAGAAAGCAAAACGCTCCTCCATAGGGTGAGGCCTTCAATCGACCGGACAGGAGGGTGTAGCCATAGACAAAAATTGCCAATATGGCAAAGTCGATATAGGAGTTGATCATGATGGCTTGGTCATGGATCTTTCTGCATCAGGCAGGGTGTCTGGTCGAATCTTGCTTAGACGTTGCAAGCTGGTTGTCAGCAAGGCGATAATCCAGCCCAGCATCAGCAGCCCCACGACCGCCTCGGATGCGCTGAGTAATCGCCATGATTTATTTAATAATACATCTCCATATCCGAGCGTCGTGTAGGTAGCGATAGGGTGGTAGTATGCAGTCTCAAGTCTGGATACTGCATCAAGGTGCACGAAAAGCAGCGCCCAGGCAATGATGTGAGCAATAATAAAAAAACAGCAACGTCACCATTCCAAAATTGATCCAGGATTTTTGCCAATGTCCTCGTAGGTAAAAGGATCTGATGCGTTCCGAACCGAATGCCTGCGGGATGAATCGGATAACTCCAATGAGAATGAGGGTGCAGAAAATCAACATCATCAGCCCGATCGCGATCTGGTTATTCAGGGCAAGATCAACAATCTTTGCAGTTTCTTCTAAGGATGACTCAACATTGGAGGGTGCCGCTTCCGCTCTTCCCTGCTGCAGTGATAACCTCCAAGTGAGGCAGAGAAGCAGGCAGAATCTCAGCCTCAGCCTGCCGGTCCATTGCTGGATTTCCATAGCAACGAAAGGGAAGTACAGCTTTCTGACATACTACCCACCGATACGTTCGAGGCCAAAAAATCGAGGCCAAATAATCGATGCCAAAAAATTAGTCGATCATGAAGTGCTTTCGGCCCGATTCTGGGCCGGCACGCGTGCACAGATTTCCGCACCAGCTCAGATCCTCTTGGTGCTTCGGTCTCTGAGCACCGCCTCGGCCACGATCAGATCGAAAGGGGTTGTGAGTTTGATATTGGATGCCGGTGACTCCAGCACACGTACGGGAAGTCCCAGCCGCTCGAACAGGGCCGCATCGTCGGTGACGCTCCAGCCTTCCTCCCTGGCGCGGCCGTGGGCCAGCCGCAGCGCCTTGACAGCAAATCCCTGGGGGGTCTGGGCGGCCCAGAGCGTGCTGCGATCCGGGGTGGAGGTGATCCTGCCCTCGCCATCCACCCGTTTGATCGTGTCTGTCACCGGGGTGGCGGCGATCAGGGCTTCTCCAGCCGCCAGGCCGCTGAGCAAGGCAACCGCGCAGCGGTCCAGCAGTTCCGGCGTCACCAGGCAGCGGGCGCCGTCGTGGATCAGCACCGCCTCGGCCCGCGCCGGCAGCGCATCCAGCCCCCGCCGCACCGATTCCTGCCGGGTGTCGCCGCCATGGATCCACTCCACCGGCGGTTCAGGCGCTCCTCTTTCCACGGAAACCTCTTCCCGGGCCGTCTCTCGGGCCGCCGCCACGATCGCGGTGATGGCGTCCTGATCCTGGGGCTGACCCACGATCCCGATCCACTCGATCCCCCTGCAGGCCAGGGCCGCCCGCAGGGTCCAGGCCAGGATGGGGCGGCCCGCCACGGGCAGCAGCAGCTTGTTGCCGCTGGCCCCCATGCGGCGTCCGCTGCCGGCGGCGGCGATCAGCAAATGCACAAGCAACGCTCCTGAGCGGGAAAAACGGCTCAGGCTCCATACAATCAGGCCGCGACGCCCGCCCCCCCCCGACGCCCGATGCGTGCCCTGTTCCTGATCCCGGGCGATGGCGTCAGCCAATTGCAGGCCCTGCCCGCTGTGGCCGCGACCGCCCAGCAGCTCAACTTCCAGATTCAGGTGGCCTGCGGTCCGGAGTCTTCCGGGGTGTGGAAGCTGCTGCCGGCGGTGGAGAAGGTGCTGCCCTTCTCTTTCAGCAATGCCAGCCTGGCCGACTGGGCCAATCTGCTCGGCTCGGTGCGGGAACCGGATTTCCAGGCCTGCGTCAACCTGGCCAGCGGCCGACAGGTGGATCTGATGCTCTCCATGAGCCACATCCCCACCCGAGTGGCGGCCTCGGGCTTCTCCGCCACCGACCGCGTCAGCCCGCCCAGCGGTGGCTGGCCCGATCAGGCCATGGAGGCCTACCTGCGGCCGATGGGTGTGAGCCTCGATGCCGCCGCCTATCGGCTCACCCTGCCCCGGCAGGTCCTCTCCGAGACCGCCTCCACCCTGCCGCCCGGAGATGGGCCCATGCTTCTTCTTGCTCCCGGCGGCGGCATGGAGGACTGGCCAGCTGAGCGCTGGCAGGACCTGCCGGATCGCATTCGCACCTCCCTGGCCGGTCTTCGTTCCCTGCAGGTGCCGCCCGCCGGTGCCACCGCCGAGCCGTTGCTGCAGCGGGCCGCCCTGGTGGCCCTCAGCGATGTGGTGCTGGCCAGCGATCCCCTCACGATCGAACTGGCCCTGCTCTGCGGTGTGCCCCTGGTGGCCCTGGGCCGCTCGAGCGAGAGCCTGCCGGTGCGGGAAGGGGTGCAAGGTCTCAGCCAGGCTGGCGGGCTGGGAAACCTCAGTGTCGATGCGGTACTGGCGGCCCTTGGTTTGGGCTGAGGGTCCAGGGCCATTCCATGACCTCCTCCCGCCGTCGCTCCAGGCCCCCGCCATCCACCCGCAACCGCAGACCATGGGCCACTCCCCTGCTGGCCCTGGCTCTGGTGGTCAACCTCTCGGCGATCGGTTACCGCATCACCGAGGGCTGGGACTGGGGAGACTGCTACTGGATGGTGGGCATCACCATCACCACCATCGGCTACGGGGAAGTGGAGCCCCTCTCCCAGGCCGGGCGATTGGTGACCGTGTTCTCCGTTGTCGGAGGTCTGGTGGTCGTCCAGTTGACTCTCCAGAGTCTGCTGGGCCTGTCGGAATCGGGCTATTTCCGGCGTCTGAGGGAACGCCGCTTCCGCAAATGGATAGGAACCATGCACAACCACGTGATTCTCTGCGGTTATGGCCGCATCGGCCATGAAATCGCCCAGCAGCTCAGCAGTGAACGGATTCCGATCCTGGTGGTGGAAATGGATCAGGAACGCAGGGAGGCCGCCGAACAAAGGGGTCTGCCGGTGTTGATGGCCGATGCCACCCTGGATGAAACCCTGGTGGAGGCAGGCATCCACCGTTGCCGCAGCCTGGTGGCGGCCCTGCCCAACAATGCGGCCAACCTCTATGTGGTGCTCAGTGCCCGGGGAATCGCTCCCGATTGCCGCCTGGTGGCCCGCTCCGACAGTGATGAGGCGGAGCGCAAGCTGCGGCTTGCCGGTGCCACCCAGGTCGTCAGCCCCTACGTGGCGGGGGGACGCACCATGGCCGCCACTGCCCTGCGGCCCCTGGCGGTGGACTTCATGGAGCTGCTCGCGGGCTCCGACTGTGAAGTGGAGGAGTTTCTGTTCAGTGAGGATCCCAAGCAGCTGGGGGAGATCAATGGCCGCAGCCTGGCGGAACTGGA
Source organism: Synechococcales cyanobacterium (assembly GCA_942491925.1). Lineage (GTDB taxonomy): Bacteria > Cyanobacteriota > Cyanobacteriia > PCC-6307 > Cyanobiaceae > Cyanobium. The sequence continues at coordinate 40,661 of CALOCJ010000003.1, forward strand.
ACTCAAACGCCGCACCGGAGCTCTGGTGCTGGCGATCCGCACCCCTTCGACGGAGCTTGCCAACCCTTACCACTACCGGGGCACCACCATCACCAGCACGGAAACGAAACTGATCGCCAACCCCGGCGGCGATGTGCGCCTGGGCCCCGGCCAGTTGATGGTGGTGATGGGCAGCAAGGAGCAACTGTCCAAATTCCAGAAACTTCTGGGCAATGCCCTGGTCAATGTGAACGCCATGCTGGGCTGAGCGGGCCTGATGACCCTGCCCGGCAGGCCCCTCCCGGGGGTGGAGGCCATACGATCGCCGCGCCTCCGTCCTTGCATCGATCCCATGACCAGCGCCTCCCCCCTCTTCGGCCAGGTCGCTCTTGTCACTGGTGCCAGCCGGGGCATCGGCGGCGCCATTGCCCGCAGCCTGGCCGCCGCCGGTGCCCGGGTGGTGGTGAACTTCGCCAACGCCGCCGATGCCGCCGCCGCGGTGGTGGGCGCCATCGAAGCCGCCGGTGGCCAGGCCTGGAGCCACCGGGCCAACGTGGCCGATGAAGCTGAGGTGGAGGCAATGGTGAAAGCCGTGCTGGCCCGGGAGGGGCGTCTCGATGTGTTGGTGAACAACGCCGGCATCACCCGTGATGGCCTGCTGATGCGCATGAAGACCGCCGACTGGCAGAGCGTGATCGACCTGAACCTCACGGGCGCTTTTCTCTGCACTCGCGCCGTCAGCCGCTCCATGCTCAAGGCCCGCTCCGGGCGCATCATCAACATCACCTCCGTGGTGGGGTTGATGGGCCATGCGGGCCAGGCCAACTACAGCGCCGCCAAGGCCGGCCTGATCGGCCTCACCCGCTCCACGGCGGCGGAATTCGCCAGCCGTGGCATCACCGTGAATGCCGTGGCCCCCGGCTTCATCGCCACCGACATGACCAGGGACCTCGATCCCGAACCCATCCTTGCCGCCATCCCCCTGGGCCGGCTGGGTCAACCGGACGAGGTGGCTGGCGCGGTGCGGTTTCTTGCCGCTGAACCAGCCGCTGCCTACATCACCGGCCAGGTGTTGCAGGTGGATGGAGGCATGGTGATGCGCTGAGCGGACTTCATTCCCGCACCAGGGGCTGACCCAGATCCTCCCGCAGTTTGCGGATCCGCTGCAGCAGCCGCAGCCGGCGGCTGCGTTCGGTGATGGTGAGAAAAAGCCGTATGGGCACGTACACCATGGCCATCAACAGGCCCAGAGCCGCCACCAGCAGAAACACCATCCCATTCATGGCTTCCCCCTGGTTGAGGGTGGGATCGGCAGCGGCGCTGTCGAGCGTCTGTTGAATCAAATCCTCCATGGCAAGACCTTAATGGGAGTGAGCCTGGTCGGCAGGGAAATTCGCTGGCCCGGGGGCTGATTGAGCGATCCGAATCGACGCATACGGCTTTCCCCACCCGTGTCTGGCGCATGGTTGGCAAGTGTTGTGGGAATCTTGTAATTCGTGTTTTCGTCTTCTTGTTTCGATGGCCAAACTGATTCAGTTTTCGGATGCCTCAAGGGATTCCCTGGAAAAGGGTGTGAATGCCCTGGCCGAGGCTGTGAAAGTCACGATTGGTCCGAGGGGGCGCAACGTCGTACTCGAAAAGAAGTTCGGCGCCCCTGACATCGTCAATGACGGCGTCACAATCGCCAAGGAAATCGAGCTGGATGACCCCTTTGAGAACCTCGGCGCCAAGCTGATGCAGCAGGTGGCCTCGAAGACCAAGGACACCGCCGGTGATGGCACCACCACCGCCACCGTGCTGGCCCAGGCCATGGTTCACGAAGGATTGCGCAACGTGGCGGCCGGCGCCAGCCCCGTGGCTCTGCGGATCGGCATGGACAGGGCCGCCGCACAGGTGGTGGCGGGCATCGCTTCCCACTCCAGCGCCGTGGAGGGAGACGCCATCCGCCAGGTGGCCACGGTGAGCTCCGGCAACGATGAGGAAATCGGACGGATGATCGCCGAAGCCATGGGCAAGGTGAGTGCCGATGGCGTCATCAGCGTGGAGGAATCGAAATCCCTCTCCACGGACCTGGAAGTGACCGAGGGAATGGCCTTTGATCGCGGCTATTCCTCCCCCTATTTCGTCACTGATCAGGATCGTCGTGAATGCAGTTTCGATCAACCGCTGCTGTTGATCACTGATCGCAAAATCACGGCCATCGCCGATCTCATTCCCGTGCTGGAGGCGGTCACCAAGAGCGGCCGGCCGCTGGTGATCCTGGCGGAAGAGGTGGAAGGGGAAGCCCTGGCGACCCTGGTGGTGAACAAGACCCGGGGAGTGCTGCAGGTGGCGGCGATTCGCGCTCCCGGTTTCGGTGACCGGCGCAAGGCCATGCTGGAAGACATCGCCATTCTCACCGGCGCCGCCGTGATCAGCGAAGACCGGGCCATGAGCCTGGAGAAGGTCAGCCTGGATGACCTGGGCCAGGCCCACCGGATCACGATCACCAAGGACGACACCACCATCATCGCCACCGACCAGCAAAGCCAGGCGGTGAAGGACCGGGTGGCCGCGATCAAGCGGGAGCTGGAAGCCACCGATTCCGATTATGACCGCGAGAAGCTCAACGAACGCATCGCCAAACTGGCCGGCGGGGTGGCGGTGATCAAGGTGGGGGCCCCCACCGAAACCGAGCTGAGGAACCGCAAGCTCCGCATCGAAGATGCGCTGAACGCCACCCGCGCCGCCATCGAGGAGGGAATCATTCCCGGCGGTGGAAGCTTGTTGGTGCAGCTGGCCCAGGAGTTGGACGGGTTGGCGAGCCAATGCCACGGAGACGAGCGGACCGGTGTTGAGATCGTGCAGCGCTCCCTCTCGGCACCGCTGCGCCAGATCGCCATCAACTCCGGCGCCAATGGCGATGTGGTGGTGGAAGAAATCCGCCGCAGCGGCAAGGGATTCAACGCCATCACCGGCGTCTACGAAGACCTGCTCAGCGCCGGGATCATCGATGCGGCCAAGGTGGTGCGTCTCGGTCTCCAGGATGCGGTGTCGATCGCCTCGATGCTGATCACCACCGAAGCGGTGATCGCCGATAAGCCCGAACCTCCCGCCCCCCCCGCCGGCGATGGTGGTATGGGCGGCATGGGTGGTATGGGAGGCATGGGCGGCATGGGTGGCATGGGCGGCATGATGTGAGCGCAGAGCGTTGGCCGCCTGCCTGGCTCAGGGGGCGGCCATGCTTTCCACATAGCGCAGCACCTGGAGGTCAACTCCCGTGATGGCGGTGCCCACCACCACCGCATCCGCACCAGAGTTCAGAGCCCTGGATGCCTCTGCCGCACTGTTGATCCCCCCCTCACAGATCAACGCCACATCGTCTGGCAGCACTCTCCGGAGACTTGGCAACAGATTCCAGGCTGGAGGAGCCTGCCGGGTGGTGGCTTCGGTGTAGCCGAACAGGGTCGTGCCAACCCAGCGGCAGCCGAGTTCCGCTGCTCGCAGCCCGCTCTCCAGACTGTCCACATCAGCCATCACGGCGACATCCAGCTCCTCGCGGCAGCGCTGAATCAGTTCCTCCAGCCGTTGCCCCCCCGGCCGTTGCCGATCGGTGGCATCGATCGCCACCAGATCGGCTCCGGCGGCCCACACCGCACGAATCTCCTCCCATCCCGGGGTGATGTACACGGGACTGTCGGAATAGGTTCGTTTCCACAGGCCAACGATCAGACCTTCCGGGCACCGACGCCGCACCGCACCGATGTGCTCCGGGCTCTCCAGCCGCACACCCTTTGCCCCTTGGTTGAGGCTGGCTTCCGCCATGGCGGCAATCACGGCGGGATCCCGCATCGGCGAACCTTCCGGTGCCTGGACAGAGACGATCAACGCCCCGCTCAGCTCTTGGCGCTGGGGTACTTCCATTTCTGAAGCTCAGAATCCGCGGGGGCGTCAGTCAGCAGGCTTTCGGCAGATCCTTGTCTGTGGAACTGTCCGGCAGCCAGGAACGCAGGTCGTTGAGAGCATCAGGCGGCGGAGCCGGTTTCGGGTGGGCGACCGAAGTGGAAGCGGGAACTGTGGCGGCAGGGGGAACTGAGGCGGCAGGGGTGGTGCTGACGGGAACCTGGGCTTCGCTCCGGGCGGCCTGGGGAGGGAGGGGTTCGTACTGGATCTTCGCCTTGGCTGGTGCTGGGGCTGGCTGGATAGCTGGGAAATCGAGGCGGGGTTCGATCGGGTCCAGCTCATCGTGGTCAACACCCTGGCCGACATCTTCATCGAGGGCAGGTTCCCGCAGCCCGTCCATGGTTTCGTCAACCCAGACGCGCAGACGGGATCGAACCCCGGCAAGAGATTTCCAGCCACGCACGAGACGGGATGGGCCCGTGGACCGTTCCAGGATGGCTGTCTCTTCCCCTGCTTCCGGTTCAATGTCCAGAGACTCCTCCGGCTCCTCCAGCTCTTCAAAGGAAGCCGTCTCCGCCATGGACGGTTCAAACGGGTTGGTGGTCGGATACCGGGGAGCCCAGGGATCGATCGCCGCGACGCTCGAAGAGTAGGCCTGGGTTTCGCTGGTGGTGCTGGCCGTGGTCTGGCTCAGGCCTTCCGGCTCAGTGACCCCACTCTGGGGATAGGCGGAACGGGTGGGGGTGGGGGGAGGTTCGGGGAGAAGGGCTTCCGGGAAGAGCTGCTCGGGAATGGCAACGTCGAGGCCGACGGCTGCCGGGAAAAGGGATTCGGATTCAGGCGCCACGATCTGCATGGGTGGGGATGCAGCGCTCTGCGCAGGTATGGCCGGGGGTTGGAAGCTGGCCGGAGGGGGGGCAGGTGGGAGAGCGGCATTCCCGTTCTCCTCCTGCGGCTGGGCGCTTGCAGGAACGGAGGAACTGGCTGCAACGGAGGAGCTGGCTGCAACGGGAAGGGGGGTTGCAATGGAAGCGGGCGCGGTGGCGGAGGGTGGTTGGGGCCCACTCAGCTGTTGTTGCAGCCACGCCTGGCCCTCCGGACCTTCGTGCAGGGGGACCGTGATCTGCAGGAACTGATCAAGGGAGTCCACTCCCTGGCGGTGAACCCACTGCCGCAGCAGCCGGGCCGTCGCCGTGGCATCCCGTTGGCGGACAGCCTCGAGCAGGGGCGGCTGACGATCGGACTCCGCGGAGCTGGGGGTGGTTGGAGACGGCGTAGGGAGTGACACGTAGGGGTCGGCTCAGGTGAGTTTTCGATCCAGCAGGGGGCGGATCGCCAGGAACAGAGCCAGTGCCAGCGTTGCCAGGATGGCGAGACAGGTGGCGACGTTGAGATTGCCGTAGGGAGCGGTCAGCACCACGTCGGTGAGGCTGAACGGTCCCCGATAGGCGGCACGGATCGGTTCTATTGCGAAGGTAAGGGGATTCAGGGCCGCTAGCCACCCCATCCAGGCGGGCATGAAGGAAATCGGTGCCAGGGCGGTGCTGGCGAAGAGGAGCGGCAGGTTGGCCACAAAGATCACGGCGATCAGCTCGATATGACCTGGAAGGGCAAACGCCATGCCGAGACTCAGGGCCGTGACGGCGAATACCAGCAACAGCAGCGTGACCAGTACCAGCAGCAAGCCGGCGCCACCGGGCCAGCCATACCCCAGGGCGGCCGCGGTGGCCATGATCGCCAGGCTCTGGGTCAGGCTGAGGCAGGTGATGTAGATCACCGAGGCGAACACGATCGAACTGCGGGCGCGCAGGGGGGCCACCAGCAACCGGTTGAGGAATCCGAATTCCCGGTCGAACATCACCGGCAGCCCGGCGTTGAGGGCGGCACTGAAGGCGGTGAAAACGATCACGCCAGCGCCCAGGAAGCGGCCGTAGCTGCCCCCACCGGGAAGCAGACCCTCCGGGGCGTTGGCGAACAGGGCCCCGAACAGCACCAGCCAGATCAGCGGTTGCAGCACCCCTGCCACCAGGGTGGAGGGCCGTCGCACCAGCTGGACGAAAAGCCGGCGGGTGAGTGCCAGGGTTTCCTGGCGGATTTCGGCGAAAGCAGAGGCCTCGGCAGGCTCAGGACTGAGGCGGATGAAGGTTGGAGTAGCGCTGGTCATGGTGGGAGGAGAGGTCTCTCAGGCAGGGGTGGATGCGGCTATTTCATCGATTGTTTGCGCTCGGCCTTCGGATCCCGGAGTCCCGCGACCGCCAGTTCCGCGTCCATCAGCGTGCGGCCCGTGGCCTGCAGATACACATCATCCAGACTGGGTCGGCTCTGGGCCAGGGCGAAGACCGGCAGTTCGGCTTCAGCAAGCTGGCGCCGGAGTTGCTCGATCGCACCTTCGTGATCCACCACGAGGTTGAGGGAATAGCCCTGGGAAGGATTCACCACCACCTGGCTCACCCCATGACAACCCTGGAGGAGTTGGGCCACCCTGGTCGCCTCATTCTGATCGCTGAATTCGCGCACCCGCAGGGTCACCCGGTCTCCCCCCAGGGCCTGCTTGAGCTCCGTGGGCGTTCCCTCGGCGATGACGCGGCCCGATTCGACGATGGCCAGCCGATCGGCCAGCACGTCCACTTCTTCGAGGTAGTGGCTGCTGAGCAGCACCGTGGTGCCCTGGTCCCGCAGCTGACGCAGGGCCTGCCAGATCGCCGTTCTGCTTTCGATATCGAGCCCAACGGTGGGTTCATCCAGCACCAGGACCGCCGGTTGGTGCAGCAGGCCCGCCGCCAGATCCAGCCGTCGCCGCATGCCACCCGAATAGCTGCCGCAACGTCGATCGATCCAGGCGCCCATGTCCAGGGATTCGATCAACGCGGTGATGCGGTCATCCCGATTGGGGGCGGACAGATGGTAAAGATCGGCCTGAAGGGCCAGCAGCTCCCGGCCCGTGAGGATTTTGTCAATGGCCACTTCCTGGGCCACATAACCCAGCAGGCGCCGCACCGAGCGAGGCTGCTTCAAGGCGTCAATCCCGGCGACGAGCACCTCGCCTTCGTCGGGGGCCAGCAGGGTGCAGAGAATGCGAAGAGCCGTGGTTTTGCCGGCTCCATTGGGGCCGAGCAGGCCGTAGAGGCATCCCCGCGGGACGGAGAGGGAGAGTCCATCCAGGGCTCGCACCAGGGGTTGTTTGCCGCCGCCGTAGTGCTTGCGGAGTTGGTTCAGCTCGATCAGACCCGCCAAGATGCCGGAAATTCCACGTTCTGGGAATCTAGGAAGATCCGAAGCCCTGAAGGGCACCGATCGAAGCGAACAGCTGGGGCAACTGGATGGTCGCGGCCTGGGGGGTGCGGGCCAGGACCAGCAACAGGCAGATCCCGAACAGGTAAAGGATCGACCAACGAAACAGCGAACGGGAGTGGCGCGGATCCTCCGGATCCCCAAGCAATCGGTAGCTGAGCTGGAGCAGTCTTCCGTTGAAGGGGATCAGCAGCAGGCCATACAACCAGCCGCCGCTGGGCAGCGCCCATACCCCCAGGGCGCTCCATCCGACGGTGAGCCAGCTGTAGCGAAGGATCGCCCTGGAGGTGACGACAACGCCCTTGATCACAGGGAGCATGGGAATGCCCACGGACCGGTAGTCCTCCTTGAGCAGCAGGGCCAGGGCCCAGAAGTGGGCCGGCGTCCAGACCATCACGAGGCTGAACAGCCACCACCCCCCCAGGCCGACATGGCCGGTGGCGGCGGCGACACCCACCAGGGGGGGAATGGCACCAGCCATGCCGCCGATCACGATGTTCTGGGTGGTGCGGGGCTTGAGCAGGGCGGTGTAGAGGAGCACGTAGCTGCAGAGGCCCAGCAGGGCGAGCCCGGCCGCCAGGCAGTTCACACCGATCACCAGCACCGCCGCGGAACCGACCGTGAGAGCGGTTGCCAGCAGAAAGGCCTGGCCCTGGTCCAGCCGCCCGGAGGGCAGGGCCCGGCCGCTGGTGCGCTGCATCTGTCCATCGAGTTCCTGTTCCCACAGACAGTTGAGAACCCCCGCCGCAGCTGAAGCCATCGCTCCCCCCACCAGGGTGGCCGCCAGCCGTGAGGAGCTGAGGGGCCAGGCGGTGGTGAGGGCCATGCCGCCGATGGTGGTGGCCAACAGCAGGGGAATCAACCGGGGTTTGGCCACCTCCAGCCAGGCGGGCAGCCGAACGGAGGGACGAATGCCACCGGAAGTGGACGATGCCTGGACGGGGGGAACGGCGGTGGCGCTAACCATGGCTGGCCTCGAGGGTGATGGTGGGCCGGGAGAAGGAGTCCCCCAGGGGAAGGCTGCGGCCCAGGACCGCGCCGATCAGGGCGATCAGCAAGGCGGCAACGAATTGGTGAGCCACGGTGACGGCGGGGACTGCCAGCCCCAGCCGGAGGGTGAAGACGCCCAGGGCGATCTGGGCCAGCACCAGCGATCCCGCCGCCACGGAGAACCAGCGGAGTTTTGGATGGCCGCCGGGGAGGAACAGGCTTGCCGTGGCCATCGTCAGCACGGTGCAGGCTGCGATCCAGGAGCCGGTGCGATGGAACAGCAACCACTGGCACGCATCGCCGGAGGCCAGACAGCGGTCGGCGGCCCACTGGCTGGCCATGGTTCCTCCCAACAGGCACTGGGCGAAGAGGCTGGCTGCCGCCACGGATACCAGCGGCAGCCACCAGGCCGGCAGTACACCGCGGTGGAGAGGGGCGGCCGGGTCGGGATCCTGTTGGGATCGTTCCAGCCACTGTTCCAGGGCCTGGTGGGTGGAGCTGATCAGGGCAACCAGGGCGAGGGCGGTGACCAGATGGGCGGTCACCGTGGAGGCCGCTAGCAAACGGATCACGGTGAGAGCCCCGAGCCCCCCCTGGATCACCACCAGCAGAAGGGCAGCACCGGCGCACCAGAGCAGCCAGCGGGGAAGCCGATGCCTGTATCCAACACTGAGGCCGAACAGCACCACCAGAGCCACTCCGACCAGGAAAGCGTCGAGGCGGTGGAACCATTCCAGAAACACCTGCATGTTCATCTGGCGCCCAGGCAGCAGGGATCCGTAACAAAGGGGCCAGTCGGGACAGGCCAGGCCCGCCTCCATGACCCTGGTGGCTCCTCCGATCGCCACCAGGGCCACGAGAGCCACCACCAGATGGGCGGTCAAGGGGGGCAAGGCCCTCCGCAAGCCGGGGGGAAGGGAAGGCAAGGATCGCCTCGATGGGGATCCTGGCGTGGAGGGGGAGCTGAACATCGCCTGGGAGTCTGCGGGAATCAACGGGCTCGTTGGTGGTGAAGACGCCGTGGTGCTGAAGGCGTTGGACAAGCAATGGCACCGGGGGGGCGCCAGGAGCAGGGAATTGCCGACGAGCCTTTGATCGGCAGCGTTATTCGCTGTGGAATTTTCGGGTTGAACCGGGCGGTCAACGTAGCGATTCTGCCGAGATGTGGGATCCCGCACATCCGGGCCGCCCCATGTGAATTTTGGCGGCAAATGGTCCGCTCGCTACAACCTGCCTCGCTGTCCCGATGCACTCCCCATAGGCTGGCCAGGACGGATGGGTCCTCGCGAGACTTCCTTCCCTGAAGCGTGTCCGCTCCCTTCGTCTGTCGTTCCCAGCCCCCGATCCCAACGACCGTGCAGATCCCTTCAGCCCTCATCACCCTCATTCTGGGAATGGGGCTTGTCCTGGCGGGCCTCTGGATAGGTGAAAACGTCCAGCTGCTTCCCCTGGCCGCCAGCACCAACGCCCCCATCTACGACTCCCTGTTCCGGGTCCTGTTCAGCATCGGCTCGATTCTGTTTCTCGGAGTCGTCGGGCTGTTGGTGTTCAGCCTGGTGAAATTTCGCCGCCGGCCCGGAGAAAAAGGGGATGGTGAAGCGATCGAAGGCAACCTGCCGCTTGAGATCGTCTGGACGGCCATCCCGGCCATCGTGGTGTTGTTCGTGGGTCTCTACAGCTACGACATCTATGACCGCATGGGAGGTATGGCCTCCCTCAACGACCATGGCTCCATGCATGGAGCCATGGCGATGGCCGAGAGCCCGGCAGGGGCAGCGGTGATCCAGGCCTCAACCGGTACCCCCGTTGCGGAAACCGATTCCCCCCAGAAGCGGGTATGGGGAGGTATCGCCCCCACCGAAGGTGCCGCGGCACTTCCGGTTGAGGTGAGTGCCATGCAGTTCGCCTTCATCTTTCACTATCCCGATGGCGACATCACCAGCGGAGAACTGCACGTTCCTGCGGATCAACCCGTGGAGCTGCGCATGGAGGCCAGGGACGTGATCCATGCCTTCTGGGTGCCCCAGTTCCGTATCAAGCAGGATGTGATCCCCGGCCAACCCACGGTGTTGACCTTCACGGCCACCAAGCCGGGCAGCTACCCGATCATCTGCGCTGAACTCTGCGGTCCGTACCACGGGGGCATGCGCACCTCGGTCGTGGTCCATGAGCCCGACGCCTACGCGGCCTGGTTCGAGAAGAATCGCCCGGCTCCTCCAGCCACCGTGGCCAGCGTGGCGCTGCAACCGATGGCCTGATTCTCTGGTTACCGACGAACTTTTCCCCGTTTCATTCCTGCCGTCATGACCGTTGCTTCCCCAGGCGACTTCAACGAAAACCTCCAGCCCGAGGGATGGCTGCGCTACTTCAGCTTCAGCCTCGATCATAAGGTGATCGGCCTTCAGTATCTGGTGACTGGATTTATCTTTTATTTGATTGGAGGGGCCCTCGCCGGAGTGATCCGCACGGAGTTAGCTAGCCCGATTTCCGATTTTGTCAGCAGGGAAACCTACAACGAATTTCTCACACTGCACGGCACTGTGATGATTTTCCTCTGGATTGTTCCGGTGGTGAACGGTGCCTTTGGTAACTACCTGATTCCTTTTTACGTGGGCGCCAGGGACATGGCTTTCCCGCGACTGAATGCAATCGCCTTCTGGCTGATACCTCCAGCGGGCATTCTGCTGATCTCCAGTTATTTTATCACCGGTGCTTCCCAGTCCGGGTGGACTGCCTACCCTCCCCTGAGCATCACGACTCCAGCGGCCGGCCAGGTCATCTGGATATTAAGCGTGCTTCTGTTGGGCGGTAGTTCCATTTTTGGTGGCATCAATTTCATTGCAACCATTCTCAAGCTCCGCCGTCCCGGCTTGCAGATGATGCAATTGCCTATGTATTGCTGGGCCATGTTGGGCACCAGCATCCTTGTTGTACTTTCCACTCCTGTGCTGGCAGGCACTCTGATCCTGCTGAGCTTTGACATCATTGCCCATACGGGTTTCTTCAACCCGGCGATGGGGGGGAATGCTGTGGTGTATCAGCATCTTTTCTGGTTCTACTCCCACCCAGCCGTATACATCATGGTGCTGCCGGCCTTCGGGTTGGTGAGTGAAATCCTGCCGATTCATTCCCGAAAGCCCCTGTTTGGCTACGTCACGATGGTGTATTCGATCATGGCCATTGTTGTGCTTGGTCTGATCGTGTGGGCCCACCACATGTTCACCAGCGGCACGCCCCCCTGGATGCGCCTCTTCTTCACCATCGCCACGTCCTTCATCGCCGTACCCACCGGTATCAAATTCTTCAATTGGCTGGCCACACTGTGGGGAGGGAAGATCGCCCTCAACAGTGCCATGTTGTTCTCCTGTGCCTTCATCGTCAATTTTGTGTTCGGTGGTATCACCGGCGTTGCCCTTGCCCAGGTTCCCTTTGATATCCACGTCCATGACACCTATTTTGTTGTGGCGCATTTTCATTACATCGTCTATGGAGGCACCGTGTTTGTGATCTTCGGTGCCGTCTATCACTGGTTCCCCAAATTCACCGGCAGGATGCTGAACGAAGATCTGGGCCGCCTGCATTTTCTGCTCACCTTCATTGGCTTCAACCTCTGCTTCGCACCCCAGCACTGGCTGGGGCTGAATGGAATGGCCCGTCGTGTGGCGGAATACGATCCTCAGTTCACTTTCTGGAATCAGGTCAGCAGCGTCGGCGCCCTGCTGATGGCGATCAGTACGGTTCCGTTTCTGATCAATGTGTTGGTGAGCGCCTGGCGCGGTGCTCCCGCGGGCGACAATCCCTGGAATGCCCTCACACCGGAATGGCTCACCTCCTCCCCCCCACCGGTGGAGAACTGGTTGGGTGAAGCTCCACTGGTGACCCATCCCTACGGTTACGGCACCATCCCCGGTCGCATCGATCTGGACGCTGCCACCGGCAAGGAGCTGTGGACAGGGGCGGGCAAATGACCCCGCCAGCACCGTTCCTGCTCCGATTGTTTTCTCTTTCCCCGCATACCGGCCTCCGATGACCAGCATGGCTCCCGGCTCCAATACCGCGATCGGTACCCAGGAGGGGTCCATCGCTCTGGCCGCTGATGCTCTTCCGAGCGCGGAAGGCCACCATGATGCGCGTCTCTTCGGGCTGGCCACCTTTCTTGTGGCCGACGGCATGACCTTTGCCGGATTCTTCGCCGCTTACCTCACCTTCCGCGCCGTCAACCCCCTGCCGACCGGTTCCTCCTACGAGCTCGAACTGCTGCTTCCTTCGATCAATACGGTTCTGCTCCTCGTCAGCAGCGTCACCTTCCACCGGGCCGGGAAAAATCTGCTGCGGGGCGACAACGCCGCTTCTCGCACCTGGTTGCTGGTTTCAGCGGCCCTCGGCATCGCCTTTCTGGCTGGGCAGATGGTGGAGTATTTCACCTTGCCCTTTGGTCTCACCGATAACCTTTTCGCCAGCACGTTCTACGCCCTCACCGGATTCCATGGTCTGCATGTCACCCTCGGTGTGATCTGCATCCTGATCGTCTGGTTCCAGGCTCGCCAAGGGGGCCGGGTCAGCGCCTCCAATCCCTTTGGCCTGGAGGCGGCGGAGCTTTATTGGCACTTCGTTGATGGCATCTGGGTGGTGCTGTACGGCATTCTTTATCTTCTTTGATCTTCCACCCTTGCGGGCAGTGCTCCACCGTCGGCAGAATCGGGGTTGAGTTGCCCATGCATCCGTTGATGGAGACCTATGGAGAATCCGCCTCGGGGTCGAGCCCGATGCTGGAGGGCAAGGCCCTGCTCGACAAGGCCCGCTCCCTCAGCAACCGACCGGAAGATCAGATCGCCCGGGCCTGTGGCTACGTGGGTCCGAGCGGCAGGGTGCTCAAAAAGAGTTTTTATCGTGCCCTGGTGATGGCGAAGGGCTACAAACTCCCCCTCAGTGCGAGTGAATCCACCATGAGCAAGGGTCGTCAGGCGGACTTTCGCACCCGGGTGCACGGCAATGGAAATCTGTTGATCGGTCAGGCCTACACCCGGCGCATGGGGCTGGCACCGGGCCAGGAATTCCGCATCGAACTGCACGAGGAGACGGGGTCGATCTGGCTCTCGCCTCTGGAGCAGGACGAAGCCGGCCATGAGCCCGAGGTGTAGGTGAACGAGCTTGAGGCGTCATTGCCCCTGCCTCCGCTGGATGCTTCAGCAGAATCCTCTTGGAAGCCCTCACCCTTCCCTCATCACCTCAGCATCCATCCTGCCGGGGATGAAAACTGGCGCTGAAGGTCAGCAGGTCGATACCGCTGAACAGGAAGCTGATCCCCACCAGGGTGCCCAATACCCAGAGCAGGCTTAAGCCGGGCAGGCTCAGAATCAGGATCCCCAGGATCAGGGTGACCACCCCGTTGGTCAGCCCCCATCGCCAACCGGGGATGGAGCGATGGGCCAGGGCCACCCCAATCTCCACACCCCCTTCCACCAGAAACACCACCCCGATGGCCAGGGCGAGGGCGGCAACCTGGGCTGCGGCCTGCAGGGGCCCCGCGGCCATCTGCCCCACCATCCAGATGCCGGCCACGAGAAAGAGGGTGGCGACGACCAGCCGCCAGAAGGTCACCACCCGGCGCAGCTGCTGGCACCGCGCCAGGGCATTGATCAAGCCCGCCAGCCCTCCCACCAGGAAGGCCAGGCCCACCATGGCCGCCACCCAGCGGGAGGCCAGGTAGGGAAACACCAGGGCCAGGAAGCCCAGCACCAGCAGCAGGACCCCTTCCGCCAGGGTGTAAGAACGCAGGGCGATGCCTGCCCTGAGCCGTGCCTGAGCAGCTCGGACAGCCGAATCCTGGGACTGGGGGAGGTTGGTGGCCATCGGGGAGGCGCTCATGCCCGCTGCGGCTGATCATGATGACAGGCCTCCGCTGGCGCGCGGTCCCTAGGCGTCCGCCAGCCAGCCCCGCTCCGCCAGCCAGGCGGTGGTGATCGCCTCGCCAGCCTCACCCTGGGCCGGCTGACGGGTGGCAGACAGCAATCGTTCGGTGTACTTGGCCAGCAGATCGGCCTCCAGATTCACCAGGTCTCCCACCCGCCGATCCTTCAGGGTGGTGCTGGTCCAGGTGTGGGGAATCACGGCCATCCAGAAGCCGGCGCCATCGGGATCGCAACCCGCCACCGTGAGGCTGATGCCATCCACCGTCACGCTGGCCTTCTCGCAGATGTAACGACCCATGGCGGGATCGTTCCAGACCAGCCCCAACCGCCAGGAACCCGATTCGGCCTCGATGCCCGTCACAGTCCCCAGGCCATCGACATGGCCGCTGACCAGATGGCCCCCGAGGCGATCACTCAACCGCAGGGCCGGCTCCAGATTCACCCAGGCGCCGGCATCGGCTTTCGTGGCCAGGGTGCTGCGGCGCAGCGTTTCCTGACTCACATCGGCACGGAAGCCATCACCCAGCACCTGGGCCACCGTGAGGCAGACGCCATCCACCGCCACGCTGTCCCCCAGCCGGAGGCCGGCGGGATTGATGCATCCGCCGGTGGAATCCAGCCGCAGCAGAACACCGGCGGGGCTGCGCCTGATCCTTGCCACACCCTGTACCAATCCGGTGAACATGCCGCGATCCGGAGCCCTGAAGCCATAATCGAACCATGGGCGGCCGCCCCTCGCAGGAGCGCATCAGGCCATGGTCGAAATGAGCGTCGCGGGAATTGCCCTGGATGCGGCCAGCCGCAGCCCCATCGTTCTGCTGCGGGACCCCAGCGGCCGCCGTCAGGTGCCGATCTGGATCGACCAGGCCCAGGCCCAGAACATCCTCGCCGGTGTCAACGGTGTGCGCCCCCCCCGGCCACTCAGCCACGACCTGATGGCCAGCCTGATGGAGGCGGGCGGCCTCACCCTGGAGAAGGTGATCATCCATGCCATCGAAGACAACACCTTCCGCGCCGTGCTCAAGCTGGTGAGCGCGGAGGGGGGCAGTCAGGAACTGGATTCACGCCCGAGCGACGCCATCGCCCTGGCCCTGCGCACCGACAGCGGCATCTGGATGCTGGAGGAGGTGGTGGCTGACGCTTCGATTCCGGTGAACGCTGAAGCCGACGCGGAGGACCAGGAGGACTTTCGCCGCTTCCTGGATCGCACCAGCCCCGCCGAGCTGATCCGTCACCTGGCCAGGACCACCCCGTCCGAGCCGGAAGAGGGCGCCCCGGAGGATGAACCCCAGGCAGGAGACATCGAGGGGGAAGAACCGGACAGCGATGAAACCCCGGAAAGTGAATCCGGCAGTGTGGAGCCCTGATCCGGCGCCCGCCGAGCCGCCCATGACCGCCCTGCTGCGACCCTTCGGCCGGGGTCGCCCCGTCTCCCTGTTCACCCTGGGCACGATGCGGGCATTGGCCGACGGGCAGCGGATGGCCGCCGTACTGCGGGCGGCCATCGAGGTGGGCATCAACCACCTCGAGACCGCGCCCGCCTACGGGCCGGCGGAAACCTTCCTGGGCCAGGCCCTGGCCCGGCTGGAGCGCAGCGACCCGGCCGCCCGGGCCCGCCTGGTGATCACAAGCAAGCTCCTGCCGGATGGGGACGCGACCCGGGGCCGGCACCAACTGGCCGCCTGCCTGGGGCGCCTCGGTGTGGAACGGCTCGACAACCTGGCGGTTCACGGCCTCAACACCCCGGAGCATCTGGCCTGGGCCACCAGCGGGCCCGGTGCCGAGCTGCTGGCCTGGGCGCAGGGGGAAGGACTGGTGGGCCAGGTGGGCTTCTCCAGCCACGGGGACACGGCCCTGATCGAAGCCGCCCTGGCCAGCGGACGCTTCAGCTTCTGCAGCCTGCACCTGCACCTCTTCGACCAGGAGCGGCTCCCCCTGGCCCGGGCGGCCCTGGCCCAGGGGCTGGGGGTGATGGCCATCTCCCCCGCCGACAAGGGGGGACACCTCTACGCGCCGCCGGCGGAACTGCGGGCCGACTGCGCACCTTTCGATCCGCTGGAGCTGGCCTATCGATTCCTGCTGGCCGAGGGGGTCAGCACCCTGACCCTGGGGGCCGCCGAGCCCGGCGACCTGGTCTGGGCGTCCCGCCTGGCCGCTGCGGCCGGCCCTCTGCAACCCCCGGAACGGCGGGCCCTCGATCGGCTCACGGCCGCTGGCCGGGAGCGCCTCGGGGAGGATCGTTGCGGCCAGTGTCGGCTCTGCCTGCCCTGTCCCAACGGGGTGCCGATTCCCAGCCTGCTGCGGCTGCGCAACCTGGCGGTGGGCCATGGCATGGAGGCCTTCGCCAGCGAGCGCTACAACCTGATCGGACGGGCCGGCCACTGGTGGGAGCAGACCGATGCCGGCGCCTGCCGCGGCTGCGGCGCCTGCCTGCCGCGCTGTCCCCGGGAGCTGCCCATTCCCGCCCTGCTGGCCGACACCCACCGCCGCCTGGCGGCCCGGCCGCGGCGGCGGCTGTGGGGTTGAGCTGAACCGCGCTGGCTGGGATCAGGCCCCGGTGGGCGCGGCCTCGTCCCAGAGCGCCTGCAGGCGACGCCGTTCCGGGGCGGTGAGAGGCGCCAGGCTGACGCAGCGATCCAGCACCTCCTGAGGAGGCAGCAACAGGGCCGCCAGCGGCTCCGGGAACCCTTTCAGGGCCGCCTGCAGCTGGTCGCGGGGGAGGGGGGGCACCCAGCCACCACTGAGCAGGCGAGCCAGCAGGGGGGCATCCAGGGCCTGCGCCAACCAGTCCAGGGGAGGGATGGCCTGGCCCCTGGCGGGGCGGACCAGCAGGTTCCAGCTGAGGGGGGAGCCGCTCGCCGGCAGCAGGGCCTGGAGGCGGAGATCCCGCCGCAGGGTGGGGACCAGTCGCGACCGGGGCAGCACCGCCGCGTCCGCATCCCCCGCCAGCACGAGATTGAGGCCGTCGCGATCATCGTGGGCGACGGCCTGGCGGCGCAGCCGGCGGAGCCGATCCCTGTCCCCGTCGACCAGGGCGATCACCACCCGGGGGCTGGAGGGAAGCACCACCCGGCCGGTGAGACTCGGATCCAGCAATAGGTTCCAGCCCTCCTTCCGGCGATCGATCAGATCGGGACGGTTGCGCAGCAGCAACATCCAGGGGGCATAGGAGAAGGGGAAGGCCAGCGCAGGCGACCCGGGAGGGCGGTAGAGCCGGCTCACCGCCGCCGCCATCGGGGAGAGGCGGCCCAGCAGAGAGGGCTGGGCGAAGGGCTGAAGCGCCCCGGGGGGCAAGGTGTCGGCCCAGCCATCACTCAGCTGCAGCAGGGAGCTTCTGGCGGCGTCTGCCCCGCGGACCGCATCCACCACCTCGGCGGGGGACTCGAGCAGGCGCAGCTGCCAGGGCCCCGGCAGGCTCTTGCTCCAGGCGGAGGGCAGATCGCCCCTGCTGGCCACCAGCTGGGGTCCCTGGGCGGAGCATCCCGCCAGGGCGGCCAGGCCGGCGGCGGTGCCGATCCGCAACACACCGCGGCGGGGGAGAAGGGCGTCAGGCATCGGCGGACCGTAGGCGCTCCCCACCCCCTTGGGGCAGAGCGCTCCGGGAGGGGAGAGGGGGGGAGGCGGGATCCAGCAGCCGTTGGCAGCACAGGTGGCAGGTTTGGGCGAGCTGGACGGAATCACGGCCGCTGAGCTGCCAGAGCAGGGCCAGACCACCCGCTCCCACCCCCTCCTTGACGAACCCCCGCTCATAGGCGGCCAGGGCGGGGTGGACGGGATCAGGGAACCGCAGTCCGGCGGCGAAGGCCAGGGGGGAAGCGCCCCAGCGCCTGCCAACGCGGCGCAGCAACAGGCTGAGGTCACTGCTGGCTTCGGAGGCCACCCAGGCCGTGGTGCCCAGGGCCACCAGGGAGGTGAGGCGGGGGCGCAGGGCCACCGGTGCCAGGGCCAGGGCCAGGGCGATCACCGCCGCCATCTGGCTGCCTCCGGCCAGCAGCACCGGCATGGCCGTTTCGGCGGCGGCCAGCACCAGACCGGCAGCCAGAGGTTGCATCGGATCCCCCACGGCCGCCGCCACCCGGAGGGGATCCAGCCTGGCCCCCTGAGCCGGGGAGACCAGCCCCGCCGCCGCAAGCCCCTGGGCCACCAGGGCGGCCTTGAGGCCATGGGCGGGCCGGCGCAGGCTGCCGCTGACCAGGCCGGCGGCCTCCACCCCGAGGCCGGTGAGCACCGCCTGGGCGGTGGTGGTGCCACCGGGGACGCATTCCGCCAGCACGAGCGGCCGGGGGGGGGAACGGCGGGCCATGGAGCGGCCCCAGCGGCGCCCCAGGCTCAACAGGGCCTCCGCGCGCTCCCTGTCCATGGCGTCACCGCCGCCGATGGCGCGGGACGGCCCTGATCCGGCCGTTCCGCCTGGTCGCAGATGGGGGATGGCCGGGGCCACGGGGCAGCCCAGGTCGATCACCAGCGGGCTCAGGCCCAGCTCCCGGAGCACCACGTGGCTGATCAGGGCCGGAGACACCCCCGCCGGCAGGGGGGGGAGCGCATGGGGCCGGTGGGCTTCGGGACCGAGCAGCAGCAGCTCGGCGTCCGCGGCCGCGGTCCGGCGACGGGCCTCCGGCGTGGCGCCGGCGGCGGAGATTCCCGGCATGGCGGCCGTATCCGTGGCGGCCAGCAGCAGCAGGACCTGGGCTTCAGGCCAGCTCCGTAGCCAGCCATGGCACCAGGAATCCCCTTGCGGTGCCGTACCGGCGATCCGGCGGGGGGAGATCACAGGGGGTCGAGGGCCACCAGGGCACGCAGGGCGGGGGGAGGCTCGGTGATCGGCGAGGCCAGCCTGGGAAAGATCCAGTAGGCCACCGCATGGAGGGCCAGCACCACGATCAGGTTCTGCACCAGCACCATGGCCAGGGCGACCAGTTGGACCTGGAACAGATCCAGCCCGGGGCCGAGACCCAGCGCCCCGGAGAACCGCTCCAGCAGGCCGGCCGCGGCGGTGGTGATCACCACCCAGAGGTTTTCACCCACCAGAACGGAGAGCACCGCCACCCGCACCAGAAAACCGGCGGCGCCGATCACGGCCCCTACCCCCAGGGTGAGCCACCAGCTGCTGCGGCGCCTCCAGCCCCAGCCCAGCCAGAGGGCCAGCAGTCCATAGGGAAAGAGCATGAGGGGGCCCCGGATGGGACCCATCAGGGCCACCAGCAGCAGGGCACTGACGGCCACCCCCTCCACGGCGCAGCGCCAGCCATGGCGCAGTTGCAGCAGGGCGAGGGGGAGCGGCAGGGCGAGACGAAACAGGGGACTGCCCACCGGCAGGTAATAGAGGGCCAGCCAGAGCAGGGCGGTGGAGGCGGCCAGGTAGGCGGTGTCCATCAGCTGCCTGGCCTGGCGTGGGCTGAGCTGGCGCTCGTGGGGCGGGGTCATGGGGCCGGTGCCGGCCGGGGCCTGGGGGTGGACGCAGGCGGCGATGCGGGGGCGGTGTCGGCCGATGGATCAGGGGAAGGCCCATCCGGCGCCATCCGTTCGATCGTCTCCACCTCGAAGGCCACCCCAGCGGCCCGCAGGGCCTGGGTGACCACTTCGGCGGGGGCGGAGGGATCGGCCCGGGGCAGGCGGATCGTGACCCGGTAGGGAGCGGGGTCACTCGCGGGGGCAGCGGGCGTGGCGCTGGAGGACGCCTTGGCGGCGGGTGGCTTGGCGCCACTGGAGGTCAGCCCCCCCTTGGCCTTGTCCGCCGCGGTCTTCTCCCCGGTGACCGGTTCGGCCGGGGCCGGGGTGGGAGTGGGATTGGGGCTGGCGCTGGGCGGACCTGCGGTTCCGGCACCAGGGGGCGGGGCGTTGTCTGGGGAGCCGGAGAAGCTGCGGGAGAGGGCCTCGCCGAAGGGGGTTCCGCCACATCCGCTCAGCAGCAGGGGCACCACCAGGACCCCCACCAGCCGGGCGAGGGGGCGAGGGGGGATGGTCATCCGCCGCCCGCGGGCTTGATCACCCGCACCGCGCTGGCGCGCAGCCGACCGGTCTTGGTGGTGGCGGGGGGTTTGCGGGCCGTGGAGCCGGCACTGGTCTTGGCTGGCTTCTTGGCGCTGCCGGAGCCCGACGAAGCGGAGCCGCCTGTGGCGGTCTTGCGGGTCTTGCCCTTGCCGGAGGCGGCCTGCTTGGCGGCCAGCAGCTCCACCGCCTGTTCCAGGGTGATGGTGTCGGCGGTGGTGCCCTCCGGCAGGGAGGCGTTCACCTTGCCCTGCTTCACGTAGAGGCCATAGGGGCCATCGAACAGCTGGATGGCCTCCTCGCCGCCGGGAGGCACCCCCAGGTCCTTGAGGGCGGTTCGGCCGCCCCGGCCCCGTTTGGGCATGGCGAGCAGTTCCAGGGCCCGCTCCAGGCTCACGGTGAGCACGTCGTCGTCTCCCTTGAGGGAGCGGTAATCCTTCTCCCCCTTGCCCTTGTCGTGCACCACGTAGGGCCCGAAGCGCCCCAGACCGGCCTGGATCTTGCCCCCCTCGGGATGCTCCCCCAGCAGCCTGGGCAGCCGCAGCAGGGAGAGGGCATCCGCCAGGGTGAGCTCCTCCGGTTTGGTGCCCTTGGGCAGGGAGGCCCGCTTGGGCTTGGGAATTTCCTCACTCACCTGGCCGCGCTGCACGTAGGGGCCGTACTGACCGAACAGGAGATACACCTGCTCTCCGGTCTCCGGATCCTCGCCGATCGACTCGGGGCCTTCGGCCTTCTGGCGCAGCAGCAGCTCGGCCTTCTCCGCGTCCAGTTCGGCCGGAGTGATCTCCAGGGGCAGGGTGGCCTTGAGCACCTCCTCGGTGCCGTCCTCGGCCACCCGTTTGGTTTCCAGGTAGGCGCCGAAACGACCGATGCGCACCACGCAGGGCAGCCCTTCGAGGGTCACGGTGCGGGAGGCGCCGGGATCGATGTCCCCTTCGCGTTTCTGCACCTGGGTTTCCAGCCCCTCCTCCCCCTTGTAGAAGCTCTCCAGGTAGGGCAGCCAGGGCACCTTGCCGGTGGAGATCTCATCCAGGCTGTTCTCCATGCGGGCCGTGAAGCCGGGATCGACCAGATCGGGGAAGTGCTCCTCCAGCAGGGCCGTGACGGCAAAGGCGGTGAAGCTGGGGGTGAGGGAGTTGTTCGCCAGGGTGGCGTAGCCCCGATCCACGATCGTGCCGATGATGCTGGCGTAGGTGGACGGCCGGCCGATCCCTTCCTTCTCCAGCATCTTCACCAGGGCGGCTTCGCTGTAGCGGGCCGGGGGCTGGGTCTGGTGACCGAGGGCCTCGATCGCTTTGCAGGCCGGGCTGTCGCCCACGGCCAGGGGGGGCAGCAACACCTCCTGGCCCTCCAGGGCGGCGTCGGGGTCGTCGCTGCCTTCCACATAGGCCCGGAAGAAACCGGCGAAATCGATGCGCTTGCCGCTGGCGCGGAAGGTGGCCCCGGCCGCCTCCAGATCCACCGCCAGCATGGTGAGTTTGGCGTCAGCCATCTGGCTGGCCACGGTCCGCTTCCAGATCAGGTCGTAGAGGGCCAGATCCCGGCCCTCCAGCCCCGTTTCCGCCGGTGTACGGAACTGCTCCCCGGCGGGGCGGATCGCTTCGTGGGCCTCCTGGGCGTTGCGGGATTTGGTGGTGAACTGGCGGGGGGCGGGGCTGAGGAAGGCCTTGCCGTATTTGGTGTCGACGCAGGAGCGGGCGGCACTGATCGCCTGCTCGGAGAGGTGCACCGAATCGGTGCGCATGTAGGTGATGAAACCCCGTTCGTAGAGCCCCTGGGCGGCGCGCATGGTTTCCCGGGCCGAGAGCCGCAGCTTGCGGTTCGCCTCCTGCTGCAGGGTGCTGGTGGTGAAGGGGGGAACCGGTTTGCGAACCGTGGGCTTTTCCTCCACCGTGGCCACCCGCCACGGGGCCGCTTCCACCTTGGCCTGGAGGTCACGGGCGTCGGCCTCGCTGAGCAGGGTGACCTTGCTGGTGGGCTTGAGGGAACCGGTGGTTTCGTCGAAGTCGGAGCCGCTGGCGATCCTGACGCCATCCACGTGGGTGAGTTTGGCTTCGAAGCCGGCCGCCTTCTGTTCCAGCTTCGCCTTCAGATCCCAGTAGCTGCCACTGCGAAAGGCCCGGCGGGCCCGTTCCCGCAGCACCAGCAGCCGCACCGCCACCGACTGCACCCGCCCGGCGGAGAGCCCCCAGGCCACCTTCTTCCACAGCAGGGGAGAGAGGGTGTAGCCCACCAGCCGATCCAGAATGCGGCGGGTCTCCTGGGCGTGGACGAGCTCCATGTCGAGCTCGCGGGTGTGGTCGAGGGCGCGACTGATGGCCTGTTTGGTGATTTCATGGAACACCAGGCGCTGCACGGGAACCTTGGGGGCCAGCAACTCCAGCAGATGCCAGCTGATGCTCTCCCCCTCCCGGTCCTCGTCCGTTGCCAGCAGCAGCCGGTCGGCACCCTTGAGGGCGTCCTTGAGCTCCTTCACCACCTTCTTCTTGTCCTTCGGCACCACATAGAGGGGAGCGAAGTCCGCTGCGGTGTTCACCCCCAGATTCGACCACTTCTCCGCCTTGTGGGCGGCGGGAATCTCACTGGCGTTGTTGGGCAGGTCGCGGACGTGCCCCATGGAGGCTTCCACCCGGAAGTCCTTGGGCAGGAAGCTCCGGATGGTGCGGGCCTTGGTGGGGCTCTCGACGATGACCAGGGTATGGGCCACAGGATGGGGCGATTCCGGTTCCCTCTTTATCGCATCAGCCGTCGGAACCGCCACGTCAGCCTGTCGCCTCCTGACGGTCACTGCCGTGACACGGCAGCTACAGTCCGGCCCTCCGGGTGAATTTTTTCCAGTGGCAGACGCGACAGAGGCCACAGCCGCCATTGCCTCCGGCCTGAGCACAGGAAGCCTCAATCTCCAGCTCAACGCCGGCGCCATCGCCCCTGAGGTGGCTGTGCTGCTGGCACTGCTGATCTGCCTGCTGGTGGATCTGGCCGGAGAGAAGGCCGCCACCCGCTGGGTGCCGCCGATCTGCTACGCAGGGCTGGGAACGGCCCTGCTGCTGCTGGCCCTGCAATGGAACGGGCCCCTGGAGCCCGCTTTCCTTGGCTCCTTCCTGGCCGACAACCTGGCCATCGCCTTCCGGGCCGTGGTGGCGGCCTCCACCCTGATCTCCCTGATGCTCAGCTGGCGCTACGTGGAGCGCAGCGGCACCCCGGTGGGGGAATACGCGGCGATTCTGCTGGCGGCCACCCTGGGGGCGATGTTCCTCTGCGGTTCCACCGATCTGGTCAGCATCTTCATCTCCCTGGAGACGCTTTCAGTGTCCAGCTACCTGCTGGCGGGTTACATGAAACGGGATGCCCGCAGTTCGGAGGCGGCGTTGAAGTATCTGCTGGTGGGTTCGGCGGCCGCGGCGGTGTTCCTCTACGGCGCCTCCCTGCTGTACGGGCTGAGTGGTGGCGCCACCAGCCTGGCCGCCATCGGGATCGCACTCCAGACCAGCGCCTCCCCCATCACCGCCCTGGCCCTGGTGTTCGTGCTGGCCACGGTGGCGTTCAAAATCGCCGCCGTTCCCTTCCACCAGTGGACGCCGGATGTGTACGAAGGATCCCCCACCCCTGTGGTGGCCTTCCTTTCGGTGGGATCGAAGGCGGCCGGTTTCGCCCTGGCGGTGCGGTTGCTGGTGGGCTGCTTCGACAGCTTCGATGCCCAGTGGAAATTCCTGTTCACCGTGCTGGCGGTGCTGAGCATGGTGCTGGGCAACGTGGTGGCCCTGGCCCAGACTTCGATGAAGCGGATGCTGGCCTACAGCTCCATCGGCCAGGCGGGCTTCGTGATGATCGGCCTGGTGTGCGGTACCGCCGAGGGGTTCTCGGCGATGGTGCTCTACATGGCGGCTTACCTGTTCATGAATCTGGGGGCCTTCGCCTGCATCATCCTGTTCTCGCTGCGCACCGGCAGTGACCGGATCGCCGATTACGCCGGCCTGTATCAGAAAGACCCTCTGATCACCCTGGGGCTGAGCCTCTGTCTGCTGTCGCTGGGGGGCATTCCCCCCATGCTGGGCTTCTTCGGCAAGATCTATCTGTTCTTCGCCGGCTGGGCGGATGGCCAGTATGTACTGGTGGTGGTGGGGCTGGTGACCTCGGTGGTATCGATCTACTACTACATCTCCGTGATCAAGATGATGGTGGTGAAGGAACCGCAGGATTCCTCGGATGTGGTGAAGAACTATCCGGCGATCACCTGGAAACTGGCTGGCATGCAACCCCTGCGCGCCGCCCTGGTGGGTTGCCTGATGGTCACCGCCATCGGCGGAATCCTCTCCAGCCCCTTGTTCGAATGGGCCAACTCCACCGTGGCCGGCACGCCGATCCTGCAGCAGGCGATCGCCCATGCCCATTCCCTGCCGATCGGCTGAGAGGGTCATTTTTCCACCTGCGGTGTTGCCATGAGATCGCTTATCTCTCCTACCGATGCCGGGCATGCTTCCCCCAGTTCCAACGCCGCGGCGGCTGGGGTGAGTCATCCCAGCGATCATGTGGCGGAACTCATTCACGTGTCGAAGATCTACGGCAGCGGCGACACCCGGGTGGTGGCCCTCGACGACCTCAGCCTGGCGGTGGAGCGGGGCGATTATGTGGCGGTGATGGGTACCTCGGGCTCCGGCAAGAGCACGGCGATGAACATCATGGGTTGTCTGGATCGTCCCAGCAGCGGCAGTTATCAGCTCAACGGTGTGGCGGTGGAGACCCTTTCCGACGACGAACTGGCGGATCTGCGCAACCAGGAGCTGGGATTCGTGTTTCAGCAATTTCACCTGCTGCCCCAGCTCAGCGCCCTCGACAACGTGATGCTGCCGATGATCTATGCCGGTGTACCCCAGGAGCAGCGCAGGCAGCGGGGCCGGGAGGCCCTGGAGCGGGTGGGTCTGGGCAATCGCATCAGCAACAAGCCCAACCAACTCTCCGGCGGCCAGCAGCAGCGGGTGGCGGTGGCCCGGGCGATGATCAACAGGCCTTCGATGCTGCTGGCGGACGAACCCACCGGTGCCCTCGACACCCGCACCACCAGCGAAGTGCTGGCCATCTTCGATGAACTCAATGCCGAGGGGGTCACGATCCTGCTGGTGACCCATGAGCAGGAGGTGGGAGCCCGGGCGCGGCGGGTGGTGCACTTCAGCGATGGGCGGATTGCCCCCTGAACTGCTCGATCTCCACCCCATGGCCACCGAATCCAAACCGCCCTTTCCCCCCTTCAGCCCTGAAACCGCAGCCCAGAAGGTGCGCATGGCGGAAGATGCCTGGAACAGCCGCGATCCGGAAAAGGTGGCCCTGGCCTATACGGCGGACAGCACCTGGCGCAATCGGGCCGAATTCATCCGCGGCCGGGATCAGATCACTGCGTTCCTGCGGCGCAAGTGGGCCAAAGAGCTCGATTACCGTCTGATCAAGGAGCTGTGGGCCACAGCTGGAAATCGCATCGCCGTGCGGTTTGCCTACGAATGGCATGACGATGCCGGCAACTGGTTTCGTGCCTACGGCAATGAGAACTGGGAGTTCACCGATGCGGGGCTGATGCATCGAAGGATCGCCAGCATCAATGACCTGCCGATCCAAGAAGCGGAGCGCAAGTATCACTGGCCCCTGGGTCGGCGCCCCGATCACCACCCCGGCCTGAGTGAGCTGGGATTGTGAATGGCTCTCAGTTCATCATCCTCATCACGCCCCAGTCGTAGACCCGATCCCCCAGCCAGTGGCGCAGGAAGATCAGGGGGCGAGCCATCGCCCCCACCGCATACCTGGTTCTGGGCGTCTTCGTCATCACGGCCCTGGACACCGCATCGGCCACCACCGCGGCCGGTGAAGAACCGGATTCATAGGTCCGTTCAAAGGAGTGGGCCAGCCCCTTGGCCATGGCGGCATAGGGCCCCTGGCCTGAACGTTTGAGCATCGGATCCATCATCACGGCGGCGAATTCCGTCTGAATGACGCCTGGTTCGATGATCACCACATCGATCCCGAACGGCTGCAGCTCCAGCCGCAGGCAGTCGGACCAGCCCTCCAGGGCATGCTTGGTGGCGTGATACCAGGCACCCAGGGGTGTGTAGATCTTCCCTCCCATGGAGCTGATGTTGATGATGCGACCCCGGCCCCGTTCCCGCATCCCCGGCAGCACCTGTTGGGTGAGACGGGCCAGACCGAACAGATTCACCTCGAACTGGGCGCGGGCGTCCTCGATCGTGGTCTCCTCCACGCTGCCGTAGCAGCCAAACCCCGCGTTATTCACCAGCACATCAATACCGCCGTGCTGGCGGAGCACCGTGTGTACCGCCGCTTCCACACTGTGCTGGCTGGTGATGTCCATTCCCACCACGAGGGCGCCGAGGGCCTGCAGATCGGCCATCCGCTCCACCCGGCGGGCCGCCACCACCACCGTGAGGCCATCGGCAAGCAGACGGCAGGCAATCGCCTTGCCGATGCCGGAGGAGGCCCCGGTGACGAGGGCGACGGGGGCGGCAGGCTCAGCCATGGGCGATCGGACCAGCGGGGCGTCCATGCTGGCCCGGCGGCGGCCTTGGAACGGGCCGGAGCTGGCCTGGCGGGTCAGTTCAGCTCCAGGCTGGCCAGGTGCAGTTCCCGGCCGCGGCGCAGATCCCGGCTGATGGTTCCGCAGGCGGGGCATTCACAGCAGCCATCCGCCGCCGCGAAGGTCTGCTGGCAGGGGGCACAGAAGCAGGCGGCCGGCACGGCTTCGATCCGCAACGCGGCGCCCGCGGCGATCGAATCGGCCATCACCACCTCGAAGGCCAGCCTGAGGGCCTCCGGTTCCACTCCCGCCAGGCTGCCGATCCGCAGGGTGATCGCCTCGATTCGCGCGGCACCGTGCCGCTGGGCCTGCTCCAGGGCCAGCTCCCGCACGTTCTGCATGATTCCCAGCTCATGCATGGCCCGCCTCCAGCCAGCGCCGCAGCAACCGCCGGGCTGTGGGGAGCTGGCGGCGCAGTCGCGCCGAGAACGCCGTGCCATGGCCGAATTCGTAGGCCGGCACCAGCAGGGCGTCGGAGCGTGGAGAAGCACCGAAGAGCGTGGCCGCCATCGCCAGCAGCTGGGCGGGCTCGAGCTGGTGGCTGCAGCCGGCTTCGCCGGCGCTGTCGATGTCCAGGGCGCAAAGGCAGGGGAGGACCGGGCTGGTTGTGGGATTCTCAGTGCCCCCGGCCGTGGGGGGGGCCAGCCAGGCATCGATGAACAGGGCCCGCTGGCAGGCCGCCAGCTCCGGCGCCAGTTCGGGGGTGAGCTGATGCAGGCTGCGCAGCTCGGTGGCACAGCCACGGTTGGTGGCATCTGCCGCTGGGGTGCCTTGTGCCGCGGCGGCCAGCTCTTCCAGCAGCCGCCAGCCGACGCCGTCATCTCCGCGCAGGGGATTGCCGATGCCGATCACCAGTTGTCTCACGGATCAAGGCCGGCTGCGTTCGGCCAGCACGGAGCCATCGGGGGCCACCAGCTGGAGCTGGAGGGGCATCTGGCCGGCGGCGTGGGTGGAGCAGGAGAGGCAGGGGTCGTAGCAGCGGATGCCCGCCTCCACCCGGTTGAGCAGGGGTTCGGGGATCGTGGCCCCCTCGGCCACCGGATCGGTGATGTATTCCCGGGCGATCTGGGCCACGGTGCGGTTCATGGCCAGGTTGTTCTGGCCCGTGGCGATGATCAGGTTCACCCGCTGGATCAGCCCGTCGTCGTCCACCTTGTAGTGGTGGAAGAGGGTGCCGCGGGGGGCCTCACTCACCCCCACCGCTTCGAGGCAGTTGAGGCTGGCGCGGGCCCGCACCCGCTCCCCCATCAGGGAGGCGTCCAGCACCAGTTCCTCGATCCCCTCCAGACAGGCCACGATCTCCACCAGGCGGGCGTGGTGATAAGCGAAGGAGGAATTGGCCACGCTGCCGGAGCGCTGGCGCAGGTCGGCCAGTTCGGCGTCGGCCCAGGGGGTGCCGATGAAATCGCAGACGTTCAGCCGGGCCAGGGGACCCACCCGGTACATGCCGCCGGGATAGCCGAGGGGCTTGTAGTAGGGGAATTTCAGATAGCTCCAGCTCTCCACCGCCTCGCCGAGGTAATCGGCGTAGTCGTCTTCGTTGAGGCCATCGGCCACGATCGTGCCATCACTGGCGCGAAAGCGGATCGTGCCGTCGATGCACTCCCAGCGGCCGCCGGGCCCCACCAGGCCCATGAACAGGCTGGGGAAATCGCCGAAGCTGCTCTGTTCCCGTTGCAGGGGCCCGTCGAGCAGTTTCTTGTAGAGATCGAGGGCCAGTTTCACCGTGGCCTTGGCTTCGGGCAGGCGGTCCAGGATCCAGGCCTTGGCCTCCTCACTGAGGGGCGTGCGCACCCCCCCCGGCACGGCCCAGGCGGAATGGATCTTGCGGCCCCCCAGCAGCTCCAGCACCTGCTGGCCGAACTGGCGCAGGCGGATGCCGGCGCGGGCCAGGTCCGGGTCGGCGGCGATCAGGCCGAACACGTTGCGCCTGGCGGGATCGCTCTCCCAGCCCAGCAGGAAATCGGGGCTGCTGAGGTGAAAAAACGACAGGGCGTGGGACTGGGTGAGCTGGGCCAGGTTGAGCAGCTTGCGCAGCTTGGCCGCCGCCGGCGGGATCCGCACCGCCAGCAGCTTGTCGCCTGTTTTTGCCGCCGCCAGCAGATGACTCACCGGGCAGATGCCGCAGATGCGGGCCGTGATGCCCGCCATTTCGGTGAAGGGCCGGCCCTCGCAGAATTTCTCGAAACCCCGATACTCCACCACGTGGAAACGGGCATCGGTCAGCTGGCCCCGCACATCGAGGTGCAGGGTGATCTTGGCGTGACCCTCGATGCGGGTGACCGGATCGATGACGACGGTGCGGGCCATGGGGAGCGGGGTGCGGGGAGCTGTGAGCGATCTGGTGGGGAGAGGGACTAACCGAAACGGAGCATGGCCGCCCCTTCCATCAGCGGCCGTTCGCCGCAGAGCAGGGGAGTGATGGCCTCGCGGATGCGTTCGGCGGAGGGGGGGCAACCGGGCAGGTAGAGATCCACCGGGATCACCTCGTGGAGGGGCAACACCTTGTCCAGCAGTTCCGGCACGATGCCGGGGGCATGGGGCAGCTGGGCGCCCTGGTCCGCCAGCTCGATGTAGCCCCGCTCCAGCACCGCTTTGGCGCTGTCGTGGCCGGCGTCGAGCAGGTTGCGCATGCCCGGCACGTTGGCGGTGACGGCGCAATCGCCGAAGGAGATCACCAGGGCGGTGCGCTGCCGCACCTGGCGGGCCAGCTCGAAGTTGTCCTCATTGGCCACCGCCCCCTCCACCAGGCACACATCCACCTGCTCGGGGTAGTGCTTGATGTCGCTGCCGACGGGGGAATACACCACCTCCACCTGCTCCGCCAGGTCGATGAGGAACTCATCCAGGTCGAGAAAGGACATGTGGCAGCCGGAGCAGCCGGCCAGCCACACGGTGGCGAAGCGAAGTTTTCTGCCGGGCATCGGGGCGTTCATGGCTGGGGGGAAGGGGTCGCTGATGTTGCGCGGGTCATGGGCTGTGCTTCATTGGTTCTGCCAGTGGTGTTCTTCCCGGGCCAGGCGCAGCAGGCCGGCCCGCTCCGTGTGGCGGTGCTTCTCGGAGGTGGTGTCTTCCTTGCGGAAGATGGCGCCGGTGGGGCAGACATCCACACACTTGCCGCAGGAGGTGCAGGCGTCCACCTCCCCCCAGGGCTGGTCCATGCCGGCGGCGATCTTGCAGTGGCTGCCGCGGTTCACCACATCCCACACATGGGCCCCCTCGATCTCGTCGCAGACCCGCACGCAACGGGTGCAGAGGATGCAGCGGTTGTGGTCGATGGCGAACTGGCCGTGGGAGGCGTCCACCGGCCGGTGGGGGTATTGATAGGGGAAGCGGGAGTGGTCCATGCCCACCTCCACCGCCACGTTCTGCAGTTCGCAGTTGCCGTTGGCCACGCAGAAGGCACACACGTGGTTGCCCTCGGCGAAGAACATCTCCACCGCCATGCGGCGGTAGTCCTCCAGTTCCGCGCTGTTGGTGGTGACCACCATCCCTTCGGCGGCCTCGGTGGCGCAGGCGGCCAGCAGCTTGCCGCTGCCCTCCACCGCCACCATGCAGAGGCGGCAGGCCGCCGCCGGCGTGAGGCCATCGAGGTGGCAGAGGGTGGGAACGGGGACCGCTGCGGCCCGGCTGGCCTGCAGCAGGGTGGAGCCGGCCGGCACCGCCACCTCCACCCCGTTGATCGTGAGGGTGATGACGCTCATTCGTGGGCTCCCACGGGGGTTGCCGGGGCTGGGGCCGTGCCCTCGGGGACCACGCAGGCGGCGGCCTGCTGGCAGGTGGAGGGCTGCCGCAGGGCCGCCTCGTATTCGTGGCGGAAGTAGCGCAGGGTGCTCAGCACCGGATTGGGGGCCGACTGGCCGAGACCGCAGAGGCTCATGCTCCGCACCATGGGGCAGAGACGCTCGAGCAGCTCCAGATCGGCCGCCACGGCCCGGTGGCCCACGAACTTGTCGAGCAGCTGTTCCAGCTGCACCGTGCCGGCGCGGCAGGGCAGGCATTTGCCGCAGCTCTCGTTGACGCTGAAGCGCATGAAGTGGCGCGCCACATCGGGCATGGAGGTGGTTTCCCCCATCACCACCATGCCGCCGGAGCCCATCATCGAGCCCAGTTTCTGCAGGTTTTCATAGTCCACCTGGGTGTCGAGCAGGTGGTTGGGGATGCAGCCCCCGGAGGGGCCGCCGGTCTGTACCGCTTTGATGGCGCTGCCGTCAGGCACCCCGCCCCCCATGGTTTCCACCACGGTGCGCAGGGGCGTTCCCATCGGCACTTCCACCAGGCCGGTGTTGCGAACGGCGCCGGAGAGGGCAAACACCTTGGTGCCCTTGCTGCCCTCGGTGCCCATGGCGGCGTACCAGTCGCCCCCTTCCCGCAGGATCGCCGGCACGGCGGTGTAGGTCTCCACGTTGTTGATCAGGGTGGGAGCACCCCAGAGCCCGGCCTGGGCCGGGAAGGGGGGCCGGGGCCGGGGCATGCCCCGCTCCCCCTGGATCGATTGCAGCAGGGCCGTTTCCTCCCCGCACACATAGGCACCGGCGCCGACGCGCACATCGATGCGCAGATCGAAGCTGGTGCCGGCGATGCCCCGGCCCAGCAGCCCCTTCTGGCGGGCCTGCTTGAGGGCACGCCGCAACCGCTCGATCGCCAGGGGATATTCCGCCCGCACATACACGTAGCCCTGGTCGGCGCCGACGGCGTAGGCGGCGATCGCCATGCCCTCCAGCAGCCGGTGGGGGTCCCCCTCCAGCACGCTGCGGTCCATGAAGGCGCCGGGGTCCCCCTCGTCGGCGTTGCAGACCACGAACCGGGGCCCCGGCGGCTGGAGGGCCACCGTGTCCCACTTCAGGCCGGTGGGATAGCCGCCGCCGCCCCGGCCCCGCAGTCCACTGCGGCGCACCTGTTCGCGCACGTCCTGGGGGCTGAGCTCCTGCAGGCAGCGTTGGAGCTGGTCGTAGCTGCCATGGGAAAGGGCGTCGTCGATCGATTCGGGATCCACCTGGCCGCAGCCCTCCAGCACCACGGGAAACTGCAGGGCGAAGAAGGGGTGATCCAGGCTCAGGTGGTAGTCGGCCAGGCTGTCGTGGCCGTCGGCCTCAGCGCCGCCCGCGGCGGCTCGGATCAGGGAACCGGCCTGGTCGGGGGGCACGGCCCCATACATGCGGGTGCCGGCGGGGCCATCGCAGGCCAGCAGGGGTCCGCGGCCGCAGAGCCGCAGACAACCCACGGCCTTGATGCCGAGCTCGGCGGCGGAAAGCCCGGCGGCCTGGCGGGCGGCTTTGAGGGCATCGATCAGGGGTTCGCTGCCGGCCGAGCGGCAGCCGCTGGCGCCGCAGCAGCGCAGCTGGGGAGGGGAAGATCCACTTCCATGGCCAGAAACCGGCGGTGGATGGCTGACACGTTCACTCTGCGGAGATCGTGGGCCCATGGCGCCACTTCGCAGGTAAGACCTTTCCATTGAGGTCAGGGGGTTTCTGCTTCCACTCTCCCACGAATTGAGAGTTATTCCCGCCGTAGCGGACCGTACAGATCAGCTGGGGCGCGTCTTGGCGAAGCAGGGTTCCAGTTGCGAGCCACCATCCCCAGTGACATCATTCCTGGATGAAAACTCGTATCCATCCCGGATTAACCTGATCTGAGCCGGGGTAAGCAGGGCTGGAAATTTCGTATTCGTAGAGATTTCAACGATTGTCCGGCGGGATGGACGTGAACTGTCCTTGGAGACCGCATTCGGACTTGTTTGATCTGGTCCCGTTGGCGTGGCTTGTTTTTCCGTGAATAGATCCAGCGTGGTCTCCCGTAAACCTTGTATCTCTGGACTAACCTTACCCGATACCAATTCCCCTGTGTACAGCCCCACTTTATTCGTATGCAACTCTTGTCTCTGGGTTTCTGAAGATTCCTCCCGCACGGCATTTTGATTCAGTGCGCTGAAATCGGTGCCGCAGATCAGTGCTCCAGCTATGGACACGCCCACCACCTGGGTGTCACCATCCACCAGGATGCCCCGCAGATCAGCACGATCCAGACTCGCCTGATTCAGCGAAGCACTTCTGAAGTTCACGCCCTTCAGATCGGCTCCGGTGAACCTAGCCTTTTTGACATCAACTTTTTCCAGTGAAGCCCCTTCCAGCGTGGTATTGGAGAGATCGATACCACAAAGTTGGTGGCCTATTTTACGGAAACTGATGCGTTTGAAATTTGCCCCAGACAGGTTGACTTCACTCGGTACCACTTCGATCAGATCTGGATCAAGGATGATGCTGCCTGGATGCAAGGCTGACTTTTTTGGCGTGCAGTAGCCCAGTAACTTGGATTCATACAGAAACCTCACTACTTCCTCCTTGGAGCGGCGATCTTCAAGCATGGATTCAAATAGTGGGATCTCATCACCTTCAGCGACTTTCAGCCCGGGTATGTAACTCAACCATCCAATAGGCAGGGTCATGGGTGACTGAAACGCTTTCAATGTATTCAAGGAAAGGGCTCGAGCTACTGATTGAGCGTAGGCATCATTGTCGCCTTCAAAGGTGCTCCGCTTTGGATCGATCAGCATGCTGGACATTTCGGCAAGATAGCTTTTAAGCACAGCCTCCCGTCTGTCCCGCAGGGACAACTGCCAGGTCAACGCATTGCTGATCCATGGACCCCATACGGGAAGGGTGGAGAAGAGGGCCGTAAGTGTAATGATTCCCTTGGGACCACGCATGGTCTTGAGAAGAGACTTGGGAGCTTTCTGATTTGTTTTAATCTTTTCTGGTTCCATCAGGTGTCATCATGTTGTTGGGACAAGATGCGATCAATGCAGAATATTCAATCCTTATTTAGTGCTTGGCATCTCAGTAATTGTTTGCTGATCAGCGATAGCCCCATGATCCATCTCGGCGGCAGATATAAGGGCCAGCCTGCGTACCAGGCGGAACCAGCTTTCCTCGCGCATCCCGGCAGCAGGTTTCAGGGGTGCAGGATGCCTCGGCAACCCTGTAGTCGTCGTGAGGGCTGGCAAGCATCAGCCAGCCGATTGCCAGCAGAAAAGGAGTCGGAATGAAGAACCACAACCCAGGACGAAGTAGCCTCTTGAAAGAGAGCCAATGCCTGGAATGCTGTTCCTGCTGCAGCTGACTATCTGTCACGAACCCACTCCAGCTCATTGTGCTCATCAAAGCATTTGCTCAGGCGCTGTCAATCAGGCCGCTTCCCGGACACTCACGCCTGGAATGGCTCTACGGGGGGTAAAAGGGGGGGCATACCTGCTTCATCCAGGCGCAGGTTGAGGGCTTCGGGCTGATCCACCGGCACTTTCGTGGCCAGCACGCCATCCACCACCAGCACCGGGGCCTGACCGCAGGCGCCCAGGCAGCTGACGTGCTGGAGGGCCCACTCCCCGTTGCCGGCGGGATCATCGAGCTTCAGACCGAGCCGCTCTTCGATCCGGTCCGCCAGGTCGGCTCCTCCCTTGACGAAGCAGGCGGTGCCGAGACAGATGGCACAGCGGTGGGCCGTGGGGGGATCCAGGTGGAAGAGGTGGTAGAAGCTGGCCACGCCGTAGACCCGGCTGAAGGGCAGGCGCAGCTGGCGGGACACCTGCCCCAGCGTGTCTTTGGGCAGATAGCCGTGGATCTCCTGCACCTGGTGCAGCACCTCGATCAGGGCATCGGCCCGGGCACCGTGCTGACGGATCACCTGGTTGATGCGCTTCTCGGCGATGGCTGCCGCCGTGGCGGCGGCAGGGGCAGGGCGTTGGGCCCGAGGATCTTCCGCGCTGGGGGGGGTCATGCCGCAGGGGGGGCTGGGGGACGGTTCTCCTCCCTTGCTAAGCCAGATCAGAGCGTTGGAGAACCTGCCTGTGGGGAATGGGGCACAAAGGGAGAGAGGAGCGAAATGGGGGCGACACAGCGGGCAGAGGGGAGCAGGTAATGGATCCTTGCTGTAAACGTGACTATTCCTGTGAATCTGAATCAAATCATCATGGGGAAATCTGATTTTTTCAGTAGAGCTATCAGCCTTCTTTCTGCCAACCCAGCTAGAATACGACGTTGCCTTGATTTCAGACGTTGCAGTCTTTTGATGCGCTTATTGAGCCAATGAAAATTCAGCAGTTTACCCAAGGATGGATGCTGCTGGGCTTCAATCTTGTCAATTCTATCTTCAATCTCATTCTCTGCTTCAGTCCAGAAGTCAAGGTTGTCTTGTGAATCCAGCTGGATACCTCTGGTTGTTTCATATATTTCCTGCGCCAGTAGATTGAGCTCTGTTATGCATCTTCGATGCTTTCGGGTGGTATCCCCAGGACCCATCTCAGAAAGTAGGAGCTGAATACGATGGGCCGAACGGGCGAGGCCATGAAAAACCGGAAGAACATAGGGCTGGCTGGTTTGCTCGGTTTCAATTGCGTCTATGGTAGCGCGCTCATTTCCTATGTCAGCCACGATGTTGTCAGCAGTATTGACTCTCCCTTCTACGACTGTATCTTCATCACCACTCTTATTGGCAGAAGAAGATGCTGTTTGTACGATTCTTTCAAGGGCGGATAGGACTTGTCTGGTATATGCCTTGGTAAGTTTCCGATCTCTGGAAAATGATTTGCCTTCCAATCGCTCTTTTAACTGATTCATACTCTCCTCGATCCCGATAATGGATTGTCCAAATATCTGCTCTTTGTTCAATTCAAGGTTCAGACAACAGTCGTCGACAAGCGTTTGAACCCTGTTCTTGATATGAACAATCCGTTGATAGCATTCTTTGAGTCTTTCTATTAAAAGGTATTCAAACTGACCTCTTTTAAATCTCTCCTTTTCGATAACGTCGAGCGTTTTGGTCAGATATGGATTGGCCTGACCAGGCTCAGAAAACGGGGTACCTGTACTTGCTATGGGGAGGTTGTCTTGCGAATTCATGGGGAAATCAGCAAGCTATTGTCCTTGAGACAGGCTAGCCTGTGTTTCTTGTAGAAGCAAAAGGCAAAGAAGACCGAAATCTTTCCGCTCGAATGATCCTCTGCTTCTCGGTGCTCATCAGCCACATCCTCAAGGGGGGCTTGGGCATCAGGAATAGCACTTCTTGTTGCGGCATGAACAGTTCTTTGAGCCCTCCAGTCATTTCCCTGGAGCGTGTATCCCCCGCTCAGCTCGATGCCGAGGTGTAAAACCGCAACGCATAACGCCAGAACAGCCGGCTGGCCGTCAGGGTCAGAGCCGCCACCCCCAGGCTGGCCAGCATCCAGAGGCTGGATCCCCGGCCCAGGATGGCCTCGGCGGGCACGGTGGTGAGGAAGGCCACCGGCAACACGAAGGTGAAAAAGAATCGCAGGCCGGCTGGGTAGGCGCTGATCGGATACCGGCCGGCCACCAGGGTGCTGCGCAGCACTTCAGTGGCGTTCCACACCTTCACGAACCAGATGCTGGTGGCCGCCAGCACAAACCAGAGGCTGTAGAGGATCAGGCTGCTGGCCAGAAGCAGCAGGGTGGCGGCAAGGAGCAGGTGGGGCTCGAACAGAACTGCGGCCCCAGCCTCTTCGGCGGCCCTGGAGGCGCCGTAAACAATGAAGCCGAAGCCAGCGGCAATCCCCGGCAGCCCCCAGGGGGAGAAGATCCGCGCCGACAACCAGAACTGGCTGTCGATCGGTTTGAGCAGCACGAAATCGAGGGTGCCGTTCTGCACATGTTTCACGATCGTGCTGAGGTTGGGTTGCAGCAGGGTGCTGGTGACGCCATCCAGCAGGGTGTAGATCCCCAGCACCACCAGGGCACCCCCCCAGCTCCATCCCCCCAGGCTGTGGCCCGGGCTGTAGAACAGCGACAGAACAAACAGGCTTCCGGCCAGGTTGCCGGCCACCGACAGCAGTTCGATCACAAAGTTGAGCGGATATTCCAGTTCCGCCGCCATCGAAGCCCCCCAGAAGCGGCCCAGGGTGCGCAGGTGCCGCCGCATCAGGCCCCCATCGCCGAATAGCGCCGCACCCCCAGCCTCCAGAACAGCAGAGTGAGGGGCAGCAGCAGGGCCCCCCAGCCCAGGAGGGCCAGGAACCCCGTGGTCGCCGAGCCGATTCCACCCCCTGCCCCCCCGGGCCCCTCCATGCCCGCCAGCAGCTCGGCAGGGAAGGCCATCACCCAGGGGAACGGGGTGGCCAGGGCGAAGGCCCGCACCCCCTCAGGAAAGGTTTCAATCGGTGCCACCAGGCCGGACAGGAACAGATAGGGGATCATCAGCAGCCGATCGAGGGCGGCCGCCCGCTCACTCCAGAAGCAGAGCATGGTGATCAGGCTCTGGAGCAGGAAGCGCACCAGGAAGGCCAGCTGCACGGCCAGCACCCCCAGCAGCAGGGCCCGCGGGGTCGGCGGAGCGAAACCGCCGGGCTGCACTAGCAGCAACAGCCCCAGGATCCCCGCCACGATCGGCAGCCGGGTGGCCTGCTCGGCGAGGTGCGAGCAGAGATAACGCCACAGGGGCTGAATCGGTTGCAACAGGTAGGGGGAAAGGCGGCCCTGCAGGTTGTCGTCCTCGAAGACATGGATCACCCACACCACCGTGAACTGACGCACCACGAAGGCAGCGACGAAATAACGACTCAGCTGGTCGGGCGTGAAGCCCAGATCAGCGGCGGCCCCGGCGCCGCGCCACACCCCCAGCATGATCAGGGGCAACACGCCGGAGAGGGCCCAGAGCACGATTTCGGCTCGGTATTCGAGCATCAGGGCGTACTGGCTGGAGAGCAGCACCCGGGTGACGCGTAGCCAGTAACCTATGACCAATCTTGTTGTTTTGCCGATGATGGGACCCTAATACTGCTGCACCCATGCCGTCATGCCCCAGGTCCGATGGCTTACGCCTGTGGTGCAGGCGTAGGGCCCCCTCTGGTTCTGATGCACTCGATGCCCCATCCAGAGCGCCCATTTGATCGATCAATCCCTTCACCCGATCCAGATAAACCGAAGTGGAATCCATGAATCTAGCGCTAGCAATTGCCATAGGACTGCTATCTATTAGCTTTAGCATGTTTGAAAATTACTCACTGAATAGGCATGCTCTGGCTGCGATCTAAATATGGATATTCTCTTGAGTCTGCTGATCCCTGCATATCTTTTTGTCACGTGAAAGCCCTCTCATTGATCCATATTCTATTGAGCGGTGCCGCTGTCGCCTTTTCGGCTGGCAACGCATCCGCTCGGGCAATGCGCCCTGATGCGAACACTCAGTCTCAACCGATTGGATTTCTTGATTCAGGCGCCAGGGAATCCGCGCAGGGAACCACGGCTGGATTGACCTGGACAGCCAGAGGGTACGTCGTAGGCACAACTTCCACGGCGGCACCAGGTGACCCTATCTATTACGCATCGATGCCAGCCTACTCCGGAGTGGCTGCCATCAGAATCAACACATTCCTGGGCGACTTCATCTGCACAGGCTCCTTGCTGTCCGATCGCCGGTCGATCTTGACCGCAGCCCATTGTATTTCTGACGATTCGGGGAATCTCAATGCCAACTCCGCAACAGCTTACTTTTATGATGGTAGTGCAGAATTTGTCTATAATCCCAATACGAATATCCTGTCGAGCCCGTTTTCCACGGCCATCGATATATCGGATTTCTTTATAGCCCCTAACTATTCTGGTGCTGTCATCGAGGATGATGATATCGCTGTTCTTCGCCTGCGCTCTGAGGCGCCTTCCTTTGCCGCCAGCTATGAGCTTTCCCCGGTCAGCTCTCTGCGATCGCAACCCTTCAATGTGGCTGGCTATGGCGATGTATCCACGCAGGGTGGAAGCGTAGGCGTGAATCAAGGTGCTGGACTGCTTCGCCAGGGTGATAACCGCTATGACTATGAGTGGGGAGATCCAAATTTTAATGGGTTCTTCGCTGCTCCCGCCTTTTTCCCCGAGGGCCTCAATACCTGGATTTCTGATTTTGATAGCGGTTTCGAGGCCAACGATGCTGCCTGTCGGGTGGCACGAGCTGTCAACTCAACATTGGCCAATGACCCCATGTATTGCAATACGGGTGTTGGTGCCCGGGAAGTTTCCATCTCCGCTGGTGATTCAGGCGGGCCCGGCTTCATTGATGGCCAGATTGTAACCGTGAATTCCTATGGTCTGAGTTTCGGAACAGACTTTGGAGATAGCCTTGCTGGATTGAATTCCAGCTTCGGAGAGTTCAATGGTTACGTTCCCGTGTCAACGCACAGGAATTTCATTCAATCTGTGATGGTTCAAAGCAACATCCAGTCAGTTCCTGCGCCGATTCCTTTGTTCGGTGTCGCTTCAATGGTCGCCTGGAGTCGTCGGCTAAAGAGAAAGTCAGCCTCTACCCGATAGGAGTTTCAAGTTTGGATGGGAATTTCAAGCTTGTAGTGGCCCAGGTCGAATCAGCTTGTTCCCCAACCATCGAGCCTGGCGGACCGGTTTCCCACCCCTGCCTTTCGGTGCTCCTCACCCTGGAGGGGACGACCGCACGACGGGGTTCGGTCCTCCCTCTCGGCGAGAGCTGAGGTCCTTCATACGGTTCCTTCATCAGCCATTTGCAGCCCACTGCCCAGAGGAGGTTCTCCCATGCATCCCACCGCCGAACTGTTCACCGAAAAAGCCTGGGCCGCCGTGGTGGCTACCCAGCAGCTGGCTCAGCAGAAGCGTCAGCAACAGATGGAGAGCGAGCACCTGCTGGCCGCCCTGCTGGCCCAGCAGGAACTGGCCAGCCGCATCCTGGAGAAGGCGGGTGTGGATGTGGGCACCCTCAGCCAGAAGGTGGAGGCGTACATCGCCGGCCAGCCCAGCCTCGGCGCCGCTCCCGACAACGTCTACCTGGGCAAGGGGCTCAACGCCGTGCTCGACCGGGCCGACGGGCTGAAGAAGGAATTCGACGACAGCTACATCGCCATCGAGCACCTGTTGCTGGCCCTGGCGGAGGATGATCGCTGTGCCCGCCAGCTGCTCTCCCAGGCGGGCACCGATGCCCGCAAACTCAAGGAGGCTGTGATGGCGGTACGGGGCAGCCAGAAAGTGACCGATCAGAACCCCGAGGGCACCTATGAGTCGTTGGAGAAATACGGCCGCGACCTCACTGCCGCCGCCCGGGACGGCAAGCTGGACCCGGTGATCGGCCGCGACGAGGAGATCCGCCGCACGGTGCAGATCCTGTCGCGCCGCACCAAGAACAATCCCGTGCTGATCGGCGAACCGGGGGTGGGCAAGACCGCCATTGTGGAGGGGCTGGCCCAGCGCATCGTCAACGGCGACGTGCCCTCCGCCCTGCAGAACCGCCAGCTGATCGCCCTCGACATGGGCGCCCTGATCGCCGGCGCCAAATACCGGGGTGAATTCGAGGAGCGGCTCAAGGCCGTGCTCAAGGAGGTGACCGAAAGCGAAGGGCAGATCGTGCTGTTCATCGATGAGATCCACACCGTGGTGGGAGCCGGCGCCACCGGCGGCGCCATGGATGCCAGCAACCTGCTCAAGCCGATGCTGGCCCGGGGTGAACTGCGCTGTATCGGTGCCACCACGCTCGATGAGCACCGCCAGCACATCGAGAAGGATCCGGCCCTGGAGCGCCGCTTCCAGCAGGTGTTCGTGGACCAGCCCACGGTGGAAGACACGATCTCGATCCTGCGGGGTCTGAAGGAGCGCTACGAGGTGCACCACGGCGTGCGCATCGCCGACAACGCCCTGGTGGCCGCCGCCGTGCTTTCCAGCCGCTACATCGCCGATCGCTTCCTGCCTGACAAAGCGATCGACCTGATGGATGAATCAGCGGCCCGCCTCAAGATGGAGATCACCTCCAAACCGGAGGAGATCGACGAGCTGGATCGCCGCATCCTGCAGCTGGAGATGGAGAAACTTTCGCTGGGGCGGGAATCGGATGCCGCCAGCCGCGACCGGCTGGAGCGTTTAGAGAAGGAACTGGCCGAACTGGCGGAACAGCAGAGCAGCCTCAATGCCCAGTGGCAGCAGGAGAAGGGCTCGATCGACGAACTCAGCGCCATCAAGGAGGAAATCGAGCAGGTGCAGCTCCAGGTGGAGCAGGCCAAACGCAGCTACGACCTCAACAAGGCCGCCCAGCTGGAATACGGCACCCTGGGGGAACTGAACCGCAAACTGGCCGCCAAGGAAGAAGCCCTCAGCGGCGACCATGGCGAGAAAACCCTGCTGCGGGAAGAGGTCACCGAGGATGACATCGCCGAGGTGATCGCCAAGTGGACCGGCATCCCCGTTTCCAAGCTGGTGCAGAGCGAGATGGAGAAACTGCTGCACCTGGAGGACGAACTCCACACCCGGGTGATCGGCCAGGAGCAGGCGGTGACGGCCGTGGCCGATGCCATCCAGCGTTCCCGGGCTGGTCTTTCCGATCCCAACCGGCCCATCGCCAGCTTTATGTTCCTCGGCCCCACCGGTGTGGGCAAGACGGAACTCTCCAAGGCGCTGGCGGCCCAGATGTTTGATTCCGAGGAGGCCATGGTGCGGATCGACATGAGCGAATACATGGAGAAGCACGCCGTGAGCCGGCTGATCGGAGCGCCTCCGGGTTATGTGGGCTACGAGGAGGGCGGCCAGCTCACTGAAGCGGTTCGCCGCCGTCCCTATGCGGTGATCCTGTTTGATGAGGTGGAAAAAGCCCACCCCGATGTGTTCAATGTGATGCTGCAGATCCTCGATGACGGCCGCGTCACCGATGGTCAGG
Source organism: Synechococcales cyanobacterium (assembly GCA_942491925.1). Classification (GTDB taxonomy): domain Bacteria; phylum Cyanobacteriota; class Cyanobacteriia; order PCC-6307; family Cyanobiaceae; genus Cyanobium. The sequence goes on from CALOCJ010000003.1 coordinate 81,944, forward strand.
GCCGCACGGTGGATTTCACCAATACGATCCTGATCCTCACCAGCAACATCGGTAGCTCTTCCATCCTCGATCTGGCCGGTGATCCGGCCCGCCACGGCGAAATGGAGAAGCGGGTGAATGAGGCCCTGCGGGGTCACTTCCGGCCCGAGTTTCTCAACCGGCTGGATGAATCGATCATCTTCCACAGCCTGCGGGCCGATGAACTGCGCCAGATCGTGGACCTGCAGGTGAAGCGGCTGGCCAAGCGCCTGGACGACCGCAAGCTGGCCCTGGAACTCGACGGCCCCGCCCTCGACTGGCTGGCCGGTGTGGGCTACGACCCGGTGTACGGAGCCCGGCCCCTGAAGCGGGCCATCCAGCGGCAGCTGGAAACCCCCATCGCCAAGGCCATCCTGGCCGGTACCTTCCCCCCAGGCTCCACCATCGCGGTGGATGTGGAAGGGGAGGGCGACGGGGCCAAGCTGCGCTTCACCGAGCGGCAGGCGGCACCGGAGGAAACGAGGCTGCCGGCGTTGGTGTGATCAGGCAGGTGGAGAAATGATGGTGCGGGCCTAACCTCCCATCGCCGCATCCGGCAATCCCCTCGGCAGGACGCTCCCGAGGGGATTGATTGATCAGCAAGGGATAGAGTTGGTTGAAGAACTGGACGGGTGATCGTCGACCGATAAGTTTCGGCATGGGATGGCTGAAGTACTGAAGATAAATTCAAAAGTCTATAATAAATAATCCTGGTGAGCTTTTCCTGATCAAAATTGATACTTCAATCCTGTTGTGAAATAGAATAGTGTCTTGGGATTGCTTTCAATAATTGATTCATTCAGATAGCGCAGAAACA
>CALOCJ010000004.1:0-521254 GCA_942491925.1 Synechococcales cyanobacterium
CCGGCCCGGAGAGGGAATCCACGTAGAACGTACCGGCGAAGCGGGCACCGGCCTCGGCGGCCACCCGCCGCTGGGCCCGGTCATCCACCGTGCTCTCGCAGAACACCGCCGGCAGGCGCCGCCGGCGCACCGTGTCGATCAACCGTTCCATGCGCTGGGGAGTCACCTGACGTTCCCCATTCACCGGCCACAGCCAGGCCTCCTCAAGGCCGTAATCACGGGCCAGATAACTGAATGCCCCCTCACAGGTCACCAGCAGGCGCTGACCGGGAGGGATCCGGGACAGGCTGGTCTCCAGGTCGGCGTCGAGCTGGCGCAGGCGCTCCCCGTAGCTGGCCGCGCAGCGCTGGTAGGTCTCTGTGTTGGCGGGATCCAGACGGATGAAGGCGTCGCGCATGTTGGCCACATAGAGGAGAGCCGCCTTGGGCGACATCCAGGCATGGGGATTGGCCTTCGCGGCGGCGCCGCCACCTCCCTGCTGGGCCGGATCGATGGGCAGGGTGCCGACGCCCTGGCTGAGCACCACATGGGGGACGTCGCCGAGGTTGGCGGTGAAACGCCGGGCCCACTGCTCGAGGTCGAGGCCGTTCTCCAGCACCAACCGGGCACCCTGGGCCCGCTTCAGATCACTGGGGGTGAATTCATAGCCGTGGATTTCAGCGCCGGGCTTGGTGATCGATTCCACCCGCAACTTGCCGCAGCTCACCTCGTTGGCCATGTCCGCCAGCACCGTGAAGGTGGCCAGCACCTTGGGGCGTGCGTCGTCTCCGGAGCGAGGGGTGCTCGGGGAGAGGCTGCAGCCCGCCAGCAGGGGGATCAGCAGGGTCGGCAGCAAGCTGGGCAGGTGCCACCGGAGGGTGATGGCAGCCCGGCGCCGGCAGGGTGAGAGGGCCAGGGAGCTTGGGGGGAAACAGAGCAAAGCCCCCTCAAAGAGGGGGCCTGGAATGGATCAAAACGAGGTGGATCGAATCCAATCCGTCAGACCCGATCCGGGCCACCGGTCTCCCGGAGGCCGCCTTGCCAGCGCAGCTGGCGTGAGCGGCCGCAAGGAGCCCGGCGGACCGGGGCGATCAGCCGATCGCCGGGGCGCTCAGCGCCACGGGGGTGGCGGTGACGGAAGCCAGATCGAGCGGGAAGTTGTGGGCATTGCGCTCGTGCATCACTTCCATGCCCAGACCGGCACGGTTCAGCACATCGGCCCAGGTGTTCACCACGCGGCCCTGGCCGTCGAGGATCGACTGGTTGAAGTTGAAACCGTTCAGGTTGAAGGCCATCGTGCTCACCCCCAGGGCGGTGAACCAGATGCCCACCACGGGCCAGGCGGCCAGGAAGAAGTGCAGGCTGCGGCTGTTGTTGAACGAGGCGTACTGGAAGATCAGGCGACCGAAGTAACCGTGGGCGGCCACGATGTTGTAGGTCTCCTCTTCCTGGCCGAACTTGTAGCCGTAGTTCTGGCTCTCGCTCTCGGTGGTTTCACGCACCAGCGAGGAGGTGACCAGCGAACCGTGCATGGCGGAGAACAGGCTGCCACCGAAGACACCAGCCACTCCCAGCATGTGGAAGGGGTGCATCAGGATGTTGTGCTCGGCCTGGAACACCAGCATGAAGTTGAAGGTGCCGGAGATGCCGAGGGGCATGCCGTCGGAGAAGGAACCCTGACCGAAGGGATAGATCAGGAAAACCGCGAATGCGGCCGACAGCGGGGCGCTGTAGGCCACGCAGATCCAGGGGCGCATGCCGAGGCGGTAGGAGAGTTCCCACTGGCGGCCCATGTAGCAGGAAATGCCGATCAGGAAGTGGAAGACCACCAGCTGATAGGGGCCACCGTTGTAGAGCCACTCATCGAGGCTGGCGGCTTCCCAGATGGGATAGAAGTGCAGGCCGATGGCGTTGCTGGAGGGCACAACGGCGCCGGAGATGATGTTGTTGCCGTACATCAGGCTGCCGGCAACGGGCTCGCGGATGCCGTCGATGTCGACGGCGGGGGCGGCGATGAAGGCGACGATGAAGCAGGTGGTGGCGGCCAGCAGGCAGGGGATCATCAGCACACCGAACCAACCCACATAAATGCGGTTGTTGGTGGAGGTGATCCACTGACAGAAGCTTTCCCAGCTTCCTGCGCGGCCGCCGCGTATGGCAGTGGTCATGGAAGAGGACGGGGGGTAAGGATGGAAGCGGCGTGGAAGGTACGGAGCTCGGGCGGAGTTGCCTTGGCTCCGCGGCCTGGGTTCGCCGCGACCGGGATCATCCGACAAGCATCCAGGCATTCAGCAGGGACTACCGAAGGCAGAGCCCGAAGGCAAAGATGGTTGAAGGTGAAAAAACCCTATGAAGGGTTCCGGGCAGGAGCTGGGATCCTGCAAAAAAGGTTGAGAAACTCAACCCAGGTTCATGAAGCAGTGTTAAATGCTGTTGGGTTCATTCCCGGCCGCTGGTGCAGCCATTCGCGGCCCTGGCGCAGAAACGCCGCCCAGTCGATTTTTTCCGCCTCGGCCGCTCGGGCCACCAGCAGGGGAGCCTGGCGCTTGATCGTCTCCAGATCGGGTTCGGCCACGCCTGCCGAGAGGGCCAGGATGTCGGCCATGGCATGGCCCACGATGCGGGTGAGATAGGCGGCGCTCAGGGCCTGCATGGCGCCCCCCACCAGCCAGGTGGCTCCATGCAGTTTGGCCGCACCGGCCAGGGCCTGGCTGCTCCATTCCACCAGTCCCATGGCCAGGCAGGCCCGGGCCAGCTCCAGGGCGGCCAGCCGCAGTCGCTCCAGGTTCCAGGGGCAATCCCAGAGCCGGGCCATTTCCTTCAGCATCAGACCGTTGACCACGCCCAGCAGCAGCAGATCGAGACTGGGCAGAGGGGCGGCGAACACAGCGGCCGCCACGATCCACTGGGTGCGCTGCTGCAGGCGCAGCCACTCCTGACGGCGCAGACCTTCCAGATCCGCCTGCCAGCTCCGGTGCAGCCCCTCGAGGCAACGCCGCAGGGTGGCGCCCCGCAGTTCCTGGTTCTGGGCCCGGAGCCATTGGGCCAGGGGCGCCAGGCTGGTGACCAGCTGGCTGGGGATTCCTGACCAGACCAGGGTGCGACCAGCCTGGCCGGCCGGCCACTGGCTCTGCAGTTCCGCCATCAGACCCTGCCGATCCTGACCTGGATCCACCTGGATCAGCAGCCACACCGGCATGCCCGCCGGAATGGCGTCCAGCCAGCGCAGGTCAACGGCCCGCAACGGCGGATGGAGGTGATACAGAAAGACGTCACAGCGCTGGAAGGCATCGGGCCAGCGCCAGTCGCCGCTGGTAGCCGGCAGGGGGTGACCCCATTGGAGCCTCAACCCGGCGGGGCACCCCAGCAGCTGGGCGAAGAGGGGACTCAGCTGCGCCGGCGGGGGCATGCAACCCACCAGGGCCAGGGAGAAACCGGTGCGCTGGGGCTGCGTTCGCAGTTCCTCCAGCAGCTTGTGGCGTTCCTCCTGGTGCGGGGGTGGGCAGGGTTCCTCCAGCCGCTCCAGCTGGTCCAGCACCCCCTCACATCGGCTGATCCAGCCAGCCACGCTGTCCGGGAGGTCAGGCCGGACCACACCGCGACGACGGGAGAGGAACCACCACCCCCCGGCCAGGACCCCCAGGCCCAGAACGGCGCCGCCATCGGCGGCGGCGAAGCGGCTCACCCCCTCCAGCGCCACCAGCCCGCCGGCCAGCAGCAGACCTGACCGCAGCCAGGGCACCTGCAGCCCCGCCAAGGGACCGGATGCGAAGCTCCGGACGACGTGCCAGGGATCCGGTGCCGAGGCCGGTGGCTTCACGGTCAGGGAATCCGGTTCGGTCACGTCAGCGGATAACTGCGGCCCTGCATCTCTAGCTCAGATCGGGCTTCTGTCAGCCCGGGCAGGGGGATTCCAGGCCGGTGGCCATGGGGAACACCATCGCTGCGCGGGAGGTGCCCATAGGTTGGTTGGATCCATTCCGCGGCCAAGGCTGCCTTCCGTTCGGATGCAGGGATTGCCCACCAACGGTCGCCCAACCCGCCCGGCTCCCCGGCCGCGCCGGTCGTCCCGCCAGGGAGAGATTCGCCGGGTGCTGCTGATTGCCCTCAGCATCAACATCTCCATGGGGCTGCTGAAACTGGTGGTGGGCGTGCTGGGAGGCTCCCTGGCGGTGGTGGCTGACGCCATGCACAGTGCCACGGACGCCTTCTCGAGCCTGATGGCCTTGTTCAGCAATCGGCTGGCTGACCCCAGACCGGATCGGGACCATCCCTACGGCCACCATAAATATGAATCGGTGGGAGCTCTGGCGATCGCCGGCTTCATCCTGTTCGCCGCCTTCGAGATTCTGCAGAGCGCCGCTGTGCGGGTGTTGGAAGGGCCAGGGACCCTCCGACTGGACTGGGGCGAACTGGCTCTGCTGCTGCTGGCGCTGGGGTTGAACGTGCTGCTGGCCACCTATGAGCGCCGCCAGGGCCAACGACTGGGCAGCCGATTGCTGGCGGCCGATGCCCTGCATACCTGGAGCGACATCTGGACCACCCTGGTGCTGTTGATCGGCCTGGCCGGAGCGCTTCGATTCAATCTCCCCTGGCTGGACGTCGCTCTGGCGATTCCCCTGTCGTTGATGCTGGTGAAGGTGTGCTGGGGGGTGCTGCAGGAGAACCTGCCCCTGCTGGTCGATCAGATCGCCCTGCCACCGGAAGCGATTCACACGGTGGCCATGGGGGTGCCCGGGGTGCTGAATTGCCATGACATCGCCAGCCGTGGCGTCGTGGGCCAGCAGGTGTTCATCGACATGCACATGGTGGTGGACGCCGACGATCTGCCCACCGCCCATCGCATCACCGAGCTGGTGGAAGAGCATCTGGAGGCCCGCTATGGCCCCCTGCGCTGCACGATCCACCTGGAGCCAAGGGAATACGCCAGCGCCGCGATCACCTTTCAGGGAACCCATGGCTGAACGGATGTCCGGGGAACGGACTCCCAGCCTGACCAGAAGGCATTGGGGAGAGCTGGAGCGCCGTCTGGAGACGCTGCAGCAGATCAACGAATGGAACGGCGACCTGCCGATCCTGCTGCTGGAACGCTGCTGGCTGCGACTCAGCTGTGTGGGGGTGAGGGATCTGCTGCTGAGACTCCCCCCGGACATCAGCCGGGAGGCGCCCGAACTGGCCCGCTATCGGGATCTGCTCAGCGCCGGCCATCCGAGCTGGCTGGCGCAGCAACTCTGCTGGGAGGATTTCGGTTCCGAGGCCTGTCGTGACGCCCTGTTGCGTTTCTGGGCCGCCCAGGAGCGCGGCAACCACGGCTGGACCCTGGAGAGCTACATCCACCTGATCGACGACTACCGCCGCCGCTTCCGTGAGCAGCGCCCCAGGCCCCTGCCGCTGCTGGTTCTGGCCCGGGCTGACCGGTGCAACCGAAACGAAAGCCACAGGCTGATCTGGCTCGGGCCGGAGGACATCCCCGACGATCGGACGATGCGTCACACTTGCGCCTGAATGCTTGCTGCGGTGATGGCCGACGACACCAACACCTCCTTTCCCGCTGAACGTCAAGACGGGCGCAGGCCCGGCATGCGGCAGGGAGGATCCAAGGAGCCCGGGGGGTTCCGTATCCGTCTCAGTGACAATGAGATGCAGGCCGCCCGGGCCCTGCAGGAAGCCTTCGGCCTTCGTTCCACCGTTGCCGTGCTCGGATTCGCCCTGCGGACGATGGCCCAGCAACTGGAGCAGGGGCAGCTCGCCGAACTGGTGAATCAGCATCGCTCCCAGGCCGGCGGCCCCCCGGATTCCCGCTCCCATCGGGCTGAGCCGAGGGGCAATCGCTCCGAAGCACGGGAGGCTTCCAGCCAGCGGCCGCCGAAGGTGGATCCCTTTGCCCGCCCCAGCAAACCGGTGCCCCCCCCTGCCGCGGTGGAACCCGAACCGGAGCCCGAACAGCCAACGGCCGAAGCCAGTGACGCCCCCCCGATCGAGGCGGCGGCTGAGGTGAGCAGTGACCCCGTCTCCGCTCCTGCCGCGGAGATCAGCGACAGCGCGACGTGAGCCTGCCTTCAGAGGAGCCACGACGGCCCCGCGTGCTCTCCGGAGTGCAACCCACAGGATCCCTCCATCTGGGCAACTGGCTGGGGGCGATCCGCAACTGGGTGGGTCTGCAGAGCAGCCACGACACCTTCTTCTGCGTGGTGGATCTGCACGCCATCACGGTTCCCCACGATCCAGCCCGGCTGGCGGAAGACACCCTGTCCACGGCGGCCCTCTACCTGGCCTGCGGCATTGATCCAGCCCGTTCCACCGTGTTCGTGCAGAGCCACGTGCACGAACACAGTGAGCTGTGCTGGCTGCTCAACTGCGTCACCCCCCTGAACTGGCTGGAACGGATGATCCAGTTCAAGGAGAAGGCCCTCAAGCAGGGGGACAACGTATCGGCGGGACTGCTGGACTACCCCGTGCTGATGGCGGCCGACATCCTGCTTTATGACGCCGACCGGGTGCCGGTGGGGGAGGACCAGAAACAGCATCTGGAGCTGGCTCGGGACATCGCCCAGCAACGCATCAATGCCCGCTACGCAGCCAACGGCGACACCCCCATCCTCAAGGTGCCCGAACCGCTGATCCTCAGGGAAGGAGCCCGGGTGATGAGCCTCACCGACGGCCGCAGCAAGATGAGCAAGAGCGATCCGAACACCGCCTCCAGGATTGCCCTGCTGGATCCACCGGAGCTGATCACGAAAAAGATCAAGCGGGCCAAGACGGATCCGGTGATCGGGCTGGAGTTCGACAATCCGGAGCGACCCGAGGCCGACAACCTGTTGCGGCTCTATGCCCTGCTGAGCGGTCGGGAGCCGGCCGCGGCTGCGTCGGAGTGCGCCGCCATGGGCTGGGGGGCCTTCAAACCCCTGCTGGCGGAGGCCGCCGTGGAAGCCCTGCGGCCTGTCCAGCAACGCTATGGGGAGCTGCGCCAGGAACCGGATTTTCTGGCCGGAGTGCTGGAGCGGGGCCGTGAGCGGGCCGGCAGCGTCGCCCGGCAGACCCTGAGCCGGGTGCGGCAGGCGCTGGGATTCCTGCCCTGCTGAGCAGGGGCGGGGCCCCGGCCAGCCTGGCCGCAGGACTGAACGATGGATTCGGCAACGATCAGCGGACCTGATCGGTTCGCGATCGTTACGAAACATCACGGATGGCTCCTCAGCCCGCGAGTGGCGGCCAGGAATCACTGCGATCACTCACATCCCATTCGAGACGCGGAATGAGGTTGCGCTGAAGAGCACACGTTCGTGCCGTTGTCCAGTTCGGCTGTGCGGGGGTGGTCAGGGAGGGGGGGCTGGCACCAGGGTCCATGCACCAATCACTTCCTGCCCTTGCTCCCCAACCTCCGCCCCCTCGCACCACGCCAGACCAGCGCCCTGTATTCGGTGGCCCTCCTGGTGGCGGCCCCCCTGGTCGGCCAGCAACCTCTCGACATCCGCGGCGGAGTGGGCAAGCTGATCGATCTCCCCGTCGCCATGGCGAGCGCCGCGAAGACGAGGGCCGTGGAAACCGTGCCCACCGGCTTTGCCAAGGCTCCGAGCCCGGGGCCTTACCGGATCACCCCGGAGCGGCGCGCCCTGCTCAACACGATTCGCTACGCCGAAGGCACCTGGATCGGGGGCAGCGGCGAGGGATATCGAGTGCTGTACGGCGGCGGACGGTTCCGGAGCCTGGATCGGCATCCAGAGATCGTTGTGAGGAAGCGCTACACCAGCGCCGCAGCCGGGGCCTATCAGTTCCTGCCGGGCACCTGGGGGGAGGCCTCCAGAAAGCTCAAGCTGGCCGACTTCGGCCCCGCCAGCCAGGACCAGGCGGCCCTCTACCTGGTGGAGAAGCGGGGCGCCCTGCGACGCTTCGAGCGGGAGGGCCTCAGTGCCGGCGTGCTGGCCCGCCTGTCGGCGGAATGGGCTTCCCTGCCGGCCAGCCATGGCGGCAGCTATTACGGTCAGCCCGTGAAAGGACGGAATGAACTGCAGAGGTTCTACGTCGCCGAGCTGGAGCGCCAGAAGGGCTCCAGCGTCGATGCTGTGGCCGGCTGAGCACGGGGCTCAGAGAGGCCAGAGCCCTGGATGGGTCAGCCGGATCCACCAGTACACCAGCGCCACCCCGGCAAAACCGAGTATCCACGCCCCCCATTGGGCTGGGCTGGGTTCTCGACCCAACCCCAACTGCTGGATCAGCAGCCAGAAGGCGCCGATCACCAGGGGAGGGCCAAGAATGTGAAACCGCAGGGCCCCGGATAGATCCCCCCGCAGGCTGGCCAGCACCGAGCGGGTGAGAAAGCAGGTGGGGCAGGGAACACCGGTGAGGTGCCTCAGGGGACAGCTCCAGAGGGGGACGGGCAGCAGGTTCCAGCTCCGCAAGCCGAGGGCCCCCAGCAGTCCGGCCAGGCCCCAGCCATGGCGACGGGCCCGGCGGCCCTGATGAAGCCCGACCTTGCTCATGGCTCGAAGTAGATCACCCGGCCCCGTTCGTTGTTCCCCACATCGAGCAGTCCGGCATGGAGCAGACGCTCAATATCTTTCCGTATGTCTTCACTGCCCGAATCGGTGGGCAGCTGCAGTTCGAGCAAGGCGTCGTTGAGGGTGAAGCCATTGCTGCCGACCCGACGAGCCAGTTGAAGCAGTTGCTTTTCGATCGAGGGAAGACTGTTTGCGTCGGCCGCCGCGACGGCGTCCTCGAGGAGCAGCGTTTGGTTCGCCTGAGCCACCATCTGCGGGATCAGAAACAGATCCACCAGCTGACCAATCCCGCAGAAGCCAAAGGTCAGCAACCAGAGCAGACCGCTGACCGGTTTACGGTTGTAAAAACGATGGATCCCGCATACTCCTAGCAATGACAGGCACCAAAACAGATAGCTCAAACCAATGGAGCGACTCTCTGGTGCCGCCAGAAGTTTGGTGTTCTGCCTCCGGGGCCGTAGCGACATTGAATCGAACCCCCTGATTTCCTGAAATTATACTACTGGGAAAACTGTATTCCGTTTTGGAATTATGATGGCAAACTTGAAAGCAACGGAAGCTTGCGGAGAGGTGAGTCAAGCCAATCGTCACATGGGCTGCCCACAAGGAGCTGACGTTGAGAAGATTGGTTTTCTGGTGTAGATTGTGGAATCAGGCATGATTAGATTTGTTGGCCTAATGATGATGCTTGGTGATAGATGATCTTCTTGTGCTTGAGATTAGGGTGAAAACGGAAATATAGCTCCACCAGTTGTGCTCTATGATGCGATGACGAACAATGTTATCCCATACCTACGGCACGTTAGATAATAGGTCAGAGTGCCGAGGGGAACGCGTTTTTCTCGCAGCGGATGGTACGTCTTCCTGGCTTGCTCAGAGAGTCCGGTAGGAGTCACTTCCATCCCAGGCAATCGACCATCCAGGGCGGATCGAGAGCTGTGCGTATTCCAGGACCAAAATCCTATTGATTCTCACAGAGTCTTAAGATACGATATTAGGTACCCATTCTTGCTCAAGCTTGACCACTCCAAAGTCCAAGTCTTCACCATGACCGAGTCTTTCTGGTGACAGCAGAATTGCATCTCCGCGGCCTACACGGATCGAGCACGTCTGCATGAAGCAGATCCTCAAACTGATTTTAACTCCGCTTCTCCCAACACAGCGTCTGAGCACGGTGACGAATGCCATGGAAATTCATCTGAACGGAGCGCCAGCACGGAGTTCGCGGGGTCACGCCCCTCTTCGCAGAGGTTTTGCGCTTGGAACCCGGGCCCAAGCTTGGCTCATCAGCCATCACGCAACTGAGGAATCAGGATCCGAGCCCAGAGCCATCCCTCCCGCTGCAGCGATCAACTTTGCCCATGCAGCGCAGAAGAACGCCCAGTTGTGTAGCTAGGAGCGATCTGTCCTGGGAACAGCTTTTAGGCCGATTCTGATCATTAAAAATGTTCTCTCTCACTGCTTAACTTGGATAAGAATCCTCCAGCACTTTGGCCTGATAGTGATTCAGTCACGGGCCCAGTAGACCAAGATCAACTGACAGAGGAATCCGTTGATGGGCAAGAATGGCTGTCGCGCAACCCGTTTTTTGTTGATGCAGGCAAGGCCCTTCTTGTGGGTGCTATTGGCATGTTCGGAACCTTCCTGCTCTACCTTGTGCAATACACTATTCCTTTGCAGATATTGCGTGTAGAATGGCAACTATCTGTTATTACTGGAGTGCTTAAGTGGGCAGCTTTTCCAGTAATTGGCATCATCTTTATCTATCTTTCTGGCCTTTTCCTTGATCTAGAAGACCAGAAATCAACCATGCGAACTGAGCGCTGGCTATTCTTCTGCAAGAAGATATCTGCCTTTGCATGTATTGGCTTCCTGCTGTTCATCCCCCTTCAAGTAAAGGGTATGATCACGCTCAGTAGGATGGCAGACGCTCCACCTGAAAGCGAAATCAGGGGATTGAAATTTATTCATGAGGAGATCAAAGCAACTAATAATTTTGATGAACTGAACACTGTTCTACAGAAACTGGCAACTCCTCCAGAAGTTCCCACAAACCTGAAAATACCTTTTAACGAATTTCGTGATATTTTGGATAAGCGCTTTGCATCTTCAATCAATGAGCTTACTACCCGCCTCAGAGGCCAAATAGCGGATCGAAGGGAAAAGGAAGGCTATGTGTTCAGCAAGGTCTTTATAGCCTGTATTTTCTATGCATTCATTTATGGCAGTATTGGACAGGTATTTGTCCCAAACCCCTTTCGCATTTTCGATAAAAGAAGACTGAATACGAGTGAAGGGATGCTTAGTAACTATGAAAATGAGCCAGAACACCCAAGTGATTGCGGCGATGCTGATCTTGCTGATCTTGAGCTCACAAAATAATGGAGCGATGGTTAGGTTTCTTCCTCGGCTGGGGACTCATGACCCGAGATTTCTGCAGGGCTGAGAGCGTCCTGATTATCAATATAAAAAGAAAAATCCATTCAGAGATGAATTAAGGGAAGCTCCTATGACCTGTTTCTGGGCGAAACAAGCTGCATAGAGCAAACAGTTGTTTTATTGATGAATGAGGACTCGATCATCAAGTCTTGTAGGATCGTATCGATCTCAAGAAAGGGAGAGCTGGCTGGTGGTTCGGATCCTGGAACGAAGCCTACGAGACCAACCGTACGCGAAAATAGCGGCTGTGATTGGAAGAGGGGAGGGAACTGGGGGATTGGGACCGGGATTTGAATCAAAACTTACTTGATTGATCCTGCCTTGGGAATTGCTTTCGTAGGCAAAGGAACCACCGGATTGGTTATTGTAGCCAGCGCGAAATAATTGGCCGGTGATATTGCCAGAGGATGTGAGCCTGAATTGATTCCCATTGGTGGAAAGGTAGGTTCCATACCAGGGGGAAGTACCAGATGTACTTTGTACTGCAGCTCTGTTACCGTAAAAATTCCATAGAATACGGCTGGCAAACTGTTCGGTTGCTGGGTCAACCACGCCAGTATCAGGTGTTGCTGGCAGTGCGGATCCGCCTACGAATTGGTTGAAGAGTTGCATCTCTGATCCACTACCGCCATAGGCATCGCCCTTGTTGGGAGAATTGTTGCCGTTGGTAAGGCCAACATTAAAAACAAACCAGGCATTATTCTCTGATCGAAGAGCTAAATCGCCAAAACTTCCATCTCCCAACACATTGACAACACGTACATTTATTGGATTGCCCGTGGCTGTGCCGTCATCCGTTGCATAAATTGTATTGCCATTAAGATTTTGGTTATCAGCAAAGCAGCTGGAGGCAGAATCGCAGGCATCGAACGTGAACGGAGGCGTGTAGCCTGTCGCAAGACTTTGGCCTCCAAGAAAACGCGCGTAGTTAGAAACTCTATGGGCATCCTGTGTGAACGTGCTTATTTCGCTTTCGGTGTAGGTTGTTGTAACCGGCACACTTCCCCCGCCAGAACCACTGTAGGAACCGTTGGGCCCAGTGGCGTAAGTGACGGGAGTTCCGGTATTTGAACCACTGAAATTAAAATCTGCGTTGGCGAACAGGAGTTCACCCTGATAAAACTGGCTGCCACCGGTGCCACCTCCCGTAACCGACCGGTTGGGGCCACTGGACTGATTTGTCCATGCACCGGTTGCTTGATCCACCACGCCGCCAATGATGCTCAGGGTTCGTCCATTGGCTGTAGCGAGATCAAGGCCGGCTTTCTGGTTTGCAGTGAGTGTCGCCTGGGCATGGGCGGCCAAGCCCGAAAGGATTGGGGCACAGACCGCAGCCCCAAGAATGAAACCGAGAGGCAGGGAGAGCTTCCCGCAGGATGGAACGATCGTTTGCTGAGCTCGTTGCTTGGCAGAGTCTTTCGGCAAGGCCACCGATGACGACACGGTTGCACCCCCTTTCAGGCAAAATAGTGGAATGCTTGAGACACCCTAGACTCAATTTACCTTACTCCAAATACCTTATCACAGGGACCCTGGGATGATGCCGAATTTGAGTGGTCGGGTCTCTGGGGTCAGCAATTCGAGACAAAGTAATCGGTTCTGCCACCGCTCCCTCTCCACGATCTTCAGGTGCTACTAACCGCTTATCAGTCCAGAAATCGTGCGGGTCACCCATCCGAATAGAGCTGGGTGAGGAAAGCAAGAAATACAAGCCAAAAGCCTTGGTCGAGCATGGATGGGTGCCACGGCTTGTCGTGGATGTCACCACATCCAGGCCCTCCCATTTGTGTTGCAATTCATCGAGTCAGTGGCCGCAGCTCAGTGGGAATCGGCCTTTGAGTCCACCACGCCCAGCTTCGGGCTGTGAGTGGCTCAGACCTACTGGAGCAGCGGGATCCTGCCAGGTTGCGAGCACTGTTTTATTGTCATCGGAAGGTGTCATCCTGTTCCATCTCCGGAATGCCACTGTTCAGGCCTGCCCAGTGGCATCTGAGCGCAATCCGATTATTCCGCTTTCTTTGTTCATGACTACCACCGTTGGGCTTGAAGTCGCTGACTGCGCTGAACTGACTGCGCTGAACTGGCTGCGCGCTGCGCTGAACTGGCTGCGCTGACCATAGGCTTCGTCAGCGCTATGGGTTTCGTGGCCTTTCCATCCACTCCAGTAGGAAGCAGTGGCCGGGAAACGGGTGTGAACAGACCACGTGGAGACTTTGCTCGTGTGCATCGTGTTCCTCCGATCCCCTTGGTGACCTCCACCACAGGCTGAGCTGAACTGAAGCCAGAATCCTGGAGCAGTCCAATGGCCATCCGTGCAGTGGTGGCAGATATGGGCAGAATTTGCAGTTCTCTGGAAGGTGCTCCTGCATCCAGGCAGGGCCGCGTGGGAGCCGCCCGCTTGGGAACTCCACTCGAGTGCCCTACCTAGGATGGTGAGCTGAACCGCCAGCCGAGCCCGTGCCTGCCGCTCCCCACGCCGCTGAGCCCACCAGCCAAGGGGAGCCGACGCAAACGCCTGTCCTCCTGCCCAAAACCAGCCAGAGCCCCCAGCTGCTGCGGATCCGCCATTCCATGAGCCATGTGCTGGCCATGGCGGTGCAGAAGCTGTTCCCGCGCGCCCAGGTGACGATCGGCCCCTGGACCGAGAGCGGCTTTTACTACGACTTCGATCATCCGGAACCCTTCACCGAGGCCGATCTCAAGGCGATCAGGAAGGAGATGGTGAAGATCATCCACCGACGCCTGCCCCTGGAGCGCATCGAAGTGAGCCGCGCGGATGCGGAAGCCAGGATTCGCGCCCAGAACGAGCCCTACAAGCTGGAGATCCTGGCGGGTCTCACTGATCCGATCACCCTCTACAGCCTCGGCGACGAATGGTGGGATCTCTGCGCCGGCCCCCATGTGGCCCACACCGGTGAGCTCAACCCCAAGGCCTTCGAGCTGGAAAGCGTGGCCGGGGCCTACTGGCGCGGTGACGAGCACAACGCCCAGCTGCAGCGCATCTACGGCACCGCCTGGGAAAGCTCCGAGCAGCTGGCGGAACACAAGCGCCGCAAGGCGGAGGCCCTGCGGCGTGATCACCGCCGCCTCGGCACCGACCTGGATCTGTTTTCCATCGAAGACGAGGCCGGCGCTGGGCTGGTGTTCTGGCATCCCCGCGGCGCCCGCATGCGCCTGCTGATCGAAGATTTCTGGCGGCAGGCCCACTTCGACGACGGCTACGAGCTGCTCTACACCCCCCACGTGGCGGATCTCAGCCTCTGGAAGACCTCCGGCCACCTTGATTTCTACAGCGAGAGCATGTTCGGCCCCATGCAGGTGGATGAGCGGGCTTACCAGCTCAAGCCGATGAACTGCCCCTTCCACGTGCTCACCTACGCCAGCCGGCTGCGCTCCTACCGGGAACTGCCGATCCGCTGGGCCGAACTGGGCACCGTGTATCGCTACGAGCGCCCCGGGGTGATGCACGGCCTGATGCGGGTGCGGGGCTTCACCCAGGACGACGCCCATGTGTTCTGCCTGCCGGACCAGATCGGTGATGAAATCCTGCGGGTGCTCAATCTCACCGAGCGCATCCTCTCCACCTTCGATTTCCGCAGCTACGAGATCAATCTCTCCACCCGTCCGGAGAAATCGATCGGGGACGACGCCGTGTGGGAGCTGGCCACCAACGGACTGATCGAAGCGTTGCAGCGCAAGGGCTGGTCCTACAAGGTGGATGAAGGGGGTGGCGCCTTCTATGGCCCCAAGATCGACATCAAGATCGAGGATGCGATCGGCCGTCAGTGGCAGTGCTCCACAATCCAGCTGGATTTCAACCTGCCGGAACGGTTTGATCTCCACTACGTGGCCGCCGACGGCAGCCGCCAGCGACCGATCATGATTCACCGCGCCATCTTCGGGTCCCTGGAGCGCTTCTTCGGGATCATGACCGAGAACTACGCCGGTGATTTCCCCTTCTGGCTGGCCGCCGAGCAGATCCGGCTGCTGCCGGTGAGCGATGGGGTGCTGCCCTGGGCGGAGAACCTGCTGGGCCAGCTCAAGGCCGCCGGCATCCGGGCCAGCATCGACCGCAGCGGGGACCGGCTCGGCAAGCTGATCCGCAATGGCGAGCACGAGAAGATTCCCGTGCTGGCGGTGATCGGTGCCCGGGAGGCCGAAGCGGGTGGTCTCAGCCTGCGCAGCCGCCGGGAGGGGGATCTGGGCCTGCGCAGCGCGGCGGAGCTGATCGCAGCCGCCTGCCGGGCCAACCAGCAGCGGACGGCCGGGCTCGACCTGCCGGCCCTTTCGCCCGCCGAACCGGCCCAGGCCGGACCGGCCCAGGCCGAACCGGTCCAGGCCGAACCGGTCCGGTCCTGAGCGCCCCCGCAACCCCCATGGTCACCCTCCTGGCCGGAGATATCGGCGGCACCAAAACCCTGCTCAGCCTCTATCGCCTCAGCGACGAGAGGCTGGAACCTCTTGCCAGCGAGCGCTATCCCTCGGCCGACTGGCAGGACCTGGGCGCCATGGTGCGCCACTTTCTGAAGCAGGTGGATGGGGCCTCAACGGTGCACCCCACCGCCGCCTGTTTCGCCGTGGCCGGCCCCGTTGATTCCGGCCAGGCCCGCCTCACCAACCTGCCCTGGCGGTTGTCGGAAACCGATCTGGCGGCAAGCTGCTCCATTGCCAGGGTGGAACTGGTGAATGACTTCGCCGTTCTGATCTACGGCCTGCCCCACCTGCGCTCCGATCAGCTGGAGCCGATCCGCGCCGGCCAGGCCGTCAGCGGTGAACCGCTGCTGATTCTCGGGGCCGGCACCGGCCTCGGGGTGGCGATCGGCATTCCCGGCCCCGCTGGCCTGCGGGCCGTGGCCAGTGAAGCCGGCCACGGCAGCTTCGCGCCCCGCACCGCTGGGGAATGGGACCTGCGGGAGTGGTTGCGGCAGGACCTCCAGCTGGAGCGGGTCTCGATCGAGCGGGTGGTGAGCGGAACGGGGCTCGGTCATACGGCCCGCTGGCTCCTGGCCCGGCGCCATCCCGCCGGCGACCACCCCCTCACCCCGATCGCCCGGCGCTGGGAGAACACAGCCCTGGGCAGCGAGCGGGGCGACCTGCCCGCCGCCGTGGCCGCCGCGGCGCGCCAGGGGGATCCCCTGGCCGGCGAGGCACTGGAGATCTGGTTGGCGGCCTACGGGGCCGTGGCGGGGGATCTGGCGCTCACCTGCCTCTGCCGCGGCGGCATCTGGCTGGCGGGGGGCACCGCGGCCAAGCTGCTGGCGGAATTGCGCTCCCAGCCCTTCAGCGCCGCCTTCCTCGACAAGGGTCGTCTGGGCCGGGCCCTTGAATCGATACCGATCCAGGCTGCGATGGATCCAGCCCTGGGCTCCTTCAGTGCCGCCTGCCGGGCCAGAATGCTGTTGGACAGCCAGTTCTCGGGCGCCAACCCGGATTCGCGCCAGTGATCACCCCTGGCTGCGACACTGATTCGACCGCGAGCAGGACCATGGTGACCCCCCAGATCGGCCAGGGGGTGGTGGTGGATGTTCCCGCCACCACCGCCAATCTTGGGCCGGGCTTCGACTGCCTTGGTGCCGCCCTTGACCTGGGCAACCGGTTTGAGCTGCGGGTGATCGAAGGCAGTGGGGAACGGTTCGACCTGATCATCGAGGGCCCCGAGGGGGCCCATCTGCGCGGTGGGCCCGACAACCTGGTGTATCGCGCCGCCCAGAGGGTGTGGCGGGAGGCGCAGGAAGAACCGGTGGCTCTGGAAGCCAGGGTGCGACTGGCCGTGCCGCCGGCCCGGGGGCTGGGCAGCAGCGCCACCGCGATCGTGGCCGGATTGATCGGCGCCAACGCCCTGGTGGGGGATCCGCTCAGCAAGGAAAAGCTGCTCGAGCTGGCGATCGACATCGAGGGCCATCCGGACAATGTCGTCCCCTCCTTGCTGGGTGGGCTGTGTCTGACGGCACGGGCGGCGAGCGATCGGTGGCGGGTCGTGCGCTGCGAATGGCACCCTTCGGTGCGGGCGGTGGTGGCGATTCCCGCCATCCGGTTGAGCACCAGCGACGCCAGGCGTGCCATGCCCCGCAGCATCCCGATCAGCGACGCGGTGATCAACCTTGGTGCCCTGACCCTGTTGCTGCAAGGCTTGCGCTGCGGCGATGGGGATCTGATCGCCGACGGGCTGCACGACCGCATCCATGAGCCCTATCGATGGGGGCTGATCCAGGGCGGAAAGGAGGTGCGGGAGGCGGCGATGGCGAGTGGAGCCTGGGGCTGTGTGATCAGTGGGGCTGGGCCGAGTCTGCTGGCCCTGGCGGCGGAGGACAAGGCAAAGGCCGTGGGCGAGGCGATGGAGCGCAGCTGGGAGGAGCAGGGGGTGAGCAGCCGGGCCCTCGACCTGAGCCTCCAGCATCGAGGCAGTGGATGGTCCCCTCTGCCCGGCGCCGATCCACCGGCGCGCCCCCCAGGTCCCTGATCTAGGCAGATATGCTCATGCCCTCCACTTTTCTTCTGTGATGGACGCCACCCTGCCCGCATCGGTCGCGTCCGTCTCCTTCCCCTGGCTCAGCCTGATTGTGCTGCTGCCCGCGGCGGCGGCCCTGCTCATGCCCCTGTTGCCGGGTGATCCCAGCGACCCCAGGCTGCCCCGCACCATCGCCCTGGTCACCCTGCTGGCCGACCTGGCACTGATGCTGTTCACCTTCAGCCAGCGGTTTGATGGTGGCGAGAGCGGGCTGCAGCTGGTGGAACGGTTCTCCTGGGTCGCCGCCCTCGGGCTGGAGTGGTCCCTGGCTGCCGATGGTCTCTCCGCACCCCTGGTGGTGCTCAGTGGACTGGTCACCGTGCTGGCCGTGGCGGCCAGCTGGAACGTGCGTCTCAAGACCCGTCTCTATTTCGGGCTGCTGTTGCTGCAGGCATCGGCCCAGGGCCTCGTCTTTCTTTCCCAGGACTTCCTGCTCTTCTTCCTGGCCTGGGAGCTCGAACTGGTACCCGTCTACCTGTTGATCGCCATCTGGGGCGGGCCCCAGCGCCAGTATGCGGCCACGAAATTCATTCTTTACACCGCCACCGCCTCGCTGCTGATCCTGATCAGCGGTCTGGCCCTGGCCCTCTCCGGTGACGGCTTCACCCTCAACCTCTCGGAGCTGGCCAGCCGCGCCCCCGGCGGCAACTTCGGCCTGCTCTGCTACCTCGGTTTCCTGGTGGGCTTCGGCGTGAAGCTGCCCATGTTCCCTCTCCACACCTGGCTGCCCGACGCCCACGGCGAGGCGAATGCGCCGGTGTCCATGCTGCTGGCCGGCGTGCTGCTGAAGATGGGGGGCTATGCCCTGCTGCGCTTCAACGTGCAGATGCTGCCGGAGGCCCACCTGGTACTGGCCCCCGCCCTGATTGTGATCGGCATCGTCAACATCATCTATGGGGCCCTCAACGCCTTCGCCCAGGACAACGTCAAACGGCGGATCGCCTGCAGCTCCGTGAGTCACATGGGTTTCGTGCTGCTGGGCATCGGTGCCATCGACAGCCTGGGCATGAGTGGAGCGATGCTGCAGATGATCAGCCACGGCCTGATCGCCGCGGCCATGTTCTTCGTGACCGGTGTGTTCTACGAACGCACCAAGACCCTCTCGATTCCCAACATGGGCGGCCTGGCGAAGGTGCTGCCGATCACCTTCGCCTTCTTCCTGGCCAGCTCCCTGGCGTCCCTGGCCCTGCCGGGCATGAGTGGATTCGTGAGCGAGATCACCGTGTTTCTCGGGGTGACCTCCAATGACAGCTTCACGATCGGCTTCCGGGTGATCACCATCGTGCTGGCCGCCATCGGGCTGGTGCTCACCCCGATGTATCTGCTGTCCCTCTGCCGCCGCGTCTTCTTCGGGCCCAGGATCCCCGCCCTGGCGGTGGTGGGGGACATGAAGCCCCGGGAACTGATGATCGGGCTCACCCTGCTGGTGCCCACCCTGGTGATCGGCTTCTGGCCCCGGGTCGCGATCGACTTCTACCAGGCCAGCACCAACGCCCTGGCCATGGAACTGGCCAGCCACAGCCAGGTCGCCCTTGGACGGTTGGCCGCCCTGGGCTGAGCCCCCGTGGCCGGGGCCGATCGGCTGGAATGGTTTCAGTTCGCGGTTGCCGGGATCGTTCATGGCCATGACCTCCACCCTTTCCACCCCTTCGCCCCTGCTGGCCGGAGAGGGTCTGCCGGCCTTCGATGCGATCACCCCCGAAGCGGTCGATCGCCACATGCCCGAGCTGATGGCCCAGCTGGAGGCAGAGCTCAGCCGGGTTGAATCTGATCTGGCCGCCGCCATCGCCAGCGACCAACCCCTGAGCTGGGAGCGGGTGATGGAGCCGGCCCACCGGCTGGGAGAGCGGCTGCGCTGGAGCTGGGGGGTGGTCAGTCACCTGAATGGGGTGTGCAACAGCCCGGAATTGCGCCAGGCCCACAGCAACCAGCAGGCGGCGGTGGTGGCCTTCGGCAACCGGGCCGGCCAGAGCCAACCGCTCTACCAGGCCCTGCGCCGCCTGGAACGTCAGGGGGGCCTCGATGGGACCCAGCAACGCATCCTGGCCGCGGAGCTGCGGGACATGGAACTGCGCGGTGTGGGGTTGGCAGGGGAGGCCCGGGAGGCCTTCAACGCCGCCAGCCAGGAGCTGGCTGAGCTTTCCACCCGTTTCGGCAACCAGGTGCTGGATGCCACCAACTCCTGGACCCTGGAGCTCACCGATTCCGCCGACGTGGATGGCCTGCCGGACAGCCTGCGGGAGCTGCTGGCCCAGGCCGCCCGTCAGGCAGGCGTGGAGGCAGCAAGCCCTGAGCAGGGCCCCTGGCGCATGGGGCTCGACATGCCCCGCTTTGGGCCCTTCCTGCGCTTCAGCCGCAGGCGCGACCTGCGCGAGACGGTGTACCGGGCCCACGTCAGCCGCGCCTCGGGCGCCACGGACGGCGCCGCTGACAACGGGCCGGTGATCGAGCGGATCCTCACCCTCAGGCAGGAGCAGGCCCGGCGCCTGGGCTATGCCAACTGGGCGGAGGTGAGCCTGGCCTCCAAAATGGCCGGTTCCGAGGCCGAGGTGGAGCAGCTGCTGGAGGATCTGCGTGTCGCCGCCTTGCCGGTGGCGCAGCGGGAACTGGAGGACCTGCGGGCCTGTGCCGCCCGCCATGGGGCGATCGAGGCGGATGACATGCAGCCCTGGGATGTCAGCTACTGGGCCGAAACCCTGCGCAAGGAGCTGTTCGAGCTCGACAGTGAAGCCCTGCGACCCTGGTTTCCCCTGCCCCGGGTGCTCGATGGCCTGTTCGGCCTCTGTGAGCGGCTGTTCGAGATCCGGATTGAAGCCGCCGATGGGGAGGCCCCGGTCTGGCATCCGGATGTGCGCTTCTTCCGGGTCATCGATGGCAGAGATGGGCAAGGCATCGCCGCCTTTTATCTGGACCCCTACAGCAGGCCCGGCAGCAAGCGGGGCGGTGCCTGGATGGACGAATGCCTGGTGCGCTCCGTGCGACCGGATGGCACCCCCGTGCTGCCGGTGGCCTATCTGGTCTGCAACCAGAGCCCGCCGGTGGGAGAGACCCCCAGCCTGATGACCTTCCAGGACGTGGAAACCCTCTTCCACGAATTCGGCCACGGCCTGCAGCACATGCTCACCCAGGTGGAGCGCCCCCAGGCGGCCGGCATCAACAACGTGGAATGGGACGCGGTGGAACTGCCCAGCCAGTTCATGGAGAACTGGTGTTACGACCGGTCCACCCTGATGGGCATGGCGCGCCACTGGCAGACGGATCAACCTCTGCCGGAGCAGGAGTACGCCAAGCTGCTGGCGGCCCGCACCTTCATGGGCGGAGCGGCCACCCTGCGCCAGGTGCATTTCGCCCTCACCGACCTCAAGCTGCACAGCCAGTGGCACCCCGCCATGGGCCAGAGCCCCGATCAGCTGCGGCGTGAGATCGCCAGGTCCACCACCGTGCTCGAGCCGATCGAGGACGATGCCCTGCTCTGCTCCTTCGGCCACATCTTCGCCGGGGGCTATTCGGCCGGGTATTACTCCTACAAATGGGCCGAGGTGCTCAGCGCCGACGCCTTCAGCGCCTTCGAGGAAGTGGGCCTCGATAACGAAGAGCAGATCCGGGCCACCGGCCGTCGCTTCCGCGACACGGTGCTCAGCCTGGGCGGCAGCCGCCACCCGCGCGAGGTGTTCGAGGCCTTCCGCGGCCGTGAACCGTCCGCCGAGGCCCTGATCCGCCACACCGGCCTTGCCGTGGCTGCACCGGAGGCCCATCGCTAAGCTCCCGATCGGTTCATGAGGTCCCAGTGGTGCGGGTATCCACCGCCAGAGCCGCTGAGCCGGCCGCAGCCAGCCACGGTCTGCCCCTGTCCTGATGGTGGGCAGCTGCGCGGCCGCCATCGTGTTGATGGATGGGGATGCCGTTTCCTGGTGGATCAGCCGCAAGCAGGAGCTGGACCCCGCGGTTGTCTGGTGTGGATCCCTCAAGGCCTGGGCTGTTCTCGAAGCTGAAGCGCCCGAAGCCGAGGCGGAGGTCCGCTGGCTGGGCCCCCTGGGGCCAGGGGCCTGGCAGCAGGCGATCCGCGGTCTCCACGACTGGCACGTCACCCTGGCGGACATCGCTCCGCTCCCGCCCCATGGTCCCGGCAAGTCGGACCTGGCGGAGCTGTTGTCGGGGGATCTGGCCACCCCGGCCCTGGTCAGCCTGGCCCTGCTGCCCGTCTGGACGGAGCAACTGATCTCCTGCTCCCGCGTCACCATTCCGGTGGGAGAAAACTTTCGTCCGCCCCGGTTTTCCCGGCTGGGGGATCTGCCGCTCCTGGCCCTGGCCGCGGCCCTGGGGCAGGCCGGCAGCTCGGTGGCGCTGGTGCGGGAGTTGCCCCCCCCCGGCGGAGAGGACTCCATCCCGGCGCGGGAAGGCTGGGATGGGGAAGCTCCCGGGGGCGCTGCCTGGCTGGCGATCGGCAAATTGAGGCATCCGGATTTCCCCCTGGTTGCCCTGGAGGCGGCGGGTCTGGCGGTGGTGCTGTTCGAGCCGGAAGCGGCTCCCGCCCTGCCGGAGCTGTTCACCGCCACGCCCCGCTTCCGCTGCCAGGGCCGGCTGAACCACCACACCTCCCCCCGGCCGGAGCCGCCCCCCTGTCCTGGGGCCGGAGCCGAGGCGAGCGCAACGGAATGGTTGTCCTGCCTGCGACGCTGGTCCCCCCTGATCGCCGAGGCCAGGGCGATCCGGGCGGAAAGACTCCGCCTCGATGCCCTGCTGGATCGGGAGATCAGCCGCCGGGCCCCGCGCCTGGTGATGGTGCCTGAGGAAAACAGCCTGCCGCTGGAGCGACTGGTGCTGCTGGTGCGCGGTCGTGGAATTCCGGTGGCCGTGCTGCATCACACCGCCGAGGTGGTGCCGCCCCAGGCACCTCTGCGCTGGCAACGGCACATCGCCGCGGGGGATGCCCTGGTGGTACCGCTGCGGGATCAGCGGGCCCCACAGCGGGCCCCATCCAGCCAACCCTTCGCCTCGGTGCTCAGCCTCGATCCGGTGCGGGCCCATCTGCTCGATGCCCTGGAGCTGGAGGGTCCCCACCCCCTCCCCCTGCAGCCCGCGGTGGGATGGCTTCATTACCCGCTGCAACAGCAATCCCTGCTGCCCCTGGCGGATCCGGTCGCCTACTGGGAGGCCGTGGAGGTGGTGCGGGCCGATCTGGCCGCGGCGGGGCTTCCTCTGCGGCTGGCACGCAAGCCCCCCCTGGAGCCGCGGGGCCTGGGGGATGCCCTGGCCCAGGGACTGCCGGCCGTCCTGGAGTGCCTGCCCCTGGCGGAGCTGCTCGCCAGCAGCACCCTGGTGATCGCCCCCGGCCATCTGGGCACGGGGCACCTGGAGGCGATCGCCCGAGGGCGGGCGGTGGTGGTGGTCAGCCCCGGGCGGCTGAACCGACCCTCCCAGCTGCTGGCGAGCGGGGACGACCCCTTGCCTCGGCTTGTCGCCGCGGATGTTCTCGGCTGGTGGCAGCGCCAGGATGCCGCTGCCCTGGAGCGGCTGGCGGCGGACCAGGCCGAATGGCTCAGGCAGGAACTGGTCACCAGCCAGTCGCTGATCGGCTGGCTGCGGGGCCTGGGGGTCGATCACGACAGCCGCCCCCAACGGTTTCTGGGCAGTGGGCTGATGGCTCAGCAACCCCTGATCGAACGGGTCGAGGCGATGGATCGCCTCAGTCGACGGGTGGCGGCCCTGCGCAGGACGGTTCCCGGGCGGGTGGTGGATCGCCTGCGCCGCTGGGGGCGGGCACGATGAGTGGCAGGACCCTGCAGGGGCGGGCCCGGTGGCGGCGCAAGCTCCATAAGGCCATTCAGATCCTGGCGGAGCTGGCCGGCGGCAATCCGGATGGGTTGCTGCGGGTGCTGGCGGAACGATTGGTGCCCAGGTTGGAGCGACACCGGAACCGGCCCTGGGCCGATCGGCTGCGGATCCTGCTCCTGCGCGCACAACCGGGGTTGCGGGCCCCGCGGCTCCAGGCGGAGGCGATGCTGGCCGGCGCCAGGCTGCTGATGCCCCCCCATTGGCAGCCAACCGATCGGGAGCGAAGGCGCCTGGCCCGCAGGATGGCCCGGCGCATGGTTCGCACGGATGCGGCGCTGGTCAGCTGCGATGACTGGGTCTCCGATGGACGGGGGGGCTGGAGCTGGCGTCAGAAACCCCTCTGGGACGGGCCTTTCGACGCTGAGATCCAGATCGCCGAAGGCCCCATGCTGGTGCGGCGCTCCCTGCTGGAGGGGAGAGACCCCCCGGTGGAAGCCGAGGCGGGTTCCGCCTGGCGGGAAGCCTTGCATCGGAGGGCCTGTGCCGGCGGCGGCCATGCCCACGTGCCCCTGCCGCTGCTGCGGGCCCCCGATCCCCCGCCCCGGGAAGCGGTGCGCCCTCCCCTGGGGCAAGCAGACCCCCTGGTGAGCGTGCTGATCCCCACCGCGGGCTTCACCCGCACCATCCGTGGCAAGGAAACGGTCCTGGTGCGCAACTGTCTGCGGCAGCTGATCCACCGCAGTCGCTACCGCCGGCTTGAGGTGGTGCTCATCGATGGCGGCGAGTGCCCCGATCACCTGGTCGAGGAGCTGGAAGCCCTGGTGGTGGAGGGGCTGGGGCCGGATCGGTGGCGATTGCTGCGAGACAGCTCGGCTTACACCTACACAGGGCGGATCAACAGGGCAGCGGCCGCGGCGCGGGGAGAGCTGCTGCTCCAGCTCAATGACGACACCGAGCTGCTCGATCCGGATGGGGTGCGGGTGCTGATTGATGCCCTGGCGGGTCCGGGGGTGGGGATTTGCGGGGCCCTCCTTCTCTACCCGGATGGCCGGGTGCAGCATGCCGGCACGGCCATCGACAACCTCGCACCGCGCCATGCCTGGGCAGGCTGCCGCCCGGAAGACCTGCCCTGGGGCACCCTGCTGGGCCATCGCAGCTTCCATGCGGTCACGGCGGCCGTCAGCCTCTGCCGCCGCAGCCTCTGGGAGCGGCTGGGGGGATGTTCTGACCAATTCCCGATCAATTACGGCGACGTGGATTTCTGCCTCAGGGCGGCGGAGCTGGGGGAGCGAACGGTGCTGGAGCCTCGCAGCCGCTGGATCCACTACGAGTCGGCCAGCCGCCCGATCGACGAGGTGCCTCCTGAGCTGGCCAGTTTCGAGGCGCACTGGGCGCAACGACTGGGGGGTAAATACAGCGTTGATGATTTTTGTTCGGCCTGGAGGCGCCTTCTCTGCGATCCCCGGACGGATTGATGGGTACGGCATGCCAATCGGATCCCAATCAGTTTTCTGTTGCTGCCGATGGGCTGGAGGTGGCTGGAGGCGATCAATGCTCCGCTGATTCTCGCTTGACGAATACTTTGCGCGTATTATAGCTAGGCTTATTTGATTTCCAGGGATGAAAGATCACGGAAGGAGGGTGATCGTTCCTTGAGTTCTTCAAAAGAGCCAAAAGCATTGATTCTTCCATTGGCAAACTCATAGATTTGATCACAGCGCACAACGGTGCTCAATCGATGGGCAATGACGACGGTGGTACATCGCCGGCCCACCATTTCTATGGCATCAATCACATAGGATTCGGTGCGATTATCCAATGAGCTTGTAGCTTCATCAAGGAGAAGGAATTTTGCCTCCCTGTAGAAGGCCCTTGCCAAGGCAAGCCTTTGACGTTGGCCACCGGAAAGTTTCATGCCATTCTCTCCAATGGGTGTCAGCAGGCCGTAGGGCATATCGACGACAACATCAGCGAGCTGGGCTGATTGCAGCGCCTCCCATAAACGATCAAGATCAATCTCGTCATCGTAGACGCCAAAGGCTACGTTGGATTGGATGCTTGCATCCAGAAGTTGAATATGCTGAGGTACCTGTGCGCAGGATGCCTGCCAGGAAGCTTTCGAGAATTCGTCCAGACTTATTCCATCGAGTTCCAGGGAACCATGCTCCGGATCTAACAGTCCCAGCAACAGATTAGCCGCAGTCGATTTGCCGCTCCCCGTGGAGCCAACCAAGGCCACCCTGGAACCAACAGGAATGGAAAGATTTACACCGCTTAACACCCAATCTTCAGCTTTTGGATATCGATACCATACGTTTTTCAACCGAATTGAATGACGTGGAAATACTGATTCTGGAGAAAGGACTCCAGCGTCAGCAATGGTAAGCCGTGGTTTTGATAATTCGAGCAAATCAACCGTTTTGGAAATCTTTGGTAAACTGCCGCGAAGTAGGGTGATTGAAGAAAATAGATCCTGTAGCGGGGGGGTAAGCTTTTGGGCGGCAATGGCCAGTCCTGCCAGTAGAGGTATAATTTGGCGGACTTCTTCTATGGTGCCACTGCGCAGGTAGGGGATGGCACCAAAGATGAAAATAAGCGTGATACCCAGCGGTTCAATAAGTTGTCTGGGGATGATGGGAATCAATGAAGAGATCCATTCATAGCGCTGAGCTCTCTCGCCTGTTTTTACGAAATTATCTTGAAAGTATGGTTCGGCATTGGAAAGTTGAATATCACGGATTGATGCTAATGATTCCGTCAATGCATGGGTAGACCGTTCGGCTTCACGCACCATCTGCTTGGATGCATGCCGCAAGTAAGGGGTAAGGAAAAGAGATAGAGAAAGATAGGAAATCACAAGTAGACCGATGAGAAGCACTGACAGCCAGCGTCCTACGAATACAATTCCTAGCGAAAGTAGTACAATCGAAACGCAGCTACTTGCCATCCGTAAAATCGGATTGATCACACCGTTCGATACCGCCTTAACGTTTCCGATGATCAGCGACGTCAGCCCTGAGGTGCTGCGTAAGAGATGATAAGAATAGGGCTGGTAGAGCACATTGTGATGGATCTGATCTGAGAAGTCTCTCCAGATCAGGGCGGTCAAACGTTGTTGTGTGTATTGAAGCGTGAGCCGTAAGGCGGATGCCATCCAGGCCAGAACGATGAAAATTCCAATCAGCCAGAGGCTCTGGTCGATCGTGTCTCCGCCAAAAATCTTGATGCCAGGCAGAGTGTCGAGCAGATCGGCCCCGATCAATGCACCGGCCAGACGGGCGACCACTCCGATGGTCACCAGATCAATCAGGCCCGGCAGGATGGAGAGCGGTGCAATCGTGAGGAAGGATCGATACCGTTCTTTGGGAAGAAAATGCAGCAGCCGCAGCAGATGGTCGATCGTCTGACTTTTCCGACGCAGCAAGCGCAACATCAGCGATCCGGGCCTGGTTCAAGGTGACTCTGGCTGTCCGCGTGTCAGGTCACCCAGATTTCCAACCTATTCCCTCCGGTACAGGCCTATGGGTGGACGGGTCCAGAGCTTCGATCGCCCCTCAAGGCCTGGCGAGACTGGGGCCTGCCCCAGCAGGGGTCCGGTAACAGGTCGCCGCGGGGGGGCAGTTCAGCCTGCTGTCGACGGGCAGACCCAGCTCTTCCAGCGCCATGCCCGCCCTCCGGCCCCATCTCCAGACATCAGTCCGGCACTCCGGGCAGGGGAGAGGTGAGGCAGCTCCCCGCCTGGGGAAGTGAACCCTGGAATCTGGTGGAACGTTGCAGTGACCGGGATTCCGCTCTCCACCACCAGTCTGGGTGAGGGTTTTCAGATAAGGAATCCGAGAATCTGGATGGTTTTCCTTCACCTCGTCAGGTCTGATCCCGTAGTCAACCAAAGGAGATTCCTTGCCCATGCCCATGCAGCAAAGTGGCTGGCAAGTTCTGGTGAACAAATATATTCTCCAGGCGGCGAACCGCATCTTTGCTGTGGAAGCAGCAGCCTTTCGTGAGTTTAGCAACCACGACGACCAAGAATAGTTTTAACCACCCCGATTACCCACCTCTCCTCCCCAATCAGGCTGAGCGTCGGATGAACACACCTGGGCCGGGGTGAGGAACCTCCAGTCTTCGGATGGGCTGCCTCCGGGTTGGGCTGCAGAGGGCAGACGCCCCAGCCGGGATCAGCCATGCTGCAAGCTTGGCCGAGCAAGCGGCTTCCCGTCATCCCCTCCCCCTCAGCCACCGATGCGGGCAGGACTGTGGTGCATGCAGACCTGGCTGTGGTCACCGTGGCCTATCACAGCCAGGCGGCGCTGCCCCACCTGGCCCGCGACCTGGCCCGGCAGAGCCGACCCCCTGCGCGCTGGGTGCTGGTGGACAACTGTCCGGAATCAGCCCCCGTGGCCTGCGCAGGGCTTGAACTGCTGCCCCAGCTGCTGACCGGCCGGGAGGGGGATGGCTTCGGGGTGGGCTGCAACCGGGGCCTTGACACCCTTGCCGACAGCGGCTGGCGGGGGTGGGTGTGGCTGCTCAACCCGGACACGGCTCTGCCGAGCGGCGATGAACTGGAACAGCTCCTGGGACTGCTGGGCACCCTGCCGCCCTCGACGCTGGTGGGCACCGCGGTGTGGGACGGAAAAGCCTTCGAAGCCAGTGGTGGCTGGTTGGATCCGGGCCTGCGGTTCCGCCGTCGCCGCCTGGGGCCCGCCCAGCTGGATGCCGGCGGCAGCGTGGCGGTGGACTGGTTGAGCGGCTGCAACCTGCTGCTCCAACCCGAAGCGCACCGACCCCCAGCCCGCTTCGATCCCCGTTTTCCTCTCTACTACGAAGACATGGATCTCTGCCGGCGGCTGGCAGCCGCCGGCGCTTCGGTGCTGTGGCTGCCCCGGCCGGTGGTGCAACACCGCCGCGGCAGCGGCAGCGCCGCGCCCAGCCCACGACGGGTGCGACTCTCCACCCTCAGCTATCTGCGCTTCCTGGGGCTACACAGCCCTGGCTGGGTGTTTGCCCTGCGCAGCCTGCGCCTGCTGCTGATCAACCTGCTGCGGCTGCCCGTTCAACCCCGCCGCAGCCTGGCGGCCCTGGGGGGCCTGGTCCGGGTGCTGGGCGAAGGTGGCGGTAACCCGAAGCTGCCCTGAAGGCGATGGTGTCTCCCCATCCCCCCCTCGCTCTGTTCAACGGCAGCTACCTGGGCCGGCGTCCCACCGGCATCGGTGTTGTGGCGCGGGACCTGGTGGACGCGCTCGATCCGGACATGGTGCCTCTGCTGGATCCCCTCGGGGGCGATCGGCCCGGCAGTGTGGCGATCCCGGCGGGGCTATCCCCGCAGCACGGTCGGCGGGGACACTGGCAACGCCTGGTCTGGACCCAGAACGAATTGCCGCGTCTGCTGAGGCGGAGCGGTGCGCCCCTGCTGCTTTCGCCCCTGCCGGAGGCGCCGCTGGGGCGGGGAGTGCGCTCGGTGGTGCTGGCCCACGATCTGCTGCCGTTGCGCCACCCCCAACTCACACCGTTACTGGGCTATCACCTTTTTTATGTGCCTCTGGTGCTGCATCGGGCTCTGAGGGTGTTGTGCAACTCAGAGGCGACGGCCAGGGAGGTTCATGACCGGCTTGGGGTGCCGACACGCCGACTCGTGCCGATCCGGCTGGGGTTCCGGCCCGGGCTGCTCCAGCCCCTTGGACTTGCAAGGGAGTCCTTTTTCCTGGTGCTGGGTCGCCATGATCCCCACAAGAACCTGCCCCGGGTGCTGAAGGCCTTTGCCCGGCTGGGTTCCCCGGGCTCCAGGGAGTTGCAGCTGCGGTTCGTCGGCCCCCACGATCGGCGCTACACACCCCAGCTGCAGCGTCTGGCGGCCCATCTGGGCATTGGCGGCCGCTGCCATTGGCAGGCCTGGGTGGATGACCAGGAGCGTCTGCAACTGCTCAACCGCTGCCGTGGCCTGGTGATCGCGAGTCTGTGGGAGGGCTTCGGTCTGCCGGCCCTGGAAGCGATGGCCTGTGGCACGCCCGTGATCGCCGCCCGGGCGGGGGCCCTGCCGGAGGTGGTGGGGGAAACGGCCCTGCTGGTGGATCCCCGCCGGGTGGAGGAGATCAGCGAAGCGATGGCCCACCTGTTGGAGGCACCCCCCTCCCTGGAACGGCAGTTGGCCCGCGCCGGGGTGGAACGTGCCGCCGGATTCCGTTGGAGCGACACCGCTCGAACGGTGCAGCAGCTGCTTGCCTCCCTGGCCTGAGCAGGGGCAGAGAAACCCTTGCGGTCCGCCACGGGGAGAAGGTCTGCGGCCGCAGAGACACCTGCTTGCCCTCAGGTCTCGCCCGCCAGCAGCCTCGCCATCGTGGCTGGATCCCGGTGGTGGGTGAAGCCGAAATAGGGGTCGAGCAGGCGGATCACCATCCCCGGATCGAGGGTGGTCCATTCCCCTTCCGGCAGACCGGGGGCCAATGCCTCGATCAAGGAGGCCCGGTCCTCCCATTCCTGGGTTTCCCGCAGTCGGTTCTTTTCGCTCCGACCGCTGAAATCCTGTTCCACCGCCAGCTTGAGCAGCAGAATCGGCACCCCCAGGGCCTGGGCGTAGCCGACGTGGGTTCCGAGCGCGCAGGTGACCATGCCCCCCGCCAGGGCGAACAGAGTGCGCTGGGCATCAAGGAACCAGGGATTGGACCGGTGGCCATTGCTGGCCGGAATCCAGTGTCCGGGCAGGTCAGGCGGCAGCCCATCCTTCCAGTGCCCCATCCAGATCACGCTGCGGAAGCCCCGCTGGGCGCAGATCTCCTCAACGGCGGCATGGAAGCGTTGCTGGTCCCAATGACGCGGAATGCGATCGAGCGAGTGGGGGGGGATCACCAGCAGGCAGGGCCCCAGCCGCTCGCGCAGAAGTTCCAGCTGCTCCGCTGCCAGCACCGGCTGGGCGTAGCGGAGGAACGGACCCACCGCTTCGGCTGGCAATCCATGCCGTCGCTTGAGCACAGAGGCCCGCTGCTCCCCCATGCAGAGGTAGATCCGGGTCCAGGCTTCGGGCTTCTCGAAGGCGGCGTCAGGGCTGAATTTCACCCCGTGTTCGAGAAGCACGGGCAGCGGCCTTCCCACCAGGGGCATGCCGGCCCAGCGCTTGAGCACCACATCGTGGCCATAGTGGTGGATGGCGTTGTCGCGTTCCCGGTGGGCCGGCGATTCCTGAGGGGCCAGCACCGTGTGGGGGCGCCAGAAGCCGTCCAGATGGACATCGGGCACGATCCAGGGCCGGAACGGCTCGGCACGGAACGCCTGGCGCACCAGTCCTGAATAGGCGGTGAGCGATTCGCTCTCGCGCCTGTATTCGCGCGAGAGCCAGCGTCCCGCCGGCTGCAGCCGCTGGCGCAGCAGCCGACCGGTTCCGGTCTTGATCCAGGCCAGGTCAGGCATCGATCATGAACTCCGTTCATCCCAGCCCGTGGAAACTGGCGGGGCAGGTCTTGAATGTCGCGCAACTGCCCGAAGCCGCAATCCCACCCTCAAGAGCTCAGCGTTGACATCGCGGTGCGTCACAGTAGGGACATGGGGCTGATCTCCACCATGCTGGGGTGGTGGCGGATCACCCGCAGGGTTCTGATCACGGGCGGATCTCAGCCGATCAGCCGGCGATGACCGATCGTGTTCTCATGCTCAGCGGAGGACTGGTGCACGTTGTGCACCAGCTGGCCGTGCGGGATCAGCTGGGCCTGGCAACGGCTCCCACCACCGTGCTGTTCACAGGCGTTCTGCGGCTGCGGCACCCGGAGCGGCTGGAGGCGCTTCAGGAACGTGCCCGCGGCTGGCTCTCGCCCTGGGGCATCCAGGTGGCCACCGAACTCCCTGAGGGCCCTTGGCCGGTGGTGCTGCTCAACAACGAATGGCAGCACTGGCAGACCCATCTCTGCGAGCAGGTGCAGCCATGCCAGCGCTGGATCTGCGGGGATGGACTGGGGTTGTATTACCGCTGCCGTGATGAATGGGAGGCGCTCGCCTCCAGCCTGGCGGATCTCTGGCGCCGACCAGCGGCCGAGCCGGGCCGGGGGTACGCCCTGGCTGGTCCTCAGCCGTTCTGGCACCGCCCCCCCGGCCCTTACCTGCAGGTGGAGCCCTGGCGCTGGCAGACCTGGTTTGATCGGTTGCTGTGCTCCGCACCACCCCCGCTGGAGCACGACCCGCTGCGGCACGCCCGTCATGGTGTGTTGGCCCTGCCCAGTCTGGGTGAGGAGTTCCCCGGCCGAAGCCTGCCGCTGGAGCTGCTGCTCGCCTGGCGGCGACGTCTGCCCCAGCCCCAGCTGCCCCTGCTTGTGCTCGACCACCCGAAGGCTCCCCCGGGGGGGTCCTTCGGGCACCAGAGCCTGCCCGCGAGGATCCACCTGCAGCCCCCAGGCCCTGAGCCACTGGAGGTGTGGCTGGCCCAGAGGCGTTCGCAGGTGGCCTGGGTGGCGGGCCTCAGCTCCGCCCTCTACGGCGTGCAGCAACTGCTGCATCTCCCCATCCAGGTGCTGCCCGCGGCCAGCCTCTGGCGCCACAACCCCCTCTACCGGCCCCTCAGCGCCGCCTACCGCCTGCGCTGGCTGCGGATCCAGCGCCTGCGCTGGCTGATCGCCCACGGTTCCGCAGCGCCTTGAGCGGGCCGTACGCAGACCCGGCGCACGTAAATTCACCGAAGTCAGGCCCGTTCATGAGCCATGCTGCCCCGGGCGCGGTATCCATCGTGCAGGTGAGCCGTAACCGGCTCGCCCACCTGTTGCACACCGCCCCCCTGATCGCCGGGCAACCCCACCACCACGAGCATCTGGTGGTGGACTGGGGCAGCGACATCCCGATCCGAAGGGAGCAGTTGCCGGCCGATCCGCGGCTGCGATTGCTGCGGGTCGAAGCTGAATCCGTGTGGAATCTGGGCCGTGCCTACAACTTCGCCATCCGCCAGGCCCGCGGGCCCTGGATCCTCAAGCTCGACGCCGACACCTGGCCGGATCCCGACTGGACCGATGGGATCGCGTGGGATCCGGAGGTGCTGTGGAGCAACGGTCAGGGGCTGGAACACTCCGGCAGCTGTGGCTGGTTCCTGGTGGAGCAGGCCGCCTTCCTGGCCAGCGGCGGCTTCCATGAATGCCTGGAGCGCTACGGGGTCGACGACAAGGAGCTCACCAGCCGCCTGCGACATCTGGGGGGCCTGAACCTGCGGCTCTGGCCCAGGGACCGCATCCTCACCCTGGAGCACGGCAGCCTGCAACGCATGGGGATGGCAGGAAAGGCCCCCTGGTGGTTCCCCAGCTGGCCGGCGCTGCAGGCGGAGGCGCTCAAACGGGCCTGCATCCTTCGCAACCAACTGGTGGTTGGCCTGATGCCCTGGGGTCCCTGGCGCCAACCGAGCCGTTACCGCTCGATCGAGGCCGCGGTTCCGGACGTGGCCCGCTTCGAGGTGGAGCCGGCCACAGTGCCCCGGTTGAGTCCGCCTGTGGCCGCGATTGTGGAGCACCACAAGCGGCTCGCCTTCTGGACTCGTCTGCTGGTGCTGCCCCCAGCCGTGGTGGAACGGTTGCCAGGGCGGTTGTTGCCCGCTGATCTGCGGGTGCGGGGCTGGCACCGCGGCTGGGCGGCCCTGGGCCACGGCCTGCTGGGGCTGCTCGGCAGCACCCAGCGCTGAGAACGGAGTTCAGAGTTCAGAGCTCGGCGTTCTCAGTACACAACCTGCCAGGGCCAGCGGTCGGGGAGGCAGAAGAATCCGTCGTTCAGGCCACACGCCAGCGCATCGCTCTGCAGCAACTCGAAGCCGAAGCCGCCGAGCACCAGCAGCAGCAGCGGCAACAGCCAGTGGGGCCGCCCTTCGCGCCCTGTCCAGGCCAGAAGCAGCAACAGGCAGGCCAGGGCCACGGGATCCACGAAGCGGTGCGTGATCTGCGGCACCCATTGGAACTGCACCGAGAGCTGCAGCAGCACCAACACGGCGCCGTGGGCAGCCAGGCCACGCGGTGGTTTCACCCCGTGCCGCCACCAGGCCAGGGCCAGCAGCAGCACCACCAGCGCCTCCTCCGCCAGGGGCAGCGACCGCAGGGCGTAGGTGGGGAAATAGGTCTCCACCAGCAGGTACCGCTGCAGCTTGGCCCAGACACTGGTGAGCGTCAGGGCCAGCAGGCCTGCCAGGGTCAGCAGGGCCGCCAGCCAGACGCCGGGCCGGCGGAGACGGGGCAGGGCCTGGCTGGTCAACCAGAGCCCCGGCAGCAGCGCCAGCCCAGCTTGCAGGGGAGCCGTGGTGTGGCTGGTGAGCGCCAGCACCAGACCGCCCCAGCGCACCGATGCCGGCAAGCGCACCAGCCCCATGGCCCAGGCCCACAGGGGCACCAGCAGAAGGGTGCAGAGGGCCTGACGCGTCACGCCGTTGCGCAGGGTGAGGTGAAAGAACGGGTTGGTCACCAGCAGCAACGCCCACCAACCTCCCCAACGGGGCAGGCCGTGCCAGCGGGCCCAGGCCAGCCCCAGCGCGGCGTAGCCGGTGGCCACCAGGCCATGCACCAGGGCAAAGCGATAGGGCAGCCACTGGAGCACCAGCCCCACCGGTAGCCATAGCGGCTCGGACCAGCCCAGCGCAAGCGGATTCTGAACCAGCATCACCGACAGCTTGGTGACATCGGAAGTACCCCAGCTGGCAAGGGTGAAGAACAGCCCCACGGTGACCAGCAACAGGACCACGCAGAAGCGGGGCCGCCAACCCCGCTGCAGGCCCGTCGCCGCCAGCAGCTGGACGGTGAACAGCAACCCCAGCAGCAGCGGGTCGCTGGTCACCTGATCGACCCTGAAGGGGGGATCGGCAGGCAGGGCCAGAAGCAACGGTTCCATCATCGCGATCCCGCCCGCCCGCCTCGGCCTGCTCCCCCCCAAGGCCTCAGAACCTCAGCATGGGCTCCGCCCTGCTGGGCACGGCTCCATCGTTTTCCTCGGCGGCCACAGACCATCCGCTGCAGGCCCGTCATCAGGGTCGGCCGAGACGTGCCTGAACGGCCTGGGCCTTGGCCCAAAGCTGACCGAGGCGCAGTTGCCAGCGAGGGGGACTGGCCAGGGGAGAGGCGCCCCGGGCCAGCATCTCCTGCCAGTGACGGTTGATCGCCGTGAGGGCCTGGGCCCAGCGCTCGAGCAGCACCGATTCCGAGCTCTCGTTGAGCAGCTGCTGCAGCCGCTGGGGATCGGGACGCCAGGCCGATGGATTGGCCACGGCCGCCCCGATGCGCTCCAGGTCAGCCTCAAGGGTGCCACAGCCGATCTGATGGCCCATCCGACCGGGATCGAGGCTGTCGGCCAAAGCATGGTTCAAGCTGCTGAACACCACACAGCCGCAGGCCAGCGCTTCCAGGGGGGGCAGGCCGAAACCCTCGCTCACCCCCCGGCCCCGCCAGTAGTCCGCCGAGTCGTAGAGCACGACCGTGGCGCTGTTGAACAGGTCCACCAGATCCTCCACCCAGCCCTGCTGAACCTCCACCCGCAGCCCTGCGGTCCGCAGGGCCGGCACCAGCCGGTTCAGCACGTAGCGGCTGTTCTTGCGCCGCTGCACCAGCACATCAATGGGACGGCGGCTCCCGGTGCCGGCTCGGTCACCCCGCTCCAGCCACTTGGGATCCAGGGCGTTGGGCACCAGGAAGAGGGGGTTGCGCGGTGAGCGGTCCCCCCAGTAGCCGAGGGTGTTGCGGCTCACCGCCAGCACCGGCACCCCGGGGGGCAGGGAGAAGCCGTAGCCGCTGCTGTGGGCGTGATAGGCGATCGGACGGCCCGCCAGCCGGCGCAGCAGGCGCGGCACATCAAATCCCCAGCTGACGATCCACAGGGCCGGACCCGGTGGGGCCTCGGCCCTGAGCAGGTCGTCGAGGAAGGGATGGTCCGACTGCCGCTGCCGATAGGTGACCAGCTCGGTGGGCCCGAGGCCAGCGGTCAGGCGCGCTGTCTGCAACTCCACCAGCAGGCCGCCTCCGCGGAATCTGCCGCTGGTGCCCGGCAGGAGGAACCGCAGCGGGCGCGGCTGGTCAGGCGGCAATCGCCTCGGTGCTGCCGGAGCGCTGGCGGCGGGTGAGGAAGCCGAACAGCACTTTGCCGATGGCGGCCACCAGGTTGCCCTCCAGTTCCTGGAACATCTTCATGTTGAGGTGGAAGGCGTTGTTGGCCTCCCCCACGATGCGATCGGCCGTGGCCTGGTCGATCGGCAGGTGATCCAGGGCGGCCCGGTAGGTCACCTTGAAGGCCTTTTCGTCATCGATGGCGTCGAATTCGTAGAAGTTCAGTCCATCCCCGTTCTGAAGGTTCATCGCCTTGCGGGCGATCGTGCTGAGGATCTGACCGCCGGAGAGATCGCCCAGGTAGCGCGTGTAGTGGTGACCCACCAGCAACTCAGGAGATTCGGCGCCCAGCTGGTGGATGCGCTTCACGTACACCTGGGCGGCGGGGGTGGCCCGGATCAGCTGGCGCCAGTCGACGCCGAAGTAGAAGACCAGATCCTTTTCCAGCGCCTCGCGGCGGCTGAGCTGGGGGAAGGCGATCGGGCCCACCACCGGATGATCGGTGAGTTTTCCGACTTCATCTTCCATGGCGCTGTACACGAACCAGAGGTCGGCCACCAGGGTCCGATAGCTGGCCTTGTCCACCACACCCTTGAGGAAGCAGCTGACGAAACCGGTGTTTTCCGCCATGGTGTGGGATTTCTTCGTTCCCTCACGCAACTGGGAAGCAAGGGCGACAGACATCGGTAAAAAAAGCTGTGCGGAGCAGTAGTGGACCGTAGGACTCCCGCCCCGGTCAACGACCGGCAAGGTTGCGAACGGTTACGCGGCCTCGTCGCTGGCCCCCCGCTCCCCGTCTGCCGGACTGCCGCCGGTTTCCGTCTCGAACAGGTGGAACAACTCCCGGCAGACCCGCCGCAGCTTGTCCGCCACATCGCTGTGGGGCAGGTGGGAACCGGAGGGGAGCCACTCGCCCACCGTGGCCAGCCGCCAGCGCTCCGACTCATAGGTGAGCCCTCGGATCAGCACCCCCAGCAGGCGTGGGCGACCCGCCGCACCGCCCCCATCCAGGGGGGGCCGCTCCAGCCGCAGTTGCACCAGCAGGGAACGGCACTGCAGCCGGGGACTCCAGCCCGGGAAGTGCAGGGAGAGGTCGAGGGACTCCTGCTCGTCGAAAGCCCGGGTGAGGGGATCGTCCCGCCAGGGGTTGAGATTGGCGCGGGCGGCGGGGAACTGCTGGCGGAACTGGCCCACCACCGCGGCGATGGTCGCGGCCAGCTCCACGGATCGTGCCTGATCAGCCGCATTCATGCCGTTTTCCCTGAGCAGAACTGCGCATGATCGAAACCTAAGCTCACCGGCGCGATTCCCGCGGACACAATGGCCACTTACGAGAAGCTCATCCCTCCGACCGGGGGCACGGCCATCCGCTTCGAGGCGGGCCAACCGATCGTGCCGAATGATCCGATCATTCCCTTCATCCGTGGTGACGGAACCGGCGTGGACATCTGGCCGGCCACCCAGCGGGTGCTGGATGCGGCGGTGGCCAAGGCCTACGGCGGAGAGCGGCGCATCGAGTGGTTCAAGGTGTACGCCGGGGATGAGGCCTGCGACCTCTACGGGCTCTACCAGTACCTGCCCCAGGACACGCTGACGGCGATCGAGGAGTACGGCGTGGCCATCAAGGGGCCCCTCACCACCCCCGTCGGCGGCGGAATCCGCTCCCTGAACGTGGCCCTGCGCCAGATCTTCGATCTCTACTGCTGCGTGCGGCCCTGCCGCTACTACGACGGCACCCCCAGCCCCCACAAGCGGCCCCAGGATCTGGATGTGGTGGTCTACCGGGAGAACACCGAAGACATCTATATGGGCATCGAGTGGGAAGCCACCGATCCGGTCTGCGTCGAGCTGATCGATCACCTCAACAACACCGTGATTCCCGCCAACGGCAAGCTGGGCAACCGCCGCATCCCGGCGGGCTCGGGCATCGGCATCAAGCCGGTGAGCAAGGCCGGCACCCAGCGGCATGTCCGCAAGGCGATCCTCCATGCCCTCGGCCTGGCGGGGGACAAGCGCCACGTCACCCTGGTGCACAAGGGCAACATCATGAAATTCACCGAAGGCGCCTTCCGGGACTGGGGCTATGAGCTGGCCACCAGCGAGTTCCGCGATCAGTGCGTCACCGAGCGGGAAAGCTGGATCCTCGACAATCTGGCCAAGGATCCCGGTCTCAGCATCGAGGCCAATGCCCGCCTGATCGATCCGGGCTACGACGCCCTCACCCCGGAGAAAAAGGGGGCAATCGAAACGGAAGTGCGGGGAGTGATCGACGCCATCGGTGCCAGCCATGGCAATGGCAAGTGGAAGGACATGGTGATGGTGGACGACCGCATCGCCGACAGCATCTTCCAGCAGATCCAGACCCGCCCCCAGGAATATTCGGTGCTCTGCACCCTCAACCTCAACGGCGATTACATCTCCGATGCCGCCGCCGCCGTGGTGGGGGGGCTGGGCATGGCCCCCGGTGCCAACATCGGCGACAGCGCCGCCATCTTCGAAGCCACCCACGGCACGGCGCCGAAGCACGCCGGCCTGGATCGCATCAACCCCGGCTCGGTGATCCTCTCCGGCGTGATGATGCTGGAGTACATGGGCTGGCAGGAAGCGGCCGACCTGATCACCGCCGGCATCAGCGCCGCCATCGCCAACAAGGAGGTCACCTATGACCTGGCCCGGCTGATGGAGCCGCGGGTGGAGCCCGTCAGCTGCTCCGGTTTCGCTGAAGCCGTGGTGCGCCATTTCGGGGGGTGAGGCGGCCAGACTGGTCACCATGAGCACTCCGCCTCCCCTGGGCAGCAGCAACGGCGAACTCTCCGGCCGAGCCATCGCTTCCAGCACGGCAAACGGCTCCGGGTCGGGTGTTTTCCTTGCGGATCCGGCCCCCGCCCGCTTCCCGATCGCCGCTGCCGATCCCTGCGTCCACTGCGGTTTCTGCCTGCCCAGCTGTGCCAGCTATCGGGTGCTGGCCACGGAGATGGATTCCCCCCGCGGCCGCATCCACGCCCTGCGGGCCATCCAGGCGGGAGAGCTGGAGCTGGACGCCACGGTGGCGAAGCATTTCGACAGTTGTCTGGGTTGTTTCGCCTGCGTCACCGCCTGCCCCTCGGGGGTGCGTTACGACGAACTGATCGAAGCCGCCCGTCCCCTGCTGAACGCCCCGGAGCTGCGCAACCCGGCCCAACGGGCCTTCAGGAGACTGTTGTTCGCCTTGCTGCCCTATCCCCAGCGGCTGCGGGCGGTGTTGGCCCCCCTGCGGGCCTACGCCGGCACCCCCCTGCAGGCCCTGGCCAGGCGCACGGGCCTCACCCGCCTGTTCGGCCCCCAGATCGCCGCCATGGAGCGGCTGTTGCCGGCTCTGCCCACCGACGCCTTCCAGGACGACTGGCCCGTGCTGACGCCGGCCGCGGGGGAACGGCGCTACCGGGTGGGGCTGGTGCTGGGATGCGTGCAACGGCTGTTCGATCACCAGGTGAACATCGCCGCCGTGCGGGTGCTGAGCGCCAACGGCATCGAGGTGGTGATCCCGCCGAACCAGGGCTGTTGCGGGGCCGTCACCCATCACCAGGGGGAGATGGACCAGACCCGCGACCTGGCCGGCGAACTGATCGCCAGTTTCGACGCGGTGATCGGCGCAGGCAAGGCGGCGGGCCCCGACCCCCTCGATGCGGTGCTGGTGGCGGCCTCCGGCTGCGGCCACACCCTCAAGAGCTACGGCGAGATCCTGGGGCCGCCGGACCGGGACGAAGCGGAGCGAAGCCGGCCCGCCGCCTTTGCCGGCCGGGTGGCCGACATTCAGGAATTCCTGCAGCGGGTGGGCCTCAGTGAGCCGTTCACGGCTGCCCTGCAGCCTTTGCGCCACGCGGACGGCGAACCGGCATCAGCGGAGCGGCCCCTGCGGCTGGCTTATCACGACGCCTGCCACATGCTTCACGGCCAGGGGATCCACGACCAACCGCGCCAGCTGCTGCGCCGCATTCCCCATGTGGAGATCCGCGAGGCGGTGGAGGCGGGGGTGTGCTGCGGCAGTGCGGGCATCTACAACCTGACCCAGCCGGAAGAGGCAGCGGAACTGGGTCGCATCAAGGCCGCCGATCTGAGCG
Organism: Synechococcales cyanobacterium; assembly: GCA_942491925.1. Classification (GTDB taxonomy): domain Bacteria; phylum Cyanobacteriota; class Cyanobacteriia; order PCC-6307; family Cyanobiaceae; genus Cyanobium. The sequence continues at coordinate 39,329 of CALOCJ010000004.1, forward strand.
GCAGTGGCGCCGATCTGGCGGTGAGCGCCAACATCGGCTGCAGCCTGCAGATCCGCCAGCACATGGAGAGCTGCGACCGGCCGATTCCGGTGCTCCATCCGGTCCAGCTGCTGGAGCGCAGTTGGGCGGGGAGCGGGGATGAAGGGGGTGGGTGCAAGACCATCAGCCCCCAGCGATAAGCACCAAGTACCAGTTCCGGTGATCCAGCTGCTTTGTATTCATTCCCAGGTGGATTCAAGAAGATTCACAGAGCTTGTGATCCTGGTTGGACAGGTCGGGATGATGCGCCAGATAGCCATCGAGCCACGTACAGCCCTTTTGCCTCAGCTGGTCCAGGCTGTAAAGATCATCTAAATTCCAGATCATTAAGGTGTTGTCGAAACTGGCGGAAACAAGTTTGCTCCCCTCGGGGCTGATCTTGATGCCATGAATGGAAGCGCCATGCCCCCTCAGGGTTGTGATCGTTTCCCCGTCCTCCAGTCTCCAGAAGCGAATGGTGTTGTCATCACTGGAGGAAGCAAAAACTTTGCCGTCAGAACTAAAGCTCAGGCCCTTGACCTTATCCGTATGCCCTGCCTTTGTTTTTACAAAGTTTCCAGTACGGTCCCAGAATTTGGTGGTTCGGTCATGGCTGGCCGAAGCCAAGTACTGACTGTCAGGAGAGAAGCTGACATCATGAACCACGTCCGTATGGCCGCGCAAGGTCGTCAGCACGTTGCCAGCCAACGTCATGATCCCATAGCTTGATGGTGCCATCCTGTCGCCAGCGCCTTACGGTTTGATCCGCACTGCCGGAGGCGATGATCTGGCCATCGGGGCTAATCGCTACGGACCAGACATCCCCTTTGTGCCCATGTAAGGATTGCACGAGGCTGCTGTCCAGCCTCCATAGCTTGACCGTGCCATCTGCACTGGCAGACAGATATCTTAGCCCATCTGGACTGATGGCAACGCCGTGAACACTCCCCTTGTGGCCTTCAAGGCGATTGAATTCTCTTACTCCATAAACGGCCTCCTGCAGAGCAAGCAAGACCTGATTTTGTATGTTGGTATCTTTCGCAATCCAGGATAACTGATCCAATTTATGGGCTGCTCTCTGACCTTCCATCAGCGCCTCGAAACCTTGATTGGCTTCTGAAAGTAGATGGGTTGACTTGGCAGTGGAAGCAATCAGCTGACGCTCCGATAACTGCCAAGCAAAAAAGGCTAAGACTGACAATGTAATGGTTGTAATGAGAGCCGTCAAGGTTGCCATGATGATTCTAAGAAGCCTTCTTGTTTCTGCTCGCCGGCTATGGCTGAGATACCTTTTATGCAAGGTTGTGGGGAGGGGCCCGCTCTTCGCTTCCTGAAGCATCCATTGCTCAGCTTCTCTCAGGTCACTACCGCGGAGCAGATAGCTGGTATTGTTGAACTTCCGATCCCATTCAACCGCCCGTACCAGTAATCTTGTGTGGTTCTTTACGTAGGGAATGTCTGTATTCAAGGCCTGTAAGAAAGGCTTTAAACTGGTCTCGAATTCATGATTCCCGAAATCAATCCAATTGATTCGGGCCACCTCCGGCGAAAGAGCGTCGGGACTCGTCTCCCGATAGAGAATTGGCACCAAGCGTTATTTGTGCCGCACTGCATGCTCGATCGCTTCGAGGCAGACAGTGGACTTGGCTGAGTCTGGGCTGATGATGAAGATAAAATGATCTGACTTTTCGAACCCTTCGTAAATCTCTTGGCGCCACTCCGCGTTCAGGACAGTTGTGGCAAATCAGATTTGCAGCCTGCTGTGGGGGCGAATGCTGCCCCTTCAACACGCCGGCCGCAGGCTTCACGGCCTGGAATTGAAGACATCACTGAAGTATGGCTGATTCCTGTTGTCATGCGGAACTTGGCCGACGGGCAATCGTTTGGATGAAGTTGATGAAGCGGCGCCAATTTGCTTTGACCACCTTCCATTGCAGCAGCATATGTAAGGCGATGAATGCCAGGAAGGTGTAGGCAAGCCAGAAATGCAGATTACGACCGACCTCCACCATGGCCTTGTTCTGGGGGAAAATATCCGGCACCACAAAGCCCAGAAATTCAACGTTATTCGATTGATAGGAATTGGACAGGAGAAACCCCGCGATCGGCACCGCCAGCATAAAGAGGTATAAGGAAGTGTGCAGAGCGAACGCCTGCCACCATTTCCCGCTCAATTTTGGCCTGCGGTGACTGTACTTTTTCCACCACACCTGGGAAAGGACAAGAACGCGCCAGCTCAACAACCCCAGGGTCAACACTCCGATCGATTTATGCAGGTCGTACAAGGAGCCCCGGAAGGAGACTTCCCGCTCCAGCCGCGCCATCACCACTCCACCAACGAACAGGCCCAGATAGCAGGCGGCCATCCACCAATGGATGGACATCAACCGTTGAAATGCTGAGGTGAGTCGTGGCTTGCTGCTTGTGGTCAGCGTCTCACTCATGGGCTTGCCGATTCCATGCCGCGCAGCTGGATTCTGACAAGTTTTTTCTACAGGGGGGTATTCCCCGTCAGCCAGGTTCCGCTTCCCCCACTCCATTCCCGCTTCCAGAAGGGTGCCTCATGTTTGAGGGCCTCCAGCACCTCCTGGCCGCAGCGCAGGGCGGGTCCTCGCCGATCCGCCGCCACCGCCACCAGCACAATCGCTTCCCCCGGCGTCAGCCGACCCACCCGATGCACCACCAGCACGGCCGCGGCCCCGTGGCGAGAGGCTCCCTGGCGGGCCAGGGCATGGATCTGGGCCTCGGTCATGCCCGGATAGTGCTGCAACTCCAGAGCCTCCAACGGCTCCCCTTCGCCATTCACACCCCGCACCCGGCCGATGAAATGCCATTCCGCCGCCGCTGGAGCGCCGAGGCGTGGGCCGAGCTGTCGCTGCCATCGCGCCAGGGCCTGCAGGGGTTCGAAGGGTTCCAGGCACAGCTCCACGGCCACGCCACCAGCCGGCTCCCCCTCCACCCCACCGTCCTGGTCCCCCTCCATGGCCTGCTCTCGTTCCAGGACTTCGTCCACAGCCATGGGCCTGTCCCGCTTCGGTCGTCGGCGTCCTGCCCATCGTCTCTCAGATCCTTGCCGTTGTGGCATGCCAGGTCGCACTCCACCATCCCTGGTGTCGATCACGGCGCGCTCCTCAAGGCCTCCCCGGGAGGCTTCTTCGCCGGGCAGCCCTAGCCATACGCAGGCCGAGATTGAACGGCGGGGGGGGGGAACCTGCGTTCCGCTTCAGGTGGGCCACCGCAACGATGAGGAAGTCGGAGCCCCGTTGGAGCGGATCGGATCCGATCAGGGAGGATCGCCCCAGCTGACCGGCAGGCTGATGCCAACGGCGGCGATTCGATTGGCGGGGGTACAGGTTCGGTCGCTCCCATCCATAGGGGGAGTGAACCGTACCTTGTCGTAGGGGCCGTACCTCTCAGGCCGGTTCTTGCCCTCCTGTCCACAAACAATCCAGGCCACATTGTGTTGGCGGGTGATTCGCTCACCCCAGCGTTCCCACCGTTCTGGAGTACATCCCCATGCTGACTCTTCGCAACTCTCCGTTCGACCTGTTCGAACGCCTTGACCAACAACTTTCCACTGCCGAGCGGGTTCCTTCCGCAGAGGTTCACGATGTTGACGATGCCTATGAGATCGTCATGGAATTGCCTGGTGTCGATAAGTCGTCCATCGACGTGAAGGCCACGGATCAAACCCTGGTGATCAGTGCCGAACGCCGCTCCAGCCGCCCACTTCCTGCCGATGTCTCGGCGGCCGCTGCCCCAACGCCCGATGCCCCTGAAGCGCAGGCCAGAAAGGCCGAAAGGGCTCCCACGGGTGCCATCAGACAGAGTGGCGAGCGCTCTCCATTGCTGAGCGAATTCCGTTATGGAACCTGGAGCCGCAGTTTCCGCTTCCCCGGTGGCATCAACCGGGAAGGTCTGGAGGCCCACTATCGAGATGGCCTGCTCACCGTGCGAGCTCCCAAGGCTCAGACCATGACCACCGTGACGGTGAACGTGGAAAGCTGAGACGGATTTCAGCCGGCTCAGGCTGATGGGTTGTTCACACAATCCCCCGCCGACGCGGCGGGGGATTTTTCACCATTGGAAGCGCAATGCTGCCAAAGAATTTTTGAATAATCTAGCCCTTGTATCCCTTGGTCACCTCCATGCGCATAAACTTCCTGGCAGGTTTTGCTGGCTGGCCATATGATCCTGGCTCTGCTGGGAACTCATCAGGGGTGCCCGTCAGGATCCAGGAAGAAAATGGAGTGCCGGAATTGATCTGTTTGACAATCCCTTTGAGAAGCGGCTCGCATGCTTTTCTCACGACTCCGGGGGGGAGCCCTGTCTGCCTGGAGATCCGGTTGCAGTAAGCCGCCAGCGATATGGGCTTTGGTACTGCAGGTCCCTCCGCGGTGGTGGAAGCGGAGGGATTCAACGGCGGTGGTGAGGCTTCAGGTGAAGTACCCAGCCAACCAGCCAGGAAAGCGGGCTGAAAGGTCACAGCGCTGCTGATCTCTTCCATGGCGATGGGGACTTCGAAGGCCAGATTATAAGGAGGTTCGACAAACACCTCTTCGCAAGAAAGGTTTTGTAGCCAACCATCAGATGATTCTGAAGCCTCTGCGAAGAGAGCCACTCGAATTTGATCCTGCTCATAGAAAAGTTTCAATGATTGAATATTCTGGGACATGGGCGTGAGGCGTGCCAGATGGAAAAGCATATCTTACACCAGATTTACAGGGTCTTTCTTTGGCGCGTATTGGACTGCTTGTGTGCGTGAGTCTGCAATGGTTCTCTAGGCGAAAAACCAGTAGATCTGGAAAATTTATTAGATCAGATGCATGGATTAAAGCTGGCCGAACCCCTTGCGTTTTTTTGCCGGTTTCTGGCGGCGGGCAGGGCTTCCCCCACCCCGACCAGCGGCCCCCCCCATGCCGGGCATACCTGGCATGCCACCCCCCATGCCGGGCAGGCCGGGAAAGCCACCGCCCATGCCGGGAAAGCCACCGCCCATGCCGGGCATGCCACCACGGGTCATCTGCTGCATCATCCCCCGCATCTTCTGAAAGTCGGCCAGCACCTTGTCCACATCGGCGGGGCTGTGGCCACTGCCCCCGGCGATGCGACGCCGGCGTGAAGGTTGGGAGGCCAGCAGCTCCGGCTGTTTGCGCTCCGCCTCCGTCATCGAACCGATCATGGCCTCGATGCGTTTGAGCTGGTCCTCCCCCTGCTTGAGCATGCCGTCGTCGATCTTGTTCATGCCGGGGATCATCTTCATCAATCCACCCAGCGAGCCCATGCGCTTGATCAACCGCATCTGCTGAAGAAAATCCGAGAAATCGAAGGACGCTTCCTCAAGCTTCTGCTGCATGCGGGCCACATCGGCCAGCTCCACTTCCTTGGTGGCCTTCTCCACCAGGGTGAGCACATCTCCCATGCCGAGGATGCGGCTGGCCATCCGTTCGGGGTGAAACGGCTGCAGCGCCTCCACCTTCTCGCCGGTGCCGATGAATTTGATCGGTGCTCCGCTCACCTTGCGGATCGAAAGGGCGGCGCCACCACGGCTGTCGCCATCGAGCTTGGTGAGCACGGCCCCGGTGATGCCCACCTGCCCATGGAAGGCCCGGGTGAGATCGGCGGCCTCCTGGCCGATCATCGAATCCACCACCAGCAGCACCTCGTCGGGCTGTACCGCCTCACGGATCCGCACCATCTCCTCCATCATCGCGCCGTCGATCTGCAGCCGACCCGCCGTGTCCACCAGGACCGTGTCGAATCCCTCCGCCCGACCCTTGGCCACCCCCGCCGCCGCAATCGCCTCCGGGGTCTGCTCCGTCCCCAGGCTGAACACCTCCACCCCGATCTGCTCGCCCAGGGTGCACAGCTGGTCGATGGCGGCGGGGCGGTAGACATCCGCGGCCACCATCAGGGCCCGCCGACCCTGCTCCTTGAGATGGAGCCCCAGCTTGGCGGTGGCAGTGGTTTTTCCGGCCCCCTGCAGACCGGCCATCAGCACCACGGTGGGGGCCGTTTCGGCGTGGGCGAGGGGGCTGAGGGCCCCACCCATCGTTTCCACCAGTTGCTCGTGCACCAGCTGGATGAACTTCTGGTCGGGGCTGACGCCCCGGACCACCTCGGCTCCCACCGCCTTGCGGCGCACTTCCTGCACGAAATCCTTCACCACCGGAAGGCTCACATCGGCCTCGAGCAGGGCCCGCCGCACCTGCTGAAGGGCGCCCTCCACGTTGGTTTCGGTGATGGTGGCCTGGCCCCGCAGACTCTTGACGGCGTCTTCGAAACGTTGGGAAAGCTCGTCGAACATGGGGGGCGAAAAGGGTTCGTAAGGCGGAAGGTCAGCGGGGAGGACCTACGGGGATGGACTCCGCAGGAACCCCGGATCGGCGGGGGTGAGGATCAATTGAGGCTTCTGAAGGCCACCAGGCGCCAGGTGCCATCATCGCGCCCGAAGATGTACAGATTGTTCAGGGTTGTGGCGGAGGTGCTCTCGACCGCCTGGCCCAAGCCATCCAGGCGACTGTCGCTGTAAGCGATCTGGGCCCGGGCGGCAATCCGGTTGGTGGAGCGCTCCTGGATCTCCACGCTCCTGACGCTGGACTCGATCTTCTGGACCTGGTTGCGGGCCTGATCGGCGCGCCGCTCGGCCTCCAGACGGTCGATCAGGCCTGGGCGGGCGAGGTTGTCCAGGGAAGCGGGCGCCGCTCCGCCACTCAGTACGGTGGCTTTTGCCGTCAACCAGGCCTGCAGCAGGGCCTGGATCTGGGGCCCATCGGGAGCCTCCACCCGCAGCGGCAACGCCGCGGCGGCAACCGTGGGGTTGGGATTCGCCGGGGCGGCGGGTGCTGAAGGCTGCTGCGCCGAGGAGGTGCTGGCGGGTCCTCCCCCTTCGGGGCGGGGGGTCGGCGGCGAGGGACGCTGACGCAGCAACCAGAACCCCAGCAGCAGGACCGCGGCAACCCCACCAGCCATGGCCAACCAGGCGAGGCGTGGCGAACCGGACCCCCATCGAATCCATTCAGGCACGTTCCAGCCCCGCACCACGGGTTCCTCGAGTTCGTCCTCCAGCCCATCCGCTCCGATCCGATCGGTTGCGCCGGGATGAAAGGACAATCCCGCTGGGCTCAGCGGCGCTGAAGCCGATGCGCCCCCATCGTTCAGCCGGAACGGCTGGCTGAAGCCCTGGCTGTCACCGATCACCTTCGGATCGTCTTTTTCCACGTAGGCGATCACATCCCGATCACTGAAATAGGCCTCCAGATCGGCATCCGCCTCCAGATCCCGGTAGCCGGGCAACACATCGCGCGTCAGCCAGTCGCGGCAGTACTCACACAACTGGGCGAGGGGATCGGGGCTGTGGCTCGCCGCCCAGGCCTTCAGGTCTGGACTCGCTCCCTGGGCGAAGCTGGCCTTGGCGGCCTCCACATCCCCCAGCAGCAGGTGCAGGTTGGCCAGCAGGGGCTCGATGCCGCTCCTGCCGCTGGCTTCGAGCCTGTCCCGGGCGGCGGCAATGCGCTCGGGCTTGCGCTGGGCGAAGCCGGAGGCGGTGAGGGCCGTGGTGGCCAGGAAGTCGGCGGCCGGCGAACCCTCATCCCCCCAGCGGGTGAACAGATCCACCTGTTCCTGCACCGTCAGGAAGCCACGGATCTGCTTGAAGAAGGGCTGAAAGTCCTCCGTGCTGAAGTTCGAATCCCACTCCCCCTCCAGCCCGCCGCGGCGCCGCACCAACTGCTCCAGCAGTTCAAGACCCTCCTGGCGCTGCCCCTTCGCCCCCAGGTCGCGACTGACCAGATCCAGCACCCGGTAGGGGGTGAGCAGATCCAGTTCCTGCGCCATCTTCTCCCTCAGTTCCGGTATCAGGCCCATGCGCTGGAGCAGATGCAGACCTTCCCGAAGGGTGTGAGCGGCCGCTTCGAAGTGGCGTTGGTGGCGGAATTCCGCGGCGGCCCCCAGACAGGACAGGCCGGCCAGCCGGGTGAGATCGGCCTCCCGGCTGCTGCGCAGCACCGGCGCCTGGGGAGGCTGCAGACAGCGGCAGGTCAACTGAAAGCACTCCAGGGGTTGACCGGCTTCCAGCAGGAGCATCAGGCCCGCCACCTCTTTGGAAGCGGGTAGATCCAGGGCGGGCACCTGGGGTCCGGCTTCGCTGGCCAGGGCGGTGAGCTCCGCCTCGTAGGCGGCCCGGCGCTCGGCGTCGCTGAGCAGATCGGCGCTGGCACGCAGAAGGTCGGCCCTGGCATCGATCGCTTCCTGGCTGAAGCCGGGATCAGGAAGCCTGTCCAGGCGGCGTTGCAGCCCATGCAGAACCGACTGGGCATCCATTCCGGGGCCGACGCCCAGCAGGCGGAAGTGGTCGATCGGCAGCTCCAATGGAGACACCAGGCGGGCGTGAGCCAGTGTACGGAGACACGCCTGAGCGAACCCCGCCCGGTGAACGGTTCTGTGTGAATAGAACCATTACAGTCTGCCCACATCTTCGGCAGGGCAATCGATGACACAAGAGGTCACCGCCTCCCGCCACTCCACGGCGCCCCTTTCCCCCGCGACTCCCCCGGATGGAGGAGCCGAGGGCAGCCACGCGGAGCGACTGGAGCGGCTCTACCCCAGTGAGGCGGCCCAGGTGAACCGGGAGGAAGGGCTGATGCTCTACCGGGACATGACCCTGGGGCGTCGCTTCGAGGACAAGTGCGCCGAGATGTACTACCGGGGCAAGATGTTCGGTTTCGTTCATCTCTACAACGGTCAGGAAGCCGTCTCCACCGGTGTGATCCGGGCCATGCGGCGCCAGCACGACTGGTTCTGCAGCACCTACCGGGATCACGTCCATGCCCTGAGTTGCGGCGTGCCCGCCAGGGAAGTGATGAGTGAACTGTTCGGCAAGGCAACGGGCTGCAGCAAGGGCCGTGGAGGCTCCATGCACCTGTTTTCCCGGGAGCACCACCTGCTGGGGGGATTCGCCTTCATCGGCGAAGGGATTCCCGTGGCCCTGGGCGCGGCCTTCACCAGTCGGTACAAGCGGGATGCCCTCGGCCAGGCCGACAGCGACGCGGTTTCGGCGGCCTTCTTCGGCGACGGCACCTGCAACAACGGCCAGTTCTATGAGTGCCTCAACATGGCGGCCCTCTGGAAGCTGCCGATTCTGTTCGTGGTGGAGAACAACCGCTGGGCCATCGGCATGGACCACAACCGCGCCACCAGCGATCCGGAAATCTGGCGCAAGGCCGCCGGTTTCGGCATCGCCGGCGAGGAAGTGGACGGCATGGACGTGCTGGCGGTGCGCAGCGCGGCCCAGCGGGCGATCGAGCGGGCACGGGCTGGAGAAGGCCCCACCCTGCTGGAGTGCCTCACCTACCGCTTCCGCGGCCATTCCCTGGCGGACCCGGATGAGTTGCGCAGCGAGGCGGAGAAGTCGTTCTGGATCCAACGGGATCCGATCAAGGGCCTGGCCGCCCGGCTGATCGAGCTGGAGCTGGCCAGTGCTGAGGAGCTCAAGGCGATCGAAAAGGAAGTGGATGCCGAGGTGGCCGACTGCGTCGAGTTCGCCCTGGCGGCCGCGGAACCCGACGGCAGCGAGCTGACCCGCTACATCTGGGCGGAAGACTGAGGCAGGCGGGCAGGGATATGGAGGGCACAGGCGTTGCTGGCAGAGGAGCGGCGGCCACTGGCGCAGCCTGATGGCGAGCGGCGAACCGGCGGCCCCCCGGCCCCTAGCCCAGCCCGGGCCTGAACACGCCCTCTCGAACTCACCCTCTCGAATTCGCTCTCTCGAATTCGCCCTCCCGAATTCCGCCTATCGACGCACCGACTGCTGGCCGAGGGCCTCCGCCACCGCCAGCGGCGTCACCCCTCCCGGGCCGCGGCGCTGGCGGGCCAGCAGCCCGGCCTGGGCATGGTCGAGGGCAGCCGCCGCCAGCAGGCAGGGATCGAGGCTCCTGGCGGTTGCCGATTTCGCCGCCGTGGACAGCGCCATCGCTCCCTTCCCGGCCGCATAGCCGGCCAGCACATCCCCCAATCCCGCCCGGGCCGCATCCGGGGCGGCCCCCAGCAGTTGCCAACGCCGCCCCTCGGGGCTGGCCACCACGCTGCGGGCCCCCTTGAGCAGCACGCTGACCCCGCAGCGCCGGGCCGCGGCTGCCGCGGCCTCGAGCGGGGGCAGGCTGGCCAGATCGGGAAACAGGCGAACGAACTCCCCCTGGTGGGGGGTGATCCAGGTGGGCCCGCCCCGGCGCTGGAGCCATTGGCAGGCCAGTCCCTCAGCCAAAGCTTCCTCTCCAGCATCCCCGCTCCCTTCGACTTCCTCCTCCCCCACCCCCGCGGCCAGCCGGTTCAGGCCATCGGCATCCAGCACCAGCAGCCCCGGGAACTCCCGCAGCTGCTGCCAACGCTCCACCTCTCCGGCAGGCAACCATCCGGCGGCGAGGTCACCGGTGCCGAGGCTGTCCAGGCCGATGCCAGGCCCCAGCAGCACCGCATCCAACCGCTCCAGCCAGGTGGCGGGCAGGTCGGCCAGGGCCAGTCCACCGGGGGCCGTGGCTCCCAGGCTCGCCTCCAGCACCACATGGGGGTGGACCTGCCAGAGCGCATCGGCCAGCTCCACGGGCAGGGCCGCCCGCAAGCTGCCGCAGCCTGAGGCGGTGGCGCCGCTGATCGCCAGGTGGCCGGCGCCGCGGTAGGCGCGACTGCCCGCCACCACCAGCAGGCGCCCTCGGGCGTACTTGCCCGCCGCCGGATCGAGCGGTGGCCAGGGAGCGGAGAGCTGATCCGCCCCGCCGCAGGCGGGGGTCCCCAGGGCGAGCGGCTGCTCCAGGGGCAGGCTCTCCAGCAGAGCGGCCGGCAGGGCCAGATCGATCCGCTCCAGCCGCCCCACCACGGCCAGGGCCTGATCCTGCACCAGGCCCTGCTTGATCAGGCCGATGCAGTAGGTGATGGCGGCGTTGGCCGCCCCGCCACCCAGCTGCCGGCCGGTGTCGGCGCAGAGGCCGGTGGGGGCGTCGATGGCCACCAGGGCGCCGGGGCGGCGTTGTTGTCGCTCGATCAGCAGTGTTTCGATCGCCTCTCCCGGCGAGCGGTGCTGGCCGATGCCGAACAGAGCCTCGATCCACAGGGCCCCTTCGGCGGGATCGGGGGGGTGATCCAGCACCGGAATTCCCAGCCAGCGGGCATGGCGCCAGTGGGCCTCGGTGAGGGGTTTGCGGCGCTCGAACGGGCTCCAGAGCCGCACGGTCCTGCCGGCCAGGTGCAGCTCGCGGGCCACCACCAGTCCATCGCCCCCATTGTGGCCGGGTCCCACCAGCACCAGCAGATCAGGGGCCTCTCCCCCCGGGAGTTCGCCGAGCGGATGAAGCAGGCGCCGGCTGACGGCGAGGGCCGCCTTCTCCATCAACGCCTCCACCGGCAGCCCGCTGGCGAACAGACGGCTCTCCAGCTCGGCCATCTGGGCGGCGGTCACCAGCAGGTGATCGGCGTCGCGGCGGGGCCAGCCAGGGGCGGAAAGCGGGGGGGACACGGCGGCTCACCAGGGCTGACCTCCATGATGGAGTCTGCGGACTTTCTGCTCCACCCTCCCTGTTTCCAGGATCGCCGTGTTTCCCCTTGCCAGCCCGATCACCGCCACGGCTGCAGGCCAGCAGACGATCGAACGGCTGCGGAGCTGGCCGGGGGAGCACCGGGTCGCGGTGGGACTCTCCGGAGGGGTGGACAGCTCATTGACGGCGGCCCTGCTGACGGCGGCCGGCTGGCAGGTGGAGGGACTGACCCTGTGGCTGATGAGTGGCAAGGGGGCCTGCTGCGCGGAGGGTCTGGTGGATGCCGCCGGGATCTGCGACCAGCTGGGCATCCCCCATCACGTGGTGGACAGCCGCGAGGCCTTCCGCCGGGAGATCGTGGACTTCCTTGTGGAGGGATACGGCTCGGGCGTGACGCCCCTGCCCTGTTCCCGCTGCAACCGAGCCGTCAAATTCGGGCCCATGCTGGATTGGGCCCTCGAGGAACGGGGGATCGATCGCATCGCCACCGGTCACTACGCCCGCGTCCGCCGCGCCGATGGGGGGGACGCGGGCCTGGCTCCGGCTGCATCAGGGGGACGGCACCAGTTGCTGCGAGGGCTCGACGCCCATAAGGATCAGAGTTATTTCCTCTATGACCTTCCCCAGCAGGTGCTGGGTCGGCTGGTCTTTCCGCTCGGAGAACTCACCAAGGCGGACACCAGGCTGGAGGCGGAGGCGATGGGGCTGCGCACCGCAAAGAAACCCGAAAGTCAGGATCTCTGCCTGGCAGATCACCATGGCTCGATGAAGGCGTTTCTCGATGCCTACCTGCCAGCCCGGCAGGGGCAGATCGTGCTCACCGACGGCAGCGTGGTGGGAGGGCACGACGGCATCGAACATTTCACCATCGGTCAGCGCAAGGGGCTGGGGGTGGCCTGGCGGGAGCCCCTGCACGTGGTCCGCCTGGACGCCGCCATGAATCAGGTGGTGGTGGCTCCCCGTTCGGAAGCGGCCCGGGACCATTGCACGGTGGGCGCTGTGAACTGGGTTTCCATCGCCGCACCTGAGCAGCCCAGGCAAGTGATGGTGCAACTGCGCTATCGCAGCCGACCGGTGCCGGCCGAATTGACACCCCTGGAGCCCACCGAGGCTGATCGGATCGCTGCCAGACCCCATCGCTGCCAGCTGAGTTTTCACGATGAACAGTTCTCGATCACCCCGGGACAGGCGGCAGTCTTCTATCACCAGGACGTGTTACTGGGCGGTGGTTTGGTTGCGTTGCAATGAAGGGGTTCGCAGTTCTGTCCGCGCCCGGTTCATGGCCGATTCGATCACGACATGCATATCCATATATTTATACTCTGAAAGCCTGCCGCCGAAGATGTAATGGGAAAGTGATTGGCTCTCCTGCCGATATTGCTTGTAGATCGACTGGTTGTGGTCGTTGTTGATGGGGTAGTAGGGGATGGCGCCTGCTTCGCAACTGCGGGGATACTCTTTTGTGATCACGGTGGCTTCCGATGACGATCCTTCGAAATGCTTGTGTTCAATGATGCGTGTGTATTCAATATCGGCATCGCAATAATTGATCACAGCATTGCCTTGGTGATTCTCCGTGGCCAACACCTCGTGATGAAACTCCAGCGAACGATATTCCAGCTGGCCATGTTGATAATCGAAGAATTCATCAATGCAACCTGTGTAGACGACTTTGTGAGCAAGAGACGTGAAGTAGTTGCGATCTGAAAGAAAGTCGGTGTTGAGGCGAACTTCGATGCCAGCCAACATCTTTTCAAATAGAGCCGTATAACCCCCGATGGGGATTCCTTGATAGCGGTCGTTAAAGTAGTTGTTGTTGTAGGTAAATCGCAGCGGCAGCCTTTTGATGATGAAAGGAGGTAAGTCTTTGGGGTCTTTCCCCCATTGCTTCTCCGTATATCCCTTGATCAGGGTGTGGTAAATGTCTTTTCCTACAAGCGACAGAGCCTGCTCTTCAAGGTTTGTGGGTTCACCGGTGAAGCGCTGCGATTCAATGATCTGCTTCACCTCGGCGGGGTGTCTGGCTTCCCAGAGCTCATAGAATGTATTCATATTGAAGGGCAAAGAATATAGCTTTCCATTGGAGATCGCCTTGGGGGAGTTGATGTAGTTATTGAAGTCAGCGAACTTGTGGACAAACTTCCAGACAGCCTCATTGCTTGTGTGGAAAATATGGGCACCATACTTGTGAACATTGATGCCATGGGTATTCTCTGTATAGCAATTGCCTCCAATATGACGGCGTTTATCGATGATCAGACATTTTTTGCCAGCATCGGTGACAAGCCTGGCGAATGTTGTGCCGAAAAGTCCGCAGCCAACGATCAGATAATCATAAGATGGTTCATTGCGTTTGGATACAGTTGTCATTGATGCTGAAGTATCGAGGGCAATGAAGGAAAATCAAACCAAATCTAGCCCAGTTTAGTTGGAATGCTGAGGCTTTGTGCTCTCTCCGGCTGGCCAAGATTGGGCCCGGCAAGCTCACATGGTCAGTCAGGCAGCCGTTCCGCAGCGGAATCCGGCTGCTTGCCCTCACGGTTAGGCAGTCGGAATTCGTGGTGGATTGCCGTGCCCTGACCAGACGGGAAATTGGCTGAGCTAAGATCAGAAACAGGTGTTACCTTCATGGGCTGAAAATCCAACTTCCAAGCGGAAAAATGTCACGCCCTAAGCGATGCAATATCTTATCCTATGACTACCTGGATATAGATGTCTTCTGGAATGTCAAGCTTTTCTACCAGGCTGCCGGATATCGAGTAGAGAAAAACAGCAGTTCATCCCAACATGACCTGCTGGTCATGCTGAGGGGCGATCCGGGAACTTCCCTCGTCTCTTATACGGGAATTGTTCATGTCTATGATTATGTCAAAGAGTTGAGGTTTGACTGGAGATCAAGAGTGCCCAATGCGACCAAGATCTTTATTGTCACACTCAGCAAATCTGACGAGCATGAGGGCCTTCAGCTTGTTCGGGGCTATCTGCCGATCATCCCTGAGTTATGGCAAGAGAAACCATTCCGAAAACTTCGCGGCCGGCCTTTACACATTTCAAACTACAAGCCTATCCGCAATGATGCCTATCAGTTAGATCTGGTAAGACTTGCACAAAATCATTTGATCCGAGTGTTTGGCAACAAGTGGGATCAGGCCGACATACCTGCCCATGGCGTGAGCTATTGGCAGGCCAATCGGATCATCGCCAAAGCCTTCAGCTGCTACGGGCTGATGTATCCCTATCAACGGGGCACAACCCTCTCCGGTCGCATGTGGCAGGCGCCTCTGAACGGTTGTTTTGTGATCACAGAAGAGGGAACGAATCGTTTCGGTTGTCCCGGACTGATTGAGGTCAAAAGCTATGGGCCGGATACATTGTTGTCTGTTGAATCCATCCGTTCCTGCTGGGTGCTGCGGGAGCAGGCCACAAAATACTGGCGCCAGCAAACAGTAGCGATTGCCAAGGGTCTGGACTTGGATATTGACGGGGATATTCTGGCGATCCAATCGCTGCAAACAAGAAAAGAAATCTTTCGGCATCATCTTGATTTCATGATTCGCCAGGGGTGCAGCAGGATCCTTGGCTACCTGAACCCACCGTTCATTGCATGCCTGCTACGGCGCAATCAACTACGTGTTACTTCCCTATTTCGAAATCTGTTGGGAGGCTGATAGGGCGGCCAAGCTGATCAAGAAAATCATTCCCGGACTCCTTCATCGCACTCATTAGTCTTTTCGAAACGCAGGTAGTTTCCTATTCACAAACACAAAAAGGCCAATTGCTGAGGAAAACGATATTCCAGGTTGTATACCCTAGGGGTGGGCTCCCGATAGATATGGCGTAGACTGTGCATCCAGGCGAAAAGAATTCAGTAAGATGCGTTACACCCCCAAAGCCGACCATGCGCTCTTTCTCGGCTGCGATCTTGCCAGGGCCTACCACTCATCATTTGAGAGTCGCTACTTTTCCTATCTGCCAACAATCAGGGAGCGGTTATGCAACTTGGATCTCGACAGTAAAATCCAGCTTCCTGATGAGCACCACCTGTTCGCAAGTCGGTTTAGCGAATTTGTTGCCACTATCCAAAATGAACTAGCTGAAGAACGTCGCTTCCTGGGAGGTGATGGTTACGCATTCCCCTTTTTTGTGCTGGCTATCTCCCTGCATATCACGCTCACTGCTATGGCGACGGGGCAACTACCCAGGGAGGGACTTGCCATGATCAGCAACGCGTTACTCGATCTTGGAGTTCGTGCAGACGAAGCAAGGCTGGAAGATCTTCTCCGGCTTGAGACGGAGTGGATCCAGACAAGGAGACGCAACGACGAGTTCGAGGTAGACGAAAACGATATCCGGATGGCTTGGTCACGGATGGCGCATCAATTGTTGGAACGATGGCTCGCGGGCCAAAGGCGATCGGCATCTGACCTACCTGAAATCAGCATCGAAGATATTCCCCTCTACACATGCTTTATCAGCTACAGCAGTTCTGATGAGGTCTTCTGCAACCACCTCTATGAGACACTTCGGCTCAAGGGTGTTCGTGTATGGTATGCCCCCGATAAAATGATAGCAGGTGAAAAGATTACACGCCAACTTGATAAAGGGTTGGAAACGTATGACAAGGTTGTGCTTGTCCTATCCGAAAAGAGCATGCATAGCGACTGGGTTCGCTATGAAATTGCAACCGCCGTTGGCCTTTCCAGAACCCGAGGTGAGAACGTGCTTGTCCCCGTATCACTCATGAATCCCGAACGCCTCAAGGGATGGGAGCTTCACGACCCGGAGACGAATAGAAACTTGGCTGAATACATACAAGGAATGTTGGTTGCCAATTTTACGCAATGGGCTATCCCAGACCAGTTTGAGAGCAATCTGGAGCAACTCCTGCGGGCCTTACGCAGGCTTGATCAGGAGCCACCTCTGCAGCAACAGCCAGACGCCTGAATAGAACGGAGAGGGTGCCCTCTGAACCGCCTTTGAGAAAGGAGGCCAGCACTAGCTTCTAGGTGAGGGAGCTCGGCAAACACACCACCATTTGCACCACTATTTTGCCGGGCTTGTGGGGGATGGGCTGGGATCTCAGGGGACGACAAGCCCGATCAATCCTCCCGCTCTTGTTAAGCGCATGGGGCTGGTAAAGCCAGGAACCTGGAGCTCATTCAGCCCGGGTGACGATCCGATGGCGCCCCGGCGAATGCGGTCCGGGTTGTTTGTATTGAACGGTCGCCGCCGCCGCCCTCCGCGGGGGATGCCATGGGGGGAGGAATAGCGAAGCGATGCTCCCGCGGCTGCGGTGGCCAGGCGCATCGAAGGCACCAGCTTGATGTGGGGAAGCCATGATCCTGGCGCGCGCGGCTGCGTGGCCGATATATCCAGAAGCCTCAAGATCGTGGCTGGAAGTTCTCCTTTTGCCCCCCGCCAGGCAAGAGGCAGCTATTCCCTGAGAAGCATTGCTGCAGCTGGACTCCGCTGACCCGCTAGTGCTTCTGTACTGGTAGAATAAGAGCCGCGCCAAAGGCCCCGAGCCCATCGCCTGCGGCAACGAAATCCCGAGACAACCTGCTCCGTTCGTTTGCTCCGTAGGTCATGAATTCACACCCTTCTGTGGTGGCCCAGGCCGCCGCATTGGACAGCCATTCGGTTGTGCCGTCGCTCGCGCCGGCCGTGATCCCCCCGCTGCGGCCCGCCCGCGCTGGTCGGGTGGTGGTCGCCGGTGGGGGCCGCGATCTCCTTTGGTTGCCCCAGCAGATCGCTGCTGCCCTGGTGGCCCGCACCAGTGGCCAGCTCGTGCATGAGCTGCTCCATGGCGGGGCCCGTGGCGCTGATCGCGCCATCGGCCGCGCCGCCCGTCAGCTGGGCTGGCCTGTTGGGGTGCTCCCCGCCGATTGGCGCCGCCATGGCCGCGCTGCCGGGCCGATCCGCAATCGTGAGTTGCTCGAGCTGGCGGTCAACCGAGCCGTGGCCCTCACGTCCACCGCGGCCCCGGTTGCCGTGCTGGTGGTGGCGTTCCCCGGTGGTGCCGGCACCGCCTCGCTGGTGCAGCAGGCCCGGCGCATGGCTGCCAGTTCCCCGGTGCCGATTGCCGTGGCGCAGATCAGCCAGGCCCCCGCTCTCCCCTAATCCCAGATGCATCGCCGCTGCCTCCATCCCCATCCCATCGCCTTCCTTCCCATGGCTGTCCTCACCACCATCCCCACCACCCCTGTGGGTGTCCCCGCTCCAGGGGCCATCACCTCAGGCCCGGCTTGCTCCATCCACCGCTCCGGCTCCCTCTGGCAGCTGGGCATCGAGGCCCAGGAGCTCACCACCGCTATCGGTCAGCTGGCCCAGCAGCTGGAAGCCGACGACGAAGACGCCCGATCCCAGGCCCTCGCCGAGCTGGAGGCCGCCCTGCTGGCCGAGGAGGGCAACAAGCAGGCCCTCGCAGCCAAGGCCGACGCCACCTGCTGGGTGATCGAGCACCTGCGCGGTCAGGCCGCCTACCGCCAGCAGCAGGCCAAGCGCCTCACCGAGCTCTCCCGCTCCGATGCCGGCCGGGCCGATGCCCTCGAGGAGTCGCTGGTGCTTGTGCTCACCCAGCTGCAGCCCACCGCCACCCGCTTCTCGTTCCCGAATCACGAGCTCAGCTCCCGCAAGTCCCAGGCCGTCGAGATCGACGACGAAGACGCCCGCGATCCCCAGTGGCTGAGCTTCACCACCACCAGCAAGCCGGACAAGGCCGCCATCAAGGAAGCCCTCAAAGCAGGCAGAGAGATCCCCGGCGCCCAGCTCATCTCCCGCCGCTCCTGGCGCATCTGTTGAGCGCGATCACAGGCCCCTCGCAAGTCGGGTCCCGGCTGGGCAGCCGGGACCCCCTCCCGTTCCTCCTCACACCATTCGCTTCCATCGCCATGACCGTCGCCGCTCCCTCTGCCAACGGGACCCGCACCACCAGCCGCCCCGCTCCTCCTCGACCCAGCCAGAGGCCGCCATCGGCCCTGGACCTGATCCGCTCCGCTGGCCGGCCCGATACGGAGAACTCCACGAGTCCAGAGCCCGCTGCAACGCCGCAAGCTCTCCAAGTTCAGTCCTCTGGCTTCTCCCCCGAGCAACTCGCTGCCCTGGCCGCCCCCCTCAATCGGGCCAACGTCCGCCAGCGGGAGCAGGGCCGTAGCCGCGTGAGCTATCTGGAGGGTTGGCAGGTGATCGCGGAAGCCAACCGCATCTTTGGTTTCGATGGCTGGCAGTGCCAGACGATCGCCGTCCGCTGCGTGGCCCAGGCCGAACGTCTGATTGGCAGAGATCAGAAGTCGGGTTGGGGCGTCACCTACACCGCCCGGGTGCGCGTCACCGTCACCGCCGGTGGCCTGACGCCCCTCGTCCGCGAGGGCAGCGGTGCCGGCCATGGCATCGACGTCGACCTGGGCCAGGCCCATGAGTCCGCCCTCAAGGAGGCCGAGACCGATGCCATGTAGCCGCAGGCCCGCGCAGCGGTAGCGGGCCCTGATGACCTTCGGGAACCCTTTCGGGCTCGTCTTGTACGACAAGCGCCAGCGGGTGGTGACCAGCTCAGCGTCAGCAGAGCGTCCAACGGCCCAGCCCCGTCAGTCCCAGCCAGCACTGCAGCACCAGGAAAGGGCGGCGACTGCAGCTGAGCCCCCGGCCAAGGATGCCGCCCCTCCATCCCAGCAGGATCCGGGGCTGCTCCCCCTCGATGCGGCCACGATCCGCACGTTGCACGACGCCATCAGCCAGCTCCCTCGCCCCCTGCTGGAGGCCCTCACCCAAGGATTCCGCAAGCGCTTCTCCATCCCTGAGGAGGCCACGACGATCGCTGATCGAATCCTGCAGAAGCGTCACCACGACTGGATCGAAGCGTTTCTGGTGTCGCACCGGGAGGTGCGCTTGGCAGACCAGCACCAGCGGCACGATGAGTCGCCGCAAGGCTGAGCGGATCAGACTTCCACTATCCCCCATCAGGCCGCAGCAGCCAGTTGCGGCCTCCCTCCTTCATCCTCATGCGTCATTCCCTCGGCCGGGTCGTCGCCACCGCCGCCGTCGCAGCATCAGTTCCGGAAGCCGTGATCGTTGGCCTGCTCGATCGCCATGTTGCCCGCGACTGGGGCGACCTCGATGCTGAGGACAAGGCCGCCAACGACTCTGATCACAGCCACGCAGAAGGCCGGATCTTCTCCAGCTACGACACCGAGGAACACGGGACCATCTGGGTGATCACGGAAGACCTGCGCGGCGAAGCAGGCGGTCCCATCACTACGGTCCTGTTCCCGGAGGACTACTGATCAACCACCCTCGCTCCTGCTGTGCCGATCAGCTCCAGATCTGTTGCTGTTGCCAGCCCGCCGGGCAACCCATGGCTTCCTGCTGCTCGGGCGCCATTTCTGACATGACGACAGCCATCCGAGACGGCCAGGTGCTGAGAGGTGCAACCTTGCGCACGATGATGGCCATCACGGCAAGGTAGTTGTACAGCATCTTGGATGGCTGCGCCCCTTCACCGCCGACCTCCTCCATCACAAGAAGAGACTGCACTTTCTTGATTTTCGGGAGCCGCTTCACGATCAGCCGGTTCCAGAGCCTGCCGTGATGGGCACTGATGTTGCGCAGCAGATTCAAGGAGTGCAACACACCATTCAGCACCTGTGCCGATGGCATTCCTAACGATCTTGCCACCTTGGTCTTGCCCTCCAGCTCTGATGCGGCGATCCACGCACGCAAGGTTCCAAGGGAGATCAGCTCGGTCATGGCCCAGATCGGGGGCAATTCGGGGTCTGAGTAGGTCTGCTGGTAATGGATCACGAAGGTCTCATTGCTCTGCTGCAGCTGGCCACGCAACTGCTCAAGCTGTTCTTGGTGGCTGAAGCCAGGCTTGAACAGCTGAGGATCGAGATAACAGTGGGGTCCGTGCTTGATGCTCATCTCCTGAACCCATGCGGATCTCGCGGCGATTTCGATCCGCTCAATCGCGTCAATCACCAGCAACCGAATCAGACGGTCCCTGTTGTAGAGCTCAATCACCTGCTCAAAACTGGAGCCAGGCTTGAAACGGTGGCTTCTGGTCTCGCCTGGTGCCGGAGGTTCTTCAAAGAACAGCCAATATGCGCTCAACCGGTAGTAGCCGATCAGACCGAGAGCGTTCAGCGCCAGGTCGTCTGAGCCAACTAGCAGCCCTCGATCGCGTAACTGCTGAAGCTGGTCTGGAATGTTCAGCGGAGGCTTGGAGTACCTCAACAAACGACCGCTGGAAAGAGTGACCCCCCTGTTTGGGCATACCGAGAGCCGGCAGAGGCCTGGGGGGTGTTGCTGCCCGAAAGCTAGCAGGCGGGTCAACCTAGTGCCGTTGTCCCATCAAATCCGAGGCTGCCCTGCCGTGGCCCTTGCCAATCCTGACCTGGAGCCTGAGCCTCAGCGCTGCAACAGCCAGCGCACCAGCGACAGGCCGATGATCAGCCCGATGCCGGTGTTCCACAGCCAGGAGGGGCGCTCGGCCAACCGCTGCAGCCAGGCCGGCAGCTGACCACGCCACTGCTCCAGCGCCAGCACAGCCAGAAGCAGCAGGAGCAGGGGGAGGTCGATGGCCAGCACGAGTCCGCGGAACATCGGCGCCTCCTCACTGCCTGAACCGTATCCAGCTCAAGGGATCACGACAGCCAGCACCTCGGATCCATGCTAGTACAGGTGTACGCATCTGGAGCGGCTCATGGGTGTCCCTCTCCCCCGGCCTGCGGCCCTGGCGGCGCAGCTTGAAATCCCAGTCGAGGACTGGCCTTATCTCGATGAAGGCGTGCTGCTCAAGACACGCAGCCGCAAGGTCTGCATGACCTGTCACTGGTTCCGGCATCACGCCGGGTTGAACTGCATCCCGGTGCTCACCTGTCAGCTGCACCAGAGCCTGATCGCCCATGGCGAGCACCTCACCAGCCGCTGCCAGGGCTGGACCGACGACATGAGCCGCCAGCGGGGCTGGGCACCGGAGGTGGCCTGAACCAGTTCTGATGAACGTCACCGACCAGCCAAGTCGCCCGCCGCTCTCACCGCAGGAGGGCTGGCTGAGCGATGGCCGCCAGGTGCTGCACTTCAAGCCGCTCCGCTACGACCGCTGGAGCCAGAGCCTGGAGGTGACCTTCGGGGAGGTGATGCCCGGCGGTGAGCCACCGCTGCTGAAGAAACGCAGGGAGCTCACCCGCGAGCAGGCGATCCAGCTCTGGGCCCAGAAGCGGCAGCAGGGCTGGCAGCCCTGTGAACCCCAGTGGCTGCCGCCTCCTTTCCCGGCAAACTTCTGACCCGTTCAGAACCGGGAGCCCGGCGTCTGCAGAAAGGCCAGCTCCTCCGCGCTCGACACCCGCCCCAGGAGCGCGTTGCGGTGGGGGAAGCGACTGAAGCGAGCGATCACATCCCTGTGCCGACGGGCGAAGTCGGCCGTGCGGGGATCGGTGAACCGCTCGAACAGCGGCAGGGCCGCCTCCTGCACCGCCAGGTCTTCGCTGTGCATCAGGGGCATCAGCCAGAACTGTCGCCGCGCCTGCTCGGGCTACGCCTCCAACCAGCCCCGCTCCACCGCTTGCAGGCTCAGCGCCAGGGCCTGGGGATCGCCCGCGAAGGCCATGGCGGTGTCGCGCCAGATCTGGCGGGGGAACTGATCGAGCAGCAGCACCAGCGCGAGGCCCCCGGCCGCTTCTGCGCTCCAAGCGTCGAGCTCACCAGTGAGCGCCTCCCGGGTCAGAGCGAGGAAGCGATCCCGCACCAGCGCGTCGAAGGCAGCG
Organism: Synechococcales cyanobacterium; assembly: GCA_942491925.1. Classification (GTDB taxonomy): domain Bacteria; phylum Cyanobacteriota; class Cyanobacteriia; order PCC-6307; family Cyanobiaceae; genus Cyanobium. The sequence continues at coordinate 61,632 of CALOCJ010000004.1, forward strand.
TCCTTGGCGAACCACTGGCGCGGCAGGGTTTCGACAAACCAGAACGCGAGAACCTCGCTGGCCTGGTCAGGCAGGCCTTGCATCACAGCAGCGCCTGGACGCTGGCCACCTTGTCCTCCAGGCTCTGGTCCTTGTCGGTGCGGGTGTTGACCTTCACCGTTGTGTAAATGCGGGGGCAGCCCATGGCATTGCACCGCCTGGTGGCAGGCCTCAATCGTGGCGAACACTGGCTCCCACTCGCCCTCGATCGCGGTGCCGTTGGGGTGGAGCTGGATCTTGAGTCCGGCCATCACCCTCGCTGAGACCCTGTAGGGCGGGGGGTCGTCCTGGTCCGCGTCCCCCCTTCGCCTTCGTGTTGGGGGCGCTGATCCGGCTGGGTGGGCTGCTCTGAACTCGCTCGATCCCCACAACAAAGCCCGGAGCGTTGGCCCGGGCATTTGCCTGCTCAGCCGTGGTGCCTTCCCGAGGGGGTCGGGCGCAGCTGCGCGGTCGGTTGATCGTTTTCAGATCAGGTGGTTTTCAGTTGTGGGCGGAGCTGCCGGCGCTGGCACCTGGGGCCAGGTGTCTAGGGGGATGTTCCACTGATCCGGGGCACCTCAGGCGATGCAGTGGACGGCCATCAGGCCAGGAACATCCGTGATCCGTTGAGAGTGTTGGAGCAGGGGCCGGATCGTCAGCGCGCTCCTCTCTGCTGCTCAGGGGGGCTGTCTTCCATCCGTGGAGCCTCCGAATCCCGTTGCAGCCACGATGCTCCTGCCGGCCGGGGCAGGCAACGGCTGCAGCGGCTTCGACACCGCTCTTCACCGGGGGCAACGGGACTTCATGAAGCGAGCTTCATCATGGCTTCTTTTGTTGGCTAAGCATCTTCTTGCTTCCCTTCGAGAGGTTTACGCTGAGCCCACCTAGTTGACATACTTTATGAATACAGGCAGAAACTAAGATTGGCATGGTCGTGAGGTCGTAACGTCAACCTTGCCTGCGTAGAGAGTAGGCAGCAAAAGCTAGGAATAGGATTTTCCCTAATGCAGGAGGGTTGTTATACTCCAGCAATCTTAGCCAATCACGTGAAGTGCCCTAGGGAAAGAGGTATACTCTTCTAGCCTAGAATGGGGCCAGTTGCCTGCGTCCTAAAAAAAACGTCGCACCAACCTCGATCCGCTCTGCACAGGCGCCAAGGTTCATGCAACCTACTGAAATACCTTTAGCAACCCCAACGTTCATGGAACTTTCATTGATGCCAGACTCTCAGCGGATACTTTTACTTCGTGAGTATACACTATATATTTTTCAGCAGCTAGGGAAGGCCCTAGAGAGCTACCAAACTGAAACAAACGGCGCAAACAACAATTTTCAAAAAGTTCTATCTGTAATGCGAGAACGCCAGCGGCAATTACAAGATGCAGAGCTCTCTCTGGCGGTCACAGCTCCAATGAAGGCTGGGAAGTCGACGATTCTAAATGCCATTATCGGCGATGGCATTCTTCCTAGTCGTGCGCTAGCAATGACCGTCTTGCCAACGAGAGTGCAACTCTGCCAAGACCAAGAAGATCCAAAGCTGCTTTTGAGTAAGACCTTCTATGATACAATGAAAGAGTTCTTGGATGCCGATGAATTCAATGACTTGAACTGGGGAAACAATAGAGTTGTTACTGGTGCAGAGCAGATTCGCCAGACGCTTACAATCCTGAACGACAAGGTTCGAGCATCACTTCATCAAGATAAGAAACTGAGAATGCCGCTTGATGGCAAGGACATTCCTTTAGTATATGCAAAGCTGCCATCATATCTGCAAAGCAGTGAAGGCGCCAATGGCTCAATGCCCAAAGGCTCTCTGGTCTTGATCGATACTCCAGGCCCTAATGAGGCCAATATTGGGGAAGCCTTGCAAGTAATTGTAAGAAGTATTCTCCATGAAGTATCTATGGTGGCCGTAGTCCTCGACTATACGCAGCTCACCTCCGAGGCAGCAGAGCTTACAAAGAATGAAGTAAAGACGATCGCCTCTATAATTGGCAATGATAATGTTATTTACTTGGTCAACAAGGTCGACCAACGCCGACCTGGCGACCTTACCACCAACGGGGTTGAAGATTTTATTTCACAGAGCTACGAGGATAATGCAGAGTCAGGTGACAACTTGTTTGAGATCTCCGCTTCAAAAGGCTATGCAGCTGGAGGCTTCATACGCGCAGTTGCCGGGAGAAGCCTCCAGAACGAAGACATGCGTAAAATGCCCTGCGCTATTACCCTAGCGCAGGAGCTATATGAACTGTGGGAAGAAGAACTCGAAGATGCCACAGTTGACCTTTTTAACAAGAAAGCCAACCGGCTTTGGTCAAACTCTGGCATTGAACAGTTTCTTGCAGTATGCATTGAAGAACTGACAAGTCGCGCGTACGAAAGAACCGTTTACACAAGCATTGACTACCTATCAAACCAGTTACAGCAACTTGAAGATCAGTTGAACCTTCAGATTAGTGCCAGCAATTCCTCCGCTGTATGGATTAGCCAAGAAATCGAGTTGCTAACAAGTGACATAAGTCAAGTCGAGAATGCTCGCAATCAAAGCAAGTTAATCCAAGAGACACGCAAGAATGTTCAAGATAAGATTTACAAGAGCATAGCCGAAGCAAAGCAGAGTGCGCAATTGACTATCAAAGACTTCTTCAAGGAAGATAGAGGCAGGAGGGGAATTACTTCTAGAACCTCTGAATCCACAGAAGCTAAAGAAAGGACAAAGAGTGGTGGCGCCTCTTTGTCTAGCCCATTTGAAATTCTTCCCGACTTCCTTAACCCGCTTGAATTCTTCAAGAGTCTCAAGCAAACCCTTGACGATCAGCTTTCAACTCTGTCGGACGCCTTAACAGGCAAGGGAAAGCGTGATGGCAATGTTCTTGAGTTCACTAGTCGTTCTGATGCAGATGCGGCAATGAAACAGATAAAGATAACTCTCGATAAAAGAGTTGACGCTTATGTGAGAGCTGCAAAGATTCAGGTTGAGGATGAAGTAAGTAGGGCTCAGAAGGGGATTAAGAACTTTACTCAACAGACTACTCAGAAGGTACTCCGTAATGCTCAAACGCGACTCAATGAGGCCTTTAATACTGAACTTTCCCTGCCCCCGCCCACGCTTAACTTCGGTTACGATCTCGAAGCAGTTAGTGTCGAGCCTGGAGAGGTCAAGCGGGTAACGGCCGGCAAGGTAGTATCAGTCACCAAAGACGATGATCGTTGGTACACATTGTGGGGAGCGTTTGGTCTATTTAAGAGAACTGTTCAAGTTAAGCTACCAGATGAGGAGATCCATGTGTATGCCATAGACATGCAGGAAGTCGTATCAGATGTGAACTCGAGCATTGCCAAAGGTTTTGAATCTATGCGGCAGGTAGTTGAAAAGTATATTATTGAAGATCTTCAGCAATCAGTTGGCTCATATTACATTGATGTCAATACTTTCCTTGCTCGTTATCAGAAGACCTTGCAAGTTGCCCAAAAGCAGGCATCTAAGAGTGCGGAAGAGCAAGCAATGCTACTTAGCTCCTCTCGCACTCTAAGGACACGTATCCAGGATAATAAGAATCAACTTGAACAGGTGAAGTCCGGCCAAGATCTCGATCTTGCAAGGCCAGAAGTAATCGCAAGCTCCACTGGATCTGTCGAGGAATGTTACCCACTTGATTCGTCCAGCGATCAGAGTTTCGACCTCATACCGCTATTGAACGATAGGGGCGATATTCAAGCAGGTGCATTTGTGTATGACTCGGAGCAATCAGTTAAAATACTTGAAATGATTCGCATTGAGAGCGTAGTTGGATCACGTGATTGCGGAGGGCAGATGGTTAACAAGTTAATTGGCGACTCTGCAGCAGGCTTGGTTCCGGCTTTCGCTACCGCAATACAAGCGGGTCAGGTTATGAGGATTGTAGGTCCACCTTCAGTCGTGGAAGGGCTTGCTAATGGCAGTATGGCACTTATGCAGAGTGGCTCACATAGTCTTGGCACTTTAGTTTCTAGTGGTTCGAGTAATATAGTTGGACAGGCTCGATTTGCGCCAGCTGGAGGAGTTGTCGCGCCTCTGCTAGTCTATCAAGCTGTAAATGCAATCGTAGGCACTCAGCAGCTTAATCAGATCAATCGTCGACTGGCCGGAATCGAACGGACACTTTCGCAGATAGTTGAAAGACAAAATGCAAAAGATATAGGAGAGATATTCGCTGCATGTAATACTTTAAATGACATTCTTGCTGAGCATGCATATACTGGGCACTTCAGTCCACAAATGCAGGATCGCCTATCGCATTGTGAGCGGGACCTTCGCGCGCACTACGAGAGGCTAAAGATCCTCAAGGGCACCTTCCAAGAAAAGATAGGTAATGCCAAGCAGCGTGCAAGAGGGCGTGACTCAACGCTTGAGCTGGCTATCCTTATCAAAGAGCAGGGTGAACTGTTTGGGCAGGATGTTCGCCTTCTTTTTGCACTCTCAACCGCGGTAATTCATGTTGAGCATGGGTTGTTGTTAATTGCGCTGGAGCACAATCCGAACAGCCTGAGCTATCGCCATGGTCAACTGAATGAGCGAATGGAAAGCCTTCGTGATGCGCTTTCCGAAATGGTTAATCTCTCCGAAATAAGATGTGAAATCCAGGAGTGTCTTCAGGAGATGAATTGGTGGCAGCGCACTGTTTTTGGTCGCAGCAAGGCCGAGCAGCTTAAGGAGGCTCTCGAGGTTCCAATTGTTGAACTTGAACCTTCATCATACTCGAATCCAGCGGTATCGACAGGTGAAGGGGTTCTTGTTTGGCATGACTCGGAACAGGGCATACAGGCTCGCGCCATAACAGGAGGAACTGTTGATTCGGACTCGCGGTGAAGTTATGGCTATCCCCAGTTGAATGCTATGCGTGAACGAAAGAAGCCAACCCGATCAAGCTCCAGATGTCAAAGATGATTCGCAACCGGTGCTAAGGCGACATCTGCAAACTATGTGGATCCTGCATCACTTGCTCAGGGTCTGGAGGCCAGTGCCAGCTGAGTCGTTGGCGGTTTCGCCCCCTGATACACCAGCGCTCGCTGGCCTGATCGCCTCGTGGTGGCGGCCTCCGCGTCGCTCTGCAGAACCCGCGGTCGCTGCCCCGCTGCCATCTACCGGGCACGGTGCCTGTTGGAGACGGGGACACCCTGGGGTGCAGGCCGGCGGTCGCTCGATCACCGTCCGCCTGGCCTGTATCGATGCTCCAGAGACAGCCCAGAGCCCCTACGGCCAGCAGGCTCGCCGCTATCTGCGGCAGCGCCTGCCCATCGGCCGTGCGGTCACCCTCGACATCAAGACCACGGATCGCTATGGCCGCATGGTGGCGGAGGTGATCGCAGACATCAACATCGGTCTGTCGATGGTGGAAGACGGCCAGGCATTCGCCTATCGCCGCTACCTGAGCGGCTGTGACGCCAAGGAGTATCTCGATGCGGAGCACCGCGCCAGCAGAAGCCGCTATGGCGTATTGCAGGTGCCTGGCGGCATCACCCGCCCTTGGGACTTCCGCCGGGGCCGCATAGCCGCGGTGATCCCCGATGGCACCACCCCTGGCGGCCGGAGATATCTCTGCACGGAAATCAGCTCCTATGCCCGTGCCCATGAGCTGCTGCGCCAGGGACACACCCATCTCGACAGCAACGGCGATGGTGAAGCCTGTGAATCGTTGCGATGACTGGTTTTTAGGGAGTACGGGAACAGGCACTCCAGCAGGCCACCGCCAGCCGAAAAGAGGGGTATTTTGAAGTTGAGGGGAGGCCCGGGAGCCAACCCGACCCTCCAAAAGAGTCCGGCCAGGGATCACCCGAGCCGGTGCGCAGAGCGGAGGTGCGCCCGAAATGCGACAAACCCAACGTGAACTCGATGGCGTGGCGCGAATGCCATCCCGTAGCCGCGGAGAGCAATGCGCCAATTCTGTTTCCCGCGTGTTGAACCCTCGGTCTGCATAACCCGAGACGGGGTCACAGCTGAGAAGGTCAAGCCCCGAGCATCTCTTCCCAGAGACGTGATCCTCTTCCTTTCCTGCCAGGCCCAAGACAGGCGACGCGTGAACCACAGACACCCGACCCCATCCAGCCCCAGATGCCAAGGCCGTGATCCGCAACCGGTGCTAAGGCGCCCCCAACGGGGCGCCTTCCTGTTGGGGTGACAATCACCAGACCACCTCTGCGCCCCTCTGACCTCCGCCCGATCGCCCCTGCAGATCCGCCCCTATGCGGCGGCCGACTGGCCGGCGGTGTGGGCGCTGCTGGAGCCGGTGTTCCGCGCTGGCGAAACCTTCCCCCATGACCCGTCGATCACGGAGACCGAGGCCAGGGCCCTGTGGGTGGAGCAGGCCTACCGCGCCGATGAAGCCGCCGCCCGCCAGCAGCAGGCCATCCCGCTGGCGGATGGGGACGACTACGGCGATGAGTTTGGCGATGGGGAGGTGCCGTTCTGATGCGCTACCCCCATCACCCAGGCCGCATGGAGCACCCGACCGCTGCGACCCAGGCCCCTGCTCTGTGGGGCGAACAGCCTGAGGCGGCTGCGCTATCTGGTGCTGATCCTGCAGCTGAGCACGGTGCTGCTGGTGCTGGCCGGGCCAGTGCTGCCAAAGGTGCAATGGATCGCGCCGATGGAGGTGAGGCCATGAGCAACGCCTCGAACCGGCGCTTGCTGCGGCTGCCGGAGGTCAAGGAGAAGGGGGGGCTGTCGCGCACGGCGATCTACAAACTGATCGCCGAGGGACAGTTCCCCCGGCAGGTGTGCATCGGACCGCGCACGGTGGCATGGTGCCAGGACGACCTAGAGGCCTGGATCGAGCAGCGGATCCAGTCAGAAGTGCAACAACCGAGTGGAAGGTGAGCGAGTCAACGGCGCCGCCGCCCGGAGAACAGCCCTGGCCGGCCCTGAACGGGGCCGGCATTTTTGTGCGCCTGAGGCAGCGCCGCGGAAGCTGGCTGTCTCAGCGGACCTGATCGAGCAGGTCGGCCCAGCGCTGCATCATCTCGACGCGCTGCGGCCAGTACTCGGCGCGGTTGTAGGCAGCGGTGACCTTGTTCTTCTCGATGTGGGCGAGCTGGCGATCGACGATGCGCAGGTCGATGCCCAGCTGCTCCTGGATGTTGGTCATGGCCAGGGCACGGAAGCCGTGGCCGCACATGCGGCCATCGAAGCCCATGCGCTTGAGGGCCATGTTGACGGTGTTGTTGCTGATGAAGCCGGTGGCGGTGCGCTGGCTCTGAAAGACGAAGCCGCTGGGGCCGCTGATGGCGTGCTGGGCATGGAGGGTCGCAGCGGCCTGACGAGAGAGGGGCACGAGGTGCTCGCGGCGGTTGCCGCGGCGGCCCTTCATGCGCTCAGCCGGGAGTCGAAGTCGACTCTCCAGGGGAGCGATCAGTTCGCTGGTGCGCACGAACGTGAGGGCCAGCAGGCCCATGGCATGGAGGGTGGAGGCATCGGCGCCGATGGTGTTGGCGCGCATGGCGGCCAACAGTTCGGGCAGCTCGCTCCAGGGGATGCAGGGGTAGTGGGAGGTGGTCTGTTTGACCGGGGCGTGGCGCTTGAGGGAATGGGCGGGATTGATGGTGCAGTGGCCGATGGCGACGGCGTAATCGAGCACCTGACTGATCACACCCAGGGAGCGCTTGGAGTTTTCATTGGAACCGCGTTGCTCGATGGAGCGCAGCACGGCCAGGCAGTCCTGGGCGGTGATGGCGTCGATGGCCATGCCACCGATGGCAGGAAGGATGTCCTTGTTGAGCTTCTTGAGCACGTCATCGCTGTGGCGCTCGGTCCAGGTGCCAGCGGTCTTGGTGGCGTGCCAGTCGAGCGCAACGGCCTCAAAGGTGAGCTGTGCGTGTCTGCCCCAGCGGTGATCCTTGCTGCGTTTCTTGGCATCACAGGGATTGATTCCGTCTTCATAGAGAAGACGTTTCTGCTCATCGCGGATGTCACGGGCGGCCTTGAGCGAAATCCTGGGATAGGGCCCGATGCGCAGATCCTGCCGTCGGCCGTCCTTAGTGGGTGGGAAGCGGTGCCGCCAGAGCCAGTACTTCCCGCCGGCCGGGTCGACCTCCAGGAGCAGGCCGGCACCGTCCGAGACCCGGTAGCGCTGAGAACGCTGTGGCAGAGCGCGAACTTCCCTGTCGGTTAGAGCCAAGAGCCCATTTACACCACCACCCCGGTTTTGCACCACCACTTACACCACCACAATTTTTTGCTGGCCTGGGTTTTGCCGGGATCTCACGGGACGCCCACAAAGCGAAAGACCCGCTGCACTGCAGCGGGTCTCAGGCGGTCTTGGGACGTTAGGGGAGCTACCGGGAATCCCCGTTTTTACCCTTGAAACGGAGAGGGTGGGATTCGAACCCACGGAAGGTTTCCCTTCAAACGATTTCGAGTCGTTCGCTTTCGACCACTCAGCCACCTCTCCTCGAACCCCAGCGGCTCCTGGCTCCGCCCCCTGGAAAGCGGGTCATGATCCACTGGCGTAACGGCACTTTACGGATCCGTCACCCCCCGGCCTCCTGCAGGGATCCATTGGGCCCACTGGCGCGCCAGCCAGGCGGCAGGGGCAGCTGCCCGGCCGGGGCACCGCTGAGCCACACCCGGGAAGGAGCCTCGGCCAGCAGCATGCGGCGCTCCCGCGCTCCAGGCCTGAATCCCAGCCACAACCGCTCCGGCAGGGGTTGGCGGCTGGCCTGCCAGGCCCAGAGGGCCTGGCGATCGGGGAACAGCATCCACTGGCGGCTGCCCAGCCGCAGCCGCAGGGCATGGCTGTCCATCGACAGGGCCTCCGCGGCCAGCCCCCTGCTGGCCAGCCGTTGCCCGGCCAGCAGGGGGCCCTCGATCGTCCCGCCATCGCCGTTCGGGCCCTCGCTGGCTTCTCCGTAGGCCACCACCAATCCGCCCTGGCGTTGCCAGCAGGCGGGATCGGCGGGTGCCACCGGATCGAGCAGCAGCACCCAGTCGAAGCGCCTCAGCCCGAGCCCCTGCGATAGCTGGCGAGCCTGCTGGCAGCTGAATCGATCGGCGCGGTTGCTGATCAGGGCACCGCGGCCCCGGTGGCGGGCCAGCAGCAGGTCCCTTCCCTGCTGGTGCACCAGCAGCAACCTGTCGGCGCCCAGCAGGCTGAGATGGATTCCCACCACCAGGGCGAACAGGGCGGTGGCGAGCAGTCGCCAGCGCCGCCCCAGGCCGGGAGCGACCCAGCCCAGCATGGCCAGGGCCAGCATCGCCACCAGGAGTGGCTGGGGTCGACCCGTCTGCCACTGGGCCATCGGCAGGGCCGCCATCCCCTTCACGATGCCCAGCAGCAGGCCGGCCAGCAGCTGGAACGGCAGCAGCAGAGGCGGCAGCAGGGGGGGCGCCAGAACGGCCACCAGGGCGAGGGCCATGGCGCCGAGGGTGAGGGGTGTCAGCAGGGGGGAGGCCACCAGGTTGGCCGGCACTGCGTAGAGGGGCACGGCACCGAAATGGAGCAGTTGCAGCGGCAGGGTCCAGGCCATCGCCGCCAGGGGCACCGCCAGGGCTGGTGCGCTCCAGGCGGGGGCCAGCCAGCCGGGGATCCACGGCTTCAGTCCCCGCTCCAGCGGGCCGGCGCTCACCACCAATCCGGCGGTGGCCGCCACGCTGAGCTGAAAGCCCACCGAATGGAGCCAGCCCGGGCGCAGCAGCAGCATCAGCGCCGCGGTGAGCCCCAGCAGCCCCAGGGGTCTGCCCCGGCGGCCGCTCTCGAGGGCCAGCAGGGCCATGGCTCCCATCAACACCGCCCGCACCACCGAGGGCTGGGGTCCCGCCAGCACCAGGAACAGCAGCATCGCCCCGCCGGCCAGCAGCAGCCGGGCCAGCCTGCCCAGGCGTCGGCCCAAGGCCAGCACCGCCCCCAGCAACACGCTCAGATGAAAGCCGGAGGCGGCCAGGGCATGGGAGAGGCCGGCGGCCCGGAAGGCTTCCCGCAGCTCGGCGGGCAGGGGTGCCACGGCACTGCCCAGCACCAGGGCCGCCAGGACGCCCCCCCGCTCCGCTCCGGCCTGGGCGATCAACCGGTCGGCGATGCGGCGGCGGAGATCCAGGATCGGCGTCGGCGGTTGATCCAGCACGGTGAGACGCTTCACCCGCAGCTGGGTCCAGACCCCCTGCCGCTCCAGCCGTTCGGCGGCCCCCGCCAGCAGGCGGTGGGGGGCGGGACGGGGGCGTCGCAACAGGCCGCTGGCTTCCACGATCCAACCCTGACGGAGCTCCGGGCACGCCTCGAAGGCCAGCTCGGTGCGCCCCTGGGTGGGCGCCTGGCTGGGTGCTTCGCTGCCCTGGGCGGCCGTCACCTGGAGCACCACCCGGCAGGGGGGGGAAGGGGGAGCGGCAAGGCCACGGTTCCCGACGACTTCGAACCGGCGCGGATCCGCCAGCAACGAACCCCGCAGGCGCACCGCCAGGGGCTCGTCGCCACCCTCCAGCAACCGCAGGGGATCGTGGCTGTCGGGCTGGACCGGCCGCAGCAGGGCCTGCCCCAGCAGGAGGGCCAGCACCAGGGCTGCCGCCAGCCCCCGTCGCCATCGGTTGCCGCCGCCACTCGCCATCGATTCGGAATGTGCTGGGGTTTCCCCAGGGTTCCCGATCGCGGCCCCGGATCCATGGCTGGGGCCGGCTCAGAACGGGGGCATCCAGAGCAGCAGTTCACAGAGCTGGCGGCTGGGGAGTTCCTGCCCCAGCAGGGGGGCCACCAGGGCCGCCACGGGTCTGAGCCGGCAGGGCCAGAGAGCCCGTTCCGCCAACCGGCCCGCCTGGAAACTGCCCAGCAGGAGCACCAGCAGCAGCAGCAGCTTTCTCCGCTGGGGGGTACCGAAGCGGAGAAGTCGGCTCCGAAGCCTCAGCCAGATCATCGAGACGTCAGGCAGCGGCGGCGTCCTGAGGCAGGAGTTGATCCTCCGGGTGGGCGGTGTACCAGGCACGGCGTTGTTCCCCACCCAGCAACGGATAACCCAGGGCTCTGCGTTCGCTCAACCAGGCATCCGCCACCTGGCGGGCCAGATGGCGGATGCGGGCGATGGTGGCCGTGCGCTCGGTCACGGAGATCACACCACGGGCTTCGAGGAGATTGAAGCAGTGGCTGCACTTCAGCACAAAATCGAGGGCCGGCGCCGGCAGCGACCGGGTCACCAGATCCGCGGCCTCCGCCTCATAGAGATCGAACAGCCGCTTCAGCCGATCAGGGTCGGAGGCCTCGAAGTTGTAGGCGCACTGGCCCTTTTCAAACGGCAGCCAGATGTCGCCGTAGGTCCGTTGCCCGTTCCACTGCAGATCCCAGATGCTCTCCACATCCTGGAGATACATCGCCAGCCGTTCCAGGCCGTAGGTGATCTCGATCGACACCGGTCGGCAGTCGATACCCCCGCACTGCTGGAAGTAGGTGAACTGGGTCACTTCCATGCCATCGAGCCATACCTCCCAGCCCACGCCCCAGGCACCGAGGGTGGGGGATTCCCAGTTGTCCTCCACGAACCGGATGTCGTGCTCCACCTGCTGGATGCCGAGAGCTTCGAGAGAGGCCAGGTAGGTCTCCTGAATGCCATTGGGTGAAGGCTTGATCAGCACCTGATATTGGAAATAGTGCTGGGCGCGATTGGGGTTGTCGCCATAGCGTCCGTCCGTGGGGCGCCGACAGGGTTCGGCGTAGGCCACCGCCCAGGGTTCCGGTCCGATGGCCCGCAGCACCGTGTGGGGACTCATGGTCCCGGCCCCTTTCTCCGTGTCGTAGGGCTGCAGGATCAGGCAACCCTGGTCAGCCCAGAACCTGTTCAGAGTGCCGATGATGTCCTGGAAGTGCATGGAAGAGCGGCGACTGGGTTCCCGGGCAGCTCGACACCGCCATCGCATCGGGTTGACCTCCCATTCTTCCCGACCGCCCTCTGCCCAGCCATGGCTCCCTCCACACCTTCCCCTCAGCCTTCGAGTCATTCCAGCTTCTGTCCGAGCCCGGTTGAGGGAGATCTTCGTACCGCCTTGGCCATGGCCTGGCCGCAGCAAAGAACAGCCGAGCGACACAGTCGGCCTGGCCTAATCTCAGCCCAGTCGCAGGTTGGGGGATGCAACTCTGGCTTCCCTTATCGGCAGGGCCCACCACAGACCATCAGGATTCTGGTTGAGCAAGGCCGGGTTGGCTTGGCAGGTCCAGGGGTGCCGCCGTTTGCAGATCAAGCCCAGATCCATTGGCACAATTGAGGTCTGATCAGCGGATTGTATGGAGACACCCTGAAATGGGGCCGTTTCCTTGTCGTTCATCAAAGCCCGGGTGGTAGTTTTGAAGCGTTGATGTGGTGCGTGGCTGCTGGTTCGCTTCGTCACGGCGAGCTATCCGATGCCGACCCAGTCAGCCTTCTGCCACTTGGCAGGATGATCAGGAAGCGAACAGGAATTTGAAAGTATGTTACCAACGGCGAGCATGGTGCTTGCGGAGCAGGCACCATGCTCGGTTATCCGCACATCGCCAGCCCTTTCAGCTCAGAAGCTGGCTTTAGGTTATAGTTAATCTTCTCATCTCACCGCCATGCTTACCGGCTCTGATCTGCTTGCCAAGGTCAAGGAACTGGGAAATGCCTCCAAGTCTGATCTAGTCCGCGCCTGCGGCTACGTGCGCCACAAAAAGGATGGTGGAGAGCGGCTCAACTTCACTGCCTTCTATGAGGCTCTCCTGGAAGCCAGGGGAGTTTCCCTGGGGGAAGGTCCCGGCAAGGGCATGGGAAAGGCGGGTCGGAACCTGAACTTCATCACCAAGGTTCATTTCAACGGCAACCTGATGATTGGCAAGGCCTACACGAGCATGCTCGATCTCAAGCCTGGAGACTCGTTTGAGATCAAGCTGGGACGGAAGGCCATTCGGCTGATCCCAGCTGGTGCCCCAGACGAAGATGAAGAGTGATCACATCCATGGGGCAAAGAGTATGAGGTCCCGGCGGGTGTCTGGACCGCCAGCTCCTGAGCCCCAACCGGTCCATCAGCCGCTCCCGCTCCACCCTTCCTCCGCCCGTCGGGCGGTGAAGGGATAAGCCTCGTACGAACCCCACAGGCAAGCCTAGGATTCGCAGCACGTACCTGCCTGTGAGGGGAGCCCATTTGATGAAGAAATCCCCCATACTTTTTTTGCTCTGTTTGGTCATGGGCTGGCTGTTTGCAGCCATGCCCCTGCTACCTCAAGCCGTACGAGCGCAGCAGGAAACTACTGAGATCAGAGGGGTCTGGATGACAAGCAATGACATGGGTACATTGCGTAATCGTGAAAAACTCCAAATTGCTGTTGATCAGCTCAGCCAAGCTAATTTCAATACGATTTATCCAGTTGTTTGGAATGGTGGATATGCTTATTATCCCAGCAAAGTTACAGAAAGACGAAAGTTCCAGTCTTTTACCTACAGGGGCTTTGACGGTCAGGACATTCTGGATGACCTGATCCAGCAAGCCCACGCCCGAAATCTGCTGGTCATCCCCTGGTTTGAGTTCGGGTTCATGACCCCACTCGGCTCCGATCTCGCCAGGCAACATCCTGGCTGGCTGACGCAGCAACGGGACGGAAGTCTGACATCGATCAGTGCGGCTGGAGAAGTTGCCTGGCTCAACCCATTTCATCCAGACGTGCAGGCGTTCATTACTGAACTGGTCATGGAAGTTGTCACGGAATATGATATTGATGGGATTCAGTTCGATGACCATATGAGTCTCCCCAGTCAATTTGGCTATGATCCCTACACCATTTCTCTGTATGTAAAAGAAACAAAGAAACAGCCTCCGGCCAATGCCCAGGATGCTGCCTGGTTGAAATGGAGGGCAGACAAAATCACTGACTACATGGTGAGCCTCAAAAAGGAGGTCAGCAGTAAGAAGCCGGATGCAATCTTCTCTGTCTCGCCAAACTATTATGACTTTGCCTATAAGTTACAACTCCAGGACTGGCTGGCTTGGGTCCGGAAGAACGTTGCCGACGAAATCATCGTTCAGGTCTATCGACCAGATCTGCAGAGCTTTTTGCCCCAGTTGAGTCGAGCTGAAATCCTTGAGACGCAGAAGAAAATTCCAACGGCGATTGCCATTATGACCGGCCAGCGCACCAAGCCTGTGGCGATGCAACTGATTGAGTCTCAGGCGATGGCTGCCAAGGATCGCAATCTGGGTGTGGCCTTTTTCTACTACGAAACGTTGTGGAACCACGCAACGGAGCTTCACCAGGACCGTAAGGAGAGCTTTCAGAAACTGTTTCCCACCGCCGCCCTGCGCAAGTCCTGACCAGCCCGGCCATGCCACCAGATGTGGTGTGCATGGTGGCCGTATGCACGGATCAGGCACTTGATCTTGTGGTTTCCCCTAAGCTCCAGACGGGTGTGTCCACCCGATCGGGCCGCAACGCCCCGCCGAACCGTCCTCCCCTTCTCCCCCAGTGGCTTTCGTACCGCTCCACAACCACAGCGACTACAGCCTGCTGGATGGCGCCTCCCAGCTCCCCGCCATGGTGGAAAGGGCGGTGGCCCTGGAGATGCCGGCCCTGGCCCTCACCGACCATGGGGTGATGTATGGCGCCATTGAACTGCTGAAGCTCTGCACCAAGGCGGGCATCAAGCCGATCATCGGCAATGAGATGTATGTGATCAACGGCTCGATCGAAGATCCCCAACCAAAGAAAGAACGGCGCTACCACCTGGTGGTTCTGGCCAAGAACGCCACCGGCTATCGAAATCTGGTGAAGCTCACCAGTATCAGTCACCTTCGCGGCATGCGGGGCCGTGGCATTTTTTCACGGGCCTGCGTGGATAAGACGCTGCTCAAAAAATACAGTGAGGGCTTGATCGTGGCCACCGCCTGCCTGGGGGGAGAAATCCCCCAGGCGATCCTGCGGGGACGCCCCGAAGTGGCCCGGGATGTGGCCCGTTGGTATCAGGAGGTGTTCGGCGATGATTTCTATCTCGAAATTCAGGATCACGGCGGGCTTGAGGATCGCATCGTCAATGTGGACATTGCCCGGATCGGAGCTGAACTGGGGATCTCTCTGATCGCCACCAATGATGCCCATTATCTGAGCAAGAATGACGTTGAGGCCCATGATGCGTTGCTCTGCGTGCTCACCGGCAAGCTGATCACCGATGAGAAGCGGCTTCGCTACACGGGGACCGAGTACATCAAAACCGAGCAGGAGATGCGCGGCCTCTTTGCCGACCACCTGGAGCCCGAGGTGATCGATGCGGCTCTGGCCAACACCGTGCGAGTGGCTGAGAAGGTGGAGGACTATGACATTCTTGGGCGCTATCAGATGCCCCGCTTCCCGATCCCGGAAGCGCATACAGCCGTCAGCTATCTGGCCGAGGTGGCGGAGGCCGGATTACGGCATCGCCTGCATCTCAGTGCGGATGATCCCATCGAAGCCGTCTATGGCGACCGCCTCGCCTTCGAGCTTCAGGTGATGGAGCAGATGGGATTTCCCACCTATTTCCTGGTGGTGTGGGACTACATCAAATTCGCGCGGGAACAGGGCATACCAGTGGGACCCGGGCGGGGTTCGGCCGCGGGCTCCCTCGTGGCCTATGCCCTGGGGATCACCAACATCGACCCCGTGAAACACGGCTTGCTGTTTGAGCGATTCCTGAATCCGGAACGCAAATCCATGCCTGATATCGACACCGATTTCTGCATCGAACGGCGCAGTGAAGTGATCGACTACGTCACCCAGCGTTACGGCGAAGACAAGGTGGCTCAGATCATCACCTTCAACCGCATGACCTCCAAGGCCGTGCTCAAGGATGTGGCCCGAGTGCTTGATATTCCCTATGGAGAAGCAGACAGGCTGGCCAAGCTGATTCCCGTGGTGCGCGGCAAGCCGGCCAAGCTGAAGGAAATGATCGGCTCAGAATCACCGACTCCCGAATTTCGTGAAAAATACGAAAACGATGCCAAGGTGAGGCACTGGGTGGATCTGGCCCTGCGCATCGAGGGCACCAACAAAACCTTCGGCGTTCATGCCGCCGGAGTGGTGATCGCCGCTGATCCCCTGGATGAACTGGTGCCGCTGCAGCGCAACAACGACGGTCAGGTGATCACCCAGTACTACATGGAAGATGTGGAAGCCATGGGCCTGCTGAAGATGGACTTCCTGGGCCTTAAAAATCTCACCATGATCGACAAAACGGTCGACCTGGTGCGCATCAGCAGCGGCGAAAGCGTGGATCCCGATGATCTGCCCGAGGCGGATCCCGAAACCTTCGCCCTGCTGGGCCGTGGGGACCTGGAGGGGATCTTCCAGCTGGAATCCAGCGGCATGCGTCAGATCGTCCGCGACCTTAAACCCTCATCCCTGGAGGACATCTCCTCGATCCTGGCTCTCTATCGACCGGGCCCGTTGGATGCGGGACTGATCCCGAAGTTCATCAACCGCAAACATGGTCGCGAGGCGATGGATGTGGCCCACGCCAAGCTGCAGCCGATCCTGAAGGAAACCTACGGGATCATGGTGTATCAGGAGCAGATCATGAAGATCGCCCAGGATCTGGCTGGCTATTCGCTCGGGGAAGCCGATCTGCTGCGGCGGGCGATGGGAAAGAAAAAGGTGGAGGAAATGCAGAAACATCGCAGCATCTTCGTGAGCGGAGCCACCGAGCGCGGGGTGGAGAGCAGCGTCGCCGATGCCCTGTTTGATCAGATGGTGCTGTTCGCCGAATACTGCTTCAACAAAAGCCACTCCACCGCCTACGGCGCCGTCACCTATCAGACGGCCTACCTCAAGGCCCACTATCCCGTGGCCTACATGGCGGCCCTGCTGACGGTGAATTCGGGCACCACGGACAAAGTGCAGCGTTATATCGCCAATTGCCAGGCCATGGGCATCGAGGTGATGCCTCCGGATGTCAACGCCTCCGGGATTGATTTCACACCGGTGCAGGATCGGATCCTGTTCGGGTTGTCGGCCGTACGCAATCTGGGCGACGGCGCCATCCGGCAGCTGATCGAGGAGCGCAACAGCAGCGGTGCCTTTCGGAGTCTCGCCGAGCTCTGTGATCGGCTGCCCAGCCAGCAACTGAACCGCCGGGCCCTGGAGTCACTGATTCATTGCGGCGCCCTCGACGCCCTCGACCCCAAGGCCAACCGAGCCCAGTTGATGGCCGATCTCGACCTGGTGCTGGACTGGTCCAGCTCACGGGCCAGGGATCGGGCCAGTGGCCAGGGCAATCTCTTCGACCTGCTCGCAGCCACGCCCGCTGCCGATGCCGCCGGGGCCTCCGCCAGCCAGGGGGGGGCCATGGCACCGAAGGCCGCCCCGGTGGCCGACTATGAAGCCACCGAAAAACTGCGGTTGGAGAAGGAACTGCTGGGCTTCTATATCTCCGACCACCCCCTACGGCAGCTGACCAGCCAGGTGAAGCTGCTCTCCCCGGTCAGCCTCGCCCTTCTGGAGGAACAGGCCGACAAGGCCAAGGTGAGCGTGGTGGTGATGGTGCCCGAGTTGAAACCGGTCACCACCCGCAAGGGCGATCGCATGGCGGTGCTGCAGCTCGAAGACCTCACCGGTACCTGTGAAGCCGTTGTGTTCCCGAAGACCTATGCCCGCCTGGCCGATCACCTGATGGTGGATGCCCGGTTGCTGGTGTGGGGCTCGGTGGACCGTCGGGACGACCGCGTCCAGCTGATCATCGACGACTGCCGCAGCATCGAGGATCTGCAGCTGGTGCTGGTGGAGCTTGCTCCCGACCAGGCGGCGGACATCGCCATCCAGCACCGGTTACGGGAATGCCTGGTGCGCCACCGGCCCGCCATGGAGGAGGCCGGCGTGCGGGTGCCGGTGGTGGCCATGGTGCGCCAGTCCGATGAAACCCGCTACGTGCGGCTGGGTCACCAGTTCTGCGTGGCGGATGCCAAAGCCACGCTGCAGACCCTGGAAACGGCCGAGTTTCGGGTATCGCTCCGCTCTCCTCTGGCAGCCGCGGGCTGAGAGAGGCGGTGACAGCTCCTTTCGCGGCGTAACCCTGGAAGTGAAGCCCTGTCGAAGCGAAGCCTGTCAGTTCTTTCCCGCCCCCTCAGTCTTTTCTGGAAACTCCGTCTTTTCGGGGAACCTCAGTCTTTTCCGGATCCAGAGGGCTGGCCGCGGAAGGATGCCCTTAATCTGCGGATATTCAGACCGATCTGCTCCGTGCCCAGCAGGCTGCCCGCCGAATCTTCCCAGCTGGAGGAGAGCACCCCGTAGCTCAGGCCCACCAGTCCCAGCAGAAAGAATCCCCCGGAAGCAATCAGGGTGATGCCCGTGGGGATCGCAAGGATGGATCGACTCACCAGCAGGTAGCTGATGATGAACACCGCCATGCCCATCAGGGTGGGAATGCCAGTGGCGATGGCGGTGCGGCGGGCCATGCGGTTGGCCACCGTGGGGGGGATGGGCTGGGGACGGGCTGATCTGGAGGGAGCGGGGCCCTTGGCCGCTGGGCTCAGCGGGGACTTCGGGGCGAAACCGCCGGAACTCGCTGAGCTGGCGGTGGGCCCGGTGGGATCCGGCCTGCGCGGACGCGCCATGGTGGAGCCTCAGCCCCGGATGCCCAGGGTGGCGATCAGGGCGGCATAGCGCTCCTGGCTCTGGCTGCGCAGATAGCCGAGCAGGCGCTTGCGACGCCCGATCATCTTGAGCAGGCCCTGCCGCGAGGAGTAGTCGTGAATGTTCTTCTGCAGGTGGGAGCTGAGCTGGTTGATCCGCTCACTCAACATCGCCACCTGCACCTCCACCGAGCCCGTGTCCGTGCCGTGGGTCTGGTGGGAATTGATCAGTTCCTGCTTTTTGGTGGTGGTGAGCGGCATGGAAGGCCCCGGGGCCGGACGGTACAAACCGCCATCTTACCCCGCCTGCGTTACCGGCTCTGCTGAATCCGATCAGGCGGCTCCGATCAGGCGGCGGAGCGGGACAACCAGCGCAGACAATCGCGAATCCAGTCGTCCGCGTTGTCCCCATCCCCCAGCCCCTGCGCCGCCACGGCCCGCAGGGCCCGATGGATCTCCAGCGGTTCGTAGCCCAGGGCCGCCAGGGTGATCTGCACCTCTTCGCGGCAGGCTCCCCCCGGCGCCGATCCCATGCCGTCGCCGGCGGCCAGGTCCAGGTCCTCCAGCGCGAGGGTGTCCACGACTCCCCGGAAGCGTTCCTGCAGCCGTTGCCGTAATTCCACCGAAAGTCGCTCGGCGGTGCGCTTGCCCACCCCGGGGGCCTGGGTGAGGCTGCGCAGATCACCGTGCACGATGGCCCGCACCAGATCATCGGTGGGGAGAGTGCCGAGCAGGGCCAGGGCCATCTGGGGCCCCACGCCGCTCACGGCCACCAGCTCCCGGAACAGATCCCGCTCATGACGGGCGGCAAAGCCATACAGGGTCCAGCCGTCGTCCCGGACGCTGTGATGCACATGCAGGGTCAGATCGCTGCCGTGGGGAGGCAGATCCTGCCAGTGCCGCAGGCTGAGCTGCACCTCATACCCCACCCCCTGACAGACCAGCAGGACACCGCAGCGGTTGGCCTGCTGCCATGGTTCCGCGATCTGCCCCTGCAGCCACCCGATCATGGGACTCTGTGCATTGGCCCCCATGCTGCCCGCCCTGCCAACCTCCACCACCGGATCGGGCCGCATGGCCAGCTGGCGCCGATTCCCCGCCAGCGTGTTGTTGCTGCTGGCTTTGCTGCTTCCCCTTGGCCTGGCCGGCTGTGGAGGCGCCGGCCAGCCTCCGCGCGGGGTTCTGCTGGATGCCCTCAGCCGCCAGATCCAGCTCACCCAGGGGGATATCGCCCGGGCCCTGGATCTGGAGCCGGTCGGCCTGCCCCAGGTGAGCCGGGTGCGGGTGGAACGGCAGGAGGAGATCCCGGTGGGAGCAGGCAAGGGAGTGCGGTTGTATGGCCGGTTCGACTGGCGGTTGGCCGGTGACCCGATCCGGGTCGACAGCCCCTTCGAGCTGGTGCTGCAACGGGGTGAGCGGGGGCAGACCTGGCGGCTGGCGCGCCCCAGCGGCGCGGGTGCGGGCGAAGGCGGCGATGCAACGGCAACGCAATGGTTGATCTACCCGCTGCTGTTTCCGCTCCAGGCGGAAGGGAGCAGGCCGGCAGGGCCGGAGCCAGCAGCGGGGTAGATCAGCCAGGTTTCACACCTGGGCTGTGGCTGGGGCCCGCTCGGCCACGGAGATGCGCTGACGCAGGCCCCGGCTCCAGGCGAAGGCCGCGCCTAAACCAAGGATGGGTAGGGGACCCGGTACGGGAGCATTGAAATTTCCTCCCAGGGCTGAGAACGGAATCCCGCCCGGTCCATTCGCATCCCCCACACCGAAGGAGAAGGAACCAGCCGCGGTTCCATGGGTGGTGACTCCATTGAAGGAGGAGAGGATGCCCACGATTTTGAAACTGTCGACTTCCGTCAGACCAATGGCAGACGGTGGGGCCTTCAGGCTGCCGAGGTAGCCACCGCCGGCATTGAAGGTGAATGCAGCAGTTTGGAAGGCACCGAAACTACCTGCCGGATCTGTTGCCTCGTAGAAGGAAACTCCGCCAGGATTATCAGGTGCGGCAGCCCAGATGGCGATGGGACTATCTGGGTACGGATTGCCACCGGCTACTCCATCCACGATGGCCTGCACATCCGTGAAACCAAGGCTGCCGCCTGCGAAACTGATCGCACCAACCCCAAAAGCGGTGCCATCAAAGGTGGGATCGCCCAAGGGGGCGAAGTATTCAGTGACATCAATCACGAAGCTGTCCCCCACCGCAAGATTGCCGCAGCTGGCACCAACGAAAGGCGGGGTGGCGTCAGCTCCGTCGCAAAAAACGGTTCCCCCGGAAGCCTGAGCAGGAGAGCAAATCACAGTGCAAGTTGCTGCAACTGTTGCTGCGGAAACGATGCCCAATTGCTTGAGGGACATGGTTGGGAATCGAAAGGTGAATGCCCTGAAAGTAATACCAAATACCTGCGCAAGTCTTTCTGAGTTTATCACCTTAATAGACTGTGAAAATCCTGTGAAAAACGTCTGTCGCTCCCGGGCGGGGGGCCAGCCCGTCGTTCCGGTGAGAGGATTCCAAGAGTTGCAAGCCTGTCTCAGGAAATAGACATGAATCCACCATGAACTATGTAGGAGTAGATGCAGAAATTCTCAACCTCAGCTGATTTCTGCCTGGCAGCGGCGCGCCCGGCGGCATCCCGCAGCTTCGCGGCCACCATTTTTCGACTGGTCGATGAAAATTCGATGAAGTGCTTCAGGCCCCTCTGCCTTCGCCATTCGTTACCTGGCTCAGCCCCGGGGCGGTCGTTGCAGGCTGATCACGGTGGCGGCGAAGATCAACCCGCCCCCTGCCACGGTCCAGCCGTCCAGCGACTCCCCGAACAGCCACCAGCCCCAGAGGCCGGCAAAGGCCACCTGGGTGTAGCTGATCGCCGTGGCCCGCGCCGCCGGCAGCATGCGTAACCCCTGGGTCACACCGATCTGGCCGAGTTGGGTGAACAGCCCCACCCCCAGCAGCCAGAGCCATTCGATCGGGGTGGGCAGCACGGGGTTGAGCAGCACCAGTGGCAGGCTCATGGGGATCGCCACGACGGGGAAATAGAGCACGATCACCAGGGGGTGCTCCGTCGCCGCCAGCAACCGCACACTCACGTAGGCCAGGGAGGTGAAGACAGCCCCCGCGATGGCGATCAGCACCCCCGCCAGGGGCAACGCCGCGGGCCCCGCCAGTGCCTGGCCGCCCTCCAGAGCTGGGCCGGAGGAGACCATGCCGAAGGGCAGAGCGGAGAAGGCTCCCCCCAGCAGGGCCCCCGGACGAGCCACCAGCACCACGCCGATCCAGCCCAGTCCCGCCGCCAGCAGGGGTCGCCCTCCGGGCCGTTCCCCCAGCAGCCGCCAGGCCAGCAGGGCGGTGAAGGTGGGGTAGAGGTACTGGAGCACGGTGGCCGGCGCCAGGGGCAGCATGGTCACCCCGGCGAACACGCAGAGCAGGCCGACGCTGCCGATCAGCCCCCGGATCAGCAGCAGGCCCCGCCGCTGGCCCCAGGGCTCCAGCCCGGCCCGACGCAACAGCCACCAGGTGATGGCGCCCGTGATCAGGGCCCGCACCAGCACCACCTCGGCGATCGGCAGCCGCCCGCCCACCCGCTTCACGCAGACCGTCATCAGGCTGAAGCTCAGGGCGCTGAGCAGCATCCAGCCGCCGCCGCCACCATTTCCCCATCGACTCCAGCCCTGGTGCCATGGGCCAGAATGGACGCATGATTGCCACCATCGGTGGCGCCCCCTGCCTTGGCCATTCCCCGCCTCCACCCCCGCACGATCGACGCCGTCAAGGAGCGGGCCGACATCGTCGACGTGGTGGGGGAGCATGTGGTTCTCAAAAAAAAGGGGCGGGAGTTCGTCGGGATCTGCCCGTTCCACGACGACACCTCCCCCTCCATGACGGTGTCACCGGCCAAGCAGTTCTACTACTGCTTTTCCTGCGGGGCCGGCGGTAACGCGATCAAGTTCCTGATGGAACTGCAACGCAGCAGCTTCGCTGATGTGGTGCTGGAGCTGGCCCGCCGCTACCAGTTGCCCGTCGACACCCTCGATGGTCCCCAGCAGGAACGGCTGCGGCAACAGCTTTCCCGCCGCGAGACGCTGCACCGGGTGCTCAGCCTGGCGGCCGGCTGGTTCCAGAGCCAACTGCGCGGCAACGGGGGCCAGGAGGCCCTCGCCTACCTGCGCCAGGATCGCAAGCTGGCCGAAACCAGCCTGGAAAGCTTCCAGCTCGGCTACGCGCCGAACCGGTGGGATGGCCTGCTCAGCCACCTCCACCAGGTGGAAGGGATGGGCCCGGAATTGCTGGAGGCCGCCGGCCTGGTGGTGCCGAGGAAGGGGGGGGAGGGCTTCTACGACCGCTTCCGCCATCGCGTCATGGTGCCGATCCGAGACCGGCAAGGGCGGGTGATCGGTTTCGGCGGTCGGAGCCTGGATGGGGGAGAGCCCAAATATCTCAATTCGCCCGAAACCGACGTCTTCGAGAAGGGAAAACATCTGTTCGGCCTGGACCGGGCCGCCGATGCCATCCGCCGTGCCGATCAGGCGGTGGTGGTGGAGGGCTACTTCGACGTGATCGCCCTGCATGCGGCGGGCATCACCAACACGGTGGCGGCCCTGGGCACGGCCCTCAGCAAGCAGCAGATCACCCAGCTCTGCCGCTGCTGCGACAGCAAACGCCTCATCCTCAACTTCGACACCGACGCCGCCGGGGCGAGGGCGGGCCAGCGGGCCATCAACGAAGTGGAACTGCAGGCCCTGCAGGGCATGCTGGAGCTGCGGGTGGTGCAACTGCCGGCGGGCAAGGATCCCGATGAGTTCCTGCGGCAGCACGGGGCCGGCGAGTATCGCGGTCTGCTGGATGGGGCGCCCGTCTGGCTCGACTGGCAGATCGATCAGCTGTTCCAGGGGCGGGATCTGAGCCGGGCCGAGCAGTTCCAGCAGACCGTTTCCGGCCTGGTGGCTCTGCTGGGCAAGCTGTCGCAGAACACCATGCGCAGCCACTACCTGCGTCAGGTGGCCGAACGGCTCTCGGGCGGACAGGCGCGGCTGGCGCTGCAGCTGGAGGACGACCTGCGCCAGCAGGTGAAGGGCCAGCGCTGGCACGGCCGATCGGCCAAGTGGGAGAAACCGGGCGACCCGAGCCTGCGGGAGAAGGCGGAAGCGGAGGTGCTGCGGCTGTATCTGCACTGCCCGCACCACCGGGCCGCCATTCGGCAGCAGCTACGCCTGAAGGAACTGGATGGTTTTGCCCTGCAGCACCATCGGCTGCTCTGGGCCACGATCAGTGAGCTGGAAGAAGCCAACCTGGGGGTGGGCCGGTTGGAGGCGATCAGCCGGGGAGAGGAGGAGGGTTCGCTGCTGGGCGATCTGGACCTGCCGCGGTTGCTGAGCGATCGGCTGGTGATGGAAGAAAACCCCCTGATGGACCGCCTCACCCCCCTGCTCTGGCCCAACGAGGTGCAGCGGTTGACCCTGGCCCATCCGCTGCTGCAGCTGCGCGGCTCCACGGCGACGCTGGAACGGCTGGCCAGTGAAAAGCGCTGCCGGCACCTGCTGGACGCCTGGAAAGCGCAGCGGTTGGAAACGCTCGAGCAGTGCATCGCCAGGCTGCTGCAGGACGAGACGGCCGCGGCGGATCTCCCGCCGCTGCTGGATATGGAACTGCGCATCGAGGCCCTGTTCGCCTCCCTGAATGGCGACGCCCTGCGCTTCCAGGAGGCCTACTACAGCGAGCGGCGCTACATCGGCGAACTGGATCAGCGTCGCTGTGCCGACTATGGGGAGATCATGGCCGTGCCGGCGGCTTGAGCGGGCGGAACGGTGGCACGCCGATCGAGGCAGCTGTCCAGCCGGGGAGAGCAGGTTTGCTGATCGCCCCATCCAGGCGGTGCTGGGCTTCGCTTCGCTTAGAAAGGGGCGGCCGGACCGCAGGCCGCTTGAGTTCCACTCGCGCCCGATCCGCCGCCTGCTGAGCGATCGGTGTGCCCAGGGCCAGGACGGGGCCCAGCGCCCGGGGCGCAGGACGGGGCGGTTCGCTGCAGTTGCCTGTTTCCTTTCCACCTCCTCCCATGGTTTCGGTTGAGCCTGCGGCTGACTTCTTTTCCGAGCTGGCGTTCCGGGCCACGGAAGCGGCCGCGCTGCGCCTCAGGCAATCCTTCGTTGCTGATGCGGGCGTGATCAGTCAGCAGGGGAAAGATATCAAAACCCAGGCCGATCTCGAGGCCTCCGCCATACTGGAGAACCACCTGAAGGCGTCCGGTCTTCCCGTATTTTCTGAGGAGTCGGTCCCTGCCAGGCTGGCTTCGCTTCCCAGCTCGGCCTACTGGCTGATCGATCCACTGGATGGCACCTTCAACTTTCAGCGCGGCTTTCCGATGGCGGCCGTGTCTGTCGCCTTGATGGGCGCCGATGGCAGGCCAATCTCCGGGCTCATCCACCACCTCTTTGAGCAGGTCACCTATACATCCACCAAGCCTGCCGCGGCACTGCAGGTGAGCGGCGTGGACCGGATCGACCAGGCCGTGCTTGCCACAGGCTTCCCTTCCGGCCGCTCCTATGACGACACCGCCCTGCTGGAAACAGTGAAGCGTATCCAGCAGTTCAAGAAGATCCGCATGCTCGGATCCGCCGCCTGCATGCTGCTGGAGGTGGCCAAGGGTCATTTTGATGTCTACCTGGAGGAAGACATCTATCTGTGGGACGTGGCCGCAGGTCTGGCCCTGGTGGCTGCGGCGGGTGGCAATTACCTGATCAGACCGGGATCTTCCCGTTGGAAGGTCAATGTGGTTGCGACCAATGGCCAACTCGATCCCGCTCCAATTCTGATGTCGATCACCCCCCCATCCTGATGACCTCAAATAACTCAAACAACTCAGAGTTCATCCTGATTGCCGGCCCTTGCGTGATCGAAAGCAGGGAATTGGTTTTCCAGGTGGCGGACTATTGCAAGCAGATTGCCGATCGGCTCGGAATCCGCTATGTATTCAAGGCCAGTTTTGATAAGGCCAACCGCACATCGAGCTCTTCATTCCGCGGTCCTGGCGAGAAGGAAGGATTGGACATCCTGGCGGAGGTAAGGCACCATTTTGGTGTTGAGGTGCTTACGGATATTCACGAGTCCCACCAGGCGGCGGTGGCGGCTGAAAGTGTGGATATTCTTCAGATCCCTGCGTATCTCTGTCGTCAGACCGATCTGCTGCAAGCCGCCGCCAAGGCCGTTGCCGGCACCGGTAAGATGATCAATATAAAGAAAGGCCAATTTCTGGCGCCTTGGGATATGGCGCAGGTGGTGGCCAAGTTGCAGGATTCCGGTCTTGATGCCAGCAGCGAGCAAATCTGGCTCACGGAGAGAGGCACCTGTTTCGGCTACAACAGCCTGGTTGTGGATTATCGATCCTTTCCCCAGCTCAAAGCGCTGGGCTGTCCGGTGATTTTTGATGCAACCCATTCGGTGCAGCAGCCTGGAGGAAGGGGCAGCAGCAGTGGCGGCCAACGTGAGTTTGTCGCCCCCCTGGCCCGAGCCGCTGTTGCCGTGGGTGTGGATGGATTGTTCATGGAAGTGCATCCCGATCCTGAGCAGGCCTTGAGCGACGGGCCCAACATGGTGCCGCTGCATCGCCTGGAGCCCTTGCTCAAGCAGCTGCTTTCGCTGCGCGCTGTGGTGAACCAAGCAGTGGCGCCCTCCACGATTTGATGCCTGCCTCTAAGCAACACTGCCTGAGAAAGCCCCGGGGAGTTCATGGTGATGCCAGCCGCTTGAACCAACTCAGCAATCGGCGCCGGGGGGAACGGGACTGGAACCGCAACTTCCACAGCAGGGCATCTCGCTCCTCCCGCAGAGCAACCGATTGTTGGTGGTTGGCCATCGCCGCTTCACTCAGTCGTTGATAGATCCCCACGATCGACTGATTGGCTGCCCCTGGGGCCTGCCCGACCTGCGACGCGACCCGCGACGCATAAGAAGCCAGGGGAAAGGACCAGCCCCGGAGGCACGGATGGGTAGATTCAGGCAGGGGAGGGAACAGCACCCCCACATTCATCCCCTGGGCAGCGAGGAGATAGGAATAACTGCGCTCGATGGCATGGAGGATCGAGCCATCGATGGGGGCCGGCTCGGGCGGATACTCAAAAGTGCTGAGAAAGAAATCAGCAAGAGGAAGAAAACTGGATACTTTACCAAAGAACATATTGCCGGGCGGATAAATAAGCGGCAGCAAAATATTGAGGCCATTCAATCCTTGCATCCGCAGAAACGTAGCCACCCACTCCAGGTTGGCGAGTTCACCCCAACCGTATTTAGCCACAGCCCACCAGGGCCTTGGATAGAGAGCAGCCAGGCCTTCTGCCTGCATGTAGGCAAGCAGGGATTGGTAGTTGTCCATCGAGGTGGGGATCAGACAACGCATGATTTCCTGCATCCACCTGTCTGCAGCCGTGACTCCGGCCTCAGGGGAAAAGAAGAGATCGCCGTGCTCTACTTTCTTGATGTGAAGTTTCAGAAAGTAATCGTAGCCATTGGCAAATTCTTTCAATGCGATCCAGAATGGTCTCACATCCCGGCCAAGATTCTCGCAAACGAGTGTATGGATCTGGCAACTTGAACCCAGGATAGACCTGGCAATGGCTTCAATGCGCTGTGCCTTGGCACCGGAGTCAGTCGTGAAGGCATAGGCGGAGGGATCAACTTTGCCGCGCAATCCCTCCAGCAGCATCGGGAGGGATTCTGGGTGGAAGCAGTGCAGCAGACCGATCGAACTGGATTTGTCGGTCCCGATCCGAAGCGCCTGCCTACCGCTGAGATCCTGGGGTAGCGAAGAGTGCTCCAGGGCCTCCCAGTCCGGCATCAGGGTGGCGAGGGAACCTGTCCCGGCACCGAGACGGAACAGCAGCGAATCGGCTGTACTTTCCATCACCAGGCTAAGGGGATCTCAAATCCCAGGCTGGCAGGTGGGCCGCACCAGGAGCAGGCCAGCATGCGGACGACCGGGTGGTGGGTGGTCAGCAGGTTGGCCGACCGCCCCACCTATGGGACATGTGCCCAGACTACCGCCTATAAAGGGCGCACTGGAGCGAAGCTGCTTGAGTTCGACCCGCAGCCGATCCGCCTGGAACCAGGCAATCGGTGTTACCCGTAGCGCATTCAAAGCTTATGGGTCCAATCCTTACCCCTTCTCGCCCCCACTGGTCCGTTGATCAATCACCCCATACGGTTTCTTCGTCGTGTGATACGTCGCTCCCTCGCGCCGCTGGTGGAGCCGCTGAGGGATCAACGCCCCGCCTCTGAGCTGATCCGCCAGACGGCACGACGCCAGTGGAAACGGCTGGTGCTGAACCTGAGCTTCAGCTTTTTCCAGTCCCTCTGTGAAGGCCTCACCCTCGGCGTGATGTTTCTGGCTGTGGATCTGCTTTCCAAGGGGTCACCGGCAGCGATGGAATGGCAAACCAAACCAATCCTTTCCCAGTTGCCCTTGTTCACGGCATGGCTGGATCAGCTGTCCTTGACCAGCCTTTTCCTGTTGTTCCTGCTGGCGGCCGTGCTGCTGAAGCTGGCCCAGAGCCTGTCGATGTATCTGGGTTCCGTGAGCATGGCCATCTACGGCGCCCGGGTCAACGCCGACGTCACCTCCCTGATCCACAGCCAGATCCTCAGCCTCACCTTTCCCTGCGCGAGCCGCTACCCGGTGGGGGATCTCACCTACTACGCCAGTGGGGGCCCGGGAGCTGTGGCTGCCCAGATCAGTATGGCCAGTTCCTTCATCATGAACCTGTTGATGGTGGGCACCTATCTCACCGTGCTGGTGGTGCTCTCCCCCTGGCTGCTGCTGGCGGCGGCGGCCATGGCCTGGGGGCTCACGCTGGTGCAGCGGGAACTGCTCCCCCGCGTCCGCCAGCGAGGCTTCAGGGGCACCCAGATCGGCGTGGCGATCAGCACCCGCATCGTGGAAGACATCCAGGGCCTGCGGCTGCTGCACAGCAGCGGCCAGCTGGATCAGGCGGATCGGAACATGCGCTCCCGCATGGGAGAACTGGAGGAAAACTCCATTGCCCAGGGCAGGCTCGGCGCTGTGGTGGGGCCGATCACGGTGTTTCTGCCGATGGCGATGATCGCTTTGATTGCCGCCTTGAGCCTGCTGGTGTTCGGCGCCCGCAGTTCCGGGGTGCTGCCGAGTCTGGCCACCTTCGTGGTGGCGTTGCAGCGATTGAATGGCAGCTTCGGTGCTGTGGCGAATAATTTCTCCATCCTTAATGCAAATGCAGCCGCTCTCAATCGGTTGAACGAAATTCTCGACAACAGCGACAAGGAATTCCGCCGCAGGGGTGGAATTCCCTTTGCAGGTTTAAGGCAATCGATTGAGCTGGAGCGGGTCAGCCTGCGGTATGCCCCAGAACTGCCTGAAGCGCTCCATGCGCTCGAACTTGTCATCCCCATGGGCAAAACGATTGCGCTGGTGGGCTCCAGTGGAGCAGGCAAGAGTTCGATCGCCGATCTGCTGGTGGGCCTCTATCAACCCACCGCCGGCAGGATCCTGATTGACGGCCAGGATCTACAGACCCTTGATCTGCCCAGCTGGCAGCAACGTCTGGGGGTGGTGAGCCAGGACACCTTCCTGTTCAACGCCAGCCTGGCCTTCAACATCTCCTTCGGCACCCCCAACGTGAGCCGGGAGCAGATCGAAGCGGCGGCCAGCAAGGCTCAGGCCCATGGCTTCATCAGCGATCTGCCCATGGGGTACGACACGATGGTGGGAGAGCGGGGGTACCGGCTCAGCGGCGGGCAGCGGCAGCGCATCTCCCTGGCCCGGGCCATCCTGCGGGATCCGGATCTGTTGATCCTCGATGAGGCCACCAGCGCTCTCGACACCAACAGCGAACGGCTGGTGCAGCAGGCGATCGAGCAGTTTGAACGGCAACACACGGTGCTGGTGATCGCCCACCGGCTCAGCACGATCGTGAACGCCGATCTGATCTGCGTGATGGAGGCGGGGCAGATCGTGGAACGGGGCAGCCACCAGCAGCTGCTGGCCAAGGGTGGTGTCTATGCCGGCCTCTGGCGCCAGCAGGTGCAGCACAGTGAGGCGCTGGCGGGGACTGTGGGGTGAGGTTTCCGCTGTCTTAGGAGAAACCGAAACCACGTACGGGCTTCTGCCAATTCAAGATAGTACGCCAGCCTTTTCCGTCTTGGCGCGAAGCAGCCAGGCTGAATCCTCCTCAGGCATGGAGCCCACCATTACGTCGACCACCAAACGCTAATTGATCGCAGCCAACAGGTACTCATGATGAGGCATCATCGTGCGATCAATGAAATCCAGGCTAGGAAGATCCTTTTAGATCTCATGCCTTAACAGCACCACATTATACTTTCTTGGCCGAATAATTCGCTCTAGCGCTATGCTTTTACAGTGCCTCCAGCCCAGATCAAGTATTGGCCTATTCTTAGTAGCTGACTCCAGACTGATCGCAGTCGACCATCATCCTCATTGACTGTGCTCACCTGGCCATTATCTGCTGGTCAGTCTTGGTTTTAGAGTTAGAAAGAATATTGAAAGCATTCACAACTCTATTAATCTAGTTTCCTTCGAAGCAGGCGCTAAACTGAGGGCTGCCTCGGGAATAGCACCTACAAAAGTGTGGTGTAATCTTTGCACTTATACGTGTCTAAAAGCTACGATTGTTGGCCATTCAGGCAGAACGATAAATGGGGTCAAAGCAGAAACTGCGCCAACCGCCGCATGGGGCCAGCCTTGCTGTGAGATAAAGATGTAACTAAATCCGAAACCTCAGTACGAAGTTTATGTAATTCGGCTTCCCTTGCAAGCAATTCATTGCGTATTTGATAAGGGCTGTAGCCGTCAAAGACACCAGGAGGGTATTGGAATCGATAAGCAAGGTGCTGAACTTGCTCAGCCTTAAGCCACCAAGTGTTAATGCCATCAAAATATACTTCTTGGTAGTTGTGGGCACAGATATGGCTGGTAATTGCTTGAAAGTCTTCTACCAGCTCTGAAGAGCATGGCTTGGTTGTTTCGGCAAGGATGACGATTGGTCGGTAGCGATGGAGGTCAATACCTTGGAGTACGTCGTACTCATGGCCCTCCACATCAATCTTTAGAAAAGCGAACTCCGAGATTTCGGGAAGGTATTCTTGAATAATTGAATTCAATGTTCGCACCTCAACGAGACGCTTTTGAACCTTTGACAGGCCATGGGCTTTGGCACATTCCACATGAGAGGTGTGAAAACTAGACAATCCACTCTGTTCGACCATCGTAAATGGCATCGTGCCTCTGGACGATCCCGCTGCGTAAGCAAGGCTGATATCACGGTCACGGCAGGCATACTCGCGGATATGCTCTGCCACTGGATCGAGGTTGATACCGGACCAACCCCGACCGTAGAAGTGCTTAGTAACTGAGTCCTGCTCCTCGTGATGGCAGCCAACATCGATATAGATTCCGTCATTAATATCTGCAAGTACCCTGCTGAGCAGAACATCTTCGAAGTTTTGAGTGTAATACGAGGTGAGTGGTGTCATCAGGAATTCAGAGTAAACCTGGATAGTAGCGCATTTTCTGGGTTTTTTCTCAGAATATCTTCATGATGATAGTTCAGAATCTCTCCCTCTACCACCTAGAGCAGGGCCAATTCAGTGTCCGGCACAAGCGTCCTCTTGATTGACGAAAAAGCGCCGCCCCCCCAAGGCTTCTTCAGTGGTACATATGCACCATATAGTGGCCTATGGGAATGAATCCAATAAAGTTCCAGTTTCGGCTTTCTCTTGAGCAGTTTCTGGAGAACTATGGGAGAGAAGAAAATGCGGGAAGGTTCAAGAGGATGTTCGCTGGTCGGAAGGGTTTCGCAGTCCTAGATGCGGCTATGTCGGCTTCGGGATTGTGAATGGAAGGCGCAACAAGTGCTGTTATTGCAAAAAATATCGTCATCAAACTACCCTCACTGCCATAACGAGCATGGGACAATAAACATGGTTCTGCGTACTTTATCTCTTATATTATACCCTAATTATTAGGCGGAAATATTGTCTCCGCACTGGGGTTGATGCTGCATCAACCGCTACGCAGAATCCCAGCGGTCTAGGCTGTGAGCAGCCACGCAGGATTGCTTCTTTAATGGAAAATAACGAAGGCCATGTAGCTGCTCGAAGGGGGCTATCTCCTTGGCGGACAGAGTTAGATTGATGATGCTAGCCTTGGGGAAAATATAAACGCTAGCATGGCTAGTCGAGTATCTGAGAGTAAGGTATAGATCGTTTTCGCTATAATGATCTGCAGATATGGCTATTCTCTACGAGACAAGCTTCTCCACTCATCAAGAGACCCATTGGTGGCAGAAGCTCCCCTCGCTTGAAGAGAGCTGCACTGTCAGCAGAGCATTCGGATCATCAGCAATACGCGTAAAATTCCCCACCGCATTGACCATTTGGTACAGAGGCAGGTACGCAGTATTCCCATTGCGCGCGGCATGGCACGGGCGGTTGTTGGGATGGGCGCAGAGATCAGGGTGGCATCGTCGATCGTGCCCTGTCGCATCGTCATGCCTCGCGCACTGATTGGGCTTCGACGGTCTCAAAGATCTGCCCACCACCCAGCGGTCGCCGTTCGCCTGTTCACCAGTTGGGGGAAGGGGGTATCCTACTGGCAGGGATTTGGCGCGATCACTCAGCCGGCAAAGGGTGCTAGTGGGACCTCATCAGGGCCTCCCGGGGGGCGGGGAATACCACGCAGCAGGGTTGTGACTACATTGTGGTAAAGAGGGGAGGGGGGCGGAGCGGTTCTGGAGGGAGTGGGGCCCGCTCAGAGCGAGGAGTGCCCTGCCAGGGCACCAACACCTCCATCTCAGTCAGCAATTTCTCCCATTTGGTTTGCTTCTAGTGGCTCCGCTACGCTCGCCCTGCAGGCTCGGTAGGGCCGTGGTTTGCTCGTAATCCGAAAAGCCGAGCTGCTTGGCACCCATTAACCGAATCCTGTCCTACGATCACAGGGCCATTCACACGCAATTGCCCTGGTTTTTCCAGAGTCTCCCTAAACTGACAAAACACTTACCCATAAACCATGGACTGGCGCTCCCTTTTAGAAGCCTCAGAGAAGTACGGATTGCAAAAGATCACTGCAGTTGACGTTGGGGCGAGGTGGGGAATAGGGGAGCGATGGGCAGGACTTGAATCCTTGGTTGAGGTTATTGGCTTTGATCCCGACTCCGCCGAGTGCGAACGACTTAATGCTATTTCACCGCAGAATGTAAAATATGTGCCATTTGCCCTCGCCGAATCCACGCGACGAGCATTGCTTCATATCGCCAAAGACCCCGCTTGCTCATCCTTGTATCCGCCAAACGAAGACGTCAGCCGGCTTTTACCCGAATCCGAATGTATAAAACTCAGCAGCACTGAAGAGATTGAGGTGATCTCTTTCGATGAATGGAGACGATTAAGCGGGGCTCCTGCTCCTGCGGTCATGAAGCTTGATGTGCAAGGAGGAGAGCTGGGGGTGTTAGCTGGTGCCGTAGAGGCACTCCGGACTACCCAATTACTTGAGATTGAAGTAGAATTGAATCCCTTGTATGACGGCCAGCCTCTTTTTTCCGATGTCGATCAATTTCTTCGCGCGAATGGGTTCGTGTTATGGAATCTTGCCAACCAAGTTCACTACTCAAATCGCGATCTGCCCGGACTGAGCATGCGCATTGAAGACCCGAGTTACTTCGATTCTAATCTCATACTCGGGCAGCGTGGCTGCGGACAACTCTATTGGGCACATGCTTATTATATTCGTCGCGAGTTGTCTCCTGCCTCTCCAGTGAATGTACCACCGACACAAGCCCTTGCCACAGCGATAGTTGCCATCGCCTATGGACTCTTGGATGTGGCATATATTGCCTTGCAGAAGTCTGCTGGTATACTTGATGAGAACGAGCTTAAGCTAATGCTCAAATCTATTACTGATCAAGCCCAAAAGTAAGTAGTTAGCATGCAGGCAAATATGGCAAAAGCCACTGCTCAAACTCACGAATCATCTCTGTGGAGTAGGCTAAGCCTGGCCAGGCGAGCCTTGTTTGACTGATAAGCAACACTAAAAGCCAACTCACGGCAATTCATTCCTATGCGGGTCGGGAAAATGTGTAGATATAAGCCTACAGAATTACACTGGATTGCATCCAGAGTACACATACATAAACTCCTAGCTGTATGCTTACAGCTTTTTTCGCCAGGGGAGCTCTGGCCAACAAACCCACATAGCCAGTCTCGCTCAGCAAATTGTTCGGCTCGGACCGTTTCAGAGCAGATCAGGCTGGAATCAGCCTTATTTCCCAATAGTTGGGGACTTGCCCCTTCCATTGAGGGCCGTTTAAGCCCCCAATGGGCACACCACTCCCCCGATCATGTCCTGCAGAGCAACTGATGGCGGACCATGAACAGGTTGGAGAGGGCTGCCGGCATTCACCTTGCATCGGTTCCAGTGGCTCCGCCACGCTCGGCCTGCGGTCTCGGTAAGGCGCGGAAGTGAGCCTTTGCGGTCTCTATCAGATCATCCAACCCCCCCGGGGTGTGTCAATGTCGCTTGACAGTCAGGTAACGCGCGACGCTTTCCGGGACGCATCGCAGTACGGAACCCAATACTCCTGCCTTCCATCTCGGGTCGCTTCTCAATCCCCTGGTAGCCAGCATCTGCGAAGACCACTGTTTCCTCTCCGTGCAGCAGCTCAGCAGCGGGGGTGAGGTCATGCACATGGGCGGCGGTCTTTTCCACCGAGTGGATGAGGCCGCTTTCGCTGTCCACCCCGTAGCCCAAGGCATCCGCGTAGCGGTTGTGGTCTTTCATCCCAAAGTGCCACTGCTTGCCCTTACAGATCTGGTGCACATCTCAGGATCCCTCTCGCGCTTTTCATTCTTCGAGGAGCTTGGAGCCTCGATGATGGTGCCATCGATGTTCGTGACCTGCTTCTTCGCCATGCCGTGGGCCTTGAAGTGGGCCTTCACGGCTTCAAAGATCTGCGCCCCCAGATCCTTCTGCTCCAGCAGATGCCGGAACGCCAGGATCGTGGTCTCATCCGGAATCCGGTCGGTGATCAGGGCGATGCCGGCAAAGCGGCGCATCGTTGCTACCTCGATCAGCGCGTCCTCCATTGCCGGATCGCTGAGGTCGTACCACTGCTGCAGCATATGGACCCGCAGCATGCTCTCCAGAGGATAAGGCGGCCGACAGCCCTTGCTGCTGGTCTTGTGGTGGTGGGGCTTGATCAGATCGATGAGCGGCTTTCAAGGCACAACAGCCTCCATCTCGGCCAGAAAGCGCTCGCGCCGGCAGGATGGGTTTTCCAGGATCTCCTTAACTTTGCATTTGAGCCAAGTGTCTTCCTAGGGTTTTATAGGGAGGCATGGTTGTACATGTCTACTGTGATCTTGAGGACAGCAGAACTTTTCAAAATTGACCTTTTCATTGATTTGAGGCCGAGTTGCTCGATGATCCCCAGCCTCAACTTTGTTCTCATTCCTTCCACCGCTTTCTGCTGCTGAGCCACTATCGCCACTCCATGGGGTTCATTGCTGTAGCATCTGGCGTTGGGCGTAGCTTTCGTATGGCGCGATTAGGCTGTGTTTTCCTGTTCAGGACCCTACGAACCGGTTTGCCTTGAGTGAAGCCGACAAGCTATTGCGCTTGGCCCAGAGTTCCTCCAGCCGTTCCAGATAGTGGCGACCTACTTCGGCGGCAGAAAAACGCTGGCGGTATGAGGCGGCGAGTCCTTGATCGTGTTCAGGCTGCTCCAAGCGATGCAGGGCCACTTTCCGCATAAGTTCGGCGGCATGGTCCACATCGGGATCGGCCCACACCTGGCCTTCATGATCGAAGTACTCGCCTTTCTGGACAGAAATCAGTCGGTAGCGGATAGGGTGAGCCAACGGGCCAGTGCAGAAATCGGTGGTGGAGCTGTAGTTGGTCACGATCACGTCGAGCCCGAGTTGAAGTGCCTCGGCGTGGCCTCGGCCCAGCCCCTCGGAGCGGTGTAACGAAACGAAGCCATCGCAGCATCCGTATAGTGAAAGAAGATCGGCGCGCTCAAGGTTTGCCTCAATTACGTGAAGCCGAGCATCTTGGCTAGTGAATGCTTTGAGCTCATCCCAGGCTTGATTTGGCGATACAGGGGCTAGAGTTTTAATCACGAGGTCCACTTTTTTGCCAAGTAATTCGCTGGCTGGAAAGGCACGGCGGAAGGCCTCGATCACCGCCATCGGGTTCTTTCGGCTGATTGTGGAGTTGAGGTCGAAGCCGAACACGAAAAGCACTTTTCCCATTGGCAACCCGAAGCGCTCGCGGGTCTTCCTGCGGGCGTTCGGTCCGGTATGGCGAGCGGGATTTTCGATCTCCGCCGGCGGAGGCATTTGTGTGAGGTGCAGGGTTCTTTCACCTGCATCCGGCTGGGCAAAGGGTAGGAGGGCTTTCTTGATGATGCTGCTGAAAGGCCAAGCTTCATCGGCAAGTTGAAGGATTGGTTTCCACTGTGCCGGCCATTTCTCCATCTCCCATGGCCAGGAAACAATGGTGTAACGGTCTACCTGCTGTTTCAGACCACTTTCACAAAACCATCTCGCATGAGATGGTGCCGACATGCAGACCAGATTGAAGGCATAGGGGCCTTCTTCACCGGGAGGAAGAGTGAGATCTTCCAGTCTCCGCTCGGATGTGGCTGACCCATTGCGTGCCGGATGGTCGATCACACAGAAGGGGATGGCCGCTGCTCGCAGGGCACCAGCAATGGCACGGCAATCCTCCCCTATCCCAAAGACATTGAAGGCATGGCCGATGAGATTCACGCCGAAAGGTCGCTCGGAGAAGCTTGTATTTGATGCCCTTGGTATCTTCTCTTGCAGGAGAGTATTTGGTTGGACCTCGTCCGCCACAGTAGTAGAGGCCTGTTGTGCTTCCCACCATTTCTGTAGCGCCTTGGCTCTGAACGGCAGCGGATAGCGCAACTGCAGACTTTCCTCTTCCAGCCATCGGCTTGCGACAAGCAGGTTGACCCCAATTCCCGGCATTGGCTCTTGGAAGCACTTACGGCTTGACTGCAATTCTTCCAGAATGGAATAACGATCTAGTGCTTCAGTTAGTTGCTTTGAATATCGGCTGATTCCGTTATTGCCTGCCAATGCTGGCGTGATGCCCGGCGTTTCTCCTGTGGAAGAAATCAACTGTGCGGATAGGCTTGCTGCAAAGTAATGCTGCTGCTCTCGAATCTTAGTTTTCGTCCGACCGGTGATAGGGCTCATCAGCATGATCAAGCCTGTTCGCAGTCTTTGGCGGATTCTCATTTTATAGGCTGGAGTCTTTTCAATTCTATACCACAATCCTCTGCCCTCCACTCCTCAGTCTTTCGGTGGCTGCCAATATCTGTTCGGCGGTTTCCGCCCAGGTTGTTGGCTTGAATTGTGTGCGTATCTTCTCCTCTGTAGAGGCTCTCCACTCACTGTCTTCTGTGGTGCGCATAACAAGTTCAGAAAGCTTGAACACATCAATGGGATCAAATAATATAGCTAGCTCGCTGATCTCGGGGATGCTGGAGGCATTTGATGCAAGGCATATGCGCCCCCTCGCTAGGCTCTCTGCAACAGGCAGGCCCCATCCTTCACACATAGATGGAAATATTGTAGCAATGCAATGATCGTAATACCATTCAAGCTGACCATCGCCAATGTCTGTAAGCAGCATAATCCGATCTTTGGTCAGGGGGTCATGGGTGATCTCGTGAATGAGTTGTTTGCACATCTTGTGGTGGCCCCCAATGCAAACAAGATCTGGGCATCTCTCCTGGAAATCCCTGCTCAGGCGGCGCCAGCAATCATAGAGAATCCGTTGATTCTTTCTGGGCTCAATAGTTCCAAGGCACAGAAAGAATAGTCGCCTTGGCTGATCCCTGATATCCTTTTGGTAGAGTTTGCCTGTAGAGTTCTCTCGGATCACATCTCCAAGTCGAATCGGCACTACAGGGGGATGGATAATGTTTTCTCTTTGGGCATATCCGATGAGATCACTGCGGCTGTAGTTCGAAATTGTGAGTAGCAAGTCGCAGCTTGGTAGCGCTAGTTTCATCGCATCACCGAAGATCTGACAGATTTCTTTGTAGACCCACTGTGGCTGGCTTACGGGTATAACATCATAAATCATTCTGATTACCTTACCGCCTTTGGTTCGCAGGCGCTGGGAGGCTTTGATGTTGGCAGGCATTTGGTAGCTTTCTGTGCCAATGCTGAAAAAGTAGTCTTCAGTGCTGATGGCTTCGCCGATCTGTAGTGCTGCTGCTTTCTCCGCAGTAGTTGTGGCATCAGCTGGTGTTGGATCGATACGCGTTCCTATTCCCATCTGCGCTTTGAGCCAGCCCCGTGTAGCTTTCTGCAGCTTCCAAAGAGCCAGTTTGGTGCCTGAGATGGTTTGGATCAGTTCCTCGGTTGCCTCTCCCTCCCCAGCTAAACTCCTAATGATCCCCTTCCGGGCTGGGCGTATCTCGGCTCCGGGATGAGCATTCTCAGTGTTTGGTTCACTAGGAAGTTGGCTTGAATGGTGTTTTTGGAGACGCTTGCTTGGTTTAGCGTTTGTCTCCATCCATTCTTGGGTCTCCATGTTAAGCCTGATCAATTCAGGAAGATCTGTTGTATTGACATGAACAAAGCAATCATTGTCTTCATCGTATCTGTACAGCATTGGTTTCAGGCCAAGGGTTCTCCATCCCTTGTAGACTCCGATCAAACTACGTTGAATTCCGGTGAGATAACTCCTATCCCAAGTTATTATCGATGTGCAGTCGAGCCAGATGTTCATTGTAAGCTTAAAAGAGAACCCCATGGTGCATATTGTGGATAATCTCCTCAAGGGTATGAGCAGATTTCCAGCCGAGTTTCTGTTCGATCAGCCTTGGGTCCATCTCTGAGTAGGTAAGGTCTGTTGGGCGCAATAGATCATTGCATGCCTCTATCCTTTCTTCCACCTTAATCCCTGCCACTCTGCAGGCAGCCGCTACGAGCTCACGCAGGGACCTTGTCTTGCCTGAGGCGATCAGAAAGTCCATTGGCTTCTCCGCCTGCAGCATCCTGTGCATCGCCTTCACATAATCCGGTGCCCACCCCCAGTCACGCCAGATGTCAAGATTGCCGAGTTTGAGCTTATCCAGCTTGCCGGCTGCGATCGCTTTCGCGCCCTGAATGATCTTCTGGGTCACGAAACGCTCCGGTCGCAGCGGTGATTCGTGATTGGCCAGGATGCCTGTGCAGGCGAACAATCCATAGGCTTCCCGGTAGTTCGCCACCTGCCAGAAAGCCGTTGCCTTGGCCACCGCATAGGGGCTCCGAGGCCGGAACGGTGTTTCCTCATTCGCCGGGTCTCTACCCGTATCCCCGAAGCACTCCGAACTGCCGGCGTTGAACAACCGAACCGGGGCCTCCAGGTAGCGCATGACCTCCAGGAGATTCAATGTGCCCCCGGCGATCGATTCCATGCACTCCACCGGCTGTTCGAACGAGAGGCCCACACTGGTCTGGCCAGCCAGGTTATAGATCTCGTCCGGCTCCACACCACTCACCACCTTGAGAACGCTGCGGAAATCGTTTGGTGCCAACGACACGATCTCTACATCAGCAGCGATTTCGAGCCGTTCCAGCCGGCTGGTGTTGCACATCTGGGAATCACGGCTGCTGCCCACCACCCGGTAGCCCTTACCGAGCAGCAGGTGGGCCAGGTAGGCGCCATCCTGTCCTGTGATTCCAAGAATCAGCGCGGTTTTGGTCACAGGTCCCAGGCAAGCTGCTCACTTCGCCAGTACCCTACGGGTTCCCTAGGCCGGCTCGCTGCTTTTGGCCCTGATCGCTCCGGGGCCATCGAATGGTCCACCATCCACAGGAAGCCCTCCTCCTTGCTCCTGATGCAGGCATCTGTAGTGAGTTCAGATTTCCATGCCGGGGGTGGGAAGGAAAGACATCGTTCCGTTCCAGATCTGGATGGGGCCTTCAGATTGCATCCAGGGAACCATCGGTGGTCTTACCAGCCACAAGCTTTGCCATCACCATGCTCATCGGCCAGCCGGCCTGGGAGATTCTTGGTTGAATCCCCGTCGGACTACTGTCCTGCTGGGGCAGCTCCATGATGATTCGATCCTCGTTTCTT
Organism: Synechococcales cyanobacterium; assembly: GCA_942491925.1. Lineage (GTDB taxonomy): Bacteria > Cyanobacteriota > Cyanobacteriia > PCC-6307 > Cyanobiaceae > Cyanobium. Next base: position 101,340 of record CALOCJ010000004.1, read on the forward strand.
CAAATCCTTACAGAACCCCTCAATGGGAAAGCACGGAGACGAATCAAGGCCATCCGTACCCAGGTGTTCAACTCCAAAGCGGTGAGGATTTTCCTCATGGCCACCCGGGAAGAAGAGATCACATCCGACAGTAGCGTTCCCAGGCGATCTCTAACCACACGCCTTGCCTATGCACTTCCCCATACAAGGATTCTCTGGGATGATGACTTTCTTCAGGGGGCCAATCGCTATACCCGGCAGACGCTGGGTCTTCCCCTTTTCTCCTGCCTGTACTGGGCGGAAACAACCGGGGTTCAGCTACGCATGCCGCTGCCTCTGCGCCGTAGCACCTACCAAAGCTGGTGGGAGACCAATGGACCGCCTCACCTATTGACAGCACAGCGCGTCCTCCAGGAAGCAGAAGCCAAAAAAGTATCTGAGCCTCTGACAAAAAGGTTTCAGGAACGGCCCTTCGGAGTCAATCTGATTGGTCACGCCTTCAACGTATTCGGATTGGGCGAGTTCATGCGGATGACGGCAAAAGCATTGGACGCAGGGGGTATCCCCTTCTGTGTCATCAACGTCCCAACCCACAACAGCGCCCCTTCCACAGATCGCACCCTGGAAAACCGGACCCTAGCTTCAGGGGATGTTGGGCCCTACGCCTTCAACCTCTACTGCATGACCGCTGACTCACAGGTCAACCTCGCCATGCATGAAGGACTGGGTCGTACTGCTCAGCATTACTCGCTGGTTACATGGTTCTGGGAATTGGAACGTTGGCCACCCCTCCTGGTAGATGCTCTTGAATTGGCCGATGAATTCTGGCCATGTACCAATTTTATCGCAAAATCCTTACAAGGTGCAGCTACCGTTCAACACCAACGATGCCTTCAAATTCCTAACTCAACTGCCCCGATCCACACAATGCCACCGGTAGTGGATCTGGGAAATGCAGCGCCTCCCCTGACGGAATCAGCTAAAGCGGAGGCACGTAACTATTTTGATCTTGATCCGAATGCTGTTCTTTTTGCCTTTGGATTTGATCTTAATTCAATGATCGCGCGCAAGAATCCTCAGGCTGTACTTGAGGCGTTTCAAAATGCTTTTGTTGATGCTCCGCAACGTGAGTATAATGTAGGATTGGTCATCAAGACGTTCCCTCCTCGAAGACCGGAGCCTCTCTGGGATCAACTGAAAGAAATTGCCTCTGCGGATTCCCGCATTACCATTATTGAGGCCGATCTTGATCGAGAGGGTATTCTTGCTCTCTATGGATGTTGTGATGTCTTCGTATCTCTGCATCGATCTGAGGGCCTTGGTTTGGGGCTTGCTGAAGCTTTACAGCTTGGACTCGATATCATCGCCACTGATTATGGTGGCAACGCAGACTTCTGCACAGGCCCACTGGCTCATCCCATCGACTACAAGCTCATTCCAGTGAACCAAGGCGAATACCCTCACTACGAGGGCATGGTATGGGCAGAACCGAATCTCCAACAGGCGAGCGCAGTGATGCGTCAGGTGGCCCAGAAACGCCAGAATGCACCAACCACCGATCCTGAGCTTATTGCCGAATACAAGCGCAGATTCTCAGCGGAAACAGTCGGGGCCCGTTATCGTCAACGGCTCCAACAATTGTGGGAGGCTCGCTGCGAGATCCAGACACATATCGACAGACGAAATATAGCATTCGCTGAGGAGTCCACCGGCTATTCACAGTGGAGGTAGCCATGAAATCCATGGAATCACTGCCAATCCTAAGCATCATCGTACCAAATTATAACCACTCGGCTTTTCTTTCGGAGCGACTTGATTCGATCAGGCAGCAGATCTTCAAGGATTTTGAGCTGATTGTGATGGACGATGCATCCACCGATCATTCCCTTGAGGTCATACGACGATGTCTTGGCTGTCATCCCTACCGATTGCTTGTCAATGAGGTCAATTCCGGTTCCCCCTGCAGTCAATGGCTGAAGGGCATCCAGCAATCACGGGGAGAATACATCTGGATTGCTGAATCCGATGACAGCTGCTCTCCTCTATTCCTTGAGCAGATGATGCGCTGCTTACAGGATGATGTGGCACTTGCCTATTGCCGCACCCAAGCGATCGATACCCATGGCGACCCGATCGCATCAATGCCCTTCTGGCCAGATTTATTCGATCGGCAACGATGGCAGAGTTCTTTCACCATGCCAGCGGTCGATCTCTGTCGAAACTACATGGTGCGCGGCAACATGATTGCCAATGCCAGCTCTGTTGTCTTCCGTCGACCTGACAACAAAACCCTGAAGGAACTTTCTCGACGTACGGAATCTCTGCGTTACGTTGGGGATTGGTTGTACTGGGTCCATCTCCTGCTCTCTTCTGGAGGTCGCGTTCATTTCGAAGCCCAGGAGTTGTGCAATTTTCGCTTTCACGACCAAACCACGCGGAGTCTGGCGAGCAAGGCAGTGGAAGCCAACCGCATGGGCGAGTACTCCCATGCCATCGCCACCTGTCTCCGTTCCATTCCCAACCGACCCTTTCTCTACTGGCTACGGCTGGTCTCCAGAGGCTACTGGGACTGGATCTTCTACGAATATCATGATCGTTTTCGGCCCTCCCGCTATGAAGTGATCATCGGCCGCACTCTCAAGGGCCCCCTGCGGCTAGGATTTCTGGTGCGTCTGCTTCAGAATCAAAAACTCAGGCTTCGTTGCTGGAACAGCATAAAGTCTTGATCAATCGTTGATGTGAGGTAAGGAATATCCTCCTGGCTATCAATCATTCATTTGTTCCCCAGCCCATCAACATCATTCTGTGCCAAAGGTCGCCTTTGCCCACTACAGCTCCCACACAGACTTAGGGGGTGTCACCACATGGCTTGTTGCCTTGGCCCGCCAGTTGATCGCGGATGACGTAGAGGTAGCCATCCACCTGCAACACGAAGGATCTGATTCCGCTCAGGCCACCATCCTTCCACAACTTGCTGACGCAGGTATCCATATCTCCATGTCTGCTAAGCAGAAGAACCTGGCTCTAGATGTCAGGCAGACCCTCGCATTTCTTAACGATTGGCAGCCCTCTGTCTTCCTGCCCCAATGCCAATCAGCCCACTATGTTGCCGCAGCTATCGCAGGCCAGCAGGGATTGCCCTGGGCATTGACGATTCACTCCGACGATTCTGAATACTGGGCAGCGGCGAAGTGCTTGCGTCCATCTATTCACGGCGGCCACGTTGTCAGTGTATCGGACCATATTAACAGTCAGGTGCTGAGATCTGGAATCGATGTTGAGCCATCGCTTATTCCTTACGGCGTATCCATACCTCGTTCACAATCACGCTACGATGATCGACCCTTCCGCATTGCCTTCAGCGGTCGACTGTGGGAGCATCAGAAACGTGCCAGTCTCGTTATTGATACCCTCATCCGCACCTGCCGGCTGGATGCCTCGATTGTGGCCACTGTGATCGGTGATGGCTATGCTCGCCAGGCCTGTCAGGAGCAGGTGATGGCCGCCGGACTGAACCATGCCATCACTTTCACCGGCCGGCTACCCCCAGCCGAGGTACAGACGATCCTGCTGGATTGCCAGGCGATTCTGTTGATGTCCGATTTTGAAGGTTTACCCGTGGCCCTGCTGGAGGCGATGGCAGCGGGGGTGGTGCCGGTGGTGCGATCCATTCCCAGTGGTATTCCCGAGCTCATCCACCATGAGCAGACGGGCTTGCTGGTATCGGATGACCCTGATGATGCCGCTGCCGCCCTGATCCGGCTGGCGCGGGATCCCTCACTCTGGCACCATTGCTCTGCCGCGGCACGGCAGCTGGTGGTGGAGACATACAGTGCCGAAAAAAGCTATGCCCGTTGGTTGGCATTGATCGAATCTCTCCAGCGGAGATCAGCACCTCGCTACCCGATTCAATTCAGGGGCAGGATGAACTTTCGGGATCTGGATCCCCTGCTGCATGCGCCTTATCAATCATCCTCTGGCTTGAAGGTAGCGGCAAGGAAACTGATTTCCACCTACCTGGCCCAAGCCAAGCATGTTGCCAAGAATCTTCTTTCTGCTTCCTAAGCAACAACCATCGCGATCACCTGCACAAGCAACACAAGTGATGCCAGGTACTGTGCCGTAAAGTTCAGTTCCCCGTCTATGGGCACATCGGCACCGCCGTCCCTTCGGGTCATTCATCGAATCCTGTCTTAGTCAAGAATTCTTACCGCAAGATGAATCCAGCAAGCTCCGATCTTTCTGTTCAGATTCTTGGATACTGTCTCCAGGATGAAGCCTCCCTGCGGCAGCTTTTCAGGCAAGACGGTGCTGGCGCCCTTACCGATCTGGAAGGTGAATATACATTCGTTTTCACCCAGGCCGATGCCTGCACCATCATCACCTCCCCCGTGGGGGCGATGCACTACTTCTACACCCTGCAGAATGGCCGCTTCTTTCATGGCGACCAGATCAACAAAATCCTGCAGCACAGTGGCCTTTCCTGGCAGTGGAACTGGACGGCCCTGGGCGATCTCTGCCAGTTGGAGAACCTCACCGGCAATGCCACCCTCCATCCGGCCATCCATCGCGTTCCCCCTGGCAGCATCCTTCAGTTCCGCGATGGGGCCATCTCTCTGCAATCCACCACCTATGTGGACACGATCAGGAAAAGCTCGCCCGATCCCGATGCAGCCGTGGAGGCCCTCAACGAGGCGGTGGCCACCTGGGCGGGACCCAATCCCTACCTTTCCCTCTCCGGCGGTTTTGATTCCCGGGTGATCCTCAGCGCCATGCTGAGCCAGGGCATCAAGCCCCATCTGATCACCATGGGCAGCAGCGAGGCCACCGATGTTCAGGTGGCTCGCCGGATTGCCACCACCTTCGGGTTGCAGCATGATCTGATCAGGCTGCGCCTGGATGATTTCTTCAGCCACGCGCCCACCATCTCCGCCATCACCAACGGCACCAAAACCGCCTGGCACTGGCACACCTATCTCTATCCCCTCAAGGCCAACCTCCCCTCGGAGTCGTCCTTCTTTGTGGGCACCCTCGGTGAATTCGCCCGCTCCTACTATTTCGACCGCGGCCGGCTCGGAAACCTCGCGGCCCTGGCCCCGGTGTCTGCCTTGCATAAATTCTGGAGCCTGAAACTTGATCGCCATCCCAGCTTCGAAGCCGATGAACTGAAGCATCTGGCCCCCGAATTTGCTTCCCAACTGGATGTCCATGGCCGCGCCCAGAGGGCCGAAAAGCTCACGGGCTACTGCCACGGCCAGTTCCTGCCGGGTCTGGCCCGCTATTACTTTGAGCAGCGGGTGCCCAATTTCTATGCCAACGGCATCCGCATGTACCGCGCCTCCAGCAATTGGCGCTCCCCCTTCCATAGCCGCCGCTGGATCGATGCCATCTGGAACCTTCCCAGCCACTGGAAGCTGGGCTCCAACTGGCACCGCCATGCCATTTCCAGCAACTGTCCCGACCTGCTGGAGTTTCCGGAGGAGAACGGCTTCGATCGACGTCGCATGCTCCCCAAGGCACCACCGCTGTACTGGACCCCGCCCATGCGGCGAGCCCGCTACATCTCCTACGACCTCAGCGCCGAGTGGTACCGCGATCCACGCTTGCAGGAGTTCATCCAGGAGAGCAGACACTCCATCGCCGACCTGGTGGATCCAGGACTCGTGCAACGGATCCTTGAAGCCCATCGCAGCGGCACGGACCGCACCCGAAGCCTCGCCTTCCTGCTCACCATGATCCACTGGAAAGGCGTGCTCGCCTCCACCGGCGCCTGAACTGCCGCGTTGGTGCCACTGCCCCAGAACTCGTTCAGAGCCTTGCCTGATCTTTTTCGGCTCCCACTGCAGCCCGAGTCCACTCGCCTGTTCGGCGTTGTGCCTTCCAAACAGGCCACGGGGCTGGTGCCAACCCTGATGATCGACTGGCAGAAGGCACCAGCCCTGCTCTCCCCAGTGGAACGCAGGGCGCCACACACCTTGCCGCCTCCAGGTGCGCCCATCGCCCTGATCCTGCACTGTTATCACCCCCAGGCCCTGGAGCTGGTGTTGCGCCAGTTGCCCGCCGATCTGAGGCTGGACCTCTTGCTCACCACCGACACGGCCCTCAAGGCCGCCCAGCTGGAGCGTTGCATCCAGGAGCGAGCCAACAGCCAGTTACGACTGGCCCATCTGGCCATTCTTCCCAACCATGGACGCGATGTGTTGCCCTTCTGGCATTGCCTTCAGCAGTACCACCGCCACACCACGGCCACCTACTTCATCAAACTGCACCTCAAACGCAGTCCCTATCTGACCAAGGAAGTGAACCCCAGCCTCTTCGATGCCGCAGGCTGGATGGATCATCTGCATGGCTGCCTGCTTCCCCCCTCGCTCCAGCAGGCGAACGGGTTGCTGGCCGTGATGGAGGCGCATGGCATCGGGTTGCTGCTTCCCACTCCCCCGCCTTTCCTGCGGCCCTATGGCTGGGGACGGCAAGCGAATCTGAACGCTGCCATGGAGATTGCCGAGCACTTCAGGGTGGACCCCCTCTTCCTGGCCATGCCCCTGATGTATCCCCTCGGCAACATGTTCATCGGCAAGTTCTCCCTGTTCGCTGAATTTGCTTCCCTGCTGGGCGATGCCGGGCCCTATCCAGCTGAACCGTTGCCCGACGATGGTTCCTTCCTCCACGCCGTTGAGAGAATCTATTCCGCCCTGTGTTTGTCCAGAGGGTTTCAGGTTGCCTACAGCCTCCATCCCCATGTGGACCACGTGCCAGCAGTGAACAGCCCTGCATCGGCCGCGGGTTATCGGCTCGTGCTGCCTGTGCAGGATTCCGGCCAGCCGCTCACCTCCACGGATCTTCCCGCCTGGCTGAAACTCCAGGCGGCCACCCTGGCGGTGGCGCAAAAGGAGGTGGAGTACCTGTGCTCCCATCCCTTATTTCTCATCGCAATGCGTATAAAAAAACAATGGAGGAGAGGCTTTGGCATCTCCAACCCAATCTAATCTAATCTAATAGATATCTGCTGTAGTTTTCTTGGGAAATTGAACTGAGCCATCGGCAATGGCTGTAACCAGCTGATCCCGCCATGGCTAACGCACCCTTTTCGAGTGCACCGTCATGGGCGCTCTGACCTAAGTCATCCGCCAGTCAGATGAGAACACAGGGCTTCCAGAAAAACCCAAATCCTTTCCGGCACAACTGGTCTCAACCATGAGAAGCCGCTAAACTCAGCCGAAACGAGCCATTTCACATTCGCAAGAATCATTACCGACTCTGAATGTATCGAAAGCAGCTCAACGGGCAACTCTCAATCGAGGTGATCGTTCTATCCTTTGGCGGCAAACTAGACCATGAGAATCGATGGATTACCTCTTCATGACGATACTCTGGAGTTACACGTGACCCATGGACCTTACTTATTCGCCATGTTTAGCGTGACTTAATCGCTTATTCTTGAAGTGGCTAATCCACTGTTCACATCATGATCGCTTAGACGCGAGATCACTTGCAGCCAGGAGAGTGGCTGGACAATCAAGCTGTGGAAAAACAGGACCAATCACGGCCACTTCGTATCAGGAATGGCACTAGGATCGAAGGACAAAGACTTCCATTGCCTGGCTTGTAATGCTATACTTCAAATGCATAGTCTCAACCTCAAGATATGCCAATGTCGCCCTCTGCCTCCTCTTGATCTCAGCTTGAGGGTTCTCAGCTTGAAGTCTTCTAATTCCGTCTTTACCCCATGGATTGGTGCAGCGCGCTCAGATCGTTCTGGAATGTCGAGGTGGTGGTAGTAACGCATCAATTGGTAAGCGGCTGGGAGTCGCTCATGTCACGGTAGGGAAGTGGCGTACACGCTATTGGAGATGGGGATCGCAGGCTTCATGATGAACTGCGTCCTGGCAGCCCCGTAGCCATGATGATGAGAAAGTTATGGAGCTGATTAATCGGGCTCTAGAAACCAAACCAACAGATGGCTCCACACATTGGACAGTCCGTGCTCTGCAGGGGAGTCGGGCGTTTCCAAGAGCACAGCCCACAGATGGATGCAGGCTTTTCAAATTCAACCCACAGGCAGGAAACATTTAACTCTCCACAGATCCGTTTTTCGTCGAAAAGGTACGAGATATCGTTGGTCTCTACCTAATCCACCCGACAACGTCCTATACTCTGCGTCGATGAAAAGACTCAGATTCAAGCTCTGGATAGAACCAACCCTTGTTACCGCTAGGATTAGGTTATGTTGAGGGTGTTACGCACGACTACATTCGCCACGGGACCACCACCCTGTTTGCTGCTTTGGATGTCTCCACTGGACAAGTGATCACCCAATGCAAACAACGTCACCGCCATCAGGAGTTTCTGACTTTCTGCGGAAGATCGAGGATACGGTTCCCACCGATCTAGATGTGCATCTAATCGTTGATAACTACTGCACACATAAGCATCATAAGGTGAAAGACTGGCTTGCTCCGGCCAAGATTTCATTGCACTCCTCCAACCTACTCGTCCTGGTTGAATCAGGTGAGCGTTGGTTTGGGATCATCAGCCAACGGGCCATTCGAAGGGGAACGTTTAAAAGCGTAAAGGAATTAATCGAAAAAATCGAGAATTTTGTAGCCCACTACAATAAGAACACGGTTCCCTCTTGCTGGACCGCTACCGCAGACTCCATCCTGGAAAAGCTCGGACGCCTGTGTACGTATTTCTGGGACGGGAGACTAGGAGCGTGTTGCGCATAGATCGCCCAGCATCTCTTCACAGACGCTCCTAAATCTGCCCAGATCCCAGTGACAGCAATGGATCTGGGCGAGAGAATGGGTTATGCAAAACCCCAAGACCTTCCGCCCCTGGCAGCCGGGCCAGACGAGCCTGCTGCCGCCGTCCCCCTTCGACTGGCTGTCGGCTGACCACCAGGTGTATTTCCTGCTGGACCTGGTGGATGAGCTGGACCTGTCCGCCATCGTGATCCCAGCCCAGAGCAAGGATCCCCGAGGCGAGAAGGGATTCGATCCCAGGATGATGACGGTGCTGCTGCTCTACGGCTCTGCACAGGCATTGTTTCCTCCCGCAGGATTGAGCGCGCCTGCTACGAGGATCTGGCCTTCCGGGTGCTCACCGGCAACCAGCAGCCGGATCACAGTCGGATCAGTGAGTTCCGCCGCCGCAACCTTGAGGCCCTGAGTGAGCTGTTTGTGCAGATCCTGCGGCTCTGCCAGGAGGCCGGCATGGTGAGCCTGGGCCATGTGGCGCTTGACGGCACCAAGGTGCAGGCCAATGCCTCGAAACACAAAGCCATGAGCCATGAGCGGATGCTCAAGCCGAGGCTCAGCTGGAGCAGGAGATCAGGGAGCTGATGCGGCGGGCCGAGATCCTTGATGCGCAGGAGGACGGCAAGTACGGCAAGGGCAAGCTGGGTAGTGACCTGCCTGAGGAACTGCGGCGGCGCGAGGACCGGCTGGAGAAGATCCGCCAGGCCCGACAAGCGTTGGAAGCGGAAGCAGCGCGCGGCTGCCCGTGATCGCGCCAAGCAGGCAGCCGATGCAGAAGCTGCGGTTGCCGACGCAGAAGCCGCAGATGCGGATGCCAGCGAGCAGCAGAAGCTGCGCGACAAGGCGGTCAAGGCGCAGGAGAAGGCACAAGCAGCAAAGGATCTGGCGATCCAGAAGGCCGATGAGGCAGGCCTTGAACCCCATGGGCTGGAGCCACAGGCGTCTGATTCCATGCCGTATCGCGGCCTGGCTCATCGGGCCGATGGCAGCCCGACGGCCGCTGCCAGCGGAATTTCACCGATCCCGACAGCCATCATGAAGAGCGACGGAAACCTGCTGCAGGGTTACAACTGCCAGGCGGTCGTCGATGGTGATCACCAGGTGATCGTGGCAATGGGCGTGAGCAACCAGTCGCCGGATCCGGAGCATCTGGTGCCAATGCTGGAGCGCACCATCGCCAACACCGGCCAGATCCCCAAGACCTTGCTTGGCGATACGGGCTACTGGAGTGAGGACAACGCAGCGGCCTGTGAGAAGCGAGGCGTCGATCCCTACATCGCGACGGGCAGGCTGCCGCACGGTCAGCCACCACCACCGATCTTTGGCCCGATCCCCAAGGATCTGGATGCCAAAGGTCGGATGGCCGCAAGCTGCGCAAGAAGGAGGAAGAGAGATCTACGCCAAGCGCAAGACGATCGTGGAGCGGTGTTTGGTCAGACCAAGAGGAGAGGACTGCGTCGTTTCGCTGCGCGGGCGGGGAGGTGGATGGTGAGGGCTGCTCTGGGCGACACAACCTCAACAAGCTCTGGCGCTACCTGAAGAAACAGAGGCCAAGAGGCACCAAGGACTGGCGGGAGGGCTCACGGATCTGAGCAATGAATCTAAATCTCCACAGCGGCACAAGGAATGTGAGCGGAGGAAATGGCGTGGACGGCCTTGCGCAAATGCCTAGTGCCTCCGGTACGCTCGGCCAAAGGCCTCGGTAGGGGAAGAGATTAAGTATGTTATTCACCTCATTTCAGTGCCACATCAGGAGCACCTGGAAAATCAGGACGCGTCGCATTTTGAGCTCTCTACATCAAACAGCGCCTCGGACTCACCGACGAAAAAACGGTCATGCAGATCCAAGAACTTGATAGCGAAAGCAGGCCAGGCGATTGGAAAGCACTGCACAGCCCTTGCCCAGGCAGCTTTGGGCCCAACGGCCAATTTCCTCTGAAATAAAGCCACGCACTGGTAAATTCTTCGTGTGAATTGGCTTCCCAGCCACGTTCAGTGACACCGCCGTAACGATCGGAACCTTGTTCTCCGATCCACGACCAGCCTTTCCACCAGGACGTTCTCCGGCGAGATAGGTATCATCTAACTGTACTCTTCCTCGCAGAACATAGGCCTCCTCCCACTCGCTCATTGATCTCATGATCTTGCTGTGTACCAGCCAGGCGGTGTTGCAAGTGACGCCCAAGTGACGACTAAGCTCTCGCGAAGAGATGCCATCCTCCCGCTACGGCGGACTCCATCCTGGAAAAGCTCGGACGGTTGTGTACACGTATTTCCGGGACGTGAGACTAGACGCAGTCTTCTCCGAAGGAGTAGCGCCGCACCCGCGTCGTTGGCATCTTCCCCAACGACGCCGCCATCATCCGCCTGGTGGGGGCGGTGCTGCTGGAGCAGGACGAGCACTGGCAGCTGGAGGGCCGCCGCATGTTCTCCCCCGAGAGCATGGCCGCCATCCCCTCGCTGGACGATCTGCCTGCTCTGCAGGCCGCCGGCGCGAGCAGAGGCATAAGCCAGGCCCCAGGGGATCGGGGCCTGTGCGCCCCCACAGGGCGCAGCGGCTTCGATCGCCGCCCGGGGGCCGGCACCAGATCGTCTCGGCGCCCCACAGGCCTGCAATCATTCATTAGCGCAATTCTCATAGTTCTCTTGGATCCTATCCATGGCAAGCACTGAAGTCTTGACAAGACAATCGTCCGGATTCATCGTAAGTTCACGAGGTTTAGATGCACCTCCGGAATGACAGCCCGTCTTTCCACCCTGTTCACCCTTGGATCAGGGCAATCGGGCCTCGGGTTTTACACCACTCAAAGGGAAGCGGCCCCACAGAACTCCACCAACACTGAGCTCCACTCATGAAATCCCCACTCCACCGTGACGATGCTCCACCCCAGGGGTTGGTTTCCTTCGCTTCCGCCAAACCCTTGAAGCCTTCCACGATTTCTGCTCTGAAAAGCTGCGGGAAATTCCTGGCAGCTGGTTTGCTGGGCACTGGCCTTGCAATCGCGGATGTGGCACCAGGGAAAGCCTTCTCATTGACAGGAATTATCCGCGACTTCAGAGACTCTCATCCTGACTTCGAACAGGGTGTTATACAAGTCGAGACAGGCTTGGTTGAGAATATTCTCGGAATAGATGGCAAGCCCGTCTTTGATACGTCAAGAACTCCTCCATCTGCAACTATAAGCAGTCAGGCAACATTCAACGAATGGTATAATGATGTGCCAGGAACCAATGCGAACACATTGTTTACATTTGCGCTATCCGAGGTAAGTCCAGGTTTGTTTCAATATACCAATAACAGTTACTTCCCGATCGATAATCAGCTATTTGGCAACCAAGGTCGTATACATAACTATCATTTCACCACCCAAATAAGTACTGTATTTACATATAATGCTTCGCAGCAAGATAATACTTTTAGCTTCGTTGGTGATGATGATGTATGGGTTTTTATTGATAACGAATTGGTTATTGACTTAGGCGGTGTGCATTCCCCGATCTCAGGCTCCATTGACGTCGATACACTTGGCCTGGTTGATGGCCAAGAATACCCATTAGATATATTTCATGCCGAAAGGCAAACAGTAGGGTCCAATTTCAATTTTCAGACAGCCTTAATTCTTGAACAGCCCGCCACTGGTGTGCCAGGCCCAGCTCCAATTCTTGGATCCTTAGCAGCTTTCCGGTGGACCAGAAAATTGAGAACGAAACTCCGAATGACATCAATATAACGTACACGTTCAGGGGGGGTGAGGTGCATCCAGGAACCCCAGATTCATTTCGCTACAACGGATCTGGGGTTGTTTATATGTCAATATCTTCGTTCAAGATGCTCTCCAGGGGGCGATTTCAGCCGGATTTGTCGGTCGCAGGCTGCATGGAGACACTACATGTAGCTCTTGGGAAGGCTGCACACGCTATATCCGACACCTGAACGGTTACAATATAATTTTACCGGCACTCATTCACATGATTCCACCCCACATACCTCAGCCTGCTCAAGGAGCTCACCGCGCCCTGACGTGATCTACAAATCGCTTCAGTTAACGCATTCCTCACTTGTTTTCTCCAAACCTGGTTTATCATGGCCATCACCCAGACATTCTCGCAGGCGACGATCAACGGAACGAGCCTGAACAATCCCACATCCCTGCAGTTTGGCCCTGATGGAAGGCTCTATGTCTCTCAGCAAAACGGCATTTTAAAGGTCTACGACGTCACCAAGGATGGAGCCACTTGGCAAGCGTCGAACGAGCAGGTCATCAACCTGGTCAACGACATTCCGAACCACAACGACGATGGCTCACTGAACACACAGGTGAACAATCGTCAGGTCACCGGTCTCGTTGTCGAGGGCACAGCCCAAAACCCGATTCTCTACGTCAGCTCCAGCGACCCGCGCATCGGGGCTGGCGGCGGCGGCAATGATGTGAACCTGGATACAAACTCGGGCATCATCTCCCGTCTGACCTTCGACGGCTCGCAGTGGCAGAAAGTTGATCTTGTGATCGGCCTGCCGCGGTCGGAAGAGAACCACTCCACAAACGGCTTGGATATTCGCACGGAGTCCGTCGAAGTATCAGAAGGTGTCTTTGAGCAGCACGAAATCATGTATGTCATGTCGGGCGGCCACGACAATAAGGGCGCACCGTCGAATAACTTTGCCTATACTCCGGAGTACTACTACTCGGCGGCGTTACTGCGGGTCGACCTGACGCAGCTCGCCCAGATCGAAGCCAACGAAGGGTTGAAAGGCGGCACGGACTATGTGGATGAGTATGTCTACGCCCTGCCGACCCTGGACGATCCGACCCGAACGAACGTGTCGGGCATCGGCGACAGCGCCGTGGACAGCGCGGTCGGCACCACCGGTCCTGCCGATCTCGAAGCCGGCAATACCTTTGGCGGCAACGACGGTCGGAACCAGGCCAAGTTCGATCAAGGCGGGCCGGTGCAGGTCTATTCCCCCGGCTACAGGAATGCCTATGACGTCGTCATCACCGAGGCCGGCAACCTCTACACGTTTGACAATGGCCCCAACAACGGCTGGGGAGGCGCCCCGGTTTCCGACGATGGCGCCAACGAAGTGACCAGCGATACCCAGGTTGCGACCAACGCGCCGAACCTGACCGACAACACCAACGATTCCGATCCAGACAACCTGCACATCATCGAGTCCGGCACCTATGGCGGCCACCCCAACCCGACAAGGGCCTCGGGCGCGGCGGCGGGCCTCTGGTCCGGACAAGGCGGCGGTCTCAGTGAGGATGTGCAGCTGACGCCAGCAGGGACCCCAGGTAACGATCCAGGCACAATCTGGGACGATCTACCCGAAGACTGGTCCACCATCACCGGCGGCACCACCAACCCGATCGAGGGTGTCTACTTCGGGCCAGACAACAGCCCGGGTCCGAAGGACGAGTCGCTCCTTTCGATCAACTCCTCGTCCAATGGCATCACCGAGTACACGGCCGACAACATCGGCGATGGCGGGCCAAACGTCGAGTATCTAGCGGTCGTGTCGTTGAACGGCAGCCTGACGTTGATGGAGATTCAGACCGACGGCACCGCTGCGAACTCGAACGTTACCGACACGGACACGATCAACGTCGGCGGCTCACCGCTGGACGTGACCGCGCTTGGAAACAGCGGGATTCCGGGCAGCGCCGGTGTCGGCGCGGGCGCCATGTTCGTCGCCCAGTTCGGCACCAACAACATTATCGTACTAGAACCTGGCGATCCCCCGGGTGTCGATGTAGACGCAGACAATGACGGCGTTCTGGACAAGAACGATCCGTTGCAGTTCGACCCGAATAACGGAACGCAAACGGTCCTGCAGGGTGGCCAGACGCTGTTTTGGGACTTCAACCCGGCCGCCGGCAACAACCCGGGGCCGTCCGGCGAGTACAACATTGGCATGAACGGCTGGATGGTCGACGGGTCGGGCGAGATCAATCCCGACGTGTTGATCGAGACTCCAGGCGCGGACCTGCTGACCGACCTGGACAACACGATCCGCGGCGGTGCGCCGGGGGTGATCCAGATCAAGCAGGTGACGGATGGCGACGCCTTCCAAAACGTCAACACGCAGAACGATGCCATCCAGACGGGCTTCACGCCGGCTGCGGATGTCGGGACCTTCACCATCCGCGTGCCGATCTTCAACCCCTATTCCAGCGTCAGCCTTGACCAGAATTTTGGATCCGTCGGCTTCGCGCTGGGAGATGGCACCCAGTCCAACTATCTGAAGGTCGTCGCCGGTGTTGGCGGCGGTTTGCCGCGACTGCAAGTCTTCTATGAAGAGAATGACGCTGAGGTCACCGACATCACGGTGAACAGCAGCCAGGACACCGACTTTAACGACGCGGCAAACAACGCCACGGACAACGCCATCTTCAACTTGTACCTGACCGTCGACCTGACGTCGCCGGGTGCTGCGACCGCGCAGGCTTCCTACAACTATGAACTGAGCCCGGGCGGCGGCATGGTGCTCGCCCAACCCAAGGCGATCGGCGGGCCGATTGCGTTGCAGGGCAAAGTGCTCGACGCCGTTCTGGGCAACAACACGATCATGGCCGAAAACGGCAACAAGTTGCCGTCATCGGCGATCGTCACGTTGCTGGCGACCTCTACAGGCCCCGAGACGCCGTTCGAAGCCAACTTCGCCGATCTGGAGATCACGTCGACCGTACAACAGGTCGCACCGGTTGCCGTCGATGACGAAGCATCGACCTCGCCCGACCAAGCCGTGGACATCCCGGTTGCTGATCTGTTGGCGAACGACAGCGATGCGAATGTGGGGGACGCATTGTCGATCACCAGTGTCCAGAACGCAAGCAATGGCTCGGCTGTTCTGAACGACAACGGGACCACAAGCGATACCAGCGATGACTTCGTCACCTTCACGCCCACGGGTGGCTTCGAAGGCGACGCCACATTCGAGTACACCATCAACGATGGGACCGGTTTGACTGACGATGCAACGGTAACCGTCACCGTTGCAGACAGCGAAATTCTTTACCGCGTCAATGCAGGCGGCGCCGAAGTCGCAGCAACCGACGACGGCCCTGATTGGGCAGCGAACACAGGCGTCGGTGCGCAATCGGGCCCCGGGTTCAGCAACAACACGGGGAATCTGTCTTCGCCAAGCGCAGTGAACCCGGCATCGTCGCCGGCAGAAAACGCCCTGCCGGGATATGTACCGCTGGCGATTTTCTCGACAGAGAGGTGGGATCCAGGGGCGAACCCGGAAATGGAGTATGTCTTCGACGCTCTGATCGCTGGCGTTTACACCGTCAATCTATTCATGGCTGATGGCTTCAGCGGCACAACTGACGTCGGTGACCGCGTCTTTGACATCAGTATCGAAGGCCAGCTTGTTGAGGATAATCTCGATCTCGTTGAGACGATCGGCGATCAGGTCGCAGGATTGTTCAGCTATGACGTGACTGTTAATGACGGCAGCCTCAACATCCTGTGGGAGCATGTAACCGAGAACCCGCTGATCAACGGCATCGAGATCCTCGGCCCGGCGGGCGGGCCCCTTCCCGACACGACGCCGCCGGTGGTCGACACAATTGACGTCCAGCCGCTGAGCACGGACCCCGGCAATGATCAGCCGATCAATGTCCTGGTAACGTTCACCGACAATGAAGGCCTCGACGTCGACTCGATCCTGGCCACAACCCTGTCGGTGAGCGGCGGTCCGATTGGCACTGACTCCACCATCGTCAACGTTCTCAATGGAGCGGTGGATGGCGATACGACCATCGATGCCGAATACATTGTCGATGCACCTGACGGCGGCTGGCCCGCGAACACGCTTTACACCTTTGAGGTGTCAGGCGTGACAGACCAGGCCGGAAATACGGTCGCCGCAGCGTCGGAAGGGTACACCTTCCTTGATGCGGCAACACCGGGTACGCCGCTCTATCGCGTCAATGCCGGCGGCCCCGAACTGGCTGCTGCTGACGGCAGCAGCCTTCCGTGGTCCGCCGATACCGGCAACTTCCCATCAGGGGGGAACAGCCCGTTCCTCGTGGCGAACAGCACGGGTGGCAGCACTTACAGCACCTCCGCGGGCACCGCGGTCTCGGTGACCAGTTTCGATCCCGGCATTGCGGCGTCAGCGCCGGCTGAAATCTTCAACACCGAGCGCTATGACGCTGGCAGTGATCCTGAAATGCAGTGGGCTTTCGATGTCGCGGCAGGCGATTATGTCGTCAACCTGTTCTTTGCCGAGATCTTCAGTGGCATCACGGCGGCCGACCAGCGTCAGTTCGATATCTCTGTGGAAGGTACGGTCCCCGCTGAGTTTGACGATGTAGACCCCTACGAGACAGCCGGCTCTGGAGGCGCCTATATGCTGTCCCACACGGTTAATGTCACAGATGGCACTCTGAATCTGGAGTTCATCCACGACATCGAGAATCCAAGTCTCAAGGGCATCGAGATCGTTGCGGCGGGGGAGCCCGCATACACGCCGCCCGCTGATAACTTGTTCGGAAACGTGGTAGAGATCGCCGACGACGGCATGACGCCAACCGACGCAGGGGCTTTGTCGCCGGGGAATAACATCGTAATTGCCCAACAGGAGGGCGAGAACGGCGAAAACAATTACCGCGATCGCGATTATTTCACCTTCGAGATCCCGGATGGCTATGGACTGACTGCCATCGAACTTGAGGATTACCAATTCGAGGGCAGCCTCTTCACCGACGCCTTTTTCGCCCTGCAGGCCGGAACTCAGGTGACTGTCGAACCGACCACGCAGGACCCGACAGAGATTTCCGACCTGCTGGGCGGGGTGATCTACGGCACCGGCAACTTGAACCCGGGCAACGAAAACTTGCTGGCGCTCATGGCAGCCGGCGGCGACATCCAGCCAGGCTTCTCGCTGCCCTCCTTCGAAACGCCGCTGACGGGCGAGATCACCGCTTGGATGAACTCCGGCTACGGCCCCAGCACCGCCACGCTCAACTTCGTCGTCGAAGCACTGCCGCTCGATCCAGGCACAATCATTGCGGCGATCAATGCGGGCGGCCCCGCATTGTCTCAGGATGGGATTGACTTCAGCGCCGACCAGTCCTTCCTGAACGGCCAGACCTTCACCGACAACAACGCTGGCAACGGCCAGCAGCCCGTGTTCGACGCCACGGTGTACGAGACCGAGCGCTACGCCGACCCGTTGAACTACGAGATCCCGGTGGCGCCCGGCGACTATACGGTCGAGCTCTACTTCGCTGAGATCTTCCAGTCGAATCCCGGGGCACGGGTCTTCAACGTCTTCGTCGAAGACGTCCTGGTGCTCGACGACTTCGACATCCTGGCCCAGACGGGCGACTTCAACGTGCCGTTCGTCTTCGACGTTCCCGGGACCTTTGCGCCCGACACGGCCGGCAACCCGACGGCGCTCGACATCGACTTCGACGCCTCCGTGGACAATGCCAAGGTCAGTGGCATCGTGGTGCGCGAGGCTGGAGCGCCCGTCGCCAACGGCGCCGCCGAGCTCTCGATCACCCTCAGCGCAGACAACGTCCAGACCTCGAACTTCGGCGCCAATTCGTTCCAGCTGACGAACACCGGCACGAAGGACATCGAGAAGGTCGAGCTCGACGTCACGAACGCGCTCTACCCCGACAGTGTCTTCGATCCCTTCGGCGAGGCGGGCGACACCACTGCCAAGCTGCTGACGATCAACACCCCCGGCAGCACGGGCGTGATCGCTCCGGACCACGGTACGAGTGGAGCCCCCGGCACGACGTACATCGGCGCGGGCGGCACCGCGGGCTTCGAGGGCATCCAGCTGCTCTTCGACGCCGCTACGGACGGCGGCTTCAACCCGGGTGAGACCATCGGCTTCGCGGTGGACATGGATCCGAACTCGATCGCAGGGGCAGAGAAGAGCACCCTCGACAGTGGCGCAGACCCGACCTGGGACATCGGCGGCATCTCGGGTGCGGAGCTGATCGGCTCGAGCTTCACCGTGACGTTCACGGACGGCACCACCGCCACCGGCCAGCTGCAGGGCGCCGGGAACCAGGGTGGTTCGCAGGGCCTGGCGACCCAGGCGCCGGCGGGTCCGGCGGTGAGCCTCACCGTGAACGGCCTGACCGCGGGAGGGGTCGGAGCGTACGGCGCGGGCGGTCCCAGCGTCATCGTCAACGGCCCGGCCGGCCAGACGGCTCGCGTGGTGCTGACCAAGGGCATCATCCAGCCGGTCACAAACGAGTTCTCCACTGGTACTCCGGCCGAGCAGACCTATGCGCCCATCCTGCAAGCGCAGCTGGATGCGCTGGCCGCGTCGGACTTCCCGGCCAACAACGCGGCCGAGTTCCAGACCGTCGATGTCGTGCTGACGGGCAGCGATCAGGACATCAGCGGGTTGTTCGATTTCACGCAGGTCCCGGTCTACGAGCTGGCCGTGGACGAGGGCCAGGTCCCGCTCGGCTTGGTGGCCTCGGTGATCGATCCCTCGAACGACGACCTGGCGATCGGCCCGGTCAGCGCGCCGATCTACCTCCAGTTCAACAACCCGCCGGACGCGATCGACGACGCCTTCGCGACGGACGAAGACGTCGTGCTCGCAGGCGACGTGCTGGCCGACAACGGGCTGGGCGCGGACACCGACCCCGACGACTCCGATGCACTGACGATCAGCGAGGTGAACGGCGCAGCGCTCGACATGGGCCAGCAGATCACGCTGACCTCGGGTGCCCTGCTCACACTGAATGCGGACGGCACCTTCTCCTACGACCCGAATGGCGCCTTCGACAGCCTGGCGACGGGTGAGACCGACACCGACAGCTTCAACTACACCCTGACCGATGGCGCGGCCAGCGATACGGCGACGGTCACGGTCACGATCAACGGCGTCGGCTTTCCGGCGGACGACATCGACGGCGACGGCATCCTCAACACCGAGGACCCGTTCGCCTTCGACGGCAGCAACGGCGACGCCAAGGCGCTGCTGCCGGGCGGCGAATTCCTCCAGGACTTCAACACCGACACGACCGATCCGTTCAGCACCGAGGCCGGCTTCAGCGGCATCATCGTCAATCCCGCCTTCGATCCGCCGGGCACTTCCGGTACCGATCCCTACGGGGACCGGACGACCGAGGCAGGCTTCTCGATCGCCGGTGGATTCCTGAACGTCGACTCCAGCGGAACGGATCTCTTCGCGGACTCGGGAACCGACGCCAACAACACCATCAAGGACAACTACCAGTCGGCTGCAGACGTGACCGGCGTGGATACCTTCGAGGTCGTCGCGCGCACCGCGAACCCGTTCCTCGGAGGGGCGCCGGCCAGCTTCGCTTCGTTCGGGATCACGCTCGGCGCGGGCGGCGTGGACGACTACATCAAGTTCGTCTACGGAGGCGCGGGCGACGGCCCACGCGTCCAGCTCGCCCAGGAAGACAGCCTGACCGGCGTTAAGGAGGAGAACATCTCGCTCGGCTCGGCCAGCATCGACCCCCCGCTGGTCAAGGACATTGAGTTTCAGCTCGTGGTCGACAAGCTCGCGGGCACGCTGCAGGGGACGGCGACGCTCTTCGACGATCTGGGCGCCGAGCTCGGCGCCATCCAGACGGGTGTCCGCACCGTCACCGGCTCGCTGGTGGACGCCCTCAACGGAGTGAATCCGCTGACCGGCGCCGACGGCGGCATCGCCTACGGCATCTCGATCACCGACTGGTCGGGAGCGCCCCAGTTCACGGGTCAGTGGGACTTCCTGCGCCTGACGGCGCTGGACGAGCTTCCGGCGGACCTGGCTCTGACGAAGACGGTCTCAGACCTGGCGCCGGAGTTCGGCGACGACGTGACCTTCACGCTGACCGTGGATCACGAAGACGGCGTGGAGGCCACCGGCGTGCAGGTGGAGGACCTGCTGGCAGACGGGTTCAGCTTCGTGAGCGCCAGCGGCGACGGCACCTACGATGACGGAACCGGCCTCTGGGATATCGGCACCATCCCGATCGGCGGCAGCGCCACGCTCGACATCACCGCCACGGTGAACGAGGCCGGCGTGGTGGGCGACGTGGTCGTGTATCGCGTGAACCCGGGCGGTACCACGCAGGCTGCCGCAGACGCCTCGGCCCCGGGCTGGCTCGGTGACACGCTCGGCGCCGCCCCGACCGCGGGAGCCTACGGGCCTGGGATCACCCTGACCGCAGGCGGGAACAAGTTCGGCAACGAGAACGGCAGTCCGGTCATCGACCTCACGCAGCTTCCGGCCTCCGATCCCGCAGGCGCAGTGCTGTTCGAGACCGAGCGCTTCGGCGACCAGCAATGGGACTTCGCCGTCGACAACGGCAACTACACCGTCAATCTCTACTTCGCGGAGATCTTCGCAAACGCGCCGGGCGCCCGCGTGTTCGACGTCGAGGTCGAAGGCGCGCTGGTGCTGGACGACTACGACATCTTCGTCGACGCGGGCAACGCGAACAACACCGCGGTGCGCCAGTCCTTCACCACGACGGTGGCCGATGGAATCCTGGACATCGACCTCACCACGGTGACGGACAACGCCAAGATCAGCGCCATCGAGATCATCCAGGAGGGCGTGGCGCAGGTCTTCGACTACGACAACTACGCCCAGATCCTGGCGGCCGACCAGCCCGACCTGGACTCCACGCCGGGCGACGGCTCCATCGGCGACGACGACGACGCCAGCGTCACGCTCTCCCCGGTCCCGGCGGTGAACGAGGTCACCCTCGCCGCGACGCAGGACGCGTCGGAGCCCGGCACGAATGGCCAGTTCACCGTCAGCCTCGAGGAGATCGCGAGCACGGTCACGACCGTCAGCTACACGGTGACGGGAACGGCGACCAGCGGCGTGGACTTCGACACGCTCAGCGGCACGGTCGACATCGCGCAGGGTGACACTTCGGCGACCATTGACGTCACCGTCATCGACGACCTCGAGATCGAGGGCCCGGAGACGGTCATCATCACGCTCGACGGCGTCGCCGGCGACGCCGACCTGGCTCTCGGCGCGGCGAGCTCCGGCACGATCACCATCGCAGACGATGATGTCGTCAACGAGGTGACGATCGCCGCGACGGCGAACGCCGCGGAGCCGGACCAGGACGGCCAGTTCACCGTCAGCCTGGGCGCCGCGGCGACCACCAATACGGTGATCGACCTGACGGTATCCGGCACAGCTACGCCGGACGTGGACTACACTGGTCTGCCGACCAGCGTCACCATCCTCCAGGGCGAGACGAGCGCGCTGCTCGACGTTGCGGTGCTGGACGACCTCGACCTCGAGGGCATCGAGAACGTCCAGGTGACGTTGGACGGCATCGCAGCGGGCGACGCCAACGTCGTCATCGGGGCCCTGGACTCGGCCACCGTCGACATCCTCGACGACGAGTTCGACGTGGGCGCGACCATCCAGGTGAATGGCGTCACGACCTTCGGCACGAACGCCTTGACCATCCAGAACACCTCGCCCGGAGACGTCTCCATCAAGAGCATCGTCTTCGACCTCGGCACGGCGATCCTCTCGGAGGGGCTCGACCTGAGCGGGGTCGGTGAGTTCCTCGGCTCGGTCTGGGACCCGACCGGCGAGGCCGGCGACACCGGCAGCCAGGGCCTCAAGTTCAACACCAACGAGGCCGGCCTGGTCGACGACCTGGGCAACATCCTTCCAGCTCCGACGACCGCCGGACTCGGCTTCACGGGCGTCGCAGGGGTCTACCCCTTCTCTGAGCAGCTGCCGGGTGGCGACGATGGCGCGCCGGGCGGCTTCCGGCTGATGACGCTCGACTTCGACAACTTCGACGCCGGTGAGAGCTTCATCTTCGGTGTCGACGTCGATCCCCAATCGATCCAGGGTGCGATCGGGACCGGCCAGGCGGGCGCCGTCTCGGGCGGCGAGATCGCCGGCACGACGATCACGATCACCTTCGAGAACGCGACGGGACAGGAGGTGACCGTCACTCGCGAGCTCGAGCTCACGGGGCTCAACACGTCCCAGGCGATCTTCGACGGCGTGGCGGCGCTGGCCGCTCCGACCCTCACCATCGACGGGCTCATCGACGGCGAGCGACGCGCCCTGACGACCGAGACGACGCAGACGGTGGAGATCAGCGGCGCGCCCGCCGGCGCCACCGTCGAGCTCTACGTGATGGATGCTTCGGGCTACGAGAAGCACGGCGACAATGGTACGGAGACCATTCCGGACGACCCCTTCCACGCCAACCAGCTCGATACCGCGCCCCTGATCCTGAGTGGCACGGCGGACGCGGGCGGGAACGTCAGCTTCGTCGTCGATCTCGGCAACGGCGTGCCCGGGGATGCGCCGGCCACGGTGGACGATCTATTCTTCCTGTCCGCTGGCGTCGTCGACGTCGACGGCAACCTCATCAGCGGCCTCACTGAGACCGCCGAGCTGAAGCTGGTCGAGCCTCCGGCCGTGCCGATCTACGACGCTCCGGGCGTGATGGATTTCGACGGCACGGCGGGCACGGTGCTCCAGCTCGCTCCCGATCCTGCGCTCAACGTCGATCAGGGGACGGTGGCATTCTCGTTCAACGCATCCGACACGAACGGCGACCAGGGTCTGTTCTCCAAGGACGCGTCGGGCTTCGGCGATGGCGGCCACCTGGCGATCTATCTGGACGACAACGATCTCAAGGCGCGCTTCCAGAATGCCTCGGCGGATGTCAGCTTTACCGTCGGCGGCATCGTGGCGGGCACCGAGTACGAGGTGGCGGCCACCTTCGGGCCGTCGGGTGTCGAGCTCTGGATCGACGGCGCGCTCGTCGCCAGCGACGGCCTGCCCGTGGACTGGCTGCAGAACGACGAGTACCTGCAGTGGGGCGGTCGCGGCTGGGGCAGTAAGGCCGGCGCACCGGGCTTCGACGCGCCCTTCCAGGGCACCATCTCCGACAAGCAGATCTACGGGGAGGTGCTCAGCCAAGACCAGATCCTGGAGCTGGCCTCGTTCTCTTCGGGCACCAACAACCCGCCCGTGGCGGCCGACGATGCGTTCGTCCTGGACGAAGACACGGTGGACAGTGGGAACGTCCTGGCCGACAACGGCAACGGCGCCGACTCGGACGTCGACGGCAACCCGCTGAGCGTGACCCCGGGCAGCTTCATCACGACCCAGGGCGGCACCTTCGACGTCGATGCCCTCGGCGACTTCACCTATACGCCGGCGGCCGACTTCAACGGAACCGACACGGTCGACTATACGCTGAGCGACGGTCAGGACACCGATACGGCGACGGTGACGTTCACGGTCAATCCGGTGAACGACGACCCTGTGGCCAATGACGACACGGTCAGCACGGTGATCGATGCCGAGGTCACCATCGACGTCACCGCCAACGACGTGGACGTCGACGGAGACACGCTGATCATCACCGACGTCGACCCGACGACGGTGAACGGCGGGGTGGTGGTCGAAAACCCGGACGGCACCGTCACCTACACCCCGGGCATGGGCTTCCTCGGGACCGACAGCTTCATGTATACGGTGAGCGACGGCAGCGGTGGGGCGCTGGCGAGCGCGGAGGTGACGGTAACCGTGCTCGCGGCACCAAACGAGGCCCCCAACGCCCAGGACGACGTGTTCTCCGTCCTCGAGGACACGATCCTGCTGGGCGACGTGCTGGCCGACAACGAGAACGGCGCGGACAGCGATCCCAACGGCGACACGCTGGACGTCGCGCTGGGCACGGACGTCACGAACGGCTCGCTCGTGCTGAACGCCGACGGCACCTTCAG
Source organism: Synechococcales cyanobacterium (assembly GCA_942491925.1). Lineage (GTDB taxonomy): Bacteria > Cyanobacteriota > Cyanobacteriia > PCC-6307 > Cyanobiaceae > Cyanobium. The sequence goes on from CALOCJ010000004.1 coordinate 125,813, forward strand.
CTACACGCCGAACGCGGACTTCAACGGCAGCGACAGCTTCACCTACACCGCCAGCGATGGCTTCCTCACCGACACGGCGACAGTGAACATCACGGTAGACCCGGTAAACGACGACCCCGTGGCCAACGACGACAGCGTCAGTGCGCGCCAGGGCGTCGCGACCGACTTCGACGTGCTGAGCAACGACTCCGACATCGACGGCGATGGGCTGACCGTGACGGAGGCCACGACGCCCGCGAACGGGAACGTGGTGATCAACCCCGACGGCACGATCGGCTACACGTCCGACCCCGGCTTCGAAGGAGTCGACACCTTCGACTACACCGTGAGCGACGGGAACGGCGGCGAGGACACGGCCACCGTCACCGTCGACGTCAGCGCCTTCCCCGTGCCGATCTACGACGCTCCGGGCGTGATGGATTTCGACGGCACGGCGGGCACGGTGCTCCAGCTCGCTCCCGATCCTGCGCTCAACGTCGATCAGGGGACGGTGGCATTCTCGTTCAACGCATCCGACACGAACGGCGACCAGGGTCTGTTCTCCAAGGACGCGTCGGGCTTCGGCGATGGCGGCCACCTGGCGATCTATCTGGACGACAACGATCTCAAGGCGCGCTTCCAGAATGCCTCGGCGGATGTCAGCTTTACCGTCGGCGGCATCGTGGCGGGCACCGAGTACGAGGTGGCGGCCACCTTCGGGCCGTCGGGTGTCGAGCTCTGGATCGACGGCGCGCTCGTCGCCAGCGACGGCCTGCCCGTGGACTGGCTGCAGAACGACGAGTACCTGCAGTGGGGCGGTCGCGGCTGGGGCAGTAAGGCCGGCGCACCGGGCTTCGACGCGCCCTTCCAGGGCACCATCTCCGACAAGCAGATCTACGGGGAGGTGCTCAGCCAAGACCAGATCCTGGAGCTGGCCTCGTTCTCTTCGGGCACCAACAACCCGCCCGTGGCGGCCGACGATGCGTTCGTCCTGGACGAAGACACGGTGGACAGTGGGAACGTCCTGGCCGACAACGGCAACGGCGCCGACTCGGACGTCGACGGCAACCCGCTGAGCGTGACCCCGGGCAGCTTCATCACGACCCAGGGCGGCACCTTCGACGTCGATGCCCTCGGCGACTTCACCTATACGCCGGCGGCCGACTTCAACGGAACCGACACGGTCGACTATACGCTGAGCGACGGTCAGGACACCGATACGGCGACGGTGACGTTCACGGTCAATCCGGTGAACGACGACCCTGTGGCCAATGACGACACGGTCAGCACGGTGATCGATGCCGAGGTCACCATCGACGTCACCGCCAACGACGTGGACGTCGACGGAGACACGCTGATCATCACCGACGTCGACCCGACGACGGTGAACGGCGGGGTGGTGGTCGAAAACCCGGACGGCACCGTCACCTACACCCCGGGCATGGGCTTCCTCGGGACCGACAGCTTCATGTATACGGTGAGCGACGGCAGCGGTGGGGCGCTGGCGAGCGCGGAGGTGACGGTAACCGTGCTCGCGGCACCAAACGAGGCCCCCAACGCCCAGGACGACGTGTTCTCCGTCCTCGAGGACACGATCCTGCTGGGCGACGTGCTGGCCGACAACGAGAACGGCGCGGACAGCGATCCCAACGGCGACACGCTGGACGTCGCGCTGGGCACGGACGTCACGAACGGCTCGCTCGTGCTGAACGCCGACGGCACCTTCAGCTACACGCCGAACGCGGACTTCAACGGCAGCGACAGCTTCACCTACACCGCCAGCGATGGCTTCCTCACCGACACGGCGACAGTGAACATCACGGTAGACCCGGTAAACGACGACCCCGTGGCCAACGACGACAGCGTCAGTGCGCGCCAGGGCGTCGCGACCGACTTCGACGTGCTGAGCAACGACTCCGACATCGACGGCGATGGGCTGACCGTGACGGAGGCCACGACGCCCGCGAACGGGAACGTGGTGATCAACCCCGACGGCACGATCGGCTACACGTCCGACCCCGGCTTCGAAGGAGTCGACACCTTCGACTACACCGTGAGCGACGGGAACGGCGGCGAGGACACGGCCACCGTCACCGTCGACGTCAGCGCCTTCCCCGTGCCGATCTACGACGCTCCGGGCGTGATGGATTTCGACGGCACGGCGGGCACGGTGCTCCAGCTCGCTCCCGATCCTGCGCTCAACGTCGATCAGGGGACGGTGGCATTCTCGTTCAACGCATCCGACACGAACGGCGACCAGGGTCTGTTCTCCAAGGACGCGTCGGGCTTCGGCGATGGCGGCCACCTGGCGATCTATCTGGACGACAACGATCTCAAGGCGCGCTTCCAGAATGCCTCGGCGGATGTCAGCTTTACCGTCGGCGGCATCGTGGCGGGCACCGAGTACGAGGTGGCGGCCACCTTCGGGCCGTCGGGTGTCGAGCTCTGGATCGACGGCGCGCTCGTCGCCAGCGACGGCCTGCCCGTGGACTGGCTGCAGAACGACGAGTACCTGCAGTGGGGCGGTCGCGGCTGGGGCAGTAAGGCCGGCGCACCGGGCTTCGACGCGCCCTTCCAGGGCACCATCTCCGACAAGCAGATCTACGGGGAGGTGCTCAGCCAAGACCAGATCCTGGAGCTGGCCTCGTTCTCTTCGGGCACCAACAACCCGCCCGTGGCGGCCGACGATGCGTTCGTCCTGGACGAAGACACGGTGGACAGTGGGAACGTCCTGGCCGACAACGGCAACGGCGCCGACTCGGACGTCGACGGCAACCCGCTGAGCGTGACCCCGGGCAGCTTCATCACGACCCAGGGCGGCACCTTCGACGTCGATGCCCTCGGCGACTTCACCTATACGCCGGCGGCCGACTTCAACGGAACCGACACGGTCGACTATACGCTGAGCGACGGTCAGGACACCGATACGGCGACGGTGACGTTCACGGTCAATCCGGTGAACGACGACCCCGTGGCCAACGACGACGTGGTCAGCACGGTGACCGGCGCGACCGGCGACGCCAACGTGGCGCTCGGGGCCGTGAATCAGGCGTTCGATGGAAGCGATGTGGGCTTAAATACAAATGCTGAGAATATTGATGGCTTAGCTGTTGATCCTGTCACTGGGAATCTGCTTATTTCTACTATAAAAAATGTAAGAACTCCGGCTCTCAATGGTAATCCGGCCAAGAAAGGTAAGGATGAGGATGTCTGGCGCTTTGCCCCTAGTGAGTTGGGCAGCAACACCGTGGGGACCTGGTCACTTGAATTCGATGGTAGTGATTTGGGCTTAAATGCCTCGAGTAATGGGGATATTGATGCGATTGGGGTTAGAGGTAATGATTTATTCCTGTCTACATTTGGTGACTTTATTCTCCCTCCAAGCGTCACGGATCCAGACGTATTCTCCTTTACTGGAACCTATGGGCCGGCTACATCGGGTACATTCGAGACGTTCTTCAATGAGTTGAGCAATAATGGAATCGATAATGCCATCGGAGGCATTGGTTGACTGTAAGCGTTCAGGTGGGTATCCCCCCTCTTAGACCTTCCCCCATGCGTTAGCCATGGATCAGTGGCTTAACAGCCACCCACCACTTCTTGATTCTTTGATCCTCTGATGGATCAGTCGTGCTGTGGCAGCAGGCTCGGCGCCGGCTGTTTGTCCCTGTGGGCTTCCCATGCTTCCACCAAAAACTCCAGCACGTCCCGGCCCTGCTGTTTGAGAGTCGTGGTCACGGTCAACAGGCGAGTTTGGCAGAGCCCACCCCTTTGGGATTGGACGCCATAGCTGAGTTTTCGATGGATCACCGCCGGTCTGAGCGCTCGAACTCCTGATGGGCAGGCTTCGCCTGCGGTGGCATTGTTCGTTGGTTCCACCAGCTCGGGGTGTTTCAGGAACGTCCAGAACGCCAGCGCCACTTTGAGCATCTGGCGGCAGGTGCGAACGGTGGAAGCCCAGGGTGTCTGCTCCCCTTTGGTGCATCCCAGATCACTCACCTCCTTCAGCTTGGCTACCGCTGCGCGGAAGCCTTCGGCTACAAAAGCCTGGCGGATCGGAGTTGTGAGGTCCTGCAGCTCCTGGCGGCTGATCTGGCCCTCTCGCCAGCGATGCCAATGGTGGAACAAGTGGTGCTCCAGCTCCGGAAGCTTCTCGCCAACCGCGGCGCTGACGCCACAGCGTTCCGCGATGGCGGTGAGATCGCGCTTGATGTGGGCCCAGCAGATCGGACGATGCTTCAGCGGCAGCCAGCTTTAGGTGTTGTAGCGATCGGTGACCAAAACGCCGCTGAACGCCTCACCCAGCAGTTGTTTGGCCGCCTCCGCCCAGCGGCTGAGCGCGAGGTGGAACACCGCCAGCGTGGGGGTGACCATGACCCACAACCAGCCCCGCCGGCCGTCGGGATTGTTGCCGTCGGCGTTGCCGATCGGAGCGCCGGTCTCATCCATGTGAGCCACCAGTTCCTGGCGGATCGCTTCTGTCGCCTCCTGTACCAGTGCCGCCAGGCTTTCACTGAGACGGCAGCGGATGGTGTTGATCGCACCGGTGCTGACCTCGACCCCGAGCACCTGATCCAGCAACCCCTGCACCTTGCGATGGCTGAGGTGATAGGAACCGCCCAACAGCCCCACCAGGGCACTGAGCTGAGGGCCAAAGCCGCCGCTCTCCACACCTACAGGCAGCTCGGCGGCGGTGGTGGTGCGGCAGCGGGGACAGACCAGGCGGTGCAGCTGGTGCTCGATCACAAACGGCACGATCTTGGGGATGTCGACCACCTGGTGGCGCAGGGGCTCGGGGTCATCTCCACGCAGAGGCTTGCCACAACCCCGGCAGTGAATGGGATGATGGGAAATCACGTCCTGGCACTGCTCGGAAGGGAGCAGGTTGCGACTCGCACCTGGATGGCCCTTCTGGCCACCGCGCTTGCGACCAGAGCCTTTGCCCTTCCCTTTGCCACCTGACTTGAAACCACCCCCGTCACTGGATGGGGATTTGGAGGAGTTCCTTGAGCTGCGACCCTTCTGCTCCTCCAGTTGGGCGACAGGGGCGGTAAGGGCAGCCAACTGGGCTGTGAGCTCATCAATGTGACGGCCCTGCTGCAGAACCAGCTCCCGCATGCGGGGATCGGAAACCTCCCACACGTCCTCAGGGATCCCGGCGGGGGCGGATGCCATCTGGATCAGTCTCTGATTGGGATCCAAGCAGGATTTAGGAATCCGTCAAGGGGTCAGAGCTCGGCAATGCATGGGACACCCCCCTGAACAATTACGATTTTGGCATCCCTTACAGTCTGCTGACATCAACAATTCGGATAAACGTCGTGGTGCATTCATCTCCTTTCTCAATCCTCGTTCTTCCTGGCCTTAGTGTCTACTTCGCTATCAGCCAAGCGCCAAACCCACTCGTCACGATCAACAGCACACCCCCTGCCGAGGCCGCTCTGCCCAGACGCCCGGCTCCTCAAACCGCCAGCGTGAACAGACAGGAAGCTGCCCTGCCAGCTGATGCCGGGACCCAGGGCCATCGCGTCCCCAACAAAGCCACGCACTGGTAAACTCTTCGTGTGAATTGGCTTCCCAGCCACGTTCAGTGACACCGCCGTAACGATCGGAACCTTGTTCTCCGATCCACGACCAGCCTTTCCACCAGGACGTTCTCCGGCGAGATAGGTATCATCTAACTGTACTCTTCCTCGCAGAACATTGGCCTCCTCCCACTCGCTCATTGACCTCATGATCTTGCTGTGTACCAGCCAGGCGGTGGTGCAAGTGACGCCCAAGTGACGACTAAGCTCTCGCGAAGAGATGCCATCCTCCCGCTACGCGGAAGCCTGCGACTAGGGCATGACTAATCAAATAAAATGCGATAAACCATAGGGTCAGTGGAAGTTTGGTAGCCTCCATAATCGTGCCTGCGGTAACTATGGCTTGATGGCGGCAATTGCAACACTGATAGCGTTTGTGCTGACGTCCATGAACGAGTCCACATTCCTGGCTGTCCACACCGCGGACATCGAAAGCCATCAGGCCAGCGCATTTTCTCCAGCGCCACTGCTACTACGCAGGAGCCTCCCGGCTACGGATTGCTCCTCGGAGGAATACAGGGCATTGAACTCTGGAAAGGAAAGACCTTTCTGGAACCGGATGCGATTGCGGGCCATGGCCGGAATTGCATCTGTGTACCACTACAGGCCAGAAACGGCCTCAGCGGAGCTTGCTGCGAAATCAATAAGAAAGATGGACATGCATGGACTCTACCTTGGGCGAGTCAATTGATTGCTTTTTGCAATGCAAGCCGAAATTGCAATTGTCAGAGGTGCCCCCTTGTCTATATCCCTTTAAAGGGTACATCCGGTAACGCGATTGCGTCAAGCCGCGAGCTTTGAAAGCCATGGAGATTAGAGTAGGCAAAGAAACGCTCATCCAATCAGACTACTAAATTGGTGAGCCTTAACTAAATGGTTGGAGAATTAGGTAAATCAATACCATGAATATAGATTATGGTATTATAAGATCTTTCGAGGTGCTGAAGCGAGTCTTCCAGGCTGCGGCCATCTCCCATCGCTTGCTGTCGCGTAGTTTTCTGAAATCACACGATGACGAAAAATCCTTCACTCTCAAATCCGAGAAAAACCTGGCATCTCTTCTTGATTTATACCATAAATGTGGGCTTCCAATTGTAACTACTTGACCTTCCTTGCTTGGCAATCGGATTGAGGCCCTTCAGTTGAGAATCGCTTCGAAGAGTTGTGGAAGCAACGTCTCCAGGGAGTGGTGCTGTTCACATTCCTGGCGGGCCCGCCGACCCAGTTCTTTCCTGGTGTCGTCATCTGCGAGCATGGCCTTGATCGCCTCGGCCATGGCATCGGGATCTGATCGCTCCACAACCACACCGCATCCCCTGCTGATCAACGATTCCGCACCGGCGCAACCTCGATAGCAGATACTGGGAATCTCCAGGGCTCCGGCTTCCAGGCACACGGCTCCAAAGGGTTCTTCCCGTGACGTGAGTAGAAAGATATCCATCGAATCATAATAGGGATAGGGATTCTCCTTGGCACCCAGAAACAGCACTGTGGATTCCAGCTTCAACTGCTTGATGTCTTGCTTCAGCTGATATTCGAACAGGGCGTCATTGAATCCACCAACCCAAACAAACAGGGGAGGACGTTCCATCGCATCGGCAAGTTGCCTGGCAACCTGCAGGAAGAGATCGGGGCCTTTTCTCCATTCAATCGTTCCCGCCATCCCCACGATCTGCCGGTCTGCTGAAATCGCGTACTCCTTGCGAATCAGGTCTTTACCCCGCCACTTGATCACTTCCTTCGTATCACAATACTCATCAATCACCTGATAGTCAGAAATTCCCAGGCTTGACTGAAGATTTTCTCCGGTGAGGCTTGAATCCGCAATGATGCGGCAGTTCAAATTCTGGAAACTCTGCTTGGTGATGCCTGAGCGCTGCACCCAGTAGCCAAGCTCCCTGACGTGAACCGTCGTCCTGGGCAGGGTACATGGGCTTTTGCCGCTGCTGGCAGCAATGAATTCTTCCAGCCATCGTAAAGCTGGCAACGTATTGCAATAGAGGGCATCAGCTGATGTCAATAATCGCATCAGCTTCCTGTGATGCAGCGGTGTCTCGATCCGGTGGATCAGCCGACGCTTCCTGGGAGCCAGGTGGACCACGTCTCCCACGTTGGTTAATTGTTCAAGCTTTTCTCTCACACCACCGTCGTATCGATAAAGAATATCGAAACCACATTCAGGGTGAACACCACCAGCCCATCGTAAGAACCGATACAGCAGCAGTGAAGAGCCGTCGTAATGCAGATAGGGAGTGATCACCGTCACCCGTTGAGACACGATCTCCGTCATTTCCCTCTCCCTGCGTGCTTCATGGCTGCAAGTTTGCCTGGAATCGATCGGCAGCCAAGATAAAGAAACATCCTGATCGGAAGTGTACAACGAACCACGCTGGCTGGCCATGCCAGCAACAGCATGGCAGCCAGCCTCACACCATGCAGCTTCCAGAGGACGCCGTAGGCATCACGACGTTGCACCCAATTCCGCGGTGAGGCTGGCTCCAGGCCAATCCCTAACCACAAGGCCAACAGGTGCCGCTTCAATGGCAACAGTTCGGCTGGTGACTGCCAGGCATTCGTTTGGTCGAGTATATACAGGGTGCAGCGCACACATTCCTGGAAGTAAATGCTGTGCCGGGTCTTACGAACACTCCCCGGCAAGAAACGAAACCGATTCAATGGCTCCGCAACGAAGCAGATCCTGCGCTGCAGCAGGATGCGAATCCACAGCATCCAATCACCAGCCAGCTGAAGACAAGGTGGCGCAACAACAGGGCTGATATAGCAATCCCGGCGAAATAAAACCGCACTTGCATTGGGGATCACGCACTTGATGGCCATGTACTGGATGCAGAAAAAGTTGCCGTCCATGCTGAAGTTATTGCTCCACAGATGTCTGCTGTAGCCATCCGTCCATCCCTTGATCTCTGAAATCACGGTTGAATTCTCATCAATCCCCAGAGACTGGCAATAGGCCAGGGCCGAATCCGTGCTTTCCATACTGCTGACCAGTTTCTCCAGCAACGTTGGCTCGGCGACGTCATCCGATTCAGCCATCCAGATGTATTTTCCTTTGGCGAAGGAAATACCCTTGTCCCACTGCTTGAACGTGGAGCCAGAGTTCTGTTCGTTCTGAATCAATTGATAGTCGTACCCAGCCAGGCAGGCCTTGATGATCTGGACCGAATCATCCGTGGATGCATCGTCAAGGACGATCAACTCAAAATCTTGAAAGGTCTGGTTGCGGATTGAATCCAGCCGCTCTTGGAGATAGGGAGCATGATTGTAGTTGGGAACAATAACGCTGACCAGCGGAACTGTGGACGCTGCCATCATGTCTGCTTTCGCCTGCTTCGTCTGCTTCATCTGCTTCGAATCTGGTGTGACGACCATCAACCTTGATCAAACCAGCGCTTTTGATCGGGTCGATTGTGACTCAACCGCCGAGCCTCCCGCCTGGAGAATTGACTCACGGTTGGATTGGCATCAACGGGGTCCACATGGGCCACCTGCTCCCACAGCGATCGTTCCGCCCATTTCACCGTATATTTCTTATTCTCATCGCGGACCACATGGCACCAGCGAGAAACCCCACACTCTGAACAGTAAAGTGATTCAAGCCATTCATTGCTGAGCACGAATACTGGATAAGCCGCTATGACAAGCTGAGCTTTTTTATCAGGCATGCCCCGTTGCTTCAGCTGCTCAGGGCTCAATAGATGCAGGTAATACTTTTTCCCATTGCCCAGAATGATCTGCTCTGGATGGGCTGGGCAACGTAGCTCCCGTCGTTTTGGGCGGCGGCGTGGTTCGTTGCCCATTTTTACCTTCGTTCCATATTCATTATAGCAAATCATCAGCCCAAGTACCCTGATTGTTTCAATCTCGCCTGCATCAAGTATGTTCTCGTCACAACCTGGTGGCGAACCACAGCGAGGCCCCTCATGCCTCTGTGGTGCTGAGCCGGTTGTGTCTCAAGCAAGCCAGATCTCCTCCAGGTCCAGCGCCAGGCCTGGAAACAGCGGGCCCGCATCCAGGTGGCGCGCTTCGGACCGCTGCGGTGGCGACGCTGCGCTCCAGATCTCCACGCTGCGGGACTCGGGCAGCAGCAACCAACCCAGCTTGGCCCCGTTGGCTGCATAGAGCTCCATCCTGCGGCGCAGCTCGGTGGGTGTGTCGCTGGGGCTGGCCAGCTCCACCACCAGATCAGGGCAGAGCGGTGGAAAGCCGCGCCGCTCGGCCTCACTGAGGGCCTGCCAGCGATCCAGACGCACCAGGCTGGTGTCGGGGCTGCGGATCGATCCATCGGGGAGCAGGAATCCGGTGGAGCTGTCGAACACCTTCAGGGGCAGGCCGCCCTGCCGCACCGCCAGCCAGAGCAGCGCTCCAAGAGTCTGGTTGCGGCTTCCCGTTTCACCGCCGGTAGGAGTCATCTCGATCAGGTGGCCATCGGCATCCAGCTCCAGCACCGCTTCCGGGTTGGCGGCGCAGACCTCGGCGAACTGGGCCGCTGTGAGGCGGAGTGTGGTGGGCAGGGTGAGCATGGGCCCTGCGGGGATGGTTGATTCCAGGGTAGAAGGGCTTGCCGGCCCTTTCACCACGTCGTTCCTCCCCTCCCCATGACATTTTTCGAAGTCTTCTGGCACGGTGAGGCCATCAGCGACCACACCGATCCCCAGGATGCCCTTCTGGAATACGCCCTGGTTCGACCCGAAGACGGTGACTGGACCGCGGCCTGCGCCGTGGAAGGGGCCGATCCCCATCTGCTGCGTTACGAGTCTTTCGAGGCCTTCCTCCACAACGCCGATGCCCTCGAAACCATCCCTGTCAGCGCCGCGATGATCGAAGCGGCCCTGGCTGATCAGGAGGCCCCCAGTGCTCCCGCCACCGCGAATTCCCACCACCCGGATCCGGATCAGCCCATGGCCGATCCACCCTTTTAGGCCCACGCCACTCAGGCCCATACCACTGGGATATCGCTCATGCGGGTGGTGGCGGCCCGCGACAGGCGGTCCCGACGCATCGACCAGGCGGGCCGCAGGCCGCAGGCGGCCCACTGCACCGTGCCCCGGCCGTAGCGCTGGTTGAGGCCGTCGATGGTGGCCATCAGTGCCGCGCGGCGCCGCTGTTCGGCCTCCGGCAGCGGCGCCAGCAGGTGATGCTGCAACAACTCCACCGGTTGCAGGTCCTGCAGCAACACACCGGCTTTCTGCAGTGGTTTGTGGGGCCGGAACAGCCGTTCGGCCAGGGGCAGGGCGGCTGCCAGCAGCACCGCCGTGTCGTTGCTGGGCAGCGCCAGGGTGGTGGTGGCCGCATTGCTGTAGAAGCGGGTGCCGTTGAACGGGCTGCTGCGCACGAACACGGTGATGCTGCCGGCCCGTTGCCGCTGGCGCCGCAGTTTTTCGCCGGCCCGGCTCAGGTAGGTGGCGATGGCCTGGCGCAATCCCTCGAGGCTGTCCACCGGTGTGCTGAAGCTGCGGCTCACACAGGTTTCCTGCTTGGCCGGTGCCACCGCCACCAGGGGCAGACAGCTGTGGCCCCGCAGCTCCTGCTGCAGCCGCACCCCCACCACGCCACAGCGGCGCCGCAGTTCCCCGGGCGGCATGTCGCGCAGGGCGCGGGCGTCGGCGATGCCCCGCAGCCGGGCCCAGCGCGACAGCTTGCGGCCGATGCCCCACACATCCTCGATGGCGATGGCCTCCAGCCACGGGTCGGGGTCGGCCACCGCCCCCAGGTCGAACACCCCCCGATGGGCCCCATCCCGTTTGGCCACCCGGTTGGCGATCTTGGCCAGCACCTTGGTGGGGGCGATGCCCACCGCCACCGGCAGCCCCAGATGGCGGCGCACCTCCCCCCGCAGGGCCTGGCCCCAGGCGGTGAGGTCGGCACCAGAGGCGGCGCGGGGACGGTGGAGCTGGCCGAAGGCCTCATCGATCGAATAGATCTCCAGCTCCTCCACCCAGCTCTCCAGGCTGGCCATCAGCCGTTGGCTCATGTCGGCATAGAGGCCGTAGTTGGAGCTGCGCACGATCACGCCCTGGCGTTCCAGCTCCCGGCGCAGCTTGAAGTAGGGCGCGCCCATGGGGATGCCCAGGGCCCGGGCCTCGGCGCTGCGGGAGACGATGCAGCCGTCGTTGTTGGAGAGCACCACCAGGGGCCGACCGGCCACGGACGGATCCAGCACGGCCTCGCAGGAGGCGTAGAAGTTGTTGCCGTCGATCAGGACGGTGGCGCTGGCCACGAACAAGCCGATAGTACAGGTGTATCAGTCTAGAGGCTCCGGATCGTGTGCACGGCCACGCCCCACAGGGAGGAGCCCCAGGAGCTGTCCACCGGATCATGGCTTCCTGCGTCATGGCTTCCTGGATCAGGGCGTTCCGCCAGGCCGGTGCGCTGGCCTGGGGCCGGGGCGAAGGGCAGGGCCGGATAGGCGGGATTGGCCGCTTCCAGCCACCAGTGGGTGCCCCGACGGACCAGCCGCTTGAGGGTGAAGGCTCCCTCCACTCGAGCCACCACGATGTGTCCGGAGCGGGGCTCGATCTGGCGATCCACGACCAGCAGGTCGCCGGGGCGGATGCCGGCGCCGAGCATGGAATCTCCACGCACCCGCAACAGAAACGTAGTGGCGGGATGAAGGATCAACAGCTCATTCAGGTCGATCCCGACCAGCTCCCACGGGTCGGGGCCGGTTGAGGCCGTGGGGGGGAGGGAAGACACCGATCGAAGCGAAGCCGCGGCGGACCCGGCAATGGTACCCATGTACTGGCTGGCGCCCAGGTGCCGGCCCGCTTATGCGGGCGTTTCCGGCGTTGATGCGATCTGGTCGTCGTCTTCCAGCAGCAATTGCTGGAATTCGGTGTAGAGCCTGTCTTCCTGAGGGTTGCTGGAATTGCGCCGTTTTGCCCCGGGGCGGATGCCCCCCTGGCGGATCCGCTGGGAAGGCCGGCCGGCACGATCAGGAGCCGCGCTGGCGTTCAGCTCTCCCCGGTCAGAAGATCCGGAGCTGTTGACGCGGTGGTTGGAGCGATCGGAGCCGCTTTCCAGCTTCCGCCTGAGCCGCTTTTCGTCCTCCGCCTGTCGCAGGCGGTCCAGCAGGTGGGGAGGCACGGTGCCATCGGAGCTCACCTTGATGAGCTCACGAAACAGAGTGTCGGGATCGGTTTCCGTTTCGACCCGATGGCGGCGGTCGCTGGCGCTGGAGTCGACGGGAGGGGCGTTCGGGCCGGGGGTGGCCGGCGGGGGCAGGGGCTCGGGCAGGCTGCGGCCCAGCTGCTTCAACCGCTCCAGACTGCGCGCATCGAAGCCCATCTCAACCGCAACCCAGGGTGTCGCGGGTATCGCGCCCGCTCTGGGGGTTGGTGCCGCTCGCACTGGCGCAGAGCACCTTGAGCGCATCGCCCCGCAGGGGAACATTGGTGAAATCAGCGCCGTCGATCAGCACGTCCTTGAACTTGGTGTTGAAGGCGAAAGCATCATCGAGCCTGGCGTCCCGCAGGTCGGTGCCATTGAAGACGGCGGAATCGAGCGTGGCATCCCGCAGGTCGGCACCATGCAGATCGGCGTCCTGGAGCTTGGCGCCGAACAGGCTGGCCCCCCGCAGGTCGGCACCGGAGAGATCGGCGTCCCGCAGGTTGGTGAGGTTGAAGGTCACACCGCGCATGTCGGTGTTGGCGAAGTCGGCACCGATCAACACCTGCTTGGCGTAATCCATCGCGGCCCAGGCCTGGGGAGGCCAGGCCAGCAGCGAGCCCCACAGCATCAGGATGGAAAGCAGCCCCGCGAGCATGAACAGGGGCCGTGGGGACGGGCGGGGGGCCATCGGCAATAAGGATGCAGGAATGAATGAACTCTAGGAAATGTGCACTGGTTTTGCCGTTCCTCATCGAAGCACAAGCAACAAGGGAGAACGCGAATGAGAGGAAAGCAGTCAGCAACATGGCTAAGGGTGAACCTATGAGCGGCTGCTATTCGGTGCTTTGGCGATCGCGAAACTCTTCGCAAAGGTGCCAAAGGCAGCAAAGTATCTGAATTGGTCACATCCGTGTAGTACAAGGTGTAAACATAAAATATTGCTGATTTCGGCTTTCCCCTACCCTGGGTTGCCCTGAACTATGCCGAATGGGCGTACGGCATATCTGTTCAGTTTGGGAGCAGAAGTTGGCGGCGGGACAAGATCAGGTTGTTGGGCAGTGAGGCCAGCCTTTCACTTGGTAGCTGTTTTGCGCCAAGCCCCGCAGGCGGGTCTTGTGAAAGCTGAACTGCTGGAATGGCCGCCGGTGGGCTTCTCCTGGATCTTGAGGAAAGGATACTCAATCTTGGCTAATATATGATCCTAGTGCAAGCAGAAGACCTCCGCTCTAGAGCCGCCGCCACCAAATTCTTTGGTTGGTTATCAGGCATGTACGGTTACATTCGGCCCCCACTCAGGGAGGTTTACCCGTCTTTAGCCAAACCAATGAATACCGTGGGTTGCGGCTCTTCCTGATGCACGGCCTCCGGGACAGAAGACAGCGAGAGAATCGCAGGAGAGGGTAAGAAACCATAGTCCACTGAAGAATAGAGAAAGAACACACTGTCTAACGCGAACAATCTAACGCACCGTGAGCATCAAGCAAAATTCAGTGTACAGCCCAATACGTCAGGCATGGCCGATAGCTGGTTGTATGGTAAATTTATAAAGCACAGCGTCAAGAAGTGAATGGGCTTCGACTTACAAACCACTCGGTTCGTGCTGGAAGCCTTTGCTTCTGGAGCTGATTTTACTGAAGCGGCTACACTAGGGCGGCAGAGCCTCAACATCAGTAGGAATGTATTTCGCGCTGAAGCCAAGCGCTTTGGCCTAGGTACCAGCGTCAATACAGTTGATCAGATATGGTCTACATATCCTTACGTTGACGGGCTGATGCGAGAACTGGGGGCTAGAGATCCGATCTCGATAGACATGTCTGACTATGAAGACGCAACCTTTATCGCGGACATGAACAGTCCAATCCCTGATGTGCTGGCCAAGCGCTTCTCATTGCTGATCGACGGAGGCACGCTGGAGCACGTGTTTCACCTGCCCCAGGCTGCACGAAACGTCGCCAGAATGCTTAAAGTAGGTGGTCATTTTCTATCGGTCAATGGCTCAAACAACTTCAACGGGCACGGCTTCTATCAGTTCAGTCCAGAACTGTTTTTTCGTATATTCTCACTGGAGAATGGCTTCCAAGTCGAGTCGATGATTCTGACCGAGACTAATGCCGATGCAGCTTGGTACAAGGTGGTTGATCCGGCCACACTAGGTCATCGTGTAGAACTGATCAATAACGCACGTGTCTATCTGATGATGCGAGCCCGTAAGATTGCGGATGTAGAGTTGTTTGCACGTACGCCGCAACAGAGTGACTATCGTGACTTCGCCTGGAAGGCAGCCAAGACAACTGCAGATCGCAGCTTCCTGAATCGACCTCTCCGTCAGAGGATCGTTGAGAGTTATTTCCCGCGCTTGGCTCGACTGGCAAGTCGGCGCCTTTATCAGGCGACACGTCGGCACTTCACAGTTCCAGGCCTCACAAACATTCGTGAGTTTTGATTACAAATGACATCCTGGAGGATTGAAGCGAATAGTCGTAAGACGTCGGCAGTTTTTGGGAGTGTGGCTTTCTTCTTTCCTAGCCACCAACAACAGGTGGATCCCATTATGGAAGCCCAGTATCACGTCCCGGCACCACCTCTCCCTGCAACCGCCACGTCTTCCTCCATTTGTAGAGGGTGATCACGTGGATGCCCAGCTCCTCTGAAATCCGGGCCACGCTCTGTCTGTGCGGCGGGCTCATTCGCCTCCCACATCCCCCGCCGGGCCTCGGCAGCGGCCTCGCTGTACCGACGCTTGGTCATGTCCTCAAGCCCCCGGATGTACGAATGTAAAGGGGTGACAACTTTCCTGAACCCGGGGGTTCCAGCTGTTTTAGCTGTGCCCCGTAGCTGTGTCTTGTGAACGTCGAATTGCTGCCATGGGCTCCGGTCGGCTGCGCCTGGATCACGCGAAAGGGATGCTCAACTTTGGTTGGATCACTGAGTGAATACCAGTGCTGCATCGGATGGATCAGCCGCCTTGCTGCCGGTGGGTATGGAGGCCTCCCTCTGTTATCGCCGCCTGTGCGCGTTTCAGCCGCCGTCTGCTCGTAACCAGGGACTACTGAAAAAGGCAAATCCATTGCAGGGCAGATGGTTTCAGCGATCGTGAGCCGCTAAACTGGCCTGTGACGCAGCAATCGTTGATTGCTGCAACTGTTGATGGCTAAATATGTACCGAAGCAACATAACGGTCAGCTTTCAATTGAAGAGTTCCATTTGCCTTTTGGAGGCACACTTGACCCTGACAACCGTTCGGTGCTGCTTGCAGAGCTTATTCCCTGGCAAGAGCTTGAGGAGGCTTATGCCCCTCAGTTCAGTGCAAATGTGGGCGCCCCTGCCAAGCCCGTGCATCTGGCGTTCGGGTCGCTCTACATCAAGCAGCATTTAGGGCTCACACATGAAGAGACTGTTCTCCAGATCCAGGAGAACGCCTATATGCAGTTCTTCCTTGGATTTTCCGGGTACTCCAGCAAGGTGTCATTTGATCCATCAATGATGGTTCATTTTCGCTAGGCGTAGCCTTCTCGAAGAGTGGCAGTTTTCAGATGAAGACCTGAGGCACATCCATGAGCTTGTGGTTCAGCGAGGCACGGAGATGTTGATTGGGGCTGATGCTTATCGGTCCAATGACGATGACGATTCAAGTACAGATGATAAAGGCGATTGCGATCAGCTTTTGCTTGAAAGCCTGATCAAACCCGCAGGCTGGCCAGAAGGAATGAATTGGGGCACGCTACGCATTGATGCCTCCTGTATGCCTGCCGATATCACCTGTCCAACGGATCTGAAGCCTTTGAATGAGGCGAGGCAGACGACAGAGAGAGTGATTGAGAACCTCTGCAAGCAATCCAACGGTTATGGCGCGCTTCGTCCGCGTTATGACCGCAGCAGGGCGCGTACATATTTCTCAATGTCGAAAAGCGGAAAAGACCACGACGGAGAAGACTCTAGGCTGCGGCGAGGAGACAGCTTGACTATCTGCAGCGCTATCTGGCAGCCATTAACACCCTGATCGCTGATGGGGTAAGCCTTTCAGCTCTCAAGAAGCATTGGTGGCATAAGCTCCTCGTCTGCAATGAACTCCACCTGCAGCAAACAATCCTGCTGCACAGTAAGACCAGGAGCATCCCTGATCGCCTTTTCAATTCGGTGCAGCTGCAGGTACGGCCCATTGTTCGCGGAAAAGCAATGGCTGCTGTCGAATTCAGAGCCAAAATCAGTTTTCTGTTAGCAATGGATCTTCGTTCCTGCATGGGCTCATCTGGGATGCCTACAATGAAGGCGAGGATCTAATTGCTCAAGCCGAGAAGTATAAGCAGGACAAGGGTTGCTGCCCTGACGAATATGCGCTGATAGCATTTACATCAATGCCAAAAACAGGCTTTACTGCACCAAGAATAGGATACGCCTCTCTGACAAGCGCTTGGGAAGGCCTCCTAAGGATCCAGAGACCAATGCAGCTCAAAAGAATCAACTCAGCGCCGTAGTGCCGTAGAATGAAGTGGAGGAGTCTTTGGCGGGGCAAGGAATTCATGAGGAATGGAAGGTAGCCCACGGGGCGAACCTCTTCCATGCGCCTTGGTGATGTGTGGCGAGAAGTCCTGAGGCTGCTCCGCCTCTTTTTTGTGTTCTCTTACCTGTCTGTGCAGCCTTCTCGGGCTCCAAACCGCACAAGGGAAGGCCTGGAACGATACCGACGAAAGGGGTAACGATTGGCGAGTCACCGTATAGATATTGCCATAGCCTGCGTAAGCGCTCCTCAGATGCCCGTTGCGCCGCGATGTGTCGTCGGCTGTTTTTCAGGAGTCCCTAACCAGTGAATCCGAATTGCCTGGCGTCCAACATCCCATAGCTGAGCTTTGATTAAAACCCCATTCTTCCCCAGGCAGTTCGCCTGGGTCGTGTAAAGTTTCTTTGGATATTGTTATTATAGGCTGGTAATTGTAGATCCCCCGCCTTGCTTTGTGCTGTACTCGGGCCTTTGCCGGCGGGCCAGGTCACGACGAAGCCTGTCAACGGCCCCATGGGGATTCGGATTGGTTGGTAGGAGGCGGGAACACTGAGGAAGATCTCGCTTCCCCCCCATGGCCCGAAGTGTGAATCAGCGCCAGGGGGGCTGGGCGGAGCAGCGGGCCCTGCGGTTGCTGCGGGCAAGGGGCTGGCGCCTGCTGTCACGCAACTGGTGTTGCCGCTGGGGGGAGCTGGATCTGGTGCTCGCCAAACGGGATCGCCTCCTGTTGGTGGAGGTGAAGGGGCGCGGACCCGGAGCCCTGGATGGGGAGGGGATCGCGGCGTTGGGGCCGATCAAGCGGAAGCGACTGGAGCGGGCCTGGTCCTGCTGGGTGGCGGTACACCCTGAGCGGGCCGAGGATGCGGTGGAGATGGTGGCGGCCCTGGTTCCCCTGCCGCCGGCCCGAGGCGCGGTGCGCTGGTTGCGGTTGGAGTGTTGAAGGCTGAGCTGCCCTCTGGCCAGGGCCAGCCCGGGATGGACACGGATCCGTGCCAGCCCAGCCCCATGGAAATTCATCGAATTCAACAACCAGGTGCCGCACAACAGGCCGGCGGCACTGGCGCTGACCAGGCACAGAACGCAGCAGATCAGCAGGTTGCGCAGGTGAATCGGAAGGAACAGCGCAGGGGAACCCCTCGGCGCCTTCACCGGTGCGGATCCAGTGCATCAACTCGGTGGATGGGGATGGACCGGAAAGGATCACATCACCGGCCCGGAGATCAACGGGGGCCCGCCTGGCGAGGGAGGGAGCCCGCTCAAGGATCGGGCTGGGTTTCGGGGGTTTTGGCTGGGGGGTTGTCGTACCAGACGCTGCAGCGGTAGCGCGTGTCCCCCCTGATCCCGATCTCCTCGCAGCTGGTACGGGTGACCGTGGCGCCCTTGGGCACCATCTGCAGCGCCCGCTGCTGGGCGTTTTGCTGCCCCATGATCGAATCGGCCGTCGCACTGCCGGCCCAGGCCGGCACGGCCAGGAACGAAGGCAGCACACCCACCAGGGGGATCAGCCAGGCCAGCCAGGCCCTGCCTGCGGGCGTGTGCCGCTGAGCCGTGGGCCGCGGAGCCCCGGGCAGGGGCATGGGCGGAAAGAACGATGCCATGGTCGGAGCCCCGACGGAACCAATCAGGTTCTAGCCAAGGGCGGACCCTGGACCGTCAGATTGGTGCCACCTGGGTGATGCCATGTCCTTCGGCGGCCATCGTGCCCGCAAACGCTTCGGGCAGCACTGGCTGATCGATGCCGGGGTGCTGGATCGGATCGTGGCCGCCGCCGACCTCCAGCCCGGCGAACGGGTGCTGGAGGTGGGGCCGGGCCGGGGTGCCCTCACCGCACGGCTGCTGGCCTCCCCAGCGGCGGCCATCGTGGCGGTGGAGCTGGACCGGGATCTGGTGATCGGGTTGCGGGAACGGTTCGGAGCCGATCCCCGCTTCCGGCTGATCGAGGGCGATGGCTTGACGGTGCCGCTGACGACAGAGGCGGGAGCCCTGGCCCAGAAAGTGGTGGCCAACATTCCCTACAACATCACTGGCCCCTTGCTGGAGCGGCTGATCGGCCGGCTGGATCGACCCGTCCCCCACCCCTACCAACGGCTGGTGCTGCTGCTCCAGCAGGAAGTGGGCCAGCGGATCCGGGCCCTCCCCGGCAGCACCGCCTACTCCGCTCTGAGTGTGCGGATGCAGCTCCTGGCCCATTGCCGCACCGTCTGTCCGGTGCCCCCCCGCTGCTTCAAGCCGCCACCCAGGGTGATGTCGGAAGTCATTGTGCTGGAGCCGTTCCCGGCGGAACGGTTGTTGCCGGCTCCGCTCGCCGCAGCGGTGGAGAGCCTGCTGAAGCGCTGCTTCGCGGCCCGGCGCAAGATGCTGCGCAACAGCCTGGCCGGCCTTCTCCCGGAGGAGGGGCTGGCCCTGCTGGCGGAGCGGGCGGGGATCAGCCTGCATCAGCGGCCTCAGGAACTGGCGCCCGAGCGCTGGGTGGCCCTGGCCAGAGGTTTGAATCAGCCCTTGCCGGCCCCCCTCCCCCATGGCTGATCCAGGCTTTCCGTACCCCCAGGCAACGGGACGCACCGTCCAGGCGCCCGCCAAGATCAACCTGCACCTGGAGGTGCTGGGTCTGCGGGCCGATGGCTTCCACGAGCTGGCGATGGTGATGCAGAGCCTGGATCTGGCCGACACGCTGCACCTGCGCCCCACGGCGGATGGGCAGATCAGCCTCAGCTGCGATCACGCCAGCCTGCCCACCGATGGCACCAACCTGATCGTGCGGGCCGCCGAGCGGCTGCGGTCCCGGGTGGGCCTGCCCGAGCTGGGCGCCCACATTCATCTGGAGAAACGCATCCCCGTCGGTGCCGGCCTGGCCGGGGGCTCCAGCGACTGCGCCGCCACCCTGCTGGGGCTGGATGCCCTCTGGGGGCTGGGTCTGGGGAGCGACAGACTCCAGGAACTCGCCGCCGAACTGGGCTCCGACGTGCCCTTCTGCCTGGTGGGTGGTACCCAGTGTTGTTTCGGCCGCGGCGAGATCCTGATTCCGCTGGGCCTCCAGGGCCCAGCCGATCGGGCCGTGTTGCTGATCAAGCACCGCGAAGCCAGTGTTTCCACCCCCTGGGCCTACGGCCGCTGCCGGGAGATGCGGGCTGATTTCTACCTCGACAGCGAGGTTGATTTCGAGCAGCGGCGCCAGGCCCTGCTGCGGGGGCCCCTGCGGGCCGCTCTGCGGGGGGAGGGCCCCATGCCTCCGTTGCGCAACGATCTCCAGGCCGTGGTGGCGGCGGACGTGGAGAGCGTGGGCGTGGGGCTGGCCCTGCTGGCCCGGGCGGCGGATTCCCTGGCGGTGGCCATGAGTGGTTCAGGGCCGAGCCTGTTCGCCCTGTTCAACGATCTGGAGGCGGCCGAGGCGGCCCATCGAGCGATGGCCACCGAGCTGGAGGCGGCTGGATTCGATGCCTGGTGCTGCCGCTGCATCGAGTCCGGTGTCAGTCTGGATGGATCGCGTTCCATCCATGCCTGAGTCGAGCCCGGCCAGTGACGCTCCCCGCAAGGGTCCGCTCAGCTTTCTTTCCGGAGCCCTCACCAGCCTGTTGCTCGCCTGGCTGACCCTGGGGGTGAGTCGCAGGGTGGTGGGCTACTACCTGGAGCGCCCACCCCACTACAGCTCCGCTGTGGCCCAGAGCATCGCCACCGCCCTGAAAACCCTCCTGGTGGGAATGTGTTTTCTGGCCACCTTCAGCTTTGCCTTCATCGGCCTGGGTCTGTTTCTGGTGTTCATCCGCAGCCTGATGCCGGCCCGGGAGCCACCCGCTTCCTAGGATCACCGCAAGGATTACCTACCCGCCCAGTTCACCCAGCCCGTCCAGCCATGACCGCCCACGACCTCGGCCTGCTGGTCACCCTGCTCCTGCCGGGCATGCTGTTGTCCGTGCTTCTGCTCAGCAGCTTCGCCGCCGGAGGCTGACCCCACCCGACCACCGGCCGTACCTCTGGGCCCCCGGGCGGCCCGCCCGCCGCCGCTTGCTATAGCTTGGCCCCACTCCCGGCTCCCCACTCCGCCCCGTGGCCGACACTCTGCTGTTCAATGCCCTGCGTGAAGCCATCGATGAGGAGATGGCCCGTGACCCCTATGTCTGCGTGATGGGTGAGGACGTGGGCCACTACGGCGGCTCCTACAAGGTCACCAAGGATCTCTACGAGAAGTACGGAGAGCTGCGGGTGTTGGACACCCCGATCGCCGAAAACAGCTTCACCGGCATGGCGGTGGGTGCCGCGATGACGGGGCTGAGGCCGATCGTGGAAGGGATGAACATGGGCTTCCTGCTGCTCGCCTTCAACCAGATCTCCAACAACATGGGCATGCTCCGCTACACCAGCGGAGGCAACTACACCATTCCCGCCGTGGTCCGGGGCCCCGGCGGCGTGGGCCGCCAGCTCGGGGCCGAACACAGCCAGCGGCTCGAGGCCTACTTCCACGCCGTGCCCGGCATCAAGATCGTGGCGGTCAGCACTCCCACCAATGCCAAGGGGCTGATGAAGGCGGCGATTCGGGACAACAATCCCGTTCTCTTCTTCGAGCATGTTCTCCTCTACAACCTGGCCGAAGAGTTGCCCGCAGGTGATTACATCTGCGCCCTCGATCAGGCCGAAGTGGTGCGCGAGGGAAAGGATGTCACCATCCTCACCTATTCCCGCATGCGGCACCATTGCCTCAAAGCGGTGCAACAACTTGAGGCCGAGGGGGTGGACGTGGAGCTGATCGACCTGATCAGCCTCAAGCCGTTTGATATCGCCACCATCACCGCTTCGATCCGCAAAACCCACAAGGTTCTCGTGGTGGAGGAGTGCATGAAAACCGGCGGGATCGGTGCCGAACTGCTGGCACTGATCACCGAGCACTGCTTCGACGACCTCGACGCCCGCCCCATCCGCCTCTCCTCCCAGGACATTCCCACCCCCTACAACGGCAATCTTGAAAATCTCACGATCATCCAGCCCCACCAGATCGTGGCGGCGGCCAGGCAGTTGAAGGCGGGCGAACTCTGAATCTGAATATGACCACCATCGGGATCTGAACTATGGCTCGTCAACAGGGATGGTTCGCCCTGATCCTTGCCCTGGCGATCGCGGCGGGCTCCATTCTGGCCAGCTTCGGCCTCCAGCTTGGTCTTGATCTGCGCGGCGGCAGCCAGCTCACCCTTCAGGTGATGCCGGCCGGGGACATCAGGAAGGTGGATACGGAGCAGCTGGAGGCGGTGAAATCGGTTCTGGAGCGCCGCATCAATGGCCTGGGTGTGGCCGAATCCACGCTCCAGACCGTCGGAGAGGACCAACTGGTGCTCCAACTGCCCGGCGAACAGGACCCCACCCGTGCCGCCAAGGTGCTGGGCAGCACCGCGTTGCTGGAATTCAAGGCCCAGAAGCCCGGCACCGAAGAAGACATGCGCGGCCTGCTCTCCCTCAAGCGTCAGGCCCAGGCGGTGCTCGGATCCCGCAAGGCCCCGGCCACTCCCACGGCCCCAGGCCAACCGGCCCCGCCCCCGCCGGAGCTTTCCGCCGAGCAGATGGCCGAAGCTTTCCGTGCCCTGGGTCTTTCGATCGCGCCCGGCAGCACGGAAATTGAACAATTGGAAACTCTGCTCCAAGAAACCGATCGACGCATCGTCGCCCTCTACGGCCCCACCCTGATCACGGGTAAGCAGCTCACCAGCGCCGGCCGCCAGCAGGAGCAGACCGGCACGGCCTGGTCCGTGTCCCTGGGCTTCAACCGGGAGGGGGGTGAGAAGTTCGCCGCCCTCACCCAATCCCTGGCGGGAACCGGCAGGGTGCTGGGCATCGTGCTGGATGGCCGGTCGATCAGCGAAGCCACCGTGGGCGAGGAATTCAAGGCGGCGGGCATCACCGGAGGAGCGGCCAGCATCACCGGCAACTTCACCGCCGATGAGGCCCGTGACCTGGAGGTGCAGCTGCGAGGAGGTTCCCTCCCCCTGCCCGTGAAGATCATCGAGCAGCGGACCGTCGGCCCTTCCCTCGGGGCCGAGAACATCCGCAGAAGCCTTGCCGCCGGCCTGGCGGGCCTGGCCCTGGTGGCGGTGTTCATGGTGCTGGTGTACCGATTGCCGGGCGTGGTGGCGGTGCTGGCCCTCAGTCTCTATGCCCTGTTCAACCTGGCCATCTATGCCCTGATCCCGGTCACCCTCACCCTGCCGGGGATTGCCGGCGTCATCCTCTCGGTGGGTATCGCGGTGGATGCGAACGTGTTGATCTTCGAGAGGGTGAAAGAAGAGCTGCGCTCCGGCAACACCCTGATCCGCTCCATCGACACCGGCTTCTCCCTGGCGTTCAGTTCGATCATTGATGGTCATGTCACCGGCCTGATCAGCTGCGCCGCCCTTTTCTTCCTCGGCACCGGCCTGGTGAAAGGCTTCGCCGTCACCCTGGCGATCGGTCTTGTGCTGAGCCTGTTCACGGCCCTCACCTGCACCCGCACCCTGCTGAGGTTGCTGATGACCTACCCCGGCCTGCGCAAGCCCACCTACTTTCTGCCCTCCCGCCAGCTGCCCACCGCGGTGGCCTGAGCGTTTGCCTGTCTGCCCGTGAGTTCACCCTCCCCCCACTTCCGCATCAACAACCACCGCCGGCTGGCCTGGCTGGGGTCGGGCCTGGCCATCGCGATCAGCCTCCTGGGGCTGCTGCTCTGCTGGATCAATCCCTCGATTGGCGCACCGCTCAGGCCTGGGCTCGATTTCACCGGGGGCACCCAGATCCAGGTGGAACGTTCCTGCGCCACCGATTGCTCCGCCATCACGGCAGCGGAGGTGCGGGAAAGCGTCAGCCAGCTTTCCCTGCCCGGGCAGGGCGAGGACCAGCCTCCCAACCTGGCGGGTGCATCGGTGCAGGTTCTGGATGGTGGCGGCACACTGCTGCTGCGCCTGCCCGCCCTGAACCCCGATCAGAGCCAGGCTGTGATCAACTCCCTGGAGACCTCCTATGGGCCGCTGATCACCACCGGCAGTTCGGTGGACACGATCGGGCCCACCCTGGGGGGCAGGATCCTGCGCAGCAGTGTGATTTCCCTGCTGGTGAGCTTCGCGGTGATCTCCGCTTACATCTCCTTTCGCTACAGCGGCATCTTCGCCAGCCTCGCCCTGGTCTGTCTTGCCCACGATGTTCTGATCACCTGTGGCGTCTTCGCCTGGCTCGGGCTGGGGCTGGGCATTGAGGTGGATGCCCTCTTCGCCGTTGCCCTGGTCACCGTGGCGGGATACTCCATCAACGACACGGTGGTGGTCTATGACCGCATCAGGGAGCAGAAGAAGACCCTTCCGGATCTTTCCTTCTCCGACCAGGTGGATGTGGCGGTCGATGCGACCCTCACCCGCTCGCTTTACACCTCCTTCACCACCCTGCTGCCTTTGCTCGGGGTGATCTTCTTCGGAGGCAGCAGCCTGTTCTGGTTCGCCGTGGCCCTCGCCGTGGGGATCGCCGTAGGCAGCTGGTCGAGCATCGGTGTGGCTCCCACCCTGCTCGTGGCGGCTCGCCGATGAGTTCCGGCCTCCACCTCCCGTCACGCCGAAAACCGTTTCCCTTGATCCCGATTCTGCTGCTGGTGCTGGCGTTACTGGATCTGCGGGTGGAATTTCTGTTGATGCTCGATCACTTCACCCTGGCAAGCCTGGCCGCGGCGATCCGCTCCCACCTGCTGGCGGTGACCGTGATTCTGCTGCAACCCTCCCTCTTGCGCCATTACTGGGGCCGGTCCGGTTGATCCCTGGGGCTCAATCCCGGGTCCAGTGGTCCATCACATCCCCCACCAGCACCTCCTGGCCGATCACCTGCAGCACCACCACCAAGGGAAGGGCCAGCAGCAGTCCGGGCAGCCCCAGCAGGGCGCCCAGGCTGAGTTGGGCCGTCAACGCCACCGTGGGCAACAGGTTCACGGTTCGTTTCAGAAGCAGGGGGGTGAGCAGGAAAGCCTCTCCGTTCTGGATCAGCAGGCGCAGAATCAGAACCTGAATCAGGGTGGCCGGGGATACCAGCAGCGCCACCGCCATCGGCAGCAGGGTGGCGGCGGTGGGGCCGATCGTGGGCACGAACGTGAGCAGGCCGCAGACCAGCCCACTCAGCAGCGCCAAAGGAACCTGCAGGGCGGCCAGGCCGGCCCAGGTGAGCAGGAACACCACCGTCGCCGAAAGCGTCATTCCCGCCAGCCATCCCCCCAGCGCCGCCCGGCACTCCGCCAGCAGGATTCTGATGCGGGGCCGGTAGAACAAAGGCGTGGCCGCCACGATGATGCTCTGGTGGCTGCGGGGATCCAGGGCCATCAAGACGGCCAGCAACCCCATCAAGGTGAGCTGGATCGTGCTGCTGGCGGCACCGCCCGCCACTCCGATCAGCTGGCTGCCCAGGGGCTCGAACCGATCCCACAGGGAGCCGTTGCGCAGGTCGAGATTCACATCGGTGAGGGCAGGGATCCGATCCACCAGCTGACTCAGACGCACCAGCAGCACCGGGATCAATTGCCCCAGCTGCTGGATCTGAACCAGCACCTCGGGCAGCAGCAGCGTGATCAGGAAGCCTCCGATCAACAGCAACAGAACCACCACCACCAGCAGGGCGCTGGCCCTGTTGAGAGGGAGCAGGCGACGCAGCAGGGTGGTGGGTACATCCAGCGCCACCGCCACCACCACGGCGCCGAACAACACCAGCAGCACCCAGCGCAACTGCCACAGCAGCAGGCCGAGGACGACCAGGGCCAGCACACCCAGCAAGGAACGGGCGTTGTTCATGACCCTGTCAGGAGAGCTGGCGCTGGCGTTTCCACGGATCCAGGATGTCGTGAATCACCACTTCCCGCAGCAATACCTGCAGGCACACGGCCAGGGGCAGCGCCAGCAGCAGCCCGAGGGGGCCGAACAGAACCGTGAACAGCAACTGGGCCATCAGGGTGAGGCCCGGCAACAGCTTGAGCTGGTGCTGCATCACCGAAGGGGTGATCAGATAACTCTCCAGGTTCTGGATCAGCACGTAGAGCAGCAGCACGGCCACCGCTTTCCACGGCGTCTCGAGCAGGGCCACCGCCATCGGAAACACGGTGCTGAGGGTGGGCCCCACATTCGGGATGATATTGAGGATGCCAGCCAGAACGGCATTGGCGGCCACCAGTTTCACCCCCAGCAAGGAGAGGCCGATCGCCGCCAGCAATCCCACGCAGAGCGAACTGATCAGTACCCCCACCATCCAGGCGCTCAGCGCCTGACCGCACTGCACCATCACATGGCGAAAACGGCGGCGGTAGAAAGAAGGCACCAGCAGCAGGGTCACCTCGCGGTAGGCATCGGGTTGGACGGCGACCATCAGGGCCACCGCCACCACGAACAACAGCTTCAGCAGCCCCGCGCCGAGGTTGCCGGCCAGCCCCAGCAGCCTCAGGGCGCCACCACCAAGGCCGCTGGCCAGTGCTGAAGTCTGGGTTTCACTGGCGCTGGCGAAGCTTCGTTTCAACCATTCCAGGCCGCCGTCACTGGTGCCGTAAAGCATCCGTGAGACGGTGAGCAGGGCTTCATGCACCAGATCGAGCAGTATCTCAGCGGCCCGTGGCAGCTGCTGAATCAACTCCGTGAACTGCTCCACAAACGGGGGGATGACCGCGGCGCTCACCACGAAGGAAACCAGCACGAGCCCCACCAGGCTGATCACCATCGCCACAGGCCTGGAACAGCCCACGCGACTGCGGACAGATCCCACCAGGGTGCAGATGGCCATGGCCAACACCACGGCGGTGAAGATCAGCACCAGGGTGCCCCGCAGGTTCCAGAGCAGGATCAGGGCGGCAAGCAGGGCGATCAGGCCCAGCCACTGGCCGAATTTCAAGCCTCATCCTCCGCAGGTGGCCCTTCCGAAGCGGCCCCTTCTGCCTCCTGGCCGGAGAAACCCAGACCATTGGACTGGGCGTAGCGATCGGCGAACCGCATGAAGCGCTCGAAATCCACCGTGGTCTTCCAGGTGTAGGTGGCCTCCAGCGCCATGGGTTTGCCGTTCACAAACCGGGCCTTGACCTCCCGGGTCACCAGTTCCCCCTCCTCATCGATCATGAACATGCCGGTGATATCTCCCATCGTTTCCGGGGCCAGCGCCACGGGTTCCTCGAAAATGAACATGGCCTGACCGGTGCGGCCATCTCTCGAACGGGTCATCCGGATATCAGGAACAACCGGCTCGTTCTCTCCGCGAAAGAACTGAATGACAGCAGCCATGAAGAACCCCCAAATTCGGATCTTAGGCACCGGCCTGAAAGCTGTACCCTTCCCAGCGGCTGCCTGACATAGTGGGCACAAGCTGAATGTTCCGGCCGGCTTCTCCCCATGCTCTCCGGTCCTCCGATCACCGGCACCCTCCCAGTGGACCAGCTTCTGGAACGTTTTCTGTCCGGATCGCTGCGTCAGCGCCGTTCCCTGCTGGAACAGCTGCAGGTCCGCCGGGAGGAGTTGCTTCCCGAGCTGATCAGCCGGTTGGACTCCCTGGATCGCAACGGTGACGACTGGAGGGGTGGGTTTCTGGTGCAGATGCTGCTGGATTCCGGTTCCGAACCTTTCGAGCAAGCCCTGCTGAGCCGTTATCCCGCCGGTTGGCTGGCGGTGGCCAGTGATGCCGGGATCGACCTGGGTCCGCTGCAAAGCCATCTGATGCGTCTGGACTATCAGACGGCGGATCGCCTCACCAGTCAGCATCTGCGGCAGTTGGCCGGCCCCGCCGCCGTACAGCGGGGCTACGTCTACTACAGCGAAGTGGCGTCCATCCCATGCGTGGATCTGGACAGCATCGATCGGCTCTGGGTCTGTTACTCCCAGGGCCGCTTCGGGTTTTCGGTTCAGAGTCGCCTGCTCTCGCTCTGCCAGGGGCAGTGGGAGCGTCTCTGGCTCCGACTGGGCTGGAAACAGGATGGCGTCTGGACCCGCTACCCCCATGCCTTCACCTGGTCCCTGGAGGCCCCGGATGGCCACATGCCCCTGATCAATCAGTTGCGGGGCGTGCGCTTGATGGATGCCCTGTTGAATCATCCCGCCATTCAGCGGCGCAGTGGAGCGGCGACGGGGTGAGCGGGCTGGGGCTAGGGTCGAAAGTGCCTACCGCGCAAGCGTTTCGGATGGCACTCCGCTGGGCTGATTTCATCACCCCTTCCACCCTCCAGCTTGCCCCGTTGCTGGAAATCCTGCTCGAACCGATCGGCTGTACCAGCCGTCAATCCGAGCTGCAGCTCGGCCTGCAGGAGGCGTTGGTCAACGCCGTGCGTCACGGCAATGGATGTGACCCGGGGAAGTGCCTGAGAGTCCGCCGCATCATCACTCCCCACTGGGTGATCTGGCAGGTTCAGGATGAAGGGCCCGGCGTTCCCCACCATGCCCGTGAGCACGAGCTTCCGGAATGTGCCGCCGCCCTTTCAGGCCGGGGGCTGTTCCTGATCCATCACTGCTTCGATGATGTTCGCTGGAGTGGGAGGGGCAATCGGCTGCAGCTGGCGGCCCGGCGCCTCCGGCCTCAGCGGCCGTGGCTGGGGCAACCCGGGTCGCTCACCTCGGCCCTCAGCCAGGAAAGGCCGTGATCAACCAGCTCGATCGCCCGCTCCCTGGCGGGCGTGGCGGCGACCTGAGCCGGTTGATCCTCCGCAAGCAGGTGCACCAGAGCGGCCGCCAGTTGTTCGGCCCCTCGCCGCGAGCGTTGCCCCTTCAGCAGGTGCCAGTCCCTGTCCCCGATGGCCAGCTTGCGCTGCAGATCCTGGGCCAGTTCCAGAGCATCCTGCGGCCAGGCTGTGCGGATCTCCCTGGCAGCGGCGCTGCGGTTGTGGGGGAGAGAGTCTCTCTCGCTGCTTTCGGGTTGATGCAGGGGAGTTCCTGGACGGGCCACAGTGGGATCTCGGCGCTTCTTGATCAGGAACCATCCTGCCGTCCCCGCCCTGCTCCGGAGGATCGAATCTCGATGGGCGCCTGGAGCCCCTGGCCATGATCCGCTCGTCTGCAAGATCCCGCCAGCGGACGCGGGCAGCCCAGGAGCGGGGGGACCGGATCCTGCACCATGTGGGCGCCCTGTTCAGCCTCTCCGGGCAGGGAACGGGGAACGCTGCGTCCCAGGCGGCCGCCAGTGGACCGATGAGACGCCGCAGACAGCGGCGCAACATGGTGCGGCGCCTGCTGGATCCCCTGCCCGCAGGACTGCGGCCGGAAACCCACAACCAGGAAAAATTCTGGAACTGGCTCCGCTGGGGAGGAGCCGGGCTGATTCTTGGCTGGCTGCTGAGTCGCTGAATCAGCGCGCCCTTGGGGCAAAGTGGAGTGGGTGCCCTGTTCCGGGTGTCATTTCTGCGCCAGGGCGGGTTGCCGATCTTTGGAACTGGAAGGTTCGGCCGTGACGGCCGCAGGCCTGGCGGGGGCGACAGCCTTGCCATTTCCTTCCACCGCGGAAGGGCCTGGCGCCGCACTGTGGCGCAAGCTCATTTCCGCTTCACTGCGAACGGCACTGGCAACCGGCTGGTAGCGAGATGGAGCAAGCGCCTGGCCCCGGAGCACGGATCCCAACGTGAGCAGGGTGAGCTTGATCTGCTGCCAGGGGTTCATCGCCACCACCCGCTTATAGAGATAGCTGTCGAAGGTGAGACGCTGCACGTCCTTGTCGTCGCACATCTCCACGAAGGCTTCGCGGGCGGGATCGTTGCTATAGAAAATATTCTGCAGAAGTTCCAGCACCTTGTAGGTGGGACCATATTTGCGATCCCACTTCTTGATGTACACCTTGAGATCCTTCTCGGTGGGAATGCGGGTGTTCCCCGCACTGGCAGCCACGATTTCCTCGGCGCACATGCGGCCACTTTTGGCAGCGAAATAGATTCCCTCACCGGAACTCTTGGTGACGTAACCGGCGGCGTCCCCCACCAGGGCCATGCGACCGACGACCCGCCTCGGCCTTGGATGCTCAGGAATGGGGTGGGCTTCCACCTTGATGACCTCGCCATCGAGCAGACGGTTGCTGGCCCGCTGCCGGATGCCCTTCTGCAGGCTCTTGATCAGCGACTGATTTTTCTGCATGGTGCCTGTGCCCACAGCCACATGGTCGTACTTGGGAAAGACCCAGGCGTAGAAGTCTGGGGAGACATCGGTGCCGACATACATTTCAGCAAGATCTTCGTAGTAACTCATCTCATCCTTCGGCAGGCGGATCCGCTCCTGAAAAGCAATGGCAACGTTGTAATCGCCGGCATCCATGGCCTTGGCCACGCGGCTGTTCGCCCCGTCGGCCCCCACAATCAGATCCACGTCCAGGCTTTTGATCTCTCCAGTGGGGCCACCGGAGCTGTAATCGGCGTAGTGAATGGTGTAGGGACCCTGGCGGTTCTTGCCCGTGTCGATGCGTTGTACCAATCCATTCACCAACTGGGCGCCCAGGTCAGCGGCCCGGTTGCGCAGGAAGGCGTCAAGGATCTCCCGGCGACACATGCCGATGTATTCCTCTTTGTTATCCAGATGAATGTCCACCTCCCGGTTGGAAGGCGAAATCATCTTCATATTCCGCACCTTCCGATCGATGATGGATTCGGGCAGATCGAATTCACTCACCATGCAGAGGGGAATGGCACCACCACAGGGCTTGGCATTGTCGAGCTTGCGCTCGAAGAGCCAGGTGGTGATTCCAGCCTTGGCGAGAACTTCCGCAGCACAGGATCCGCTGGGGCCGCCGCCCACTACTGCGACTCGCAACATCTTGAAACCTGCTCCACCAAAGGGATTGCGCTAAAAAGCTACCACTGGCTTCCCGGCAGCGTTGTGCCAGCGGCCGGCAACAATTAACATTGTGATCTGAGCGGAGTTTCCGGCGTGTCGCCACCTGCCATCGGTGATGACATTCCCATCGCCCAGCGGACCCGGCAGCTGCCCAGAACCCGCACGCCCTGGCAGCGGCTGAAATGGGTGCTGGTGGGTGGATCCATCACCCTCGCAGCCCTTGCCCTGCTGCTGCGGGGCCCGTTGAATGGCCTGATCACGCCACTGCCGGTGCCCGGCCTCGATGCCAGGATCGAAAGCGACGGCAGGCTCCTTGGTCACTTCCCTTACCCGCAAGCCTCCCCGCGGGATCTGGTCAGCGTTGATTCAGGCATGAAGCTGCAGCCCGCGGCGGCTTCGGCGCTGCAGGCCATGCGGCAGGCCGCGGCCGCCCAGGGCGTGCAGCTGGTTCTGCTGAGTGCCTACCGGGATGAACAGCTTCAGAAGGAACTGTTTTTTGATGTGATGTCGCAGCGCAATCAGAACGCGGTGGACCGGGCCCGGGTCAGCGCTCCTCCGGGGTTTTCCGAGCACAGCACGGGCTTCGCCATTGATCTGGGCGATGGGCGTGAGCCAGCCACCCACCTGTCGACGTCCTTTGAAGCAACGCGGGCTTACCGATGGCTGGAGGCCCATGCCGCTCGCTACCACTTCCGGCTCTCCTTCCCCCGGGATAATGGCCAGGGCGTGAGCTACGAGCCCTGGCACTGGCGCTATGAGGGGTCCACGGAAGCCTTGCGCCTGTTCGAGCCCGCCCAGCGCCTGAGCCGTGAGCCACAAAGCTGAGCCTGAGATCTGAAGGGATCGAGGCCAGGCGGGAAGGGAGGTAAGATGAAGAAACGCTTCAAACGGTCGCCAAGCCAGTCGTCTGCTCCCCATCGAACCCTCTTTCACCTTTCTGCAAGGATCTGCCCAGGTCATTGCCGGGATACGGACGGCAGCGAGCCAGCGGTATTCGAAGGCTGGCCCGCCCATAAGCACTCAAGAGCGTGGAAACGCTCCCTTGATCGAACCGACCACCGAACCCATCACCAAAGGATTACAGCTCCATGAGCGGCGAAGCTAAAGGCCCACCCATTCGCAATATCGCGATCATTGCCCACGTTGATCACGGTAAAACCACCCTGGTGGATGCCCTGCTCAATCAGTCCGGTATTTTCCGTGAAGGGGAAGCCGTACCGACCTGCGTGATGGACTCCAATGATCTGGAGCGGGAACGGGGCATCACAATTTTATCCAAGAATACCGCCGTCGATTACAAGGACATCCGCATCAATATTGTGGATACGCCCGGTCACTCCGATTTCGGCGGTGAAGTGGAAAGGGTTCTGGGCATGGTGGATGGCTGCCTGCTGATCGTGGACGCCAACGAAGGTCCCATGCCCCAGACCCGCTTTGTGCTCAAGAAAGCCCTTGAGAAAGGTCTTCGCCCCATTGTCTTCGTCAACAAGATTGACCGGGCCCGCGTAGATCCTGAGCAAGCGGTGGATAAGGTGCTGGATCTGTTCCTGGAACTGGGCGCTGACGACGACCAGTGCGATTTCACCTACCTGTTCGGTAGCGGGATGGGGGGATACGCCAAGCCCGACATGGCGACTGAAAGCAGCACCATGAAACCCCTGTTCGATGCCATCCTGCGGCATGTACCGCCGCCGGTGGGTGATCCGACCAAGCCCCTGCAGCTGCAGGTCACCACCCTGGATTATTCCGATTTCCTGGGCCGCATCATGATCGGCCGGGTACACAACGGCAGCATCGCTGGTGGTCAGAACGTGGCCCTGATCCGTGATGACGGTTCGATCAAAAAAGGACGGATCAGCAAACTTCTCGGCTTTCAGGGTCTGCAACGGGTGGAGATACCCAGGGCTGAAGCCGGCGATCTGGTGGCTGTTGCCGGCTTCGATGAGGTGAATATCGGCGAAACCATCGCCTGTCCTGACCATCCAGAGGCGCTCCCCTTGATCAAGGTGGACGAACCCACCCTGCAGATGACGTTCGTCGTCAATGACTCCCCCTTCGCGGGCAAGGAAGGCAAATTCGTCACCAGTCGCCAGCTGCGGGATCGGCTCTACAAGGAACTGCTCACCAATGTGGCCCTGCGGGTGGAGGACACCGATTCACCGGATCGCTTCTCCGTCTGTGGCCGGGGAGAGCTGCACCTCGGCATCCTGATCGAGACGATGCGCCGGGAGGGGTATGAGTTTCAGGTGTCCCAGCCCCAGGTGATCTTCCGCACCATCGACGGCACCCCCCACGAGCCCTTTGAGGCCCTGGTCATGGACGTGCCGGAAGAAGGGGTGGGCAGCTGCATCGAAAAACTCGGCATGCGCAAGGGAGAGATGCAGAACATGGAATCCACCAGCGACGGTCGCACCCAGCTCGAGTTCGTGGTGCCATCCCGTGGATTGATCGGATTTCGCGGCGAGTTCATCCGGGCGACCCGGGGCGAGGGGATCATGAGCCACTCGTTCCTCGACTACAGACCCATGCAGGGTGACTTCGACGCACGCCGCAATGGGGTGCTGATCGCTTTCGAGGAAGGAACCGCCACCTTCTACGCGCTGAAAGGCGCCGAGGACAGGGGCCAGTTCTTCATCACTCCAGGCACCAAGGTCTACAAGGGAATGATCGTGGGTGAGCACAACCGACCCCCCGATCTCGAAATCAATGTCTGCAAGGCCAAGCAGGTCACCAACATCCGTTCGGCCGGTGCCGAGGTGCTCGACAGCCTGCAGTCGCCCGTTCAGATGACCCTGGAGCGGGCCCTCGAGTACATCGGCCCCGACGAAATGCTGGAGGTGACGCCTGAATCGATCCGGCTCCGCAAGCTCCCCGTCAAGAAACCGGCCAAACGCTGATCCTTGACTCCCTCCAGCACCCCCATGGATCCCCTCAACACAAGCTTGGATGAGGAGGAAGGCCTGCGTTCCGATCCCCGCTTCCACGCAGCGGTGGCTCTGTTCAATGCCGCCGACTGGTATGCCTGTCACGACGGCTTTGAAGCCCTCTGGCATGAAACCCAGGGCCCGATGAGACCCGTGTTGCAGGGGATCCTCCAGATCGCCGTGGCCCATCTCCATCGCGAACGGGGCAACAACCACGGCGCCATGGTGCTGATGGGCGAGGGACTGGGCCGGCTGCGGGGTTGTGATGACCAGGCCCTGGGTCTTGCCCTGGAGCCCCTTCGCCGCACCGCGGAACTCCGCCTGCGGTTGCTTCAGGCGGGAGACTCCCTGGATGGTCTCCCGGCCCCTCGGCTTGAGCCGATCGGGTCGTTTCCCGCTCCGATCAACCAAGCCTCCGCTGGCCCCCGGTAAATTGAGCCTGCCATTCCCGAGACCCGTTCATCCCTTGCGATCGTCGGTCCGATTTCTGTTGTTTTCCCTGGTGGGAGCCGGATCCCTTGGGCTGCTCACAACCCTGACCTCCATCAGGTCTTCCCAGGCCGCCCCTGAAGCTGTCAACAGCTCCGCCACCCTCGCCCAGGCGGCTCCCCCCTCCCCCACCACCGGCCTGGTGACGATCGAATCTGACCGGCAACAGGCCGACAATCAGACCGGCATCGTCACGGCCACCGGCAATGTGCGGATCACCTACCCCGACAAGGGCATGGTCGCCACCTCCCGGCAGGCCCAGTACTTTTCCCAGGAAGGTCGGCTGGTGCTGATCGGTGATGTGGATGTGATCGATGCGGAAGGCCAGTCCATCCAGGCGGAACGGGTGACCTATCGACTCGACAGCGAACGGCTGCTGGCCGAACCTCCCGCAGGGCAGCAGGTCAGGAGTCGATTGCGGCTGCAGCCCAGCTCGGACGCGGCGGGACCCCGATCAGATCCATGAGCCTCGCCCTGGAACGGGTGAGCATCACCCTCGGCGGGCGCCCCCTGGTCAGTGAGGTGAGCATGGAACTCCACCCCGGGGAAGTCGTCGGACTGCTGGGTCCGAATGGGGCCGGCAAAACCACCACCTTCAACATGGTCACCGGCCTGCTGAGGCCCGACAGCGGGGATGTCCTGCTCAACGGTGCATCGGTGACCCCCTTGCCGATGCCCCAGCGCGCCAGGCTCGGCATCGGCTACCTGCCCCAGGAAGCCAGTGTGTTCAGAAACCTCACGGTGCGAGACAACCTGCGCCTGGCGCTGCAGGAAAGTGGCACGACCCGGACGGTGCATCGGGAGCGACTGGAGCAGTTGATTGAGGATTTCCATCTGGTGCCCTTCCAGCACCGCAAGGGTTTCCAGCTTTCCGGTGGTGAACGTCGCCGTTGTGAGGTGGCACGGGCCCTGGCGGTGGGTGACAAGGGTCCCCGCTACCTGTTGCTGGATGAACCCTTCGCCGGCGTTGATCCGATGGCGGTCGCCGAACTTCAGATCCTGATCGATGGATTACGCAAACGGGGCATGGGTCTGCTGATCACCGACCACAACGTTCGCGAGACATTGAAGATCACCGAGCGGGCCTATATCCTCACAGATGGGCGCATCCTTGCCTCCGGGACCTCAGCGGAGATGGCCCATGATCCCCTTGTGCGCAGGCACTATCTCGGTGAGGATTTCCGGCTGTGAGAGGGCATTCGGAACTGAAGCGGCCGATCCTGTGGCGCACACTCCACGTCCCCGAAAGGGTGGCCCGACTGGGACTTCCAAGCTGGAAGCAGTTGCCGTTGATGGATCGGTGGTTGCTGCAGGAACTGATCGGCCCGCTGCTGTTCGGCATCGCCGCCTTCACCGCCGTCTCCCTGTCCGTGGGAGTGGTGTTCGAACTGGTGCGTCGGGTTGCGGAATCGGGCCTGCCCCTGTTGGCGGCCATACAGGTGCTGGGATTGCGGCTGCCGGGCTTTCTGGTGCTCTCGTTTCCCATGGCCACCTTGATGGCCAGTCTGCTCGCCTACAGCCGCCTATCCGGAAGCAGCGAATTGACAGCTTTGCGCAGTATCGGGGTCAGCACCCGACGCATGGTGGTGCCGGCGCTGGTTTTGGCGGTGATCATGAGTCTGCTCACCTTTGTGTTCAATGATGTAATCGTGCCGCGCGCCAACCTGGCAGCCACCAACAGTCTGGAAAGGGCACTCGGTAAAGCGATTTCAACCGAAAAGGGAGATAATATTCTCTATTCCCGCTTTGGCCGTGTCAAGGAAGAGGATGGGCAGAGAGTCCGAATACTCACCCATCTGTTCTATTCCCGTAAGTTTAGAAATGGCTTCATGACCGATGTCACTGTGATTGACTTTTCCCGGGTTGGGCAACGCCAGATGCTTACTGCCAAAACAGGTAAATGGAATGAAGAAAAGGCAATCTGGGAATTCTATGATGGCAATATTGTAAATATTGACGACGCCACGGGTACGACAACATCGGCAGAGTTTGATCGTTATTTTTATCCACTCAGCCGTGATCCAGTCGATCTGGCCAAACTGCCCACCGACCCCGCCAACATGACTGTGGGCCAGGCCCGCCGGGCGGAGCGGTTGCTGAAGGAGGCCAACAACCTCAAGGAATCCCGCCGGCTGCGGGTCAGGATTCAGGAAAAGTTCGCCTTCCCGACCATTTGCCTGGTCTTCGGCCTGATCGGCAGCAGCATCGGCGTGCGTCCCAATGCAAGAACCAGTCGCAGTCAAGGCTTCGGCATCAGCGTGCTGCTGATCTTTGGCTACTACCTGATGTCATTCATTTTCAGCTCCATCGGCATCACCGGCAGCCTTCCCCCCTTTCTGGCCGCATGGCTGCCGGTGGGGATCGGCCTGGCGGCCGGGATGCTGTTGCTGCGCCAGGCAAGTCGATGAGGCAATCCGGCAACCGGACAACCCGACGCGGCAGACTGTCTGAATCTTGATGCTCCGCGGTGAACGATCCGGTTGTCGGTCTCGGTCTGATTGCTTTTGCCCTGCTGTTGCTGGTGCTGCCCCTCTCCTTCTGGTCCCTCAGTGGTGGCCGCAACAGTTCGATGGTGCGCCTCCTGGTGGCGGCCGCCAATCTCTGCCTCACCGCCCAGCTCGTCCTGCGCTGGTGGGATTCGGGCCATTTCCCGATCAGCAATCTCTACGAATCGCTCTGCTTTCTGGCCTGGGGCTGCACCCTCACCCAGCTGCTGGTGGAGCGATCCTGGCCCAGCCCGTTGGTGCCGGCGGCCGCCACCCCGATGGCGCTGGGCTGTGTGGCGTTCGCCAGTTTTGCCCTGCCCGACACCCTGCAGCAGGCATCCCCTCTGGTCCCCGCACTTCGCTCCAGCTGGCTGGTCATGCATGTGAGCGTGATCATGCTCAGCTACGCCGCACTCTTGGTGGGTTCCCTGCTCTCCCTGGCGGTTCTGTTCGTCGACCGACAGACCACGATGGAGTTGCGCAGCAGCTCCATCGGCAGCGGTGGCTATCGCCAGGCCCAACTGGCCGCTGATGGCCCTGATGTGATCCAGCTGAGCAGCAGTCCGTTCCGGATCAGCGAGCAGCTCGACAGCCTCAGCTACCGAACCATCACCGTTGGTTTCCTGCTGCTTTCCGTGGGCCTGGTGAGTGGAGCGGTCTGGGCCAACGAGGCCTGGGGCAGTTGGTGGAGCTGGGATCCGAAGGAGACCTGGGCGTTGATCTGTTGGCTGGTCTACGCGGCCTATCTGCACACCCGCCTGATCCGGGGCTGGCAGGGCAGAAAGCCAGCCCTCGTGGCTTCCGCCGGTTTGGTTGTGATTGCTGTCTGCTATATCGGCGTCAATCTGCTGGGCATCGGTCTGCACAGCTATGGCTGGTTTTTCGACAGCTGAAGGCCGCCAGCCAACCCCACAAGCAACCCCGCCGCAAACCAAAGGCCCTCCGTAAACCTACGGAGGGCGTTTCATGGACGCAACAATCAAAGGTGTGTCGATCGACAGCCCGAAGGGCGTTCAGACCAGAGCCGGCTGGGGCCGGCGGCTGTGCCGGATTCCTGTGATCGCCTCGGCGTAATCACTCTGCCCGAAGACGCCGGATCCGCTGACAATGGCATTGGCACCCGCTTCAATCACTTGCCAGGCGTTGCCCGCCTTGATGCCCCCATCCACTTCGATCCAGGGGTCCAGGCCTCGCTCGTCACACATGCGGCGGAGATCCCGGATCTTGTTCACCTGGGAGGGGATGAAGCTCTGGCCCCCGAAACCTGGGTTCACACTCATGATCAGCACCAGATCACAGAGCTCCAGACAGTATTCGAGGGTGTCGAGGGGCGTTCCTGGGTTGAGCACGGCGCCGGCCTTCTTGCCCAGGTCCTTGATCTGGCTCAGATTTCGGTGCAGGTGGGGACAGGCTTCCACTTGGACGTAGATGTGGTCGGCCCCTGCCTTGGCGAAATCCCCCACGTATTTCTCGGGCTCCACGATCATCAGGTGGACGTCCAGGGGCTTGGCGGTGACCGGCCGGAGGGCTTCAACGATCAGGGGACCGATCGTGATGTTGGGCACGAAGCGGCCATCCATCACGTCGACGTGGATCCAGTCGGCGCCGGCCGCGTCCACAGCCCGCACCTCCTCGCCGAGACGGGAGAAATCGGCCGAGAGGATCGAGGGAGCGATCACCAGGGGCTTGGTGCTCATGGGGGGGCCACCGCAGGGGGGGAAGATTTGATTGTAAGGAAGCGCCTGGCGCGCTGATACGATCGATACGCTTCAGCGGCGAGAGGCCCTGCAGTGGCAGGCTTCGCACCTAAGTGTGCGGCACAGGCCTACCGGCCTCCGCTTTGAGGTTTCTCCCCCAGCCGGTATCCCGTGGATCGCACCATCATTCAGGAATTGCTCGAAGTCGTCGAGCAGGCCGCTATAGCTTCTGCCCGCCTTACGGGGCATGGCAAG
Source organism: Synechococcales cyanobacterium (assembly GCA_942491925.1). Taxonomy (GTDB): domain Bacteria; phylum Cyanobacteriota; class Cyanobacteriia; order PCC-6307; family Cyanobiaceae; genus Cyanobium. The sequence goes on from CALOCJ010000004.1 coordinate 164,608, forward strand.
AAAAACGAAGCCGATGAAGCGGCCGTTGAGGCGATGCGCGAGAGGATGGGTGAGATCCAGATGCAGGGCCGCATCGTAATCGGTGAAGGAGAGCGTGATGAAGCACCGATGCTTTATATCGGCGAGGAGGTGGGCAGCGGCTCCGGCCCGGGGGTTGATTTCGCCGTGGATCCCTGCGAGGGAACAAATCTTTGTGCCAACGCCCAGGATGGCTCCATGGCCGTCCTGGCGGCAAGTGAGCGGGGGGGGCTGTTCAACGCTCCTGACTTCTACATGAACAAACTGGCGGCTCCCCCAGCCGCCAAGGGCAAGGTGGATATTCGCAATTCCGCCACAGAAAACCTCAGGATCCTGGCGGAGTGCCTTGAGATCGGCATTGACGAATTGGTGATCGTCTGCATGGATCGCGCCCGGCACAAGGGCCTGATCGAGGAAATCCGTGGCGCAGGCGCCAGGGTCCGGCCGATCAGTGATGGTGACGTGAGCGGTGCGATCGGTTGCGGCTTCCATGGCACCGGTACCCATTGCCTGATGGGAATCGGCGCCGCGCCGGAGGGGGTGATCTCCGCCGCCGCCATGCGTTGCCTTGGCGGCCATTTCCAGGGGCAGTTGGTCTATGACCCGGCTGTGGCCCAGACCAAGGAATGGGAAGGCCTCACCCGGGAAGGGAATCTGGCCCGTCTGGCGGAGATGGGGATCTCCGATCCAGACAAGATCTACGAGGCCGATGAATTGGCTGGCGGCGACCATGTGGTGTTCGCCGCCTCCGGCATCACCGATGGCCTGCTGTTCAAGGGGGTGAAGTTCGAGCCTGACTGCACCCGCACCAGCAGCCTGATCATCTCCTCCCTCGACAGCACCGCCCGTTTCATCGATACGGTGCACATCAAGCCGGGCGCGAAACGGGTGGGGCTCCACTGATCGCTTTTTGCCCGAACGCGCGAGGCTAGCCCCATGCACATCGCCGTTATTGGCCTGAGTCATCACACGGCTCCTGTGGAGATCCGCGAGAAGCTCAGCATCCCCGAGCAGACCATGGAGGAATCCCTCCAGCGGCTGCGCGCCGATCACCAGGTGCTCGAGGCCTCGATTCTCAGCACCTGCAATCGGCTCGAGATCTACACCCTGTTGCGTCAACCCCAGCAGGGGATCGAGGCGGTGGGGTCCTTCCTCAGCCAGGTCTCCGGTCTGGGCGTGGACACGCTGACGCCCCACCTGTTCATCTACCACCATGGAGAGGCGGTGGCCCACCTGCTGCGGGTGGCCGCCGGACTGGACAGTCTGGTGCTGGGGGAAGGGCAGATCCTCTCCCAGGTGAAGAAGATGGTGCGCCTGGGCCAGGAGTATCGCTCCATGGGCCCGATCCTCAACCGATTGCTCAATCAGGCCGTCAGCACGGGCAAGCGGGTGCGTACGGAGACCAATCTCGGCACCGGGGCCGTATCGATCAGTTCCGCCGCCGTGGAGCTGGCCCAGCTCAAGCTGGGCCAGGCTCGCGGTGGCGATGATCTGGTGCCCCTCGACCAGGAACAGGTGGCGGTGGTGGGGGCCGGCCGTATGGCCCGGCTGCTGCTGCAGCACCTGCAGTCCAAGGGCTGCCGTGGTGCCGTGCTGCTCAACCGCACCCTTGCCCGGGCCGAAACCCTGGCGTCAGATTTCCCCGCCCTGCCGGTTCAGTGCCGACCCCTCGATGACCTCGACCATGTCCTGAGCACCTGCTCGCTGGTCTTCACCAGCACGGGCAGCGAGGAGCCGATCATCAGCGCCTCCCGGCTGAGCGGTCTGAACCGTCGCTCCAGCCTGATGCTGATCGATATCGGCGTACCGCGCAACATCACGGCCGACGCCGCTGAACTCCAGGGTGTCGACTGCTTCGATGTGGATGATCTCCAGGAAGTGGTGGCCCGCAATCAGGAGGCTCGCCGGGAGATCGCCATGGAAGCCGAAGGCCTGTTGGCGGAGGAGGCCCGCCTGTTCCTGGAGTGGTGGGATGGGCTGGAGGCCGTACCCCTGGTCAACTGCCTGCGCATGCAGTTGGAAGAGATCCGGGAGCAGGAGCTCCAGAAGGCCCTGAGCCGCATGGGCCCCGACCTCTCAGCCCGGGAACGCAAGGTGGTGGAGGCCCTGAGCAAAGGGATCGTCAACAAGATCCTCCACACTCCCGTCACCCGGCTTCGATCCCCCCAGCCCCGGGCGCAGCGCCACCAGGCCATGAAGGTGGTGCAAGACCTGTTCGAACTGCGGGAGCCCCCATCCGATCGATAACCCCCACCCCCACCCACCTCTGTCAGCGGCCCCCGAGGTCGCAGATCAACTCATGCATCGAAGTGCCGCCGACCACCCCGTCGGTCACCCCCGCTCCAGTACTGTCTCTCGGCCCAAGGAAGGAAGCCATAGCTCATGAAACGTGTTCTTGCAATCATTCTCGGGGGAGGAGCCGGCACACGCCTCTATCCCCTCACCAAAATGCGGGCGAAGCCAGCGGTGCCGCTGGCGGGTAAGTACCGGCTGATTGATATTCCCATCAGCAACTGCATCAACTCGGAGATCAATAAGATCTATGTGCTGACCCAGTTCAACAGTGCCTCTCTCAATCGTCACCTGACGATGAGCTACAACCTTTCGGCCGGTTTCGGGCAGGGGTTTGTGGAGGTGCTGGCGGCCCAGCAGACTCCCGACAGCCCCAGTTGGTTCGAGGGCACCGCCGATGCGGTGCGCAAATATCAGTGGCTGTTCCAGGAATGGGATGTTGACTACTACCTGATCCTTTCCGGTGATCAGCTCTACCGGATGGATTACAGCAAGTTCGTGCAGCACCACATCCATTCAGGGGCCCATCTCACGGTCGGCGCCCTACCGGTGGACAGGCAGCAGGCGGAGTCGTTCGGTCTGATGCGCGCCACTCCTGATGGCAGGATTCGCGAATTCAGTGAAAAGCCGAAGGGAGATGCTCTGACGGCCATGGAAGTGGATACCGAACAGCTCGGCCTGGCTCCGGAGGAAGCCAAAAAGCGGCCCTACCTGGCCTCGATGGGCATCTATGTATTCAGCAGAGAGACGCTCTTTGATCTGCTCAACAGCAATCCAAAGGCGACCGATTTCGGCAAGGAGATCATTCCCACATCTCTGGAGCGCGGTGACAAACTTCAGACCTATCTGTTTGACGATTACTGGGAGGATATCGGTACAATCGGTGCGTTCTATGAAGCCAACCTGGCCCTCACCGAACAACCCAATCCCGCGTTTTCCTTCTTTGATGAGAAGTTTCCCATCTATACGCGGCCTCGCTATCTACCACCCAGCAAGCTCCAGGACACCCAGGTCACCGCATCGATCATCGGGGAGGGTTCCCTGTTGAAGGCCTGCAGCGTTCACCATTGTGTTCTCGGCGTGCGATCCCGCGTTGAGGATGAGGTGGTGTTGGAGGACACCCTGGTGATGGGAGCCGATTATTTCGAATCCTCGGAGGAGCGCCAGGAGTTGCGCCAACGGGGTGGCATCCCGATCGGCGTGGGCAAGGGCACCACGGTCAAAGGGGCCATCCTTGACAAGAACGTCCGCATCGGCAGTGGGGTGACGATCGTCAACAAAGATCGGGTCGAGGAGGCCGACCGACCGGAGCTGCATTTCTACATTCGCAACGGGATCGTGGTGGTCGTGAAGAACGGCACCATCGCCGACGGCACAGTGATCTGAACCGTGATCTGATCCGGCCCTGGGCCAGCACTTGCTGACACCCGCTCAGGAATGGTCGTTCCTCCACCCACCCTTCGCCACACTGCCCTTGAGCTACTCCGCAATCTCCGCCCCATGAGCAAGGCGCATTTCGGCCTGATCGGTCTTGGCGTGATGGGTGAAAACCTTGTCCTGAACGCCGAGCGCAACGGTTTTTCCAGCGTCGTCTACAACCGCACCTACGCCAAGACCCAGGAATTCCTGGCGGGTCGCGGAGCCGGCAAGGACATCGTCGGGGCCGAGACCCTGCCTGAATTCGTGGCGGCTCTGGAGCGACCCCGGCGGATCCTGATGATGGTGAAGGCCGGTGCTCCGGTGGACGCCACCATCGCCAGCCTCTCCCCCCTGCTGGAGGATGGAGATCTGTTGATCGACGGCGGCAACTCCCTGTTTGCCGACACCGAGCGCCGGGTGGCCGAACTGGAGAGCCAGAGCTTCGGCTACATCGGCATGGGGGTCTCCGGCGGGGCCAAAGGGGCCCTGGAGGGTCCAAGCATGATGCCCGGCGGCACCAAGACGGCTTATGACGCCATCGAGGGGCTGGTGCGCAAGATGGCCGCCAAGGTGGAGGACGGCCCTTGTGTCACCTACATCGGGCCGGGCGGATCGGGCCACTTCGTCAAGACCGTCCACAACGGCATCGAGTACGGCATCGAGCAGATCCTTGCCGAGGCCTACGACCTGATGAAGCGGATCGGCGGCATGAGCGGCGACGCCATGGCCGATGTGCTCGGCGGCTGGAATCAGACCGAGGAGCTGGCTTCCTTCCTGGTGGAGATCACCGAGGTGTGCCTGCGCACCAAGGATCCCGAAACCGGCGGTGATCTGGTGGAGCTGATCGTGGACGCCGCCGGCCAGAAGGGCACGGGCCTGTGGACCGTGGTCAGCGCCCTCGAGATGGGGGTGCCCGTACCCACCATCTACGCGGCCCTCAACGCCCGGGTGCTGAGCTCGCTGCGGCCGGAACGGCTGGCGGCCGAATCGGTGCTGGCCGCCCCCCCCGCGGTGCGCTTCGATCTGGGCGAACCGTCCGCCGGCATGCCCGCCCTGCGGGACGCCTGCATCGTGGCCTGCATCGCCAGCTACGCCCAGGGCATGGCCCTGCTGCAGGAAGCTTCCAAGATTCACTCCTACAACCTGGACTTCGCGGCCATCGGCCAGATCTGGAAGGGGGGCTGCATCATCCGGGCCCGGCTGCTGCAACGCATCCAGGACGCCTACACGGCCAACCAGAGCCTGCCCAATCTGATGGTGGACCCCTGGTTCGCCGACCAGATCAACCGTCGTCTGGCGGGTCTGCGCCAGGTGGTGGCCGGTGCGGCCATGGCCGGCATCCCGGTGCCCTGCCTGAGCAGCACCCTCGACTATGTCGACAGCTACCGCAGCGGCCGCCTGCCCCAGAATCTGGTCCAGGCGATGCGGGACTGCTTCGGCTCCCATACCTACGAGCGCACCGATCGCGCCGGTTCCTTCCACACCGAATGGTTGCCATGACCCGCTACCGCCTGACCGTGGCCGATTCGCCGGCCGATCTGGCCCGGCGGGTCGCGGAACAGGTGGCCTCCTGCATCGATCTGGCCCTGGCCCAGCGCGACCGGGCCCAGATCGCCCTCTCAGGGGGCCAGACCCCCAGGGCCGCCTATGTCCATCTCGGCGCCGAGCATCTGCCCTGGGAGCGGGTGGATGTGCTGCTGGGCGATGAACGCTGGGTTTCGGCGGACGACCCCGCCAGCAATGCCCTGATGATCCGGGAAACCCTGTTGCGTCAGCTGCCCGGCAGCCAGGCCCGCTTCCATCCGGTTCCCACCGATCGGGCCACCCCCCTGCTCAGCGCGGACGCCTACGCAGGCCAGCTCATGGGCATCTGCGTTGGTGAGCCCCCCTGCTTCGACCTGATGCTGCTGGGGCTGGGGGACGATGGCCACACCGCCTCCCTGTTCCCTGGCACCACGGCCACCAAGGTGGTGGATCGATCCGTGACCGTGGGCGAGGGCAAGGGGTTGCCGCGGATCACCCTGACGGCGCCGGTGCTGTCGGCGGCACGGCAGGTGGTGTTCCTGGTCAGCGGGGCCGGGAAGCGTGAGGCCCTGCGACGCCTGATGGATCCGGATGAACCAGCGGAGCGCACCCCCGCCCGGCTGGTGCGGCCGGAAACGGAGGTGTTGATCCTGGCGGATGCGGCCGCGGCGGGGGACGACAGTGATGGCTGACGCCCTGGCGAGCCACTCCCCCCTGCTGGTGGTGGCGGGAGACGGCTTCAGCGGCTGGCATGCCCTCAACGACACCGTGATGGGGGGGCGCAGCTCGGGACATTGCCACACCACCACCCAGGGGCTGGTGTTTGACGCCGAGGTGGTGGAGACAGGTGGAGGCTTCGTGAGTTGCCGTTCACCGGTGTTTTCCCCACCCCTCGATCTCTCGGCCTACAGCGCCCTGAGGCTCGATCTGAGTGGGGATGGCCGCCGCTACAAGCTTGCCCTGGCCTGCGGTGATGGCATGGCCGGCCTCACGGAACTGATCCCCGGCGGGGTGCGCTGGATCGTGGAGTTCAGCACTGCCGCCGAGGGGCCCACTGAGGTGGTGCTGCCGTTCGATCAGCTGCGGCCATCGGTGCGGGCCAAGCCGATCCAGTCGTTGCCCCTGGGAATGCCGCTGCGCTTCGATGCCCGCCGCATCACCCGCCTGCAACTGCTCCATTCCAAGTTTGGAGACGATGGCGGGCTGAACAGCGGCTTCCGGCCAGGACCCCTGCATCTGGAGCTGCGCTCGATCCATGCCATCGCCTGAACCGGCGCCGGGCTGGGGGCGGGATGCCCGTTTCGACCGCCATCCCCTCGACGATGGGGCGGGCAACACTGACCTGTGCCAGCTGGTGGCGGCCGCGGCCGATCTGTGCCGCAAACCCCTGCGCCACGCCGTGATCGACCCGGCGACCGTGCCGGATGACCGGGACCCTGGGGCATCCAGCACGGATCTGGACCGCTGCCTGCGGCTGGAGGTGCGTTCCGCCGCGGGAGAACGGCTGCCTCAGGAGGATCTGGAGCTGGAGCTCTACCGCAGTGGCGAGGATCTCCATCTCACCCTGGCCTGGAGGGACTGGGAGGAGGGGCCCATGCTCTGGCAGGGCCACCACCCGGTGTGGATGGATGGGGTGAGCGGCTGCCGGTGTGAGCGCCCCCCCCAGGGGATGCCGATCGAGGCCCTGGCCCGGCGGCTGCGGGCCCTGCTGGTGGAGCCTGGTTGAACCTGGAATGGGAGTGCCATGGCGGTGAAAGCTGTCTTGCGGATGGGGGATCCACGCCTGCGAACCCCCTCCCTGCCGATCACGAATCTCCATGATCCCCAGCTGGGGCAAATCGTGGCGGATCTGCGCGACACGATGCTGGCCTGCGACGGCGCTGGCCTGGCTGCTCCCCAGATCGGCGTACCGCTGCGCTTGGTGATCTTCGGCTTCCGCCACAACCGCCGCTATCCCGAGGCGCCCCCCATCCCGGAAACGGTGCTGATCAATCCGGAGATCGAGCCGCTCGACGATCTGCGCAGCGAGGGGTGGGAAGGCTGCCTGAGTGTGCCCGGCCTGAGGGGGGTGGTGGCCCGGCATCACCGCATCCTCTACCGCGGCTGGGATGGGAGAGGGGACTGGATCGAACGGGAGGCGGAGGGATTCCACGCCCGGGTGGTGCAGCACGAATGCGACCACCTGGATGGGGTGTTGTTCCCCGATCGGCTGGTGGACCCGCACCGGTTCGGATTCACCACTGAACTGGAGGCGGCGGGATGGATCCCCCCTTTGCAGCACTGATATGGGAGATCAGCTCAACGAGGAACCCGAAGTTTGTCGAGGTCCCAACGAAACATCCCCTTCAATTTGGGCCTTTGGTAGAGATCTTCCTCCATCTGTGGCTCGAAGATCACCCCGTCTTCCACCGCGAAGCCTGGATGCGGCCGCGGAGAGGCGGGCCGCTTCGTCGGCTGCGGGGGCCTTGGGGAAGGATCAGCCTGGCTGGGCGGTGCCGTGGAGCCATCGATGCGCATCGGCCCGAGGGCCTCGGCCCCCGGGCGTCGGGGGATGGTGGGTTGCTGGGATGCGGGGGGCTCAGGGGGTGCTGGAGCCTGGCTCTGGGCGGCCACCGGCCGGGGCACGGAAACCGCCACGAGCTGCAGCAGGGCCAGAAACGCAGCCAGGGCAAGGGGAGGGCGGGGCACCATCATCGCCAGCTGCGAACGATGGTGTCAAGCTAAGGAGACCACGGGCAGGCGCAAGGGGGAGATGGTGAGAGCCTGCCGCTCGTCGCCAGCTGCGGCATCAGCTCGATTGGGACCTGAATCCAGTCGACCGTTTACGCCTGTGTTCAGCTTGAGCAGCGCATGGGGCCACGTTCCGTCAGAGCTCATGTTGACGCAACGCGAACCATCCCATCAGGCATGATGCATCCAAGCAACTATGCAGCCATGCAGCCATGCAGCCATGCCTGACGGCTTGGTGGATTCGCCAGGCTCAGGATAGACATCTCGATGCTGTTGGTGGTTGTTTTGCCTGCATCAGGGCTGAATCTAAATAACTTTGCGGCAGGTACATCCACCATGTAAAGATACCTTTGCCGGCCTGAAAAGACAAGAACGGACCCGCTCAGGTCGCGGGGAGGATGGGCTGATGGGGCCGGCGCTTGGCTGGCTAGGCTGAGGCCACGCCCAAGATCGTGGCAGGAAAGGTGAATCCATGGATTGGCTTCATATTTTGGAACCTGGCCCGGAAGGCATCTGGCACAGAACGGATGGTCTGATTCTGTTTTCGATCATTCTCCTGCGTTATTTCATGGTCGCTGGTGTGCTGTTTTATTGGCTTTACTCTCGCCAACATCGACCCGGCTCCGCTCCGGTCGAATCCCCTCGCCATGACATCCGGCTCTCCGTCGCCACGGCTGTGATCTTTGCCGTTGCCGCCACCGTGATCCTGGCGGCCTCCCGTGCCGGGATCACGTTGCTCTACCTCAATCCCATGCAATATGGCCCACTCTATCTATTGATCAGTTACTTGACCGTCCTGTTTCTTCAGGACAGCTATTTTTATTTCACCCATCGGCTGTTTCATCACCGCAGGCTGTTTCGCCTCATCCATGCGGGGCACCACCGTTCCCATCCCCCCACCCCCTGGACGTCCTTCGCATTCGATCCCCCCGAGGCTGCGGTGCAGGCCCTCTTCCTGGTGGCCGTGGTGTTTCTGGTGCCCCTTCATCTGATCACCCTGCTGGCCCTGCTGACCACCATGACCATATGGGCCGTGGTCAACCATCTCGGTACGGACCACCTTCCGCTTTCGTTCCCGCATCACTGGCTGGGCCGCTGGTTCATCGGCCCGGCGCACCACAGCCTTCATCACCAGCAGCCCCAGCGCCATTTCGGTCTCTACTTCACCTTCTGGGACTGGCTGCTCGGGACCGACGATCCGCATTACGCGGACCATCTCCAGCTCCCGGAGGTGAGCTAAGCCGATCGCTGACCCCTGCTCTCCAGGGTGTCCTGAATGAAGCTCAGCACCCGGTCGGGCATCTGGTTCTGTTGCCAGGCGCCGATCCCAGCCGTGATCGCCAGGGGCCACAGCACGAACACACTCACCGTGCCGACGATCGCTTTGTCGAGCCACTGTCCCTCGCCCACGGTGACCTTCATCTCTTCCCCGGATTGGTGCAGCACGATGTTCAGAGCTGTGGCCATGCCAACAAACTTTCTCCAGGACCCTTTCTTGCGCACCTGCAACAACTGAATCAACAGATCCACGGATTGAACGCATCGCAGCCAGCGCTCTGGGCACGCCGGACATCCGAGCCAATCCAGGCTGAAATCTATTTCCGGCCTGGCGGCCCCAAGGTCTGGATCGCTCCCCCAGGGGGCGAGGCCTAACTTATGGATATGAGCGCGCCATTGTCATCCCCTTCCCCTTTCCCCTCGATCGCGGATCCTCCCCCCACGGAATCCTTTGATGTCATCGTCGTGGGGGGCGGCCATGCCGGCTGTGAAGCGGCCCTGACCACGGCGCGCCTGGGGCTGTCGACGGCCTTGTTCAGCCTGAATCTGGATCGCATCGCCTGGCAGCCCTGCAATCCGGCGGTGGGAGGTCCCGCCAAGAGCCAGCTGGTCCACGAGGTGGACGCCCTCGGTGGGGTGATCGGCCGGCTGGCGGATGCCACCGCCCTGCAGAAACGGGTGCTGAACGCCAGCCGCGGCCCGGCGGTGCGGGCCCTGCGCGCCCAGACCGACAAGCGCCAGTACGCCCGCAAGATGCTGCAGCTGCTGCAGCAGACCCCCCACCTGGCCCTGCGGGAGGCGATGGTGACGGACCTGCTGGTGGAAGGAGATTGCAGGGGAAGCCACGACGCTGGGGAGGGCGTTGGACGCTCCTGCCTCGGCCGGATCCTCGGCGTGCGCACCTATTTCGGCAGCACCTATGGCGCCCGGGCCGTGGTGCTGACCACCGGCACCTTCCTGGGGGGGCGCATCTGGGTGGGGAGCCAGTCCATGCCGGCCGGCCGGGCTGGAGAGGCCCCCGCCGAGGGGCTCACGGAAGCTCTGCGGGCCCTGGGATTCCGCACCGATCGCCTCAAAACCGGCACCCCCGCCCGGGTGGACCGCCGCAGTGTGGCCCTCGAGCGGCTGGAGGAGCAGCCCAGCGATGCCGCGGATCGCTTTTTCTCCTTCGATCCCACCGCCTGGGTGAGTGGGGAACAGATGGCCTGCCACCTCACCCGCACCACCGCCGCCACCCACCAACTGATCCGGGACAACCTCCACCTCACCCCGATCTACGGCGGCTTCATCGACAGCAAGGGGCCTCGCTACTGCCCCTCGATCGAAGACAAGATCGTCCGCTTCGCCGACAAGGACTCCCACCAGATCTTCCTGGAGCCCGAAGGCCGCGATACCCCCGAGCTCTATGTGCAGGGTTTCTCCACCGGCCTGCCGGAGCGGTTGCAACTCGAACTGCTGCGTACCCTGCCCGGCCTGGAGCGGTGCGTGATGCTGCGGCCCGCCTACGCGGTGGACTACGACATCCTGCCCGCCACCCAGCTCAGGCCGTCCCTGGAGACCAAGCGGCTGGAGGGCCTGTTCTGCGCCGGCCAGCTGAACGGCACCACCGGCTACGAGGAGGCCGCTGCCCAGGGTCTGGTGGCCGGCCTCAACGCGGCCCATCGGGTGCGGGGCCTGAGCCCGGTCCATTTCCCCCGCGAGGCCAGTTACATCGGCACCCTGATCGACGATCTGGTCACCCGGGACCTGCGCGAGCCCTACCGGGTGCTGACCAGCCGAAGCGAATACCGGCTGCTGCTGCGGGGTGACAATGCCGACCGCCGGCTCACCCCCCTGGGCCGGGAGCTGGGGCTGATTGATGATCGTCGCTGGGACCTGCACCAACGCAAACAGGCCGCCATTGAGGCCGAGACGCGGCGGCTCGAGACCGTGAGGCTCAAGGCGGGGGACAGCGCGGCCAAGGCCGCCGAGGCCGCCTCAGGCGCCACGATCAAGGGGTCGATCACCCTGGCTGACCTGTTGCGCCGGCCCGGTTTCCACAGCGCCGATCTGATCCGGCTGGGCCTGGCCGACCCCTCCCTCCCCTCCGTGGTGGGGGAGGCTGCCGAGATCGACATCAAATACAGCGGCTATCTGGTCCGGCAACAACAGGAGATCGAGCGGATGCGCCGCCAGCAGTCACGGCCCATTCCGGAGGAGATTGATTACGGCTCCATCACCACCCTGTCCTCGGAAGCCCGCGAAAAGCTCGCGGCGGTGGCTCCGCTCACCCTCGGCCAGGCCTCCCGAATTCCAGGCGTGAGCCCGGCCGACGTCAACGCCCTGCTGCTGTGGCTGGAATTGCGCCAGCGGCGGCAGGCGGCAGCGGCAGGGGGCGGCAGCGGCAACGGTGGGGAGGCGGCTAAAGCTGAAATTGGCCGTTAAGGTGACCCATCGCCCTTGCCAAGGCTCGACGGTGGACAAACTCGACCCGCCCAGCCCCAATCTGGAATCGAAGGATCCCTCCGTCGATCCCCTCCACCCGATCGTCCCTGGTTCTCTGGTGGTGAGCCGGCAGCCGCGCCGGGGCCTGCGAGGCATTCCCTCCTCCCGGGCCTACTGGGAGCTGAAGGCCGATCAGATGATGAATCGGATCTTCGATCCGGAGCCCACCATCGACCTGGACGGCAACCCTTCCCGAGCCGATGGGGCCGAGCCCGGTGGAGCTCTGTCCCTCCGGGGACCTGGTCAGCCTGGTTCCGCCGACCAGCCCCAGGCCCGGCCCAGGCCGCAACGGCAGACCGTCCTGTTGTTGTCCAGCCTGGGCGGGGTCTGCATGCTGAGTGCTGTCAGCACACTTCTCTATCTCAACCACTGGAATCAGGCCCAGGAATCCCTGAGGCAGGAGCGCAACCTGCTGCTGGTGGAACGGCTGCGGGAACTGGGCCCTGCCAGCCCAACCCCCACGCCTCCCCCCCACGCCAGCCAGCTCCAGGCCGGCCAGGACGCCAACCTCGCGTCGCTCCAGGATCCAGCCCTCCCCCCCCCGCCTCCGGAGGAACCCTGGATCAAGGAGTTGGACCGGCTGCCCCCGCCACCGGCGGCCAGGGCCCCTGTGCTGCGGGTTCCCGTCAGCCCCAAGCTGGCGGCCGCGGCGCCGGCCGCCGCCCCCTCCCGCCCATCGCCACCTGTCAGCAAGGGTCCTGCTCCCCTGCTGGTGGGCGTGGTGGCCGCCCCTGGTCAGGCCGGTTCGGCCATCTTCCAGGTGGGCAGCAGTTCCTCCAGCGTCAGCGTGGGAGAAAGCATCGGCTCCAGTGGCTGGCGCCTGCGGGCCACCAATGGAGACTCGGCGGTGATCGAACGGGGCGGGGAGACCCGGGCGGTGTCGATCGGAAACGGCGAATGATCCTGGCCCGATCCGGGCTGTTCCCTTCCCCCCCGGCCCTCTGGCAGGTTGCTGTCCAGGCGGAGGAGCCGCTCGGCAGCATCGCCGCCGGCCTGAACGGACCCTGGAAATTGCTGCTGCTCGGCGATGGCAGCCCCACCCGCCATCTGCAGTTGCTCACGGGAGTGCCGGTGGAGGTGGAGTTGATCGGCATGGTCCCGGAACCGAGCATCGATTCGATGGCCCCCACCGAGGTGGTCGAACTGGCGCCCCCCCTGCTGCGGCGACAGGTGTGGTTGTGTTGCGGCGGACAACCCCTCGGTTGGGCCGAGAGCTGGTGGAACCAGGCCGAAGCGGAAGCCCATCTGAGGGATCGGGGCCAGCCGATCTGGCGCAGCCTGACCGCCGGTCGGGCCGAGTTGTTCCGGGAGGTGGATGGACTGGCCCGGGTCCAGGCGTCCTGGTTGGCGGAGCGATTTGCCGCCCCTGGTCCCTTCTGGAGTCGGCATTACCGCTTCTTCCGCAGAGGGCGTGCGATCACGGTGATCCGGGAGGTGTTTTCACCGTCCCTGGAGCGATGGCTCGGCCCTGCCACTGGCGTAGCCATGGACTCACCCATTGCGTCGCCGATGGCCTCACCCCTGGACCCGCCCGCGGCAACGGCCCGCGGCAACGCGTAAAAAAAATTCATTAAGTTACGCCCCGATTTGTCCGGGTTTGGTGTTGACGGATGGCACCTTCGTGTGTTTTCGACAACATGTCGAGAATCCGTTTGACCCGCCCATGCCCCGTCCTCGAAATCTCAATTCCGGCAGGCAGGCAAGCACCCATTCCAACTCCGGCGGCCACGCCTCGGAATGGGTCAGCCTCACCCAGCTCGGCCGGATCTATGGCATTTCCGCCGTGCATACCGGCAAGTTGCTCTGCGCCTCCGGCCTGCGCAGCATCGACGGCGAACCCAGCCCCAAAGCGTTGCGTGCCGGACTGGCCCAGCGTCAGCACCCCGGCCATCACCACCAGGCCCTCTGGCATCTCCAGGGTTGCGCCACCAGCCTGGAAGGCCATGGGATGGTCCCTCAGAAGCAGCGCAATCTGGTGGCCCTCTGGGCTGATCTGCTCAGTACCCTCCAGCAGGGTTGCCCCTGGATCAGCGTTTCGGCGGAAGAGATGGCCGACGACATGCCCCAGGAACTGGTCAAGCCCGTGAACCAGGAGCTGCGCCAGAGGGGATGCAGTTTCCAGGTGAAGCCGTCCTTCAGGAAAGCCGCAACGCCTCAGCCTGCTTGCTCGCCTTCTCCAGCAGAAGTCTGAGCCGATCCTCATCCGTATGGCTGAGGTTGGTGCGCAGCAGCTTGGCGTGGGGGGCATGGGCCCGCAGCCGTTCGATCACCCGATCGGGGGTGGCATCGCGCAGCAACAGGCAAAGGGCGGCCGAGGGGGTGGGAAGGGTCTCCCCCAGCTCCCGCATGAAGTCGTCATTGATGCCCAGGTCGGACAGGGATCCGGAGGCCGCGCCGATGCCTGCCCCAACGGCGGCGCCCAGCAACGGATTGAGGAACAACAGCCCGACCAGGGATCCCCAGAAGCCACCGCCGATCGCTCCGGCGGCGGTCAGGTTGAGCGCCTGGCGCAGATTCACCTTCCCGTCCTTGTCCCTCTCCACCACGACGGCATCCTCCAGAGCAATCAGTTGCTCCCTTTGGATGTCCACCAGTTCTCTGCGGATCTGCTCGGCTTCATCAACAGTGGGCAATCCCACCACCACCAGGCTGCTCATCGTGGGTCCTGACGCCGTGCGTCTGTAGGGCCCTTCACCGTAGACAAGCGGGCGGGTATCCCAGCTACCCAGCTCTGCCTGGGCTCGTCGGTCGCTCAGCGGCGACGGCTGGATCGGGGCAGGGGGCGACGGCCCGGGCTGGACGCGGGAGTTTGCCTGCGTTCGGACGCCCGCTCTGGCTCTTCCCGTGGTGCCCGGCCATCATTCGCTGGCTGGGAGGAACGCTGCCAGCGGGGCAGGGTGAAGGTGTCGTCGTCGGGCCAGTCGTCGGCCGCTGCCCCCGGGTCTTGCACCGGCGTGGACGGTGCCGCTGGGGATGGTGCCGCTGTGGGGACCGGGCCGGCGCGACGGGAGATCGCTTCCAGCGGTCTGCGGCGCCGGCCCGAGCCGCTGCCCTCATTCCTGCCCGGGATGGACGCGCCAGGCTCGGGCGGGGGGGGATCCGTCTCGGGCTGAAGCGGAGTTGAGCTCGCCGCCTGCTCCTGCCAGGGTTCGCGCCAATCGTCGGCATCTTCCATCAACCACTCCATCCGGTTGCCCACCCAGCGGCCCACGTCGCCCAGACCGGACCTGCCGCGGGCTGCACGGTCATCGGCGTGGGAGCCAGGCCGGGCTCCGGTGACCCCATGCACGATCTGCCGCCCTGCGGTAACCCAGCGATCCAGTTTCCGGTCGAAGCGTTCGCTCGGGGCTCCTGGCTCCTCCCGAAATGAGCCACGCCGGGACCCGGTGGGGAGGGAATCGCGACGGTACGCCTCGGGGTCGGTCCCGGGCAGATTCGAATCCATGCTCAAACTTTAGCCGGGGTGGGGATTCGCCGGCGTCGCCGGGCCAGCCAGCGTTCCCGGCCCATGCCGAGCAGGGCGATGGTGAGGCCGCCCCACTCCAGGGTCCATAGAAATGTCGCCATCGGCCCTTGCCCAGGGGAAGCGGATCAGCGGCGCAACCTAACCGCCGCCCGTAACGGCTCCGGCCGGGTCCCGTTCGAAGATCAGCTGACAACTGGCGTCCCAGCGGCCGCCGTGGAACGTTTGGCAGCAGGGTCGACAGGCCAGGCCCCTGCGCCGCCGCTGGTAGGGGGCCTGCAGGCCGCAGCGGGGGCAGCGGGCGATCCAGCGGCTGGCCTGCCGGGGCAGGGGATAGCGGTGGCGCAGGCTCACCTGGAAGTCGGCCTGGGCCCGATTGATCGCCTCCATCCGGGCCCGGAAGCGGGGGCCATGCACCTCCCGGATCTCCAGCACCCGATCCACCCAGGCATGGATCATTTCGTGACAGAGCGTGCTCAGGGTGGCGGAGCGGGGCAAGGGTTCCAGCAGGGGCCTGGAGAGCACGATCTCGCAGAGATCCCTGCCGTCGCCATGCCGGCCGCGGCGGTACAGACCGGCCGTGCGGGTGAGCCGGCCATCGCTCCAGCGCAGATCCACCAGGGGGCGGCCGTCCTGGCTGAGGCTGCCTTCGAAGTGCTCCCTGTTGAGCCGGTGGAACAGCGGCGGCAAGGGCTCGAGGGTCACGGCGGCGAACAGCGCGTGGCCTTCATCATGGCGGTGGCGCAAGGGGCGGGTCCGTCGGTCAGACTCCTGGGCTGAGTACGGACATGCGCATCATGGACTGGGGAATGGCCCGGGACATCGGCTCCAAGGCCCTGCTGGCCATCGGCGGCGGCCTGTTGCTGTACTGGACGATCTCGGCCGTGAAGCTGGTGATCAGCGCCCGCGGCATCAACCCGCTGATCAAACAGTTCTTCACCCAGGTGGCCTCCGGCCAGGTGGATGGGGCCTATCTGCTCACCACCAAGAACTACCGCTCCCATGTGAACCGGCAGCAATTCATCCGTTTCCTGGCGGGTCTGCAGCTCAACCGCTACCGCAACCTCAAATCGGGCCGGCCCCGCCTGCAGGAGGGTCAGGTGATCCTCACCGTGAAGTTGAAGTCGGAGGCCAAGGAGGAACTGCCCCTTGATTTCACCTTCGTGAAGGTGGATGAGCACTGGCGGGTGGACCGGATTCAGAAGATCGCCGCTGCCTGAGCCACCCCGTTCTGCGCTGACCCCTCCCGAGCTGCCGTGCTGTCGTGAATGCCACCGCCGAGCCACGCCAGCGGGCGGAACAGTTGCGCCGCCTGCTGCAGCGGGCCGCCCATGCCTACTACGTGCTCGACGCGCCCGAGATGGAGGATGCCGTCTATGACGGCCTCTACCGGGAACTGGAGGCCCTCGAGACCGCCCATCCCGAGCTGATCACCCCCGACAGCCCCACCCGGCGGGTGGGCGGCGAGCCGGCCGAGCGTTTCGAGAGCGTGGAGCACCGCATCCCCCTGCTGAGCCTCGACAACGCCTTCAGCTTCGAGGAGCTGGAGGCCTGGTATGGCCGGCTGCTGCGGGTGCTCGATCGGACTCCCGCGGCGGGGGATCCCCTGCCGGCCCTGCCGATGGTGGGGGAGTTGAAGATCGACGGCAACGCTCTGGCTCTGAGCTACGAACAGGGCCTGCTGGTGCGGGCCGCCACCCGGGGGGACGGCGAACGGGGCGAGGAGATCACCGCCAACGTGCGCACCATCCGCAGTGTGCCGTTGCGCCTTCAGCTCGACGATCCGCCGCCCTGGCTGGAGGTGCGGGGCGAGGCCCTGATTCCGGCAGGGGTGTTTGCGGCGATCAACGCCGAACGGCAGCGGCAAGGCGAGGCCCTGTTTGCCAATCCCCGCAATGCCTGCGCCGGTACGTTGCGCCAGCTGGATCCCAGGGTGGTGGCCAGCCGCGGGCTGGATTTCTTCGCCTACACCCTGCATCTGCCGGAGGGCTGGGACGCGGGGGGGGAACAACCGGTGCCCACCAGCCAGTGGCAGAGCCTGGCCTGGCTCGAGGCGGCCGGCTTCAGGGTGAATCCCAACCGGGCCCGTTGCTCCGATCTGGCGGCGGTGGAGGGGTTCTGCGCCGAATGGGAGGAACGCCGCCGGCAGCTGCCCTACGCCACCGACGGGGTGGTGGTGAAGCTCGATGAGCTGCGCCTGCAGGACGAGGCGGGCTTCACCCAGAAGGCACCCCGCTGGGCGGTCGCCCTCAAGTACGCCGCCGAGGAGGCCCCCAGCCGGTTGCTGCGACTGGTGGCCCAGGTGGGCCGCACCGGGGCGGTGACGCCCGTGGCCGAGTTCGAGCCCGTTCCCCTGGCGGGCACCACGGTGAGCCGGGCCACCCTGCACAACGCCGACCGGCTGGAGGAACTGGATCTGCACGAAGGCGACACCATCGTGGTGCGCAAGGCCGGGGAGATCATCCCCGAGGTGGTGCGGGTGCTGCCGGAGCTGCGGCCCGCCCGGGCCGAACGCCTCAGCCTGCCCCAGGCCTGTCCGGAGTGTGGCTCCGCGCTGGTGCGGGAGGAGGGGGAGGCGGCGACCCGCTGCGTCAACAGCAGCTGCCCGGCGATCCTGCGGGGTTCCCTGCGGCACTGGGTGAGCAAGGGGGCCCTGGATGTGGAGGGGCTCGGCGGCAAGTCGATCGAGCAGCTGGTGGATCGGGGCCTGGTGGGCTCGATTGCCGATCTCTACCGCCTCGATGCCGCCCTGCTGGCCAGCCTGGAGCGGATGGGGGAGAAGTCGGCGGCCAACCTGACCGCCGCCCTGGCGGCCTCCCACCGCCAGCCCTGGCACCGCCAGCTCTACGGCCTGGGCATCCACCACGTGGGGGAGGTGAACGCCAAGGCCCTGGCCAGGGCCTTCCCCAGCGCCGCGGCCCTGGAGACGGCGGCGCTGGAAGCCCCCGAGGCGATCACCGATGTGTTCGGCATCGGCGGCGAAATCGCCGAATCCCTGCGCCAGTGGTTTTCCACCCCCGCCAACCGGGCCCTGCTGGCGGATCTGGAACGCCAGGGCTTTTCCCTTGCCGCCTCAGAGGAGGAGTTGGGGATCACCCGATCAGGCGGCGCCAGTGCCCAGGAGAACCTCCCCCTGGCGGGTCAGACCTTCGTGCTCACCGGCAGCCTGCCCAACCTGAGCCGCCGCCAGGCCCAGGAGCAGATCGAGGCGGCCGGCGGCAAGGTGACCGGCTCGGTGAGCAAGAAGACCAGCTACGTGGTGGCGGGTGAGGAAGCCGGCAGCAAACTCACAAAGGCGGAGGCCCTGGGGGTAACGGTGATCGATGAAGCGGGATTGCGGGAGCTGGTGCGCCGGCCCCCTGGCGGTGGACCTGTCGCCGATGGCTAAGCGGACACGGCTGTGGGGCGGGAGGCGCAACGATTCCTGATGCGGCCGCGGATGCGGCGGCTGCAGCCAAACGCCATGGCGACTCCCAACAGGGGCAGGGGGCCGGGCACCCTCGCCACGGGCGCTGTGGTGCTGATGGTTCCAGAAATCGTGAAATCCAACAGGCTTGAAGTGAGGTTGCTGCCTCCATTCGTTGTGCCCCGCACATCTTCCAGGTAGGTGACCCAGCGGATTCCGCCGATCTGGGTGTTCGCCGCCAAGCCAACGAATTGGGGTGTGAAGCTGGGGAGATTGTCGTTTGGACCGTTACTACCGTTGCTTGTCTGGCTGGTGCCCACGCCGTTCACAGTGCCAGTGGAGGCGGAAATCCAGTTGCCCATCCCAGCGATACCACTGAACCCAGATCCAGCGGCCGCGTACTGACCGGAGGCACCGATCGTCCAGGACTGGGGACTCAGGGGGCTGAAGACATTGCCGGATGGATCAAGAAACTGCAGAGTCGAGTATTCCCAGGTGGTGCCTCGCGTATTCAGGCTGGAGAAATTGAAACTGGCATCGGTAATCGTGAGATGGGAGTTGAACAGCAGGGTGGTGCTGTTGCTGATGATCGTGCCGGGATTGTTGGTACCTGCGGTTCCAGTGAAGGAGTGCTGGGCGCCCACCCGCCCGGAATCCACGCTGGAAAATGGAGAAGAAGCCCCTGATGCGCCCAGGACGACCCTGGCGGCCCCCAGTCCGGAGCTGGCCGAGGAGCCGGAGAAGCTGAAATCCTTGAGATCGCCATTGTCGGTGGCCAGCTTTGCCCCGGTGGCGTCGTTGAGAGTGTTGTAGGGAAAGGGACTCCCTGTGAGCAATTGCCCGGGGCTGGCGAGGTTCAGCACCTCGGTGCCAGCGACATTGCCAGTCAGAAACTGAACGTTGTTGAACGGAGTAGCCGCCAAGGCCTGTCCTGGAAAGAGGGCGATGGCAGGGGCCAGGCCAGAGAGGGCCGCCAGGGCTTTGGATATCAAATTACATGATTTTATTGTGCACCCACTTTAGCAGGATTCTTGGCGAGAATACTGCTTGTCCAGATGAAGGGTCTGCCTCATCCTGAAGGACACCATGGACCCGCTTCAGCACTGCAATCAGCACTGCAATCAGCACTGCAATCAGCCTCGCGTCCGAGCGGCTATTCTGAAAGTAACCATATTTCTAAGCAAGTATTGTGTTCAGGCAAAGATGAACTGATCGGCGCTGAGTTCAGCAGGGCTCACGCCTTGCAGGATCGCCATGGGGGTAGGGAACGGATTGGCCGCATCACCATTGGGATCCAGGCTCACCAGAGTGAGGTCCGGTGCCAACTGCTTGAGCTGCACGTAGGCGGTGAAGGGATCGGAACTTTCGTAGCCGGGAGCCCCAGTGATGGCGCTGAAATCGATGCGGTCTTCGGCCGGGTTGAAATCGGTGATCAGATCACGGGCATCGCTGAGGTCGTTGTACACGAACCTGTCTCGCCCTTCATCGCCGCTGAGGGTATCCACGCCAGGGCCGCCGGTGATGGTGTCATCGCCGGCACCGCCGGAGATGGTGTCCCAGCCGCCCATGCCATCGATTGCATCGCCGCGGGGTGTTCCCTGCAGGGTGTCGCGGACCCCATCGGTACCGATGATCTCATCACCGGCCGGTCGGACCTCGAATTGGCTGAGCACCTCCGGCGACTGCGAAAGGATCGCTGCCGGGTCCGCCAGCAGTTGCGCCTCCCCATAGCCATCGATCCCGTAGGTGGTGACGGTGAGCACCTGGGTGAGCGGATCGATGGCGAATTCGCTCCAGCTGTAGCTGTGCCCCACGTAGTAATCGCCCTGCAGCAGGGTGGCGTCGATCAGCCCATCGGCCTGCGGCAGGTTGTCGTTCAGACCGATCGGATCGAATCCCAGCGGTGCCAACAGGTTGCTGTTGATGGCGGCCTTGACGAAATCGTCCTTGTCGTTGGCGAGGGAATCAGCATCCGGCGCGATGGGCAGGCTGTCGTAGAAGGCCCGAGCCGATGGATCGGCGGCTGTGACGAGCTCACCCAGGAAGCGGCCGGTGGGGTTCTCGTAGGCCACAGCCCCGGTGGTGATTTCGAAGCTGTGGGTCGCGATCTGCTCACCGAAGGGCACGTCCTGATAGGTGATGTTGTTCACCGCCGTCATGTGCACATCAGCGGCCACAAACACCACATTGCGGATGGAATTCGTTTCGATGAACCGCAGCAGCTCGGTGCGCTCCGCGTTGTAGCCCTCCCAGGCATCGGTGCTGATGCCCGGAAAGATGTTCTGCATCGGCTCAGGCACCATCACGAACTTCCAGGTCACCCCGTCCGCCTGGGCGGCGAGCAGGTCGGCCTTCAGATCCGCCAGCTGGGCCGCACCCAGCAGCGTCCTCCCTGGCGCGAAGGTGGCGGCGTAGGTGGCACCGACCTGGACGGGGTTGAAGGGATCGGCCGGCGGGGCGATGGCGGCATCCCGGAAGGAGCGGGTGTCGAGGAGGAAGGTGGCGGCGTCGGATCCGAACCCGTTGGCGCGGTAGAGCCGGCGTTCTCCGGCGGTCACCGGATCACCGGTGTCGCCATAGAACTGGTCGCGGATCGGGTTGTACTCCTGGAACACCTGCAGCCCGTTCTCATACAGCGTGCTGTCGTTGATCAGGGCATCGGGATCGTCACCAGGAAACGCATCGGTGAAACGAGGATCGCCGCCGATGAGCTGGCCACCGGCGAAGTCGTTGGTGACTTCGTGATCATCGATGGTGGCAAATACCGACGTGGAGGCCTGCAACGCGGCCCAGAAGTTCTGGCCGAATCGCTCGCTGTACACCTCCTGATGCTTGATGCGGTAATCCTCCACCGTAATGGCCTGCGGCCTGGGGGTGCCATCCGGATCGATCAACGCCGGTGAATCATCATCGGCATAGATCGTGTCGCCATGCTTGACGAAGAAGTCGAGCTGCTTCTCGGCCACATTGGAGATGGCCGGGTAGGGGGCCAGTTCACCCCTCCAGTCTCCGCTGACGCCAAAGGTGAGACCGGCATGGACGCCGGCTTCAGCCGCTGTCCTGAAACGACCGACGGCCGTGGCGCCGGCGGCATCGCGCACCCGGTAGAAGTACTCCGTGCCTGATTGGAGGCCGCCGATGTCGACCTTCACCGGCAGGTTGATGTCGCTCACGCTGGCGGTGGCCGATCCAGCGATCGTGCTGAACGTCTCGCTGATGGAATACTCGAAGCTCACCGCTCCGGGGAACGTGCTGCGGGCCCAGAGCACAATCGAATCCTGGGTGACATCACCACTGGCGATGCCATTCACCAGGGACTGGGCGCTGGGGTTGCGGGGATCGAAGCTGGTGGTGTCGATGCTCAGCGGGGCGTCGAAGGTCTCAGCCACCGACTCCCAGGGGACGAACTTGAAGTTGGTGCTGTTGTTCTCCAGTTCCTCTTCATCCTCCACCACATTCTGGGGATCGTTGGCGCCGTCCTGCAGCACCAGCAGCCCACTGGGGAACATCGATCCCAGCGGAACGTTGATGACATCCAGCCCGTCACTCTCATTGACCTGATCGATCGTGCCGGCGGAAGTGCGGTTGTCGCCCACCACGAAGCTGCCCAGGTAGTCGTTGTTGCCTTCTCGCCGAAACATCGCGTAGGAGGAATCTCCCTGGCTGTTGGCGATCAGATAGCCGCTGCCGGCGGCACCGTAATAGATGCTCAGGCCTTCGATGTCCGGCACCAGATACTCCGCCCCCACGGGTTGGATCACCTGATAGCTGTCGCCACCGTCGGGTTCGGCGGAGAATTTGAGAATCCCCACCTCGCCTTCCAGCGCCACGTAGAGAAGGCCCAGCTCCTGATCCACCACGATGCCCTCCGATTGGGAATCGGCGGGATCACCCGTGGGCACGGGCAGGTCGATCAGCCGCACCAGGTTGGCTGCGACCGCTCCGCCATCCTCCACCAGCTCCAGCTGGGCCACCTGGTTGCCGTCGGCCTGGGTGACGAAGGCGTAGGAGGCACCCGAGACCGGGCTTCGGTAGGTGGCCAGACCGTAGGCGGTGGCCGATCCATCGTCGATCCCGAAGATGGTGCCAAGAATGCCTGGCGAGGTCACATCCTCGAGTTGCTGGGTGTCTGGGTTGATTCTGAAGATGGCGAGAGTGTCATTCTCGCGATCACTCGTCACCGCCAGATCAACGCTTTCACCGCCTAAAGTGAAGTCGTATATCAAATCAACGTTATTATAACGAATATCACCAAAGGATGCTGGTCGCACGGTCTGTCGTAATGTCCCCTGCAGATCGAAGACCGCCAGCCCCCCATCCTTGAGGGTGGCCAACACCAGGCTCTGATCAGGGTCGTCGGGATGGACCCAGATCGCCGGGTCATCAGAATCACCCTGCAGTGGTGTCTGGGCCCCCTCGTCGTCCTGGGTCAGGGGTGTTTCCACGACGGGCAGGACCGCCGGAGTGGTGTCCAGATCCACCGCGAAGGCCAGGAACTGGGTGCGCTGATCGATGGGATTGAAGTTGTTGTCGCTGGCGATGATCAGAGACTGACGGCCGTCGGCCAGTCGGGGGCCGAAGGCCAGGGCCTCCAGGTTGTCGGGGGCGATGCCCAGATCCCGTTCGATGTCGAGGATTTCCCGCTTGCGGACCGCCGGGTCGATCTGGAAGGGACCGGGCGGAAGGATCTCCCCGTCCACCTCGATGGGAGCGTCCCGGAACAGATCGTCGGTATGGAGCACATCCAGGGCTCCCTGGGTCTGGATCTCGAAGAGTTTTACCGTGTTGCCCTGACCCACCGAGAAGCCACGCTCCAGGGCGAGCAAGGTGCCGTTGTTGTCGATGGCGAGAAGCTCCACGAGGCCGTTGGTGCTGAAGGCGCCCTCGGGGATCGGCAGCTCGGGAACGGGCTCCACTTCATAGACGTAGGAGGCCACGACTTCGCCGCTGGCGAGATCGTATTTGAGGATGCGGGACAGACTGCCCGTATCAACGGTGGCGGCGGGACCATCCTGGAACAGGGCGTTCTCCGTTGCGGTGTAGAGAAAGCGCTGATCGGGGGTGATGGTGAGGCTTTCGAAGGCCAGGTTGTTGCGGATGCCGCTGGATCCATCGGCCGTGGGGAGATAGATCGCTGGAATCGGCAGCGCTTCGATGAAGTGGGACGAGAGCGAGACCTGGCGGATGAAGGGGTCGATCAAGGCATTGGTATCTCCCTCGGAGGCGATGTAGAGGGTGCCGCGGCTGGAGAGGGCGATCCCCTCCGGATCCAGGCTGCCGCTCTCGAACGGCTCGCCATTGATATCCACTAATTGGGTGACAGCCGTGAAGCTGATGTCGCCCGCGTCCAGTTGGCCAT
This sequence comes from Synechococcales cyanobacterium, assembly GCA_942491925.1. Taxonomy (GTDB): domain Bacteria; phylum Cyanobacteriota; class Cyanobacteriia; order PCC-6307; family Cyanobiaceae; genus Cyanobium. The sequence continues at coordinate 188,581 of CALOCJ010000004.1, forward strand.
CACTCAGGTTGATGCTGAGGGTGTAGTAGCGAGCCTGCGAGCTGCGATCATCGGAGAGGGCGTAGTAGAGATCGCGGAAGGGATCGTAGGCAAGCCCCGAAAGCCCTCCCACCTCCGTACCGGCGAACATGAAGCCGGTGGGGAATTGCACCTCTCCCAGGAACTCGATCGCCTCGACCGACTGGCGGTTCTGGATCGCGCCATCGCTCACCACAGCCAGATCGGCGTAGACAAGGCGATGATCGGAGCTCACCGGCGGAAATCCCGGGCCGGTGAGTTGATAGCCATTCTCTCCCTGGGCGGGCCAGAACACGCCGCTGCCTGTGATGCTGAGATTCGTGGAGGGCAAGACGTAGTCCGCCCTCAGATTGCCGGGTCCGCCGAACTCCGCTTCGCCGAAATCGGCGGTGTCGTAGGCGGCATCCCCCAGATGGGTGAGGTTGTTGGATCCCTGCCGGACGGAGGCATCCGGTCCACCGGAACTGCCCGGAGTGGAGGAGACGTTGATGAGCGGATGATCCAGCAGTTGCTGGACGGCCTGAGAGGTGCTGTCGCCATCGAAGGGATCAGCGTTCATGTCGCCCATGATCACGAAAGCCGATCCCGCGCTGAGGCCACCGAAGCTGCCGTTGTCGTCGTAGATGTAGCTGGCACCATCCACATAATCGCTCCAGAAGCGGATCTCATCGTGGTTGCGGGTGCCGTTGCGATCCTCCACTCCATCGAAGACAGGGGGCGTGGGATGGCTGGCCAGCACATGGATCACCTCGCCATTCACCTCGATCGGCACATCCACATGGTTCTTGGAGGACAGCCGCAGCACCTCCAACTCCTCTGGGGTGTACCAACTGGTCAGGTCCCCATTGCCATCGGCGTCGTTCGGATCGGCGGGGAGCAGCGCAGCGGGCATGTCCTTCCAGAGGAACTCCTGGAAGGTGCGGATCTGATCGGTGAGGATGGGATGTTGCGAGAAGATGGCGAAGCCGAACTGACCCTCGAAGAAGCCGAATCCAAAGGCGTCATCGGGACCAGCCACCGTGCCATCGTTATTGAGGTCGAAGCCACTGGCGATGCCCGTATTCGATGGAGCGATGTAGAGGTAGGGATAGAGAAGCGGGTCGTAGCCGTTCTGGGAGATCCCCAGATAGTTCTGCTGGAAGAGGGAGGCGGCAGTGCCGCTGGCGTCGTAGTCGAACTCGTTGATCAGCAGCACAGCGGGGCTGGTGCGCTGAATCACCTCTGCCACGGCCCGGGCCTGGGGGTCATCGGGCGTTGACAGGTCGGTGATCAATGCGCCGGCCGCTGAGCGGTTCAGGGAGGCGTTGTAGGTGGCGAAGCGAATCCCATCCATGGCGCTCCGCTCCGACGGACCGAGATTCAGGCCAATGATCACCGGGTCGTGGTCGGAGGCACGGACCGGCGAGGTGGCATCGAAAATATCGGGATCCCGGCCGAATTCCAGGTTGTAATCGAGGGCATCGGCCTCGTCGGCATTGATGTGCCACTCGGCAACACCACTGACCTGTGGGAGCAGTGCAGGATTGGCCAGAGCATAATCCAGCGTTCCTATCTGCCCATCAAAAGTATAGGAATAGGCGTGGCCGCCGAGGAAGGCAGCGGCGATGTCCCGGTATCCGGCGGAGTTGAGCGCCTGGATGGGATTTTCCCTGGCATAGGCATTGAGATCGCCCAGGATCAGCACGTCGCCGTCACCACTGCCGGTGGGATCGTTGGCCAGCCAGCTGGCCAGGGCCTGAGCGGCCCGGGTGCGGGTGTCGTTCCAGAAGCCCTGGCCATCGAGTTGATCCACATCCATGGGACTGATGGATGGATCGTCGTCCAGCCCACTGGCACCCTTGGATTTGAGGTGGTTCACCACGGCGGTGAAGGACTCGCCGGTGGAAATCTCGGTGAAGGTCTGGGCCAGGGCGGCGCGGTTCCGGTTGGTTCCGCTCCCGTTGGGATCCAGGAATTCCGCCGTGTCGAGTATCGCCGCGTCACCGTCGAGGGTCACGCTGCGGGTGTCGTAGAGGAAGCCCACGGCGATGGCGTCATCACCGACGAACTCCGAGCCGGGCCTGACCCAGTCGTAGGCACCGGCGACACCCAGCGCCGCGTTGACAGCGTTGACCAGCTCGGCGATGGCGACATCCCTGGGATCCTGGGCGGCGGAGTCCACGGGAAGGAGGCCACTCGTTTTGAGGAAATCGTTCTCCAGTTCCACCAGGCCGACCACGTCGGCGTCCATGCCCAGCAGGGCCTGAACCAGCTTGGCCAGTTGGCGCTCGTATTCAGCCAGTGGATCTGTCCCTGGCAGAGCCTGCTGGGGATTGGTATCGGCACCGCGGGGATCCTGGAGGCCATCCGGCGCCACTCCTTCGACCCCCGGGAAGGTGTCCAGGGTGGTGAAGAAGTTCAGCACGTTCAGGCTGGCCACCTTCAGCCGACCACCCACCTCAGGAGGTGCGTCCTGGCGGGGATTGGCATTCGTGAAGCTATTGGTGCCATTTAACGCCGACCGCAGCCTCCATGTGGCGCCGCTGATCGAATTGCCCGCCCACTGATAACTGAGCACACCCTCCAGGCCGCTGATCGTGTCTCCCATGCGGGGGGCCGTGGCGGTGCTGTAGACGGGCCCGAAGCCGTCGAGGTTGCTGATCGCCGCGTTCTGCAGGTTCAGGCCGTCGTCATAGGTGATGGTGCGGGCCCCGTTGGCGAGGAGATGCTTGGCATAGCCAGCGACATCAGGAGCATTCCCCTGGGTGAACTGTTCCAGCCGGCCGCCCTGGCTGAGCTTGATCTCATTGAAACGATCCAGCTGGAACATCTCGGTGATGGTCAGCTGGTCGGGGAACACCACCCGCATGCCTTCGAACGCCTCCAGATCGGGCTGGGCATTGCCGCTCTGGCCCAGGGTCACCCCTGCGGCGGGCAAGGTGATCGCAGTGGCGTCGGGTAGGGAATTGCCGCTGGAAACGATGTTGATCGCCGCAGCTGTCAACTGGGTTTCGCCGAAGAATTCGCTGATGGTTCCGGTGATGTCAACCAGATCGCCAAGGTTGACATCCTGAATGAAGTTGCCGGTGCCCTCAAACACGAAGAGCCCCTCTGATGTGAGTGGATCGGCATCGGCATCGCCGGACTCTTCCTGTACATAGAAGCCATTGAGATTTCGGCCAGGATCGCCATCGCCATTCTGGAAGTCGCCGATGACGATCGCCTGGATCGTGACGACCTGACCAAGCAAAGGGCTCTCGGCAGCGCTTCCCTGGATGGCATGAATCCTGGTGATCTCACCATCACCGTCATCGCCGTCATCGCCGTCATCGCCACCATTTACCACTCCCCTGGTGGCGGTCTGCGGTCCCGTCCACACCCCATCGATCCGCTGCAGGGACTGGCCGATGGGTGTGTTGCCGGGCTCAAAGACTCCCACATCGGTGCTGGTCACCCCGTCGGCGGGACCTCCTACCGCGGTGAAACTGCCCTCATAGCTGAGGAACTCCACCAGGTTGCCGTCGGGATCCACCAGGGCGATCCCGTCGGGGGAGCCATTCTGAAGCCCATTGACCGGCAGGTCGATCGTGCCGAGGCCGCCACCCTGATCAGTGACCACGCCACTGAGGGGGATGGTGTTGTAGACGGCAGCGCCATTGCCGTTGTAGAGGACGATGCTGTAGCCCGTCAGATCCGCACCCGCACTGGCGGTGACTTCGATGAATTCCCCCGCATCAGCACCGTCGTTGTCGTAGTGGAATTCACTGATGAAGGGAGACACAGAAGCAACCACCGCATGGCTGCCAAGACCATCAAACGTGTTGTTGGCAAAGCTGTCCCACTCGATCGAGGCGTCGAAGGCATCCGACGCATTCCCGTCCCCTTCATTGATTGAAGGCTTTCTCCTCAGCGTGACATTCTGACCTCCTCCAGACCAGCTTGCACCGGGATCAAAACCGATCTGGCCAAACGCATCCACCACATCTCCATTCTTCCGCAATACCATCGCGTCATCGCCATTGAAGTTGATGACTGCACTGCTGATAAGATCTGCCACAGCAAGGATTGCGTCGTCAGCGCTCTGATGGGCAAGGACGACGACGTCACCCGGTGCAACGGATCCGTTGAGGGCAAGGGTCTGAGATGATGTGGGAGCTCCGTTGGAATAGAGCTCCAGCGAATACCCATCTGCTGCCAGGTCGACGACATGATCGCTGCTGTTGTAGATCTCAATCGCCTTGTTGAAGGATGATCCTTCTACATACTCAGAGATGAACAGCGGTGATTGTGCCGGCATGATGGTGCGCTCTCGTTGATGGTTGGCCAGCAGGTTTCCGAAATGACTGTCTCATCCAGGAGAATGTCGTTCGGTTCCACGGTTACGTCACACTCGCAGCTGTGGGACTTTGATGAATGCCTTCCCTGCCACTCCTTCTGGTGTTTATGAGCACCAGGAGATGCACTATTTGCCAGCTCTTAATCCTTCCTTTGTGCATTCTTTGCCTTGGCGACATCGCCCGTCTGCCCGCACCGTAGGCATGCGGAGCCCCCAGAGCTTCGATTCCCCGCAGGCAGGAGGGTCGGGCCCGCTCCGCGGCGGGGAGATGCCGCAGCGGCAATGGCGGCAGCGGCTGGTGATGGCTTCGATCCCATCTGCTGATCAGGTAGGAATCGATCCGGCGTGAGCCTCAGGCGGCCAGCCGACCTGGGGACGGGCTGCTGGCGCCGGCCCGACGCCGCTGGCGTGCCCCGCCCCAGGCGGCCAGCAGCTCCCTTTCCCCTCTGGCATCCAGCACCACGTGCACGGTGCGGTTGAAGCGGTCCTGGTAGGAGGACAGGCGGAGTCCCTCAGGAACGACATTGAAGCGCCGGACCGAGCCGTCGCGCAGCAGGAACAGGGGCATGGGTGAAGCACAATGCATGGCTCCATGACGCCATATTTGGGGATGGCTGTCGAGGGGAAAGATCGCTCTTGATCAGAGGATGCGAACCTGATAATTCGCCATGCCTGTTGTCTGCGTCACAGCTGCAATGTTGCGTGGCAGACCGACAACTTGGGTGAGCAATCGTTCACTGCCTCGGCTTTGACGCAGCGCCGCACGCTTCAGCGGAACTCCCCGGCGCACAACAGCACCAGGGACCGTGATTCAACCTGGTAGGTGTCGCTGATCACCGGCGGGGCGTTTTGGAACTGATGGATATCGTCCGGAGAGGCTCTGGCCGTATCGATGCACCGTCCCCAGGAGTGCACCCCCGGTGGTGGATGAATATCGAACTCCAGGGGCTGCCAGTAGGCGTTCACCATCAGATGCAGCCACAGTGATGTCTCCAGCAGGCGAACCCTGGCGGCGATGCTGTGGGAATCATGGCTCCAGTCGGGGGCATGGAGATGGACGCCATGCCAGTCCAGACGCTGTCGGCGCAGAAATTCATTCAGGGTGAGAAAGTCCCGTTCGCTGGACACCTCACGGGTTGTACGCAGGGCGATCAGTTCCCTCGTGAAGCGATGCAGGGTGGCATGCTGATTCACCAGATTCCAGTCGAACCAGCTGATCGGGCTGTCCTGGCAGTAGGCGTTGTTGTTGCCCTGCTGTGATCGCCTCACCTCATCACCCATCTGCAGCATGGGCGTACCCGTGGCAAGCATCAGGAGCACGAGGAAGTTCCGGATCTGCCGTCCGCGCAGGGCCTCAATCCCCGGGTCGTCGCTCGGGCCCTCGATGCCGCAGTTCCAGCTGAAGTTCTGGGAGGCCCCATCTCGATTCTGCTCACCGTTCAACTCGTTGTGCTTGTCGTTGTACGACACCAGATCATTGAGCGTGAAGCCATCGTGGCAGGTGATGAAATTGATGCTCTGCTCGGGTTCGCGGTTCTCATGGCTGTAGATGTCAGGGCTACCGATGATGCGGCTGGTCAGGGCGCTCACCATGCCACTGTCACCCTTGATGAAGGCACGCACATCATCACGAAAGCGCCCATTCCATTCCAACCACTTGTCTCCGATGAAACTGCCCACCTGATAGAGGCCACCCGCATCCCAGGCCTCCGCGATCAGTTTCACGTTGCAGAGCACGGGATCCGATTCGATCTCCCATAAAATCGGCGGTGACAGCATGGGTCGGCCACTTTCATCCCGACCCAGAATCGAGGCCAGATCAAAGCGGAAGCCATCCACGTGCATCGCACTCACCCAATGGCGCAGGCTGTCGAGGATCAGGCGCCGACATATGGGGTCGTGGGTATTCAACGTGTTGCCACAGCCGCTGTAGTTGGCGTAGTCGGATCCGTTGGGATCCAGAATGTAATAGCAGCTGTTGGCCAGCCCCCGAAAGCACAATGTCGGACCATCGCTGCCCGCTTCGGCGGTGTGGTTGTACACCACATCCAGAATCACTTCGATGCCGGCCCTGTGCAGCGCCTTCACCATGGCGCGGAATTCTTCCAGGGGACCCAGGGGATCCTGTCTGGAGCTGTAGGCCGGATGGGGGGAGAAGAAGGAGATCGGGCTGTAGCCCCAGTAATTGCTCAATCCCTCCGCCGCATCCTGAGGGTCGAAGGCGAAGACGGGAAGCAGCTCCACCGCGCTGATGCCCAGCTCCTGCAGGTAGGGGATCTTCTCCACCAGGCCAGCGAAGGTGCCCCGCCTGGCGGCCACCACTCCTGAACTGGGATGGCGGGTGAAGCCACCCACATGCAGCTCATAGATCACGGAACGGGTCATGGGCCGCCGCGGGGGCGCGTCGTCTTCCCAGTCGTAGCCGGATGGATCGACCACCACGCTCTTGAGGCAGGGAGAATCGCCGTCGTCCACCGCCTCATCGACCGGCCTTCGCGCCTGGTCACGGCGGTAGCCATCGGGGATCACCACGGCCTTGCCGTAGGGATCCAGCAACGGCTTGCCGGGATCGAAGCGCTGCCCCCGCGTTGGATCGTGGGGGCCGTGCATCCGGAAGGCATAGAGCTGTTCCGCCTTCAATCCCGGCACGAACAGATGCCAGTAGTGATAGGTCCTGTTGATACGGGGATCGAGCTCGAGCGTGTGGGCCGGGCGGCTGTCTTCCGCGTGATCGAACAGCAGCAGCTCCGCGGCCGTGGCGTGCTTGCTGTAGACGCTGAAATTGACACCGTCGCTCCGGACGGTCGACCCGAGGGGAAAACTCAGACCGGCTTCCCGGCGTAGGGGCCTTGAATCGTTCATACGCTGTACATCTCCTCAGGCTGGATCACCGGCCCCGCCATCTCAGGCCACCACCGGTTGCAATCGTTCATACGCTGTACATCTCCTCAGGCTGGATCACCGGCCCCGCCATCTCAGGCCACCACCGGTTGCAGGCGCGCAAAGAGGAGGCTGTCGGGTCTGGCCGAATCCCCCTCCATCCTGATGTCGGGGAGGTCATCGCCGAACTCCATGCGGCAGGCCTCAGGTGGACGCAGGGCTGGCGATCTCGATCGGCAGGGGCTTCACGTTCCAGATCGTATCGGCGTAGGTGCGGATGGAGCGGTCGGAGGAGAAGAAGCCGCTGCGGGCGGTGTTGAGCAGCGCCATCCGGTTCCAGCGCGACCGGTCGGCCCAGGTGCGGCCGAGGCTGGTCTGGCAGCGCAGGTAATCGTTGAAATCCGCCAGCACGAAGAAGGGATCGCTCGCTCCTAGGTTGTGCAGCAGGGGCTGGAAGAGATCGCCGTCGCCGCGACTGAAGAAGCCATTGCCGATCAGCGTGAAGGCTTCCTGGAGGATCGGCAGGGTCTTCAGCACCTCTCCGGGACGGTAGCGAGCCCTGAGTTCGGCGATCTCTGTGGTCGTCTTGCCGAAGAGGAAGAAGTTGTCGGCCCCCACCTGCTCGCGGATCTCCACATTGGCCCCGTCCAGGGTGCCGATGGTGAGCGCCCCGTTCATGGTGAATTTCATGTTGCCGGTGCCGGAGGCCTCCAGCCCGGCGGTGGAGATCTGCTCGGAGAGATCGGCGGCCGGATACACCTTCTCCCCCAGCTTGACGTTGTAATCCTCCAGGAAGGCCACCTTCAGCAGCCCCCGCACGTCGGGGTCGTTGTTGATCACCTCGGCGATGCCGTTGATGAAGCGGATGATCAGCTTGGCCATGGCATAGCCGGGGGCGGCCTTGCCGCCGAAGATCACCGTGCGCGGAACCAGGCCGTTGCGCTCGCCGTTCTTGATGCGCAGGTACTGGGCCACCACCTGCAGTGCATTGAGGTGCTGGCGCTTGTATTCGTGGATGCGCTTCACCTGCACGTCGAACAGGGTGGTGGGATCCACCATCAGATTCGACTGCTGGTGCAGGATTTCGGCCAGATGGCGCTTGCGGGCCAGCTTGCAGGCGGCCCAGCGCTCCATGAAGGAGGCATCGTGCTGGAACGGCTCCAGCTGGGGCCAGGCGTCGGGCCGCACGGGCCAGTCGGGGCCGAGGGTCTCGCAGAGCAACCGGTCGAGCTCGGGATTGGCCAGCGCCACCCAGCGGCGCGGCGTGACGCCGTTGGTGACGTTGGTGAATTTCTGCGGCCAGAGCCTGGCGAAGTCGGGGAACAGATCACTCTTCACCAGGTCGCTGTGCAGCGCAGCCACGCCGTTGACGTGATGGCAGCCGATCGTGGCCAGATGGGCCATGCGCACCGCCTTGCCGCCGGCCTCATCGATGATCGACACCCGCGAGAGAATGCCGTTGTCGCCGGGGTGCTTCAGCCGCACCTGCTGCAGGAAACGGGCGTTGATCTCGTGGATGATCTCCAGATGCCTTGGCAGCAGGGAGGCGAACAGGCCCAGATCCCATCGCTCCAGCGCCTCCGGCAGCAGGGTGTGGTTCGTGTAGGCCAGCGAGCGGCTGGTGATGTCCCAGGCCTGCTCCCACTCCAGGTGCCGCTCATCCACCAGCAGCCGCATCAGCTCGGCCACCGCGATGGAGGGATGGGTGTCGTTGAGCTGCACGGCCCACACATCCGGGAAGGTGTGCACCGGCAGGCCGCGATCGTCGAGGCTGCGCAGCATGTCCTGCAGGGAGCAGCTGACGAAGAAGTGCTGCTGCTTGAGGCGCAGGCGGCGGCCCGCGTCGGTGCCGTCGTTGGGGTAGAGCACCTTGGAGAGGGTTTCGGAGCCCACCTTCTCCTCCACGGCCCCGTAGTAATCGCCCACGTTGAAGGCATGGAAGTCGAAGGATTCGGCGGCTTCGGCCCGCCACAGACGGATGCGATCGCAGGTGTTCACCCGGTAACCCAGCACCGGCACGTCGTGGGGGATGCCGATCGCCGTCTCGGACGGATGCCAATGCACCCGGTAGGCCCCGTGCTCGTCGTGGTAGCCCTCGGTGTGGCCGCCGAAGCCCACGAAGATCGTCTTGTCGGGGTGCACCAGCTCCCAGGGCCAGCCGCCCTTGAGCCACTTGTCGGTGATCTCCACCTGCCAGCCGTCACGGATCAGCTGGTCGAAGATGCCGAATTCGTAGCGGATGCCGTAGCCGGTCGCCGGGATCTGCAGGGTGGCGAGCGATTCCAGGTAACAGGCGGCCAACCGGCCCAGACCCCCGTTTCCCAGCCCCGGTTCCTCCTCCACCCGGAGGATCTCCTCGAGGTCGTGCGCCCCGAAGCTGCGCAGCGCCTCGCTCGCCTGCTCCCGGATGCCCAGCATCAGCAGGTTGTTGCCCAGTTGCGGCCCGATCAGGAATTCCGCCGACAGGTAGGCCACCGCCCGGGGCTGGTGCTCACGGACGGCGTCCTTGAAGGCCAGATGGCGGGTCATGAGGCGGTCCCGTACGGCGCAGCTCAGGGCCATGTAGAGATCGTGGTGGCTGGCACCGACCGCACGTCTGCCCAGGGTGTAGAAGAGGTGCTCCGTGATGCCGTCGAGCAGATCCGGGGCGGTGAGCCCGTTGCGCTCGGGATCACCGTAGGTTCCCGGCACGGCCAGGGGCAGGTGCTCCGGCAGGCCCGGCGAGTTGGGAAAGGTGGTCGTCATGGGAACGTCACATCCGAAGGTTCCCTCACCCTGAGGATCCAGGGTTAAGGGGGGCTCAACGGCAACCCTCTCGTTGAAACTCTTCGTGTGATGACCGCCGCCCCCCACGACCGGTGACCAGCACCACCACCGCCACCCATCGGGCCTGTCCCCGCGAGGGGCTGATCCTCGTGTGCGGGCTCGGCTCCCTCGGCCAGGCCTGTCTGCTGCGGCTGCTGCCCTTCGAGGTCCCACTGGTGGGCGTCGACTGGCGGCAGCCGGCCTGGCGCCATCCCTCCCTGGAGCAGCACTTCGCCCGGAACCTGGTGCTGGGGGACATGCGCCTGCCCCATGTGCTGCGACAGGCCGGCGTGGCGTCCGCCAGGGCCGTGTTGCTGCTCAGTTCCGAGAGCACGGTGAACTTCGAGGCGGCCCTGCAGGCGCGATTGCTCAATCCCGGCGCCGAGATCGTGGTGCGCTCCTCGGGGAAACTGGCCAGCCTGGGCACCCTGCTGGAGGAGCGCCTGCCGGGCCTGGCGGTGGTGGACCCCCTGCTGCTCACCGCCGGGGCGATCACCGAAGCCCTGCGGCCCGGCGATCAGGTGGCCACCTTCGCGGTGGACGGCCAGTCCTACCGGGTGCTCGAGGGCCCGGTGGAGGACCGGCGCCTGCAGCGGGCCCTCCGCCTGAACGGGAACCAGGAGGGACAGGAACCCCGGCTCCTGATCACGCCGATGGGGGCGCGCGGGCATCAAGGAACCGATGGGACAGCCGAACCGCGGCCGGGCGAAGCGAAGGTTCCCGGCAGGCGGCCCCTCGCCGTCCCCCTGGGCTGGCTGCGGCAGCGCACCCCCCTCCAGCGGGGCTTCATGCTGCTGTTGCTGGCGCTGCTGGGCGGGGGCATGGCCCTCTTCTCCCGCGCCGGTGGATGGAAGCAGGGGATGTTCGTCACCCTGGCCCTGCTGAAGGGGGAGTACGTCGACCCGGTCAATGTGGTGCTGGGCCCCGAGGGCGGGATCGGCGCGGCGGCACCCTGGTTGATCGGCGGCAGCCTCTTCTATTCCCTGATGGGAACCCTGCTCACCTCCCTGCTGGTGGCGGTGATCCTGGAGTGGTTGCTGCGGGAGCGCTTCGGGCCGCCGCGGCCGGGGCGGTTGCGGCGGGGCAGCCGCAGGATCCTGCTGATCGAGGGGGGCGAGCTGGGGGTCAAGGTGGCCGCTGCCCTGCACCCGGAGCGCCATGCCGTGGTGCGGGTGGACTCCCGTCCCGACCCCCCACGGCCGCCGGGGGATGTGGTGCTGTTCGACCGCGTCGAACCGGCCCTGGCCGCTCTGGAGCCCTGTCGCGTGGAGGCGATCGGGCTGCTCTCCCCCGACCTGCTCGCCAACCTGCAGGGAGCCCTCGATCTGCAACGGCGCTGGCCCCTGGCACGGCTGGCGATCCTGGCCCATGCCGTGGAAGCGGTGGACCAGCTGGGCGAACTGCTCGGCGGTGTGGCCGTGATCTCCACCATGGATCTGGTGGCCGACGCGGTGGTGGCCACGGCCTTCGGCGAACGGGTGGAGGAGATCCGCATCCTTGCGGGGGTGAATGTCCTGCTGGTGCGTTACCGGATCAGGGCGGGCGACACCCTGCGGGGTCGGAGCATCTCCCGGGTGGAACACGGCTACGGCGTCACCGCCGTGCAGCTGCTGCGGCCGGGGCGCGCCACCCCCATGGTGCTCCCCTCGCCGGATCTGCTGCTGGCCGACGGCGATCAGCTGCTGGTGCTGGCCACGCTGGGCGACCTGCGGCGCATCGAGGCGGGCCGGTGCAGACCACCGGCCTGGCGGGTGCGGTTGCAGGGGGCGCCACGGGACGATCGCCATTTCGACGCCCTGCAGGCCCTGGCCCGGCATCTGGGGGAGGCACCCGGCGCCCTGACCGGCCTGCTGGATGGGGAGGAGCATCTCACCCAGCCCATTGATGAGGACCTGGGCGAGATGCTGGTGCGGGAGCTGCGGCGGCAGGGGGTGCACTGCCGGCTGGAGGAGGTGGGGTGAGCCACTCGCGACGCCATGTTGCGGATGGTGGCGGGGATGAGCATCGCCAGCTGCGTCTGCAGCTGCCGTGGAGACGCTCGACGCGGTGCAGGCGCTCGCTCTCCTCCTTCTGCTCCTGCCTGCGCTCTCCCCGCACGGTGAGGGCGCCATCTGGATGGCTCACCCGCAGATCCTCCGATGAGAGCCAGGGTGATGCAGATCCTGGCGGTGGAACAGCCACCCCTTGTGCAGGGCATCGGCGCCGATCACGAGCAACGGGGCCAGGGCCATCAGCCCAAGCCAGCCCGGGGGAAACGGCACCATGCCGAACACCGCGGCCAGGGGAGGCAGAAGCACCAGGGCTCCCGCCGCGACGGGCTCGCTGAGCAGACCCAGGACGAGCAGTCGGTTGGGAAACTCCAGCATCTCCCAGGCGGGGCGGATGTCGCTGCGGCAGGACAGCAGTGCCCCCATCTGACCGGCCACGATCAGGCAGAAGGCGAGGGTGCCGGCCCGAGCCTGGATCGCCTGGATGGCGGCCGGTGCCGTGCCGTGCAGCAGCTGGGGAGCCAGGGTCTGGAGGGTGCTCCAGTCGACCCCAGCCTGGCGCCACACCAGGAGATAGCCGGCCAGAGCCGTCAGGGCCTCCGCCAGGCCCAGCACCAGGTAGCCACGCACCATCACGGCCCGGGTCAGCAGCGGCTGATCCCGTGGGCGGGGGGGGATGCGCATCAGCCCCGCCTCGGGCAGCTCCGCCCCCAGGCCCAGGGCCGGCAGGATGTCGGTGCCCAGGTCCACCGCCAGGATCTGCAGCACCGCACCGTGAGCGCGGCGGGGTGGCGGGCTCCGGGACCCTGGCCGGGGTCCGGGGCCTCGAGCAGGCCGATCTGGCGGGCGATCGCCTGGGCCGTCAGGCCGTAGTCGCCGGTCACCATGGTGACCCGGATGCCGGCCTCGTGGCAGCGGCGGATGGCGTCGGGCACCTCCGGCCGCGGCGGGTCGTAGAGCCCGATCAGCCCCAGGAGGAGGTGGTCCGCCTCCAGCTCCTCGGTGGGCCCACTGTCCAGAGAGGCATCGCCCGGTCGCAGGGAGAGGGCCAGCACCCGGAAGCCCCGGGCCGCCAGGGCGTCGTTGGCGGCCACCACCCGCCGCCGCCGGGCGGCATCGAGACGCTCCCATCCCGCTGGGGTGATCCAGCCGCTGCAGTGTTCGAGGACCTCCAGGGGGCCCCTTGGTGATCACGAGGGCCGGGGAGATGGGCGCCGCCGGCGAGGCCATCGCAGGGGGAGCCGCCACCGGGGGGAGGTCGTCGGCCCCGGGGTTCCAGTCCACCACCACGGTCATGCGTCGGCGGTGGGAGTCGAAGGGGATCTCCCGGCGGCGGGGATGGCGCCGCTGCTGTTCCTCGGGCGTCAGCCCGGCGGCGGCCGCCGCCAGGAGCAGGGCGGTTTCGGTGGGATCCCCCACCGCCCGCCAGGGTTCGGCCGTCTGGGTGGCGCCCGGGGCGGAGGGCTCCAGACGGGCATTCGAGCAGAGGGCGGCGCCGCGCAGCAACAGCCGCCGCAGTGACTCCGACGGCTCCACCAGCCAGATGTCCTCCACCGCCACGCGGTTCCCGGTGAGGGTGCCGGTCTTGTCGCTGCAGATCACGCTCACCGAGCCCAGGGTCTCCACCGCCGAGAGGCGCCGCACCAGGGCCTGGCGTTTCGCCATCCGCTTCACGTTCAGGGCCAGGGTGAGGGTGACCTGGGGGAGCAGGCCCTCGGGCACGAAGGCCACGATGATTCCCATCGCGAACAGCAGGCTCTCCAGGGGAGGCATGCCCACGAACAGCAGATCGAGCCCGAAGACCACCGCCCCGGTCACCAGCGCGATGCTGGTGATGGTGCGCACGATGCGTCCCACCTGGACCTCCAGGGTGCTGGCGCTGCGCTGGGTGGCGGCCGCCAGCCGGGCCACCTGGCCGAACTCGGTTTCGGCTCCGGTGGCATAGACGATCGCCTCCCCCCGCCCCGATGTGACCGTGGTGCCCTCCAGCAGCAGATTGGAGCGTTCGCTGGTGGCCACCGGGGCCCTGGAGCGCACCTCTGGAAGGGGCTCGCTCTCGCGGGCCACCGGCAGGGACTCCCCGGTGAGCACCGAGAGAACCACGTAGAGCCCGATGGCCCGGCTCAACCGGGCATCCGCCGGCAACCTGTCCCCCTCCTCGATCAGGATCCGATCCCCCGCCACCAGCTCCTCCACCGGCAGGAAGCCCAGCTTCCGGTCGCGCCACACCTGCACCCTCTGGGGCAGGGTCCTGGTGAGGGCCGCCAGGGTGCGCTCCGCGTGGAATTCCTGCCAGAAGGAGAACAGGCCGTTGATCAGTACCACCGCCCAGATGGCCCGGCCCAGCTGCGGGGTTCCCGCGGCGAAGGCCAGCCCACCGGCCACCCAGAGCAGCAGGGCCATGAAGTGGACCATCTGATCCACGAAACGGAGGGTCAGCGGCCGGCGCCTCAGGGGAGGGAGCCGGTTGGGCCCGTAGCGCTCCAGACGTCGTTCGGCCTCTTCCCTGCTGAGGCCCTCCGGAGAGGTCTGCAACCCGAGATAGACACGCTCCAGGGGCAGCGACCAGATCGGCTGGGAGGCGGCCAGCAGCACGGTTGACGCACCGGGTGCTGCCATCAGGATGGCTCCGGCCGCGCCGGCTGGCTGAGGCGAGGCGACGCGACGCGAGGGCGCGGCGGCCCGCACCGATGGCGGATTCCCCGTTCTTAACCTGGATGCCGGGGACGCGGGAGATGCTGGAGGAGGGCTTGAGCAGGCAGGTCACGCCATGATCGAGGCGTCGGAAGGGACAGGACGAGCGGACCACCAGCTGATGGCTGAACTCTTCGCTCTTCGCGACGCCATGCTGCGGATCGAGGCCGACGAGGCGGACACCCTGGCGTCGGTGGCACCCGCCTGTCGCGACAGTGCCCGCAACCTGCTCCACTTCATCGTCTTCCACAGCCGCGCCCATCCCGGCCTGGCCCGCGCCCTGCGGGATCGGGGGCTCTCCTCCCTGATCGGCTGCGACGCCCACCTGCTGGCCAGCGTCACGGCGGTGATCGAGGCCCTGGAGTGCATGGAGCGGTCGTCCCCCCCCTCCGCCTCCCTTCCCCCACAGGTCCGCCCCGCGTCCGTGAGCCCGAATCGGGCCCAGGCCCGGGCCGCCATCCAGCGCCACTGCGACCACCTGTTCGGCCCGGTCAGGGCAGCGGAGGCCCCTTCGATCATGGTCACGCTGCCGGCCGAGGCGGCCCGACGGCCGGGTCTGATCCGGGAGCTGGTGGAGGCGGGCATGAGCATCGCCCGCATCAACTGCGCCCACGACGGTCCACCGGTCTGGAGGTCGTTCGTGGAGCAGGTGCGGCAGGCCAGCGCCGCCACCGGCAGGCCCTGTCGCATCGCCATGGATCTGGCCGGCCCCAAGCTGCGCACCGGCGCCCTGCCGTCCATGCCCGGGGTGCTGCGGGTACGGCCCCGGCGTGACCGGCTCGGGAGGCTGCTGAAGGCGGGCCGGTTCCGGGCGGTGCCGGTGCGGACCGCCGCCTCCGCCGGCCTCGACACCCGCCATGGATCCGCGGATGCGGCATCAGCGGCCTTTCTCGCTGAGCCTTCCCCATCACCCGAATCCCTGGCGGATGGATGGCCCGAGCTTCCCACCCTGGCCGAGGACTGGCGAGCCCTTGCGCCAGGGGACCGGCTGGTGGGAGTGGATGCCTCCGGCCGCCGGCGGGAGCTGGAGGTGACGGGCCGCGATGGGCGGGGACTGCTGCTCCGCTGCACCGAGACGTGCCACCTCACCGGCGGGCTGGTCTTCGAGGCGCTGCCGCCGGCGGGAGGGGAGGGGGCTCCACCGTCGCGTCCCCCGGCGGGCAGGCTGGTGGTGGCAGAGCTGCCTCCCGTGCCCGGCGAGCGGCGGTTGCGGGTGGGTGACACCCTCTGGCTCACCGACGGAACCGTTGAGGCGGCGGATGCCATCCCGTGCTCCCTGCCGGAGGTGTTCGCCGACGTGAGGGAAGGGGAGCGGGTGCTGTTCGACGACGGAAAGATCGGCGCGGTGATCCGGGAGGTCACGCCGCGGGGATTGCGCCTGGAGATCACGGCCGCGAAACCGAAAGGCAGCCGTCTGCGGGCCGACAAGGGCATCAACTTCCCCGACAGTCACCTCCACACGCCGGCTCTCACCGGCAAGGACATGGAGGATCTGGCCTTCGCCTGCCGCCACGCCGTCATCATCAACTATTCCTTCGTGCACCGGGTGAGCGACATCGAGGCCCTGCACCGGGAACTGCGGCGCCATGGCCGGGGGGATCTGGGTGTGGTGCTGAAGATCGAGACGCGGCGGGCCTTCGTGAACCTGCCCCGGCTGCTGCTGGCGGCGATGTGCCACCCGGCGCCGATCGGCGTGATGATCGCGCGGGGGGATCTGGCGATCGAGTGCGGCTGGGAGGATCTGGCGGAAATCCAGGAGGAGATCCTCCGCATCTGCGAGGCGGCCCACGTGCCCTGCATCTGGGCCACCCAGGTGCTCGACGAGATGGCCCGCCACGGCACCCCCACCCGGGCGGAGATCACCGACGCCGCCGTGGGGGCCCGGGCCGAGGCCCTGATGCTCAACAAGGGACCCAACATCACCGCCACGGTGCGCACCCTGCTGGGGATCGTGCACAGGATCCATCCCGATCTGATGGCCTCCTGCCTGGCCTTCCGCTCCTTCCGGGAACCGGGTGGCGGTGGGGGCGACGGGTGCGCCTGACCTGCCGGTGTGCCCGATGCATGGGGGGGCTCCGCTTCCCCACGGCGTTCAGCCCAGCGAAGGAGCCCTCCCCTGGGGTGGATCCAGCCGATTGGCCAGCGCCGCCACCGGCACCATGGGCAGCATCGGCAGGCAGCAGATCAGCCACTGCCTCCAGGACAGGGGAGCGGTTTCAAACAGCGTGTTCATCACCTCCCACTGGCTGAACAGAATCTGTAGCAGCACCGCCAGGACAAGGCCACAGATCAGGATGGGTGCATTCGTGATGGCATCGGATTTTCTGCGCAGGTAATGGAAGAGGCTGATCCCTAATTGGCTGATGCTCAGAAGGTAGATGATGCGGGCGGCGACGAGGGCCTGAATCGCCATGGTGCGCGCAACGGCAATCTCTCCGGTTGACGATTCGGCCCACTCGAAAATACCGAAAATCAACATCCAGTTGAACAGGGAAATAATGAGAATGCGGCGTAACAGGCTCGGAGTGAGCAACGGTTCATTCGACTGGCGTGGCGGCTGCCGCATCAGCCCCAGGGTTTTGGGTTCAAACGCAAGGGGAACGGTCATCGTCAGGGAGTTGATCATATTCAGCCAGAGCACCTGCAGGGCAAGGATCGGCAGATCCCGTGCCAGAAACGCGCTGATCAGGATGGTCATCGACTCACCCCCGTTGACGGGCAACAGGAAGGCGATCGCCTTGCGCAGGTTCTGATAAACGGTGCGCCCCTCTTCCACCGCAGCTTCGATGGAGGCGAAGTTGTCATCCGTCAGCAGCATGTCCGCCGCTTCCCGTGCCACATCCGTGCCGCCCTTGCCCATCGCAATGCCGATGTCGGCCTGCTTGAGAGCGGGGGCATCATTCACACCATCGCCTGTCATGGCGACAATCTGGCCCCTGGCCTGCAGTGCCTCCACCAGTTGCAGCTTCTGGGAGGGAGCCACTCGGGCGAATACCGATCCCTCCTCCACCGATCGGGCAATTTCGTGCTCACTCATCCGGGCCAGTTGTTGCCCCTCAAATGCCGCAGATTGCCCTGCCGTCTGAATGCCCATGCGTTGCGCGATCGCTCGTGCCGTGGCGATATGGTCGCCGGTGATCATCTTCACCTGGATTCCGGCGCTCCGGCAGGCATGGACAGCGGCGATCGCTTCCGGTCGGGGGGGATCCATCATCCCCTGCACTCCCAGGAAGATCAGATCCGTGGCGATATCGTCGTGTTCCAGCGAATGCTGATGATCGTGGGCCTCCTTTCCAGCAAGGGCCAGAACGCGTAATCCCTGCTCCGCCATCGTTTCCACCACGTTCTCGATCTGCTGCCGGTCGAGGGCGACAACGCGGCCCTTGCGGTCGATCATCCGGGAGCATCGCCGCAGGAGGGCCTCCACCGATCCCTTCACGTAAATCACCCGGGGAACGGCATCGTGCAGGGTGGCCATGTATTGGTATTGCGACTCGAAGGGGATGGCATCCAGCCGAGGTTTTGCCGCCGCAAGCCCGGCCTGGCTCAGACCCACTTTGGTGGCGGCTGTGATCAGCGCTCCTTCCGTGGGATCGCCCACCACCACCCAGTCCTCCGCCTCCTGTTTCACCTGGGAGTCGTTGCACAGCACTCCCGCCACCAGGCAGTCTTCCACGGCCGGGGGCAAGCCGTCTTCCCAGGGTTCCTCAGGGCTGTCATGGTGCGAGCGTCTCAATTCGCCCCTGGGACCGTAACCACCACCACTGATGGAAAAGTGTTGGCCTCCGGCATAGATCTGTTGAACGGTCATCTGATTTTCCGTCAGAGTTCCTGTCTTGTCGGAACAGATGACCGTTGCACTTCCCAGGGCTTCCACGGCCGGCAGTTTGCGAACGATGGCATGACGGCTGGCCATGCGGTGCACGCCGATGGCCAGGGTGATGGTGACCACCGCCGGCAACCCCTCGGGAATGGCGCTCACGGCCAGCGCAACGGCCGCTTCGAACATGTAAAGCCAGGACTCTCCCTGCCCCAGCCCGATGGCGAAGGTCAGGGTGGCCAGGCTCAGGATGCCATAGAGCAGGGTGCGGCTGAACCTGGCGAACTTGCGGGTCAGGGGTGTACTCAGGCTGACCCGCTGTTCCATCGACCTGGAAATCTGGCCGACTTCCGTGCCATTGCCGATGGCCACCACGAGGCCCGTGCCCTGCCCGAAGGTGATGAAGCTCCCGGCGAAGGCCATGTTCGTCCGGTCCGCCAACGGCGTATCTGGTGGCAGGGGTTCGATGGATTTATGGACGGGCACCGATTCTCCCGTCAGGGCAGACTCGTCGACCTGCAGATGCCGAACCTTCAGCAACCTCAGGTCCGCCGGCACCTTGTCTCCCGACGCCAGCAGGACCACATCTCCCGGCACCAGATCCCTGGAGGGAATGCGCAACGACTGTCCCTCCCGCAGGACAGTGGTTTCCGTGGTGACCGCTCTGGCGAGGGACGCGATGGCACCTTCTGCCCTGGCTTCCTGTACATAGCCAATGATGGCGTTGAGAACCGTCACCCCCCAGATGACCGCCGCACTGGTCCACGATCCCAGCAGTGCCTTCACACTTCCCGCGATGAGCAGGATGTAGAGGAGGGGCTGATGGAACTGCAGCAGAAACCTCAGCCACGCCGGCTTGCCTGGTTGGAATTGCAGTTCATTCCATCCATAGGTCTCATAGCGCCTTGCCACCTCCTCGGCGGCCAGGCCTGCCTCCGCATCACTGCTCCAGTGCTCGACGACCTGCTGACTTGAACGTTCAAAGTCGGCGGGTGATGGCAACACAACCGGCATCGGATCAGCTCCTGCGAACGCTCAAGATCAGAAGCGGCCCGCAGGTTGTGCGGAGCTGACACCGCAATCAGACGAACCCCACCCTGATCCGTGCGGAACGCGACTCATCAGCTCTGCGAATACAGGCCGATCGAGTTTCCTTCGGTGTCCATGCAGATGGCAATGAACCCATCATCGCCGATCTTCATCTTCGGCCGCGGCACCTTGCCCCCGGCGGGCTCCACCCGGGCCTGTTCCACGGCACAGTCATCGCAGGCGAAGTGGATCAGGGTGCCGCCACTGCCGGGTTGCATGCCCTCCATGGTGGTGAGGGCGATCTCAATCCAGTTGACCGGATTGCTGGCCATGGCGGGGCCGGACAGGGGATGTGCCCACGCTAAAGGAGGTTCCCGCTGAGAGGTCTGCCGCAGCGGTGAGCGATGGGCAAACCACCGCTCGAAGTCTCAACCGGCGCCATCCACGTCTCAACCGGCGCCATCCACCGGCTCCGCCGGCTCAAGCCGCCGGCCATGACGCCGCTACTGCGCCTCAGTGACGGATCGGGGCGAAGGAATCCGGAATGGATACCGGCTACGGCCCTTCAGGCTGGCCGTCATGGCGTCAGGAGGCGATAGGGAACCTGCTCCGCTGCGCTCTGGATTCCGAAAGCGTCCTGAACATCGGCGAGGGACTGCCGCCACTGCGTCTCAGGCTGCCAGGTGTCCGGATCGAATCGGGAGTTGCGTCCCATCGAATAGGCGCTCAGCAGCCGCGATCGCAGCTCAGCGGCGGTCCATGGGATCCGCTTGTGTCGCCGCTGGCGATGGACCGTCCGCAGCAATCCCAGCAGCAGGAGGCCATGGATGACGCGGAATTTGGCACCGATCAGGAACGCCTGCACTTCGGCTTCTCCCACAGGATCGGTGCCATAGCCCGTGAGCACGTGCAGGCCATCATGAAGCTGCAGACGGCGAGGACCCTTGAGGAAAGGATCGAGGCCGGTGTCATCAAGATGCCTGGCCCAGGCATGACCCAGGCTTCCTTGTGGCAATGCACGCAAGCTGGTGATGTCAACGATCTGCGGCACATCACTCCCGATGCGATGGCCCGCCCAGTTCACCAGTTGCAGAACTTTTTTCACCCGCTGCGCTTGTCTGGCGTCAAAAGAAGTCGTGGCGTTATTCATGGCTGGATCTAGCGTGCTTGCTGGTGCTGCTGCTCCCGCTTCGCTCTCAGCTCTGCCATCTGTTCTTTGGACAGAACGGTGCCCAGTTCCCTTTGAAAGGCTTTCAGAGCTGAACGTATGCTGAGTTTCTGGCGGGGTCTGAGGTCATCGACCGTCGCCATTGCCGTAGGGATGTGGCGTGATGTCCTGAAGGCGTTCTGAAACTGTGTGAATTGTTCGTTCGTCAGGATGTCGGCAAGGCTTCGGCGCAGATCCTCACGCAGCTCCTGTACCTGCCTCCTCTGGGCTGAGGATAGATCCAGATTTTCAAACGGGGGAGCACTCTCGGCCCTCGCCGAAGGGATGACACAAGGGGCCGCGAAGAGAATGGCTGTGGCTGCCACGCCCAGGAGCACTCCTTGAAGCGAGCGTTTCATCGTGATGCCTGCCATCGAGCAGGTTGCGGTAACAAATGAACCCTATAAAGCGTTAATGGCGGTGACCAGAGCCGAAGGTCATGATCTTGTCCGTGACGTTGGTCATGGGTCTTCCATATCTGCGTCCCTAGGGTTGGCTGAAGCCGCCCCGACCATGTCCGATCCCATGGCGCCAATGCGTGCGATTCGTCTGGGCTCCCATCCCTTCCCCTTTCTGCTGGTTTCGGAGTGGGCCCTGTTGACCATCGCCTTATGGAGTGAGTTTTCCCCCACCCTGTTGCTCAGGAGTGGTGGGTTCCCTGTTGCGGCCCAGGCGAGTGTGCTGTTGTTCGGTGTGATGGGACTGTGGCTGCCGCTCAGGCCGCAGGGAGTGAAGTCGGCCCACTTCGTTCTGCAGGTGGTGCTGATTCTGCTCGCCGCACGATGGAGCACGGTGGGCCTGCGGTTGTTCCCGTTGCTTCAGATCATTCTGGTGCTGCGCAGTTCCCTGATGTTTCAGATGACAGGACGCCTGCTGGTCACCAGCGGGACGTTCATTGTCTTTCTGGTCATGGTGCGATTGCAGCTCCAATCGCTGGACAGGTCATTGCCTCCCCGCGTCAACGAAGTGATGCTCTCCCAGTTCATAACCATCCGGCTCAATCTGGTGGTGCTGTTTGCGCTGGTGCTGGTGTTTCTGCTCATGCTGATGCAGGCCCTGCTCGCGGAGCGGCACCGGGGTGAGGAATTGAAGCAGGCCAATCAGAAGCTGAAGGAATCCGCCGCTCAGATCGAGAGCCTGGCCATGGGCCGGGAGCGAAGCCGCATCGCCCGGGACATTCATGATTCCCTGGGCCATGCCCTTACAGGATTGAACATCCAGCTGGAGGGGGCTCTGAAACTCTGGGACGCCGATCCCGAACAGGCGAAAAGCTTTGTCAGCCAGGCCAAGACGATGGGTTCGACCGCCCTCGGCGAGGCGAGGCAGGCCGTGGCCACCCTGCGCGAAACCGATACGGCCAGGAAGGATCTGGGCAGCGAGATCGCCCTACTCAGCCGACGATTCGAGCAGACGACCGGTGTCCTGCCGAGCGTTGCGGTGGATTGCCCCCCCCTGCCCGAATCCCTGAACCTCACGGTGTATCGCATCGTGCAGGAGGGGCTCACGAACATCTGTAAATACGCGCGGGCTGATCGTGTGAGGATCTCCATCCAGTCCTCATCGGATCCATCCCGGTTGGTGATCACCATCGAGGACAATGGTGTTGGCTTCCATCCGCATCACAACAGCACGGGCTTCGGGCTGCGCGGCATCCGCGAACGGGCGGAGGCTGAAGGGGGGCAGATGGAGCTGCTCACGGCCCCCGGAGAAGGCTGCACGCTGAGTGTCCGGCTTCCCCTCGCCAGGGAGGCGGCGTGATTCACGTTCTGCTGGTGGATGATCAGGCGATCATGCGCCAGGGCCTCAAGGCTCTCCTCTCGCTCCAGGAGGAGATCGCCATCGTTGGTGAGGCCATCCATGGCCGTGAAGCCGTGGCCACCGCGCAACGTCTGATGACCACCCCAGGCGGCGTTGATGTCGTGCTGATGGACATCCGCATGCCCGTGATGGATGGGGTGGCGGCAACCCGTGAGCTGTTGCGGCAGTTCTCCGCCATCAAGGTGCTGGTGCTCACCACCTTCGAGGAGGATGCCCTGGTGCGGCAGGCTGTGGAGGCCGGTGCCCATGGCTACCTGCTCAAGGACACGCCCTCGGAGGATGTGGCCCAGGCGATTCGCTCCGTGCATCGGGGCTACTCCCAGTTCGGCCCGGGTCTGCTGCAGAAGATGATGACGCGTCCGTCACCTTCATCTCTCGGGGATGTGCCGCCTGGTGTCGCTGAACTGACGCCCCGTGAGCGCGAGGTGCTGGCGCTGATCGGCCAGGGCGCCAGCAACCGAGAAATTGCCCAGGCCCTGTTTCTTTCCGAGGGAACGGTGAAGAACCATGTGACCCACCTTCTGGGCCGCCTGGGTCTGCGGGATCGGACCCAGGCCGCGCTGCTTGCCGCGTCCCTGCCCCCTTCGCCGCCCATGCAGTGATGGCCTGCGGGGCATCCCTGTTCATCTTCCAGGTTCTGAATGATGCCGTACTGCTGTGTCGGGCTCCCTGGTGATCAGCGCCAGGGCGCTCCACATCCCCAGGATCAGCGGGCGGGAGATCCCTGCTGCCGCATGCCCTTGGCTGAAGCCATGGCGTTCCTGCAGGTAGCTCTCCACCTCCGGGGCGCTGAGCCAGCCCTCCAGCCAGCCCACGAAGGTGGAGGAGGATTCCAGCAGCTCCTCCACATCGGGCCTCGATAGCACCAGCACTTCCACCGGGCCATCGCCGCCGCCCGCATCGCCAGCCAGGAGCTGGGCTTTGAGGTGCTGGGCCTGGGCACCTACAGCCGCGAGCAGGCCCGCGAGGTGTGCGCCGCCGTCAAGAAGCTGGGCCTGGAAGCCCTGATCAGCGACGACTACCTGGCCGTGGAGAAGGCGATGGCCGAGGCGGCCCCCGAGCTGGTGCGGGGCACCCAGATGGAGCGTCACAGCGCCAAGCGGCTCGGCATCGGCTGCGCCGTGATCAGTGCCCCCCGCACGTCCAGGACGTCCCCGCCCGCTACGCCCCCCGGATGGGGTGGGAGGGGGGCAATGTGATCTTCGATTCCTGGGTGCACCGGCTGATGATGGGCCTGGAGGAACACCTGATCGGCATGTTCCGCCACGACTTTGAATTCGTCGACGGCCACCGCAGCCACCTGGGGGATGGCGCCCCCTCCATGACCCCGGCGGCCGATCCTGTCCACACCCAGGCTGCGGGACCTGCACCTGCTGGCCTGAACGGCGCTGCCGAGACAACACCCACCGGCACGGCGACGGCTACAGCGATGGCCACCCTGAGCCCGCCCGAAGCTGGGGCGGCAGAGCTGCACTGGAGCAGCGACGGGGAAGCGGCCCTCTCCAAGATTCCCTTCTTTGTGCGGGGCAAGGTGCGCCGAAACACCGAAGCCTTTGCCCGCGAGAAAGCCCCAGAACGATCAGCGAGGAGGTGCTCTACGATGGCAAATCCCACTACAGCAAATAGCTCTCGCAGGCGCAGTTGTCCACCGGAGCGAGGCCATGACCAGACCACTGAAGGGCAGGGTGGCGCTGGTGACCGGGGCCAGCCGCGGCATCGGCCAGGGCATCGCTGAGGGACTGGGTGAAGCGGGCGCCACGTCTACATAACCGGCCGCAGTCTTGATGCAGGAAGCAGTTCCGATGCGGTGGGGGGCAGCCTGGCCGACACCCGGGCGGCGGTGGAGAAGGCCGGTGGGCAGTGCCATGCCATTGCTGTCGATCACCGAGATGACGCCCAGGTGGAGGGCCTGTTCGACCGCATCGCCCGTGAGCAGGACGAGCAGCTCGATCTGCTCGTCAACAACGCCTACGGCGGCGTGCGGGCCCTGCGCAGCAACTACGGCCAGCCCTTCTGGCAGGCCGATGCGGGCCTGTGGGATGCCTGCAACAACGTGGGACTGCGCAGCCATTACCTCGCCTCCCGCTGGGCGGCCCAGCTGATGGTGCCGCGGCGGCAGGGGCTGATCTGCACGATCAGCTCCTGGGGCGGGCTGGCACCGATCTTCGGGGTGGCCTACGGCACCGGCAAATCGGCCTGCGATCGGCTGGCCAGCGAGATGGCCGCTGAGCTGCGCCCCCATGGCGTGGCGTCGCTGGCGCTGTGGCCAGGCATCGTCGGCACCGAACACATCACTGCCCTGCTGGCCGAAAGGGGCCGGGGGGAAGAAGCGGATCCGGCCTTGAGCGCCATGGCGGGGGGCTTCAACTGGGAATCGCCCCTGTTCATCGGCCGTGTGGTGGCGGCTCTGGCCGCCGATCCCGGCGTGATGCGCTGCAGCGGCCGGCTGCGCATCGTCGCCGAACTGGCCGCCTGCTACGGGGTGAACGACGCCGAGGGCCGGCGGCCGGCCTCGCTGCGCTCGCTGCGGTTTCTGCTGCCCTCGCTGGTGCCCGCCTTGCAGCGGGGCAACCGTTGGATCCCGGATCTGCGGCTGCCCTGGTGGCTGCTGCTGCTGAGTGCCCTGCAGTCCCCCAGGCTCTGATCCTTGCTTCCCCCTTCCAGGCCGGGCCTGTTGGCGCGGTGTCAAGGATTGCCCTGTTTATACAGACTGCCTGGAAGTGAAATGCTGCTTAACCACATTCCAGGGCGAACAATCCCAGAAATCAATATGGGAACTGATCAGATTGGCCTGATTCAGAACCAGCTCACTGCGACCTGGGATAGCAATGCGAGCCTGCCAAGGCAGTGGAGTGGTCCAGTTCAACGTCCAGCGGGTGTGGATGGTGTCATCCAGCTGATCGATATGGTGCAGCTGTAATTCCACATCCTTGACCCATCTGCCGATGAACCCGATCATCTGCTGGTAGCGGGTAATGCCACGAAATTGCGTTAGAGGATCTTTGAAAAAGACGTCGGGAGCGTAGAGATCAAAACTCTGCTGCTGGGGAAAGGTTCGGTAGTCGCTGCGAAGCGCCGCCAGGATATCCATTGCCGTGGGTGTGGGGGGTGTTCACCGAGGTGGGTCAGGTGGGCCTCACCAGGGGACTCTCCCAGCTGCCGGCGGCCCGGGCCACAGCGATCAGTTCCGTGCAGGAGGGCTTCGCCGGACTCTGGGGCTGGTGGATCTTCGGAGAGACCATCGACCTGCCGACCAGCGCTGGAGCCCTCCTGATTCTGACGGCGACGTTGATCTGCCTGAGGGATCGTTCGGGGGTCGTGAAACCATCGGAATCTCCACCGGAACCGCCCGTACAGTGATGTCCCCGATCCTCGGCCTTTGCTGTCCATCGCTCAGCCCAGTGCCCTGAATCCATGGCTGGCAACACTGGTCGCCGTGGTCGAAAAAGGGACGGCTCAGCCTTTGCTGAAACCCTCCGTTCTGAATAGTTCCATACCGCAACCGCTGATCATGGTGATCATCGGCGGAATCTTTCTCGGCACCCTGGCGATCAGTCGCTTCTCCCTGAAGATCGGGGTGCCGGCCATTCTGGGCGTGCTGCTTCTCGGATTCATCATCAATCCCTCCTTCACCCTGTTCAGCAACGTCGCGATCGAACGAATGCAGGTGCTGAGTCTGTCGATCCTGCTGTTCAACGCAGGACTGGAAACCGAGATCCGATCGATCCGCGGTTTCCTCGAATACGGCATCATTCTTGCGGTGGGTGGGGTGATCCTCTCCACCCTGATGCTGGGCGGGATCGTCTGGTTCGTGGCGTCTCCCGATGCCGGCGGCATCGAACTCGGCTTTCGCCAGATCCCTCTCTCGGCGGCCATGCTGATCGCCGCCTGTCTGGGGTCCACCGACGCGGGGGCCACGGTCAACGTGCTGCAGTCCGTCCCTGGGGCGATCCCCCGCCGACTTTCGGCCCTGGTGCAGTTCGAATCCTCCGTCAACGACCCCACCGCCATTCTTTTTCTGGGACTGGTGATCGGTCTGTCGGCTGTGGGCAGCAGTGCCAGTGGCCAGGAGCTGGTGCTGGAGGAGGTGCGGACCTTCCTGCAGAAGATCGGCTCGGGCCTGCTGATCGGGGTGATCGTGAGCTATCTGGGGCGCTTCAGCCTCAACCAGCTGGCGCGCGACTCCAGCCAGCTGCTGATCCTGGGCATCTCCATCGGCCTGATCGCCTACGGACTGGCCGAACTGCTGGGGGGATCCGGCTTCATCAGCGCCTACCTGGCGGGCCTGATGCTCAGCAACCACAGCTACAGCAATGAACGGATCACCCCCGGGGCCCTGCAGCAGACCCTGCTGCCCTTCAACACCATGACCGAGATCACCGTGTTCCTGATCTTCGGCCTCAGCATCAACCCCTTCACGATCCTGCCCGCACTGCCGGAGGGCATCGTCATCGCCATCGGCATGATGGTGGTGGCTCGTCCGGTGAGTGTCCTTCTGCTACAGCGGTTCTCGCCCTTCAGCCTGCGGGAGGCCCTGCTGGTGTCGTGGTGCGGTCTGAGGGGGGCCGTTCCCCTCGCCCTGAGTTTCGTCCTGGTCGATGCCATCCCCAGGCTGAGGGGCCTGGATCCGGCGCAGGCTCCCCTGCTGGTGCGGAACGCCGGTGGCATCGTTTTCTGGGTGGTGATCATCAACCTGCTGGTGCAGGGATTCACGCTCCCCCACGTGGCCCGCTGGCTGGGACTCCGGGAGGAGGAGGCCTCAGCCCCTTGACTCCCCCGGCAGGGGGAGGGGGTCGGTGATCCAGTCCTGGCTGCTGCCATCGGTGCTGCCGCTGGGGCGCGCCCGGCGCCAGCTCTGCT
Source organism: Synechococcales cyanobacterium (assembly GCA_942491925.1). Taxonomy (GTDB): domain Bacteria; phylum Cyanobacteriota; class Cyanobacteriia; order PCC-6307; family Cyanobiaceae; genus Cyanobium. The sequence continues at coordinate 216,015 of CALOCJ010000004.1, forward strand.
CCTTGGCACCCCGCTGCAGGTAGAGCTCGAAAGGGCTGTCGACGCGGATGGTGTCCCCCGGCAGCCGCCAGTCGAAGTGACCCGCTAGTCTCACGTCCAGGAAATACGTGTACACAACCGTCCGAGCTTTTCCAGGATGGAGTCCGCCGTAGCGGTCCAGAGGAGTAGGTTGGGGTAAAGTGTATATGAAATCTTGGCCTGTAGGCATCGCCTTCCGCGCAAGCGGTTGGCGGTGACGTTGTTTGCATTGGGTGATCACCTGCCCAGTGGCGGTATCCAAAGCGGCAAACAGGGTTGTGGTGCCGTGGCAGATCATCGACGCAGAGTACTAGGACGTTGTCGGGCGGATTGAGGTGGAGACCAACGAGTTATCGTACCTTTGAGACGCGACCGAGGCCGAAGGCCGAGCGTGCCGGAGGCACTGAAACGCATCTGTGGAAAGCTTGAACGTTTTCTGTCTGTGCGGTTGAATTTGAAAAGCCTGCATCCATCTGTGAACTGTGCTCCATCGCAAGCGGAAGCCCTGTGGGCTAGGAAACGCCCGTCTCCCCTGCCAGGACGCAGTTCAACCGCTACGCGGAAGCCTTAGTGCTACATGCAGACCTGCGATCCCCATCTCCATACAGCGTGTACGCCACTTCCGTACTCGTGACATGAGTGACCTCCACCCGCTTACCAATTGATGCGCTACTACCACCACCGCGACATTCAAGAACTATCTGAGCACGCTGCACCAATGAGTGAGGAAAAGACCGAGAACTGGCGAGAGTTTCAAGCTGGGAAACCGCCTCGTCGCTGAGATCAAGACAAGGAAGAGAGCGATCATATGGCATATCTTGAAGTTGAGACTATGCCTTTAGAGTATGGCATTACATGCCAGGCAATGTAAGCATTTATCCTTATGTGAAAAGTGGGATTAGCCACTTCAAGAAGGAATACGCGAGTAAGTCACACTAAACTATGGCGAACGAAGTGAAGTTCATGGCTTTGCGTCTTAGCATGTCTAAGATTCCTCCCCAGAGTATTGATTCGGTCCAGAAAAGCCCCCCATTTGATAGGCATCGAGCTCAGACTCTGAGGCTCTTATCTCTGAAGCTTATTTCCGGGACGTGAGACCAGGCATGTTTTGCCCAGGTCAAGGAAGTCATTGTGCTCGCAGCTTATCCGGCACTGGGCTGGCCGGCGGCAGCTTCTGCTGACCGCTGAATCATTGTTAGCCGAAGCCAGGTGAGAGATGGCATCCGATGCCGATCCGTAGCTCAGGGGCTACAAAAGTTGGATGAGGGTCGCCAAGACGGATGCGTACCAAGCTTGGATTGACAGCCTCAAGGATCAAGCTGGTAGGGCACGTGTGCTCATGCGTGTTGATCGCCTCAACCATGGCAATCCCGGGGTGTTCCGCAATCTCACGGAAGGAGTTGCAGAATTGAAGATCGATGTGGGCCCTGGATACAGGGTGTACTATGCCATTAGAGGTGATCAGCTGCTACTACTTCTTGCTTGAGGTAGCAAGTCAACTCAGTCAAAAGATATCGCTGAGGCCCTTAAACTAAATCGTCAATTTCAGAACTTCTTTCAATGACCCAAACACAACCAGCTTCAGATTCGCAGGCTACCAGGGTAACTCCCTATGATGTTGCCGAGCACCTAAGAACGCCTGAAGAGATGGCTGCTTCTCTAGATGCTTGGCTTGAAGAAGCGCCCGAGGATGTTGCTGGTATTGCACGAGCACTTGGAGATATTGCTCGGGCAAAGGGTATGTCACAAGTGGCGCAGGATACCGGTCTTAGCCGTAAAAGCTTGTATAGAGCACTGAGTGCCGATGGAAACCCAAGTTTCGTGACAGTACTCAAAGTAGCCAAGGCACTTGGGTTACGGTTTCATGCACAGCCAATTGATTAAGACGGCTAACAAGCCCCTCGGGCGGACAGGCCACCGCCGATTTCCTTCTCTCGCTCTAAACTCGTTGCCTGCCACTCAGGGGCAGCGTTGAACGCTCAAGTGCCAATCGGCGATATTTAGAATAGAATTTGACGTGTCTTGCCTGGCAACCGTAGAGATGGCCATTAGAGGCAACCACTATACCTCCCATGCCCCTCAAGAAATCCGACCTCTACTCCACCCTCTGGGCCGGCTGCGATGAGCTGCGGGGTGGCTGGATGCCAGCAGTACAAGGACTATAATCTGTTCATGCTGTTCATCAAAACCATCTCCTACAAATACAGCGAAAGCGACGACTTCGCCCCGACCGCAGCGGGCAAAGCGATCACCTTTGAACGCACAAAGCCGGCTGTCCACACGCGGATGGCATAGAATAAGCATCCAATGCAGTAAAATAGGCGATCAGATCAAGGAGATGCCACCATGGGGCTTACTGAAAAAATTCAAGCGTCTGTACAGAAACTTCCGTCTGCGTACCAGGCAGAAGTCCTGGATTTCGTTGAATACCTCCTCGAAAAAACTAGGCGAGAGAATCCGGAAAAAGAAGATAATCTTTGGAGCGGTTTTTCACTTACTGTTGCGATGCGCGGGATGGAAGAGGAAAGCAATCCTGAATACACCGAGGCTGATCTTAAAACAACGTTTTCATGAAGCAAGCTGGGCAGATCATTTATTTCGCTTTCCACCAACCCATTCACTGCATCACAAGGCAGGTCTAATGACTCTCACTCTTAAGCTATCTCCGGAATTAGAACGATATCTTTTGCAGGAAGCTGATCAGCACGGACTTTCGTTGGAAGCACTGGCTGTGGAGCTTTTGACGAATTCTATTTTGCTGAAGCAAAAACAGTCCGAAGCGGTCAATCTGCTCCAATCTTGGATTGATGATGAGGATTCCAAAGAACAGCAGGAGACAGGTCAATATTTAATCCATGCTTTGGACGATGATCGGCTTTCTGAACACAAGTTATTTCCAGCTGAGTTAAAGGGTACAACGTGGTGAGCCGCGTTGTTATTCCTGAGATTGCAGACTACGAGGTTAGACGGGAGTTATTAAGAGCAAACAAGGCGAAGGGGATGGGCCGGCTTGATGATTTAGCCAAGTTTCTTGAGTATTTGCCGATTACAACAATTGCAATGCGTCAAGCAGCGCACCTTTGGGCGCAAGCACGCCAGCAAGGGCAACCAACAGCAAGTGACAAAGCGATCGACGCTGACATGATTCTGATAGCTCAAGCAATGTCTTTGGCAATTTCAGATGTTGTCATTGCAACTACGAATGTCGGGCATCTCACGAGGTTTATAGCAGCTGGATTATGGCATGATATTACCCCAAACTGATCAATGCTAAACTCTGCATTGGTCAGGCCTTGAGACCCGATAATCCCCAAGGAATAGACGCTATTGAATACACCTAAGCAGCCAAGGAATCAATCATTTTTCTCGATAGACAGAGGCAACACCTTGCGTACAACGTTAGTGGTTATCCCCACCGCCGACCGCAACCTAAATCACCCCATGCCCCTCAAGAAATCCGACCTCTACTCCTCCCTCTGAGCCAGCTGCGACGAGCTGCGGGGTGGCATGGACGCCAGCCAATACAAGGACTACGTCCTGTTCATGCTGTTCATCAAATATATCTCCGATAAATATGGCGACAGCGACGACTTCGCCCCGCCGGTGTCCATCCCCAAGGGCGCCAGCTTCCCAGCCATGCTGGAGCTGCGCGGCAAGAGCGACATCGGCGATCGGATCAACACCGAGGTGATCGCGCCGCTGGTGCAGGCCAACGCCATGCTGGCCCGCAGCGACTTTCCCGATTTCAACGATCCCAACAAGCTCGGCCAGGGCCGGGAGATGGTGGATCGGCTCACCAACCTGATCAACATCTTCGCCAGCCCCCAGCTGGATTTCTCACAGAACCGGGCCGAGCACGACGACATCCTCGGCGACGCCTACGAATACCTGATGCGCCACTTCGCCACCGAGAGTGGCAAGAGCAAAGGGCAGTTCTATACCCCCGCTGAGGTGAGCCGGGTGATTGCCAAGGTGATCGGCATCGCAGCGGACAACACCAAGGCCTCCACCACCGCCTACGACCCCACCTGCGGTTCGGGCTCCCTGCTGCTCAAGCTGGCCGCCGAAGCGGGCAAGGCGATCACCCTCGAAGGTCAGGAGAAGGATGTGACCACGGCGGGTCTTGCCCGCATGAACATGATCCTGCACGACTTCCCCACGGCCAACATCGTGGCGGGCAACACCCTGGCGGCCCCCAAATTCAAAGACGGCGAACAGCTGCGCAGCTACGACCTGCCCCGCTACATCGACAGCAGCGAACCGGAAGACCTGCAAGACATCGACGGCCACCTGCGCGACCACAACCTCTTCCAGGCCATCTGCCGCACCAACCGCCTTGATGGCGACGACAAGGATTACGGCCACATCGTGGATTTCAAGGAACTGTTCGGTGACGTGCAACAGGCGATCCCCGTCTACAGCTCCGACGAGCTCGACATCGACGACGGCAGCGCCACAGACAACAACGTGCACCTCAAGGAGTGGCGCGCCGAAGGCAAAGAGAAACTCGAGAAGGCCCGCGAGGCCCTGCATTACCTCTGCGATCCCGTGGCGCCGCCAAGGCAGGTGGATCAGTTCCTGCATCACTTCTGCGGTGCTGCCGCCGATCCCGGCGCCTTGAACGCCACCGAACCGCTGCGGGTGGCCTTCTACAAGGCCGTGGCGGTGTTGGTGCGGCCTCGCCGCCATCGCCCAGCACCTCGATGAGGCCGGTTACTCCGAGGCCGATGCGGCAAAGCTGCCCCGCGAGGTGGAGTTCTACGGCGAGATCCGCGCCGCCATCAAGAAGCACGCCGGTGAAGAGCTCGATATCAAGCCCTACGAGGCGGACATGCGCCACCTGCTCAACACCTACGTGCAGGCCGAACCGGCCGCCGAGCTGGGAGAAATGGGTGAACTGTCGCTGGTGGAACTGATCATCAAGAGCGGCATCCACGACGCCATCGCCCAACAACTCAACGCCAAAGGCCAGCTGTCGAACAACGCCGTCGCCGAAGGAATCATCAACAACGTCCGCAAAACGATCATCCGCGACCAACTCACCGACCCGCGCTTCTATGCGCAGATGTCACAACTCCTGGACGATCTGATCCAACAGAGCCGGGCCGATGCCGCCGCCTACGAGCAGTTCCTGCGCAAAGCCGAGGCGTTGGTGAAGCAGCTGGCCGCCAAGCAGCCCCACGCCGACCTGCCCGTGGCATTGCACGGCAAGCGAGAGGCTGCGGTGATCTACCGCAACCTGCCGGGCGTGCTGGGGATCGCAACCAGTGGGTCCGATGGGAGCCCGGAGGATGGGGAGCGCCTGGTGGACCTCAGCCTGGCCATTGACCAGGTGATGCGGCAGCAGGCCCCCGCCGGCTGGAAAGGGGACCAAGCCCGCGAGGCCCAGGTGCTCAATGCCCTCTTCCCCCTGCTGGATCGTGATCGCCAGGCCACCCGGGCCCTGCTCGAGCTCGTCAAGAACCAGCCGGGGTATGGATGAGCGAAACGATCCAGCTCGGCGACATCGCCATCGCGGTGACACGCAAGGAGATCAAGCATGTCCACCTGTCGGTGCACCCGCCGGGGGGCCATGTGACCCTGGCCGCTCCGCTGGCCACCCGCCTGGAGGTGGCCCATGCCTACGCCGCCTCCAAGCTCGGTTGGATCCGCGATCAGCAGGCCCGCCTGCGAGAGCAGGCGCGGGAAACACCCCGCCAGTTCGTGGAGCGCGAAAGCCATCTCCTCTGGGGCGCCGCTACCTGCTCTCCCTACGGGAGGAAGAAGTCAAGCCGTCCGTCCACCTCACCCACCGATGCATCACCCTCACCGTCCGCCCGGGCAGCGACACCGCCAAGCGGGCGGCAGTGATGCACGCCTGGCACAAGTCCCTCCTGCACGAGGCCGTGCCCCCGTTGATCCGCCACTGGGAGCCGAAGCTGGGTGTGACGGTGAGTGGCTGGTTTCTGCAGCGGATGAAAACCAAATGGGGCGGCTGCAACCCCCGCAGCGGCAACATCCGCCTCAACACCGAACTGGTGAAAAAGCCCCGAGATTTGCTGGAGTATGTGGTCGTCCATGAGATGCTCCACCTGATCGAACCCAGCCACAACGAGCGGTTTCTGACGTTGCTCGGCAGCCACGTCCCCAGCTGGCGGGAGGCCAGGGCGGAATTGAATGAACTGCCGCTGGGGGCAGAAAGTTGGAGGACTGGCCTCTCAAACACTGAATCTAAAGCCGTCAGACAGTTATATTGAATGCCATCTAACATCCAGATCCAGAAGCCCCAAGCATTGGCTGCTTCCTACTACCAAGATCCCTGCCCACTTCTGATCTGGAGCGTTCGGTGGGTAAGCAAGATAAATCCTTGTTGCGCGCTCAGGAGTCTGGAGCAGCCCCAGCTGCATCCGCAAGCGATCGCGGTGCCTCGGCACCGTTGCATTGGCGAAACAGGCGGCGGTTGCGGTTGGCGATCGCCACCAGCGAGAGCCCGGCTCCACCAGCCCCCACGACCGTGGCAGGGGGGCCGGAGCGGAGACCGAAGAGGGATCGCCCCGCCCGCAGCGAAGAGTTGGAGGCGCCGATCTCGCCCCGGGAGCGGCGTGGTGGGGGGTGCCAGCGCCGCTCCATCCGCCGCGATCCAGAAGATGAGATAGGTCTGCAGGATGAGGGGGATGGCGATCAGAACGATGGCCAGCGGCTGGGCCAGGATCGGGTGGTGAAAGGTGGAGGGGTGTGGCCGACGATGAGGATCCGGGTCATGGAGATCGCCTCCGGATCAGCCGCGGAATTCAGGCTTCTTGTCCTGATCGAGGCTGCGGTTGAGCACCTCGCCGAGGGTGAGGCCGATCGGCAGGCGGCCGTCGTAGGCACTGCCCCGCACCCGCTTGTAGACCTTGGCCTCCGTGAGGCGGTAGGTGGAATCGATCAGGGGGATGGATCCGGCCTGCTCGGCGATCCGTGTGCCTTTTTTGAGGGTGTACTCGAGGAAGGATCGCAGGGCGGCCGAGCGCTGCAGCTGTTCGTCGTTGACGTAGAGGAACAGGGGCCGGGCCAGGGGCCGGTAGGCGTCCTTCTGCACGGCCTCCACCGAAGGCATCACGGCGGTGCCATCGGCCTGGACGAGGGCGAGGGGCCTGAGCCGTTCCCGGTTGCCCTGCAGATACTCGAAGCCGAAGTAGGAGAGGGCCAGGGGGTCCTGGGCCACGGCATCCACCAGAACGTTGTCGTCCTCGCTGGTCACCACGTCGGTGCGGGTGTTGGTGGGGCTGCCGTTGACCGCCTTGTTGAAGGTGTCGAAGGTGCCGGAGTCGGCGCCGGGCCCGAACAGGCGGATCGGCTTGTCGGGCCAGGCCGGATTCACCTGGTTCCAGCGCATCACCCTGCCCTGTGCGTCCTTGTTCCAGAGGCGCCGGAGTTCGGCCATCGAGATCGGATCAGCCCAGGTGTTGCTGGGATGCACCACCACCGTGATGGCATCGAAGGCCACCGGCAGTTCAAGGAAGGCCACCCCCGCCTGGCGGCACTGCTCGAGTTCCTCGGCGTTGATGGGGCGGGAGGCGTTGCTGATCGCGTTCTCCCCCCTGCAGAAGCCGCGGAAGCCGGCGGTGGTGCCCGAGGCCTTCAGCCGGAAGGTGGTGCCCGCAGCCTTGCGCGAGGATTTGAAGGCCTCGATCGCCGCCTCGGTGAAGGGGTAGACGGTGCTGGAGCCGTCGATCCTGATGGTGGTGGGCTCGGGCCGGCTCGGTCGGCGCAGTGTCGTAGTGAATGCGAAGACGAGAAGCAGGGCACCGGCCGCGGCCAGGATCCAGCGGAATTGACGGGGGGCGACCATCGGAGTGGGGGAAGAACGGCCCATGGGTGGGCAGAAACCGTGAAGGATGAAGGTGATGGAGCGAGGCGTTCCAGCCCGGCCCAGAGCTGATGGTGCTCAGCCCGGCCCCACCCCCCGGGTCTTGAGCTGTCGCAGCCGCTCGTCGAGATCGAGCAGCATCTCCAGGCCGAACATCGGCAGTTCCTGCATGGCGAAGAGGAACCGCTCCCTGTTCATGTGCAGGAGTTGGGTGTCTTCCATCGCGGTGGCGGTGCCATAGCGTCGATGCTGCGGATCCACCAGGGCCCCGGCACCGAAACTGCTGCCGGGGCCCAGGATTTCGTACTGGCTGTCATCGCCCCAGGAGAGCTTCACGGAGCCCTTCAGGACGCCGTACACCGTGTCGCCGGAGTCTCCGGCCCTGAAGATCACATCACCCTCCCTGAACCGCAGCAGGCGGCGGCCGTCGGCCAGCTGCCGCATCGTGTCGATGGCGCCGGGGGAGGGAGGGGACATGAATAAAGCGATATGTTCCTTACGGTCAGTCGCCCTGGTTAAGGGCAGGTTGTCCGTTGCGGGATGTGTCTTCGAGATCGTCTCGCCTTCAGCCGCGATCTCCCTGGGCAATCCTGTTGGCCAGACCGATTGGGACTGAAGGGCGCTGGGGGGCTGGCTTCAGTTACGGGTTGTGGCCTTCAGGCGGGAGCGGAGACGACGGGAGGTGCCGAAGGCCACAGCAGCGCCGAAGAGGGGCAGGGGCCCGGGAACGGATTGGGCTGGAGGGGCTGCTGCCAGGGTGAAGTTGTTCGGTTCGTAGGTAGCCGATTCCAATGCCGAAGTGTAAAGAGATTCGAACAAAACTAAGCCTTGAAAACCGGGTATTAATTCACCAATGGCGATCGATTGATTCGTGTCACATTGGGCCGTGGCGCAGGCGATGAAGTCCTGAACCGTGCCATCCAGAGATGTGATCCCGGGACCAAGGGGATCAAGGGGATTGGTCTGGTTGACGAAAGCAGACGCGCTGGCGATGAAGGTCAGAGGCGGAGGTGTCAGGGCATCCCCTTCAAAGAATAAGGAGGAGATGGAATCGATGACAACCGTATTGTTATCTGGCTGAACCGTTCCATCCAGTTCCAGAATAAATTGTCCGATGCCTGAATCGTATGTGAGCCGAAACGGATCCGCCTTCGCGACAGACGATAGGGAGCCCATGGCACCCAATGCAAGGCTGCCAGTGACCGTGAGGCTGGAAAGGTTGCGGAGAAGTTTGGAAGCCATGAATCTGCTGGGACCCGACTGGATGTGTTTGGGTGGCCGCAAAGATACGGCCAATTCATTATGACAAGTGCCGGCTGTAGACGGAGGTGTTCTTAATCACATGGGTCAAAAAACCTATCCGCAGAGCGCCCCTGCCCCAATCAGGCTGGCTTCAAGTTACATACTTCGGTCAGGCAAAGATGAACTGATCGGCGGTGAGTTGGGAAGGGATTACGCCCTGCAGGATGAGCATGGGTGTAGAGAAGGCATTGGCCGCATCACCATTGGGATCCAGGCTCACCAGAGTGAGGCCCGGCGCCAGTTGCCTGAGCTGGATGTAGGCGTTGAAGGGATCTTCACTGTCGTAGCCGGGAGCCGCGAGGATGGCGCTGAAATCAATGAGGTCTTCGGCCGGGTTGAAATCGGTGATCAGATCACGGGCATCGCTGAGGGCGTTGTACACAAACCTGTCTCGCCCTGCATCTCCGCTGAGGGTATCCACCCCAGGGCCGCCGATGATCGTGTCATTGCCCATACCGCCTGAAATCGTATCCCAGGCGCCCTGGCCATCCAGCAGATCATCCCCAACGGTTCCCGCCAGCACGTCCCGCACTGTTTCACCACCCATGACGGTCTCACCCATGAACACGCTGTCGGTTGTGCGTGCGTCCAGATTCTGGATGCGCTCGTCTTGATCCTGTGGGGTATCGGCCTCATCGAAAGCCCCCTCCAGGGTGCCGTGTACGGTCTCCATGAATGTCTGCATCGCCTGCTGTTCACCGAGGGCGTTGGTTGGCACCACCGCCGCATCGGTGAAGTCCAGCGCTTCATCAATGGTGGCGCTGAGGGTTCCATCCTCCAGCAGATAACGGAAGTTCTCGCCATTGGACTTGAAGGGGTAGGAATCCCCCCCATTGGCGAGGAAATTCAAGGTCACCATGCTGAGGCTGGCAGGGGCATCGGAGCTGACCGCCCCGTTCTCGATCACTCGGGCGATGGGATGGCCCTGTTCATCAATCACCGCCACGTTGAGCACCCTGGAACCTGCAGCGAGATCAGGGTCGTAGGAGAAGCTGATACCGCCGATCTGGGGGAAGCGTCCCTGGTTGCCAAGCACCGCAACGCCATGTTCGAGAATGGCCTTCAGACCTTCCGGGGTGGTGTCGAACACCATCAGGCGGTTGTTGAAGCGCAGGGAATTTTCGATGTCGAGGCTGGAAACCCCACCTTCCGGCTTGCCGGCATCAGGATTGGCCAGCGGAGGCTCCTTGTCCCCTGTGACCACATCCACCGAGCCGATCTGGGCGCGGATCCCACCCCCATTCTTGAGCGAACCGATCAGCACAGCTTCGCCGAGGGCGGCACGGGCGGCGGCCAGGTTGGCGTCCGCCGTGATGTTGCCCAGATTGGTTTCCTGATTGCGGACCAGGTTTCTCTCACCCTCCAGATAGACATCGGTAAAGCCCCACACTTCGCCGTCCTTCGCATCGATCACTTCCTGTACCGCGGCAGTGATCTCCCTCACCGCCGCACCCTTGCTGCCTTCAGCAAAAGCGGTGGACTCAAGGTCCGCCTCCTCCACTCCCCACACAGCGGCCACGTTGGCGGCGGTGGAGGCGTAGGCACCGTTGATGGTGGTATCCAGGCTGTCCAGGAGAAGTTCGCCATCGGCGTCGAAGTCGACGACCAACCGGCCGAGATAGGTGTATTCGTTGTCGGTGTTGACGATCAGGGTTGGTGCTGCGTCGCTTCCTGCGGTGAGAATGGGATAGGGCCCAGCGAAGTCAGGGGCATGACCGGGGAAACTGACGGGAACATCATCGTCATCACCAAGACGGGTGTTGGATCCGGCCGCGATGATGATGTCCACGCCACTGAGCAATGGAGCCAGCTCCTGCTCCAGGGTGATCTGTTGCAGGTGGGCCAGAAGAACGATCTTGTTGACGCCCTGCGCTGTGAGGTCGTCGATGACCGGCTGTAACTGGGAGGCCAACAGGGCCATGTCATTGGTTGCATCGCCGTCTCCAGGGAAACCTTCCACCTCCACGCCCCCGGTGGAGCTGATCGATTCGATGATCTGAGTGGTGGCTCCCACCAGGCCGATCTTTTCACCACCCTCCATCACCACAGCTGAGGGGACGATCCTGCCCGCCAAGGTGGTGACATCCTCCAGTCCCGGCCCGACCGTGTCGGTGAAGCGGGAAGCGAGATCCACATCCCCCGAGAAATCAAGGTTGGCGCTGATATAAGGGAACTCCGCATCATCCACGGCATCGCGGAAGGCCCTTGTGCCGAGGTCGAACTCGTGATTGCCGATCGCCGAGGCCTCCACCCCGATGCGGTTGTGGATCTCGATGTCGGCCGCGCCCGGATTGGTGCCTTTGTCGTGGGTGGCCGCCACACTGGAATCGGTGCCGGCCGCCAGGAAGGGGCCGGGAATGAAGTTGTCACCCCCCGCCAGGATCAGGGTGTTGGCATAGTCATCATCGAATCCATCAACCAGGGCCGCCAGATTGGGGGCTGTGCCTGAAGCCAGGAGCCCAGCCTCGCCATCGGCGAAGTGCAGCAGCTGGAGCGTGAAGGGCTGCTCGATGGTCGCCCTGAGGATCTGGCCACCCTCCACGAGGTCGAACTCCTCGATCGCGCCACCGCCGACGCCGTGGGCCTGGACGTTGAAGAAGAAATCGGTGCCGGGGGCGTTGCCATAGAGGTGGGACACATCGATGATGCCGCTGCTCTCCCAGGCGCCGAGCTGGCCGGCGCGGGCATCCACCTGCCCGTCGGGCAATACGGCATCGCGGTTGATCTGCAGGATGCGTTCGGCCTCGCCGCTTTCCGCGTCCACCTTGAAGATCGAGGCTTCCTCCCCTTCCCAGTCGGTGGAACGGTCCTCCTGGACATAGATGAAACCGTCGCCGGACCAGGCCAGGTTGTCGGGACTGCGCACACCGGCCTGTTGGTTGCCGTCCGCGTCTCCGTCGTAGAGGTGCTTGAGGGTGGTGGCACCGGGGTCGCCGTTGCCGTCGAACTCCAGGTCCAGGATCCACATCGACCCGAAGCGATCGGTGACGCCGGCGCCGTTGTCGGACTGGCCACCGGTGGTGTTGAACACCAGCTGGGTGGGGTCGTTGGGGTTGAAATCCAAGTCCTCGACCCGGTAGCCCACGAAACCGCCGCCGGCGATCACCTCGGTCCGCAGGGTGTCGCCGAATTTGTAACCCTCATCGTCGTAGCCCGGCTCGCCAGCCATGGCGGCATCCTGCACATCGATCGCCACCCAGCTGCCGCTGTCGCTGTTGCCCTGGGTGAGACCGTTGGCGATCGCCTCGTCGTGGTTGGTGATGCCGTTGTCACTCTTCCAGTAGTACATCTGGCCGCCGATCAGGCCATTGCGCTCCAGCACATTGCCGCTGGGATCCTTCGTGCCGAGGTAGAGATAAAGCGGCCCGGGGTTGAAGTCATCCCCCAGGACATAGGCCACCGTGTCGGTGCGGCCGGTGTCCACCATCGTGGCCGACTCCCAGCTGCCGTAGCCCAGATCCGGCGCGGCCCAGAGCTCGCCGTTGGCCACATCCAGGATCCACATGCTGCCGGCGTTGCCGGATTCCTCACCGAGCAGGAACAGCCGATCGGCGGCACCACGGTCGGGCCCGAAGGTGTCGGCCTCCACCAGGTTGGCCGAGCAGAAGCGGTTGAAGCCGCCGCTCACCTGGTCAGCGTCGGTGACAACCGCTCCCGCTCGGTCGTACACCTCGCCGTAGGCCAGGCCACCGCCGAGCACGGCGTTGCTGTCCTTGTCGATGTCGATGAAGTTGACGCGGGCGCCAACCAGCTCGGCGCCGCTGCTGAGCTCGTAGCTGTAGCCCTGATCGGGGCGCAGCTCACTGTTCACCAGCAGGCGAATGGTGGTCTCGTCCTTCAGGAAGGCGCCCTGGCCATCGGGGATGCCGGTGCCGATGTAGCCGTTGACCGCTTCGCCGATCGTGTACAGGGCCGTGGTCTCCACCCCCGGCGCCACCCCATCGACATAGGGATCGGCGGGGGTGGTGTCGGGCGCGCTGCTCACCAGGATCTGGCCGCCCTCCACGAGGTCGAACTCCTCGATCGCGCCACCGCCGACGCCGTGGGCCTGGACGTTGAAGAAGAAATCGGTGCCGGGGGCGTTGCCATAGAGGTGGGACACATCGATGATGCCGCTGCTCTCCCAGGCGCCGAGCTGGCCGGTGCGGGCATCCACCTGCCCGTCGGGCAATACGGCATCGCGGTTGATCTGCAGGATGCGTTCGGCCTCGCCGCTTTCCGCGTCCACCTTGAAGATCGAGGCTTCCTCCCCTTCCCAGTCGGTGGAACGGTCCTCCTGGACATAGATGAAACCGTCGCCGGACCAGGCCAGGTTGTCGGGACTGCGCACACCGGCCTGTTGGTTGCCGTCCGCGTCTCCGTCGTAGAGGTGCTTGAGGGTGGTGGCACCGGGGTCGCCGTTGCCGTCGAACTCCAGGTCCAGGATCCACATCGACCCGAAGCGATCGGTGACGCCGGCGCCGTTGTCGGACTGGCCACCGGTGGTGTTGAACACCAGCTGGGTGGGGTCGTTGGGGTTGAAATCCAAGTCCTCGACCCGGTAGCCCACGAAACCGCCGCCGGCGATCACCTCGGTCCGCAGGGTGTCGCCGAATTTGTAACCCTCATCGTCGTAGCCCGGCTCGCCAGCCATGGCGGCATCCTGCACATCGATCGCCACCCAGCTGCCGCTGTCGCTGTTGCCCTGGGTGAGACCGTTGGCGATCGCCTCGTCGTGGTTGGTGATGCCGTTGTCGCTCTTCCAGTAGTACATCTGGCCGCCGATCAGGCCATTGCGCTCCAGCACATTGCCGCTGGGATCCTTCGTGCCGAGGTAGAGATAAAGCGGCCCGGGGTTGAAGTCATCCCCCAGGACATAGGCCACCGTGTCGGTGCGGCCGGTGTCCACCATCGTGGCCGACTCCCAGCTGCCGTAGCCCAGATCCGGCGCGGCCCAGAGCTCGCCGTTGGCCACATCCAGGATCCACATGCTGCCGGCGTTGCCGGATTCCTCACCGAGCAGGAACAGCCGATCGGCGGCACCACGGCCGGGCCCGAAGGTGTCGGCCTCCACCAGGTTGGCCGAGCAGAAGCGGTTGAAGCCGCCGCTCACCTGGTCGCTGTTAAGAACCAGATTGCCCATCCGATCGTAGACGGTGTTGTAGGCGATGCCGCCACCCACCACCTGGCCGGCGTTGTTCACATCAATGAAGTTGACGCGGGCGCCTACCAGTTCAGCTCCACTTCCCAGTTGATAGGAGTACCCCAGATCGGGGCGGAGCTCACTGTTGACCAGCACCCGGATGGTGTTGCCATCGACGCGGTAGGCACCCTGACCGTCGGGAATGCCGGTGATCTGCAGATCATTGCTTTCGCCGATCGTGTAGATGGAATCCGTCGTGAAGCCGGAGACATCGAATTCCACCGCCATCTCCACGGCGGGGCCGCCGTTGAATTCATTGCGGTCGGCGGATAGTTTCACATCACGGCTGAATTCAAAAAGATCAAATGTTCCACTCACTTCATTTGCCGCGGTCAGGAAGCCGCTGCCATTCGGCTCGGTGGATACATACTCCAACCCTTCTGGAGAAACGGAACCAGGTGAATTCAGCAGGCGAACGAAGGAGGGCTGGTAGGGATCACTGACATCAAAGACCGCCGTGGTGGAGGTGATGCCGCGCTCAAGGGCGACAAATGCATAGGTGGAGCCATTGATGACCTGGGTGATCACCGTTTCGGGTTCCGTGCCTTTATCGTCGCTGCGTCCGTCGTCGTAGATGCCGGCGGCTTTGGCCAGCTCCGCCAGCTGGTTACCGGAATCGAAGATGAGATTGCCGTTGGCGTCGTAGATGCGGAAACTGCGGCTGCCGAAGGCATAGGCCTGCTCGATGATGCCGTCGCCGTCATAGTCACCTTCGGTGGTGATGAGCTTCAGGCGATTGCCAAGATTCCCCGTATCGGCTCCCGAAACATTTGCCGCCCGCTCCGCATCATTGATGACAATCCCACCGCCATCGCGGTCATCCCCTTCGCCGGCCACGATCACATAGGTGGCGCCATTGACGGCGAAGGCATCCACGCCATCGGCCATGGGCAGCCCATAGAGATTCTTGACCCCGAGAGCACCCCCCTGCTCATCTCTGTCCGAGGAGTCGATGGGGGTGGGGGTGAAGCTGATTTCAGTGGCCAGGTTGTCGGGGCGTCCGGCCACGTTGAGGAAATCGTTGTCGAAGAAAACCACCAGATCTCCATCCGGCTGCAGGGCCAGACCTTCCGGCTTGTCGAAGCGGGGATCGGCCCCCACGCTGGGGATGTTCAGCAGTTCGACCCGGTGGACGAACTGCAGGTCAACGGCCGCCAGGGCGTCGGCGATGCTGCCGGTGATGAGCAGTTCAGGCTGGCTGACACCGATCAGATCAGCCCAGCTGCTGCCATTCGTGCCGAGGGTGTACTCGAGGACGTTGGTGGCCCCTGTGAAATCAAGTTCCAGGATTGATTTGTTGGCGGTCACGCCCACGGCGGAGTCCCGCTCGATGATCAGGAAGCGACCACGGCCAGCGTCATAAACAGCATCTCCGATCTTGTCCTGGTCGGTTTCACCGCTCAGCAGGTGGAGATACTCGGCCTGGGGCGTGCCCGTGGCGGGATCCACGGCCAGGATGCGGATGAATTCGGTGTTCGTCCAGCCAGGAGGCCGCATCGGGCTCTGGATGAACGCATAGAGCAGGCCATCGTCGGAGTTGAAGGCCATCCCCTCGAAGCCCCGGTTGGCGCGGCGATCGGAATAGGCGGCGGGCAGGGTGAAGGAGGTGAAGCCGGCCGCATCGCCCCGGCCGGGCTCATAGGTTTCGCTGGAATACTCCGTGTCCGAAGGCACATAGCGCTGCACCAGATTCCCCGTGGCCAGATCGAACAGGGCGATCTGAGGCACGTATTCATCGGCGATGGCAAGCACGGGATTGCCATCATTCACCCCCGCCACGGTGATCACATTCACCGTTTCGCTGTCGATGCCGAAGGCATCCAGGGGCACTGGATCGTAGTTGGTGAAGCCAGCCCCATCCACTCCCACCGGTGTGAAGGCCTTGTCGTGGCTGGAAAGCTGGCCGATACCGGTGGCAGGTCGGAAGCCGCCGTCACCATCGGGCACCTGCAGCACAATCGCCTCCAGTTGGGTGATGGTGTCTCCCTCCTTGGCGAGCTTGTAGACGGTGGGGGAGAAGTCAGGGTCGTCGAAGATCTTCTCGCCCAGGTTGGGATCGGCGGGGTTGTCTCCAGCGCGCTGGCCGATGTCGAAGGCCTGGGGGCCGCGATCGGTGACCACGTAGTAGATCTCCGCGCCGTCCTCTTCCCCGCCATACCAGGCACCGGAGAGTCCTCCCGCCGTGGCCTCGCCGGGATCGACATCTCCGTCGCCGTTGGCATCGGGGCGATCACCGGGATAGGAGATCGTGAATTCGATGTTCTCAGCCGAGGCCGTACCCCGGCTCCAGTCCTTGATGCCCAGGCTCCAGATGTCGATCAGGGCACCGCTGGGGATGTCGACTTCCGCGATGGCATTGTTTTCCTGCAGGGTGATGTAGGCGGTATCACCCAGAATGGCCACAAACTCCGGCTCCAGATCCTGTTCCACAGAAGCCCCGGAGCTGCCTTCACTGATCCGGATACCCAGCAGATTCAGCTTCACGGACTGGTCATTGAAGCTCGTGAAACCGATCGTGGATGTGCTGAAACCAGTCACGTCCGTGCTGGCGGCGCTGAAGCTGGAGGTATCAATGATTGAAATCGATCCCACCGCGTCCGTTGTCGGGGAATCGATCGCTTCACCTTCATTCGCAACGACAAGACGACTGCCGTCGCCATTGAACTTGAGCGAGTCGGGAAGAGCGCCGACGGTCACACTGCCAAGCGCGGTCAGGCTGGCGGTGGCTCCGGAACCGCTCAGGCGGAAGAAGGAAACCTTGCCGTTGC
Organism: Synechococcales cyanobacterium; assembly: GCA_942491925.1. Classification (GTDB taxonomy): domain Bacteria; phylum Cyanobacteriota; class Cyanobacteriia; order PCC-6307; family Cyanobiaceae; genus Cyanobium. The sequence continues at coordinate 233,116 of CALOCJ010000004.1, forward strand.
TGGCGCGCGGATCGGTCGGGTCGGCCACCGCGACGGCCACCAGATCCCCTGCCACATCCACGCTCTGGGCCGGGCCATCCAGATTCAGAAATGAGATTTCGGAAGGAACCGTGGGATCGCTCAGATCCACCAGCTTCAGTGTGGTCCCGCCCGTGATCACCAGGTCGACGAGATGGTCGCTGGAGAAAGCGGAAATCTCGGCTCCGCCCAGATCCAGGCTGGCAAAGGGCTTGATGGCAGTGTCCAAGGTGATGCTCGGGGTAGCCAATGGGGGAAAGTCCCCGATTGGAAGCCCCTCCAGTGTTCACGGTTGAGCTGCCGGATGTCGTGATTGGCGCCACGCACAGAGGTTGTCTGGAAGACAGTTCAACTGATCAGCTGGAGTACACATAGGAGGCGGGCCTCAAGGTAATGCTGCAGACAAGAAAAGGCTAAGTTATGGTTAAGAGGTCTCCCATCCTCCTGGTCGTTCCACCCTGCCCTTGAGCCTGCGCTTCAAGGCCATTCATGGCGCTCCAGGGCCCGACGCGCCGCCCGCCCCGCCACCGCGATCGATCCCAGCGTGGCGGCCAGACCCATCAGGCGCAGGGCCCAGGTAGGGCCATCCGCTTCGCCGGAGAGCACCTCCCCGAAACGGGCCACGTCTCCGGCCAGCTCCCCGAGGGCGCAGAACAGCAGGGTGCCCGGCAGGATCGCGATCAGGCCGATGGCGTAGTCGCGGTGGCTCACCTCGCTGAGGCCGTAGGCGAGATTCAGAAAACTGAACGGGAAGGCCGGGGAGAGGCGCGTGAGCACCACCAGCTTCAACCCCTCCTTGCTCATGGCCCGCTCCACCGCCAGCAGCCTGGGCATGGTGGCCAGCCGCCGGCGGGCCCAGCCCCGCAAGCGGCCGCGGCCGAGCAGGAACACCACCTCCGCCCCCAGGCAGCCCCCGACGAACACCAGCAGGCTGCCTGCGGCGGTGCCGTAGAGCGCACCCGCCAGCATCGAGGCCCACACCCCCGGGAGCAGCAGGGTCACCCAGATGGCGTAGAGGGGCACGAAGGCGATCGCCCCCAGGGGGGATCGCAGCACCGGCAGCAGGGGATCGAGGCTTGCGGCGAGGTCCATCGGCGGATGCCATGCTTCCGGTCAGTCAACGGGTCTGAACCGTCATCGGGCGTGCTGGGGGGCCAGTTCCGAGCCGGCCCTGGCCTGCCTCGGCACGTTGTGTGTGGTGCGTGCAGCGTCCGATCGGGCCACGGCCCAGCGGGCCGATCGGGCCTCGAGGGCAGGCCCCCATGGAGTCAGCCACGCTGCGGCGTCAGCCATGGTGCAGCGTTGAAGAAGCGCCGATTCGCTTCGCTGTGGGGTTCGGCGAAGTGGAGAAGCCATCCCCCCGGATCCCACACATAGAAGATCCGCCACCCCCAGGCGGCCACGCAAGGCTCGGCCAGCTTGACGCCAGGATATTTCCTGTCCAGTTCCATTGGCTTCAGATAATGAAACCAATCGTCCACACGTTCCACCCAGAACTGCATCATGCCAGCCGAAGAACGGTCCAGTCCGTGATGCAGCGTGACGAGAAAGCGGTGGCCGATGCCTGTGTCATACCCACAGGCATCACCACCGTCCCAGAGTTTTGTGAAGCCAATGTCTGTGTAGAACTGCTTGGCCGCTTCGTAATCATCAGGTCCGTATCCCAGGAACGGACAGAAGTCCTTGATCGGGGGCGGATGGGCGGGCTTCTGCATCAGGTTTTCAGCGGGGATCAGGGGGCGGCCGAGGCGGATGCCGACAGAGGTGGGGAATGGGCCCCCATCCTCTGCTCTTGCCCCGTGCTCAGCCGGTCGAGCGCAGCGGCAGGATCGGGCACCTGAACCGCTGCCCCACTTCCCATCGCTCTCGCCTGATGTTCAGCATCGCCCTGCCCCTCGCCCTGGCCTTCATCATGTTCTCCCTGGGGATGTCCCTGACCCCGGCCGATTTCGGTTTTGCCCTGCGACGGCCCCATCCCCTGCTGGCCGGGGTGGTCTGTCAGGTGGTGCTGCTGCCCCTGGTGGCGTTCGCGCTGGTGCGGGGCTTCGCGGTGCCGGGGGAGCTGGCGGTGGGGGTGCTGGTGCTGGCCTGCTGCCCGGGGGGCATCACCTCCAATGTGATGACCCGTCTGGCCCGCGGGGATGTGGCCCTGTCGATCTCCTTCACGGCCCTGGCCAGCCTGGTCACCACGGTGACCCTGCCGTTGATCCTCTCGCTGGGGGGCCGGGCGTTGATGGGATCGGCCCTGCCGGCGATCAGCATCACCGGCCTGGGGCTGAAGATGTTTCTGATGACCACCCTGCCGGTGGTGCTCGGCGTGGCGCTGCGGCAGCAGCGGCCGGGCTGGACCGGGCGCTGGGAGCATCGCTTCGAACGGCTGGCCAACGGTCTGTTCGCCCTGATCCTGGCCATCACGATCCTGGGCGAATGGGACACGCTGCGAGCCAACATCGGCAGCCTGGGGCCGGTGCTGCTGTGCCTCAATCTGGGCATGCTCGCCCTTGGCACCCTGGTGGCCCAGCTGCTGCGGTTGCCAACGGCCCAGGTGAGCTGCGTGGCGATCGAGAGCGGCTTTCAGAACGGCACGGTGGGCATTGCGGTGGGGGCTCTGCTGGGCGGCGTCAGCTCCGAGGCGGGGGGGCTGTCCGCCTTCAGCCTGCCTTCGGGGGTGTACGGCGTTTTGATGATGATCACGATCCTTCCGTATCTGGCCTGGCGTCGCTCGCTCACACGGGTGGGCACAGTGCGCGGCTGACCCAATGTGACAGTGCCAATGTGACAGTGCCCCCGGGGGTACCGGCAGGCCTCACGCGCTTGGAACCTATGGTGGCAAGCCTGAGCCTGGGAGCGGAGCTCTATGGCCCGTCGAGCCCGGCCCAACAGCGGGGGTGGCAGCCAAGGCTTCAGGCCCGGCACCCGCACCGTGAGCACGCCTCCGGCGGGGCTGGAGGAGCAGCTGGTGGCGAAGCTGCAACGCATCGAAGCCCTGTTCTCCCGCCCCGGCAGCGACGGGGAGCGGGTGGCCGCCGAACGGGCCCGCGAGCGCATCCAGGCCCGCCTCAGGGAACTGGCGGCTGATGAGCCACCGGTGGAATTCCGCTTCTCCCTGTCCGACCAGTGGTCGCGGCATCTGTTCGTGGCGCTGCTGCGGCGCTACGGCATCACGCCCTACCGCTACCGCGGCCAGCGGCGCACCACCGTGATGGCCCGCCTCAGCCGCAGCTTCGTGAATGAAACCCTCTGGCCTGAATTCCAGGAGCTGCAGCAGACCCTGGCCGCCTACTTCGATGCCCTCACCGACCGGGTGATCGAGCAGGCCCTCGAGGTGAAGGCCGGTGAGGCCGAGGAGTGCTCCGAGCCGGCGCAGCTGGAGCCGGTGGAGCATCAGGGGTCGTTGCTCTGAGCCACCCGGTGTTCCAGGCACAGGCCAGGACAGGCCTGAAAGTCGGACGGGTTGTTCGTGACCAGGGTGACCCTGAGGGCCAGGGCATGGGCGGCGATCAGTTGGTCGAGCGCGTCGCTGCGGCGATCGCGCCTCAGCCACCGCACCGGCCCGTAGGCGATGGCAGACCACCCCGGCGCGAAGGCTGACCATGATGCAACTCCCATGGATGCCGGAAGGGTGATGTTTGCCGTCACCAAGTTGCTGGGGCAACTCCTGATGCCATTGCCAGCCGGCCTGCTGCTGATTCTGCTGGGGCTGCTGCTGCCGAATCCAACCCTGAGCAGAAGCGTTGTCGCCCTGGCCCTGCTGTTCACCTGGTCGGCCAGCACCCCGGCCCTTGGCCGCTGGCTGACCCTGCGGCAATCGGGTTCGGTGCAAGTGATCGATACGGCCAACCTGCCCCGGGCCGATGTGGTGGTGGTTCCCAGTGGGGGCTTCCCCCATCGAGAGCTGCTCGCCCTTGAACTGTTCCACCTGGGCAAGGCGCCGCTGGTGGTCTTCTCCGGCCGACGGGACCCGGATGGCACCAAGCGACTGGCGGAGGTCTGCGGTGTCGCCAACCTGCCCGCGGACAGGACGGTGGTCGAAACCAACAGCCGCACCACCGCCGAGGGGGGCAGGGCCTTCCAGGAACTGGCCCGAATCCATCGCTGGCGTTCCGCCCTGCTGGTGAGCGGTGACTATCACCTGGCCCGTGCCGTTCAGCTCTACCGGGGGCCCGACGTGAAGGTGATTCCCGTCTCCTGCCCGGAGCCGGGGCTCCCGCAACCGGATGCGGTGTGGTCCCGTCGCCCCCTCGACCAGAAACTCCACGACTACGTGCCCCATCCGGACGGGCTGATGTACTCCAACCGGGTGGTGCGTGCCTGGCTGCAGCGGTTATTCCCCTTGGGATGAAGGGGCGATGCACCGGTGCTGCTGCTGCCGCGACGCTGGGTCAGGCGGGCCGGCCGACTTCATGGTCGGTGAACAGGCTGGAGACAATCTCTTGATCGATCAACCACACCCAAGAAGCGTCCCAGGGCCGCTGATACTGGCAAGCAGCAAAGGGCAGCACGCGTTGCTTTGAATAAATGCACTTGTTAATACTGCATTATTAATAATAAGCATCGCCATCGCTCGGTAGGGGGCCTGTGGCCCGGCCAGCGTAAACTGGAAGACAACGCGGGGGTTGCCCCATGTCGCAGCTATCCATCCGACTACCTGAAATCCCTCTCACCGTCAACGATGACCAGTTCGCCGCGATCGTTGCCGAGAATCCCGATCTGCGCTTTGAGCTGACAGCCACTGGAGAACTCATCGTGAATCCTCCAACGGGCGGCAAGACCAGTCAGCGCAACCTCAGCATCAGCGCTCAGCTTTGGAATTGGGCCGAGGTCCACCAGTCATTGGGTGTCGCCTTCGAATCTTCGGGTGGATTTCGCTTGCCCAATGGTGCCACCCGCTCTCCCGATGCCTCCTGGGTCAAACGCCATCGGTGGGATGCATTGAATCCGGAGCAACAACAGGGCTTTGTTCCTCTATGTCCAGATTTCGTCGTCGAACTGCGCTCCGCAAGTGACCGTCTTGATGTCTTGCAGCAGAAGATGCAAGGATACATTGCCAACGGGGCACTGCTGGGTTGGTTGATTGATCCCCAGAGCAAAAACGTAGAGATTTATCGGCCTGGGCGAAGTGTCCAGGTCCTTGAGCAACCGCAAACAGTGTCCGGAGAAGATGTTCTGCCTGGTTTCATCCTCCAGATGAAGCGGATCTGGGGATAAGCGAGCGCACCCTTCAGGCCGACACGATGTTGGCCTCCGTCAGCCGACGGGTGAAGCCACCCACCAGCTGGATCATCCTCTGCCCCTGGCCCCCAGCTGGATCGCCTGGCGGCGTTGGATGTGGTGGCCCCGTGAACCATGATGAGAGCGGCAATTCCGCCCCCCCTTGATCCCGTCCCCCCTGGCCTGCCGCCAGCTGGCGGCCTACTTCGTCAACAGCGGCCGGGTGGTGCCGGCGGTGGTGGTGGATCCCGACGGTCGCCTGCGGGCCCAGTGGTGGCCGCTGCCCACCGCCAGCGACAGGGAGCTGCTGGCCATCCATCTGGTGGACGACAGCCTGGAGACCCAGGAGCGGCTGGCCGAGGCGCTGGCCGACGCGGTGGATGCCGCTGTGCGCGCGCGGACGAGAGCCGAGGAGGCGGTCCCCAGCCTCCCCTCCGACCTGGCGGAGTCCTGGCTGGCGGCCCTCACCGGTTCGGATCCCTACCTGCCGGAGGGAGCGGATCTGCCCGGCGAGGCGGCGTTTCTCCGCGTCGTGCGGGGCTGGTGGCGGCAGGGGGCCGAAGGGGCCGCCGACGACGTGCGGCTGTGTCTGCGGGTCCATGAACCCGCCAACGCCCGCGGCCGCCTTTGGCCCGTGGAGTTGTTGCTCCGCTCCAGCGCCGATCCCAGCCTGATGGTGCCTCTGGCCGACTTCTGGGCCGGATCCAGTCCTTTCCCCGCCGATCGCTTTGAGGCGGTGCTGCGCCAGCTGGGCCTGCTCTGCCGCCTGGCACCGGAGCTTGGCGGTCTGCTGGAGCGGCCCTCGCCGGGCGGCCTGGAGCTGGAGGAGGGACCGCTGCTGAACCTGCTGCGGCATCGCTCCACCCTGTTGGATGAGGCGGGCTTCGCCCTGCTGCTGCCGAGCTGGTGGCGCCATGGTCAGCGGCTGGGGCTGCGGGCCAAGACAAGCCATCGCGACTCCTCCAACGCCCCCGGCGGAGAAGGCGGCGGCCTGAATCTGCAGGCGATGGTGGCGTTCCAATGGCAGGCCGTGCTGGGGGATCAGCCCCTCACCAGGGCCGAGCTGGAGCGGCTGCAGCGGGCCGCCGCGGCCAAGCGCTCCCTGGTGAAACTGCGGGGCGAGTGGACCCAGATCGAGCCCGGTGCCATCGAGGAGATGTTGCGGCATGCCGCCCTGGAGGGGGAAGCCAGTGGGATCGATCTGTTGCGGGCGCATCTGGGTCTCGGTGGGCTGGACCTGCCCGATGGCGTCGATCTGGTGGGGGTGGAGGCCAGCGGTCCGCTGGGGGAGCTGGTCGGCGGCGACCTGCAGGCGCGGGCCACGCCGATCCCCACCCCCGCGGCGTTCCAGGGTGTGCTGCGGCCCTATCAGGAGCGGGGCCTGGGCTGGCTGGTGTTTCTGGGACGGTTGGGCCTGGGCGCCTGCCTCGCCGACGACATGGGCCTGGGCAAGACCGCCCAGCTGATCGCGTCCCTGCTGGCCGATCCCCTGGACGCTCCCACCCTGGTGGTGGCGCCGGTGTCGTTGCTGGGGAACTGGCGGAGGGAGCTGGAGCGCTTCGCGCCTGAGCTGGCGGTGGTGGTGCACCACGGCCCGGACCGTTTCCGCGGCAGCGCCAGGACCTTCGCCCGCCGGTTGGAGCGACTGGCCGGCAAGGGAACGGGCGGGCAGGGGGCTGTGCTGCTCACCACCTACGGGCTGCTCAGCCGGGATGGATCCTTGCTGGCGGGGCTGCGATTCGGCCGGCTGGTGTTCGATGAGGCCCAGCAACTCAAGAATCCCTACACCGCCATGAGCAGGGCGGCCGCCACCCTGCGGGGCGAACGACGCGTCGCCCTCACCGGCACCCCGGTGGAGAATCGGCTCAGCGAGCTGTGGGCCCTGATGCAACTGCTCAATCCCGGTCTGCTGGGCAGCCTGCAGCAGTTCCGCGATCACTTCGCCACAGCGATCGAGCGTGAGCATGACGCCCAGGTGGCCGCCAGCCTGCAGCGGCTCACCGCTCCCTTCATCCTGAGGCGACTGAAGAGCGACCGCGGCATCCTTCCCGAACTGCCGGCCAAGATCGAGCAAAGTGAGTCCTGTGTGCTCACCGCCGAGCAGGCCACCCTCTACCGGGCGGTGGTGGAGGAGCTGCTGGAGGCGGCGGCGAACAGCGATGGCATCGAACGCCATGGCCTGGTGCTGGCCGGCCTCACCCGCCTCAAGCAGGTCTGCAATCATCCGGCCCATTACCTCGACGACGGTTCAGGGCTGCCGCTGCGCTCCGGCAAGCTGAATCGGGCCGAGGAACTGATCGACGCCATCCTCGATGCCGAAGAGAAGGTGCTGATCTTCACCCAGTTCACCGCCTGGGGGGAGCGGTTGCGCGACCACCTGAGGCACCGCTACGGCACTGACCCCCTCTGGCTGCACGGCGGGTTGACGCGGCGGACGCGCGACGGGATCGTCCGGCGTTTCGGGGAGAAGGACGGTCCGGCGATCTTCCTGCTGTCGCTGAAGGCGGGGGGCACCGGGCTCAACCTCACCGCCGCGGCCCACGTGATCCATTACGACCGCTGGTGGAACCCGGCCGTGGAGGACCAGGCCACCGACCGGGCCCATCGCATCGGCCAGCGGCGCACCGTGCATGTGCACAAGCTGATCTGCGGTGGCACGATCGAGGAACGCATCGACGCCATGATCCAGCGCAAAAAAGCCCTCTCCGAGCAGGTGGTGGGCAGCGGCGAGGGATGGCTCACGCGGCTTTCCACCGACGAGCTGCGGGAGGTGATCAGCCTGCGGCGAGAGGCCCTGACCGCCTGAGGCCAGCCGGCATGCGCTCAGCGAACAGAGCGAACAGGCGGTCAGGACGCGGGGGCCCGCAGCGGCGCTGGTGGTCCCAGCGGTTCATCACCGTGCTGGAGGGTTACGGGCTGGGGGCCCGCATGGAGCGGGGGCGCCGTTACGCGCGCACGGGGCAGGTGCTGGAGCTGGAGGTGCGACCGGGGGTGCTGGAGGCGCGGGTGCAGGGCTCCAGGCGCACCCCCTACCGGGTGCGGGTGAAAACCGAGGTGCCGGACGCCTCCCAGTGGGAGGCGATGGAAGCGGCCTTCGCCCGGCGCATGGGCTGGGCGGCTCGCCTGCTGGCCGGCGAGGTCCCGCTCGACCTGGAGGAAGGATTCAGGGAGGTCGGAGTGGATCTGTTCCCCGCCCGTTGGCGCGACCTGGAGGCCGACTGCAGCTGCCCCGACGACGCCGTGCCCTGCAAGCACATCGCCGCCAGCCTCTATGTGTTCGCTGAGAGGCTCGATGAGGACCCCTGGCAACTGCTGGCGTGGAAAGGTCACGATCGGGAGACGTTGATGAAGCGGCTGCGGCCCCCATCCCGGGGGATCGACCCGGACGACCCCCTGCCGCTCTGGTGGCCCCGAGGGCTGCGGTCCCGCTCCGGCCAGCGCTCTGTGATCCCCGACCCCCTGCCGCCCGATCCTCCCGAGCACGTGCTGGAGCGCCTGGGCCCCGTCCCCTTGCCCGAGGCCCTGCGGGAGCGGTTGGTGGAGCTCTACCGGCAAATGGTGGTTCCACCGACGAGCCCTGATGCCGAAAGAGATGACGATGGTGGTGGCAGTGGCAGTGGCAGTGGCAGTGGCAGTGGCGGTGGGGAAGGGCGGCGGTGAGCAGTACCGCGGGGCCTCTACGCCATCCCCGATTCCCTTACGTGCCAGCTTGCTGAGGAGACTGCGGTACAACTCCTGCGGCAGCGCAGCGGTACTGGCCAGCAACGATCAGAAGGCATTGGACACTGAGCCGAACCATGCCGGGGAGAATCATTCTGCTGACCTCAGTGCGTGGTTCAGCTGTTTCTTACGGCCCCAATGCATTTCGATGCCAGAGGTGGCGGTGCTCGCCGAGAGGTGTTCATTCGTGACCATGTCTTGTTCTGAATGGGTAAACGACCCTGATGGTGCCCTAATTGCTAAAAATCTGCGTCGATGAGCGGAATAGGAGTTGAGGGTTGCCCCATTCACCTTCTCCAGACTGTGGCCCGTTTGCATCATCGTAGTGCTCACTCGTTCACATCTGGCTTCTCCATGTCCGAAGGATCGCGTGCTTCAACCTGACGCCTGAAGAGGTCATAATGCGTTTTTAACCGCTGCATATAAGCTGGATCTGCAAGCAAGGCCTTTTCGATCAGACGCAGGAACTCAGGGGCATACTTGGATTGAGGACTCCCCAGGTTGAGAACGGGACCCTTCAGTTGGTGAATGACCTGCGGATCATCTTCATGGGCCCACTGTGCATAGAAAGCGTCGGTCTCCCATCCATAGGCCACAACAGCCAAAGGGGAACTGCTTTTCGGTGAGACAACATAGAAGAATACCCGTCGACAGTCGCAGCCTGGCTCATCGCAAAACATCTCCGGGAATGCATACTCACCCGCCGGGATCTTGAATGGTGACAAGCCACGAACGGTGACCGTGCGGGTCTCCCGCATGGCGATCTCCGGAAAACAGGCTTCAAACGGAGAGAAGGGCATGGCTTGAACCTGAACTGCGTCAGCGTAGCTGTTGCACTGTGCTATTCATTGAAATCTACTCAGATCGTCCATGCTCCGGCCAGTCTCACGCGCCAAGCAACACAGCGTCTCTGTGCTGCAGAACGGTCGGCTGGGATGACTTGTTATGTCGCGGTTAAGCCACCAACAGGTGAGCAAATTTCAACTAACGTTCCGTCGAGGTAACGAACATAGGAGACAACTTGCCCCCCATGACTTTGCTTCGGGCATTTTCAGCTCTGTGGCACCGGCAGCAAGTGCTTTTGCGTGCGCCTCCGCAACAAGACGAGGTGGCCAGCGCAATTTCATTGCCGAGAAGCTTACTGGATTCGCTAGCAGCCATAAATCCTTCTGGTAAGTTCATGCTTCCAAGTTCGCATGATGCGAAGGCCAGCATGGTTTTGCCTGTTGCAATCCCGCCGTAGTACCCTGACTCGTGAAAAACCGACGTGAAAAGGCAAAGGCACACTTGAAAAACGAGAGCGAAGCGGCAACGTCAGGGATATGGATGATGATGTAGCCAAATTTCATGAATCCTCCTGTGCAGCAGCCCGCAAAGCAAGCAGCAGATACTCAGCCAGTTTCTTTTCCTTGATTTCAGAGATTGACAGTAACTTGATATGGCGACGTCCTTTCCCTGACCCTTCAAGAAAACCGAAAGTATCAGTAATCTTTGCGCCGCTTCCAAATTCGACGGTTACGTGCGCCTTGTAGGCGAACACCCCACCAAACTGAACCCCTGACGTAAACAGTATTCCACCGTACTTGACTTCTTCCGAAGAGGTTGGGAAGGTCATCCGCACCAAGGCACGTACGGCTTCAACAATTTCATAATTTCGCTCGCTCACAAGACGTATGTCTTCGAGGAGCGACTGAACAGACTTCGTTGTCATTTAGAGGCTCTCGGTTAGCCGGTGGCTGTGGTTTGTATGGTATAACGCTCCAAATCAGAAGCGGGCAGGGTCGCATCTCCTTGATATTCACCCCCTACTCTCGTCTTCTTCATATGGATGTTAGATGCTTGCAATGACATAGTCATTATTCAGAATCCCTCTTTGAATGACGCGAGTACTCTGCAACAACAGCCTGTAGTTCAACCTCGTTCATGCAGAAGATTTCCGTATCAGGCCTGCGCAGATATGCAAACAAAGCGTGAAGTTCGGATTCTACATTAAGGCTCGCTTGCTCTGTTGGGAGCTTTATAGATGCTACAAGACGGCATGGGCCGAACTCTTTGATCCGCTTGGGGATAGACTTTGCCTTTCCTATCTTGTAGTAGAGCTTCCCTTCCTGCGTCTGGTGAAAGGTAAGTAACTCTACTAGGTATACATGGCTGTGTGTTTCATCTCGTAGGTCGTGTAAGGCAAAAGTAGGTCCATTGTCAAGCCTTAGCCTTAATGGAGGATTCTCCCAACGAGATACGATATCAGCCATGATCTTTTTGGTCGCCATGGGACTAGCCAAATACATATACTGTTCTTCGTCAGAGTAGATTGCATACCACTTCTTCCCTCTTGCTAATATCAGGCTTCGGCGCTGCCCTCTAACCCATAGAGGAATATCATCATCACGCTTGATTTTACCTACCCTTATAAGTTCTCTAGAGAGACAAAGCCAGATGGTCCCTTTCTGCCTGTTTTGAGGATCCTTCCAGAAGACTGTATAGGCATCAACCTTGTCAGGCTTCCGAACTGGAACTGGTTTAGGAGGGCCGTCTCGGGGGTCACCTGGATACCTTCGTCTCCTGACGGCCATTTTGGTTCAAGTCTAAAGAAGCTCTACGAGTATATGGGTCATAGGCAAGTTGCCAAGGTGACTGATTCGTAGATATGCATCTAACATCATATTGACGGGTCCGATATCTCCCGCTCAAGGGGAGAGTTTGTCCAATATGCGCTTGCATTCTAGCGACTGAGGGCACCAAGATCCCTGGCCTTGATGCAGTTCTTAAGCAGATCACCATGCCACGACCCACCCTATCGGGTCCGAAAACCACATGCTCAGCAGGCTACAAACGGTTAGCCTTACTCACCACACCCCATGGCACCCGTCGAAGGTCGTGGGCACCGATCCTTATTGGCTTCACATCCATGTGGCGGAGACATTCCTGAATCGTTCGAACGTTGACCCCACCCTCCTGTCAATCGGTCGTCAACGAATGGAGCGATCCTGGCATTGGCGATCTCGCCTGTTCGCCGAGAATGATGTTGCCCGGTGGCCAACAGACTTGACGCGAGACACTCGCCTGCCTCCGGTTGCACTGTGAAGCCCTCAGCGCTGCGGAGGGAGCTGTCGATTTCGGTGGGTGTGCTCAGGGGCTCATCGGGGCTCATCCACCAGCAGCGGCATCGGCGTCTCCGGCACCGTGATCCGATCCAGCAGAGCGATCATCGCTTTGCTGGAGCCGCCCGCCGGCGGATCATCCTCAGCCGCGAAAAACTTCCTGTCCACAGGAAGATCGTCTGCGGCCACCATCACAGCCTCCTCCGCCGCTATTTCCTGCATCGCGCAGCCGCCAAATCTCGCATCAGGCTCCCGGTGGCCGTCGCTGTTCTGCGGAGAGGCCCCCATCGCCCCTGATTTTGGACGCTGTAGAAGTCTTGAATTCGACCCTGAAGCATTGGTGAAGAGGAGGAAGGCCTGAGACGGCTCACCAATGTCACGGAGGGGATGCCGTCCTCAGAGGTGCGCAGCACCGCCGCCAGCTCCGGCCGCCCGGTGACGAAGACCACCGGCGCCGGCTGGGAGGGCTTCAGGCCGGCCACCGCCCGCAGGTTGCGGGGGAACCCACGGGTCACCCGGATCGCCTCGATCAGCTCGGCGAAGCTCGCCTCCAGGCCTTCGTCCAGCGCCGCCTCGTCCACCTCGGGCCAGGGCTGCAGCGCCAGGAAGGTGTCCGCCGGCGCCTGGGTGAGGGCATGCCAGAGCTCCTCCTCGATCAGCTGCGGGTCTTCAACTGGGAGCAGGTGGAGGAGTTCCTGGCGCTCTTCCTCAGCAACAGCGATCGCGAAGCACTGCAGCCGATCCTGAACCAGTGCCGTCAGATTTATACCCAGCAGCTCAGCGAAGACGACCAGGTGGCCTTCAAGAGCAAGGCCAAAGCTTTTGTACGCAGCTACGACTTTCTGGCCACGATGCTCACCTACGACAATCCGGAGTGGGAGAAGCTCGCCATCTACCTCACCTAGCTGGTGCGTGCCTTGACGGCGCCAGAACAGGACGACCTTACCAAGATGAAGACCGTATCCTTTGCCTGATCCGTGATGAGATCGCCCCCCAGGTGGCCCAGGACCAGCGCTGCCGCCATGCCAAGGCGACCACCCCGAACACGGCCTCCAACGCACTCGATGCCGCGCTGAATCGAGCCGTGGATCCACTATTCCTGTGCCACACGGAGTTCTGCAAGCAGTTCAAGGGCAATGCCCTGTTCCGTAACTTTGTCAGGGAGATCGTGGATCAGCTGGTCAACAAAGCTTCTGCTCAATCGCAAAGATAGCGAGCTTCCACGAGTGCGCCTTGATGATGCTCCATGTGGATCGGTGTGGCGCCCCCGACCCACATTCCCACCCTGGTCGTATCGTCCCAGATTTGTCTTTTGTCCCAGTTGGTGCCTGGCTCCAGCCATTGGCCTTCTGAATGGGCGGTAATGCCTGGCGCGTTTCAGGTTGAAAGGCTGTCAGCCGTCAGGATCCTGCGCCGCCAGCGCAGCACGCTGGCCAGATCGAGGGTTTCACCGTCGAATTCGATCTGCCTGATCTGCTCGGGGCTGCGGCCGGCATCAGATTCGCGCTTGAGGACGCTGCTGATCTCCATCCAGCGCACGTCGGGGAAGGCGCGGGTCTCGGTGCGAGAGGTGCCCTGGAGATCACGGCGAAAGCGCATCAACTCCTGCTCGGTGAGATCGTGGCCGGGCGGCTTTGGATCTCTGTGGCGATCCATGTCCATGGGGTCCACCTCCCGTCCGATCACCAGCATCACCGGACCGGGCTGTTGGGTCCAGGTGCGGATCCAGCGGGGCTTCCTGATGGTGAACATCTCACGGCCGTCGGCGCGGCGACGCAGGTGGGAGGCGCCGGCCTTGAGCTGGAGATAGAGGTAGCGGCCGGTGCCGTTGCCGTCGTCGTCGGTGAACTCCACTTGCAGGTCGATGCCGTCGTCCTCGTCGGGGTTGATCTCCTGCCACTTCTGGTTGGCGCTGGTGAGGCGGGCGCCCACTTCGAGCATCAGCAGCTTGCCTTTGCGGCGGCTGGTGAGCCTGGGGGTTTCGGCGCCGAGCGATTCAGCCTGGCGACGCAGGTCGGGATCGGCGAGCAGGCGCTCGAGATCGTCGTAGAGCAGGAAGGGCTGGTCGCAGGCATCGCAGGTAACCCGGGCCCGCTCGCCGCCCCGTTCCAGCTTGGCCATCAGCACGCCCTCGTTGCCCTTGGGGGCATGGCAGTGGGGACAGAGCCAGTGGCGGCGCCGTTCCACCGAATCGGCCGCCTGGCGCAGATGGCCGTGGATCAGCTGGGCGAACTGGGCCTGTTCGGTGAGGCTCAGGGCGGGCGCCGTGTGCACCGTGATCGTGCCTTCGCTGGCATTGTCGCGCTGGAGCTGCACAGGCCAGGGCCTGGTCGCGGGGCACGCCGGGGCTGGCGACGGTGCGGAATTCGGCGGCATCACGCCAGAGCTCCTGGAGCTGAAACACGCGCGTTTCCTCCAGGCTCACCACAAGGGAGGCATGGATCTCATCGAGCCAGCCGCGCACCGCATAGCTCATGAAGCGGGGCGGCAGGGCCGGCGAGGCGGGCCGCTCCAGGCCGCAGAAGCTTGGGAACACCAGCCGGCCACCCTGCCGCAGGCAGATTTTGCGTTCCTGCAGCTGGCGCTCCAGTTCGGCCAGCAGCACCGGCTCCTCGGTGGGCTCCAGGCGCGGCTGATCGGCGCTGAAGGGCAGCGCTCCGGCGCTGATGGCACCGACGGGCAGGGCGCCCAGCTGGGGTTCGGCCTGCTTGAGGGCGCTCACCACGGCCTGGCCGTAGACGCCGAGCCACTCGGGTTTGAGGAGCACGAAGTCGCCGTAGTCGAGCTGCCTGAGGACACCGGGGCCATCGAGCAGGCCAAGCACGGTGCGCAGGGTGGCGTCGTCGAGGCTGGGGAACCGCTGGAGCAGGCGTTCGCGCAGATCCTTGTAGGTGAGCAGGGTTTCGCCGCCATCACGCAGGCGCAGGATCTCGGCCTTGAGCTGCTGGAACAGCAACGGCGAGGTGTGACGGGGCAGCTGGTCCCAGGGAATCGTCTCCGCGATGGCGGCGGTGAGCTCGGCGCAGCCGCCGCCGGTGCGGGCACTGGTTTCGAGGAAACGGCAGCCGTTGTCGGCGGCGAACTGCCGCAACTTCGAGCGGCTGGCGCCGAAGCCGGCGTCGGTGCGGGCGGCCACCAGCAGCTGCGGGGGCGGCTGGGCGAGGCTGCGGCGCAAGGCGGTCTGCCAGTCGCGCAGGCCGTCGATCACCTGGTCGCTTTCGGCGTTGAACAGCAGCAGCACCAACGCGGCGCGATCGAGAAAGAGCTGGTGGATCAGGCGCTGATCCGCCTGCCCACCGAAATCCCAGAGCCACACTTCCCGCACCGGCACGCCGGCTGTGGTGGGCTGGGGCAGGGGCCACTGGGTGCACCAGGCGCCCACGGTGGAGGCCTCGCTCTCCTCAAAGCTGCCGGTGGCCAGGCGGCGGGTGAGGCCCGTTTTGCCGGCACCGCTCTCGCCCACCACCAGCACCTTGGCGTTGGTGTAGGTGCGGGAGCCGTTGTCGTCGGCCCGGGGTGGGTCGGACTACTGATCGGCGGACCAGATCAGGAAAAGGCCGAATGCTCCAGAGGCCCAAACGCCACCATCGGGGCTCCAGCCCACGCTGTTCGCAGGGCCTGGATGGAAGAGATCCAGGGCGCATGGGGGCTGGGCATCTGGGGGCGCCGGAGGGGCTGGGGCGGCAGAAGCCGGATGGCCTGGCCGGCGAGGCGGGATCGGATCCCAGAAGGCAGCCGCAGCCGCGTCGGATGATGGGTGCGCCGCCTCTCCAGGAGCCTTCAGCGGTGGCGCGGGCGGCATGGGCTGGGCTGTACCGCCCTCCCCGCCACAAGCCTCCAGCAGCCGCCCCCACTCCCTCTCCCGATCCGCTTCCGGCCGCCAGTCGAGGTAGGCGTAGCCGCGCAGCATCGCCTTGACCGTCGCGTTGTCGAGCCGCAGTGGCACAAAGCGGCGGTCACGGTTGAACGGATCGCGGAACAGGGCGGTGTGGCTCTCCAGCTGGACCCAGTCGGAGCCGAAGGCGTTGGCGGACATGCAGAACAGCAGCACCGCCGAGTGCTCCAGGCCCTCCTCGATCTTGGTGGAGATCAGATCACCGGGCTTGATGATCCATTCGTCGAACCACACCCGCAGGCCGCCTGCCTTCAGACCCTCGGCCAGCTGCCGCACCACCGGCTTGTCGGCGCTGCTGTGGCTGAGGAAAACGTCGTAGCGGTAGGGGGTGGAGCGGGGCCCGGCCATGGGGAGCAGGGTAGGGAATGCGCCAAGGGTTGGCTCTGATCACCCCCTGGAAGCACCCTGGAGCAACGCAGGCTCAGCCCAGATCCTCCAGCCGCTGTCTCGCCAGAGCCGCCTGGGCCTCGGCCTCCGCCAGATTCGCCCGGCATTCGGCCACGACCTCCGGCGGTGCCTTGCCGGCGAAGTTCGGGTTGGCCAGGCGACCCGCCAGGCCCTTGATCTCCTTTTCCGCCTTGGCCAGATCCTTTTCGAGCCGCCCCCGCAGGGCCTCCAGACCCACCATGCCCTCGATCGGCAGCAGCACCTGCAGCTCGCCGCTCACCCCCGGACGTGCCGGACGGTAGCGCTGGCTGAGAGCTGCGTGGCGAGATCTCCCTACTGTGATCGCCAGCGGTAAGACAACGCTCGGATGGACCAGGCCACCCACAACCGGATCGTGTCGTTCCTGTGGGGCATCGCCGACGACGTGCTGCGCGATCTGTTCAAGCGCGGCAAGTATCCTGATGTGATCCTGCCGATGGCGGTACTGCGGCGGCTGGATGCGGTGCTGGAGCCCACCAAGGCCAGGGTGCTGGAGGCCAAGCAGAAGCTTGACGCCGCCGAGATCAAGGAGCAGGACGCGGCCCTGCGAGCAGCGGCAGGCCAGTTATTTTACAACGTGTCTCCCTTCGTGCTGCGCGACCTCACCACGCGGGGCAGCGAGCAGAAGCTGCGGGCCGATTTCGAGGCCTATCTGGAAGGCTTCAGCGACAACGTGCAGGACGTGCTCGAGAACTTCAAGTTCCGCAACCACATCCCCACCCTGTCGCGCTCGGATTCGCTCGGCACACTGATCAGCAAATTTCTGGATCCTCAGATCGATCTGAGCCCAGCGGCGCTCGACAACCACGCCATGGGCACGGTGTTCGAGGAGCTGGTGCGCCGCTTCAACGAAGACAACAACGAAGAAGCAGGCGAGCACTGGACACCGCGCGACGCCGTGCGGCTGATGAGCAACCTGATCTTCCAGCCGATTGCCAACCAGGTGAAGAGCGGTAGCTACCTCCTTTACGACGGCGCCTGCGGCACCGGCGGCATGCTCACGGTGGCTGATGAAACCCTGCGGGAGCTTTCGCAGGCGCATGGCCAGCAGGTGGTGACGCACCTCTACGGCCAGGAGATCAACCCGGAAACCTATGCGGTCTGCAAGGCCGACATGCTGCTCAAGGGCGAGGGCGAGAACGCCGACAACATCGTGGGCGGGGCTGAATGGTCGACCTTGTCGCACGACGCCTTCCCGGCACGGGTGTTTGATTTCATGCTCTCCAATCCGCCCTATGGCAAGAGCTGGAAGAAGGATCTGGAGGCGATGGGCGGCAAGAAAGAGATGAAGGATCCGCGCTTCCAGGTGAACCACCGCGATGATCTGCTGTCGCTGGTGACGCGCTCCAGCGATGGCCAGATGCTGTTCCTGGCCAACATGGCCAGCAAGATGAACCACGACTCGCCGCTGGGCAGCCGCATCGCCCAGGTTCACAACGGCTCGTCAGTGTTCACCGGCGACGCCGGCTCTGGCGAGAGCAACATCCGCCGCTGGCTGTTCGAGAACGACTGGGTGGAGGCGATCGTGGCCCTGCCGCTCAATCTCTTCTACAACAACGGCATCGCCACCTATGTGTGGCTGTTGAGCAATCGCAAGACGCCCGAACGGCAGGGCAAGGTGCAGCTGATTGATGGCAGCGGTTGGAGCCAGCCGCTGCGCAAGAACCTGGGCAAGAAGAACTGCGAGCTCGGCCCCGCGGATATCGATCGCGTCATGGCCGCCTTCAACGCCATGGAGGAAAGCGAACACTCGAAGGTGTTTGCCAATGAGGCCTTCGCCTATTGGAAGGTCACGGTGGAGCGCCCCCTGTGCCTGCACAGTCGCATCACCCCACCCGCGATTGAGGCCCTGCGCACCGCCTCGGGCGACCGGGAGATCCGTGAAGCGGCCCTCCAGCAGTTCGGCGATGCTCTGATGGCGGACTTCGCCGCCGTGCGGCCCCGGCTGGAGGGTTTCCTCGATGACTGGGCCTCCGAGGAAGGCGGCGACGAGGAGGACGGCGACGAGTCGCCGAAGCGGGGGCTGCCGGAGAAACGCCGCAAGAAACTGCTGGATGGCGCCACCTGGCAGCGGGATGAGCAGCTGGCCCAGGCCGCCGAGGCGCTGCGGGAGCTGTTCGGTGAGGAGCTGTTCACCGATCACAACCACTTCCGCGCCGAGGTGCAGAAGGGTCTGAAGCTGCAGGGCCTCAAGTTGACAGCGGCCGATCTGAAGCCGCTGCTCAAGGAAACCAGCTGGCGGGAGGAGGAGGCGCCACCGGTGATCGCCAAGGTTCACAAACCGAGCAAGGTCGAAGCTGATCCGCTCCATGGCCGTTACGAGGCCGAGATCGGCGGCAAGGCCTGCGTGGTGGAGTACGAGCCGGACGTGGACCTGCGCGACAGCGAACAGGTGCCATTGCTGGAGGAGGGCGGCATCGAGGCCTTCATCCGCCGCGAGGTGCTGCCCTACACGCCCGATGCCTGGATCAACGCCGAAGCCGCCAAGGTGGGCTATGAGGTGAGCTTCACGCGCGACTTCTACAAACCCAAGCCGCTGCGCTCCCTGGCCGAGATCGCCGTCGACATCCGCGCGATCGAGCAAGAGGCCAAGGGGCTGCTGGAAGGGTTGCTGGTGGGGGCGGTGTGATGGCGGGCCATAGGAAAGGCAGCGTTGCGTATAGGACCGCTGAGCAGCCCTTAGTGAAGGCAGCCTTTACCATGGGGAATGGAGTGCCAAGCCGGTTGCCACCGTGGCAGTTGCCGGAGGTGAAGCATGAGAAGAGAGATCCTGCTTGAGCCGCACTTCGAGGGCGAGCGGTTTCGCCATCAGACCCTTCCCTTTGCCCTTCTTCGTGACCTGGAGGCACTCCAAGGGATCATTCTGGAAATCGCCAAGAACGACTACAAACAAAGCCATCCAAACCGCCAGCGCATACCCCGAGGCTTCAGCGGTCAACTGGAACTGCATCTGAGCACCCGCGGTGGGAGCTTTGTTGCGGAAGTGGCCCTGATCACAGATGACGCCCTACTGGAAGGTTGTGACCCGCGTATGCAGCGGGCACGCGCGGCCTGCGATCGCTTTTTGGAGGCCCTGGCCCATGTAGAGGCGCAAAGGCTGGGGCCTCCTCCCTCGCTGCCTGATACGGCCTGGCCCTATGTGGAGAAATTCGGCCGAGGGTTGCACCAAGATGAAGGCATCCGTATGGCATCTACGAGGAGCGGAGAAGTACGGCTGACCCGGGAGATCCGCCGGCAGCTCTTGCTTAGCCGTCCGGGAAGCAAGCCACTCACGGAAGAAATTGAGGTAGTGGCCAAGGTAGTGGATGTGCGTCCAAGGGATCACCTGATGCCCATTGAGCTGAAGGATGGCCGTGTGATCACCTGCATGATCAACGATCAACAGGTAGCGGATCTGAGGGATGTGCGGGTGGGTGATTTCGGAGAGCGCTGGGTACTGATCAGTGGAATCGGCATGTTGGATACCAGCCAACAGCTCTTGCGCGTGGAGGAAGCCGATTCGATTGAGCTACTGGATCCCCTCGATCCCATCGTTCAGATTGAGCAGCTCAGGCGCCTGCCGGCAGGCTGGCTCGATGGGAAGGGGGCGCCTCCATCTGGTCAACTGCTGGACCAGATCAGCGCCTGGCTTGAGAGCCACCTGCGTGGTGAGCAACAGCTACCCAGGCTTTACCCCACGCCGGAGGGAGGTGTGGAAGCCGAGTGGTTGATCGGGCGGCTAGATCTTTCGATCGAGTTCGAGTCAGGCAGCAATACGGTGCAGTGGCACGCCATGGATCTGGAGCGCAACACGGTTGAAGAAGACACCGTGCCCCTCCACGACGCTGAAAAGCTGCAAGCGCTGGGAAAGAAGCTGGAAGCTGTTCTGGCAGATGGCAACAGCATCGGCGCAGATACGGAGGGTGCCGGGGCGGCATGAATCCCGAAACTCCCCTGTGGCGTCAGATCCATCCCTCGTTCATGGTTGGTGACCAACCCGGCAGCCAGGCTTTCCGACCCACACCAAAAGACCAGGATCTGCTGTCGTTCGACGACGGCAGCCTCATCACGGCGGAAGCCGCCTGGCATCGACACACGGGGCCCCGTGGCCTGGCTTCCATCGGCGTGATGGGCCTCACAGTGGCCGAATGTGCTGGCGAATGTCTGCCTGTGATTGCCGACGGTGCTCCTGATCCTGAGCACGTGTCAGTGAGTTTTGTCAGCAAAACCACAGGCCAACGCAAGGCCATTAGCAAGCGCCTACGCGACTTCGCTGTGACAAGGGGCTGGCAGTTCGGGCCTGCGGAGGAGGAGGCGTGATTGAGGATCTGAAGCCGTATCCGGAGACCAAGGATTCAGGGTTGGCGTGGCTGGGGGAGATTCCGACGCATTGGGAGATCAAGCGCAATGGCAGTTTGTTCCAGCAGCGCAATGCCATCGGCGAGCCCGATTGGCCCATTCTTGAGGTTTCTCTGAGAACGGGGGTACGGATCCGCGAGTTCGGATCATCAAAGCGCAAGCAAGTCATGAGCGATAAGGCGAAATACAAATGCGCCGCCATAGGGGACTACGCCTACAACATGATGAGGATGTGGCAAGGGGCTGCCGGGATTGCACCGGTCGATGGCTTGGTGAGCCCTGCCTATGTGGTGGCCAAGCCTTTGCCCCATGTCAATCCGGCCTACTTTGCATCGCTATTTCGAACAGATGACTATCTAGCGGAGATAGATGCCTTTTCGCGAGGCATTGTCAAAGACCGCAACCGGCTCTATTGGGATCAGTTCAAACAGATTCCTACCCCCTGCCCGCCACCTGAGGAACAGAAGGCCATTATTCGCTTCCTCACCTGGGCCACCAACCGCCTGGATCGCACCATCCGGGCCAAACGCAGGATCATCGCCCTGCTGAATGAGCAGAAGCAGGCAATCATTCACCGCGCCGTGACCCGTGGGCTGGATACTTCTGTGCCGCTAAAGGATTCGGGGGTTTCTTGGCTGGGGGAGATTCCGGAGCACTGGGAGGTGCGAAGGCTTAAAGACCTTGCCACAGTGCAAACCGGAATCACGCTCGGCAAGGATTACGGGTCGGCCCAAATCTCGCTATATCCATATCTTCGCGTGGCCAATGTTCAGTCCGATCATCTGGATCTGCGGAACGTAAAACATGTCGCTGTGCCTGAAGTGGAGGCCAAACGCTCGACTCTGATGCATGGCGACGTTTTGATGACTGAAGGCGGCGATATCGACAAGCTGGGGCGGGGGTGCCTGTGGTCCGGGGAGCTTGCTGGCTGCCTACATCAGAACCATGTGTTCGCTGTCCGATGCAGTAGCGGTCTGATCCCTGGCTTTTTGGTGGCCCTTATGGGCTCGGCACATGGGCGGGGCTATTTTCAAATAACCGCGAAGAAAACGACCAATCTGGCTTCAACTAACAGCACGACACTCAAGGCGTTCCCATTACTGCTGCCTGAGATCCAAGAACAGCAAAAGATTCTTTCTTATATTTACGGTGAAACCCAGCATCTCGGCAGAGCCATTACTGACACAGAGCGCGAAATCACCTTCCTCCGCGAATACCGCACACGTTTAATCGCCGATGTGGTCACCGGCAATCTTGATGTGCGGCAGGCAGCGGCGGCGCTGCCGGAGGAAATCGAGCCCTTGGATGCCGGCGAGCCGGGCGACGAGATCGAAGAACTCGAGCCCGACGAAAACGTGGATTCCGAGCTGCCATGACCGAGAAAGAGCTCATTCCCCTTCTTGATCGCCTGCGCGGGCTGCCCAGAGAAACCGAGTGGTTGGAGTTCAAGCACAACAACATTGATCCCCAGGAGATCGGCGAATACCTCTCCGCCCTGGCCAATGAAGCTGCCCTGCTGAATCAGCCCCGCGGTTATCTGATCTTTGGCATCGAGGATGCCAGCCACGCCGTGGTCGGCACTCGATTCGATCCCTACACCGCCAAAGCCAGGGGCAATCAGGATCTGCTGCCCTGGCTGGCCGCCCATCTGCAACCGAATCCCGGAATAGAGCCTCACTGCCTCGATCACCCCGATGGCAGGGTTGCGCTGCTCGCTGTTGGCCCCGCCCGGGGGCGGCCGGTGGAGTTTCACGGGCAGGGCTATTGCCGTGCCGGCACCAGCAAGACCAAGCTCGCCAATCACCCGGAAAAAGCTCGCCAGCTCTGGGCTCAGGGTGTCGACTGGTCGGCCACCATCTGCGAAAGCGCGAGCCTGGGGGATCTCGATCCCGAGGCCATCGCCAAGGCCCGCGAGCAGTTTCAGATCAAGCATCCCAACCAAGCCCAGGAGCTCACCACCTGGGACGACCGCACCTTTCTGAACAAGGCCCGGCTGTTGCGCCAGGGGGCCATCACCCATACCGCTGTGCTGCTTCTGGGCAGGCCTGAGGCCGCCACGCTGCTGTCGCCGGCCGTGGCCAAGGTGTCCTGGATCCTCAAGGACACCGACAACCACGAACTCGATTACGCCCACATCGGCCCTCCGTTTCTACTGGCCGGTGATCAGCTGTTGCTACGCCTCCGCAACCTCACCGTGCGCGCCCTGCCCAGTGGCACGCTCTTCCCTCAGGAGTTGAGCCAGTACGACCCCTGGGTGCTGCGGGAAGCGCTTCACAACGCCATCGCCCATCAGGACTATCTCCGCCATGGCCGCATCACCGTGGTGGAGTTCCCCGATCGCGTATTGATCACCAACGTGGGCGACTTTCTCCCCGGCACGATCCGAACCGTGATCGAGCAGGACGCCCCTCAGGAGCTCTATCGCAATCCCATGCTGGCGGACGCCATGGTGGAACTCAACCTGATCGACACCCAGGGCGGCGGCATCAAGCGCATGTTCGAGACCCAGCGGCGACGCTCCTTCCCCCTGCCTGACTACGACCTCACCACCTCCGATCGGGTGCAGGTCACCATCCCCGGCCGCATCCTGGATGAGCGCTACACACGGCTGCTGATGCAGCAGCCCGACCTCTCCCTCACCCAGGTGATCCTGCTAGACCGCATCCAGAAGGGCCTCCCGATCAGTCGCGACGAGCACCAGCAGCTCAAGAAGCAGAGGCTGGTGGAGGGGCGGTTTCCCAATCTGATCGTTTCGGCCTCCGTCGCCAAAGCCACAGGGGATACCGCCAGGCATATCAGGGAGCGTGGCTTCGAGAAGCAGTACTACCTGGATCTAATCCTCCAACTCGTCCACGAACACGGTCCTGTGGGGCGCAAGGAGGTCGATGCTTTGCTGCTGCCCAAGCTGCCGGAGCGAATGAGCGAGGAGCAGAAGCGCGAGAAAGTGCACAACCTTCTGCAGGAGCTCCGTCGAGCCGGGAGGATTGAACGGCAGGGAGCCAAAAGTGCGCCTCGCTGGGCTTTGCTGCCAACCCCAGCCTCTGGAGGGCAACGCGACTGCTGAAGAAGGGCACCCCATGCCAGCGGACTGCCTTTGGTAACCCATGGCGGAAGCACGGGCTTACCTGAGCAGTTACCGAAGGACTTACCAAAGCCCCGGATCCACATCCCTGTGGCTGCCTGGCTTTTCCCATTGTTTGCCCCCATCCTTCAGACTGGTTCCAGGCCCCATTCCCCCGGCCCCATGCCCACCGACACCAGCGAGCAGGGCCTGGAAGCGCTGATCACCCGGGCCATGACCGGGCGTACCCACCTGCTGGACCCTCCCCACCAAACCACGCCATCCTCCGTGCCGGTGAGTGGCGGCACCGGTTGGCTGCTGGGCGACCCGCGCCACTACGACCGCAGCCACTGCGTGGATCTGGTGCAGCTGCAGGGTTTTATGGAAGCCACCCAGCCAGCGGTAGCCGAAGCCGTGCAGATCGCCGTGGATGGGCCCACCCGGCGGCAGTTCCTGGCCCGGCTGGAGAAACAGATCAGCCAGCGTGGGCTTCCCCCGATTTTGTGGACAGCCCTCAGCTCACACTCTTTCGGCTTCTAACGTTTGTCAAGCCCCTGGTCCGTCTGATGGCGGACTTGAGAGTGGCCGCACTGAACACTCCGTGGTGTTTGCCACAGGGCTGATCCGTTGATCAGCCATCGATATCCCGAAACCTCTCAGCCTGATTGAGGTGCTACCCATACCGAAACGCCCTGCCTTGAGCGGAAGGCCCCACTGGGGTCTCTCCATTGTGCTCTCGCTTGAGGGGACTGCGGCCGCCACCCCTTCCTGCCCTCCCAGGTGAGCAGCTGCAGCGGAAGCCTTGGCTGGGCGATCGTCCAACGCGAAGCGCTGGCGCCGTGCGCACAGCCCCCTGTGGAGGGGCACCAGCAGCCGTCGGACCGTGGTGTCCGCCGGCTCGTGCTGGTGCCGTTGAGCTTGGGGCGAATGATGCCGCCCTCGCGAGCCGCCACTGACGGCGGCCATGGATGGGGCACGTAGTCGCGCCGACCGATCCATCGCGGGGTCCGCGACAGGGTCTCCGATGAGCGGAAGGCCGCCCCCGAGCCAGAGGCTGGTGATGGTCGAGACCGAAGGGAACGGCCGTCAGCGACAGCGACAGATCAACGCCAGGGGTGGAAACATTGACAAGGGGGAGATGTGGGCTGTCGTTGATGGCTGCCGAAGCCAATGGCCTCAGGCTTTCAACTCGTGCAAGCTGGTTGTGAAGTGGCCGACACCCACCGCTACGCGGCAGACCTGCGCTAGGGAGCGCCTGGCGACTCCTTTCTTGGTGCCGCTGCCCTCCTTGACGGTGGACTTACCCCGCTTTTGGACGGTCCTCAGCACAGTCATTAAGGTCATACGGCCTCTTTGAGCCCGTTCTTCAAAGACAATGGGGCTGAGGAAATTCAGTGATGAGTGACGGCGTTCACGGTTGTAATACCAATCCAGAAGGCCAGATCACGGAGTATGGCGCGAGGTGTTCGCAGCTTTTGCTGCCCTCGTCAAGATCCAGTTCGAGTTTAAGTGTGGAGAAAAAGCTCTCCACAACGGCATTATCCCAACAATTGCCCTGCCGGACATACTGCAGATGATGTTGTTGTTCTTTAGCATTTCTTGATAGTCCGTAGCAGTGTTTGGCTGCCGCGATCCGTGTGGATCAGCAGCTTCTCTGGTTCAACATGGCGTAACCCAGGGCACGGTTGAGCGCTTCAGTCACCAATGATGATCCCATGGATTCACCTAGTTTCCAGCCCACCACTCTGCGTGAGAACAAATCAATCCATACCGCCAGATAGCGCCAGCCTTCTGTCGTTCGGATGTAGGTGATGTCGCCTGCCCAACTCGATTGGGTGCACTGGGATTGAACTGGCGATCGGTTCTCGGCTACCAGAGGTTCAGCTTGCTGGAGCAGGTAGTGGTGGAGCTGGCGAGTTCCCACCGCTTGCGGCGACATGGGCTTTTGCCGCAGTCGGTGGATCCGAGCGACATGTGACGTCGATGGGCTGAACTGTCCGTGGGGGATTGGATTGGCGCTGCAACCAGCTGTAGTAGCCACGCGAGCACATCCAGCCGCTGGCAAAGCCATGCGATAGGAAAACGATCCTTGAGTTCGTCGATCATGCGAAACCTCTCGGCGGCAGCTGCTCTTGCAAAATGAGCTGCCGCCAGCCTGAAAAATCTTTTTCCTCTGAGCTCACGCACTTCTTTCCGTAGTCGCTTGAGTCTCTCTCTCCTCAGTGGTGAGTAGCCCTCGATCGATGGGGCGTCCTTCACCACGGTCGATTCGGGCCTGACGCACCCAGCTGGAGAGGGCGCTGAGAGAGATGTTCAATCGACGAGCGACTTCACTGCGGAGAGGTTCTCTCCCGGCAGAGATCCACAGCCTCTGCTTTTGCTGAGGTGTGTAGAGACGTCGGCGCTTGCTGGTCGGGTCGTTCATGGGGTTCAGTCTGTCGAGTTAGCGGTAACCTTGACGGACTGTCCGAAACAGATCAGCCAGCGCGGCGTGGTGGACGTGCTGCGCAAGGGCATCCGCCACGGCCCCCACGAGATCCAGCTCTTCTACGGCACGCCCTCCCCCGGCAACAGCCGCGCCGCCGAGCTGTTCGCCCTCAACCGCTTCAGCCTCACCCGCCAGCTGGCCTACAGCAGCGACCAGACCCGCCGCGCCCTCGACCTGGCCCTGTTCATCAACGGCCTGCCGGTAGCCACCTTGGAGCTCAAAAACAACCTCACCTGCCAGTCCGTCAAGAAAGCCATCGAGCAGTACAAAACCGATCGCGATCCCCGCGAGCCGCTCTTCGCCTTCGCCCGCTGCCTCGTGCACTTCGCCGTGGACGAGCAGGAGGTGCGCTTCTGCACCCACCTCATCGGCAAGGAATCCGAGTTTCTGCCCTTCAACCGCGGCACCGCCTCCGGTGGCGCCGGCAATCCCCCCAGCCCAGACGGCATGGCCACGGCCTACCTGTGGGAGCAGATCCTCACGCCCAGCAGCCTCACCGACATCCTGGAGAACTACGCCCAGGTGGTGGCAAAGCCCAACCTGCGCACCGGCCGCAGGGGCTACAGGCAGATCTTTCCCCGCTACCACCAGCTTGATGTGGTGCGCTCCCTGCTGGCGGATGTGGCCGCCCATGGCGCCGGCCGCTGCTACCTGGCCCAGCACTCCGCCGGCAGCGGCAAGAGCAACTCGATCGCCTGGCTCAGCCACCAGGTGGCCGACGTGGCACGCAACGGTGAGCGCGTCTTCGACTCGGTGATCGTCGTCACCGATCGCCGCAACCTCGATGAGCAGTTGCGCCGCAACATCCTCGATTTCGTGCAGGTGGGCGCCACCGTGGGCGCCGTCACCGGCCGTGGCAGCTCCAAGACCGAGCAGCTCAAACAGTTTCTGGCAGCCGGCAAGAAGATCATCATCTGCACCCTGCAGACCTTCCCGGAGCTCTGCCGCCAGCTCGACGATGCCCCCCAGGGCCGCCGTTATGCGGTGATCATCGACGAGGCCCACTCCAGCCAGGGCAGCAAGGCATCGGCCGCGCTCAACCAGGCCCTGGCCGCCGATGGGCAGCCCCTTGCTGACGACGTCGACATTGAAGACTTCGTGAATACGGTGATTGAGCAGCGGATGCACAGCCGACGTCTGCGCCCCAACGCCAGCTATTTCGCCTTCACCGCCACCGCCAAGGCCAAGACGCTCGAACTGTTCGGCACGCCCCTGCCCCCCGATGCGGAAGGAAAGATCGGTCGCCGGCCCTTTCACGTCTACACGATGAAGCAGGCCATCGAGGAGAAATTCATCCTCAATGTGCTGCAGTACTACACCCCGATCAGCAGCTACTACCGGCTCGTGAAAACGATCGAGGCCGATCCGCTGTTCGACAGCAAGCGCGCCCGCTCCAAGTTGCGCCGCTACGTGGAAAGCCACGACACGGCCATCCGCAACAAGGCCGAGATCATGGTGGATCACTTCCTCGACGATGTGCTGCC
Organism: Synechococcales cyanobacterium; assembly: GCA_942491925.1. Lineage (GTDB taxonomy): Bacteria > Cyanobacteriota > Cyanobacteriia > PCC-6307 > Cyanobiaceae > Cyanobium. The sequence goes on from CALOCJ010000004.1 coordinate 260,858, forward strand.
GCTGCGGGAGATGAAGGGCGAAGCCCGCGCGATGGTGGTGACCGGCTCCATTGAGCGGGCTGTGCAGGTTTTCCATGCCGTTCGCACCTACCTGCGCGAGCGCCGCAGCCCCTTCCTGCCCATCGTGGCCTTCTCCGGCGACCACGACTTCGGCGATGGTCCCGTGAGCGAGGCCTCCCTGAACGGCTTTCCCTCCAGCGAGATCACCAGCCGCATCCAGGAGGATCCCTTCCGCTTTCTGATCTGCGCCGACAAATTCCAGACCGGCTACGACGAACCGCTGCTGCAGGCCATGTACGTGGACAAGGCCCTGGGCGGCATCCAGGCGGTGCAGACCCTCTCGCGCCTCAACCGCGCTGCCCCAGGCAAGAAGCGCGTGTTTGTGCTCGATTTCCAGGACAACACCGCCGCCGTGGAAGCGGCCTTCGCCGATTACTACAAGACCACCCTGCTGAGCGAGGAAACCGACCCCAACAAACTGCACGATCTCCGCGACAGTCTTGATCAGCTGCGGGTCTACACCTGGGAGCAGGTGGAGGAGTTCGTGGCGCTCTTCCTCAGCAACAGCGATCGCGAAGCACTGCAGCCGATCCTGAACCAGTGTCGCCAGATCTACACCGAGCAGCTCAACGAAGATGATCAGGTGGCTTTCAAGAGCAAGGCCAAAGCTTTTGTACGCAGCTACGACTTTCTGGCCACGATCCTCACCTACGACAATCCGGAGTGGGAGAAGCTCTCCATCTTCCTCACCTTGCTGGTGCGTGCCTTGCCGGCCCCAGAAGAGGACGACCTCACCAAGGGGATGCTGGAGCTGATCGACATGGACAGCTACCGCATCGAGAAGCAGGATCAGCGCGGCGTTCCCCTTCCCGATCAGGATTCCACGTTGGATCCCGCCCCGGTTTCAGCCGGTGGCTTCAAGCCCCAACCGGAACTCGAACCGCTCTCGGTGATCGTCACCAACTTCAACGAGCAGTTCGGCACCAGCTTCAGCGATGAAGACCGCATCCGTCGCCTGATCCGTGATGAGATCGCCCCCCAGGTGGCCCAGGACCAGCGCTATCGCAACGCCCGCGCCAACACCCCGAACACCGCCGAAATCGAACTCGACGCCGCCCTCAATCGCGTCGTCGACCCGCTGTTTCTTGATCAGACGGAGTTCTACAAGCAATTCAAGGACAATGCCCTGTTCCGCAATTTCGTGCGGGAGCTGGTGAAGCGGGTGATCGGCGAGAAACCAGGCGAATTACCATAGGACGCGTTGCACGGGGCCATCGCTGGCGGCTGGGTTGGCAGCCTCACTCGGGGCCTGTGCCCCCTTGGCGGATCTGGCGACTGCTCCCTGACCCGATTCCGGCGCGACCTGCTTCGGCACCAGGCTCCAGAAACCATATTTACGGCCGTGATCACGGCGCAGCTGGGCCACATAGCTGTGGTGATCCACCAGATCCCCCCAACTGTCGATGCCCCTGGCCAGCCTGCCGCAGGTTTCCAGATGGCGGGCGGCGTGGGGATAGCGCTTGCTGCGGCCCACCCGCAGGCTGAAATCGATCATCGCCCGCAGGCAGCGGGTGGCGGCCAGCGGATGTTTCGCCTCCAGCAGCTCCGCCAGCGGCGCCAGCAGCACATAACAATCACCGTTCAGCGGCTTCGCCGATGCCAGCACCAGCCGCGCGGCGCGGCGCGGCTCCGGCCAGTGCAGCAGGAACCACAGCGCCTCCTGCAGATCGTCGTGCTCCGCCACCAGATCGAGGGCCCGCTCCTCAGCTTCCCCATCCTCGAAGGCCGGCAACCGCTTGAGGTAATCGCGCAGGTGACGGCGGGAGAGTTCCATCAGGGCGTACTCCCAGCGCTGCTGCTGGGCCTCGTCGTGGCGGCCGAGGGCCCCCAGCGCCGCCAGGCGGGCATCGCACCACTCCTCGGCCCCGGCCCGCCGCTCGGACAGCCTTGGGTCGGCCCCCTCCAGCAACGCCAGGGCCTCCTCGGCCCGGCCGGCGGCGGTGAGGCGCTCCGCCACCCTGGCTGCGATCGCCGGCACCGTCAGTGCCTCGGGATCGTGGTCGCGGTATTCCGCCAGATAGGCCTCGGCATCGCCCAGGGCATCGGCGATGTCGAGCATGGCGATGCGCACGATCAGGTCGCGGTGGGTTCTCGCCCCTTCTTTCGTGGTGGCTCGGCTGCGCAGCGCCTCCAGCCGCTGCCGCAGATGGGCCAGACCCTCCGGCCCCAGCGCTGGCCCCAGGTTCCGCAGGATCGGATCGAACTGGCCATAGCTGTTGTTCACGATCGCGGCGTACACCTGATCAGCAAGGGGCCTGGGATCCCCGGAAACCTTGAGTGCCACCTCGCCGAGAGTGGCGCTGCTCTGATGAAAGAACGCGCGCAGGTCGCCATCGCTGTCGTCGCAGCGCTCGAACAGGCCCTCCGCCAGAGCGAGCAGATCCCAGAACAGCTCCACAGCCCGTGCTGGATCCTGCTCGGCGATCGGACCGCTGATGGCCTGGCGCTGCCGCTCCAGATCCAGCGACAGCGCGTCCTTCCGGTGGTCGTCCAGAAAGCTGCCGGAGCGCTCGATCGTGGCCAGCCGCTTGCGCACTTCTCTGGCGAGCTCCGCAGGACCCTTCTGTTCCGCCAGAGCCAGGCGCAGCATGCGCCTGGCCCCGGCATCCCCCTTGCTGAGGGTGAGCAGCAGCTCCGCCAGCCTGGCCGCCCCCAGGGCTTCGAGGTTCTTGGCATTGAGACTGGATTGGCCGGCCATCGCTCTGGTGAATCCTTGCTGTTCCGGTCAGCCCAGATCCTCCAGCCGCTGTCTCGCCAGAGCCGCCTGGGCCTCCGCCTCCGCCAGGTTGGCGCGGCACTCGGCCACCACCTCGGGGGGAGCCTTGCCGGCGAAGTTGGGGTTGGCCAGGCGGCCCGCCAGGCCCTTGATCTCCTTTTCCGCCTTGGCCAGATCCTTTTCGAGACGCCCCCGCAGGGCCTCCAGATCCACCATGCCCTCGATCGGCAGCAGCACCTGCAGCTCGCCGCTCACCCCCGCCAGGCAGCGGCGACCGGCGCGGCGGCCTGCAGCCGCCGGATCCTCCTCTGAGCCGCTCACCACCACCTCCACCGCCGAGGCGCGGGTGAGGGCCTCGATGTCGGCTTCAGAGGTGCGCAGCACCGCCGCCAGCTCCGGGCGGCCAGTCACGAACATCACCGGAGCGGCCTGGGATGGCTTGAGCCCCGCCACCGCCCGCAGATTGCGCACCACCCGGATCGCCTCGATCAGTTCGGCGAAGGAGGCCTCCAGTTCGGCATCGAGGGCGGAGCCATCGGCGTTGGGCCAGGGCTGCAGGGCCAGGAAGGTGGCTTCCGGCGCTCCGTTGAGGGCATGCCAGAGCTCCTCGCTCAGGTGGGGCATCAGGGGGTGCAGCAGCACCAGCAGCTCGGAGAGCACCTGGGCCAGCACCTGCCGGGCGACGCGCTGATCGGCGAGGGCCTCGGGGCTGAGCGGTTCGCCGTCAGCCGAGCCGGGCGGGGATTGAGGCGGGGCTTGAGCAGCTCGATCGTCCAGTCGCACACCTCGTTCCAGGCGAACTCATACAGCCCCTTGGCCGCTTCCCCCAGGCCATAACGGCTGTAACGCTCGGCCGTTTCGCCGTTCACCCGGGCCAGGCGGGACAGGATCCAGCGGTCGGCCAACTGCAACCTGGCGGGATCCGGGGCGCCGAGGCTGGCGGGGGTTTCCCCCTCCAGGTTCATCAGGGCGAAACGGGTGGCGTTCCACAGCTTGTTGGCGAAATTGCGGGCCGATTCCACCGTGGCGGAGCTGCCCTTGCTGCGGTCGTAGTCGAGGCGGATGTCCTGGCCGGCGCCGGTCACCTCCCGCACCAGGGCGAAGCGCAGGGCATCGGCGCCGTAGCGCTCGATCAGGGGCAGGGGATCGATGCCGTTGCCGGCGCTCTTGCTCATCTTGCGGTTGTTCTCATCCCGCACCAGGCCGTGGATGTACACATCCCGGAAGGGCATGCGGCCGGTGAAGGCGCCGGCCATCATCGTCATCCGCGCCACCCAGAAGAAGATGATGTCGAAGCCGGTCACCAGCACGCTGGTGGGATACCAGCTGGCCAGATCGGCGCTGCTCTCCTCCGGCCAGCCCAGGGTGGAGAAGGGCCAGAGACCGCTGGAGAACCAGGTGTCGAGCACGTCGGGATCCTGCTCCAGCTCCACCTGCGGCCCGAACCGGGCCTCGGCCTTCGCCCTCGCCTCCGCCTCGTCGCGGGCCACCACGTAGGGGGTGGTGTCGGTGATCTGGCCGCCGCTTTCACTCACCACATACCAGGCGGGGATGCGGTGGCCCCACCACAGCTGGCGGCTGACGCACCAGTCGCGGATGTCGGTGAGCCAGTCGCGGTAGACCTTGGCCCAGCGCTCCGGCACGAAGCGCGGCTCGCCTTGATCCAGCGCCTCCCGGCAGCGGGCCGCCAGGGGTTCCGCCTTCACGAACCACTGGGTGGAGAGCAGGGGCTCCACCGGCACCTTGCCCCGATCGGAAAAGGGCACGCTGTGGCGGTGCGGTTCCACCTTCACCAGGAAGCCTTCGGCCTCCATCTCGGCCACCACAGCCTGGCGGGCCTCGAAGCGGTCCATCCCCACGAAGCGGCCGGCGGCGGCGTTCATGGAGCCGTCCCTGGCCATCACCGTGATCTGGGGCAGGCCGTGGCGCTGGCCGATGGCGAAGTCGTTGGGGTCGTGGGCGGGGGTGACCTTGACGCACCCCGTTCCGAAGGCCGGATCCACGTGCTCGTCGGCCACGATCGGGATCTCCCGGCCCGTCAGCGGCAGGATCAGGGTGCGGCCCACCAGGGCGGCGTAGCGCTGATCCTCGGGATGCACCGCCACGGCGGTATCGCCCAGCATCGTTTCGGGGCGGGTGGTGGCCACCACCAGATGGTCCGTGCCATCGGCGGCGGGCCCGGCGGCGAGGGGATAGCGGAAGTGCCAGAGATGGCCCTCCATCTCCTTCATGTCCACCTCCAGATCGCTCACCGCCGAGCCGGAGGCGGGGCACCAGTTCACCAGGTACTCGCCGCGGTAGATGAGGCCCTGCTCGTGCAGGCGCACGAAGGCCTCCGTCACCGCCCGGCTGAGGCCGGCATCGAGGGTGAAGCGCTCCCGCTGCCAGTCGACTGAATAACCGAGGCGGCGCAGCTGACCGGCGATCGTGCCGCCGCTCTCTCCCTTCCACTTCCAGGCCCGCTCCAGGAAGGCGTCGCGGCCCAGCTCGTCTTTGGGGATGCCCTGGGCCTTGAGTTGCTTCTCGAGGATCGTCTGCACGGCGATCGAGGCGTGGTCGGTGCCGGGCAGGCAGAGCACGTTGCGGCCCCGCAGGCGCTGGAAACGCACGATCGTGTCGATCAGGGCCGTCTCGAAGCCGTGGCCCATGTGCAGGCTTCCGGTCACGTTCGGGGGCGGGATCACCACCGAGAACGGCTCGCCGGGGGCGTCGGGATCGGGGTGGAAGGCACCGGCCTCCTCCCAGGCCCGCTGCCAGCGCGCTTCGGTGGCGGCCGGGTCGTAGGTCTTGGCCAGGGAGGGGGCGGCCTCAGCCATCAAAGGAATCAGACAGTCGCCCCATGCTCTCAAACGCCTGGAGTCTCCGGCCCGGATCGCCGCCGCGCCGCCGTACCGATCAGACGGGCTGGCTGGTCAGACCGGCTGGCTGGCTGGACGGAGGGAGTGGTGGCACTGCAGCCATCCATACAGAGGCGGAAAATTGAGGCTGAAAGGAACTGAAGCGGAGAAGAGAAAGAATACTTATCGGGTGTAATGGATTCTGCTCTCGCCAAAATCCTTGATCAAATAGGGATAGAGAGGACCCCTGGGCAGCTCTGGCTGCGGACCAACCTGTGGTTGTTTGAAGACGACAGAATGGTGATCGATCTCCATGGGCTGATTTTTCCGTTCCAGCCCATGCTCGCCTGCCTCCAGGAATATAATCTCTGAACTGGCAACCCGTTGCCTGGGTGCCGGCTTCAGGAAGGGCAAGAGATTTGTCGTGCCACTCAGGTCCAGGGAGTCGCCATCCACGTTCACCTCCTCTCGCCATTTCGAGCTCAGCACATACACCCTGGGTGGCTGCAGCCAATCGGAAGGAAGTTCATAGATGGAAGCAAGCACCACGGGCATACTCCAGCTGTGAGCCTGGATCTGCTGAGGATTCCTGAGCTTGGCAGACGAATCAATCAGGATGATGGTTCCATCTCTGATATCGGGGCAAATACGAGTAAGGTCAGTCCAGAATGCTTGCTGGTAGATCCATGCGACGCTGTAATCCTGTTGGACGATGAGGCCAAATCCAACCAAAGAAGTGAAGAATGTGGTGATGCATAACGATGTCAGCTGCCGTCTTGCTCTGGAGCGAGCCTGCATGGAGAGCATTGTACAAACGGAAGCCACCAGCATGGATCCACCAACACTGGCAGCCGCATGCACCCGTGATTCACGCCCACTGATGGCCGTTGCGGGCGCCGTGAATGTGAGTGGATAGGCCAGCACAACGAGGGTGAATCCGAGCAAGGCAAGTCTGGAAAGTACGGGAAGATGGTTGGACCTTGCGGAGCTGTATTGGCTGTCTTTTGAATCTCCGCCATTGAAATCAGACGCTTGGATGGAACTGGCAATCAAAAAATAAACAACAACGACCCAGGCCCATGGATACAGAGGTGGGGGTTTTAGCAGTGCTCCCGGAAATTCCAGGAGGGTTTGAATGGTGCGATAGGCAACCATGGCCATGCTGACCAGCGGGCCCAGGACCATTTGAACGACGGAGAGGCGAGCAGCGGTAAAACCATCCAGATTGCCAATCACTCCCACGCCTCCAATCATGACTTTTCTGATCATGACGATGCTGATCAGCAAGAGAGCCATAACGATCCAGTGGCGGATCAGGGAAGACTTCAACTGCGGACTGCTCTGTTGTGCCTGGGGCAGCAGAGGCGCCACCGCAAACAGTGGAAACATGGACTCGTAGATCAGAAGCGTGAAAATGATCAGGGAATAGGAAGCCAGTCGCCTGCCAGATAGGTAACAGTGGATAGCCAGCAGCAAGAATGTCAATGATGTCTGGATGCCGAATGCATGTGTCAGAAACAAGGGAGTGGTATCGGCCGGAAACAGGCAGAATGCCAATGAACCCGTCAGGATGAATATCGGTAGGCTGCTGATTCTGCACAGGAGCCTATAGTATAAAACTGCATTCAACACCAGAATTGCATAGCCAGCCAGATAGAGGTCATGGAGGTTGCCCAGGCTGGTCACAACTGCGGAGATGAGATAGATGAAACCATCATGGAATGGACGTCCCTGGCCACCACCTTGAATCAGAAGTCTCCAGACAGTTGATCCGCTCTCCCCCATGACTCTGGGGATTCTGAATAAATCATCTTCGTACAGGCCAAATGTTTTATAGGTGGCAAAATGGGCCAGCCATAGGGCCGCCGCCAGCACAAGGATCAGGGCGCCTTCTTGTGCTTGATCCGTTCTTGCCAGGCGTTTGATCCAGGAGGGCATTGTGGTGCGTGGTGGTTCGCTCAATCCGCCGGGGACGATCCCCCGTCAGGCACAGGCCATGGCCTGCAGATGATGGCAGCCTGCCAGGCAGACAAAGACAGATTGAATCGAATCCAGGGCCAGTCGTTTCGGTCCGATTGGATGTGAATATTTCAATTGCTCAAATGCTTTGGGCATAGCCTCCATCTTTTGCTAGGTAAGTAGGGGGGAAGTGTTTCAGCCTTTAGCAGCGAGTTTGCCCAGGCGAAGAAGCTCCTCGCAACTCTTCTTCTCTTTTGGCATGCACAAGCCTTGTGACTGAAATCACCAGCCTTTCTCTTTATGACCTGGGAAATCACTTCGGTGCGGGCAGCCTCGATGACGGGTTGATGGTCCCGGAGCCGCCCCTTGCCGGGGGAGCTGACCTCCCTATGGACCCCTTGGCCCAGCCCGAGGTTGGACCCTACCTGGCCCCACTCCGTGCAGAGACGCTGGAGGCCGTGCCCGTCGCCTGGGAGGCCATCCTCCACGGCGGTGGCCCCCAAGGTTCAGCAAGCACGGCGGGCCCTCTGGTCCGAGGTGATCGCCTGGATCCCCTCACCGGTGCAGGGGAGGGAAACATCAGGCTGGCCAGTGGATTGCTGCTGGTCCGTGAATCGATCACCGGCCTGCTGGATAGGCCCCTCCCCTCCACGCTCACCCTGCTTGAGGAGGTGTTCGGCGGACGGTGGGATCCCGACCTTGCCATGGGTGTGTTGCGGGATCTGAGTAGGGATCAGGCCGGTCCCGCCCTGGTGGTGCTGCCCAGCGCTGCGCTGGACGGCCGAGGCGCCTATGCCGCCGCCAATGAAACCGTCTATCTCTCTGCCGATTTGGTGGAGAAGGGAACAGCGCAACAGATCGCTTCCACCCTGGTGGAGGAGTGGGGGCACCACCTCGATGCCCGGCTCAACCCCAGCGATTCGGCGGGAGATGAAGGGGAACACTTCGCCCGGCGGCTGGCCGGGGAGACCCTTTCGGCGGCCGACAGGGCGGCGATCCTGGCCGAGGACGACCATGGGACCGTTCTGCTGAACGGCGCTGCCGTTGCGGTGGAGTACGCCGCCTCAGGTGGATCGGGGGGGCTTGAGGCGCTGGCTGGGGACGCCAGCCGATGCCTCGCTGGCAGCCACAGCTTTGGTACAGGCTCAACTCCAAGGTGTTGCTGATCGAACTCGGCGACGTGGCTTCGTTACGGCTCCTGCGGCTCAATGGCCGCTCACGGTTGTCCATCAGCAGCAGCTACCCGGACGACGACACCGCTCCCTCACGTCTGTTTGATGGCCGCGACGCCCAGGAAGCGATCGCCACAGCCCAGAGTGTGGTGGCGTTCGCCGGCAGTTGAGCGGCGGCGGTGCCTCGGCCGAGGCCCTCCAGAATGGTCTTGCCTGATTGGCGAGGGCCGATGATGGCCACCACCGGCTATTCGCTTGCCAACTGCCGCACCAGAGGCTCAACTTCGCGAGAGATGCGCTCCAAACAAAGGAACTTGGCTGATTGAACGTTTAGGTTCCAATCAACCCTGATCACGCCCTGGGCGCCGATGGCCCTGAAACACCACTTCGATGGCCCAGCGATCTCGTCATCTTCTGGTGGCTCTGGATCCCGGATTGGCCTGCCGCTGCAGCCAGCTGTAGCAGCCGCTGCGGGCCACATTCAGCCGCTTCACCAGCCAAGCGATCGGGAAACGGTCCTGGAGCTGGAGGATCATGCGAAACCTCTCGGCGGCAGCTGCTCTTTTACAAAGTGCGCTGCCGCCAGCCTGAAAAAATCCTTTTCCCTCCTCAGTTCTCGGTTCTCCTTACGGAGGCGGTTGAGCTCCTCGGGCTCCTCTGTGCTGAGCAGGCCTCGATCAGCTGGGAGGAAGGTTCATGCGGGCGGCCACTTCATTGCAGGAGAGGTGTACTTGTAGGCAAAGCTCCACAGCTAGTGGCTCCGCCACGCTGGCCTAAGGCCAGGTAACTGCTTTCTGTACCGCTACGCGGAAGACTGGCGTCTACAGCGGGTGAAATGCCGCCGATGCTTGATGCTAGATTCGTTCATGGGGTCAGTTTGACGGAGTTGGGGCGACCCCTGTCAGACTGTCCTTAAAATCGGGGAGGCTCATTTATCTGAATATGTGGCTGTGCACCACGCTTCGTGAGAAGCAAAGGCTACTAAGATTTCGTTACCTTAGTAGACGGCAGGTACTGGCCCGAATTGCCCGACAACGTCCTAAATATTTTATGTTTATTGGCAACGAGGTGGCGGGATACTGGTTGGATAAACAGGAGCCGTATGACGTCAGCGTGTCACGTACGGTTCCGTGAGCACCTCGGGGGGAAGTTCCACGGAGTGACTCGACAGTTCCTCGGGGCTATCCGGCGGCCTTCCACGTAGCGCGTCAGATCGTCACACACCAGGGCGTTGACCAACGTGTTGTACCGCAGGGCGACCTCACGGGATCGTTGCAGCAGATGATCGCCGAGGCTCAGGCTCAGGCTGAGGGTGGCCAAGAATTCCTGCCGCTGGACTCCGCCAACCCCCTGCAGTCATTGAATACAATGCAGTCATTGAAAGGAGAATGATTCATGGCCACCATGACCATTCGGAACATCGACGACCAACTGAAGACCAGACTGCGGATCCGGGCCGCCCGGAACGGCCACTCGATGGAGGATGAGGTCCGCGCCATCCTCAGAGCCGCTCTGGCCGGCTCGGCGAGCGGGCCGACCTCCCTGGTGGACGCGATTCGCCAACGCATCGAACCCTTGGGAGGCATCGATCTGGATCTACCGCCTCGTCAAGAAATCCGAAAGCCACCGGAGTTTGAGGTGTGATCGTCCTCGACACCAATGTTTTGTCTGAGCTGCTGCGGCCGGCTCCGGAGCCCCGGGTTCTGGCCTGGATCTCCTCGCGGCCGCGAGCAGCCCTGTTCACCACCAGCATCACGCGTGGGGAGATCTTCTACGGCATCCATCTCATGAGCGAAGGTCGACGCCGCCAGGCACTCTTCCAAGCATTCATGGCGATTTTCGATCAGGATTTTGCCGGCCAGATGTTGAATTTCGACAGTGATGCAGCCGATTGCTACGCCCGGATTGCCGCTGGGCGCCGCATCGCAGGACGGCCGATCGCTCAATTCGACGCCATGATCGCTGCGGTGGCCCGTTCCCGTGGGGCCCTCCTGGCGACCCGCAACAGGAAGGACTTCCTGGACTGTGGCGTTGACATCATTGACCCCTGGTTGAATCTCCCCTGATTCGAGTGCGCAGGCATGGCCCTCACCTGTTTCATTTCTGTGGACAGGGTTCTGAACCGCATCCATGCCCCGACAAGAGAAACAGCGCCACTGGTTTCAGGCGCTGGAGGAACCGTTGCACCGTGACAATTAAATCTGGTAACAATTTATTGATGCAAAGCGTCCGCCAACATAGTTGACAGCAAGCATTTCTCTGAGGATCGTTGACCGTTCGGGTGGCTTCCGGCTGCTGGATGGCTCTGTGCTCAGCCCCGATGCCGCCCTGGTGCGGGAGAACCGCCGGGCGTGACCAATCTGCGCCGCAAGCTGGGGCAATACCAGGCGAATGGGGCGCAGCTGGGCTGGCTGTTGCTGCCGGATCAGCGGGCGGTGGAGATCTGGCGGGGCGGCCAGGAGGGCATGGCGGAGCGGCTGGCCCCCACTGTCAGCAAACGAACCAGGACAGCTCTGTCCCCCCTCGCGCCCGAAACACCCATGGGCAAGGGGGGAGCCCCCCGCGGGGGGGGGGAGGGGACGTCAGGCCATGACCGATGACTTCTTTGGAGGCCTACCCCGAAAGCAAACGTGGTCTGGGTTCCCACAGCGCTCCCTGCCCTGGCGACGGCACCGGTTGAGTGATCGATCGATGTTGATCCCGATTAGGAAACTGTTCATTTTTTAGCGCGGAACCTGCCTGGCGTTCCTACCCCAGACCAAAGCAACCAGACCAATGCCAGCCACTACTCCACCCCGCCGGCGACGTGTTCGCCTGAAGGTTGTTCACCCGCGCTCTGCAGGCATCGACATTGGAAGTCGTTTCCATGTTGTAGCCGTACCAGCAGAGCTTGATGACGAGCCCGTGCGAAAGTTTTCGAGTTTTACCAACGATCTAAAAGCACTGGCCAAGTGGCTTCTTGCGATCGGAGTCTGCACAGTCGCAATGGAATCCACAGGGATTTACTGGGTGCCTCTTTATGAAATCCTTGTAGATAGTGGCCTTGAGGTTTTCCTGGTCAATGCCCGCCATACCAAAAATGTTCCTGGACGTAAGACCGATATCAATGATGCACAGTGGCTCCAGCAACTACACAGCTATGGCCTTGTCCGTGCAAGCTTCCAGCCAGATCGAGGTATCGCCAGATTAAGAGCCTATTTTCGGCAGAGAGACATCCTTGTGCGATACCGCTCATCCCATCTGCAACACATGCAAAAAGCGTTGATGCAGATGAATCTGCAACTTCAGCATGTTGTAGCCGATGTTACGGGACTGACCGCACGTAGAATCATCGATGCCATCTTGGCTGGTCAACGTGACTCCCATGAGTTGGCATCGCTGCGTGATCGACGTTGCAAAGAGACCGTAGAGACAATTGCGGCAGCACTTGATGGGAACTACCAAGAGGAGCACCTTTTTGAGCTAAAGGTTGCAGTTGAACTGTACGATACCTACTCGGCCAAAATAAGGGAGTGTGAACTAGCTGGACAAGCCATCCTCACGGAATTGGCTGGTGATGAGTACGTGGCGCCCAAAAAACAAGCAAGCGATTGGAGAATTAGGGGCAATGGATTCTCTTTCAATCCACAAGATTTGATCACCTCTATCGCAGGCCACGACCTATTGAGCCTGCCCGGCCTGGGGCCCACAACTGTGATCACCTTGATCAGCGAGTGTGGACTCGACATGACGCGTTGGCCAAGTGCCAAGCATTTTGTCTGCTGGCTTGGATTAAGCCCTCAGAATAAAATCTCTGGCGGTAGAGTACTTTCCTCTCGTACACGGCAGGGAACGACAAGAGCTGGCAGTGCCTTCTGGATAGCAGCGGTACCAAACAGCAGAACCAACACTGCACTGGGTGCTTTTCAACGTCGGTTAGCGGCTCGAGTTGGGAAAAGCAAGGCATTGATCGCTACTGCACGAAAGCTTGCCATTCTTTATTACAAGACCCTCAGATACGGGATGGAGTTCAAAGAGCCAGGCGCTTCTGCTTACCAGCAGGCATCCCAGGACCGTCAGGTACGGGGGCTTGAGCGTCGTGCCAAAGCACTGGGTTACCAGCTAGTCGCTACCGCATGAATAGCCGAGATCCCTTACGGCCATTGGTGTTTCTTAGGAAGAAGTCCGCTCGTAGCTCCGCAGCGGCAGCAGGAAGCACTCGGTTTTGGTCGATCCGATCCCGGTGGCCACAACGGAGGGGAGCTACGGGTACGACCGATATGGAACTGACGAGGGTTCAACAGGCGGCATTCGGCAGTTGACCATCGATCAGAAACTGCTGGCGCGGGTAGCGATGCAGCAGGTTGTCGTCGTGGCATAGAAAAGACACATGGTCTGCTGCTACTTCAGCGGTGATCTCCACCTGATCACAGGGGGTGGACTGAAACACCGCTGGGGTGAAGACGCCCACCTGCACGAGCGCCTCACTGGAACGGGCGCTGAGATATTCGAAGGCCTCAACGCCCCTTTCCCGCATCCATGCTCCAAGCAGCTGCGTGGGCCCGTAGTGAACCGGATCGCGGAGGGTGGCCTGGGCGGCCCCATCCGCGAGGCTCTGCAGCCGCAATCCGCGGGGCGTCTCCATCACAACGGAAAACAACGTCTGCCGTCGGCGAATCGGTGCCCTCGGGGGGTCGATCAGCCCCTCCCAGAACAGCAGGGCGTGATAAGCGCCTTCCACCAATGAACCGCCGCGGCTGCGGGAGCCATAGAACATTCCTCTGGTCGCCCGACTGCCGAAGCGCGAACCATGCCGCAGCGGTGGGTAGCGAAATGGCGTGGACAGGAGCGGATGGCTGGGCGCCTCGGGCTCGGAGGGCTGGAAGCGGGGCTTGCTGGTATCCACCAATGCCTCAAGGCGCGCCAGCTGCGAGAGGTCATCCACCAAAGGGGCAAGGCTGTCGATGCCCTGCTGTTGCACCAGCCGCAGCACCGTTCCCTGCAGGGGCTCCTCTGGGGCGGCAGCAGCGATGGCGCACAGATCCACCACTCAGATGGGAGCACGCATGGCGTCGAGGTACTGCACGATCTCGACAAGCCCCTCGGTGCGCCGAACCTGCTCGGCCGGCACACCACCGGTGTGGCGGTTGGCGGTGTGAAACCAGTGGCGCAGAAGCTTGCGGTCGTTCCCGACCAGCACCGAGAGGCTGCGGTACAGGCGGATCAGCAGCAGCGCCAGCTCACCGGTTTTGGAGGCCGGATCCATGCCCTTGGCGCGGGTCAGGGTGGAACGGTCTTTCCCCAGCACCCTGGCCAGGTCCGTTCGGCTCAGATCCAGCTCCTCAGCCGCGCGCAGCACCGCCTGCTGCAGCAGCTGGGCATCGGTGAGCGAGGCCTCTCCTGGGGGAGCCGGTGGGACGCGACCGACGACGGGCATGGCTCTGCTGTATTTGCGTCAAACTTAGTCTGCACGATGCAGATGCATCAAGGATGGCATGGCCAGGCTTCAGGAGTCCACCGTGGTCGTGCGTGGCCTCGGATCAGGTGGCTGTTGCGCATGGCGCGGCTGTGGACGTCAAGCGGGCGATCGCCGCTGGCGCGGATCAGGCGGACGACCGGAGGGTGATCCTCTGCAGAGATGAGCAAGCACGTCGGGAAGCGAGGGAGGCGTCCTGAGTCGCCCAACCACCTCAGCCTCAGCCGAGCTGGCGACCCTCCCTGACACCTTCCTGATGTCCGATCGCGATGATGTCCTTCTGTAGCTTGCTGAACATGTGCCTATCGGACCCGGTATGGGGCGGGTCTGCCTGGCACTCCTTCTGAACAGTTGAGACTTGGCAAGGGGTCGACTTAGCATCTACAGCGAGCCTGCGCTTCCCTATCAGACAACAAGTAGGTTCGTGGCGTGAATATCCGATCCATCCATTTGTAGTTCTGCGGAACAGAGACGCTGCGTTGCTTGTCGCGTGGAGCTGAGCGGAGCATGGCCGGCCTGGGCGATCTCCTGGATCGTTTTGAGGTCGCTGATCACCTCAATGCCAACCCTGGCCTTGAACTCGGGGCTGTGGGTGCACCGGTTGCTGATCTCCTTCGGAGAAGGCTTCGCCAATGGTGGGATCCCCACTCAGGGTCGTTGCCCCACCTAAGAGGTTATCGAAGGGACCTGTCAGAAAAGCCAAGTCAACCTGTCCAGCTGGTACCGATCCACGCCTCGCAGATGTGCTTCGGAGCTTGTTTCGCCCGCAGCGTCCAAGTGATGTCACGGGCGTGGCTGATCTCGTGATCCGTTGCAACGAAAGAGATCTTGCGTTTCCCCTGGAACTGGCTGCGGATCTGGCGATGCAGCGTTTTCTGGTTGGCCTTAACCGTCAGGAGGAAGTCGGCCCCCTGCTCCTGGAGTTGCCGAAACACACTTTCTGCGTATGGAGGACATCCGCCTGGATCCACACACCCTCCAGATCCAGCTGGCCGAGCAGCTGGCGCAGCACCGCCCGCTCGTGGTTCTGACCGGTGGCGTAGCAGGCCTAGATATAACCGTCAGGCTTGTGCGAAGCAGTACGCCACGCCCAGAGCGGCCGATTAAAGCGTCATCTGATCAACGTAAGCGGAGCCGCCGCCGGCCGTGGGTTCGATCGAGACCCGCAGCGTCTTGCCGTCGCACACCAGCTGTTCAAGATCGCCTTCCCCACCTGGAATCTGGGCCATCGTCCAGTCGCGGATGGCGGCGCAGAGGGCGGCGATATCCACCTGCTGGAAGAAGTAGCGGCTACCTGGCCGTAGGGCAGCGTGGCGGAGCCACTAGGCGGAATCCGAGGGCGGCCGCCGCAGCTCCAAGCCCAGGGCCTCCGTTGGCATGCTATGGTGGAGTGTGGTCAACCGCTCCAGATCCTGCAGGCTCTGGCAACGGCTCAGGATTCCCAGCGCCGCCACCAGAAGCAGATACCAAGCCGGAATGCGCACCCTACGCCGCATCCGCGCAGCAGACTCGCCTTGAGGTAGCTGATCAGATGAGATCGGTTTCGGCAGTGGAGCTTTCGCGCACAGGGAGGAGGCGATTCCACCGACCTCAACCCATGCTGGCAGCTGCGCAAGGGCAACGATCACGGACTTTGAATCAGCCCTGCGTTGCATGCGGTCCGATCAGCGGTTCCCCGATCCTCCTAGCCGAACCCGCTCGATCCACCAGAAATCCATGCTATAGACGAGATTGGAAGAATGATCACAACTCCAACCTCCGCGGCTGTGGCCGCAATGTATCTTCAAGGATCAGCCGCCACAGCAGGCCCGTGCTGCTCACAACAGAAACAAATATTCTCAGATTTCGTGTCAGGGAATGCCAGCTTTGGCAGACATGTTCTGGGCAGTGGCGTACTGTTGGGATAAGTTAGCATCGTGCCTTGATAGGGTTCCCAGTGCCTTACCTCCATTGCCTAACCCTCATCCCATCTCTTGCGCCACGGTGTAAGACCTGAGTCTCGGCTCAATTCCCTCGATGCTGACGGCGAGGGCCCCCAGCCCATTCCCCCATATCTCCAATCCAATGAACAAACTCATGCCCATTGGCGCTTCCTTTGTCAAGACTGCCTTACCCGCGTTCCTCCTTGCCGCGGGCCTTGCCCTCGGCGGCCAGCCTGCCCACGCCCAAGAATTCGGCTCAGCTGATTGGGAGGATGGAACCAGTGACTTCATTGACGACGCTACGGACGCCATCTTTGGCGCGATTGCTGACAGTTTCAGCGTCACCTTCAGCCCTGCAACTCCACCCGCTATTTTAGGCGGGCTTGCTTCATCGGCTTCCGAGGGCGACCTCAACCTTTATTTCGGGACCCCTCCCATAGCCATTTTTCCTGTCGTTCCGTACACCTCCACATTCACGGCACCACCTGGAGCACCTGGCGTCCCAACCATTCCCGGGCCCGGGACAACTCAAGCTCAAAGGTTTTCAAAGTAGACGACATTGTCTTTGATATCACCACTCCCGGCGGCAATGTCGTGTTTGACTTCATTGAAAGTGGCCCTAACGTATGGGCTGGAGTCGTAGAAGCCGATAACGCCGTTGCCTTCAATGACCTTGAGGGCGAATGGGAAATTAAATTCATCACCGGCGTTCTTGCTGGAACCACACGCATCAGCAGCAGTTCGGAGTTCGAATTCGGCCAGCCCTTTGGAGCTAGTTTCGGCAATTATTCGGGCGCTCTAACCTATGCTCACGTCCCAGGGCCTCTCCCCGTCCTAGGCGCTGGCGTGGCCTTTGGCTACAGCCGTAAACTGCGGCGTCGCATCAAGTCCAGCGTCTCAGCTTGATCCTTCTCCGCACCCACGGTTGATCCGGCCCCGTCGTAAGGCGGGGCTTTTTTTGATCTCATTTCATCGCGAATGGTTCGATGGTGGCTTTGGCAACATCAGCTCCGGGGGAAGAGCAGTGCAGTCACCCCTCGCCGATCATCGGCTTCGATCACCAGGTCGAGCTCCAGCCCACAACGATCGCGCCAGAAATCCCGCCGCCTCCTGTGCGCGTCTGCCAGGCACGCTCGACCATGTCAGCCCGTGGCGCGAAGCTCCTCCAGCCAGCCCGTGAATGCATCCAGTTCCCCCGTCACCTCGGGCCAGAGGGTCTGCACCAGCTCCAACAGCCGCTCCACCTCCTCGGCATCCAGGTCGTAGGTGTAGAGATGGCGGACGACATGGCGAAACCGAAGCAGTTCACCAAGGCTCCGCGCCGTATCGGCCCGCAGCACCGCGGGCCGAACATCAGTGGCGATCGCCAGCCGCTCCAGCAGCCGGCGATGCCTGTCGGCGCCGTCGGGAGTGCCTCCATTCAGCACCCGCACGAGGAGCACGAAACAGCGCTCGATGCCCGTGTAAAAGCTCTGCAGGCGCAGCGCACTGGCATCCACCCACACAGACCGCTCTTGGCGAGGGTGCGCACAAACTTGCGCACGTTGAGATTGCCGTTGCGGAAGGGGATTCGGCCCCGGCCAGGCGTTCGCTCTGTATCACGTACTGCTCACCCAGCAGCTGCTGGTACATTTGGTTAGTGATCGCGTCCCGAGCCTGCGGGGAGGCCTTCGACCAGTTCTCCTTGTTGCGGTCATCCGCAAAACGCTCGATGCCGAGGGAAGGGGCTTGAACCAGGGCGATGGTGAAAACGACGGGAAGGGTGGGGAGAGAAGCATCACCGGAGGCGGAAGCCGCGAAGGGCGGTGCGCGGGCCTTGGCAGGGCCCTCCAGCGATGCCAGACCGTGATTCTCAGCGGATCCTGACGGTTGGCCGCTGAATCTTCACAGCGCTACGCGTAAGCGGCGGATTCCTTACATTCTACATTCCTTCACGATGAAGGTTTGAGAAAGGAAAAGAAAGACTCGGGGGAGGAGGCGATCCGACCCGTGACCATGGCCGCCCGACCCGGAGTGCAACTCGGTTGGGCATAAAAGGAGAAGAAGGTCATGCCTTCAGCGGACAGCCGATCGACGTTTGGGGTTGGCATCCCGCGCTCTTCGCCGCCGCCGTAAGGCCCAAGATCGCCATAGCCTGTATCATCTGTCACAAGCAGAATGATGTTTGGATTTTATTGGACATTGCTTGCGGTTAAGCGCAATAACAATAATAATCACTTATTGGCATTTCTTTTGAACCCATGACAATTCTTTGGCTTTCGGGACTGCTTGCGATGGTTGAATGGACTGACCGCATATGGGTGCCTATTATCGAGCAGGCTAGGTCCCTCACATCACTAATCTTGGGCGAATGGATCCCTACCTTGACCTCTCAGGCGGACTTATTCCGAGTGCTTGCAAGGACGGTGAAGTAGACATTCCATGAAGCGGGCCGATTTTTATCAGGTCGATTGAGCGGGAGGATGCGCTCTAGTACTCCGCGGAGGTAAACACGACTGGTACCGAAATCCAGCTACAGGCGTCTCGCAGCCAGTGCCCAGGTATCGAGCGTTCAGGGAGACGCTCGCACGCCGCATGATCCGTCTTCTGCTGAATAGCTCGATAGAACCTCTCGCCGGATATCACTGACTGTCCGCAGAACAATGCCATTCACCAGGCCCGCCTCCTAGATGATCTAGTCTCACTTTTGCAACTTTGCGGGCTGGAGATGGCAAGCGTTAGGCATCAGAGAGCAGCCTCGTCCGTCGCGGGAACGCCTTCACCAGCTTGCTGTCGGCGGTAACCAGCGACAGACCCAAGAACTCGGCAAGCGCCACGTACTCGCAGTCGTATGCCGAGCATTGGCTCTGCTTGCTCAGGCGCAGCACGTCAGCGGTCTCCACCTCGTACTCCTCAACGCCGACCAGCTCCGCCGCGCGCTGAAAGATGATTGCCGCGTCGGCAAGGTCCATCTGACTGGCTCGAAGGTAGGTTGCAAGGATGTTCCGAAGTTCGCTTCGCCAAAGCCGCGGCACAACCCATGACGGGTCCTGCTCCAGCAGCCGCTCGGCGAGCACGTTGACGTCAACCACGATCACGTTCGTCCCTCACGCTTTGCTCGGTCAACGACCTCATGATCGAACTCGGCCCTGGTCAGCCGCCCTCGCGTCGCACGAATGGCGGCAAGTTGCTCCGCAGCAGACCGTCTTGGCAGCACCTGCGCTTCCAAGCGCGCGATGATCTCGCTGTTGAGGCTGCGGTGATTCACGGAGGCAGAGACCTTCAGGCGCTCGTACACCTCGTCTGGAACACCCTTGAGGGTCAGGTTGGTAGGCACGTCGTGGCTCCGCTTGCATCAAGCGCAACCATCATGGTTGCTTTTAGGCGCCCACCACTGAAGCCTGGCCCCCCCTTGCTCGAGTTGACCGGCTACGGCAGCCACCGCCAGGCCGCTCCAGGCCACCACAGTCATTGTCCTTTCGCGGCCAGTCGGCGCCTGCCTCCTCCTCTGGCAACTCAGCTCGAACGCTCCGGGGACCCGGGTCGGGGCAGAGGAGAGGCCGGCGCCATGGTGCCGATCGGATGGGGCTCGGTCCGTCAAAGGACCCGCCCTCAGAATCCTGTGGCTGCCACAGCCTCAGCCGAGTTGGCGGCCCGCCAGCCACTCCTCCAGATCCCCCTCAGACTGGAAATCCAGCAACGCCTCGGCCAGGGCCTCCAGGTCTTCGGTGGACAGGTTGCCAAGGGTGGCCCGCCATTCGTCGCTCAGGCTGCCGAGGCGACGGTTCAGAAGGCGAAGCACGAGGGCGAGGGCTTTCATCTCGCTTGTCCTCCCTGAGGCCCTCCTGGCGTCCCTTCTGGAGACCTTCCTGATGTC
Organism: Synechococcales cyanobacterium; assembly: GCA_942491925.1. Taxonomy (GTDB): domain Bacteria; phylum Cyanobacteriota; class Cyanobacteriia; order PCC-6307; family Cyanobiaceae; genus Cyanobium. Next base: position 280,835 of record CALOCJ010000004.1, read on the forward strand.
CGATCGCGATGATGTCCTTGTAGGCCCGCGACTCGCTGATCTCAGCCAGTCGAACTCCGGCGAAGGTCATGATCACCTCCAATGAGAGATGGGGCAACCGTGCCCAGAGAAGCGTAGCCACCATGGCCGTGAGTTCCGGCCGCAGGGCCAGCAGCCCCGGCTGGTGGGCCTCAGCTCGCCCTCCGGCGATGAGGCGATGGAAGAACAGCGGGTCCGGGAACATCTGCACTTCCAGGATCACCACCGGCAGGTTTGGATGGTCGTCCGGTGGGGTCAGCACCCCATCGGGCCGGTGTTCACTGGCTTACTGCTGCGCGCAAGCCTGACGGCTAGAGCACCGGTGCGGTGAATCGATAGCCTTGGATCCTCCGCTGCTCGGGCGACAGGTTTCGCACCAACCGCAGGATCAGATCCGGCCGTTGGCGGAAGAGTTCGTAAAACCATCTGTCGGTTCGCATCGCTGTTTTCAACGCGATGCATCCACCTGCCAGTTCTGAGTCTCCAAGCCCGCGACCCTGCTGAACTCGCGCTGATTATTTGTGACTAAAATATGTTGACGGCTCACGGCGTGCGCGGCAATGAGTGTGTCCATGGGGCCTATGGGCTTGCCAGTCTTTTCCAGTTCACTTCTGATGGCTGCATAGATCAGCGCATCGGCTGAGTTGAAGGAAAGAATCTGAAGTGGATCCATGAAATTACAAAGGAGCGCCAGCATTTTTCTCGGCATCGTGCTTTTGGCGGCCCCAGTCCTGAGCTCGGCTTCAGTGATCACGCTGATGGCAACCTGAAGTCGTTTCTTGCTGAGCAGCATCCTCAGGACATTGGCATTTCCTTTCATCGCATAGATACAGGTATCCGCATCCAGAAGATAGTTCATGGCAACGCAGCTCTCTGCTCACTGGGTCCCTTGATCGGGTCTGGCAAAATCCTCAGGGGCTCCCCAGGAAGAAGGGACTGGAGATAGTCCGGCCATTGCTCTGATGGCTCAATGATCACAGCTGCCTGCCTGATGAACGGCAGTCTCCGGAGAAGCGGAACTCCTTGGGGAGGCTCATCCGGCGCTCCAGCAACTCCCGGAAGGGCTCGGAGGGTCCGAGCTGGATCCCCGCCTCAGGGACGATCACCACGGCCTGCCAGTCCATCACCTGCGGGTGCTGGAGCAGATAACGGGTCGCCTCGGCAACGAGGCGATGGAAGAAGAGCGGGTCCGGAAACATCTGCACCTCCAGGAACACCACCGGCAGTTCTGGATCGTCCTCCGGCGGGAGCAGCACGCCATCCAGCCGGTGTTCACCGGCCTTGACCACCGGTGCCGCACCAACCGCAGGATCAGATCCGGCCACTGGCGGAAGACGTCGTAGAACCAGCTGTCCGTTCGCATCGCTCAAGGCGGCGGTGGCCCACTCACGCGGTGCGCGCCTGGCGACCCAGGGGGCGTCACCCCCGCCGATCACGATCCAGCCCGCAGCTCCTGCAGCCAGGCCGTGAAACGATCCAGATCCGCTTTCACCTCGGGCCAGAGGATGGCAGCCCGATCCAGGAGTCGCAGCACCTGATCGGCCTCCAGTTCATAGGCATAGAGATGGCGAACCACATGGCGAAAACGCAGGAATTCGCCGAGGCTCCGCACCGTGGCCGCCCGCAGCACGGCGGGGCGATCCCCGGTGGCGATCGCCATCCGCTCCAGCAGCCGGCGATGCCGGTGTAGAGGCTCTGCAGGCGCAGGGCGGCAGCATCCACCCACAGGGGGGGAACGGCCTGGCGATCGGCGGCGGATTCGATCTCTTGCAGGTTCTCCACCAGGGTGTCGAGCTTGCCGCGTTCCACCTCGAGGTCTTCCAGAAGGTCGTCGAGCTTCTGCCGGGAGGGGGCGTCGGCGCTCACAGCAGCCGCCTGCCGCGATCCCGGATCCGCCGCTGCCAGTGGGGGGGCAGGCTCTCCACTCGCACCAGGTCCACCACAAGGTCCGTCTCGCCGCAGGCGTCGGCGTTGCGGGTGGCTCCGGCGGTGGCGATGGTTTCCGTGGCGGTGGCAGCGGCGTCTTGCGCTTCTGCCATGGCATCGAGCAGGTCCGGATTCGGCAGACCTTCCACCGCCAGATCGAGGTCGGAATCCATCCCGAAGGTCCCCTCGACGGCTGAACCAAAAAGCCACACCCCCTGGATGGCCGGCCAGCGGTGTTTCAGGGCCGCGGCACAACGGTCGGCAGCGGGCAGGGCCCGCTGCAGCCGCCTGGCGCAGACCTCCCGCTCACGGATCAGGCGCTCCTGCCAGTGGCGACGGTGGGCGGCGGAAACCCTCATGACAACACGGTAGGCGTTGCGGAAGGGAGGCAGGGCGGGCGATCCCCTGCGCGATCTGACAAGGAGCTCGTGGGGCAGGGCGGGGGGCAGCTGGCTGGTGCCTGGACGGCCTGGCGGAGCACCAGGGCGGCGGCTTCCTGTTGGCGTCCGATCGCCACGATGTCCTGGCAGGCGCGGCTTTCACCCAGCTCCGAGAGCTTGAATCCGGAGACGGTCATGCTCCCCTTCCCTTCGTGACCGCGGCGGCATCAGCATGACGGCCGCGGGCCAGGGGATGTGAAGCCCGTTGGTGCCGGCGTTTCGGAGCTGCGGATCACCTACGGCCCTGGATGCAGAGTTTAGTGTTTGAAGAAGGGAAGCAGCTAGATCTTGCTTCAAGCTGGAGGAGATCAATCCTCACAAACAAAGGGCATCCAAGCAGACCATCACCACATCCAGTCGCACCAGTTGCACTGGGATGACGGCGGCGCAAAAACTTTCTCCCAACAGGCTACGGGGAGGCACTTCCGTTGCCTTGGATCATTTCAGCCGGGCGCTTGCTGGGCCAGCCAGGATTTCAGATCCGCTGGCGAGGTGAAATCCAGCAAGGCCCCCGCCAGGGCTTCCAGCTGGCTCATGGGGTAGGCGCGGACGGTTGCCCCGAAGCGATCGACAGCTTCAAGCGGCTGGGCAGCCCATCAATTCTTCAGCGAGGGATTCCAGTGGCCGGGCCGAGCAAGCGCTGCCAGGCCTCCTCCAGGGCCTGGGTGTGAGTGCTTTCATGGGATGACAGCCGCTTGACTTCGGCATCCAATCAGAGTAAAACCAAGCCTGGTATTTACTAAACTTTCATGAAAGAAGATATTGAAGATCTTGTAGCGACCAGTGATCCTTCTTATCAACAGCAAGCCAGTTCTAGAAAAATCCATCAATTCGGTCGGTCGATTCACTGGATTGGCGTGGCAATCCTGGTGTACGCACTCATTGGTATCCTGTACCAAGCCTGGCCTCTAGCCCTTCTGAAACCGGATTGGTTGCAGAAGATCAGCCAAGCGCTCGCAGGATCCTCCTTCTACCTTCTTGCGGGAATCGTGCTTTTGGCAGCGGCGCCTTTGGTGGACCCAGAAACTGAATTTCTGGCCAAACGTGCCAGGCTTGCCCAGCGAGTGGCCAGTTGGTTGGCGTTTTTGTATATCTTCTTGATTCCCGTGCAGATTTATGCTGGCGTCAAGCTTCTTCAAAGAGCAACGCAGGAACAGCAAGGCGTTCTCAGCCAATCAAAACAAGCGGTCAAACGCATGGAGCAGGCAACCACCTGGCCAGAAGTTCGCCAGGCCTACAGTCAAATACCAGGCCGAAAACCACCCCTCCCCGGCACCATCTCCCAGCCCCTCGGCGTGATCAAAGACAGAATCACCGATGCACTCAACGCCAGGGTGAAAACCTCTGAAACCGAAGCAGAATTAAAGAGATCCAACGCCTGGGAGCAGTGGCTCCTACGCACGGCAGTCAACTCCCTGCAGATGATCATGTTGTTCGTGGGTTTTGCAGCCATTGGCCGCAAATCGTCCAGTCAACCCACCCTGCTGCAAAGTCTGTTCAATCGGAGCCGCAGTCGGGCCCGAGTTCCCCAGTATTGATCAGCTGGGTATCTCCTGGCGGAAGATCTCATCAACCCCCCAGTCCGCCCCCCAGCCGATCGGCCACCGTGTTCACATCCTTGTCGCCGCGGCCGGAAAGATTCAGCACCACCTCACTGCCGGGAGCCAGGCTGGGGCAGAGCGTGTTCAGCCAGGCGAAGGCATGGGCCGTCTCCAGAGCGGGGATGATGCCCTCCAGTTCGCTCACCAGCCGCAGGGCCGTCAGGGCCTCGTCGTCGGTGACGGCCCCATACTCGGCCCGGCCGATCTGGCGCAGGTAGCTGTGCTCCGGGCCCACCCCCGGATAATCCAGCCCGGCGCTGATCGAATGGGCCTCCCGCACCTGGCCCTCCTCGTCCTGCAGCAGCAGGCTCATGGCGCCGTGCAGCACCCCCACCCGGCCCTCGGTGATGGTGGCGGCATGGCGGCCCGTGGCCACCCCATCGCCGGCGGCCTCCACCCCGATCATCCGTACGGAGGTGTCTTCCACGAAGGGGTGGAACAGGCCCATGGCGTTGGAGCCGCCCCCCACGCAGGCGATCAGCACATCCGGCAGGCGGCCGAAGGCCTCCTGGCACTGGCGTTTGGCTTCCTCACCGATCACGGCGTGAAAATCCCGCACCAGCATCGGGTAGGGGTGGGGGCCGGCCACCGAGCCCAGGATGTAGTGGGTGCTCTCCACGTTGGTGACCCAGTCGCGGATCGCCTCGCTGGTGGCGTCCTTCAGGGTGGCGGTGCCGGCGGTGACCGGTTGCACCGTGGCCCCCAGCAGCCGCATGCGGAACACGTTGAGGGCCTGACGGCGCATGTCCTCAGCGCCCATGTAGATCACGCACTCCAGCCCGAAACGGGCACACACCGTGGCGGTGGCCACCCCGTGCTGGCCGGCGCCGGTTTCGGCGATGATCCGTTTCTTGCCCATCCGCAAGGCCAGCAGGGCCTGGCCCAGGGCGTTGTTGATCTTGTGGGCGCCGGTGTGGTTCAGGTCCTCCCGCTTCAGCCAGATGCGGGGGCCGCCCTCGGGGCGGCGGTAGTGCTCGCTGAGCCGTTCGGCTTCGTAGAGCGGGGTGGGCCGCCCCACATAGGTGCGCAGCAGATGATTCAGCCGACTGGTGAAGGCCGGATCTTTCCATGCCGCAGCGGCGGCCGCCTCCAGTTCCGCCAGGGCCGGCATCAGGGTCTCCGGCACGTACTGGCCGCCGAAGGGGCCGAAGCGGCCCAGGGCGTTGGGGCGTACGGCGGGCCGCAAGGCGTCGCCCCCCAGGGCCGTGGTTCCCGCCTCGATGGGATGGCCGGAGGTAGGGGCCGGAACCGTGGAACTCGAAGGCTGGGGGCTGCTCACCTGAGGACGGCGCTGGAGTGTCCAGGTTAGGAACACGGCGGGGCCAGCCCCGAGGTCCCAGAGGCACGAACATGGACAGGCGCTACGGAAGGGAATGAAATGGCCAAGGGCGGCTGGCGGGAATTCAGCGGGCCGGAGAGTCTCCAACGGCCCGCCTCGCCGGGGGATCCCAGCCCAGCAGCGGTACCCCGGGCCCAGCAACAGGTGCGGGTGCAGCGCACCAGAGCGGGCAAGAAGGGAAAGATGGTGACGGCCATCAACGGCTTGGCCATCCCCGATTCGGAGGCGAAGGCCCTGCTCAAGCAGCTCAAGGCCAGGGCCGGCACCGGTGGCACCCTCAAGGGCGGGGTGATCGAACTGCAGGGGGATCAGGTGGCGGTGGCCCTGGCGGCCCTGGAGCAGGAGGGCTTCCGCCCCAGGCAGGCGGGGGGTTGAGGGCGCCCCACAGACTTCAAGCCGGGGCGTAGGAGATCAGATCCCATCAATGGGTGGATGATTTCTCGCTATCAGTTTTGATCTCAGTTTTTTCCTGGTGCTATGCCATCACTCAGCATTCGGGGGCTTCCTCAGGATGTGGTTGACGGGCTGAAAACCCTTGCGGCTCTATCTGGCGGTCGCCCTGTGGCATGGAGCGGTGCTGATCTCCGCCGCTGAACGGCTGGCCGCCGCCGCCCGCCGCGCTGGTTGCGGTGGTTAGGCCCCCAGGCCCAGGGAACGGAAGCGGCTGGAGAGCAGGCCCAGCAGACCGGTGTGCCCCTCCAGCTCCCGCTCCGCCGCCCATTCGGCCTCCTGGATCTCCGTTTCAGTCAGCCGCAGCCCCCGCACCAGCCGCCGGTAGGCCACCTTTTCCTGGCGGTTGATGGTTGAGCTGTCTCCCTCGCGCCGGTCGACGCGAATCACCATGTAGGCCAGCTTGAGGGCCAGCAGACGATCCTCGTCCGTTTCCAGCCGTGCCGCGGCCCGATCCAGCTCCTCCAATCCCATCTTCTGGGCGGCCATCACTTCCACCTCCTCCTCCACCGCCCGCTCGTCGCCTGGGAGGAAGTAGGTGCGCACCAGCCGCTCCAGCAGGGTTTTCTCCTCGCTGGCGAATTCACCATCCGCCCAGGCCACGCAGCAGAGGATCTGGAGCAGGTCCCTCTCCACGGCGCTGAGATGTTCGGTGGGGCTCACCATGGCCGGCTCCGGTGGGTGCTGATCGGCCCATTCTCCTTCCCCGCCTACACCGCCGCTTCCACCGCAGCCGCTTCCTCCCCGGCCGCTTCCTCCTCGGTGAGCTGTTTCAGGGCCAGCAGTTGCCAGCGGCGGCAGTCGGCCGGGGAGGAGCGATAGAAACGATCCCAGGCGTCTCCCTTGTGCAGGTCATAGTCGCTGGCCGGCACCTCCGGGTGCTGCAGCTGCCAGCCCGCCCGCACGGCGTGGCCGATCACCACATCCAGGGCCAGGTCGTCGTCGAACCGCACCTGGGGGTTGGCACCCACAAAGGCGATCAGGGTGAGCAGGGCTTCGGTGCAGAGCTGGCGGTATTCGGGCGCTTCGATCCTGCCCAGCAGCTGTTCCACCAGGGAGGCGAAGTTCCTCTCCCCCGGAGTCTTTTCGCTCAGCAGCGGGCCGCTGGCCAGCCGGTTGCGGCGCTCCAGCTTGTCGCCGATCAGGATGCCTTCGCAGTGGTGCAGCAGATCCCAGATGCCGGCATAGAAATTGTTGGGCACCCGCTGCAACGCCCCCATCCGCGTGCGGTGCTGCAGCCAGCAGCCGCCCTTCGGCAGTTCCTCCAGGGGCTCGGGGGCCTCCCAGCGCACGCGCCCCCGCAGGTGCAGCTGTTCCTTGCGTTTCAGGGCGGCCCGGGCGTGTTCCAGATCCCCCAACACCACCCGCAGCCGACGGCGGATGCAGTGAGGGGGCTGGGCGCAGAGGGCCTCAAAGGCGTCGGTGGCGTTCAGGTTGGCTTCGGTGGCCAGTTCGCCGGTGAGCAGCAGCAGCAACTGGCCCAGCTGCACCGTGAGGCAGCCGCTCAGCAGGCTGGGTTCCAGCCGGGCCAGGCCGTCCACCGCCAGCAGCAGTTCCTGCTGCAGCATCCACTCCCGGCCGTCCTCCCCACCGAACCGGCGGATCATGGCGGCGATGACGGCACTGCCCTGGGGCAGGGTGATCAGCGAATCGTTGGTGTAGTTGCGTCCCACCACCACCTGCTTCTGACGCACCAGCAGGTCGATCAACGCGTCCTCCAGCTGGGGGTGGACCAGGCCCATGGTGCCGGCGGCGCGGCGCACCACGTTCCAGTCGGCGCTGGCCAGCCCTCGGCGGTACACCTCCTGGAGCAGGGCCATCAGCCGCACCGGTGATCCACCCCTGGGGCCCTGCAGCAGGGAATGGGTCCCCAGACGACGGCCCAGCAGTTCGAGCACCTCGGCCTGTTCCTCCAGGCTGGTGCTGCTCCACAGCCGTTGGGCCAGCTCTCCAACGGGAAATTCCTCCAGCTCCTGTTCCTGCAGCGCCGTCAGTGGCTGCCGGCTTGTGATCGGCGGCAGCAGCGTGTGAACGCTGGGGCTGATGTCGCAGGCGGCGATCGCCTGGGTGGGCAACTCCGCCCGGCTGAGTTCGCTGGCCAGTTCCGCCAGGCTCGCCAGCCGCACCGGCACGGCTTCCAGTTCGCCGCCGAGCAACTGCCTGCCCAACCCCAGGAACGCCTCGGGATCACGGCGGAACAGCTCGGCGGTGATCGGGATCAGCAGCAGGGGCGATCCTTCCCCGCGCCAGTGGCGTTGCAACACCCGCAGCTCGCTGGCCACCGAGTCCACCAGCTGCTGGGGATCCTCCGCCAGATAGAAGGTGTCGTCCTCCAGCACCGCCGGCAGAAAGGCGATCAGCTCTCCCCCGTGGCGGTAGAGCCGGGCGGTGGCCATCGTTTCCATCCGCACCGGTGGATGGCCCGTGAGGCCCAGGCGGGGATTGGCCCCCACACTGGCCATGCGCTCCGCCAGTTCCCGGGAGCTGGCCACCCGGGCTGCCCCGGCTCCATCGGTGGCCACCGGCAGGCCGGCGGCGCGCAGGGCCTCGGCGATGGCTTCATCGGCCGGGGCCAGGGCCACCAGCACCCGATCGGTGCCCGGTGCTTGAGGCCGGCGTCGGCCGCAGGGATCCAGGTCCCCCGGTGTGATCAATCCGTGCAGCAGCAGGTCCGACAGCCAGGTGAGGCTCTGGGTCCAGAGCAGGGGGATGTTTTCGTTGGGGACCCGGGGCTGGCTGCCGGGGTGGAGCCGTTCGGCCTCGATCGCTTCGGCGGGCACCAGGTAGAGCTCCGGCAACAGCTGGATGCCTTCCCGTTCCACGCTCACATCGCTCAGCCGCTGCCGCCAGCGCCTGGCTTCCTCCCAGCGCTCCTCGCAGCAGGCGGTGATCAGCTCGTAGGCGAAGAACAGCGGCCACTCGCTCTCGATGTGCTCGAACTGGGCCAGCTCCTCCCGTTCGTAATGCAGTCGCGTCACGTCCTCCACCACCGTCTGATGACCATCGCGGCGGAAGCGTTTGTAGCCGTAGGCGCCGCCCAGGTCATGGCGGATCTTGTCGCGGGTCCGTTCCAGCAGCTTGGGATCCTCCACCGCCCAGGCGGGATAGCCGATCACCGAGAGGCAGGCACTGTCGGCTTCCTTGCTGGCCGATTCCCTCGGCAGCAGGCTGTCGAGGGCGCGCCGCAGGCGCACCACGGCGTCGTGGGGAATGGAAACGCAGCAACTGCCATCGCCATGGGGGCCATAGAGATCCAGGCCTTCGAGCGCTTCCAGGGCGGCCTTCACCATGCCGATCGAACTGGCGTTGCGCTCCGGCAGCCCCTCATTGCCCTTGTCGCCCCGCTCCCAGATGCCGTAGTCGGCCACCCGGTAGGCCCGGGCCACGCAATACACCAGGTTCTGGATGAAGTCCCGCTCGTGGCTGGTCTGAACGATCACCAGGCCGGAGCGGGTGAGCTGGGCCAGCTGCAGCAGGAACAGGGCCGTGGCATCGAGCTGCAGATGGCCCCAGCCGTCGTCGGCCACCACCGTTTCGCCGGTGGCGGTGTCGAACTTGGCGTGGATCGCGTCCAGCGGCTGCAGGCTGAGCTTGAACTTCTCCACCTTCGGCGACTGGCGCAGCATCGAGCGCAGCAGCCCCCGCATCAGCTGCACCACCCGCTGCTCCAGCTCGAAGGCCCGCCGGCTCTCTCCCCGCAGGCGCCGATGGGCCAGGGCCAGGCCCCAGACGCACTGGATGGAATAGATATTGTCCCGTACCCAGGCGTCGGCGTAATTGCCATGCACGGTGCTGGCGGTGCTGGCCGGCAGCAGGCCGCTGATCGGATGCTGGCGGGAGAGCACCACCTGCTCGATCTGTTGATCGAGATGGTGCAGCAGCTCGTGGGCCTGGTGAGGATGGGGATCGGGAGCATCCCCATTTCCCCCGTAAGGGTCACCGAGCCCGATTGAAGAGGAAAGGATGGGGTCCTGATGCACCATGGGCCCATCGTTTGCGGCTTCACCAGATTGGTGCAGAGAGCGGGCGGGGTTGCCGGAAACGAAAGAACTGTTGGCAGTCATGGTGGGTGGGCCCGAAGCCCTGGGACAACCTTGATTTCAGACCCTATCTCAAATCATTGCAGCAGCTTGACTGCCCGCGAGTTGCCCGTTGCCCATTGCCTGCGGCTTATGAAGCTTGAACTCGGTACTCCAACGGCCCTGAGAATCCGGTCAGCACCGGTATGGGGAACATGTGGTGGAACGCGGCAAGGTGCTGGGAAGCAACCCATGATCTGCCGCAGGGTTCGCCCATGGCAATGGATACGCTGCCGTGGCTGGAGCCCAAGGGCCCAAAGCCCAAGGGCCCAAAGCTTTAGGAGAGCCGATCGCCCTCGGTGATGGCCTTGATACGGCAGCTTTGCGGGAGGGCTTGCGCCGCCTCTGCACCGACCTCAGCGTTCGCGCCGTGCTGGTCTTTGGTTCGCGCGCCCGCGGCGACGCCCGGTCCGATTCCGATCTCGACGTGGTGTCGGGCCTGCCGCGTTCCGGCACCTCGATGATGATGCAGATGCTGGTGGCCGGAGGGCTGGACCCCCTCAGTGACGCGTTGCGCCAAGCCGACGACAGCAATCCCCTGGGCTATCTGGAGCTGGAGCGGATCAAGCGGCTCGCCAAGGACAACCATTGGCTCGCTGAGGCCCGCGGCATGGTGATCAAGGTGGTGGCCCCCCTGATTCCCTTCCTGCAGCAACAGCTGGCCCGCGCCGCCGCCCTCTGCCAGGCCCACCAGGTGCCTGTGCTGGTGGTGGAGCACCGTGAGGCGATCGAGAACCATGCGGTGGTGGCGCCATCGGCTCCATACATCTTCAACACAACAGGAGTGGAAAGCAACCGCAGGAAACTCTGTTGCGTGGCTCTGCAGAAACAGGCAGGGTTTGCGGCTGAGGCTGCGGCCAACTGGCCTGCAGCCCAGCGATGGGCAGGATGGCTTGGAAACACCGCCGCGATCCAGACATTGGTGTCAATGAGAACCGCTGACACGTCGCAGGTCCTCCTCCGCCTGGAGCTGATGTTCCAGCATCAGGAGATCCCGAACAGAGGTTTGTCTTGCCGCCGCATCTTCCCTGCAGCGGAACAATGGCAGACCATCGGCCCGAAGCATCAGCCGAGGCTCTGACGAGGCAGCAGCCTCTCGGGAGGATCGATCCATGTCCAACCCCCGGCGGAGACATTCGGCCATCAGATCCTTGAGGGAGCGACCTTCAACCACCGCACGCATTTTCAGCTGGCGCACGAGTTCGTCCGGCAGGTCGACAGTTGTCTTGATCACACCAGGTTACCGGCATCCCAGCAAGCTGGTTTGCCGGCCAGGGGGGTGATGAACATCCTCTTGCTGTTCACCACACAGGCACCCCACGGCTGGGGCATGGGCGGGCCTGACAGCCTCCACAGCGAAAGGCCTTGGCCGCCGGTAGTGGACACCAGCCCCTCAGGCACCGCGGAGCCCTCCAAGCCGGCCGGCGAAGCCCAGGACCAGGACCTGTCCCAGCGGATGAGTGAGGCCGAATCCCGCGTGGTGCGCTCGCTGCGCTCCATCCCCCCATCAATCCCCGCACCCTCACCTTCAGGGGTCCTGCGTGGCCCAGGCCAAAGGGGACACGGCCGCCGCCCTCTGCCAGGCCCTCCAGGTGCCGGTGCTGGTGGTGGACCCGGCCCTGCACCGGGAGCGGGTGTACCAGCTCTAGGGAGCCCATCCCATGCACGGTCAGGGAAGGGCCTCCGCCCATTGGCGGATCAACCGCAGGCCCCCCACCCGCTCGAAGTGGGCATCGAAGCTGAACAGCACCGCCCCATGCTCCATACAGCTGGCGGCGATCCAGAGATCGTTGGTGGGTATGGGTAGACCCTGCCGTTTCAGATTTCTGTTCGCTTGAATCCCACATAGGTGTTGGTATCCAGGGCGATGGGACGCATCGCTCAGCCCCACAGGTCAGGGTCCACCTGCTCCATCGCGGCGATGGCGGACGAGAAGGATTCCTCCTCCCGCTCAGACCACGTACCAGCGAGCCCATCAAGTTCGTTGCTGCTCCCAGCTTCATCCGGCTTTCCTTCCTGAACGAGGCGCTGGAGTGCCAGGCGATTCATGCTGATGCCCTTGCAGCTGGCCTCCTGCTTCAGCGCTGCGAGCTGCTGATCGCTCAAACCACGCACGCTGATCGCAGCCATTGTTGCCAGCAAAATCATGACGCATGCCAGCAGTGAGTGAGATCACAAGCAGCCTGGTTCGCGCTCTGGGAGGCCTCCAGTTCCTGGAGCAGGCCTTCCTCCAAGGACACCGTCACGGGCCGCTTTGGCAGGTCCGCTTAGAAAAGCTCACAGAATTCAACATCGTGGCGACGTCACTCTCGACCCTGCGCCGCGAGAGGGCCTGTGTGATGTAGATCCATAGATTCGTTGCCGCTTGCGCTCGCTCCATGGCCGCCACTCCCCCACCCGCCCCGGTCCGTACCCGCGTGCTGGGCGTGCCGGTGCATGTCTGCGATGTGCTGGCAACGGCGATTGAGCTGCATGGCCGGGGGGGCGGCCAGATCGTCACTCTCAACGCCGAGATGACCATGGCGGCCAGGGCCGATCCGGCCCTCGGCGCCATCATCGAAGCGGCGGAGCTGGTGATTCCCGATGGCGCCGGGGTGGTCTGGGCCCTGGGGCGCCAGGGCTTTCGGGTGCGCCGTACCCCCGGCATCGAAACGGCGCGGAAATTGCTGGAGCACGCCGCCGCCAGCGGCTGGCGGGTGGCCCTGGTGGGGGCCAGCCCCGATGTGATCGATCTCCTGCGGGTGAAGCTGCGTCAGGAGCTGCCCGGCCTCTGGGTGGTACTCAGCAGCACCGGCTACCTGCGGCCGGAGGATTGGCCCCATCTGGAGCAGCAACTACATTCCTGCCAACCCGATCTGGTGCTGGCCGCCCTGGGGGTGCCCCGCCAGGAGACCTGGATTCGTCGGGTCCGTGAAGGCCAGCCAGGGCTGTGGATGGGGGTCGGCGGCAGCTTCGATGTCTGGGCGGGGGTGAAGAAACGCGCCCCCGACTGGATGAGCGCCCTGCACATCGAATGGCTCTACCGCCTGCTCAAGGAACCCAGGCGTTGGCGCCGCATGCTGGCCCTGCCCGCCTTTGCCTGGGCGGTGCTGCGAAACAAACGCTGAATCAGGAAAGATTCGGCAGCGGGGGTGTGGATCAGCGGAAACCCACCGAGGCCTGCCACACGAACGCCAGCAGCAGGAAGAACAGTGGAATGATCGGCAGGATGTCCACCAGGGGGCCGAAGGCCTGGTAGGCCTCGGGCAGCTGGGCGAAGGGTGCGGCGTGAAGCGGGAGTCCTGCCAGCAGGGAAAGGGCCATGCCTGGATGTAAACCGTTGCGGTGGCTGGAACCTACCACGTGTGGGCCGCTGCGGAGGCCGGCTCCCAGGGAGCGAAATCCTCTGCAAAACAATCGTCCCGGATCGCCGTCGCCATGGCGGTGGTGAAGCGCAGCAGGGTGGTGAGGTTGTGGAGGCTCAGCAGGGTGCGACCCACCATCTCCTGGCTGCGGATCAGATGGTGCAGATAGGCACGGCTGTGGCGCCGGCAGGCCAGGCAGGGGCAGCGCTCATCAAGGGGGGTGTGGTCATGGCGGAAGCGGGCGTTGCGCAGGTTCCAGCGCTCTCCCCCCACCAGCGCCGTGCCATGGCGGCCCAGCCGGGTCGGCAGCACGCAGTCGAACAGGTCGAAGCCCTCCGCCACCGCCACCGCCATCTCCCGCAGGCTGCCCACCCCCATCAGGTAGCGGGGCCCGCTTGCCGGCAGCAGGGGAGCCACGCTGCGCACGACGCGGTGCATCTCCTCCACCGGCTCCCCCACGCTCACACCCCCCACCGCGATGCCGGGCAGCCCCATGGCCGCCACCCGTCGCACCGATTCCCGCCGCAGATGGGGATAACAGCCCCCCTGCACGATGCCGAACAGGGCCTGGTCCGCCCGGTTATGGCTGGCGCAGCAGCGCTCCAGCCAGTCATGGGTGCGCCGGCAGGCCAGCTCCACCTCCGCTTCGCTGGCGGGGTAAGGGGGGCACTGGTCGAAGGCCATCACCACATCGGCGCCGAGGGCCATCTGGATCTGCATCGACCGCTCCGGCGTGAGGCTGATCCGGGCCCCATCCCGGGGTGAGCGGAACACCACCCCCTGGTCATCGATGCGGTTGAGATCCCCCAGGCTGAACACCTGATAGCCGCCCGAATCGGTGAGCAGGGGCCCGTCCCAGCCCATGAAGCGATGCAGGCCCCCGGCTTCGGCCACCACCGCCTCGCCGGGCTGCAGATGCAGGTGGTAGGTGTTGGCCAGCACCATCTGGGCAGCGGTTTCCGCCAGCTGGGGAATGGTCACCCCCTTCACCGTGGCAGCCGTGCCCACCGGCATGAAGCGTGGCGTCTCCACCACGCCATGGGGGGTGTGGAAGTGGCCGCAGCGGGCCCGGCTGCGGGGGCAGTGGGCCGTGATCCTGAAGCTGAAAGGGGGGCAGGTAGACGAAGACAGGGATACAAAGGTGGGGGCGCCACCCCGGGCAGCCCCGACGATATGTGTGCCGTGCCCTTCTTCCGCCTCCGTCCCCCCGCCTGGCTCAGGGATCTGGCCGGCGCCTGGATCTTCTATTCCGTGCTGCCCGCCTGGCCGGCGCCCGCCCCCCGCTTCGAGCGGATCGCCCGGTTCGCCCCCTGGATCGGCGCTGTGCTGGGGGGGCTCCAGGCCCTGCTGTGGTGGGGATTGGAGGGTCGGGCGCCGCTGCTGGCCCAGGTGGCGCTGGTGCTGGTGCTGGGCCTGGTGCTGAGTGGGGGGCTGCATATGGATGGGGCCATGGATACGGCCGATGGCCTGGCGGCAGGGGAACGGGTGCTGGAGGCGATGACGGACAGCCGGGTGGGGGCCAGCGGCGCCCAGGCCCTGGCGGTGCTGCTGCTGCTGCAGGCCGGGGCGTTGGCCGTGCTGGGGCCCCTGGCTCCCCTGGCCCTGGTGGCGGCGGCGATCTGGGCCCGGGTCGCCCCCCTGGTGGCGATGGCCCGCTTCCCCTACCTCCGCCCGGGGGGCACGGCGGGATTCCATCGGGCCCACTGGGCCGGCCTGGGGCTGGAACTGCTGCCCACCCTGGTGCTGGCGCTGCCCACTGTCTTATGGGTGGGCGGTGTCTCGCCCCCATTCCTGCCGTTGGGCAACCAGCCGAGCGGAGCGACCCTGCTGCTGGGCGGCATCCTGTTGGGCGGGCTGGTGCCGGCCCTGGCGGTGCCCCTCTGGCTGGGCCGCCGGCTCGGAGGCCACAGCGGAGACAGCTACGGCGCCTGCGTGGAATGGACGGCGGCGCTGGCCCTGCTGCTCAGCGCGGCGCTGGCCCTGCTGGCTTCGCCGCCGGCAGTCTGAGGAGGAATCCATTTCCCTCGGCCGGCAGAGTCCCGTCGATGGCCGCCGGCGGAATCACGAGCGAAAGATCTCCCCCCAGGGATCGGGCCAGATCCCTGGCCAGGGCCAGACCCAGGCCGGTGCCGGGCTTCTGCAGACCGACGCTGCCCCGTACACCTCGCTGGAAGATCGTCTCCCGTTCCTCCGCTTCGATGGGGGGCCCCCCATCCCAGACGGTGAGAGTCAGCCCACGGCCATCCTCATCGCAGTGCAGCCCGACCGGACAGCCCGGCGGGCTGTAGCGGAAGGCGTTCTCCAGCAGGTTGGCCAGGATTTCGGCCACCGCACCGCTGTCACCCCGCCAGGCCGGCAAGGGAGCAGGACCGCGCCAGGGCCTTCCCTGCAGGGCAGCGGTGGCGGCGGCCCGCCGCAGCAGGGGATCCACCAGCTCCTCCAGCGGCTCTCCCTGCGGTCCACTCAGCAGGGGAGGCAGCAGCAGGGGCTGGGGGCTGTCCGAGGCGGCGAGCAGCACATCGGGTTGGGCCAGATCACTGATCGCGTCCACATACCGATTCAGCTGACGCTCCTCGGCCAGCAGGCCATCCACCAGGGAACGGTTATCGCTGTCGGGCGCCAGCCTGCGGCGTAGCAGCTGCCCGAAGGTTCGCAGCGCGGTCAATGGGTTGCGCAGCTGGTGGACCAGGGTCCGCAGCTGCTCCTCCTGGGTTTCCAGACGACGCTCCAATCGCTGGCGATCCAGGTCGAGCCGCAGGGCCTCGGTGATGCACAGAGCCACCGCCTGCAGTCGTTGCCGGAGGGGATCGGACCAGGGGGCGCTGCGGCTCTCCACCTGCAGGGCGCCCAGCAAGGTTTGCTGATCCCGCAGCGGCAGCCAGCGGCGTTCCTCCGCAGGGACCCGCAGCTGACTGTCGCTGTCCGGTGACGGCAGGGACCTCCCATCCATGGGCCAGTGCCCAATCGGCATCAGGGTGGGCTGGCCCCCCTCGCCCTGTTGGGTGACATAGACCACCAGGGACCTGACCTCTTCACAGTCGGCAAATTGACTGAGCTGAAAGTTCAGCAGGGCCAGAAACCTTTCCGTGACTGGCATCATCTGACGTTCGCCACCTGCATGGAGACAGCGGGGAAAAAACTTTTTGGGAATTCCGTTGGAAGTCTGGAAAAAGGCCTTAAGGTTGGAGTATCGACCAATACTTCACACCTCGCTTGCAGGTGAGAAGACATCGTCGAATCGGCTGAGGTTGCCCTCCTATGCAGCTCAAGCTACAGCAGAGGCAGATGCGTTCCTCTTCTGTCCCATCCGGCTCACGAGCGTGATTCGGATGGCGTCGCCAGGGTTCACTCCTTGGACGACAGACGTATGGGCGTGACCGGGTTGGTTCCACCAACCCGGTTGCTTGTTCCGGGTGATGGCCATCACCCGGCATCCATCAGTGTCCATCCTGCGTCTTCGCTACCCCCCCCCCGTCCACTTTTCTTTCAGCCTCCCAAGCAGGGAGCCCCGCCATGTCCAAGAAGCGCAAGCGGATCAGCCGCCGTCGTCTCGCCGGCCAGCGTGTTCTGGCCCACGTACCCACCTTCAATCTCGAGACTGGCTCTCACAAGCCGGTCACCGCTGCCAGACGCTACATCGCTGAGTCTGAGCTGTCCGCTCCGGCCATCCTGCACGTCCGCCGCAACGAGCACACCACCGATCGTTTCTTCTGGGGGGAGAAGGGCCTGTTCAGTGCTCAGTACGCCGAGGAGAACCACTTCCTCTTCCCTTCCCTCCGGCTGATCGTTGATCGGATCGGAGAAGACACCCTGTTCGAAGGGCTCGAATCCCTCGCCTCTGATGATTGGGAGGAGATGGAGGAATACGAATACGCCTTCGTCTGATCTCTCTGAGATCACCGGCCTGAATACCCGCCCGCCCCTCTCACGGGGGCTGCCTGGGTCTTCGGGCGGGCGAAAGGTGTCATCTGGATTCTTCCCTGGCCCGCCACGATTCGTTGAGGAATTCGCGAATCACCCCCAGCATCGAGGCATCAATCGCGTGCCCGCCGGGAAACGTCACCCGCCGTACGGCCCCTCCCGCTGCGGTCAACTGGTCTTCCAGCGCTCCACAGGCGGCGATCGGTACCACCGGATCCTGTTCTCCGTGGGTCAACAGGATGGGAACGGCAGGTTGGGGAACCCAGCCAGGATGGGGATAGCCACTGCAGGCCACAAGGGCCGCCAGGGGCAGGCGGTTGCCCACATCCAGGGCCATGGCCGCCCCTTGGGAAAACCCCAGCAGTGCTGTGGCCTCAAAGGGAACAGAATCGGCCAGATTCTGTAAGCGACGCTCCAGATCGCTCCGGGCGGAAGGCAGTCCCGGCCACTGGGGCTGCTGCAGGTCGTACCACTGGCGTCCCACTCCGCCCGGATGCGGTTCCGGTGCCCGCAGAGCCACCACGCTCACATCGGCATCCACCACGGCGGCTCCCAGCTCGAGCAGGTCATCCGCATCGGCACCCCAGCCGTGCAGCAACACCAGCCGCCGGCTGGATCGTTCCGGCCCGGCCCGCAGCAGGTCCATGCCCGGTTCGGGTTGGGACGAAGAAAGAGTCATCGGGTCCAGATCGCTGCTGCGTAGGTTGGCCTCCCGTCGAACCAACCGTTGTCATGGCCCCAACGGCCCTCCTGAGCGTTTCCGATAAGAAAGGCCTGGTGCCGTTGGCCAAAGCCCTGCTGCGACGCGGTTATCAGCTGATCTCCAGCGGGGGTACGGCCGCCAGCCTGGATGCCGCCGGCCTGCCCGTCACCCGGGTGGCCGAGCACACCGGCGCCGCCGAAATCCTGGGAGGACGGGTCAAGACCCTCCATCCCAGAATCCATGGAGGCATCCTCGCCAAGCGTCAGGATCCGGCCCATCGCGCCGATCTGGATACCCACGGCATCGTGCCGATCGATGTGGTGGTGGTGAATCTCTATCCGTTCCGTCAGACGGTGGCGGATCCCTCCGTCAGCTGGGAAGCGGCGGTGGAGCAGATCGACATCGGCGGACCGGCCATGGTGCGGGCCGCCGCCAAGAACCATGCCTTCGTGGCCGTCCTCACCGATCCCGATCAGTACGAGGGTTTCATCGAAGCCCTGGATGCCGATCGGGTGGATGAGGCTTTGCGGCGCCAGCTGGCCCTGGCTGCCTTCGCCCATACAGCCGCCTACGACGCCGCCATCCATGCCTGGCTGGCCGCCCGGCTGGACGATGGCGAAACCGGGCCGGCGGCAGCGTCCGCCCCATTGCTGCGGCTGGATCTGCCCGCCCGCCAGCGCATGCGCTATGGGGAGAATCCCCACCAGGGCGCCAGCTGGTACGGCGGCGGGGACGCCGGCTGGGGGGCGGCCCGCCAGTTGCAGGGCAAGGAACTCAGCTACAACAATCTGATCGACCTCGACGCGGCCCTGGCCACGGTGCGGGAGTTCGGCTACGGCAGCGGGCATGGGGATGGCAAGAGTTTCGCGGCGCTTCCAGCGGCGGTGGTGATCAAGCACACCAACCCCTGCGGTGTGGCCACCGGCACCAGCACCGCCCATGCCCTGGGCCGTGCCCTCGACGCCGATCGGGTTTCGGCCTTCGGAGGCATCGTGGCCATCAACGGTGAGGTGGATGGGGAGAGCGCCGAGCTGCTGGCCGGCCTCTTCCTGGAGTGTGTGGTGGCCCCGGCCTTCAGCGCCTCGGCCCGGCAACGGCTGGCGGCCAAGCCCAACCTGCGCCTGCTGGAACTGGCCCCCGATGCCATCGCCAGGGCAGGCCGCCTGCAGCTGCGCAGTGTGCTGGGGGGGGTGCTGGCCCAGGACCTGGATGATCAGCCCGCCGATCCCGCCACCTGGAGGGTGGTCAGCGCCCGGCCCCCCAGCGAGCGGGAATGGCAGGATCTGGCCTTCTGCTGGAAAGTGGTGCGCCATGGGCGCTCCAATGCCATTGCCGTCGCCAGGGATGGACAGAGCCTGGGCATCGGCGCCGGCCAGATGAATCGGGTGGGATCGGCCCGGCTGGCCCTGGAGGCTGCCGGGGAGCAGGCCCGGGGGGCCGTGCTGGCCAGCGATGGCTTTTTCCCCTTCGACGACACGGTGCGGTTGGCGGCCAGCCATGGGATCACGGCGGTGATTCAGCCCGGCGGCAGCCGGCGGGATGAGGATTCGATCCGGGCCTGTGATGAGCTGGGTCTGGCGATGGTCAACACCGGCCTGAGGCATTTCCTGCATTGAGGCGCCTGGCGGATTGATGAGCAGGAAGGTGAGGCTTTGAGAAACACGAGCCGTATGTTGATCATCCTGACGATGCCGCTCCATTGAGGCCGGCAGGAGTTGTAGCGTCGACGGACTTTCCAACGGCCCCATGCCGCTCGAGCTTCCTGAATCCGTAGCCTTCGGCCTCAACTTCCTCCATCCCCTGCTGATGTGGGTGTTGCTGGCCCTCTGCGGCTACTCGATGTTTCTCGGCATCAAGGCCAAGAAAACCCGCACCGCCGAGCCTGAAGACCGTAAGCAGCTGATCAAGGGGCAGTACGGCAAACGGCATTTCAGCCTGGGGGGCCTGGTGCTGGCCCTGATGGTGCTGGGAACCTTCGGCGGCATGGCCGTCACCTACGTGAACAACGGCAAGCTGTTCGTCGGCCCTCACCTGCTGGTGGGCATCGTGATGACCTCCCTGATCGCCATCGCCGCTGGCCTCTCCCCCCTGATCCAACAGGGCAACCTGATCGCCCGCAAGGCCCACGTGGGGCTCAACATGACCGTGATGACCCTGTTCCTCTGGCAGGCGGTGACCGGGCTCCAGATCGTCAACAAGATCCTCACCTCCTGAGCGGCTATCAGGGTGCGAACTGCGAGACAGCTTTCTCGCAGAGGCTGGGCCGCAGTGATCTACCCCATCGTGCTGACGTTTCTCCTCCTGCTGAGTGGTTGTCAGTCCATGCCCGACCGCCGTGATCAGAAGGCACTCAGGCATAAAGCCCAGATCCCTGTCTGCCCGGCCCTGGTGACCTTCAAGGGCTTTCCTTTCACGCTGGGGCCCGTGTCGAAGCGCTGCGGCTATCAGCGACATGGGCGCTGCCAGCGTGAAAGAACGCGTCGCCATTGCAGCGACCGTGCCCTGATGAAGGCTGGCAAACCGAAGCCACCTGGTCAACGCTGGCATGGCCATCGTTAACCAGAAAGACCTATCGCGTCGTGCGGAATGCATGATGCGAACAACGCTCAGAACTGGGCCCGACGCCTGGGAGGGCATGGAATGCCATGGCTGGCGTGGAAATCCTCCTGCACTTTCCATGTGAGCCGACGGGATATCTGTCGCACGATCTGGCGCAGCAGATGATCGCCGCTGCTCTGTACCAGCGAATCGGGCAGCACGGTGATCATGGCCGGCAGCTTCACCCAGATCGCCAGGTCCAGTTCCCAGCGCACCAGGGTGTGGGCCATCAGCCGGTCCACTTCCTCGCTGGAGATGTCGAACGATTCGTCAGGGCCCTCCACTTCGTCGAGTCGCAGGGACGCGTTGAAGTCGACGTCGTAGAGCGCCAGGAGCCCAGGATCCGCATCCACCACCGGCACCGTGAGGATGCGGTAGACACCCTCCGCCTGGGGCAGGAGTTCGAGCCCGATGGTGGGCTCCACCTCGAAACCGAAATTGCCGAACCGGCCCAGGGTCAACACGTAACCATCCCCCCCCAGGGGGCGCACCTGCATCGGAGCGGCGCAGCGCCGGAACCAGACCTCGTGACGATCCAGGTAGGACTCCACGACCGAGGCCGGGGCCCGCATCTCCATCAGGTCGGAGAAGCTGCTGCCGTAGCGGCGTACCCGGGGATCATCCGAGTCGCGCATGGGCAGGGAAGAAAGCAGCGACGCCGAGGCTCCAACGTTGCTTCTGCCTGGATCATCGTCGGGGGGGGAGACCGGCAAGCGGCTGGGGGGGAATGTTGATGATGGGTTGGAGACCAGGGGGAACGAGGGATCGGGCTCCTCTGGGGTGAGCATCGTGATCGTGACTTGCGTCCTCAGGCCCCAGGGAAATGTAAATCGCCTGGCGGAAGTACCCATCAAGCTGGGGACAGACCGATCTTCGGAGTTCAGGATCCGCTCAGCTCGATCAACTGCTCGATCACCACCTCCACCACGCGATCAGGGGTGGAGGCTCCGGAGGTGATGCCCACCCGGATCGGCCCCTGCTCCGGCAGGAATGGTTCCAGCACCTCCAGATCACCCCCCAGGGGCTTGTGTTCGATGCGGTTGCCCGGCCCGATCCGCTCTGGGGCGTCGATGTGGAAGGAGTGGATGCCGCGGCTCACGGCGATTTCCTGGAGATGGGTGGTGTTGGAGGAGTTGTAGCCGCCGATCACCACCATCAGATCGATGGCCTGGGGTTCATCCACCAGGGAAAACATGGCGTCCTGACGTTCCTGGGTGGCGTCGCAGATGGTGTTGAACGCCATGAAGTGCTCATTCAGTTGCTTCGGTCCGTAGCGCCTCAACATGGTGCGCTCGAACATCCGACCGATCTCCTCGGTTTCGCTCTTGAGCATGGTGGTCTGGTTGGCGACTCCGACGCGGACCAGATCCCGGTCGGGATCGAAGCCCGGCGAACAGGCGTTGGAAAAGCGGGTCATGAACGCTTCACGATCGCCCTGGCCGAGGATGTAATCACAGACCAACTGGGCCTCCTGCAGATCGAGCACCACGAGGTAGGTGCCCGCGAAGGAACTGGTGGCCAGGGTTTCCTCGTGCTTCACCTTGCCGTGGATGATCGAGGTGACGGAACGCTTCTTGTGTTTCTCCACCGTGTTCCAGACCTTGGAGACCCAGGGGCAGGTGGTGTCGACGATGTGGCAGCCCCGGTCGTTCAGGAGCTGCATCTCCTGAACCGTGGCGCCGAAGGCCGGCAGGATCACCACGTCGCCACTGGCCACTTCACTGAAGTCCTTCACTCCCTGCTCCACCGCGATGAACTGCACGTTCATCTCCCTCAGGTGGGTGTTGACGGAGGGGTTGTGGATGATTTCATTGGTGATCCAGATCCGTTCGGTCGGGTAGTGGCGGCGGGTTTCGTAGGCCATGGCCACGGCCCGCTCCACCCCCCAGCAGAAACCGAAGGCCTCCGCCAGCTTCACGGTCAGCCGTCCCCGGCTCATCACATAGCCATTGTCGCGCAGGCTGGCGATCAGGTCGCTTTGGTACGCGTCCTTGAGGCTGCCGGCAACCTGCTCTCCCAGCCCGAATCCGCGGCGGTTGTAGCGGGTGGAATGGTGCAGGGAGCGTTTGAAGGCATGGGTATCCAAGGCGGCACAATCCTGATGAACTGACTCTATGGGCGCGGGGTTCCGGTTTGGTGGCGTTGGCGCCGTGGGATCTGGCCCGGCAGGTCCTGGCCCGGTGGGTCCTGGTCCGGTGGGTCCTGGCCGGGCGAGGGCTGGTGATCCTCGACGGTGGCCAGACCCAGCCAGACGATCCCCTCAGGAGAGAAGAGGTAGCGACAGGGCAGTACCTCCACGCCCGCGTCGAGAGCCTGACGGAACAGGTCCCCGTAGCGGGGATCAGCGGCATCACCGGGAGCGAAGCGCTTCACGTCCGGCCGGCTCAGGCAAGGCACCAGGACCGCCCGGGCTTCGGGCAGCAGGGCCGTGAGTTCTTCGAGGTGTTTCTGTCCCCGTTCGGTGACGGTGTCGGGAAAGAGGCCAAGATCTCCGTCGCTCCAGGTGGTGTTTTTCACCTCCAGATAGATCGGGCGGTGATCAGCGGCGTCCTCGGCAGGGGTGAGCAGCAGATCGATGCGGCTGCGTCGGCCTTCTCCATAGGGAACCTCGGCGCGGATGGCGCCGATCGGGCCGAGCCACGGCTCCAGGCAGCCCGCCTCGATCGTGGCCCGCACCAGGCGGTTGGGCAGGGCGGTGTTGATCCCCACCCAGATCGGCAGCCCGTCCGCACCGCTCACCTCCGCCTGCTCCCAGGTCCAGGCCAGCTTGCGGCTGGGGGAGGGCGCATACCGCAGCCGTACCCGTCCCCCTGGAATCAGCACACCGGTCATGGGCCCGGTGTTGGCGCAATGGGCGGTGACGATGGAGCCATCAGCCAGCTCCACATCGGCGAGGAAGCGTTTGTAGCGCCGCTGCAGCAGCCCCTCCACCAGGGGGCCCGGCTGCAGCACGGTGGTGGCCAGGTTCGCCGGCGGCTGGGACGGGGGCATGGGGGCGCACCGGGGGGGCGGCCATACTGCCGTGCGTCTGATGGCCCGCGGGCCCTTCCCCATGGCCAGATCGCTGCGCAGTATCGCTCTGATCGTGGCGGTGGCCACGGCCCTCAGCAAGGTGGCGGGTCTGGTGCGTCAGCAGGTGATCGCCGCCGCCTTCGGTGTGGGGGCCGCCTACGACGCCTACAACTACGCCTATGTGCTGCCCGGATTCCTGCTGATCCTGCTGGGAGGCATCAATGGCCCCTTCCACAGCGCCATGGTCAGCGTGCTGGCCCGCCGTCCCCGCGAGGAGGGGGCCCATGTGCTGGCTGCCATCAACACCATGGTCGGTGCTGCCCTGGTGGTGGTCACCCTCTTGCTCGTGCTGGCGGCGGACCCGCTGATCGACCTGGTGGGGCCCGGACTGGAAGCGGCGCGCCACGACATCGCCGTGGTCCAGTTGCGCTGGATGGCGCCGATGGCCCTGTTCGCAGGGTTGATCGGCCTGGGTTTCGGGGCACTCAATGCCGCCGATGAGTTCTGGCTGCCTTCGGTGAGTCCCCTGCTGTCCAGCCTGGCGGTGATTGCCGGCCTGGGGATCCTCTGGTGGCAGCTCGGAGCGGCCATCGCCCTGCCCCAGCAGGCCCTGATCGGAGGTGTGGTGCTGGCCGCCAGCACCACGGCGGGGGCGGTGCTGCAGTGGCTGATCCAGTTGCCGGCCCTCGCCCGCCAGGGACTGCTGCGGTTTCGACTCGTCTGGGACTGGCGTGACTCCGGGGTCCGGGAGGTGCTCAAGGTGATGGGTCCGGCCACCCTGTCGTCCGGCATGCTGCAGATCAACGTGTTCGTGGATCTGTTCTTCGCCTCCGGAATCGTGGGGGCCGCGGCCGGCCTCGGCTATGCCGGTCTGCTGGTGCAGACGCCGCTCGGACTGCTCTCGAATGTGTTGCTGGTCCCCCTCCTGCCGGTGTTTGCCCGCCTCACCGCTCCAGCGGACCGGCCCGAGCTGATCGCCCGCATCCGCCAGGGTCTGATGCTCTCCAACGCCAGCATGTTGCCCCTGGGCGCCCTGATGGTGGGACTGGCAGGCCCGATCGTGGCCCTGATCTACGAGCGGGGAGCCTTCGGCAGCGGCGCCGCCAGCCTCGTCGTGTCCCTGCTCATGGCCTACGGCCTGGGCATGCCGGCCTATCTGGCCCGGGACGTGCTGGTGCGCGTGTTCTATGCCCAGGGCGATGGCCATACCCCGTTCCGCTGGTCCCTCGGGGGCATCGGCCTCAATGCCCTGTTCGACTGGGTGCTGGTGGGGGGACCCACTCCCTGGGGGTACCAGCTCCCCCTGTTCAATTTCGGTGCTCCAGGCCTGGTGCTGGCCACGGTGGCCGTCAACCTGATCACCTGCTTCGGGTTGCTCCTCGCCCTGCGGGGACGGCTCGGGGGGCTGCCCCTGGCCACCTGGCTGCGGGACACGGCTCTGCTGTTGGCGGCGGCCCTGGTGAGTGGTCTGGTCGCCTGGGGGCTGGCCCAGGGGGTGCAGTGGCCGGCCGGCCTCTGGGGCCTGCTGTTGCAGACGGGGTTGGCAGCGGCTCTGGCTCTGGCGGTCTACGGGCTGGTGGCCTCGGCCTCCGGCGTGCCGGAGGTGCGCCAGTTGATCGTGATGCTGCGACGGCGTGGGGTGAGGGAAGGCTGAGCCTGCCAACAGGATGGGGAGCGGTACTCCGTGGCTGTCGGTCGAGCCGGGCCTGGGGCTCAGGGAAGCGTCACCTGCCGTTCTTCCCGCACATGAACAGGCACCTCAAGATGGGAGCGGCCCAGCATCTGGGGGCCATCCACCGAAAAAATGCGGGCCTCGATGCCGAATTCCAGGAAGGCGTTCTCCAGCTCCTGAATCAGGGCCTTTTCCACCTGAGCTTCAGCGTCGACCACCTTGCCGATCAGGCGACCGCCCAGTTTGCCGATGCGCTTGCGAACAACGTCACGGGCGTTGGTGACCTCGATAACCAGCAAGGCCCGAATGCGGAGGTGATCACCCTATCGGCAGACCCTGTTCTCGCCCAGGGAATTCAGCAAAACGGTTGCAGCAGCTCCTCCAGATCCCGCAGTTGGCCGGGCGGCAACAGGCGGGCCATGGGCAGCCGGGTGGCGCCCCCGCCGATCTGCACCTGAACGGCCTCCAGGGCCTGCCGGGCGCAGACGGCCGCACCCTGGTCGAGTCGGCCGGCGCACTCCTCGGCAAGCGTGTCGGCCAGGCCCGCGTCTCCCAGATAGAGATGCCAGTTGGCCACCTGCAGGTAGAGCCTGTCGGCCAGAGAGCGGGAGAGTTCTTCGAGATCCTTGGCTGACAGGGTCATGGTTCGGTCGTGGGCCGCAGCTTCACCACCACCGTGCCATGCAGCAGCAGGGCGGCGGCCCAGGTCAGGGTCAGCCAGTCGAGATGGGGCCAGGGGTGCCGCATGCCCTGCACGAACCAGAGCCCGCTGTTGACGGCGGCGAAGGCGGAGGCGTGCAGGGTGAGGTTGACCACCCGTGCGAAGTGCCGGTAGGTGGGATTGGCGGGGTCGGCGGGGCCGTACCAGCGGATCGGCATGGGGCACCAGGAGGAAGGTTCCAACGGGACGCTATCGGCCAGCTGGTTGACGGATGGGCACCTCCTGAGTGCAGAATGATTTGGTAAGCGCTTGTAGCTCAGCGGATTAGAGCATCTGACTACGGATCAGAGGGTCGGGAGTTCGAATCTCTCCAGGCGCGTTTTCAACCATCCAGCCCCAGGTCACACCTCTGCTGTGCTGATCCGGTGGGGCTTGTCCCGATCTGGACGGACGTCCGACGGACTGCACCCCTGGGCTGACCACCCATTTCTCTACGATCGTGTGGATTCGTAAGAATTTCATCGTGGATCTGAAGTCAATCGACGGCCCGATCAATGCGCCGTTGGCGAGCAGTGATCCCCGGATCGCTGCCCTGATCGGGAAGGAGCTGGCGAGGCAGCAGACCCATCTGGAACTCATCGCCAGCGAAAACTTCACTTCCCGGGCCGTGATGGAAGCCCAGGGCTCGGTGCTCACCAACAAGTACGCCGAGGGTCTGCCCCACAAGCGCTACTACGGCGGTTGCGAGCATGTGGACGCCATCGAGGAGCTGGCGATCGAACGAGCCTGCCAGCTGTTCGATGCGGCCTGGGCGAATGTCCAGCCCCATAGTGGCGCCCAGGCCAATTTCGCCGTGTTCCTGGCCCTGCTGAACCCCGGCGACACGATCCTGGGCATGGACCTCTCCCATGGCGGCCACCTCACCCATGGCTCTCCGGTCAATGTGTCGGGCAAGTGGTTCAAGGCCGTGCACTACGGCGTCGACAGGGAAACCCAGCAGCTGAACTTCGAACAGATCCGCCTCCTGGCCCTTGAGCACCGTCCCCGGCTGATCATCTGTGGCTATTCGGCCTATCCCCGCACGATCGATTTCGCCGCCTTCCGCACCATCGCCGATGAAGTCGGGGCCTATCTGCTGGCGGACATCGCCCATATCGCCGGTCTGGTGGCCTCGGGTCTGCATCCCAGCCCCCTGCCCCACTGCCACGTCGTCACCACCACCACCCACAAAACCCTGCGGGGCCCCCGCGGCGGCCTCATCCTCTGCAATGACGCCCAGTTCGGCCGTCAGTTCGACAAAGCCGTCTTCCCCGGTTCCCAGGGCGGCCCCCTGGAGCATGTGGTGGCGGCCAAGGCCGTGGCCTTCGGAGAGGCCCTGCAGCCCTCCTTTCGCGCCTACAGCCAGCAGGTGGTGACCAACGCCCAGGCCCTCGCCACGCGCCTGCAGGAGCGCGGCATCGATGTGGTGTCCGGAGGCACCGACAACCATCTGGTCCTGCTCGACCTCCGCAGCATCGGACTGACCGGCAAGGTCGCCGATCTTCTGGTCAGCGGCGTCCAGATCACCGCCAACAAGAACACGGTGCCTTTTGACCCCGAATCCCCCTTCGTGACCAGCGGTCTGCGGCTCGGCTCCGCGGCCCTCACCACCCGGGGCTTCGACGCTTCGGCCTTCACCGAGGTTGCGGATGTGATCGCCGACCGCTTGATTCACCCCGAGGACTCCACAGTGGAAAGCCGCTGTCTGGAGCGGGTGGCTTCGCTCTGCGAGCGCTTCCCGCTCTACGAACAGCACCGTGAGCTTCAACCCGTCTGATTCGTCAGCTTCATTCCTAAGGTGCCCCCAACCGGCCCGCTGCAACCCGGCCCGCTGCTGTGACCCTCGCCTACAGCCCCAACGCGGCCGCCCTGATCACCTCCGCGACGGCCGCTGTACTGACGGCGCTGATCGTTCCCCTTGTGCGCCGACTCGGTCTGAGGTGGGGCCTGGTTGACCCGCCGGACGCACGCAAGCAACACACCCTGCCCATGGTTCGGCTGGGGGGAATCGGGATCGTGGCCGGGTTCAGCCTGGCCCTCGCCCTCACCTGGTCCTGGGGAGGCTTCGCCGAACTCCCCCCCGCCAGGGACGAGGTGATCTGGACCACCCTGGCCGGGGCCCTCTGTTTCTTCGTGATCGGCCTGGCCGACGACCTGTTCGCCCTGCCGCCCCTGCCCCGGCTGATGGGTCAGGTCCTCGTCGCCATGGCGGTCTGGAATCAGGGCGTGCGGATCGGCAGCATCGAACTGCCCTTCGGCCTGATCAACGGCCTGCCGATCCTCTTTCTCCCCCCCAGTCTCAGTGTGCTGGCCACGGTGATCTGGCTGGTGGGCATCACCAACGCGATCAACTGGCTCGATGGGCTCGACGGCCTCGCCGCCGGGGTCAGTGGGATTGCGGCAGTGGGCCTGCTTTCGGTCAGTTTCAGCCTCAACCAGCCAGCGGCGGGATTGCTGGCGGCCGCCCTGGCCGGAGCCAGCCTCGGCTTTCTGCGGCACAACTTCAATCCCGCCCGCATCTTCATGGGGGATGGCGGTTCCTACTTCCTCGGCTTCGCCCTGGCTGCGATCAGCATCGTCGGACCGGCCAAGGGGTTGACCAGTGTCAGCCTGCTGCTTCCCCTGCTGATCCTTTCCCTGCCCCTGGCTGACATGTCGGCGGTGATCATGGGCCGGCTCAGCGAAGGACGTTCCCCCTTCTACCCGGATCGCCGCCATCTGCATCACCGCCTGCTGCGGGCGGGCCTCAGCCACCGCAGAACCGTGGTGCTGATCTATGCCTTCACCCAGTGGCTGGCAGCCCTGGCCCTCGTGGTGGCCAACGCCGAGATGCGATTCCTCTGGCTGGCTCTTGCCACCGCCGTGCTGATCGCCGTATTGGTGGCCACCCGGCGCCAGATCCAGCAGGAGGCCCGATGACCTCCCCCCCGGCCGGTCGGAGGGGGGTTGAGGTGCTGTGCATCGGCACCGAATTGCTGTTAGGCAACATCCTGAATTCGAATGCCCGCTGGCTGGCCGAGCAACTGGCGGCGATGGGCCTGCCCCACTTTCGCCAGCAGGTGGTGGGGGACAACCGGGAACGGCTGATCGAGGCGCTGCGTGAGGCGGCGGGCCGCTGCCGGGTGCTGATCACCACCGGGGGGCTCGGCCCCACTCCCGACGACCTGACCACCGAGGCCATCGCCGCCGCCTTCGACGCCCCCCTGGTGGAGCATCCGGAAGTCTGGGCTGACATCGAAGCCAAGATCGGCCGCCGACGCAAGCTGGCGGCCAGTAATCGCCGCCAGACCTTGCTGCCGAAGGGGGCCCTGGTGCTGCCGAATCCAACCGGTACGGCTCCCGGCATGATCTGGTCGCCGATTCCCGGTTTCACAGTTCTCACCTTTCCTGGGGTCCCTTCCGAACTGAGGGCGATGTGGGCTGCCACCGCGGTGCCATGGCTGCAGGAGGCCGGCCTGGCCCAGGGGGTGTTCGTGAGCAGGATGCTGCGCTTCTGGGGTGTGGCGGAATCGAACCTGGCCGAGCAGGTGAGCGATCTGCTGGCGCTGGAGAACCCCACAGTGGCTCCCTACGCTGGCGCTGGCGAGGTGAAGCTGCGGATCACGGCCCGGGCCGCCGACGCGCTCCAGGCGGAGAGCCTGCTGGCCCCCGTGGAGGCCAACCTGCGCCAACGGCTTGGCGCCGCCTGTTACGGAAGCGATGGGGACAGCCTCGCCTCGGTGGTGGTGGAGCGATTGCGACGACGGGGGGAGACGATTGCGGTGGCCGAGTCCTGCACCGGAGGGGGATTGGGAGCTGCCCTGGCCGCGGTTCCAGGGGCCTCCCAGGCCTTTCTGGGAGGTGTGATCGCCTATGCCAATGCCGTGAAGGAGCGCCAGTTGGGCGTTTGCACCGAGCTGCTGGAGCGGCACGGTGCCGTGAGTGACGAGGTCGCCATGGCCATGGCGGAGGGCGCCCGCACGTTGACGGGAAGCACCTGGGCCATCGCGGTGACCGGCATCGCCGGGCCTGGGGGGGGAAGTGAGGAAAAACCGGTCGGGCTGGTCCACATTGCGGTGGCGGGACCGGATGGCTGCCGCAGCCGTCCATCCCATTTCGGGGCCAGTCGAGGCCGGGGATGGATCCAATCCCTCAGCGTCGGTGAGGGGCTCAACCAGCTGCGGCTGCGGCTGGACGAGATGGCCGACCCATCCTGATCCGTGCCCCAGTCCCGTTGCTGAGGCTTCGTTCCGGAATGGGCGGGTGTTTGGTTCAACAACACGCCCTTGCAAAACCGGCCTGCCGTTGATCGGCAATCCTTATTGGTGAGTACGGAGTGGTCGTCGGGAACGATCACGAATCCTGAGGGATGGGCTTTTCCCCCATGACACCGGGTTTTCCCCAGGTCAGCCGGGTGTTTTCCCCAGGTCCAAGGCTTGACATGTCCTTTGCGGCGATCATCCCGGCGAAACTCTGGGGGAAAGGTCCTCTCCCCTTGACCTGGGGGAACAAAGCCTTTGGGCAACGGAGCCAGAGCGCCCGAATCGGGTCGGGCCCTGTGAGGAGGCCGATCCCGTCGCCGGTCCCACGGGTCCAACCGACCCGGAGCTGTTTTGACGTAGAGGCTCCGGTCGTGGCCTTATGGAGGGGTTCAAGCTTCTTGCCGAATGACCGAAATTCCCGACCATGCCCCCCCCACCGTGAGCATCGAGAACCAGATGCCCATGGACCTGTTTGATGCCATGCGAGAGTTCATCCAGACCCATCCCCAATGGGATCAGTACCGGCTGATGCAGGCAGCCCTGGCAGGATTTCTATTTCAACAGGGTTCCCAGGATCGGGCCGTGGCCAGGCATTATCTGGATGGGCTGTTCCGCCATGAAGCCAGGATGAGCATTTCTGAAACGATCAAGCCGTTAGCCAAGGAAATGGGGGTGGTTTCCCCGGCTTCGAAAGAAAAATCTGCCAGCCACTATGTGCACAGTAGAAAATCTGATTTTCCCCCACGCATCTGAGTTGCCTCGCTCCTCAACTCTTTACGTCTGATTAGGCGACAATTGGCCCTGAAGGATAGTTTTTACCAATCGATCATTCTTGGTGACACTCGCGATGCCCGGCTTACTATCATGAAGCTGTTGTTGGATGCTCATCGGTGAGTGGCAAATTATCCGGTGAGCAATGACCGATGTTTCAGCTCAACAGGCTGATCAGGGCCTTGGCCACACCCTCGGAGGATGCTGGATTCTGTCCAGTAATCAACTTTCCATCGGTGATCACGAAAGGTTGCCAGTCACCGGCCTTTTCGTAGAACCCGCCTAACTTCACCAACTCCTCCTCGACACTGAAAGGAACCACTGTGCTCAACTCAACCGCCGCTTCCTCTGAATTTGAGAAACCAGTCACCCTCTTGCCACGCACCAGTGGCAACCCGTCAGAGTCTTTTGTCTTCAGGAGTACAGCGGGGCCGTGGCAGACAGCCGCAACAGGTTTTCCCAACGCATGACACATCTCGATCAATCGAATCGAGTTGAGATCACTGGCCAGGTCCCACAAAGGGCCATGGCCACCGGGAAAAAATATGGCGTCAAAGTCACTCAGGTTGATTTCTGATAGCTTCTTGGTCTGAGCCAGGGCAGCCTGAGCTGTACTGTCGTGATCAAAGCGTTCGGTTGCCCTTGTCTTGAAATCGGGCAGCTCACTCTTCGGGTCCAGCGGGGGTTTGCCTCCCGCTGGTGATGCCAGGGTAAGGCTCGCACCAGAGTCCAGTAGGACATAATAAGGAGCCGCTAATTCTTCAAGCCAGAAGCCGGTTTTAAGGCCAGTGTCTCCCAGTTGATCGTGGGAAGTGAGAATGACAAGAATGTTCATCGGGGGCGCAGGCTTATGGGAGTGAATAGTCCGGGGGTTGGTTGTAGTGGTGGATGAATCTTCGGGTAGAGCCCAGGCAGTTTATCATTCCTTTTCTGAAGGAATCGGAAGTGAGCAGTAAGCGCCTGGCTGAGAAACGACTCTCTCAATGTGTTTATGATGTGGTTCCATATATTGTCTTCATGGAGTTGCTATCGGGCTGATTTTGTTACCCAGCTGGGGTTCGGAGGGATGGGTGAGCGATCGATCAGACATGGCTTGGTCCGGCGGTCAGCCACCGCTCCGCCCTAGGGTCAGGCCCGACCCTCTCCCCTCCTCGTGCAGACACCCCTCCGCTCCGCTGACGGCAATGGACCCGGCACATCCTTGCAGCTCCTGTTCGCGGGTGTGTTGGCCCTGCTGATCGCCCTTACGCAGACGATTTTTATCGTGCCGGCTGGCAATGTGGCCGTCGTCACCACCCTCGGCAAAGTGACAGGTGCCCCCCGTGCACCCGGAGCCAACCTGAAGGCGCCCTTGATTCAAAATATCTCTTTCTTTGATGTGCGCACCCAGGTGAGACCGGAGCAGTTTTCCACCCTCACCAAGGATCTTCAGGTGATCCAGGCCACCGCGACTGTCAAATACGCCATGAAGCCCCAGGAGGCTGGACGGATCTTCGAGACAATTGCTACAGACAACCAACAGATTTACCCGCGGGTGATTCAGCCCTCCCTGCTGAAAGCCTTGAAATCCGTCTTCTCTCAGTATGAACTGGTCACCATCGCCACAGAGTGGAACGCCATCTCTGAACAAGTGCAAGAGAAAGTGGCTGATGAATTGCGAAAGTTTGATTATGTAAATGTGCAGGGGCTTGACATTACAGGCCTGCAAATCGCAGAAGAATATCGCGCCGCTATCGAGCAGAAGCAGATCGCTGATCAGCAGCTGCTCCGAGCCGAGACTGAAGTGCTGATTGCCAAGCAGGAGGCGCTTCGTTATGAAACATTGAACAAAAGCCTTGACGACCAAGTCCTGTATAAGCTTTTCCTTGACAAGTGGGACGGCAAGACCGCAGTTGTTCCCGGCATGCCTGGATCAGCTGGAGGATCAAGTCCTGTCATCGTCAACAGCAGGAAGTAGATAGGAACGTGCCACGGGTGTGATTTCAACCAGATTCCCCTGGTTGCCGATCGTGCCCCTCTCTCTCGAGCACCACCCACGCCCATCGGCGAGACTGCCCATTCCTTCCAGGTTTGTCCTCTGCCATGGTCGCCAGCGGTTCCCCGGCTGCTCCGAACGTCTCCCCTTCAGAGCTCGATCAGGGACTCGACGACGCCCTGAAGGCGGCCCGGGCTTTCCCCCTGGCGGCAATCACGGGTCACGGCACCCTCAAGCTCTCCCTGCTGCTGGCCGCCGTGGATCCGGGCCTGGGTGGCGTGGTGATCGCTGGCGGCAGAGGGACAGGAAAATCTGTGCTGGCCAGGGGCCTCCATGCCCTGCTCCCGCCGATCGAGATCCTGGATCTCGACGATGCTCAAGGCGGAGCCAAGGCTCAGGGGTCTCTCCATCCCGACCCGACCCGTCCTGATGAGTGGGATGGGGTCACCCGGGAAAGGATCGCCGCTCTGGGTCCTGCCGGGGACGGTTCCGACTCCGCGCTCCCTGTCCGGGTCGTGCCGGCCCCCTTCGTGCAGGTACCCCTGGGGGTGACCGAGGATCGCCTGCTCGGCTCCGTCGACGTGGCGGCTTCCTTGACCACAGGCACCACCGTGTTTCAGCCCGGTCTTCTGGCGGAGGCTCACCGGGGAGTCCTTTACATCGATGAACTCAACCTGCTCGACGATGGCATCACCAACCTGCTGCTGGCGGCGGTCGGCAGTGGCGAGAACCGCATCGAAAGGGAGGGGTTGAGCCTTTCCCACCCCTGTCGTGTCCTGCTGATTGCCACCTACAACCCGGAAGAGGGGGCTGTTCGTGACCACCTGCTCGATCGCTTCGCCATCGCCCTGTCGGCGAACCAGCTGCTCGATCATGAGCAACGGGTCCAGATCACCCGCAGCGCCCTGGACCACGGGGAGAGTACCCAACGCTTCGCCTCCCGCTGGCAGGAGGAGACCGATGCCCTGGCCACCCAATTGCTTCTGGCCCGCCAGTGGCTGCCGGATGTGGCGATCACAGCCGAACAGGTCACCTATCTGGTGAACGAAGCGATACGAGGCCAGGTGGAAGGTCACCGCTCCGAGCTCTATGCCGTGCGGGTGGCCCGGGCCCATGCGGCCCTGCGGGGCCGGGACCGGGTCGATGCGGATGACCTCCAGGTGGCTGTGCGGCTGGTGATTGCGCCCAGGGCCCTGCAGCTGCCTCCCGCTGACCCCGACCAGCCCATGCAGCCTCCCCCCCCTCCTCCTCCCCAGGGGGAACAACCCCCCCCGGAAGCCGATGGACCCGACCCCGACGAGTCCCCGGAGCAGCCCGATCCGCCTGAGAACCAGGAGAACGCCTCCGAGGACGACACGTCTGAGGACGACACTCCCGAAGATGAGCCGCCGCCGGAGATTCCCGAGGAATTTCTGCTGGATCCCGAAGCGGTCGCCGTCGATCCCGACCTGCTGCTGTTCTCTTCCGCCAGGTCCCGTCAGGGCCGCGGCGGTAAACGTTCCGTGGTGCTGAGCGACAGCCGGGGCCGCTATGTGAAGCCGATGCTTCCCCGCGGCCCTGTTCGCCGCATCGCCGTCGATGCCACCCTGCGGGCGGCCGCTCCCCATCAGAGGGCCCGACGCGAGCGGGAACCCCATCGCCGGGTGATCGTGGAAGATGCCGACCTGCGGGCCAAGCGACTGCAGCGCAAGGCCGGTGCCCTGGTGGTGTTCCTCGTCGATGCCAGCGGCTCGATGGCGCTGAATCGCATGCAGAGTGCCAAAGGGGCCGTGATCCGGCTGCTCACGGAGGCCTATGAAAACCGCGATGAAGTGGCCCTGATCCCCTTTCGGGGGGAAAAGGCCGAGGTGCTGCTTCCGCCCACCCGTTCGATCACGGCGGCGAGGCGCCGATTGGAACAGATGGCCTGCGGTGGGGGCTCCCCCCTTGCCCACGGCCTCACCCAGGCGGCGAGGGTGGGAGCCAACGCCCTCGCCAGCGGAGATCTGGGCCAGGTGGTGGTGGTGGCGATCACCGATGGCCGCGGCAACGTGTCCTTGAGCCGCTCTCTGGGGCAGCCGGAACTGGAAGGGGAATCTCCTGTTGATCTGCGGGAGGAGGTGAAACAGGTGGCCCGCCGCTACCTGGCCCTGGGCATCAAGCTGTTGGTGATCGACACCGAGCGGAAGTTCATCGGCAGCGGCATGGGCAAGGAGCTGGCCGAGGCTGCCGGCGGCCGCTATGTCCAGTTACCCAAGGCCAGTGATCAGGCCATCGCCGCCATTGCCATGGAGGCGGTCAGCGGTCTGTAGACGTGGGGCGGGACCCGGGGGCCAAACGGCTTTCGGCTTGCTTGCGGCGCTGCTTTGCTTCTTCTTGGCGGGCCTTTTCCCGCGCCTCACGAGCGCGGGCGGCATCCACCTCGGCGGGATAGAGCTCTTCGAAGAACCTGCCCAGCCCCACAGAGACACTGCGGATGCCATCGAGGAAGTCCTCATCACCGGTGAGTTTGCGCACATCCCCTCCCACGGCGTCCCAGCGGGCCGTCAATTGTTTGGCATTGGCAAGGGTGGCCTGCAGATCCGCCACCAACTTTGGATCCTTCAGGGCGGCCGTGATGCTCTTCACGTTCTTTGAGGCCTGAGCCGCATCGGCGCTGGCGTCATTGAGATTGTCGAGAATCGGCTCGGCTTTTCCGACCAGGGGGTTGAGCCGATTCACCAGTTTCTGAGCATCCCGCACGAAGAACTTGCTTTCCTTGGTGAGCTGCTCGGCTTGGCCGGCGGCCTTCTCGAAGGTCTTGGTGGCGCTCACCATCTGGGGCACGAGCTGTTGCCGATCCGCCTCCTCCAATAGCTTTTGCACTGTTTCGGTGACCGTATCCAGCCCTGGGGTCGCCACTCCTGCGACCTTGCCCTGGTCGCAGACCATTCGCTTGGCGTCACAGCCCGGATCGCGGGGGCCCGGGAGGGACTTGGGCAGGGGCTGACCATTGCTGATCAATGCAACCACCGCATCCCCGCCCAGCAGGGAGCCGACGCCGACCTGGGCCACCACAGGGCGGGACAGGCGCAGTTTCGGATCCGTGATGACCAGATCCGCCAGAACCGCCTGGTCGGTCACCTCAATGCGGCGTACGGTGCCCACCAGAACGCCACGAAAATAGACAGGTGACCGTTCCGCCAAGCCAGCGGCATCCGGGAAGCTTGCCTGGATCGTCCAGGTGTTGCGGCTCAGGGAAATGCCTTTCAGCCACAACCAGAGGCCCACGCCGCCGCTGATGGCGGCGATCAGGGAAAAACCCACCAGAGCCTCACGAACACTTCGTCGCATCGGCTAGAGCTCTGCGGGCTGCATGGGCCCATGCAGGCTACCGGTCCTGAATTGCCGCACGTAGGCATTGGTGCTGACGCGAAACTCCTCCAGGCTCCCGGTCCACTGGAAGCGGCCGTCGTAGAGAAGGGCCAC
Source organism: Synechococcales cyanobacterium (assembly GCA_942491925.1). Lineage (GTDB taxonomy): Bacteria > Cyanobacteriota > Cyanobacteriia > PCC-6307 > Cyanobiaceae > Cyanobium. Next base: position 317,072 of record CALOCJ010000004.1, read on the forward strand.
TTTCTGGGCGCAATGTTCGATCGTGCTCATCACGTGGCTCACCACCAGGCTGGAGGCATGGGCGATTTCGGTGCTCCGCACGATCAGCTGCTCAACCCGGGTACAGGCCACAGGATCGAGTCCGGCGGTGGGTTCATCAAACAGCAACAGCGGCACCACGTCGTTGTCCATGCTGGGATCATCGATCAGGGCTCTGGCGAAGCTGACACGTTTCTGCATCCCACCGCTCAGTTCACCCGGCATGTTTTCCTCGATGCCATAGAGGCCCACCGCTTCGAGCGCCTTGCTTACCCGGTTCCTGATCTCGCGATCGTTCAGCCGGCTGAATCGGTAGAGGAGAAAGCCCACGTTCTCCCGCACATTGAGCGAGGCCAACAGGGCAGGGTTCTGGAACACCATCCGCACATCCGGGGGATGACGCTGATCCAGACGCAGGTAGTTCTGGGACGTCCCGTGGATGCGGAGTTCTCCCGATGTGGGGAGGAGGAGGCCCGCCAGCAAGCGCAGGATGGTGGATTTCCCTGACCCCGAGGGCCCCACCACAACCAGGCGTTCGCCGGGGTGGATGGCCAGATCCACCTCGTCCAGCACAGGCTTCTGGCCCCATCGCATCGTGAGCTTCTCCATCTCGGCCACCAGTGCCGTGGAGTTGGGTGCAAAGGGGGCTGGATCTCTCACACGGCCAGTGGGCAAAGGGGATGGGGGAAGGGGTCGACCCACGCCAGCTCCCATCCTGCCTTTTCTTTCCGCCCGTACTCCGTAAAGTTCTCTTCTCCCTTCCGCGTCCCGGCGCCAAGCCCTTGCCCGCCAAAGGCCCAGCTGCGAGTGAAGCCCGGCAACGCCGCAGATCCAATCGCCCTGCCCGTCCAGGTTGGGTGGGCAGGGGAGACCTGCGCCAGCAGGACTTGATGAGTCGCTCCCGGCGAGCGGTGCGCTGGCTTCAACCCGGGCTTGTGGTCAAGCGCTGGATGTTCACATCCAGCCTGGGGCTGCTGATCGCCCTGCTGGGTGCCGCCGTCTGGGCCGATCTGCAGCCGATCTACTGGAGCCTGGAATCGATCCGCTGGTTGCTTTCCCGCGTGACCCAGGTGATGCCCAGAGGCTTCACGGGCCCGTTGTTGCTGCTGCTGGGGGTGGCCCTGCTGCTGTGGGGACAGAGCCGCAGTTTCGGATCCATCCAGCAGGCCCTGGCTCCTGAGAAGGACACTTTGTTGGTGGATGCCCTGCTGGCCCAGCGACGGCTGAACCGGGGCCCCAACATCGTGGCGATCGGAGGCGGAACCGGACTGGCCACCCTGCTCAGCGGGCTGAAGCGCTACAGCGGCAACATCACCGCCATCGTCACGGTGGCCGATGACGGAGGGAGCAGCGGCGTCCTCCGCCGTGAGCTCGGGGTCCAACCGCCTGGCGACATCCGCAACTGCCTGGCCGCCCTGGCCCGGGAGGAACCTCTTCTCACCCGGCTGTTTCAGTATCGCTTCAAGGCTGGCAGTGGCCTGGAGGGCCACAGCTTCGGCAACCTCTTCCTCACCGCCCTCACGGCCATCACCGGCAGCCTCGAGTCAGCCATCACGGCCAGCAGCAGGGTGCTGGCGGTCCAGGGCACCGTGGTGCCCGCCACCAACGCCGATGTGCGGCTTTGGGCAGAACTGGAGAACGGAGAACGTATCGAAGGGGAATCCAGCATCAGCAAGGCGTCAAGCCCGGTGGTTCGCCTCGGCTGCACCCCCGAAAAGCCCGCAGCCCTGCCCAGCGCCCTCGAAGCGATCGCCCATGCCGATCTGATCCTGCTTGGACCGGGAAGCCTGTACACCTCCTTGCTTCCCAACCTGCTCGTGCCGGAACTTGTATCGGCCATCAGCCACAGCCAGGCTCCCTGTCTTTACATCTGCAATCTGATGACCCAGCCTGGAGAAACCGATGGACTGGATGTGGGAGGCCACCTGCGGGCGATCGAAGCGCAGCTTGCCAGTCTCGGAGTGAATGAACGTCTGTTCAGTGCCGTACTGGCACAGGAGCGGCTCGATGATTCCAGTTTGCTGGAGTACTACAGAAAGCGTGGAGCCAAGCCTGTTGACTGCGACAGGGAAGAATTGATCAGAAAGGGGTATAAAGTTATGCTGGCAAATCTCCAGGGGAGCCGGCCAGGGGATACCCTCAGGCATGATCCTCGCAGTGTTGCCCAAGCCGTCATGCGCTTCTACAAAAAGCAACCAACGTCACGACGGATGAGTAGTTGAGAGGCTGAATAGTAAGAGTTAGTAGGCGTCCTGCATTTCGTAAAAATCGGGTTGCACATAGTCCTTGCGGAGAGGATGACCTTTCCAGTCCTCAGGCATCAACAGCCGCTTGGGATGGGGATGGCCTTCGAAAACGATGCCAAACATGTCAAACGTTTCACGCTCCTGCCAGTCCGCTCCTCGAAACAGGCTGTAAAGGCTGGGAACGCTCTGGGATCCATCGCGGGGGAGAAAGACCTTCAGACGGATTTCCTCTGGCCTTACATCCGGTGCCAGGGCGCCCTTGGTTCTGGTCGGATCTGCCAAAGGGGCAAGTTTGACCAGGTGATAAAAACTCACAAGGCGGCCACCGGGGCCCTCGTCGTATCCCCCCTGGCACTGAAGGTAATCAAATCCCGAGGCCTTCAGGGCCGTTGCCACCACTGGCAGAAAGGGAGCTTCCACGCCGAGCATCTCCACCCCAAGATGGTCAGGGCCGAGCACCTCGTGGTCGAATCCCTGCCCCTTCAACCAGATGCTCACAGGCCCCGGTTGGCTGGGGACCATCTCTGTCGGTGTTGGATCAGCCATCGGATCGGGAAGGGGAGGATTCAGCGGAAACGGGAGTCTTGGCGGTGGCGGAATCGACACTGACAGGGCTCCCTGCGGCTGCCGAGAGCGCCGCGCGCTGGGAATCGGCCCGCAGATAAGCGCCGGTGACCTGTGCCTTGACGGCCTTCATCTGATGGGGAATGGTGCAGTAACGATGGGTTGGCAGTTGCTGACCACGTTCTGAAAGAGTTTCATTGCCCACCTTCTTCCGCAATTTGATCACCGCATCGAAAATGGCTTCTGGACGGGGAGGGCAGCCCGGCAAGTAGAGATCAACCGGTATCAATTTGTCTACGCCCCGCACCGCCGTGGTGGAGTCGGCCGAGAACATCCCACCTGTGATTGTGCAGGCACCCATGGCGATGACGTACTTCGGCTCCGGCATCTGTTCGTAGAGTCGCACCAGGGCCGGCCCCATTTTCATCGTCACCGTACCGGCCACGATCAGAAGATCAGCCTGGCGAGGGCTGGAGCGTGGCACCAGGCCGAATCGATCGAAATCAAACCGTGAGCCGATCAGAGCGGCAAATTCGATGAAACAGCAGGCAGTGCCGTACAGAAGGGGCCACAAGCTGCTGAGCCGGGCCCAGTTGTGCAGATCATCCAGGCTTGTGAGAATTATATTCTCGGAAAGATCCGTGGTCACCGATGGAGTGCCGACGGGACCGCAACTTGCGGCCCGCAGGTCACGAAGACCGTCGATCGATGGGGGTGTCAGCGTCATGGGATGGGGGCGGGTCAACTCCACTCAAGGGCGCCCTTGCGCCAGGCGTAGGCAAGGGCCACCACCAGGATGGTGATGAAGATCAGGGCCTCGATGAAGGCCAGCAGACCCAGGCGGTGGAAGGCCACAGCCCAGGGGTAGAGAAACACGGTCTCAACATCGAAGATGACAAAGACCAGCGCAAACATGTAATAGCGGATATTGAACTGGATCCAGGCTCCACCAATCGGCTCCATGCCGGATTCATAGGTCAGTTGCCGTTCCCCCCTGCGACTGGTGGGAGCCAGCAACTTATTCGTTACCAAGGCAAGGATGGGAACCGCCGCCGAAAGCAGCAGAAAACCCAGAAATGCGTCGTAGCCGGACAGAACGAACATGGCGGGAGCCAGCGTTGCCGCAGTCTGGCACCCATCGTCCGCCAATGCCTGGGTTGTGCCGCTCTGGCCCGCTCTTCCCATGTTCCCTGGAGAGGCGAGGGGATCGAGGAGAGGCCTGGATAGAGTCAACGGTCACGTCATCGGCCAGGGATGAACACAGACGGAGCCACCGACCCATCCGTGGACCCAGCCGCGGATGGGGGCCACGAAGGACCGCAGCCTTCTGCCGAGGCTCAGCCCCCTAGCGAGGCTGGGCCGGACGCTGCCGGGGCTGAGTTCGCTGACCCATCGGCAGATCCGGACGTGCCGGATCCCTCCAGCCACAGGTTCGAGTGCCGCAGTTGCGGTTACGTGTACGACCCGGCGGAAGGCCTCAAAAAGCTCCAGATCGTCGCCGGCACTCCCTTTCTCGACCTCGATCCCAACACCTTTCGCTGCCCGGTGTGCCGCAGCAGAGTGGGTGCCTTCAAGGACATCGGTCCCCGCAGCAAACCCAGCGGGTTTGAGGAGAACCTCAATTTCGGGATCGGTGTCAACCGCCTCACCCCCGGCCAGAAGAATGTTCTGATTTTTGGCGGACTTGCCCTGGCCTTCGCCTTCTTCCTGTCGCTCTACTCCCTGCGCTGATGCCTCTCCAACGCATGCTTCAACCTTTCCTCAGGTCTCTGCTCAACCTGGCATTGATCGGCCTGCTCGGCGGAAGTCTGGTCGGTTGCGTCGCCACGGGCCTACCGCTGGCCTCCACCAGTCCCTGGCAGGCGGTTCCCCTCGAGACCACCGCCAACCCCCTGGCCGTGGCCTTCACCGATGCGGATCATGGCTTTCTGGTGGGCAGCAACCGCCTGATCATGGAAACCGACAACGGGGGCTCCAGCTGGACGCTTCGCAGCCTCGACCTTCCGGAGGAGGAAAACTACCGATTGATCAGCATTGATTTCAAGGGCTCAGACGGTTGGATCGTGGGCCAGCCAGGTCTCCTTCTGCACAGTACGGACGCCGGTCAGAACTGGAATCGCCTGTTTCTGGATACCAAGCTGCCTGGAGAGCCTTACCTGATCACCGCGCTTGGACCCAACAGCGCCGAGCTGGCCACCAATGTGGGAGCCGTGTACCGAACCGATGACGCGGGCAAGAACTGGCAGGCCCTCGTCAGCGATGCAGCCGGTGCCGTCCGCGACCTGCGCCGCGGACCGGATGGCCAGTACGTCAGCGTCAGCAGCCTCGGCAATTTCTTTGCCACCTGGACTCCGGGCCAGCCCACCTGGCAACCACACCAACGGGTCAGCAGCCAACGCGTTCAGTCCATGGGCTTCCAGCCCGATGGAAACCTCTGGATGGTGACCCGGGGGGCCCAGCTGCGTTTCAACCCGGATGGGTTGGAACCTGAGGAATGGAGCAAGCCGGTGATTCCGATCACCAACGGCTTCGGTTATCTCGATATGGGGTGGGATCCTACCCAGGCGATCTGGACAGGAGGAGGCAGCGGCACCCTGCTGGTGAGCAACGACGATGGGAAGACCTGGCAGAAGGATCCGGTCGGTGCCCGCCAGCCCAGCAATTTCACCCGAATCAGCTTCAGCCCTGATGGCAAGGGCTTCGTGCTTGGTGAACGGGGCATCCTGCTGCGTTGGTCCAACGCAACTGCATCCCTGTGTAACCAAGACTCCAGCACCCTCCCGGAGGGTGACCCCTGCCCCTAGGATTCTTGGGCTGAACGCTTGTTGCTATCTATGGCTGCCGGCTCAACAGGAGAACGCCCGTTCTTCGAAATCATCACGAGCATCCGCTATTGGGTGATCCATGCGGTCACCCTTCCGGCCATCTTTCTGGCGGGATTCTTATTTGTTTCCACAGGACTTGCCTACGATGCATTTGGGACCCCACGTCCTGATGCCTACTTCCAGGCTGACGAGGCGAAAGCCCCTGTGGTCAGCCAACGTTACGAAGGCAAAAGCCAACTCGATTTCCGTCTGAACTGACCCATGACTCAGGCACCCATTTCCACCACCCCTCGGAACTATCCGATCTTCACGGTGCGCTGGCTTTCTGTCCACGCCTTGGGTATTCCAACCGTTTTCTTTCTGGGAGCCCTCGCTGCCATGCAATTCGTCCGTCGTTGATCACCATGGAGCGCAATCCGAATCCCAACAATCTCCCTGTCGAACTGAACCGCACCAGTCTCTACCTTGGTCTGCTGCTGATTTTTGTCACCGGAGTGTTGTTTTCCAGCTACTTCTTCAACTGACCAGGAGGCATCATTATGAGCAGCAAAAAGTCCACAATGCCCGACGGTCGGATCCCTGATCGTCTACCAGACGGCAGGCCGGCTGTGGCATGGAAATCACGTTGGACAGAGGGTGTACTTCCCCTCTGGCTGGTAGCTACGGCAGGGGGAATGGCTGTCATTTTTGTTGTAGGATTATTTTTCTATGGCTCCTATGTGGCTGTAGGTTCCGCTTAATCTGATTGTAGTGGAAATAGCTTTCCAGCCAAGAGCTTTCCTAATGCAGCTGAGCCACGGGAAAGCAGAAGGAGAGAGAGCCCATGAGAGCATGAAACAAGTGAAGCGTCTTCAATAAATAACCTCATCCCACGTAAGATCAACGAAAACGTGCTGCGCATCCATACTGCGTCTTTTCTATTACCTGCTAGATTCTTCGAAGTGAGTCAGTTTTGTCTTTGAAGGTTCCAAGTAATAATTGAAGATAGCTTACTTTGCGTAACTTTATATTGGCTGTCAGGCTCATGCCTACTTGAAGTGGAAGCTGGCGTCCATTCTTGAGCTTCAGTTGCTGGTTGGTCAGTTTGATGGAAGCAGGAAAGCGATATTCATCCCGTTGCTTTGCTTGATCCGGTGGCAGGGCGTCTGAGCCCACCTGCAGAACAGTTCCTTCCAGAACCCCAAAATCTGTTGCTGGGAATGAATCAATACTCACGTCTACCGGCATCCCGACACGTACAAAACCGATGTCACTACTAGAGATCTCTACCCTGGCCTCAAGTTTGTCGTAGGGAACGATCTTCATGATTGTTTCAGCACCTTGAGCCGCAAAACCGGGTGCTTTGGGTTTGAGATCAAAGACCACGCCATTGACCGGTGAGCGCAGTTCTTGGTAGCGAAGAGTAACCCCGGCATCGGTCAGCTGGCTGCGAATGTCAGCCAATTCACTTTCGATGTTCGAGATCTCTCCGTTGAGTTGTTGGATCGATTGATCGATGATCGCTTTTTGTCGGAAGCGATCAACCTTGGTCTGCATCAATTGGCCTTCCCCTTCCTTTACCTTGTTGCGTTGTTGTAGATACTGGAGCTCTCCAGTGGCACCTTCCTTGGATAGAGCCTCCAGTCGGCCCTCGATTTCCTTGTCGAGGTTGAGAGTATTCGTAAGCTTCTGCTCCTCTTCTCGATTCAGTTGAAGGTAGCGCTTCAACTCGAGTTGCTTCAGGCGTACCTCTTCTCTTTTCGCAGTCAGTTGCTTGCGTTTGAGCTGCTGGGCCTGGCTCAGAGATAATTCCTTCTGTTGGCTTGTTTCAGTGTCGAGTTGCATCACCAATTGACCTGCTTTTACCTGATCCCCATCCTTCACCAGAATTCTTTTGGCGATGCCTCCGATCGGCATCTGAACCTCCTTCACCGCACCGATCGGTTCCAGTTTCCCTTTGGCCACCACGATTTCCTCCGTCTTGGCAAAGGCCAGCCAACCGATGGCAAAAGCCGTTGTTCCCATCAGGCTCCACAGCACCGTCTTCATCCAGAAGCGTGACTGCTGCAAAGCGGTTTCGTCGTGACCCGCAGAAGAAACCCTCTGCTCGATGGCATCCTGCATCTTTTCGATCAAACGCATCAGGAGGCCTCCTGTTGACGGTAGAGGGCGTAGTAGCGACCGCGCATCGCCATCAGCTCATCATGGGTGCCAGTCTCAACGATTGCCCCTTGGTGCATCATAACGATCCGATCAGCACGCCGAATTGTACTCAAGCGGTGGGTGATATAGAACACAGTGCAGTCTTTGAGTGCCTCAATTAAATTATCGCATACCCTTCGTTCCGTGTCGTAATCCAAGGCGCTTGTCGCTTCATCCATAACAAGTAATTTAGGGTTGCTCAGCAGGGTTCTGGCAATCGCGATGCGCTGCCGCTGACCTCCCGAAATTGAGGCCCCCCGTTCGCCTACTGGTGTGCTGTAGCCAGCGGACATCTCCATGATGAATTCATGGGCGCATGCCAGTTGAGCGGCTCGTACGATTTCATCACTACTGGCATCAGGCTGGGTAAGGGCGATATTCTCACTCACCGTGCCACTGAACAGCAGGGGGTCTTGGGGAACGATTCCCACTTGTCGCCTGAGGGAATAGAGCTCAACTTTGTCGATGTCGTAGGCATCGATCAGCACCCTGCCTTTGTCAGGAGAATAGAGCCGGGGCAAAAGCTTCATCAGAGTGCTCTTGCCGCTGCCGCTCTGGCCCACGATACCGATGAAGGTGCCGGCCTCCACGACCAGATCCACAGACTTCAGCACGGGTGGAGAACCTGGCTGAAAACTGAAATCGATTCCCTCAAAAGACACTTTTCCCTTGACTGGGGGAAGTGGAATTTTTGCCTGGTCAGCTTCGTTGGATTCGAGTGGAGTGTTGATTACGTCCCCCAGTCTTTCAAAGGAAACTTTTAATTCTTGAATGCTCTGCCAGATACTGGAAAGACGAAGCAGCGGCTGGGTCACATAGCCACTGATGATGCGGAAGGCAATCAGCTGACCCAGAGTCAACTCACCTTTAAGCACCATTCCTGCTCCCACCCAGAGGACCAGAAGCTGGGATAACTTCTGCAGCACTTGGCTGGTCTGGTTGAGGGTTGTGCCGGTGATTGTTTTCTCGAAGGTACGGGAGATGTATTGGCTATAGCGCTCCTGCCATTTCCATCGACTGACCATCTCGACGTTTTGGGCTTTTACGGTCTGGATACCTGAGAGCACTTCTACGAGGTGACTTTGGGTCTTGGCGTTTTCCTCAGCCGCCTGGCGGAACTGGCGACGGAATAACGGAGCGCCCAGCAAGGTGATGAAGATCTGAATCGGAAGCACCACCAAAGCAATGATGGTGAGCAACCAGCTGTAGATGGCCATCACCACGATGTAGATCACCGAGAAGGCCGCATCCAGGATGGTGGTGAGGGCTTGGCCGGTAAGGAAATTGCGGATCTTCTCCAGTTCAGCCACTCGGCTACCCAGTTCGCCGACGGGACGGTGGTCGAAATACGTAAGCGGGAGACGCAAAAGGTGGTCGATCACCTCCGCGCCCAATCGTTGGTCAATTCTGTTGGTGGTTTCGGCGAACAGGAAGGTGCGCAAGCTTCCCAAGACGCCTTCGAGCAGGGTTACGGCCACCAAGGCGATTCCGAGCACCTGGAGAGTGTCAAGGCTGCGCTGGTTGATGACCTTGTCGATGATCACCTGGATCAGCAGAGGATTGGCCAGGGTGAACAGCTGCACCACGAAGGACGCGGCCAGCACCTGCAACAGCACCCCCCGATAACGCTTCAGCGCTGGCCAGAACCACCCCACACCAAAGGTTTCTTCAGGGGTGGTGTTGGCTCGGTCCATCACCAGGACTTCGATGCCGTCCGGGTACTGATCCTTGAGCTGGTCGGGGCTGAGCAGCAGCATCCCTTCGCTTGGTGAGGCCAGCCTCAGGCCCAGGCTGTTGCTCTCGACGGCAACGGCAAAACCTTCCTTCCAGGGCAGCAGGCAGGGAGGTTGCAAGCGGGTGCCCATTGCCGCCGGGATCAGCACCGCCCGCACATGCAATCCAAGGCTGGCCGCCAGTTGACCACAGAGCTGGAGGTCGGGCACCTGCCCCCTCCGCAGGACATCGCGCAGGACCTTCTCGATCGAATCCCGCCGAAAGGGAAGGTTGGTCAGGCGAGCCACCATCTGGAAGCAAGCCAGCGTTTCCTGCAGGGGGCCCTGACCCCGAATCAGTCTGAAATCGCCGAGTCCGGACTTGAGACCCAGGTCCAGGCCGCTGGCCATCGGCACCTCGGGGGCCACCTCGATGCGTCCGTCAATGGCCGCTAATTGGTTTTGCCCATCGGCCGATGGGCCAGGCTTCACCTCCCCAGACTCCTCTAGATCGGCCTGTCCTGGAACGATCTCCCAGGGAAGGCCGATCAGTCGTACAGGGAAGGGGGCACCCCGGACCGGATCGGGAAGGTGGCCGGCATCCACGGCGTCTCCGATCCGGCCTGTGTGGCCGTTTTCGCTGGCCAGAAAAATGGCATGCTCAACGCCCTCGGCCTCAATGGCCGTGATATCCGGGGACACCAGAACGGCCACTCTGAGGGCCTCTTTGATGACCCGTTGCACCGAGCGATCCGAGCGAGGTGCTTGTTGTTGAAGGGTATCGAGCATGGCCGCCACCTCGGCTGGCCACAGGGTCGTGTCACACCATCGTCGGAAGGTGGGCTCCTTTCGATAGAAATCGACCACGGTCTGGTCACTGATGCTGGCGGCCACCAGCTCTGCGGCAGCGCTGAGATGTTCACAGGGCTTGCCCCGCAGCAGGGAGGCCATCCCCAGCACGGCAGATGGGCCCACCTTGGCCAGAGTGATCAGCCGCCCACCCTCGCTCCCCAGCAGTCGTGCCTCCCCGCTGAGAATCAGATGGATCCTTGCCGGTAAAACCGAGGGATCGGTGATGGTCTGACCGAGCCGAAATCGCACATAGCTGGTATCAGCTTCCAACTGGGCTCGTCCGGAGTCACTCAGGCCGCTGAAGGCTGGATGCTGAATCAGTTCGGCAAGGGGCGTTTGGGTCATGCCGGTACCGGTGGAGCGCCTTGAAAGGAAAGCTGCCGAAGTTTACGGGTTGTTTCTTCCTTGACCCACTCTTCAAAAAGCTCTGAGGCCATCTGCATGGCCATGCCCTCATCGAAACTGGCGGGGGAATAGCGCTCAAGACGGACCACCAGCCACCACTGCTCAATCGAGAAGGGTTCCAACAGCTGGCCAGGAGAGGCGGTCCTCAGCTTCTCTGCCAGGGCGGGATGGGCCTGGGTGAGGGGTACGGGGCCGACGATGCCCTTGGTGGCCTTTTCCGGCCCCTCGGCATAGGTAGCGGCCAGATCGGCGAAGTTGGCCTCACCCGCACCGATGCGAAGGTAGAGCTCCCTTGCCAGCAGCCCATCCTTGACGCGAAGCAGGCTGTAGACGACGCGGTCGAGGTTGTTTTTTCGGCTCAGGAAACGGGCCTCCGCCTTGTGCAGGTAGTTCTCACGGCAATGGGTACGGATCCGGATGGGCAATTCAATTTGCCAGTCGAGGTCGGCTGGCGTGAGGCCGTGGTCTGCCAGGAAGGCCTGAACGGCGGCGGAATCGGCAAGGCCATTCTGGCGAGCGAAGCGATTCCGAGCTTCTTGCCTGTCCTGTTCCGAAACCCCTACGGCAGCAACTGCCCCAGCGATGATCTCGCGCTGGATCAGGCCTTGGAGCATGTTGTGACGGCGAAGCAAAGCCGTTGTCTCGGCGTCGATCAGCTGCAGGATGTCAGTCATTGAAGGGAATCTAATCGAGTGGAACCGGGGATCTGATCGCTGCGGGTCATCGCTCGGATTGACCAGTCACCCCCCTGTGGGGCATGCTTCTGTTTCGGTGTCGAAGCCGACCAGCCGACCGGCTGCGGATGTAGCTCAGTGGTAGAGCATCTCCTTGCCAAGGAGAGGGTCGAGAGTTCGAATCTCTTCATCCGCTTCCCCTACGCAGCATCAACCGCTGCGAATCACTCTCCTCGAAACCAAGCCGGGCGTAAAACCCCTGGCTGTTGGTCGTCATCAGGTAGACCCTCTCCGCGCTGGCGACAGCTGGAGCCTGCAGCAGACGCGCCACCAGTTGCCGCCCCAAGCCCTGCAGCTTGAACTCCGCGCTCACGACCACATCCCAGAGCACGGCCCGACAGACCCCGTCGCTCGTGGCCCTTCCGAATCCCACCAGCCGCCTGCCGTGCCAGGCACTCACCACCGCCTCGCTGCCACTCAGGATGCGGCGCAGTTGGACAAGGGAACGGCCCTGGGCCCAGAACGTCTCCTGATCGAACAATTGTTGAAGCTGCACCAGCGACCCGCAGGGCTTCAGGTCGGGCCCCAGCCCCAGCCTCATTCCCATGGCGCCCGGGCTGTGCAGGAACAGTCGTGTCTGCTGGCTCAAGCGATGGCGATTCGATCCATCGGACCATGCTCGTCTAAGCAGTGGCCCTGGCGTCCTGGAAGGGACCGCCATTGAGCCAAACCCCTTGTCCCACGGCTCATTTCGCCCTCCGCAGCCAGTTCCTCGGTGGTAGGGTGGCCCCTTCCGGTTGGTTCGATTCTCATGCTCAAGCTGCTGCTGGGTGATCCCAATGCTCGCAAGCTGAAGCGCTACCAACCCCTGGTTTCCGACATCAATCTGCTGGAGGAGGAGATTGAACCCCTCTCCGACGACGAGCTTCGGGGCCTCACCACCGAATTTCGTCAGAAGCTGGCCAATGCCGAGTCTCCTGGCCGCCAGAAGGCCCTGCTTGATGAGCTGTTGCCCCAGGCCTTCGCTGTCGTGCGGGAGGCAGGCAAACGGGTGCTTGGCATGCGCCATTTCGATGTCCAGCTGATCGGCGGCATGGTGCTGCATGAGGGCCAGATCGCCGAAATGAAGACCGGTGAGGGAAAGACCCTGGTCGCCACCCTGCCGGCCTACCTCAATGCCCTCACCGGGCGGGGGGTGCATGTCGTGACGGTGAATGACTACCTGGCCCGCCGGGATGCCGAGTGGATGGGGCAGATCCACAGATTTCTGGGCCTCAGTGTGGGTCTGATCCAGCAGGAGATGTCGCCCCCTGATCGACGACGAAACTACAACTGTGACATCACCTATGCCACCAATTCTGAATTGGGATTCGACTATCTGCGTGACAATATGGCCAGTGATATTTCCGAGGTGGTTCAGCAGGACTTTCACTACTGCATTATCGATGAAGTCGATTCTATTCTCATTGATGAGGCCCGTACCCCCCTGATCATTTCCGGCCAGGTGGAGCGACCACAGGAAAAGTATCGTCGTGCTTCCGAAATTGCAGGGCAGCTGGTGCGAGCCGCTGAAATCGGCAAAGATGGCATTGACCCGGAAGGAGATTATGAGGTGGATGAAAAGCAGCGTAACGTGACTCTCACCGATGAAGGTTATGCCAAGGCGGAAGAAATGCTAGGGGTCACTGATCTCTTCAATCCCCAGGATCCCTGGGCGCACTTCATCAATAATGCACTCAAAGCCAAGGAGCTATTCGTTAAAGATGTGAATTATATTGTTCGAGATTCAGATGCGGTGATTGTGGATGAGTTCACTGGTCGTGTGATGCCTGGAAGGCGATGGAGCGATGGGCTGCATCAGGCAATTGAAGCCAAGGAGGAGCTTCCCATCCAGCCAGAGACCCAGACCCTCGCCAGTATCACCTACCAAAACTTCTTCCTCCTCTATCCCCGTTTAGCGGGAATGACAGGCACAGCCAAGACGGAAGAGGTGGAATTCGAAAAGACATACAAATTGGAAGTGGCAGTGGTTCCCACGAACCGGCCTCGCTCAAGAGCTGATTGGACCGATCAGGTCTACAAAAGTGAAACAGCAAAATGGCGAGCCGTTGCACTGGAAACTTCCGAGATTCACAAGGCCGGTCGTCCTGTGCTGGTGGGTACCACAAGCGTGGAGAAGTCAGAGTTGTTGGCCACATTGCTCGCTGAACAGGAGGTGCCTCACAACCTGCTCAATGCCAAGCCCGAAAATGTGGAGAGGGAAGCCGAGATCGTGGCCCAGGCAGGCCGCGCCGGAGCTGTCACCATCGCCACCAACATGGCCGGACGGGGCACGGACATCATTCTTGGCGGCAACAGTGACTACATGGCCCGGCTGAAGCTCCGGGAAGTGTTGCTGCCCAGATTGGTGCGTCCGGAAGATGGTCATCGGCCGCCCGTGCCGCCCCAGAGATCATCTGCTGGCTCAGGTGGGTTTGGGACCCGATCGGCCTCGGGAGTCAAGGCTCTCAACGTGGCCGGTGCGATGGGGTCCCTCTATCCCTGCGCCCTCACCGCTGACACCGAGGAATCCCTTGTGGAACTGAGCCGGCAACTGGTGGCAGCCTGGGGGGATCGGGCCCTGAGTGTGCTCGAGTTGGAGGATCGCATCGCCCAGGCCGCTGAGAAAGCCCCCACCGACGATCTCCAGATTCAGCGCCTGCGCGAGCTGATCATTCGGGTGCGGGATGAGTTCGGACAGGTGGTGCACCAGGAGGAGTCCCAGGTTCGCTCGGCCGGAGGTCTCCATGTCATCGGCACCGAACGCCATGAGTCACGCCGGGTTGACAACCAGCTGCGGGGCCGGGCCGGCCGTCAGGGGGATCCGGGCAGCACCCGTTTCTTCCTTTCTCTGGAAGACAACCTGTTGCGAATCTTCGGTGGTGAGCGGGTGGCCAGTCTTATGAATGCCTTTCGGGTGGAAGAAGATATGCCGATTGAATCCGGCATGCTCACACGCTCGTTGGAAGGAGCCCAGAAAAAAGTAGAAACTTACTACTACGACATCCGCAAGCAAGTATTCGAGTATGACGAAGTCATGAACAAGCAGCGTAAGAATCTGTATGCAGAAAGGCGCCGTGTTCTTGAGGGCAGAGAACTCAAGCAGCAAGTGATCGGTTATGGAGAACGCACCATCAATGACATTGTAGAAGCCTACGTGAACCCAGACCTCCCACCCGAAGAGTGGGATCTAAGCCAGCTGGTGAATAAGGTCAAAGAATTCATCTATTTACTCGAAGACCTTGCCCCTGAGCAAGTGCGGGGACTGACGACTGAAGAGCTCAAAGCCTTTCTGCAGGAACAGATGCGGAATGCCTATGACATCAAAGAGTCGCAGGTTGAGCAAATCCGCCCGGGCTTGATGAGAGAAGCTGAACGCTTCTTCATTCTGCAGCAGATCGATACCCTCTGGCGGGAGCACCTTCAGGCCATGGATGCCCTTCGGGAATCAGTGGGCTTGCGGGGCTATGGCCAAAAGGATCCCTTGATTGAGTACAAGAACGAAGGCTATGACATGTTTCTGGAGATGATGACCCAAATGCGCCGGAATGTCATCTACTCCATGTTCATGTTCCAACCCCAGGTGCCCCAGGAGGTCGCCAGCGCCTGATCGTTATCGCTGGCCCACCTGCTGATTTTCCTGCTCAGCTGCCGTTTCTCCCAGAAATTCAAGTATTTCCCGGTCTTTGAGATTCTGTGATCTGCCCCCACAGGGTGCGCTCAGGGGCTTGCCTGCCGCCACTTCCCTGAGGCAATCCTGGAGGCGAGTCAGCTCAGTTTCCAGGTTATCGATCCGCTCCATCAGGTTACGGATCACATTGGCCTCCGCATCCGGCAGGGCGGAGTGGGCCAGGGGATCGATTCGTACCCCTGACTGGTGGATCACCCGTCCTGGAATTCCCACCACGGTGCTGTCCGGAGCCACGTTCCTCAGCACCACCGAGCCCGCACCGATCCGGGTATTGGCCCCCACGGTGATCGCGCCCAGCACCTTGGCGCCAGCACCCACCACCACGTTCTCTTTCAAGGTGGGATGACGCTTGCCATGCTCCTTCCCCGTTCCCCCGAGCGTGACTCCTTGATAGAGCAGGCACTTGTCTCCCACCACGCTCGTTTCACCGATCACCACCCCCATGCCGTGATCGATGAACACACTGCGTCCGATCCGGGCCCCGGGGTGGATTTCCACGCCGGTGAGCTGTCGGGACACCTGGCTCAGCAGGCGGGGCAGCAGGGGCACCCCGAGGCTCCAGATGCAATGGCTGAAACGGTGCCACACCAGGGCGTGGAAGCCCGGGTAACAAAGCAGGATCTCCAGGGTGCCACGGGCCGCGGGATCCCGTTCCCGGATGATGGCCAGGTCGGCTCTGATGGCGTCGAGCATTCCATTCCGGCTGGGCGTTCTGGTGGGGATAACGAAGACGGCAGACGGCTCAGTCCCTGGTCAGACCGCAAGAAGACCGATCTCCTTGCGTAACTGGTCGATGGTGGCACTCCCCAGATAGCTCTGGGCGCAGTGCACCACAGGAAGACGCATGAGCTGGGAGCGATTCTGCCTGAGGGTCTGTTCCACCAAGGGAAGACTAGGGCGGTCGCAGAGCACGTGACTGGCGGCCCTGAGCAGGGCCAGCAGCCGGCTGCCGGTGTCGGGATGGGCAGTCATCACCAGCAACTCGTTGCCGCGCATGCTGTGCAGGATCACCTCGGCGGCCCGCAGGATGCCGGGGCTGATGCTGACCAGACCGACACAACTGCCGGCCCGCAGCTCCTTCAGCAGGTCGAGCTCATGGCGGAAATCGTTGAGATCAACGGCCACGGCCCGCACACCATGCTCCTTGGCGATCGCTTCGACGGGCTGCAAAAAATAGCGGCTGGTGACCACCGTGCCCTTGCTGGAGCTCTCCAGCACAGCTTCGAGCTCCTCCATCGGCACCACCTCCACCGGTACCTCCAGGTTGGGGGTCAGCTCCTCGGCGATCAGCATCGAAGCTCCGATGTCCTCCCGTGGCGTGCTCACCAGCACGCGGGCGCCACAGCGCAACCTCCAGTCGATCTCCCGGGTCAGCAGTTCGCGGGTCTGTTGCAGCGTGCAGCCCGCGTTGAGCAGACCGTCGACGCTTTGGCGAACCTCCTTGTCGATGTCGGGGATGGCCTTCTGTCTCAGCCCGGGTGGCGGTTTGATCTCCCGAGGCTTCTGCTGGTCGCGCACGTAGATGCCCGATCCGGCCATCGCCTCAACCACCCCATCGGTTTCCAGCTGGCGGTAGACCTTGCTGATCGTGTTGCGGTGGAGACCCGTCTGCATGGCCAGCTGACGGGTACTCGGCAGGCGGTGGCCGGGGGGGTAGTGACGCGCAGCGATGGCGAAGCAGATCTGGTTGTAGAGCTGGGTCGACGCCGGTATGTCGCTTTCCTGCTGGATGTGGAATCGCACGCCGGAGGGCCAGATGTACTGCCGGCCACCCTAAAGAGCTTTAGGCCCGGTGACAATTCCCCCTGTGTCATGTGTCCCTGTGCCGATCGCCCCCGGCTTGCTCAACGGTCACTGTTTGACGACAGTCCGCGGAGAGAATGCTGGTCGCGATCCCCGCTGCGGCCGTGCACCCATCAGCCCCTCCCAGTCCCGTTCAGGCCGAATGGGTCACCATTGACCCCGGTCAGGGGGTGGGCCTGCGCTGTTGGTGGGCGAGGCCAGCCCAGGGGGAGCCGCGAGCCGGTGTGCTGGTCCTCCCCGAGGTATTCGGCGTCAACGGCTGGGTGCGGAGTGTGGCGGAGCGTCTGGCCAGCCATGGCTACGGAGCCCTGGCGATGCCCCTGTTCAGTCGTACCGCTCCCCTGCTCGAGCTGGACTACGACGAAGAATCTCTGGCTGTGGGGCGTTCCCACAAGGAGAAAACCACCACAGTCCAGTTGCTCCGCGATGTGAGCACGGCGGCGGACTGGCTCCAGGCCATGGGCCCGGGAGGTGGTCCTGGCCTGGGCTGTGTGGGCTTCTGCTTCGGCGGTCACGTGGCGATGCTGGCGGCCACCCTGCCCCAGGTAGCCGCCAGCTGTGATTTCTATGGGGCTGGGGTGGTCTCAGGACGGCCCGGGGGTGGTCCCCCCACCCTGGAACTGGTTCCCAGGATCAGAGGCCCCTTGCTGTTTGTCTGTGGTAAGGAGGATCCCCTGATTCCAGCTTCTGATCGGCTCGCCATCATCGATGGCCTGGAACAGGCCAATCGCGCACGGGAGCAGAAACGGGCCCACCGGGTTCTGATCCTGGAAGGCGGCCACGGATTCATGTGCGAGGCGCGAGCCGACTACAGGGCCCCTGCCGCAACGGAAGGCTGGAATCAGATGCTCCACTGGTTGGATCAGGCCCTCTGAACCTCCCATGGGGCCGTGACCTTCAGGAAGGTGCGGCGACGGGGGCGGCACTGGGAGCCGACTTGGTGACCGCCTGCTTCCGGGGACTCAGAAACATGATCATGTTGCGGCCTTCCCGTTTGGGTGGTTGCTGGATTTCGGCATTCAGCTCCAGGTCTTTGGCCATCCGGTAGAGCAGCTGCTCAGCAAGGGCGGTGTGCTGGATTTCCCTGCCGCGGAAGATGACGGTGCATTTCACCTTGTCGCCGGATTTCAGGAAACGGATGGCCTGTCCGATTCGGACCTGGTAATCGTGGGAATCAATTTTGTAGCGCATCTTCACCTCCTTCACCTCGGTCTGGTGGGACTTTTTCTTGGCTTCCTTGGCCTTTTTCTCCTGTTCAAACTTGTATTTGCCGTAATCCATGATCCGGCACACCGGAGGATCCGCTTTTTCGCTCACCAGGACCAGATCCAGCTCCCGCTCCCGGGCCACGTCCAATGCGGCTTCTCGGGTTATGACTCCAAGCTGACTGCCGTCGGCGTCGACCACACGAAGACTGGGATAACTGATGCGGTCATTGATGTTGGGCAGTTCCCGCACGGGAGCGCGGCGGTCAAAACGGGGACGGGGAGGCATTCACAGAGGCGAATTGACCTTCACACTAAACTGGCTTCCGCCTGCAGCAGTGCCTTTTGCAGCAGATCTCCACCCTGCAGCCAGTGGGGTTGGTGCTGCCGACGAAACCAGGTGCGTTGCCGCTTGGCCAGCTGGAGGGTTCGCCGCAGGCTGAGGGCCAAGGCCTGGCTCGGATCCAGCTCTCCGAGCATGAGACGTTTCGCCTCCCCGTAACCGATCGTTTCCAGCAGGGAGCAGGTCTCTCCATACCTGTCGATCAACTGCCTCGTTTCCCTCACCAGTCCGTCGGCGTACATCTGGCGGGTGCGTGCTTCGATGCGTTGGTTCAGATCCGGGGGATCCAACCCCAGTTCCAGCACACGCCAGGGCGGTGGGTGGCTCTGCTGCTGGTCGGAGAGGGGGCGCCCCGTGGCGTAGAGCACCTCCAGGGCCCGTTGGGTGCGGACCGCATCGTTGGCTGAGATCCGGGCCGCCGCCGTGGGATCCCCACGCCCCAGAAGCTGGTGGCACAGGGCCTGTCCCAAGCCGTCGAACTGGGCCCTCAGCTGGGGCTGGGGCGGCACCAGGGGAGGTTCCATGCCGCCCAGCAGGGCTTTCATGTACAGGCCACTGCCACCCACCAGGAAGGCGATGCCTCGGCGCTGGTGTTCGGCGGCGATGGCGGTTCTGGCCAGGACGGTGAATTCCCGCAGATTGATCGGCTGGTCGGGCTCCCGCAGATCCAGCAACTCGTGACGGACGCGACTCCGCTGTTCGGGGGTGGGCTTGGCGGTGCCCACGTCCATGTGGCGATAGACCTGCCGGGAATCCACAGACAGCACGGCCAGATCGAGCACGGCCGCCAGCTCCATGGCCAGAGAGGTTTTGCCACTGGCGGTCGGACCCATCAGGGCGATGACCAGGGGCCGCCCGTCGGTTGAGCTGGCGCTAGGGAGCATGAAAACCCCTCCTGGAGGAAAAATCTGGCGGACAGGGCCACAGATGGGGGTTCCATCCCATCTGTGAATTCCTCTTCAGAGGCACCCTGGGCGGTCCCAGGGGGGCGATGGTAAGATCACGCAAGTGCGGATGGCTTTTCGAGCCTCCTACGCCCTTGTCGCCCCGGGAATTCGCCGTTCAGTCCTCCGTCTCCTGGGGAGCACCCTCCAAATGAGCGACAGCAACAAAGTCATGGCGGCCTACGGGGCCGAACAGATCCAGGTGCTGGAAGGCCTGGAGCCCGTTCGAAAACGCCCCGGCATGTACATCGGCTCCACGGGGCCGCGGGGATTGCATCACCTTGTCTTTGAGGTGGTCGATAACTCGGTCGATGAGGCCTTGGCCGGTCACTGCGATGCAATCGTCGTGGTGCTTCATGACGACCAATCCGTCAGTGTGACGGACAATGGCCGAGGCATTCCCACGGACGTTCATCCACGCACCGGCAGGAGCGCCCTGGAAACGGTGCTGACCGTGCTCCATGCCGGTGGCAAGTTCGGCAGCGGCGGCTACAAGGTGTCCGGGGGCCTTCATGGCGTCGGCATCTCAGTCGTCAATGCCCTCAGCGAGTGGGTGGAGGTGACGGTTCACCGTCAGGGTCAGGAGCATCGCCAGCGTTTCGAGCGGGGGAACCCGATCGGTTCCCTGATCTCCATCCCGGCTGCGGACTCTGATCGCACCGGTACCTCGGTGCGGTTCAAGCCCGACATCGAGATTTTCAGCACCGGCATCGTTTTTGACTATCAGACGCTGGCGGGACGGTTGCGGGAACTGGCCTATCTCAACGGTGGGGTGAAAATCGTATTTCGTGATGAGCGGATCGCGGCCCTGGATGAAAAGGGCGAACCCCACGAAGAAATATATCATCACGAAGGGGGGATTAAAGAGTATGTGAGCTATATGAATGCCGATAAAGATCCTCTCCACCCAGAAATCATATATGTCAATAAGTCCAAGGAAGGAGTGCAGGTAGAGGCCGCCCTGCAGTGGTGCCTCGATGCCTATTCCGATAGTATTCTTGGTTTTGCTAACAACATTCGCACGGTCGATGGTGGCACCCACATTGAAGGGCTCAAGACGGTGCTGACCCGCACCCTCAACAGCTTCGCTAAAAAACGGGGCAAGAGAAAAGATAGTGACCCTAACCTTGCCGGAGAAAATATAAGAGAGGGTCTCACTGCTGTGCTCTCTGTCAAGGTGCCGGATCCCGAGTTTGAGGGACAAACAAAAACCAAGCTTGGTAACACAGAGGTCAGAGGAATTGTGGATACCCTTGTGGGAGAGGCTTTGAGTGAGTATCTGGAATTTAATCCCGGAATCATTGATCTGATCCTTGAAAAGGCAATCCAGGCTTTCAACGCAGCAGAGGCTGCCCGTCGTGCTCGGGAACTTGTGCGCCGCAAGTCGGTACTGGAAAGCTCCACTCTCCCGGGCAAGCTGGCCGATTGCAGCACTCGAGACCCGAGCGAGTCGGAAATTTATATTGTGGAGGGCGATTCGGCTGGCGGCTCGGCCAAGCAGGGTAGAGATCGTCGTTTCCAGGCGATCCTTCCCCTACGGGGAAAAATTCTCAACATTGAAAAAACTGATGATGCCAAGATCTATAAAAATACAGAAATCCAGGCCCTGATCACCGCCCTCGGCCTTGGCATCAAGGGTGAAGAATTTGAAGAGAAGAATCTTCGTTATCACCGCATTGTCATTATGACAGATGCTGATGTTGATGGTGCCCACATTCGTACATTGCTCCTTACCTTTTTCTATCGCTACCAAAGGGCCTTGGTTGAGGGTGGATACATCTATATCGCCTGCCCACCGCTTTACAAGGTGGAGCGGGGCAAAAAGCATAATTACTGTTACAATGAGAATGCACTAAAGACGTTGATTGAAGGTTATGGCGAGAAGGCTAATTATACGATCCAGCGCTTCAAGGGCCTTGGCGAAATGATGCCGAAACAGCTCTGGGAAACCACCATGGATCCCACCACCCGCATGATGAAGCGAGTGGAAATTGAAGATGCGGCTGAAGCCGACCGCATCTTCACAATTCTGATGGGGGATAAGGTGGCCCCACGAAGGGCATTTATCGAAGCCCACAGCGCTGAACTTGATTTTGCCCAGCTCGATATCTGAATGATCTGGACTGCCCCTCGTACTCCTCTCAGATTTCCGGCTTGGCGCTGGGCTGCCCTGCTGGGTTTCGCCCTGCTGGCCCCAGCTGCCCTGCCCGCCGGGGGGGGAGAGCATCGTCTGCCGCAACCACGCCGTCGGGAAAGCCGGCGTGAACCTCTGGTGGTCGGTGATCGCTCCAGCCTTCAAACCTCCCCGCAGAGGCAGGCACCCGTACTGGCCCGTTTGGAACCGGGCACTCCTCTGCGGGTGCTGCAGGAGTGGATGGGAGCTGACGGTCAGGGGTGGTGGCAGGTGGAGATCCCTCACCGATCGGCGCAACCCAGCAGAGGTTGGCTATCCCACTGAACTCCCTGAGGATTGGCCCTGCTGGGGTGGTTGGCTCAGGATCCCAGGGCCGCTTCGATTGCCGCCATCAGCTCAGGCCCGTCCGGTTCGACAGAACTCTTGAAGCGACCCAGGACCGTTCCATCCCGTCCAACCAGAAATTTCTCGAAATTCCAGGCCACGTCTCCACTCGGTTCGACCTTCGTGAGTGTGTCGTATGGGGCTGTCTTGACCCCGGTGGCATGGATCTTGTCGAACAGTTCGAAACTGGCTCCGTAGGTCGTGGAGCAGAACTGCTGGATTTCGGGCAGGCTGCCGGGCTCCTGGGCGCCGAAGTCGTTGCAGGGGAATCCAAGTATGGCGAGCCCTTTGTCTCCGTAGGTTTCCTGAAGTTTCTGCAGACCGGCGTATTGACGAGTGAAGCCACAGCGGCTGGCCACGTTGACGATCAACAGCACCTTGCCGCCCCACTCCCCAAGGCGGCGCTCGACGCCAGCTGCGGTTTTCACCACCACATCGGAGACGTTGATGGGAGTGCTGGAGCTTGGTGGGGCGATGGCAGTCATGGAGTGGGGAACCTTGCTGGGAGTCGATCGATCGTCGTCGCGACCTTAGCCGTCCTGCCCATACACTCATGAGTCAGAACGCCCCGGGATCGATGAGCGAGGGGTCCGTTGTCGCCGAGGTGGTGGCCCGCCAGCTGGAAGCCCTGCTGGAGGCGCATAACTACGACGGAGCCAAGCTGCTGCTCCATCCGGTGCAACCGGTGGATGCGGCCGAAGCGATCGGCACCCTGCCCAAGACCCAGCAGGCCCTGGCATTCAGACTGCTGCCCAAGGATGAGGCGATCGAGGTTTACGAATATCTGGACGGTTCGGTGCAGCAATCCCTGCTGGAGCGTCTCCGCTCCGGTGAGGTACTCGAACTGGTGGAAGAAATGTCACCCGATGACCGGGTGCGACTGTTCGATGAGCTGCCCGCCAAGGTGGTCCGGCGGCTGCTGGCGGAGCTGAGCCCGGCGGAGCGGCGGGTGACTGCCCAGATGCTGGGCTACGAAGCGGAGACGGCCGGGCGGCTGATGACGACCGAGTTCATCGATCTGAAGGAATTCCACAGCGCCGTCCAGGCTCTGGACATCGTGCGGCGGCGGGCGCGGGATACCGAGACCGTCTACAGCCTTTACGTCACTGACGCCTCGCGCCATCTCACCGGCATCCTTTCCCTGCGGGATCTGGTCACCGCCGAACCGGAGGACAGGCTTGGTGACGTGATGACCCGGGAGGTGGTCGGTGTCAGCACCGCCACCAATCAGGAGGAGGTGGCCCGGGTCATCCAGCGGTACGACTTTCTGGCCGTTCCCGTGGTGGACAGCGAACGACGGTTGGTGGGGATCGTGACGGTCGACGACGTCATCGATGTGATCGAGCAGGAGGCCACGCGTGATCTCTATGCCGCCGGAGCCGTGCAGGCCGGGGACGAGGACGACTACTTCCAGAGCAACCTGTTCACGGTGGCCCGACGGCGGGTGGTGTGGTTGCTGGTGCTGCTGGTAGCCAACACGGGCACCTCCGCGGTGATCGCTTCCGAGGAGGCGGTGTTGAGGCAGGTGGTCATGCTGGCGGCTTTCATCCCTCTCCTGATCGGCACAGGCGGCAATGTGGGCGCCCAGAGCTCCACGGTGGTGATTCGGGGATTGAGTACCCAGCGCCTCCAGGCGATCGGCAGGGGCTGGGCGATCGGCAGGGAGGCCATCGCGGGCGCCCTGTTGGGCCTGCTGATGGCCCTGGTGGTGGTGCCCTGGGCCTGGTGGATGGGTGGAAGCGCCTTGGTGGCTACGGCAGCTGGCGCCAGCCTGTTGGCGATCACCACCCTGGCGGCCACGGCCGGGGCTGCACTGCCGCTGCTGTTCGCCCGCCTGGGGCTTGACCCGGCTTTGATGTCGGCACCCTTCATCACCACCGCCACCGATGTGGCCGGGGTGTTCATTTATCTGAATATGGCGGCCTGGCTGCTGCCGCGGATCGGCAATTCCTGAGAGCCATTCACACTTCGTGATGTTATGCTTCACACATCGTCACAGGTTTGAGCCCCATGGTCGTTGCCCCTTCTGTTACGCGAGATGCCATATCTGCTTCAGCTCCGTCCTCCTCGGCTCGTCAGACCCCTGTCGACGGCGATCTGGTTCGCTCCTACCTGAGGGACATCGGACGGGTACCCCTGCTCTCCCACGAGCAGGAAATCACCCTCGGCCGACAGGTTCAGGAATTGATGGCACTCGAGGAGATCGAGTCGGAACTGGAAATGCGTTTGGGCGCGAAGCCCAACTTTGAGCAACTTTCTGAGGCCGCGGATCTGCCCTCCGCCCTGCTGCGTCGCCGTCTGCATGCCGGCCGCCGCGCCAAGGAGCGCATGGTGGCCGCCAACCTGCGGCTGGTGGTGAGCGTGGCAAAGAAATACACCAAGCGGAACATGGAACTGCTGGATCTGATCCAGGAGGGCACCATCGGCCTGGTGAGGGGTGTGGAGAAGTTCGACCCCACCCGGGGCTATAAATTTTCCACCTATGCCTACTGGTGGATTCGCCAGGGCATCACCCGGGCGATCGCCGAAAAGAGCCGCACCATCCGTCTGCCGATCCATATCACCGAAACCCTCAACAAGCTCAAGAAAGGCCAGCGGGAACTGAGCCAGGAGCTGGGCCGCACCCCCACCGTCACCGAACTGGCCCAGGCGGTGGAACTGCCGGAGGAGGAAGTGAAGGATCTGCTCTGCCGGGCCCGGCAGCCGGTGAGCCTGGAAACGAAGGTGGGTGACGGAGAAGACACGGAGCTGATCGATCTGCTCGCCGGTGGCGGCGTGCTGCCGGAGGAGATGGTGGACGGGGAATGCCTCAAGGGCGACCTGCGCACCCTGCTGGATCAGCTGCCCGAGCTGCAGGGGCGGGTGCTGAAGATGCGCTACGGGATCGAGGGAGAAGAGCCCATGAGCCTCACCGGAATCGGCCGGATCATGGGCATCAGCCGCGACCGGGTACGGAACATGGAACGGGACGGACTGGCAGGGCTGCGCCGTCTCAGTGGTGCGGTCGAGGGTTATCTGGCTGGTTGAGCATCATCGGAACACAATCGGTCATTGAGGAAGAAGTAATCTTCCTCCCAATGCCGCGGATCTGGTGATGAAAACAGGATCTCAAGCCCATCGCCTTGGATCCACTGCTTCTGGCAGTTCCGCCGATGCCGGCTGAAGCATCGATGCAGGTCATCAGCCTTTTCCCTCGCTCTCTGCTCAAGGCCGAGCTCAGCCCGGATCTGTTGGTCCAGCTGCTCAGCCTGGCTGGAGAAGTGCTGGGCGATCTCCGCACCACATCCGACGCTTCAGCCAAACTGGCTGGCCAGCTCTCCTTGCAGAGGGAATTGTCCCCTGCGCACCCAGCTGTGATCGATTTGTGCCGTTCGGTCGTATTGCCGGGCTGCGAACGCTGGATTCGTCACGTGATCGATCGGGAGCCGCCCCAGGGGCGAGGCCCCTGGACTCCTGGGCGCTACGGCCTTCAGATGGTGGATCTCTGGCTCAACGTGCAACGGGCTGGCGACTACAACCCGGTCCATACCCACGGGGGGAGCTTTTCAGGGGTGTTGTTTCTCCAGGTGCCCCCCCAGATCGGGCCCGAGCGTTTCGATGGCCAGCTCTGCTTCCATGGCCCGGAGGAGTGGCACATCCAGAGCTTTCGCACGGGCATGGCCCATTACGTGTTGCCGGTTCCTGGCGATCTCTACATCTTCCCGGCCTGGCAGCCCCATTCCGTTGCCCCGTTCCGCGGTGAGGGGGAGCGTTGGTCGATCGCCTTCAATGTGATGGCCATACCCCAGGCCCAGCCGGCTTCAGTTTCGCCTCCCTCCAAGCCGACGGCGGCTCGCAATCCGCTCCCTTCAACGCCATCAAGCAGGGTGAACCGATCTCTATCCAGCTCCCGTCAACGTCCGGGAGGGTTTCGCTGAGCCGGCAGGCCTGTGCGCGCAACGGATCGTTCTTTCCATCCCGATTGACCTCAGAGCCTCTGGATCACTCCCACCGTCGCCATCACCGCCAAGACGGCACTGCTGATGAAACTGATGCCGAAGCCGGGCCCCCTTTTTTCCGGCGCCTGCACATATCCCACGGCATAGGCGACCCTGCCGCCCACCCAGATCAACCCGAATACGTAGGCCGTGGTTGGATTGCCGAACAAAACGGCAAGCCAGAAGACAGGCAGAAAGAAGACCAGTTGCTCGAGGGTGTTCTGCTGAACCCGTAGAACCCGTTCGAACTCCTCAGGTCCGCTGGTGGCTGGGGGCTTAACGCCATAGCGAATCCGGGCCTGGCCCACCAGCATGGCGGTTGCCTGAAACGTGATCAATGCCAGCAGGCTCACCAGCGCGGGAATCGCTGGAATCACGATGGGTTGCAGAGTCTCGATTGGAGTCATGGATGCCTGGTGGCCCTCTCAACGGTGGGGTGATGAGCCAACGAGACCATTCTGCGGCCGCCGGCGGATTCCAGGGGCGATTCAGGCCTTGGGGATCCGATCAGGAGGCCAGTGATGGGGAGAGTGACCAGGGACACTCCCTGGGCCAGCATGAGCATGGACAGGAACGAACCAGCGACGCTGGCGAGGGCCAGGGGCAGCAGCCCCGGGGCTGGAGGATCGTTGGCCATGGCAGCCTCTTTTACTTCCGAACGAACCCAGGTTGACGCCTTGGATCAGGTTGGATCCGGGTGCGCCATGTTTCGCAATCGGATCCGCCGATGTAGGAAGGGGGATCAAGCCCCGTCACGATTGTGAGAAACCCTCCCTTGAGCCTGGGTCTGGCACCTGATGTGCATCAGCGCCTGTCCACCGCGGCGGAACACCAGGGCATCAGTGCGTCAGCCCTATGCCAGCAATGGATCATCGAGGGTTTGGAACATTTCGAGGCCACCCATGACCTCCGTCCTGGGGGATCTGGACGTTGCTCGGTGAGAACCGGAATGAGTGCCGTCGGGCCGACTCCGCTTCCCCTGCAACAGTGAAGTCGGTAGGTGGAAACGTCGTTGCGGCCTGCGAGCCCAAGGTCTCCCTTCAAGACGGCAGGCCCATGGAAGAGTTTCCTGGCGCTCTGGCCCTGGCGCCACCCCTGAGGGTTGTTCTCCGATGTCTCTGATCAACACCGCTGTGGGCCTGCTGGCGATCAGCTCGCCGATCAATGTGTTGCCCGTTGTAGCCAAGGCCTCCGGAGGGGATCCCGATCAGATTCGCCGCATCAGCCGCCTGGCGGTGCTCACCTTTCTGTTCGTTCTGTTGGTGGCCTGCTGGTGGGGACAGGCTCTGCTGGCCCTGTTCGGAATCACCCTCGAGGCCTTCCGGGTGGCGGGAGGTCTGATTCTGTTACCCATCGGCCTGCGCCTGATCGAGGGACAGGACGTCGGCCATCCTGACGTGAACAACGACCTGGGCATTCTGGGAGTCGTGCCGATCGGATTGCCACTTCTGGCCGGCCCGGCCGCCATTTCCCTGGTGGTCGCGGACGCTCCCGCCTCCTGGAGGGGGCGCCTGGCCCTGAGCATGGTGATCATGGCGCTGGCAGGGGGGATCTATCTGCTGCTGCTGGTTTCCATGCCCCTGCGGCGTTCCCTGGGGGAACTGCAGGAGAAGGTCATCAGCCGTCTGATGGGTCTGCTGCTCAGCGCGATCTCTGTTCAGATGCTGATCAGCGGATTAATGGGTTGCTTTCCCATCCTGGGAACAACCGGATGATCACCTTGAAGAAATGGGTATGGGATGGCTGGAGTCACAATGGCGGGTGGTCTCAGCGCCGAGGGCGGCGGCGTGTGCTTGACCGCCGGAGTCAGCAGCCCAGCAAGGCTTCATCTCCGCTGAAATCCGGGTTGGTGGGCTGCCTTGTGGAGTAGTCATTTTCATAGCTGTCGGCCAGCCCTGTCTCCAGATCGAAGTGCGGCTCCCAGGCCAGTTCCCGCCTGAGCCGGTGAACGTCTACCAGGAAGTGGGCCATCCGCAGGGGGAAGGCCTTACGGGCCTTTCGATCCAACCCGCTGGGATCAAAGCGGAGGATCTTCACCGCTTCGGGATCCTTGCCACAGGCCAGGGCCGCCGCCTTCACCAGGCCCCTGAAGGTGACGCCCTTGGCACCGCTGCAGTTGTAGATGCGGTTGGTGGCCGTATCCACCTCCACGCACCGGGCCATGGCGGCGGCCAGATCCGCCACATGGCCCAGATGGGTGATGGTGCTGCCGTCAGCAGGCAATGGCACCGGTCGGCCATGGACGATGCGATCGAAGAACCAGTTCTCCACAGGGTTGTAGTTGCCGGGGCCGTAGATGTAGGTGGGCCGGAAGCTGGTGAATGGAATCCCCTCGGCCCGCAGCCAAGCCTCGGTATGGCCCTTCCCGGCATGGCGGCTGGCTGGATCGAGAGGTGACTCCTCATCCAGCGGCCATTGATCCAGGTCGGCATAAACCCCCGCTGAGCTCACATACACCAGCCTGCAGGTGGGTACGCCCGTGCGCAGGATCACCCTCTGCGTGTCTTCGAGGGTTCGCCCCGAGCTGTCAACGATCACGTCAAAGGATCGGCCTGCCAGGGCTCCCAGCCCCTCCTCGCTGCTTCGGTCCCCCTGCAGGTGCTCCACTCCGGCCGGGACCGGGTTGCGGCCGCGGGTGAACAGGCTGACGTCGTGGCCGGCGGCCAGAAAGTGGGCCACCAGCGGCTTGCCAACAAAGCGGGTGCCGCCCATCACCAGGATCTGCATCGCCATCGCTCCATCGGGAATCGTCATTCAAGCGCCGCGCGTAGCGGGAGCACGGTCACCGCTGCCCCAAGGCTCCTCCCCTGGAGCAAGAATCATTGCGCCCGCGTTGACGCGGCCCCAGGATCGACAGACTGAAGTTGTATCTATCGATACTTTGCTCTGGAGACGACTCGTGAAACTTCATTTCGGCTTCCTCGTTGCCCTCCCCCTGGCCCTGGGCTTGGTGGCAGGCCCCGCATCGGCGGGCAGCATGACCAACGACTCGGTGAGCAGGCGGCTGGCAACGGAACGTTCGATGCAAGGGGTTCCATCCGATGCCCGAAACGTTCAGACCAAATGCAATTCCTTCGGCCCCTCGACCCACTACCGGTGTAGAACAACCTGGGATGATTGACATCCGTGCCAGCGATCAGGGAGGGGGAGAATCCCGCTTCCACCGCGACACCATGCTGTTCCCGAGGGCCTCGCCGAGGTCGAAGTGGGGATTGCCTCAGTCAAATCCAAGCAGATCGAAGATGTCCCTGTCCTTGAGAGATTCGGCCTCGAGGGGTTCCACATCGCTGAGCATCTTCTGCGCCAGGCTGAGGTATTCCTGTTGCACCGCCTCCACTTCGGGACTGGGCTCCATCTCGAAGATGGTGCATTTCTTCAGCCGAGAGCGGCGGATTGCATCCACGGTTTTGAAATGGGCCATGGTGCGCAGCCCGGTGCGCTCATTGAATTTATCGATTTGATCGGTTTCTTCAGACCGGTTGGCGATGACTCCACCGAGCCGCACCTTGTAGTTCTTGGCCTTGGCGTTGATCGCCTGCATGATCCGATTCATGGCGAAGATCGAATCGAAATCGTTGGCGGTCACGATCAGGCAATAGTGGGCGTGCTGCAACGGAGCCGCAAAGCCGCCGCAGACCACATCGCCGAGCACATCGAAGATCACCACATCGGTGTCTTCCAGCAAGTGGTGCTCCTTGAGCAACTTCACCGTCTGGCCGGTCACGTAACCACCGCAGCCGGTGCCGGCCGGAGGGCCGCCCGACTCGACACACATCACCCCGTTGAAGCCCTCGAAAACGAAGTCATCCGGCCGCAGTTCCTCGGTGTGAAAATTCACCGTTTCGAGGATGTCGATCACCGTGGGCACCATCTTCTTGGTGAGGGTGAAGGTGCTGTCGTGTTTGGGATCACAACCGATCTGCAGCACCCGCTTCCCTAATTTCGAAAAGGCGGCAGAGAGATTGGAGGAGGTCGTGGACTTGCCGATGCCGCCCTTGCCGTAAAC
Organism: Synechococcales cyanobacterium; assembly: GCA_942491925.1. GTDB lineage: Bacteria > Cyanobacteriota > Cyanobacteriia > PCC-6307 > Cyanobiaceae > Cyanobium. The sequence continues at coordinate 347,075 of CALOCJ010000004.1, forward strand.
GGCGATCACCAGGGCGCCCTCCTCGATCTTCATCGAATCGTCCTGATGCACCTGCAAGCTCCCTTCTCCGTCTTCCCGGCTGGATCCAGCGGTGGTGGGAGGTCTCAGTGTGGTGGTCAGTGTGGTGGTCATAGGGGTGCGCGGGGCCGTAGGTTCGGCAATCGCTTCATCTAAGAGCAGAAACCCAGCCGTTGCAGGGGCTCCACGCAAAGCGAAACATCCGCGAGAAGGATCCAGTCCCAAGCCGCAAAGGTGCAGAAGCTCCCCCCCCAGGCCAGAGGAGTGGCCCCTGGAATCCTCGAAAGGTCGCAACCGATACGTTTTATGTTCGGAAAAGTGCTACCGGCATTGATTTCCGTTAGCACGGAACTGACCAGCCCCCGGAGTGGGAGAGCCATGACCAGCCTTCAGCGTTCGCCACAAACCCCTTCCGCCCTGACCAGGCGTAATCCCGAGCCTCGCGTTCAGCCCTTTGACGAGGGGCTGGACGCGCTCAAGCAGAGACAAATGGTCTTCAACCTGGTGCGCCAACTGGCGCGGGCGCAGTTCGTGCTTGCTGATCGCCAACGCAGTGAGGCCCTGTGGCAGGAAGTCGCCGCGTTGAATTTCGATCCAGATCGTGTCATTCGCCTTCTGTATGGCTGCGACGACTACGAGAACATTGAGGCAATGGAGGTGATCGATCATCAGTGGCGTCAGGAAGCTCGCCAGCGGCAGAGGAATACCTGGCGCCGGCCCGCATGGCTGGCAGGTGGCAAGGCGGCTAAACGGCGGGGTGCATCCCGAACAGTTGGGTCCACCCGCTGAGCGACAGCAGGTTCGACGCCAGCAGGGAATCCACCTCTGTTTGGCGCCTGTCGGCGAATCACCCCCCCCAACTCCAACCACGGGGGGGTGGCGCTCCCCAACCCCACCCGTCAGAGTGCCTCCACCGTTGTGGATCGAAAGTGATGGCTCTCCCTCATCGTTGGAGCCTGGCTCTGGTGTCCGGGGGATCAAGACGGATCCGCTGGCTTACGGAGACGGGACATTTCAGTTCCGATCCTGCCAAGGCCCTGCGGCTGATCAATGCGGAGGTGGCGGCCCAACGCGTTCATGCCTTCATGGCTCTTCGGGGTTGGGACATCACCGTGATGGAACGCTTTCAGCTCTTACCAGCCCCTGAACCAACCGAAATTCGAATCACCTACGCCCGCATGGCGCCGCTCCGTGCGACCCCCTCTACCGATGGTTCTTCCAGCCCCAGCAGCCGGCGTCGGAAAAGAAGCACAAGAGATGAGGCCACGGCGGCATGAAGGCAATTCCTCCAAGCAGTGAACATATATTGCCACCCCTCAATCGAAGGGGTTCATGAATGGACGGCAGGCAGGATTAACGATCTGGTAGTTTGTAAAATCCAGGCGTCTAATTGCAAAATCTGAGTTGAATCGATTCAACTCATTCAGCCTCCTGACCCGAGCCTTGACCCCCTGACCCGCTCCAATCCGTCAGATCCGAGCGAAACCCCCTGCCTCCCGGAGGCCGCCTTGCCAGCAAAGCTGGCGTGAGCGGCCGTAAGGAGACAGGGGGCTTGAACTATGGAGCCCGGAGGCTCCGAGCGATCAGCCGATCGCCGGGGCGCTCAGCGCCACGGGGGTGGCGGTGGCGGAAGCCAGATCGAGCGGGAAGTTGTGGGCATTGCGCTCGTGCATCACTTCCATGCCCAGACCGGCACGGTTCAGCACATCGGCCCAGGTGTTCACCACACGGCCCTGGCCGTCGAGGATCGACTGGTTGAAGTTGAAACCGTTCAGGTTGAAGGCCATCGTGCTCACTCCCAGGGAGGTGAACCAGATGCCCACCACGGGCCAGGCGGCCAGGAAGAAGTGCAGGCTGCGGCTGTTGTTGAACGAGGCGTACTGGAAGATCAGGCGACCGAAGTAACCGTGGGCGGCCACGATGTTGTAGGTCTCCTCTTCCTGGCCGAACTTGTAGCCGTAGTTCTGGCTCTCGCTCTCGGTGGTTTCACGCACCAGCGAGGAGGTGACCAGCGAACCGTGCATGGCGGAGAACAGGCTGCCACCGAAGACACCAGCCACTCCCAGCATGTGGAAGGGGTGCATCAGGATGTTGTGCTCGGCCTGGAACACCAGCATGAAGTTGAAGGTGCCGGAGATGCCGAGGGGCATGCCGTCGGAGAAGGAACCCTGGCCGAAGGGATAGACCAGGAAGACGGCGGAGGCGGCGGCCACGGGGGCGCTGTAGGCCACGCAGATCCAGGGGCGCATGCCGAGGCGGTAGGAGAGTTCCCACTCGCGGCCCATGTAGGCGAAGATGCCGATCAGGAAGTGGAAGACCACCAGCTGATAGGGGCCACCGTTGTACAGCCACTCATCGAGGCTGGCGGCTTCCCAGATGGGATAGAAGTGCAGGCCGATGGCGTTGCTGGAGGGCACAACAGCACCGGAGATGATGTTGTTGCCATACATCAGGCTGCCGGCAACGGGCTCACGGATGCCGTCGATGTCGACGGGGGGAGCGGCGATGAAGGCGACGATGAAGCAGGTGGTGGCGGCCAGCAGGCAGGGGATCATCAGCACACCGAACCAGCCCACGTAGAGGCGGTTGTTGGTGGAGGTGACCCACTCGCAGAAGCTGGACCACACCGAAGCGCCGGAGCGCTGTTGGATTGTTGCGGTCATGAGTGCAGGTGAAGATGCCCGGTGCGGCAGCAGGAGCTGTCGTCCGGTGCGGAGGGAAGGCCGGCAAGTCTTCGCAAGTCTTGTCGACTCTGCAATTGTAACAGAACATTGCGGAAAGAGGCCAAGTGCTTCTGGAAGCTCTGTTCAAGCACACCTGTGCGCCGTCTTAATCCGCCCAGCCCAGCGCCCAGCGCCTGGAGCATGACCCCCTGGACGGATCGATCCCAGCTCCAGCAGCCCCTGGCTACCGGGAGGCCCTTGGCCACGCTCCAACCCTTCAAGCTTGTTGCGAGAAAATCCCGGCGGGTTCTCACCAGGGTTTCCCCAGGCGATCACCTGATCACCGCATCCTTGAAAACGCTTGGCAATGGGTTGTTGCCAAGCGGTCGGCCCCGAGATTCCGCTCATCCACAAGGGTTGTGGCCGGGGACGCTGCAGTTGGGATGACGTTGTTAGCGTCTGGATACATTGTGTTCCTGTGCCGTGAGTGACCAACGGGTGCTGCTGGTGCGGCTGCCCTGCAATCCCATCTTTCCCATCGGACCGGTCTACCTGGCCGACCATCTCCACAAATGTTTCCCCGACCTGCCCCTGACAATCCTCGACCTCGCGGCGGTCCCCCAGCTCGATGGCAAAAGAATGCTCCTCGACACCATCGATACCTTCCGCCCAAGCCTGCTGGTGTTCTCCTGGCGGGACATTCAGATCTACGCACCGGTGGATGGTAGGGGCGGTAATCCGCTGCAGAATTCCTTCGAGATTTTCTACTCCTCCAACCCCCTGAAGCGGCTTCGGGGAGCAGTCGGTGGGTTAAGGCTGATGGTCTCCTATTACGGAGAACTTTTACGCAACCTCAGATTGGTCCGCAAAGGCCTGCGCCGAGCGCGTCTGCACTGCCCCGGGGCCCGCGTGGTGATCGGAGGCGGGGCGGTGAGTGTGTTCTACGAGCAGCTTGGCCGAGGCTTGCCGAAGGGAACTGTGGTTTCCGTCGGAGAGGGTGAAATACTCCTGGAGAAGTTGATTCGCGGCCAATCATTCCAGGGAGAGCGGTCCTATGTGGTGGGGGAATCTCCCAGGCAGGGACTGATCCATGAACAACCATCCGGCCTGGAGAAAACCGCTTGCGATTATTCCTATATCGAATCGATATGGCCCCAACTGAACTGGTACCTTGACGGGGGGGATTTCTACATAGGAGTACAGACAAAAAGAGGTTGTCCCCATAATTGCTGTTACTGCGTTTACACCGTGGTGGAAGGAAAAGCAGTGCGCGTCAATCCGATCGACGAAGTGGTGAAAGAAATGCGTCAATTATATGATCGAGGTGTGCGTGGATTCTGGTTTACCGATGCCCAATTCATACCCGCTCGTCGCTACATACAAGATGCAAAAGATCTCCTGCGGGCGATCCAGGCCGACGGTATGGATGACATCCGATGGGCTGCCTACATTCGCGCCGACAATCTGGATGCTGAACTGGCCGAGCTGATGGTGGCCACTGGAATGAGCTACTTCGAGATTGGCATCACTTCAGGCTCTCAGGAGCTCGTACGCAAGATGCGTATGGGATATAATCTACGCACCGTACTTGAAAACTGCCGGCTCCTGGCCAGGGCTGGGTTTAGAGAGCACGTATCGGTGAATTACTCGTTCAATGTTATCGATGAACGACCCGAGACGATTCGCCAGACCGTGGCTTACCACCGAGAGCTGGAGAGGATTTTCGGTGCTGACAAAGTAGAACCGGCCATTTTCTTCATTGGTCTGCAGCCCCACACCCACTTAGAGCAGTACGCCTTCGAGCAAGGAGTACTCAAGCCCGGTTACGACCCCATGAGCCTCATGCCATGGACGGCCTCCAAATTACTCTGGAATCCAGAGCCCATGGGAAGCAGCTTCGGTCGCATCTGCCTGGAGGCGTTTCAAAGCAACCCTGAGGACTTTGGCCGCACGGTGATGGCTCTGCTGGAGCGTGATTACGGCTTGGCTACCCTGGAAGACGCCCTACGGGCTCCGGTGGAAGGACGCAAGGCGCTTGCCACAGCAGTCCTCTGAGCATTGACCATTCCTTGCGAGCGATCGTACGGGGTGCTAGGCCGCCCACAAAACATGAGAATTTAGCCCAGATTGTATTGCTGTCTCGAGACAAATGCTTGATAAAAGAGCTTGTCTTCTACTTTTCTCGTTTTACTCTAGGCCATCTATAACCTGTAGATTTTCGCAAAACAAGCTACTGAAGCTCAGCAAAATAACTTTTTGCGTAAATCATCTAAATCTGGCAGACATGTCTTATGTACAGATGGCGGCTTGGACTAACTGAATATCTGCAGTGCCATCGTTGCCGCGCTCGAGGTTGAAACGATCGACATCGATGCATGCACCTACGCTATTCGCCAATCCATCGGTGCTGAGCTTGGCATGCCCTGCCTGCCGACTTGCTTGGATTGTTTGTAAGCGGTCTTGGAAATGATGGGGTTATAGGCACAGGTACATCTAATTGGATCAGTTTAGACGAGGATAAAGATAATGTATTCGCCAAAAACTGAGATAATTATGTCATTGCGGGTGAAGGGAATGACTCGGCATGAGATGCTAACGACGACACCATTGAGGGAGGTAGTGAAGCCGATAGGCTTTTGGTGGGACTTGGAAATCACACCATAATGAAGAGCTGGTCTTGCCACTGAAATCCTTACAGATGACATCCATGGAACGAATGGTATTGCTGGCACGAATATGTGATGCGCGTACCTGCAGGGGCGCCAACAATAGAGGCTCTTGATTTCATAATGTTTTATAGTTGGCCTCTCTTGGAGGTTTGGTCGCAGGGTGCGTTGGTATTCTTTATGCTTACCACTCTCGGTAACTTGTCAATACAATGTAGCTCAGACCTATCCACCCCAGCACGCCACCAATCGGGTTTGGAGAGATAGTTCCGGGCCCCACCAGCCATGCAGGGGCTGAGAGAGAGACCTCTATCAACCCTGCTTGCAGGGCGAACCATCCGCCTACAAGTCCGCCATGCAGGCCAACGGCTCCCCATAACAGTCCACCATCGGCCTTTCTCTGCAGCGCCAGCGACACCCCCAGCAGGGTCAATCCCCCCAGCAGAGCAACAGCGCCCAAGCCACCGTTTGCTGCCCATGGGTGCACCAGCCCGAAAACGATCGCCTGAACCATCAGTGCTTTTTTTTTGCTGAGCTGTTGTTGTAGTTCGCCCAAAAGCCAGCCGCGGAATATCAGTTCTTCGGCAAATCCGACACCAAACATCAGGGCAATAGCGTTGAGGATTTCTCCCCCGTCCAATTGACCCCGCCAGTCGGCCACACCGAAGGCCATCAGAGCGAGCACGACGCCAGCCAACATGAACCCCGCCTTGAGCAGACCCCTTACCAAGGCGTTACCCGCAGAAAGCGGCGAAGCCAACACCCCCAGCTGCTTCCAAGGGGTTGAACAGCCCCATACCCAGGCCAACCTCCAGGGCAGGGTCAGGAGCAGCATGGTGAGTGCTGCAAAGGCCCCCGTCAGATTGACTTGATCCGGCCGCAGGGAAGGGGCCAGCTGGGCCAGGGGCCTGGCCAGCAACCAACCCAGGCCGTACAACGCTGGAATGTAGAGCAGGGTGCCGATCCATCTGGGCCCCGTCCTTGCTGAGCTGAGGGACGTTTTTATGGGTGGACTCAGAAACGAGAATCTGGTTCCCCTCACTCCTCAGCTTCGATGGTGCTGGTAAGGCCTTTGGCCTTCAGGGTTTCGCAGTAGAACTCTGCCGGCTCCAGATCGCAGACGATCACAAGGCCAACACCGGTGTTGTGGGCCTCGAGCATCACGGCGATGGCGTCCTGCTCGCTCAGGGATGGCACCACCTGACGCAGGGTCGTCACCACGTACTCCATGCTGTTGACGGGGTCGTTGTGAAGCAGGACCTTGTAGCGGGGTGAGTTCTTGCGCACCCGTTCGGGAGCCTTCTCCATCACCGCAGCACCACCAGGAGAGGAGCCTGGATTGGACGGGGTGGCAGTCGCTGTGGTCCCCCCGAGCCTTCTGGCCGGAGGGAAGGCTGGAATTCGTAACGGGTGGGACAGCATTGTCATGTCGGACACCAGCATGACGCAAGAAGACTGTAAGTAAATCGCCGCCGGGTGGTCGGTTGGTAGGAGCACCGGTTCAGAGCGCCCCCACCCGTCGCATGGCTTCCTCCACGTTGGCGCGGGAGTTGAAGGCGGAGAGGCGGAAATAGCCCTCCCCAGCAGCGCCGAAACCGCTGCCAGGTGTCCCCACCACATGGGCCTGGCCCAGCAGGTGATCGAAAAACGCCCAGGAATCCATGCCGTCGGGCGTCTGGATCCACACGTATGGAGCCTGCTGGCCGCCGTACACCCTCAGCCCCGCGCCGGTCAGTTCCCTCCGGATGATCGCAGCGTTCTCCATGTAGAAATCGATCAGAGCCTTCACCTCCCTGCGGCCCTCGGCTGAATACACCGCCTCGGCTCCCCGCTGCACGATGTAACTCACTCCATTGAACTTGGTGCTCTGGCGCCGGTTCCACAAGCCCCAGATCTCCACTCGCGAACCTTCCCCCGTGCTGCCCATCAATCCCTTGGGCACCACGGTGAACGCACAGCGGGTACCGGTGAAACCGGCGTTTTTGGAGAAGGAGCGAAATTCGATCGCACACTCTCGTGCCCCTTCGATCTCGTAGATGGAGTGGGGCAGATCAGGATCCTGAATGTAGGCCTCATAGGCGGCATCGAAGAGGATCAGAGCTTCATGGGCGCGGGCGAAGTCCACCCACTGCCTCAATTGATCCTTCGTTGCCACCGCCCCTGTGGGGTTGTTGGGAAAGCACAGATAGATCAGATCCACCGCTGATTCCGGCAGCGGCGCCATGAAATGATTAGCAGCGGTGATCGGCAGGTAAGTGAGACCTCCATACCGGCCGCTTGCGTCGGCCTCGCCCGTGTGGCCCGCCATGACGTTGCTGTCCACATAGACCGGGTAGACCGGATCGGTCACGGCGATGCGGTTGCCGGGCCCGAAGATGTCGAGGATGTTGCTGCTGTCGCACTTGGAGCCGTCGGAGATGAAGATCTCCTCGGCGCTGATCTCGCAGCCCCGGGACTGGAAATCATCGCGGGCGATCACATCCCGCAGCCATGGGTAGCCCTGCTCTGGTCCGTAGCCGTGGAATCCCTCGGGGGTGCCCATCTCTTCGATCGCCTGCTTCATGGCGCTGCGGCAGGCCAGCGGCAGGGGCTCGGTCACATCGCCGATGCCCAGCCGAATCAGGGGGGCTTCGGGGTGAGCTTCGCTGAAGGCCTTCACCCGCCGCCCGATCTCCGGGAACAGGTAGCCCGCCTTGAGCTTGAGGTAGTTGTCGTTGATCAGAACCATCAGAAGGATGCGCTAAGGCCGCGGGAGGCGATCGTGAGCATGGAGGATGGCGAGATTGTCCTACGGCCGCGGTCTGGATGGCGGGCGGCCAGGCCCCTTCCGGCGTCCATCCGCCTCGATACGATCAGACCAGGTCTGCTCAGGTGCTCCCTTTGACCCTCGCACCCGCACCGGAGTTGACGCCTGGCGAGCAAGACGTTTCCGGGAATACATCCCTCGCCATCCCCGCCGGCGATGCGCCGGTGGATTTCAGTGCATTGGTGGATCTGACCATCAGCAAGCCGGCCCGCTATCTGGGCAACGAACGGGGGGTGGAACCACGGGACTGGGGCGCCGCCAGGGTGCGATGGGCCCTCACCTACCCCGAGATTTACGAGGTGGGCGCCAGCAACCTGGGCCACATCCTGCTCTATTCGATTCTCAACGCGGTTCCCGGCCAGCTCTGTGATCGCTCCTATCTGCCCGCCGCCGATCTGGCCGCAAGGCTGCGGCAGCGTCATCAGCCCCTGTTCGCTGTCGAGAGTCGCCGGCCCCTGGGCGCCTTCGACATCCTCGGCTTCAGCCTCAGTTATGAGCTCGGGGCCACCAACATCCTCGAGATGCTGGATCTGGCCGGGATCCCGATCCGGGCCGCCGATCGGAGCGATCTGCCCCTGGGCGATCCCGCCTCCCCGCCGTTGATCTTCGCCGGTGGACCCACCGCCACCAGTAACCCCGAGCCCTTCGCCCCCTTCTTCGACTTCATCGCCCTGGGGGACGGTGAAGAGCTGTTGCCTGAGATCGGCCTGGTGGTGGCCGAAGGCAAGGAAGCAGGCCTGACCCGCCGCCAGCTGCTTCAGGATCTGGCCCTGGTGCCCGGCGTCTACGTGCCCGCCCTCTATGGCCCGGGGCCCGACGGCGTGAGCTTGGTGCCGCTGGAGCCGGGGCTGCCGGCGCGGATTCTGCGCCGCACCGCCACCCCGATGCCCCATTACGCCATGGGCTTGGTGCCCCTGATCGAAACCGTCCACGACCGGCTCACCGTGGAGATCCGCCGGGGTTGCACCCGGGGCTGCCGCTTCTGTCAGCCAGGCATGCTCACCCGACCGGCGCGGGATGTGGAACCCGAGGCCGTGATCGAGGCGGTGGAAACCGGCATGCGCCGCACCGGCTACAGCGATTTTTCCCTTCTTTCCCTCAGTTGCAGCGACTATCTGGCCCTGCCGGCGGTGGGGGTGGAGCTGCGCAACCGGCTGGCGGAACACAACATCAGCCTCACCCTCCCCAGCCAGAGGGTCGACCGATTCGATCAGAACATTGCTCATATCCTCGGCGGCACCCGCCGGGCCGGGCTCACCTTTGCCCCGGAGGCCGGCACCCAGCGCCTGCGCGACATTGTCAACAAGGGCCTCAGCGACGCCGATCTGCTGCGGGGCATTCGCACGGCGATGGAGAACGGCTACAGACGGGTGAAGCTCTATTTCATGATCGGTCTGCCGGGGGAGACCGATGCCGACGTGCTCGGCATCGCCGAAACCTGCCGCTCCCTTCAGCACCAGTGCCTCGATCTGGGCCGGCTGGCGCTGAATCTGACGATCAGTAACTTCACCCCCAAACCCCATACCCCTTTCCAGTGGCACAGCGTTTCCTCGGCGGAGTTTCAGCGCCGCCAGGAGTTGCTGCGCGATGCCTTGCGTTCCCTGCGTGGCATCAAGACCAACTTCACCGATCGTCGTCTGTCGGCTGTGGAGGATTTCGTTGGACGGGGTGATCGACAGCTGGCGCCGGTGATCGAGGCGGCATGGCGGGCAGGCGCGGGGCTGGACGCCTGGTTCGAGTCGGCGGAACGCAGCCATTCCGCATGGACCGGCGCCATTGAAACGGCCGGGTTGGGAGGCAGGTACAGGGCCCTGGAGATGGGGGGCTGGAGCGCTGCGGGGGCGCTCACCGACCAGGACCTCGACACTTTCTGCGCCCAGCCTCTCCCCTGGGATCACATTGATACGGGCATCGACAAGGGTTGGTTGGCGGAGGACCTCCGCCGTGCCCTCACTTCGACCGTGGTGCCCGACTGCTCCTTCGAGGGATGTGGCAACTGTGGGGTGTGTGGACCGGATCTCGGTCACAACCGGGTGATCCCACCCCCGGCGATTCCCGTTCAGGGCCCAGCCCTGGCGCCTCCCAGCGCAAGGGTCAGCCGCCTGCGGTTCGGTTTCAGCAAGACCGGTTCCCTGGCCCTGATCGGTCATCTCGACACCCTGCGCCTGCTGGAGCGGGCTTTACGCCGCAGCGCTCTGCCAGTCAGCTTCAGTGCTGGCTTCCATCCCCTGCCAAGGCTGCGGGTGCCCCTGCCGCTGCCCCTGGGGGTCGAGGGTTTGGGCGAGTGGATGGATCTGGAATTCGTTGAGGTTGTGGATCCGCAGGAGGCTCTGCGGACCCTGGGGGAGCAACTTCCCGCCGAGTTCCAGCTGGCCTCAGTCCGATCCGTGCCCGTCAGCGACCCGAATCTCTCTCAGCAACTGCGCTCAGCTCTCTGGCGCTGCGAGTTTGTGTGTGATCAGCAGAGTTGTTGTAACGACCTCCTCGATGGTTCTGGCGCCCAGGCCGATCTCCTTCCCTGGCAACGGGCGATCGACGCCCTGCTCGCTTCCGATCAGCTGATCTGGCAGGACCGGGACAAGAAGGGCAGGCCCAGGCAGCGGGATTGCCGGCCTTATCTGCTGCGCCTGGAATTGCTGCAGGCAGGCTTGATCGAGCTGGAGGCGGCGATAGACCCGCTGGGTCGAAGCCTGCGTCCAGACCATCTGCGGCAGTGGTTGTCCGAGAAACTGGGGGTGCAACTCGTCCTGGGTAAAGTGAGGAGGGTGTCGGTGTATCTGGCTGAGAGTTGATCGGCGTGCTAGCTTTAAACGACGAAAGTTGGAAACAGGGGTCAAGACCTCCATCCTCTTTCTCCAGTCGCTTCTTCTTCATAGGTGCTTTTCAGAAGCTCCTCAGCCGAAGCGCTTCCGCTCCAACGGACCAGGAATCGCATCGTCGCAGGGAAGGCTCTCATCCCTCCCGGCAGCGAACGTCATGGGTTCTCACTCGTGGTGGAAACGGTTGAATTTCATTGGTCAAATTGCTCGAAGGCTTGCTTCTTCTTGCACTCATTTTTCCTGGAACATTCCGGGAGTTCATGCATAGTTTTCTCGCCAGGCTGCTGCCCTTGATCAGCAGCCCTGCGGCAACCCCCTTTTCTCCATGCCCCAGCAGATCGTTATCGCTGAGCAACTGCGGATCGCAGCTGTTCTCAACGACGAACGTGTTGATGAGCTGATTGTCGCCCAAGGCCGCTATCAGATCGGCGACGTTTACCTCGGAACAGTCGAAAACGTTTTACCGGGAATCGATGCGGCCTTCGTCAATATTGGTGAAAGCGAAAAAAATGGATTTATCCACATCACCGACCTGGGTCCCCTCCGCCTGAAAAAGGGAGGGGCAGGAATCACGGAATTGCTGGAGCCAAGGCAGAAGGTTCTGGTTCAGGTGATGAAGGAACCCACGGGCACAAAAGGCCCCCGGCTCACCGGCAATCTCAGCTTGCCTGGCCGTTTCCTCGTGCTTCAACCCCATGGCCAGGGTGTGACCATATCGCGCCGCGTCAATGGCGAGAACGAACGCAACCGCTTGCGGGCACTGGGCGTGCTGATCAAGCCGCCCGGTGCCGGCCTGCTGATCCGGACAGAAGCAGAGGAGGTCAGTGAAGACCTGCTGATCGACGACCTGGAAGGATTGCTGCGGCAGTGGGAAGCGATCCAGCAGGCGGCTGAGACAGCCAATCCTCCTGTCCTCCTCAACCGGGACGAGGACTTCATTCATCGTGTACTGCGCGACCTCTACAGCCCTGACGTCTTGCGCGTGGTGGTGGACACGGCCGAGGCCGTGGCAAGGGTCAATGACTTTCTCGGTGCCGACCAGGCCAATCTTCTGGTGGAGTTCCATGGCGAACCCACCGAGATCCTTGAGCACTTCCGTGTCAACGCTGCCATCCGCGATGCGCTCAAACCCAGGGTCGACCTGCCCTCGGGTGGCTACGTGATCATCGAGCCCACCGAGGCGCTCACGGTCATTGATGTCAACTCCGGCTCCTTCACCCGTTCAGCCAACGCCCGTGAAACGGTTCTCTGGACCAATTGTGAGTCGGCCGTGGAAATCGCCCGGCAATTGAAGCTCCGAAACATCGGCGGCGTGATCATCATCGACTTCATCGATATGGAATCCCGCCGTGATCAACTTCAACTGCTCGAGCACTTCACTCAAGCGGTCCGGGATGATTCCGCCCGTCCCCAGATCGCCCAGCTGACGGAGCTTGGCCTGGTGGAACTCACCCGCAAGCGCCAAGGTCAGAATATCTATGAACTGTTCGGCCGCGCCTGCCCCAGTTGCGGTGGCCTGGGTCATGTGGCCGTTCTGCCAGGGAAAGACACCCTGCAACCCCTTGCCACAGTCTCAGGATTGGTGCGTTCGGCGGCTTCGGCCCGGTCCGAGGTCGCCAGCCCTTCCAATGGCGATGGAGGGGGCGGCCGCCGCCGCCGCGGCGGTCGGGCTGGACGCTCCAGTGAGACATCCGACTCCAGCGGTGCCCTGCCCGTTTCTTCCGGCGCCCCCTCCCCCTCCCCCGCAACGGAGGTGAACGGCAACGGTCCCGCCCCTGAGGCTCCGGTCCGACGCCAGGATCCCGAACTGGTGGCAGTGGCGATGGAACCCGACCAGGAACTGGTCTATGGCTGGTTGGGACTCAGTCCCGCCCTGCTGATGGATCCTCCTTCCTCGGGTGAAAGTGTCGTGATTCGGGTGATCCGTCCGGGTATGGAGCCTGAACTGGTCCTCGAGGAGGCCCGGCAGCAGATGGCAGCGAGTGGTTCCCGGCGCCGTCGCCGTGGTCGTGGAGGCGGCGAAAGCGTCACGCCCACGGAGGAATCCGAAAGTTCGGCCATGCCCGCGATGGTGGAAATCACCCCACTTCCGATTGAGATCCCTGCCACCGTCAACCAGGCTGACCAGGCCACCAGCCCGCCCGAGTCGGTGACTGTTGAGATCAGCTCGCCGCCCTCCGAGGCCGAAGCTTCTCCTGAAGAGGCAGGAGAACCCCGCCGCCGTCGGCGCCGCTCTTCGGCAGACGTCTGAACGACCTGATCTCCCCTCTCCGCAAGCCATGGCAGACCGTTGATCCGTCTGTCTGCGCCGGAGTCGATGAGGTGGGCCGTGGCTGTCTGTTCGGGCCCGTGTTCGCGGCCGTCGTTGTCTTGCCTGCCGAGGCGCTCAACCCGTTGGGAGCGGCGGGGCTCACCGACAGCAAGAAACTCACGGCCGGGCACCGGGACAGGTTGGTGCCACTGATCAAGCAACGGGCGCTGGCCTGGGCGATCGGTCAGGCCAGCGCCGCGGAGATCGATCGACGGGGCATCCGATCGGCTACGGAGTACGCCATGCTTCGCGCCCTGCAACGTCTGCCCTTCCTCCCCGCCCTGGTACTTGTCGATGGACCATGGCCGCTGCGGCTGTGGTCGGGAGAGCAGATCCCCGTGGTGCGCGGCGACCTGCACTGTCCAGCCATCGCGGCCGCCAGTGTGCTCGCCAAGCAGGAACGTGATGCCCTGGTGCGACGCCTTGCGCAGCGCTTCGCCGGCTACGGGTTGGAGCGGCACGTGGGGTACGCCACTCGGCAACATCGCCAGGCGCTGTTGCGGCTGGGTCCCACGTCCCTGCACCGTCGCACCTTTCTCAGGTCGCTCGACACCAGTCGCGGAAATCACCCAGCAACTGCTTCCCCACCCGGGACTTGATGGTGAGCAGGATGCCGCTCAACACCGACCGACCTGTGGCTTCCAGTACGGGTGGGGGAATCAGCTTGAGCAAGGGGGGGCGACTCACCGTGACATCCAGAGCTGCTTCCCCCTCCAGACCCTTCTGACCAGCAGCGATCCAAGCCTTCAGCCCAAGTTGGAAGTCATCCACCAGACCAAGACCTTCCAACTGACAGTCAACGGCCTCAAGATCCACCCTGCCTTCGTTGACACGAATCTGGAGTTCCACCACCGGCTGAATGCTGAGTTGAAACACGTTCACCTTGGTGACTGCATAACTGTAATGACCCTGTCTGAGGAGGGTCAGCTGGCTTGGATCGAACAGGGATGCCATCACCCTCGCTTCATCGTTGAGAAAGCTGGAGAGACGCTCGCACTCGTGGTTCACCGGCAGGGTTAACTCCTGACTGGCGCTGAAGGCCAGGGTCATCGCCTGAAAGCCGGCACGGCATGATCTTATCGGTCCAACCCTCGCGATCTGCCATGCGTCTTGCCTTCCTTGGCCCCGTTGGAACCTACGGCGAGCAGGCCGCCCATCGGCTGGCGGAGCTGGAGGGTCTGGAGGATCCGGAATTCTCTCCCCAGCCGGGCATCCGGGCAGTGATCCTGGCCCTTGCCAAGGGCAACTGTGATGCCGCTGTGGTCCCTGTGGAGAACTCGGTGGAAGGGGGGGTGACCGCCTGCCTGGATGCCCTCTGGGAGCATTCCGATCTCACGGTGGTGAGAGCCCTGGTACTGCCGATCCGCCATGCCCTGCTGAGTAGTGGTCCCCTGGAGGGGATCAGTGAGGTTCTGTCCCATCCCCAGGCCCTCGCCCAATGCGCGCATTGGCTCGGTGAGCATCTCCCCGATGCTCTGCAACTGCCCACCAGCTCCACCGCGGAAGCGGCCCGCATGGTGCGTGGCAGTCGATTCCGAGGGGCCATCGCCTCCCCTGAGGTGGCCAAGGAGCATGGTCTTGAAATCCTCGGCTACCCGATCAATGACGTGCCCGGCAACTGCACCAGGTTTCTGTTGCTGGGTCGGGGAGTCCGACTCAGCCAAGGCCCGATGGCCAGCCTCGCCTTTTCCCTGCACTCCAACAGACCCGGAGCACTGCTGGAGGCACTGGCCTGCTTCTCCCATCAGGGGCTGAATATGAGCCGCATCGAATCTCGTCCCTCCAAGCGAGAAATGGGGGAGTACATCTTTTTTGTGGACCTGGAGCTGATCGACGGTGCCGATCCGCTGGATCTGGCCCTGGCCGATCTGAAACCACTCTGCGAGCACCTCGCCCTGTTCGGGTCCTATCCCCTTACCAACGTCGCCTCGGAAGGTGAAGCCAGCTGATCGGCCCTGGGCTTCCGTCCCCTGAACACACCAAACCGCATCAGTCCATGGCGGAAGGCCCAGTCCATCAGCAGCAGGGTGGGAGCTTCGCGTAGACCCTTCACTACAGCCCCAGGCCCCAGGCCCAGTATCGCCATCGGGCGACGGAAACCTTCGGCGATCGAGTCCACCCAGGAAGGCAGGGTGGGGATGGTCCAATCATCCGTCTGTACGGCCATCCCACCGCTCCATCGACTGCTTTCCAGATTTCTGCGCAGGGACGGGATGCTGGCGAATTCAGGATGGGCCCATTGATCCAGGAGCTGTCGCATCACCCATTTCTCCAGGGGCCCCATGGCCCCATCGGCGGCATCGCGCCGGTTCCAGTCAGCCACTACCAGCAGACCGCCAGGTTTGAGGATCCTCAGTAGTTCGTCGGCATAGCGCTGCTTATCCGGCATGTGGGGGCCTGCCTCCACACTCCAGACCGCGTCGAAACTTTCATCAGGCAGCTCAAGATCCAGGGCATCCATCACCGCGAAGCGGCACCGGTTCGGCTGATCAGCCGCAGAGAGTTCCCGGGCCCGAGAGATCTGGGCCGGGCTGATGCTGATACCCAATACTTCAAAGCCGTAATCGCGACCAAGCATGCGAGCACTGCCCCCAATACCGCAACCGACATCAAGGATCTGGCTGCCTCTGGGCAGTTGCTCCAGGCCGCTCCAGGCCACCAGCTCATGTACAAAATCACGTTTGGCACCACGGAAATCCCTGCTGGATCGCCGGCCCGAACGATCACCGTAATGCCCGAGGTGGACATGTTCTCCCCACAGTCGCTCCAGAAGCTGGTCCTCAGTCCAGCGGTCGTAAGCATCGGCCACACTGGCAGTATCGATGAAGGTGCGGCGACGCCAGAGCCAAACAAGCACAGCAAAGCCTGCGAAAATCAGGCTCGCCACGACCAAGCTCCCCAGGGAAAGCGGCGGCAAGCTGAACCCGGCCAGCTTCATGCCTGAGACTCCTTGTCCCCCTCATCCAGGGTGTTGAAGGTGTCTTTAAGAACTGTTCTGGCAGCCAGCTGGCGACGGGTCTGGTCCAGCAGGTCGAATTCCTGTCGCAGTCGGTCGCCGGTGTCGGTGATTTCAAGCAACACCTGTTGATGATCCGCGACCGGACCCCCAAGGTGGGCGCCGATCCAGAATGAAAGCTCCCTCGGTAGATCAGGGACGTCGGAAGGCAGGGTGGCAGGCTTGCCAATCAGTTTCCCAGTGAGCTCAACCACATCCTTCAAGGCTTTCGTCACCTCGTTCGTAAGGCTATTCAACTCACCATGATTATCCGTTACCTCATCCTCAATCCAACTCACCATGGCAACCCGAAAGGGTGCTTCACGAACGGTGTCAAGAACCCGGAAACGTTGCTGACCCAATGTAACGATGTTGCTGCGATCATCATCCTGGGTCTGGCAGTGCAGTATTTCGGCACAACAGCCCACATCCGACAAGCGCTGACTTTTGGGATCCCATCGCACAACGCCGAAGCGTCGATCCTCTTCCATCACAGTCCGCAACATCATGCGGTAGCGAGGCTCGAAAATATGCAGTGGCAGAACCTCCTGAGGGAAAAGGACCACATCGGGAAGGGGGAACAGGGGCAGTTCCCGAACGGCGAGATCAGTCATATGAACAGTCCTGTCCCATCGATGCGGTGAATCGATGGAGAAATCCGGAGTGCTGGAAGAGGCGGTAGGGGCAACGACCCGTATGGATAAGTGCTGCCAGATCCTAGAAAGGACGCAAGGCTGCCGGGAAATTCGAAGAGCCGATATGGATGCCGGATACTGCGTGTGCGACGGGTATAGGGTCTATCAGCTTTCAGCAGAGAACATTCCTGCTGATGACTGACAGGGAACTGGCCACTGAAAGATTAAAGCTTTACTTCAATGTCGACGCCGCTGGGTAGGTCGAGTTTCATCAAGGCATCAATCGTCTTGGCTGAGGGGTTGTAAATATCAATGATTCGACGATGGGTACGAGTTTCAAAATGCTCGCGAGAGTCCTTGTCCACATGTGGTGAACGGAGAACGCAATAGATTTTTCTCTTGGTTGGGAGGGGGATGGGCCCGATCGCAGTGGCTGCTGTGTGATCAGCCGTTTCGATGATTTTATCGCAAGAGAGATCAAGCATTCGGCGATCAAATGCTTTCAGGCGGATGCGAATCTTTTGCTGGGCAAGAGTAGTGGACATGAGGGGAGCGGAGGTCGCTGACGCGGTGGGTTGTCGAGGTTCTGGTTTGTGGTGGGGCGGAGTGGAATCAAATCTCCAATCCGCCCATCAAATCAAATTTGATTCATTCCACAATCTTCGAAACTACCCCAGCTCCGATGGTACGACCACCCTCGCGGATGGCGAACCTCATGCCCTGCTCGATCGCTACAGGACAAATCAGCTCAGCGCTCATCTTGATGCGGTCTCCAGGCATCACCATCTCTACATTGGCGCCTTCATCGGAGGTGAAGGCGGTGATCTGGCCGGTCACATCAGTGGTGCGGATGTAGAACTGAGGGCGATACCCAGCGAAGAATGGAGTGTGACGACCTCCCTCCTCCTTTTTGAGCACGTAAACTTCACCCTCGAATTTGGTATGAGGCTTGATCGAATTAGGTTTGACAAGAACCATACCACGTTCAATATCCTCCTTCTGGATACCGCGCAGGAGTAGGCCGACGTTGTCACCTGCCATGCCTTCATCCAGAAGTTTACGGAACATCTCCACTCCGGTGACGGTAGTTTCACGAGTATCTTTGATGCCGACAATTTGTACCGTTTCACCAACTTTTACCTTGCCCCGCTCAATTCTGCCGGTAGCAACGGTGCCACGCCCGGTGATGGAGAAAACGTCCTCAACTGCCATCAAGAAGGGCTTGTCAATTTCCCTTTCTGGCTCAGGGATGGATTTATCGACGGCGTCCATCAGGTCGAGAATTTTGTCGACCCATTCGTCAGCTCCGCGATCGGCTTTCTTACCACCTTGGATAAACTCGAGAGCCTTCAGAGCGGATCCGGCAACGATAGGGATGTCATCCCCCGGGAAATCGTAGCTGCTCAGCAACTCACGCATTTCGAGCTCAACAAGCTCAAGGATTTCCTCGTCGTCGACCATATCCTTCTTATTGAGAAACACGACCAGGGCCGGGACGCCGACCTGTTTGGCAAGGAGAATGTGCTCCTTCGTCTGGGCCATGGGTCCGTCCGTGGCGGCCACCACGAGGATCGCACCATCCATCTGGGCTGCCCCAGTGATCATGTTCTTGACGTAGTCCGCATGGCCTGGGCAGTCCACGTGGGCGTAGTGACGATTCTCTGTTTCGTATTCGACGTGAGCCGTGTTGATCGTGATGCCCCGTTCCTTCTCCTCTGGGGCGCCGTCGATGTCATCGTAGGCTTGGGCCTTGGCTTGGCCCAGGGATGCCAGCACGTTGGTGATGGCGGCTGTGAGGGTGGTCTTGCCGTGGTCAACGTGGCCGATGGTGCCGATGTTGACGTGAGGCTTGTTCCTCTCGAACTTCTCGCGTGCCATGGAAGGAAAGAATCGGGGGTTGGGGGAAAGGGGTTGTTTGAATGAAGATCAGGAATTGCCCTGATTCTTGGAAATGATGGCTTCAGCCACATTGCGAGGAACTTCCTCATAATGGCTGAACTCCATCGAGAAAATACCCCGACCCTGGGTCATGGATCGGAGCTGGGTGGCGTAACCGAACATTTCGGCCAGAGGCACCTTGGACTGGACCTTGGACTGTCCGTCATCGACGGATTGGCCTTCGACCTGTCCTCGCCGGGAGGAAAGGTCACCGATGACCGAACCAAGGAAGTCCTCTGGTATTTCCACTTCCACCTTCATCATCGGCTCAAGCAGCACAGGGTTGCACTTCTTGACGCCGTCTTTGAAGGCTAGCGATCCGGCAATTTTGAACGCCATCTCTGAAGAGTCAACATCATGATAGGAGCCATCCACCATGGTGACCCTGACATCGATCATGGGGAATCCCGCGATCACGCCTGATTGACAGGTCTCTTTCATCCCTGCTTCTGCAGGTCCGATGTATTCCCTAGGGACAACACCGCCAACGATTTTGTTGATGAATTCAAATCCAGTACCAGGCTCTCCAGGCTCCATTTCGATCACAACGTGACCGTATTGGCCCTTACCACCCGTTTGGCGTGCAAACTTGCCCTCACCTTTGGAACTGGTGCGGATCGTTTCTCTGTAGGAAACCTGCGGAGCGCCAATATTCGCCTCTACCTTGAACTCACGGAGCATTCTGTCCACAAGGATCTCGAGGTGGAGTTCACCCATGCCAGCGATCACCGTCTGATTGGTTTCTGGATCGGTGCTGACACGGAAGGTTGGGTCCTCATCAGAGAGAGACTGCAGGGCCTTGGAGAGCTTCTCCATATCACCCTTCGTCTTGGGTTCAACAGCTACGGATATCACTGGCTCCGGGATGAAGAGAGATTCCAGAATGATTGGATCGCTGTCTACGCAGAGAGTGTCGCCAGTAGTGGTGTCTTTGAGACCCAGCACCGCGCCCAAGTCACCAGCACGGAGTTCATCAACCTCCTCCCGCTCATCGGCTTTCAGGAGGATCAGTCTTGAAATTCGCTCTTTCTTGTCTTTGGTAGAATTCAATACATAGCTACCTTTTTGCAACACCCCGCTATACATACGCACAAAAGTGAGTTTGCCGTAGGGATCAGCCATCACCTTGAAGGCAAGGCTGCTGAAGGGCGCGGCGTCATCGCAGGGACGAACAGATTCCGTACCGTCGGGGAGTAAACCCTGGATGGGCGGAACGTCTACCGGTGCCGGCAGGTAGTCGACGACGGCGTCGAGAACAAGTTGAACACCCTTGTTCTTGAAGGCCGAACCACACAACAGTGGCACCATGCCGTGATGAATCACTCCATTACGAATGCCCTGCATCAATTGCTTCTCGGTAAGTTCGTTATTCTCAAAAAATGCTTCCAGTAACTGTTCATCAGTTTCAGCCACCGATTCCATCAGCTTCATGCGCCACTCCTCAACCTCATCTTTCATCGAAGCAGGGATTTCTTCCTCCAGGATGTCTGTTCCCAAGTCGTTGGTATAGATGATTGCTTTATTTCTTACTAAATCAATAATTCCCTTAAGATCTCCCTCCGCACCGATTGGCAGCTGAATCGGGATAGCATTTGCTTTGAGGCGATCTTTGATCTGTTCGTAAACCTTCAAGAAATTAGCACCTGTCCTGTCCATCTTATTGACGAACACAATTCTTGGAACCTTGTATCGATCGGCTTGCCTCCACACAGTTTCAGACTGGGGCTGAACGCCTCCAACTGCGCAGAACACCGCAATGACGCCATCGAGGACTCGCATGGATCGCTCAACTTCGATGGTGAAGTCGACGTGCCCAGGGGTGTCGATGATGTTGATGCGATTATCTTTCCAACTGGTGGAAATTGCAGCAGCGGTGATGGTAATTCCCCTTTCCCGCTCTTGCGCCATCCAGTCGGTTACAGCCGCACCATCGTGGACCTCGCCCATCTTGTGGACGACACCGGAATAAAACAGAATTCGTTCGGTGGTGGTGGTCTTGCCGGCGTCAATGTGAGCGGCAATACCGATATTTCTGACGCGTTCTAGGGGGTAGGCGCGGGCCACGGGATTCTCCGAGGTGAGGTCGTTAAAATCAGGACTGATTCTAGGCAATGCCTAGTTGCTTGGGTGAAGGAGGCGGGTCAGCCCTGAAACCCGGCACCCAGTTGTGTGGTCAGTATCGGTAATGGGCGAAAGCCTTGTTCGCCTCTGCCATTTTGTGAGTTTCTTCGCGTTTGCGAACAGCGCTTCCTGCTTCATTCGCGGCATCCATGAGTTCACCGGCCAATTTCTGGGCCATACTGCGCCCATTGCGGGCACGGGAGTAGTTGACCAACCATCGCAAAGCCATGGCCGTACCCCTCTCCTGCCGTACCTCCATGGGTACTTGATAAGTGGCACCACCAACGCGGCGAGCACGAACCTCAACCAGTGGAGTGGTGTTTTTTACAGCGGTTTCGAACAATTCAAGAGGATCTCCTCCGGTGCGATCCTTGATCAGGGAGAACGCATCCGAGAGAATACTTTGAGCTGTCGATTTCTTGCCGTGCTTCATCAGCCTGGCCACAATCATGGAGGCAAGACGGCTGTTGAATTGAGGGTCAGGTAGAACCGGACGTTTTTCTGCTGCGTTGCGACGGGACATGGGAAGAAGTGATGGAGAAGCGCGGGGCTGGTGGGTAGACGACGTTTGGATATTATTTCAGTTTTAGCTCACCGGAGTATTTAATCTTTTGGTGTTTTGGCACCATATTTTGACCGGGCCTGCCGCCGATCTTTCACACCTGCGGTGTCAAGGGTGCCACGGATGATGTGATAACGAACACCTGGTAAATCCTTCACCCTTCCGCCACGAATGAGCACAACCGAGTGTTCTTGGAGATTGTGACCGATGCCGGGGATGTAGGCGGTGACCTCAAATCCTGAAGTGAGTCGTACTCGGGCAACTTTGCGAAGCGCCGAATTCGGTTTCTTCGGTGTTGAGGTGTAAACGCGTGTGCACACACCCCTTCTTTCTGGGCAAGCACGCAGGGCTGGCGACTTGGTTTTTCGGATGAGATGCTGGCGCTCTGTGCGGATCAGCTGTTGAATAGTGGGCATCGATGGCCAGGGTGCAGGGGTCGGACGTCCGACTGAATTCGACAATCCCACACCTTACTGGGTCGTCCGCCCTCCTTTGGTCGTCAAGGTGAAAGCAGCCCCGCAGGCACAGCTTCGGATGCCATCACCAGAACGCACCAAAAAGCCCCCACCACTCAGGTCCCCCTTGTAGTCGAGTTGAAGCCCGGTCAAGGTTTCCACCTGCTCCGGCTGGGCGTAGAGGGTGACGCCATCCGCCCTTGCCAGGGGCTTCCCGGCCAGATGGCCGGGTCTGAGGCGAATGGCCCATCGCTCGCATGTCCCTTCCAGCAGGTCGATGTGCATCAGGCCTGGGGTTCCTGCCGCCGCCGCCTGACGGGAGAGTTCGGCGGCGGCGGCGGCGGTGATCATCAGGCTGTGGCCCCTTGGCACGGTCAGATCAGAGGGAAAGATCAATTTTGGCAGGCTGCGCCCCTTAAGGGCAGGATTTCGCGGCTCAGGATTCACTGCCGTTCCTGGCGGACCCTCCTCTCAGCACAAGGCCCAGCCCATTGTGGACGGACCCGGCCACACCGCGACCCTTCACCGTGTGGCTCCCCCCCATGACCAGACCGGTGGAACTTCCCCCGTCGAGGTTGAGGGCATCTCGGAGGCCCATACTTCGCAACAGGATCGCTGCCTGGGCAAGGGTTGGGCCTGGATTGGCCACGCCCTCGAGGGTGACGAGCCAGATCCGCGCACCGTCCGTGCCGATCACCGTGCGGGGCGCACCCTGGCGAAGAAAACTGGGGCTGAAGCTTTCGGCCCCCCCGTTGAGGACGACCCGACCGTCTTTGAGCAGCAGCGGGCCGCCCCCGAGCACATTGCTGGCATTCCCCACCCCATCGCTGGGGCGCCCCGTGATCGTGAGTGGTTCCCCTTGCTTCCAGGGAAGTTGGGCACCGCCGCGGGCGACCACGAGGATGTCTTCCCCCCGCAGAGGGATGCCCCGGCGCAGCTCGTTGCCGTCAAACCGTTGCAGCACAACCCCCTGGCGGAGCACCATCGCCGTCTCCTCACCACTCAGGGCCTGGTAGACCGGTCCCCAGGCCGCTGTGTATCGGCTCAGGCCTTTCTGCACGAAGCCACTGTTGAGGTAGAGCAATGGCCAGCGACGGCCCTCACGGTCGGACAACCACTCGTCAAGTCTCAGGCGCCCGAATTGGGGTATGCCACTGGGTTCCCAGGCCACCACTCCGCGGCTCAGGATCGGCCCTGAAAGCCAGCGACCCTGGTCTTTCAGGGCCCCGAGCGGGAGGCGACGCACCCGGTTGAAATAGCCGCCGTTGATCGCCACGAGGGCGTCACTGCTTCTGGCCAGCTGGACCAGCGAGCTCAGTCCCTCCATGCCGCCCGGTCTGCTGAGGGTTTTCAACTCCAGGGGGCTGGTGCGGGGGTCGAGTTTCACCGAGGTGACCAGCATTCGCTCGCCCTCCACCTGTCGCACCTGACGCTCCCACTTCAATTCAGGACCCAGCAGGGACCGAAGGCGAGGGTCGATCGGAGCGGGCTGTTCGGGCTTGGCGCTCGCCGTGGAGCCAGCAACGGCGGGCAGATCGATCACCACCCGGGCTGGGTCCCCGAGGGTGAACAACTTGGTGGGGCTGACGCCAGCCAGGCTCAGCCCCGAGCTCCCCTGGCGGCCGCGGAGCCCCAGGCTCGCCAGCTGGGCCAGGAGGTCACCATCACTCTCAAGACCAATGACCAGGCCCCGGGCGTCCCTGCGGACGACGGCGGGCCCGGCCAGATCGAGCACCACCCTTGGCCCATCGGGCTGCTTGCCGCTGCGCACCCTCAGGAGCCGGGGCTGGGGCAACCGCAGATCCAGGGTGTCTCCGTCCCGGGAAGCCACCACGCCGTTGGCCGACAGCAGACCGGCCACGTCAACCGCCACCTCATCGGCCAGGGCTCGCTGTTCAGTGGGGGGTACCACCAGACCGCGGCCAAACCATTCCAGATCGAGACTTCCATCGGGCTTGGTGCGGCTGCTGACTCCCAACTGCCCCTGGAGCACCTCCAGGGGCAGCCAGAGTTCCTCCGGACCGGTGCCACGGCTGCCCTGCCACTGCCAGGCGGCCTGCTGGACCTGACCGTTGATGCGCAGCCGGGTGCCGGAAATGGCCTGGGCCCGCCTGCTGCTCGCGAGAGTTTCGGTTGCTGGAACGGATCGAGCCGGCCAGCTCCGTTCCAGGGAGGCCGTCGGCGGACGCTCTTTGCTCAGCCTCGAAGCGGTGGGAAGCGCACCTGCGGTGAGAGTCAGGGGCGCAGCGAGAACGGTCGCTGCCAGCACCATCCAGGACACCATGGCCATCAAATTTTGCCCACCGCTTCCCAAAAGGTAGTCCCGGTGAACGGTGTTACGGCACAGATCCCTACGATGATCACTCCTTCGTGCATCCGTGTTCCCCCCCCCTCAGGAGCACATGGTTCCAGCACATTCCGTCCGTAGTTCCGACACCGGGTTATGCATCTTTCCATTGATCCTTCCTGGCCCCATCGCGACAGTCACTCTCCAGCGGCGGTAGTGGGCGAGAAGGACGCTTGCGGGGTGGGGTTTTTGGCCCGGCTCGACGGACAGACCAATCACTGGGTGCTGCAACAGGCCCTGCGGGGCCTGCGATGCATGGAGCACCGTGGCGGCTGTGGAGCCGATGGCGATTCCGGGGATGGGGCCGGCATCCTCTGCGGCATCCCCTGGACCTACCTGGAGGCCGTGTGGCCCGAGGCGGCGGCTGCCGCGGGCACGGTGCGGGCTCTCGGCATGGTGTTCCTCCCCGCCGATCCGGAGCGTCGTGAATATGCCCGCAGCTTCTGTGCCGAGGAGGCCCGTCGCCTCGGATTGCGCAGCATCGGCTGGCGGGAGGTTCCCGTCGACCCCTCCGTTCTCGGCCGCCTTGCCCAACGCACGGCTCCGGTGATCGAGCAATGGTTGATCGCCACTCCAGACGACACAGACGGCACCTCCACGGAGATCGACGCCGTCGAGGCTCTGCTGTTCCGATTACGTCGTCGGGCCGTGGATCGCGCCCGCGATGCCTGGGGGGAACCGGTGACGGACTTGTATTTCGCCTCGATGAGCGCGCGCACCGTGGTCTACAAGGGCATGGTGCGATCAGAAATTCTCGATCGTTTTTACACCGATCTACGCGATGAACGGTTCGCCGTCAGCTTTGCGGTCTATCACCGCCGCTTCAGCACCAACACGCTGCCCCGCTGGCCCCTGGCCCAGCCCATGCGCATGCTGGGACACAACGGGGAGATCAACACCCTGTTGGGCAACATCAACTGGGCGAGTGCTGCCGAATCCAAGCTTGACGCCGTTTGGGGTGACGCCGCCAACGACCTCAGGCCCGTCGTCAACTCCGCCTTCAGCGATTCGGCCAATCTGGACGCAACTCTTGAATTAATGGTGCGAAGCGGTCGGTCCATCACCGACAGCCTGCTCACCCTGGTGCCAGAAGCCTTCCACCAACAACCGGAGCTGGATGATCGACCCGCCATCAAAGCGTTCTACGAGTTCAACGCCTGCTTCCAGGAACCATGGGACGGGCCCGCCCTGCTGGTGTTCAGCGACGGACGCATGGTGGGCGCCACCCTTGACCGCAATGGCCTGCGTCCTGCCCGCTACTGCCTGACCGCCGATGGCTATGTGGTGATGGGCTCCGAGACTGGAGTTGTGGATCTCGATCCCAGTCTCATTGTCGAAAAGGGCCGCCTCGGACCCGGGCAGATGCTGGCCGTAGACCTTGAGAACGGACGTCTTCTGCATAACTGGGAAGTGAAGCAAGAGGCCGCTGCCCGCTTCCCCTATGCCGCCTGGTTGGCGGAACACCGCCGCAACCTGCCATCAAAGCCCTGGGAACAGCAGTGCACTCTCAAGGATCTCGACCTGCTCCAGCTTCAGACGGCCTCGGGTTTCACGGCCGAGGATCTGGACCTGGTCATTGAGGACATGGCCGGAGCGGCTAAGGAACCCACCTATTGCATGGGAGATGACATCCCACTTGCGGTGCTGTCTACCAAACCTCATCTTCTTTACGACTACTTCAAGCAGCGCTTCGCCCAGGTCACCAATCCCCCCATCGATCCGCTGCGCGAAAAGCTCGTCATGAGCCTGGAGATGTACCTGGGCCCCCGGGGTTCGGTCCTACGGCCGGAACCTGCCTGCGCTGATGTTCTCCACCTCTCCACACCGGTGCTGAATGAGGCCGAACTGCAGGCATTGTCCAGCCAGGGATTTTCCACGGCCCAGCTATCCACCCTCTTTGCTGTCGGACAGGGTCCCGGTGGCCTGGAAGAGGCGATCGACAGCCTGCGCAGTGCTGCCGAAGCGGCGGTTCGCAGTGGACATCAGATCCTCCTGCTCTCCGACCGTGCCGAAGGGCAGATCAGCGCCGGGACCACCGCCATCCCACCCTTGCTGGCCGTGGGTTGTGTTCACCACCATCTCCTCAGGCTCGGGCTTCGGCTTGGTTGTTCGATCGTGGTGGAGACCGCTCAGTGCTGGAGTACCCATCACCTGGCCTGCCTGATCGGTTTTGGGGCCAGCGCCGTCTGCCCTTGGCTGGCCTGGGAAACCACCCGTCACTGGCTGGTCCACCCCAAGACCCGCTCCCTGATCGAGCGTGGAAAACTGCCCTCCCTCACCATGGATCAGGCCCAGGCCAACGTGCGGAAGGCTCTGGAAGATGGTCTGCGCAAAATCCTCTCGAAGATCGGCATCTCCATGCTGTCCAGCTATCACGGTGCCCAGATCTTTGAGGCGATTGGAATCGGCGCCGACCTGATCAATCTGGCCTTTGCCGGCACCACCAGCCGGGTGGCCGGTCTGAGCCTGAGGGATCTCGCCAGCGAAACCCTCTCCCTTCACAGCAAGGCCTACCCGGAACTCAACCGCAGCAAGCTGGAGTTCATGGGGTTCGTGCAGTACCGCACGGGCGGAGAATTTCACCTCAACAGTCCGGAAATGGCCAAGACCCTCCATGCCGCCGTCGCGGCGGGTCCTGGCTATGACCACTTCTCCGCCTACCAGAAACTGCTGGAACACCGACCCGTAACCTCCCTCAGGGATCTGCTTCGGCTCACCCCCTCTCCCACCCCCCTCCCCCTCGACCAGGTTGAGAGTGTGGAGAGCATCTGCGCACGCTTCTGTACCGGTGGGATGAGCCTGGGGGCCCTCTCCCGGGAAGCTCACGAAGTGCTGGCCGTGGCGATGAACCGCATCGGTGGCAAGAGCAACAGTGGTGAAGGCGGGGAGGACACCGCGCGTTTTTCCGTTCTCTGCGACGTGGATGAGGAAGGCCGTTCGGCCACCCTTCCCACGATCAGGGGATTGCGGAATGGCGACACCGCTTGTTCGGCCATCAAGCAGGTGGCTTCTGGCCGTTTCGGCGTCACTCCTGAATACCTCCGCAGTGGCAGGCAACTGGAAATCAAGGTGGCCCAGGGTGCAAAACCCGGGGAGGGTGGCCAGTTACCCGGCCCGAAGGTGGATCCCTATATCGCCTGGCTTCGCAACAGCAAGCCTGGCGTGGCGCTGATTTCGCCCCCGCCCCACCACGACATCTATTCCATCGAAGATCTGGCCCAGCTCATCTACGATCTGCATCAGATCAATCCGGCCGCCAAAGTCTCTGTGAAGTTGGTCGCCGAGATCGGAATTGGCACGATTGCCGCCGGAGTGGCCAAAGCCAACGCGGATGTCATTCAGATATCCGGTCATGACGGGGGCACTGGCGCTTCCCCCCTCAGCTCCATCAAACATGCGGGCAGTCCCTGGGAGCTGGGCTTGAGCGAGGTGCATCGCAGCCTGCTTGAGAATGGCCTGCGCCACAGGGTTCTGCTGCGGGCTGACGGTGGCCTCAAGACCGGTTGGGACGTGGTGATCGCGGCCCTGCTCGGAGCGGAGGAATACGGCTTCGGTTCGGTGGCGATGATCTCCGAAGGCTGCATCATGGCCCGTGTCTGCCATACCAATAACTGTCCGGTTGGTGTCGCCACCCAGAAAGAGGCGCTGCGCAAACGATTCACCGGCCTGCCTGAGCACGTGGTGAGCTTCTTCCTCTTCGTTGCCGAGGAGGTCCGTCAGTTGTTGAGCGTGCTGGGAGTGGCGCGGATGGAGGATCTGATCGGCCGCAACGACCTGCTCAGTCCCCGGGAGGTATCCCTCACCAAGACCAGCCGACTTGATTTGAGCTGTCTGTTGAATGCCATCCCCGAGGCCACCGATCGCAGCTGGTTGCAGCATGAGCGTGAAGCCCATGGCAATGGTCCGATCCTCGAGGACGAATTGCTGGCCGATCCCGATGTGATGGCAGCGATCGAAAGCCATGGGCAGATCACCCGGCGCCTGACGATCGTGAACACCGACCGGAGTGTTGGGGCCAGGCTGTCGGGGGAGATCGCCTCCCGCCACGGCAACAAGGGTTTTCAGGGACTGCTCGACCTCAGTTTCGAAGGGGCGGCCGGCCAGAGTTTTGGCGCTTTTCTGCTCCAGGGGATGGATCTGCTCCTTGTCGGTGAGGCCAATGATTACGTGGGCAAGGGGATCAATGGTGGCCGTATCACCCTGATCCCTCCACCGGAAACCATCAATCCCGGCAACCAGGTGATCATCGGCAATACCTGCCTCTATGGAGCCACCGGCGGCGAGATCTACGCCCTGGGACGGGCCGGCGAGCGTTTTGCCGTCCGCAACAGCGGAGCCCGCGCCGTGGTGGAGGGGGCCGGTGACCACTGTTGCGAGTACATGACCGGTGGTGTGGTGGTGGTGCTGGGCGGCACGGGGCGCAACCTGGCTGCCGGCATGACTGGCGGAGTTGCCTTCCTGCTCGACGAAGATGGAGGCGTTACCAAACGGCTCAATCCCGACACCGTCGAACTGCACCCGGTATCCACCCCCGAACTGGAAGCTCTGCTCAGACCGTTGCTCGAGTCCCACCTCGCCCTGACTGGAAGTACCAAGGCCGGTGCCATCCTGGCCGAATGGCCCACCTGGAAGACACGCTTCAAGGTGCTGGTCCCCAACAGTGAGAAGGCCACTCTCGGCTTGCTCGACCGTGAACAGGTGGTGGCCTGACCAAGACCCAGTCGTTTGCGGGGGATGCGTTCAGCTACCGCAGGATCAACGTGGAAACTGCCGCATCAGCCTCCGCACCTCACCGGCGTGGTAGCTGCTGCGGGTCAGGGGACTGCTCACCACCTGCAGAAAACCCAGGTTTTCTTCGCCATGCAGGCGGAAACTCTCGAATGTCTCCGGGGAGACGAATCGATCCACCGCCAGGTGATGGGGTCCTGGAGAGAGGTACTGACCGATGGTGACGATATCCACCGCATGACTGTTCAGATCGGTGAGCACGGCCCTGACCTCTTCGTCAGTTTCCCCCAACCCCACCATCAAGCCCGACTTGGTGTACGCATGGGGCCAGCACTCCCGGACCTTGCGTAAAAGCCCTAACGATCGGGCGTAGTTTCCCTGGGGGCGTACACGGCGATAGAGCCTTGGCACGGTTTCGATGTTGTGATTCAACACGTCAGGCCCCCCTGCCATCACGGCTGCGAGGGCATCTGCGTCGCCGCAGAAGTCAGGAATGAGCAGTTCGATCGTTGTAGTCGGGGATCGCTGCCGCACCTGCTCCATGCAGGCCACGAACTGGGAGGCCCCACCATCCGGGAGGTCATCTCGATTCACCGAAGTAATCACCACATGGGAGAGGGCCAGACGGCTCACGGCCTCGCCCAGCCGTTCCGGTTCCGTGGGATCCAGGCTGGGACCGCTGCGATCGAAGCCGATGTCGCAGTAGGGGCAGGCTCGGGTACAGCCTGGGCCCATGATCAGGAAGGTGGCTGTGCCACCGGCGAAACATTCGCCGATATTGGGGCAGCTGGCCTCCTGGCAGACGGTATTGAGATTCAGGTCAACGAGAAGATCGGCCACGGCCCCGATCCGTTCCCGCTGGGGAGCCTTGACCCGCAGCCAGGCAGGCTTCACCGGTGAGGGCGGGGTGAATCCCGACCTGGGAGCAGGTTCGCTGACGGCCAAGGCAATGGAACAAGGCAGATTGAATCTAGATAGTTCCCCACCGGGTCACCGGCAGGGTGTCTTGGCGTGGATCAGCCGTTCAGGAAACTGCCATCCATTACCATCACAGAATCGGGATGTGGCGCAGCTTGGTAGCGCACTTCGTTCGGGACGAAGGGGCCGCAGGTTCGAATCCTGTCATCCCGATTTCACTCCCGCTGAACCACCCCATTCCTGGTTCGGTCCAGCGGGTCACACTCTTGTACCTGGAGCTTCAGGCCAGGCTGGCCCCTGGATACCCTCTGGGCGTCACCATCCAGCCGTCCTTGGTGAAGCTGGTTGAGTTTCCCACCAGCACCAGGGTGAGCATGTCCACCATGTCCAAGGGCAGATCGGCCAGGCAATGGAGCTCAGTACTTTCTTCGGCACGGCCGAGTTGACGGGCCACGACAACCGGTGTCGTCGCCGACCTGGACTCCAGCAGCAGGTCTCGGGCACGACCGAGTTGCCAGTGCCGTTCTCTGGAGCGGGGGTTATAGAACGCCACCACGAAATCGGCCTCCGCAGCAGCCCGCACACGCCGCTCGATCACCTCCCAGGGGGTCAGCCGATCACTCAGGCTGATCGCACAGAAATCGTGGGTCAGAGGAGCGCCGACCCTGGCGGCGGCCAGCTGCAGGGCTGACAGGCCGGGGTGCACGGTGAAGGGGGGCCGATCCCGGTCAGCTCTTGCCAGCCACAGTTCCAGGGCCAGTCCCGCCATGCCGTAGATCCCGCTGTCTCCAGAGGAGATCAGGGCCACCTTGAGTCCCTGGGTCGCCAGATCGAGGGCCTGTTCACAGCGCCCCCGCTCTTCGGTGAGACGCCCGTCGCGACGCAGCTGATCCGGGCGGCGCAACGGCTCAAGCAGATCCAAGTAGGGCCCATAGCCGATCCAGACGGTTGCCGCAGCAAGGGCGTTGCGGGCGTCCCCGCTCAGCAGATCGAGACGACCCGGACCACTCCCCACCAGATGAATCTCTCCCCGGTTGGGCGCCCATTGATCGGCGGCGAGAGCGACGGCCAGGGTCCCTGCTCCCCTCTCTCCTGATCGTCTCGTTTCGATGGTCTTCTCCACCAGCAGCCTTGGCTGTCCGCCGTTGCGGTCACCCCCGTACCGGGCCGCCGCCACCAGGGCCCCGGCTTCGGCCACGCTGCCTGTACCAATCTCCCTGGCCACTACGGCAGATGGGTGGGGCACCCGCACCTGAGCCAATTCGGTGGCGCTGAAGAGTCGCAAGGGCCAGCCACGCCGATTCGCCAGGGCCAGCAGGGCCGCCTCATCCCCCTTGATATCCACGCTCGCGAGCCCCGCCACGGCCTGTTCCGCCAAGCCATGGCGGGACAGGACTTGCTCCACCAGCCGCTCCAGCAGGGTCAGGCTCGTACCCCGCTCGCAACCCATGCCCAGCCATAGACAGGGTGGATGCCATCGGCATCCGGCACCGCTGCGGTGACTGATCACCAGGGGGAACCGGGCGGCGTCGGGTTCGTTGCCCGCCTCGATGGAGGAGGGCTCGAGCCAGCTGGCCGCCTGCAGCTCACGCCAAATGGGGCTGCCGCAATCCTGGCCCACGGGTATGGGGCCGCGGTCGGTCGCGGCACGAATCATCAGACGTTTCCAGTCCCCTGCGCCCCGTTGCCAGCCCCAGGCGTGGCCAAAGTCATCCAGGGCCAGGTGGCCCAAGGCGGAACTGCTGCCAGTCAGCACGGCCTCTCCCCCAAGCAGGGCGGCGATCTCCTGACTCAGTCGCTCCCCTCCCGCCCCATGGCCACCCAGTAATGGAATGGCGAACCGTCCCTCGGGATCCACCACCACGACGGCGGGATCGCTGGCCTTGTCGCCCAACAACGGTGCGATCAGCCGGGTCACCAGGCCACAGGCGCCCACAGCCAGCACGGCGCTGGCCAGGGGCCATTCCCGCTCCAGCCAACGGGCAGAGGGGGAATGGTCCTGCCCTGCCTCCGTCGCTGGGGACTCTCCCGGGGCATCGC
The DNA here is from genome assembly GCA_942491925.1 of Synechococcales cyanobacterium. Taxonomy (GTDB): domain Bacteria; phylum Cyanobacteriota; class Cyanobacteriia; order PCC-6307; family Cyanobiaceae; genus Cyanobium. Next base: position 379,097 of record CALOCJ010000004.1, read on the forward strand.
CAGGCCAGCGAATCGACGCGAGCGGGATGGCCTGCTCCAGACGTCTGAGCATGGGGGAAGCCGCCGCTCCGAAGCCCATGGCCACGATCCGGGGCCCCAGGGGCAACGTCACGAAGCCCACCCGGTGGGCAGTCCCGCCAGGTCTGCTGCCTCACGCCCAGCAGGTTCAACCAGCCCAGTGCCATCCAGCTCAGCCTCGGGGAATGGGTCTGGATCCCCATCGATGCCACCGTCTTCAGCACCTTTCTGGGCAGACACCTCTGTTTCCCGGGGTGTCGAGCCTGCTTCTGATGGGGCTGCTGGGGTGTCATCCTCCTGCTCCGACGCTGAGATTGGCGCTGGAGCCGTGGGTTCCGCTGCGGCGGAGGGAGGCTGGTCCTGGAGGGCGCCCGGCGGAGCTGGGGGCTCCAGTTCAGGGCTCTGCGGGATGGGGACCGCCAGGAAGTCGCTTTCCGTCTGTGCCTCCAGCTCCGTGGGGGGAGGATCCACAACAGGATTCTCGGGTTCCACCGGTCTCTCCCCCAGCAGAATTTCCAGCTCCTCGGGAGCCAACTGGGTGCCCAACCAGCGGGGCGGATCAACCATGGATGCCAAGGTCACCTCCGTGACGACACTATTGAAGGGTGGATTGAGGGGTTCTCCGCGACGGTCGACCAACTCAAGAAGAACGGCGCTGGGCCCGGGTTGCCACCCTTTCAGCCAGAGCGGAGTCTGGCGATCCACCAGAAAGCTGTCGTTGTCCACGGTGACCCGCAGTCGCCAACCCGCTTCCCCACTGGGCAGATTCTGGAGTGGGGCGTCGATCAGGAGCCAGTCGAGCAGCACCGGCTCTGAGCTCTGGGATCCCTGTGGACTGACGGGGATGAGCTGGGCACTTCCCTGCCGGGGCAGGGCAAGGGGATTGGGCGCCCCGCGGTGGAAGCGGATCTGGCGATAGGCCCCCGGGCTCTTGACCGCCTCCCCCCAGGGCCTGGCGGCGTAGACCGTGAGCCGATGGCTCCCTGGGCTCAGGGGCGGCATGGTTGTCTCCAGGCTGGTGAGACGGAGAGGCTCCTGCCCATCCAGCTGCACCACCACGTGGGGTCCCAGGCCCATCGGACCGGCATCGACGAGGGGCCAGTCCTCCAGGCGCAACCGCAGGGTCCATGGACCCGCGGGTAGCAGGCTGTCTGCTTGTGGAGACAGGATTTCCAGCCTGGGCAAGCGTTCGTCGAGGGCCAGCCGCAACTGCTGAACCGCGCCGGGCGGTGCCACCTCCTGCAATCGGGACGCGGCTGGACCAGAAGAGGAATGGTGCCCCCGTCCCCCCGCGGGGAACCAGGGAAAAGACAGGGCGTCCGCAGGTAAGGCGAACAGCAGCAGCATCAAGGCCAGGGCAAAGCCGCCGGCGAACATCGGCCCGGAACAGCCTGCTGGCCTTTCAGGACCGAGCCCTCCGCTGGGGCCCTCTGACCAGCTGCCCCATCCGCCCACACCAACCTCCGTCAACCACGGGGGCATTCTGCTCAGAGGCGCGATCCGCAGAAAAATTCTTGGCAATAAAACGCCATCGATTTGTAAATGAATAACCAAAGGCAAGATTGATCAGCGGACTCATTGACAACAATTCACCGAGAAACGGCTGTTGCAGCCTTGAAAAGGCCGCGATTAAACCTTTGTAACTGCCCGCCAAATCCGCTTGTTTTTGCCCCCTATACTTTCGCCAGCGGTCCCCTTTCGGGGCCCAAAGCTCCAGCTCTCGCAAGGGTTTTGCCCCTGCCTGGCTGGCGCCCATGGCAGCGGTTTTCCCTGCCATCGGGCCCACCGGTGGAGCCAGGGATCCCCCTGGCGACCATCCAAGGGGTGGCCCTTCCACCTCGATCCCGTCCCTCGAGGAACGTCTCGATGACTATCAGCCCACCAGAGCGTGGGAAAGCGGCGAATGCCATGGTCGACAGGAACCCGGTTCCGGTCGATTTCGATGTGCTCGGCAAGCCCGGACACTTCGAACGCAGCCTCGCCAAAGGTCCCAAAACCACCACCTGGATTTGGAACCTCCACGCCAACGCTCACGATTTCGACAGCCACACAAGCGATCTTGAAGAAGTCTCACGCAAGATCTTCAGCGCTCACTTCGGCCATCTGGCCGTCATTTTCATCTGGCTGAGCGGCGCCTTCTACCACGGGGCACGCTTCTCCAACTACACCGGCTGGCTGGCCGACCCCCTGCACGTCAAACCAAGTGCCCAGGTGGTCTGGCCGATTTTTGGCCAGGAAATTCTCAATGGTGATGTGGGTGCCGGGTTCCACGGCATTCAGATCACATCCGGCCTCTTCCATGTGTGGAGAGCCTGGGGCTTCACCAGCGAGTTCCAGCTGCTCTGCACCGCCATCGGCTCCCTGGTGATGGCCGGCCTGATGCTCAATGCAGGTGTCTTCCACTACCACAAAGCAGCGCCCAAGCTGGAGTGGTTCCAGAACGTTGAGTCGATGCTCAACCACCATCTGGCCGGCCTACTCGGTCTGGGGTCTCTCTCCTGGACCGGGCACCTGCTGCATGTATCGCTGCCCACCACCCAGTTGATGGACGCCATCGACGCCGGCCAGCCGCTGGTGCTCAATGGCAAGACCATCGCCTCCTACGCCGACATTCCCCTGCCGCACGAGTTCCTCAACCAGGACCTGCTGGCACAGTTGTTTCCAGGTTTTGGAGCCGGCATTTCAGCCTTCTTCACCGGCAACTGGGCGGCCTACGGTGACTTCCTCACCTTCAAAGGCGGGCTCAATCCGGTCACAGGCAGCCTCTGGATGACCGACATCGCCCATCACCATCTGGCGATTGCGGTGTTGTTCATCGTGGCCGGTCACATGTACCGCACCAACTGGGGCATCGGCCACAGCATCAAGGAAATCCTTGAGGGCCAGAAGGGCGATCCCCTGTTGTTCCCCGCACCGAAGGGTCACGATGGGCTCTTTGAGTTCCTCACCACCTCGTGGCACGCCCAGCTCGGCCTCAATCTGGCCCTGTTCGGTTCGCTCACGATCATCGTGGCTCACCACATGTATGCGATGCCGCCGTATCCCTACATCGGCATCGACTACCCAACCCAATTGTCGATCTTCACCCACCACATGTGGATCGGCGGATTTCTGATCGTTGGCGGTGGGGCCCATGCCTCCATTGCCATGGTTCGCGACTACGACCCCGCCAAGCATGTGGATAACGTGCTCGACCGGGTTCTCAAGGCCCGCGATGCTCTGATCAGCCACCTCAACTGGGTCTGCATCTTCCTGGGCTTCCACAGCTTTGGCCTCTATATCCACAACGACACGATGCGTGCCCTGGGACGCCCCCAGGACATGTTCAGTGACTCGGCGATTGAGCTGAAGCCTATTTTCGCTCAGTGGATCCAAGGTCTGCACGCCGCAGCGGCTGGCACCACAGCCCCCAATGCTTTGGCAGGGGTCAGTGAGGTGTTCAACGGAAGCGTTGTGGCCGTGGGAGGCAAAGTGGCCGCCGCGCCCATACCTCTGGGTACGGCTGATTTCATGGTGCACCACATCCATGCCTTCACGATCCACGTCACCGTGTTGATCCTGCTGAAAGGTGTGTTGTATGCCCGCAGCTCCCGCCTCGTCCCCGACAAGGCGAACCTGGGCTTCCGCTTCCCCTGCGACGGCCCCGGCCGTGGCGGCACCTGTCAGGTTTCAGGTTGGGACCATGTGTTCCTGGGCCTGTTCTGGATGTACAACTCCCTCTCGATCGTGATCTTCCACTTCAGTTGGAAGATGCAGAGCGACGTGTGGGGAACCGTCAATTCCGACGGAACCGTCCAGCACATCACCAATGGCAATTTTGCTGAAAGTGCCATCACCATCAATGGTTGGCTGAGGGATTTCCTGTGGGCTCAGGCCGCTCAGGTGATCAACAGCTATGGCTCTTCTTCCAGTGCCTATGGCCTGATGTTCCTCGGTGCCCACTTCATCTGGGCCTTCAGCCTGATGTTCCTCTTCAGTGGCCGTGGCTACTGGCAGGAACTGATCGAGTCCATTGTCTGGGCTCACAACAAACTGAAGGTTGCTCCCGCCATCCAGCCGCGGGCGCTTTCCATCACCCAAGGCCGTGCCGTCGGTGTCGCCCATTACCTGCTTGGCGGCATCGCGACCACATGGGCCTTTTTCCTCGCCCGCATCGTCGCGGTCGGCTGACCTCCACCTGACCTTTCCCAATGGCAACGAAATTCCCTTCGTTCAGCCAGGGTCTGGCACAGGACCCGACAACCCGCCGTATCTGGTACGGCATCGCCACGGCTCACGACTTCGAGAGCCACGACGGAATGACGGAGGAGCGGCTTTATCAAAAGCTGTTCTCCACCCATTTCGGTCATCTGGCGATCATCGGCCTCTGGGTTTCGGGAAACCTGTTCCATATCGCCTGGCAGGGCAACTTTGAGCAGTGGGTCGCCGATCCGCTGCATGTCCGTCCCATCGCACACGCGATCTGGGATCCCCACTTCGGCCAAGGCGCCATTGACGCCTTCACCCAGGCCGGCGCCACCTCTCCGGTGAACATTGCTTACTCCGGTCTGTACCACTGGTGGTACACGATCGGGATGACCACCAACACGGAGTTGTACCAGGGTTCGATCTTCATGCTGATCCTCTCGGCATGGGCTCTGTTCGCCGGCTGGCTTCATCTCCAGCCGAAGTTCCTCCCCTCCCTGGCTTGGTTCAAGAACGCTGAATCTCGGCTCAACCACCACCTGGCTGTTCTGTTCGGCTTCAGTTCCATCGCCTGGACCGGTCACCTGGTTCATGTGGCGATCCCTGAATCCCGCGGCCAGCACGTGGGGTGGGACAACTTCCTCTCCGTATCTCCTCACCCGGCCGGCCTGGCGCCGTTCTTCACCGGAAACTGGGGTGTATACGCCCAGAATCCCGACACCGCTTACCAGGTGTTCGGTACCTCCGAGGGTTCAGGAACTGCGATCCTCACCTTCCTGGGGGGCTTCCATCCCCAGACCGAGGCTCTTTGGCTCACCGACATCGCCCATCACCATCTGGCGATCGGTTGCTTGTTCGTGATTGCCGGTCATATGTACCGGACCAATTTCGGGATCGGCCACTCCATCCGCGAAATCCTCGAAGCCCACAACCCACCCAAGGGAACCCCCTTCGGTGGAGCCCTGGGAGCTGGACACAAGGGTCTGTATGACACCGTCAACAACTCGCTGCACTTTCAACTGGGTCTGGCCCTCGCCAGCCTGGGTGTCGCGACGAGTCTGGTAGCCCAGCACATGTATGCGTTGCCGTCCTATGCGTTCATCGCCAAGGACTACACCACCCAGGCTGCGCTCTATACACACCACCAGTACATCGCCATCTTCCTGATGTGCGGTGCCTTTGCCCACGGTGCCATCTTCTTCATCCGGGACTATGACCCGGAGGCCAACAAGAACAACGTCCTGGCCCGGATGCTCGAGCATAAGGAGGCCATCATCAGCCACCTCAGCTGGGTTTCCCTGTTCCTCGGATTCCACACCCTGGGCCTTTACGTCCATAACGATGTGGTCGTCGCCTTCGGTACCCCCGAGAAGCAGATCCTGGTGGAACCGGTCTTCGCCCAGTTCGTTCAGGCGGCCAGTGGCAAGGCGGTGTACGGCATGGATGTGCTGCTCTCCAACGCTGACAGCATCGTCAGCAACCCTCCCGGTCCCGGGGGGTATTGGCTGCCGGGCTGGATGGATGCCATCAACGCGGGTAACAATTCCCTGTTCCTGCAGATTGGTCCTGGCGATTTCCTTGTGCATCACGCCATCGCCCTCGGCCTCCACACCACAACCTTGATCCTGGTCAAGGGTGCCCTGGATGCCCGCGGTTCCAAGCTGATGCCCGACAAAAAGGACTTCGGCTATTCCTTCCCCTGCGACGGCCCCGGCCGTGGCGGCACCTGCGATATTTCAGCCTGGGACGCCTTCTATCTGGCTGTCTTCTGGGCCCTGAACACCGTGGGTTGGGTGACCTTTTACTGGCACTGGAAGCACCTTGCCATCTGGCAGGGCAACGTGGCCCAGTTCAATGAATCCAGCACCTATCTGATGGGCTGGTTCCGTGACTACCTGTGGCTCAACAGTTCCCAGCTGATCAATGGTTACAACCCTCTTGGCAGCAACAATCTGGCTGTCTGGGCCTGGATGTTCCTGTTCGGACACCTGGTCTGGGCCACCGGCTTCATGTTCCTGATCTCCTGGAGGGGGTATTGGCAGGAACTGATCGAGACCATCGTCTGGGCCCACCAGCGGACTCCCCTCGCCAACCTGGTTGGCTGGCGCGACAAGCCTGTTGCCCTTTCGATCGTTCAGGCCAGGGTGGTGGGTCTGGCTCACTTCTCAGTGGGTTACATCCTCACCTATGGGGCATTCCTGATCGCCTCTACATCCGGCAAGTTCGGCTAGGCAGACTTTCTGCACCCCGTTGAGGGACGGTACTTCCCCTGGCTCAACGCCAGGGGTTTTTTATTGAGGATCACACGCACTTCTGGGCACTGTTTGCCAATAGGTCTGAAGGAAATGATGAGATAATATGGGCAGCTCCCCCCGAAGGTCTTTATTCTGCTGTTTCGGGGGAGTCGATCGAGAAGAGAACGATCGATTGAGCATTGATTGGCTGACTATTCATTCCGTCACTTTTCTATCGTAAAGACATGAGAGTACCCCATTTCATCAGGCAAAGGTTTGGAACTGTTGACTCTAACCTCAGACGCAACCGTCCAATCTATGAGTCCGTGCATGATGTGGAGATCCTCTTTGATGAGTTCTTGGCTGACGGGAGTTGTTCAGCCTTGGATCTTGGCTGTGGGCTGACACCACGCAATCCTTTCCATGCCAACAATAGTTTTGGCGTTGATATACGTGATGGCAGCGAGAGTAATGTCATAAAGGCAGACCTCAATCAAGGGAGAATACCTTTTCCGAACGATTTTTTCGAGTATGTGACGGCCTATGATGTACTCGAGCATATACCACGCCTTCTTTTTCTAGACGGCAATACGGTGTATCCAGTAATTCTGATTATGAATGAGCTTTTTCGAGTCTTGAAGCCTGCGGGCATCTTCTTCTGCATTCAGCCCTGTTTTCCTGCCAAGCAAGTTTTTCAAGATCCAACCCATGTCAATATCATGTCAGAAGATACGATGGACTTCTATTTCTGCCAAAGAAAATATGCTAAGATGTACGGCTTCCGGGGAGACTTCGCGCTAGTTAGAGACGGTTGGTTGGATTATAAGTACTTTGCATTTATGAGGAAGGTTGCTCCAAAATAGTAAATTTGCTTGATGCTTGCTAAGAAAAATATTGAAAGCCCTAAGAGCCTTCCGTAGATGTGGAGAAGGCAGGGCCATACTATAGCTGTTCTCAATTATGAGATGAATCATGCTGTAGTTAGCCATTGTTGACGGAATTAATCTGTAGCCAAGGAATAAATTTTGTTCTTCCATCCTGTCTTCAGCATTATTCCTCCCTGTCCGGTTCTGCCCTTACTCTTTTCAGTGCTGGGGATTGTGCCGGTCATGTTGACACTTAGGACGGTAAGATGAGAGCAACGAACGCTTCTCGTATGTCGCATTCTTTTTTGTCAAATTGTAGAACTTTCATCAGGCAAGTCGTTTCCCGGATACGCGCGTTATACAGTTCCACTTATTCCTTTCTGTCTTGTTTCTTTGCTTATGCAGTCCTGCTCGCTGCAGCTGCGATGATGGGAAGAAGAAACTATTCAGGGCTATGCAAGTAATTAATATCATGTAGCGTGTAGCGCTGAATGTGGGCCGTGCCGATATTCCTGTGTCTTCAGCACCCCTATGATCAGGGCATTGAGTCTGTGTAAGCAGGGCTTGCTCGGTTTTATCTGGTAGAGATTGAGGCTTGTGGATTCCTTGCCTGGTATGCGCATGCACATCATTTTTCGAATGACCGTTCAGCCGTGCGGACGGGTATGTCCCCCGCCAGGCGGCACACCCGCTGGGTCACCGCCGCCACGTACCGACGGTCCACAGGGCCTGCGAGCGGGCTGACCACCCCGTCACGGCAGTCGACGACGATTTTCTCCCGGTGGCCGCGCTGGTCGTCCACCTGGAGCCGCAGTTGCCAGTGGTGTTTGGCACTGCGGCTGATGCCATCGGCGCAGACCGGACCGGTGCAGATCCCCGGGGCCGCGAGGGCGGGAGCGGGCGTTGGCAGCAACGCTGCCACAGACATCACCGACTCAGAGCTGATCAGCACCCCCATCACCACCAGCAGAGACACCAGGAATTTCCTCATCAAAGGGCCAGTTCCAGGGTCTGGGGTTCCCCTGGCCCGGCAGCCCGTCCAGGGATGGCCGGCCCCCCTTCGTCCGAGGCGGCAAGGAGGTCACCTGGCTGGGGCGGGATGTCTGCTGGAGACCCGTCGCCTGGCGACCCGTCATGTGGCGGGTCCTCCGTGGCCTTGTCAGTGGCGGTTTCTTCCGGGTGGAACCAGGCATGCACCTGGGCCGCCAGCACCGACCCCACTCCGGGGGCGGCGGCGATCTGCTCGGTGCTGGCCAGCTGGATGGCGTCGATCGAGCGGAAGTGGGCCAGCAGATCCTTCACCCGTTTCGGCCCCACTCCCGGGATGTCGCTCAGGCGGGAGCGTTTCATCCGCTCGCCCCGCTGCTGGCGGTGGAAACTCACCGCGAAGCGGTGGGCCTCGTCCCGCAGCCGCCGCAGCAGCACCACCCCCAGCTGTTCGGCTTCGGTGTCGAGCGGTTGCTTCGCTCCCGGCAGGAACACCTCCTCCCGCTGCTTGGCCAGGGAACAGACCACCAGCTCCTCGTGCAGATTCAGCTCCCGCAGGGCCTCCATCACGGCGGTGAGCTGGCCCTTGCCACCATCAATCATCACCACATCCGGCCAGTCGTTGAGGCCGCCGGTGTGCAGGGCCGTATCGGCGGCCCGGCGCAGCTGCGCCAGGTCGGCCCCCTCCGCCTTGGCCTGGGCCCAGCGGCGGAAACGCCGCCGCATGATCTCGGCCATGGCCATGAAGTCGTCGGAATGGCCGGAGCGGATGCTGCTGCTCTGGATCCGATATTTGCGGTAGTGCTGCTTGGCCGGCAAGCCGTCGATGAACACCACCTGGGACGCCACCGCGTCGCTGCCCTGGATGTGGCTGATGTCGAAGCCTTCGATGCGCCGCGGCGCGGCAGGCAATTCCAGCAGGTGGGCCAGATCCTCCGTGGCCAGCTGGTGCTGTTCGGCGCTGCGCTGGGCCCGGGCCAGTTCATAGGTGGCGTTGCGCTCCACCAGCTCGATCAGTTCGGCCTTCTGCTGCCGCTGCGGCACCGCCAGCTTCACCCGGCGGCCCCGCCGTTCCGTGAGCCATTCTTCGATCAACGACTGCTGGGGCAAGGCGTGTTGCAGCAGCAGTTCCGGCGGGATCTCCACCGGATCCACCTGGCTGTAGTGCTCCTCGATCACCCGCTGCAGGATCCGGCCGGGCTCCGCAGGCTGCCCGTCGGCACGCTCCGCGTCAGCGGTGTAGCCCAACCGGCCCACCAGTTTGCCGGCCCGCATCTGGAACAGTTGCACCGCCGCCACCCGGAGGTCGGCCGCCAGGGCCAGCACATCCCGACTCACCGTGCTGTCCCCCAGGCTCATCTTCTGGTCGGCGGTGAGGGTGTCGAGGCCCTGCAGCTGGTCCCGTACCAGGGCCGCCGCCTCGAAATCCAGCCGCTCGGCATAACGCCCCATCTGCTCAGCCAGCAGCCGCATCAATTCGTCGTTGCGCCCCTGAAAGATCATCGCCACCTTGCGCAGGGTCAGGTGGTAGTCGTCGGAGCTGATCCGCTGCTGGCATACCCCCGGGCAACGGCCGATGTCGTAATTGAGGCAGGTGCGATCCCGGTAGAGCGGATGGGGCCGTTGCCGCAACGGAAACACCCGCTTCACCAGGGCCAGCGTGCGCCGCAGCAGCCCGACATCCACGTAGGGGCCATAAAAGCGATCATTCGGGCTGCGTAGCCGTCGCCGGCGGGTGATGAAGATACGGGGATAGGCCTCGCTCCAGGTGATGCAGAGGTAGGGATATTTTTTGTCGTCCTTGAGCAGCACGTTGAAGTGCGGCTGGTGGTGCTTGATCAGGTTGGATTCAAGCGCCAGCGCTTCGGCTTCACTGTCGGTGACGATGAATTCGATCTCCCCCACCTGCCTCACCATCAGGTGGATGCGGGGGCTGTGGTTGTGGGAGGTCTGGAAATAGCTGCGCACCCGTTGCCGCAATACCTTGGCCTTGCCGATGTAGAGGATGCGGTCTTCCGTGTCGCGCATCAGATAGCAGCCCGGTTCGCTGGGAACCTCCTTCAACCGGGCCGCCAGACGATCGGGCTGCTGGAGCAGCGGTTGCAGCAGGTCGCCCCCGCCGGCAGCCGGCCGTTCGCTCATCGCTGCTCCTCAGCCGCCGTACTGCCAGCCGGTGCCGGCCAGCTCCAGGGCGGCGCCGTCCCGATGCAGCACGGCAGTCTTCACCGCTCCCACGAACACCGTGTGGTCGCCGTGGGCCACCTGACCCACCAGCTCGCATTCCACTCCTCCAAGGGCGTCCTGGAGGATCGGCAGACCCAGGGGCCCAAGCTCGAAGGGGGCGGCATCGAAACGGCCCCCGACCCCCTTCTGGGGCTTGAAGAACACCGCGGCCAGATCCTTCTGTTCAGCGGCCAGGACGTTGAGAGAGAAGCGGCCTGTGCGCTGAATCATGCCGTTGCTGGTGGAATCGGCCCGCACCGCCATCACCACCAGCGGTGGTTCGAACGAACCCTGGGTGACCCAGCTGGCGGTGAAGCCATTCACCTCCTCACCTTCCGCCACACCGCAGATGAATACTCCGTGGGGAATCTTGCGCAGCAGGGTTTTCTTTGCCGCAGCGTCGAGGGGAGCGGCACCGGTGGAAGCTGCGTCAGACATGGCGGGGAACGGAGCGGCAAGGGGACGGAAAGGGGCGCGATCCCAGGCGGGAGCACGTACTCGACTCTAGAGAGAGGCTTCCATGCCACGGGTTCTGCATAGGCTGGATCGATGCGCGCGATCTACCCCGGCAGTTTCGACCCCCTCACTCTGGGTCACCTGGACCTGATCGAGCGGGCGGCCGGATTGTTCGACCGGCTCACGGTGGCGGTTCTGGTGAATCCCGCCAAACAACCTGCCTTCCCCCTCCGCCAGCGATTGGAGCAGATTCAGCGGGCCACGGCCCATCTGAGCGGGGTGGAGGCAGGCAGTTTCGATGGCCTCACCGTGGCCTATGCCGACTCCTGCGGTGCCCAGGTGATTCTGAGGGGGCTGCGGGCCCTGACCGACTTCGAATTCGAGTTGCAGATCGCTCACACGAACAAAACCCTGGCCCCGCGCGTGGAGACGCTTTTCCTGGCCACCGCAGTCCAGTACAGCTTCCTGAGCAGTTCGGTGGTCAAGGAGGTGGCCCGCTTCGGCGGTGATGTGGCCCACATGGTGCCCGCGGAGGTGGCAATCGACCTTGGAAAGCTCTTTAATCGGGCATCGTCTCCGGGTTGACATGGCAGAGGTCCGCATCACTGTGATCGACCAGCTGGATCAGCTGGAGGAAATCGTGCTCGACGGCAGCAGGATCCCCTTCAGCGGTGGTCGGCTGGTCAATGAACAGGACGCCATCGAGATGATGGATGCCCTGCGCGAGAACCTTCCCAGCCAGATCACCCAGGCGGAAGAGTTGATCCGTCAACGGGAGACCTTCATCGAAAAGGCCCGCCAGCAGGCCGAAGAGCTGATGGCCCAGGCGCGTCGCGAACGGGAGCAACTGATCAACTCGGCCGCCATCCGTCAGGAGGCGGAGCGGCAGGGCACGGAGCTGCGGGAGCAGGCCCGCCAGCAATGCGAGCAGATGATTCTTCAGGCCCGCCAGCAGGTGGCCCAGGCGGAGCAGGAGCACCAGGCAAGACTCGCCCAGACCGAACAGCAGTTCGCCACCCGTCGCCAGCAGCTCGAGCTGGAGGCCCAGGCCCGGCGTCAGCAGATCGAACAGGAGGCCACCGAGCGCAACCGCCAGCTGGTGGAGCAGCATGACCGCAGCCGCCAGCAGGCGATGCAGGAACTGGAAGGCATCCGCCAGGAAGGCCTCCGTATCCAGCGGGACAGCCAGGCGGAGGCCGAACGGCTCCATGCCGACGCTCTCCAGTTCCGGCAGCAGACCCAGCAGCAGTGCGAAGCCATGATCGCCCGCAGCCGCAAGGAATCGGCTGCCGTGCAGGAGGGCGCCAACCGCTACGCCGAGCAGGTGCTGGGGGAACTGGAGGGTCGCCTGAAGGAACTCAGCCAGGTGGTGGTCGGGGGACGCAAGGAACTGGTGCGTCTCCAGACCCAGGAGCCACCGACCGCGACCCTGCAAGCGGACAGTGGGATGGCAACCCCTATGGACGAACCCGCCAACCGGGCCCGTCGTGCAGCCAGCCGGTTGAGAAAGGCCGCCAGCCGCGGTCTAGCCAGCTGAATCTGGCCGATTGAGGCCAGCAGCCCGCTCCTGTGTTGCCAGCTGCTGGATCCTCAATCGAAGCCGTGGTTGAACCAGGCGCAGCAGCCCTGATCAGCGGGGGACGGCTGGGCACAGAGACACGTTCTGGACCTGTCGCATGACCTGGCCGATGGTCGTGTTCGGTGCCCAGGCCCCGTTGGAGAGAGCGCTGACATAGCGAGGTCCTTCACTGGTCTGCAGCACACCGCTGATGGAACGAACCCCGGTGAGGGTGCCTGTTTTGGCGAACAGTTTTCCCTGGAGAGAGCTGCCCTTGTAGAGGTTTCTCAGGGTGCCCCGCTGGCCGGCCACCGCCATGGATCCCACGTAGGCACGACCGTAGGGATGCTGATCCATCCGTAACAGGAGGGCGGCCAGGAAGCGGCTGGTGAGCCGGTTGGAGCGGGACAGACCGCTGCCATCTGCGATCCGGATCCCCTGCATCGGCAGTTCCTGTTCCCTCAGCCAGAGAGTTTCGGTTCGGGCGGCCTGGGTCACATCCCAGCTGCCGGCGGCCTGGCGCAACAGCACCTCAGCGGTGAAGTTGTGGCTTTCGGTGTTGGCCAGGCTCAGGAGCCCATGCATGGAGGTGGAGGGTTCCTCATGCACGAGCACCGCTCCGGATGGCATGGGCTGGCGGGCAGAGACCAGGGTCACCCTGGCGCGGGAGCCCTCCGCCGCCAGGGCCCGCTGCAACAGATTGACCAGATGGGAGGGGGGGTTGCCCAGGGCCGGCTGGGTTTCGTTGCTCATCAGCGCCAGACGGGTGATCGGAGCGCCATAGGCATAGGAACGATCGGCCCAGGCCCAGTCGCTGGGCCACCAGTTCTGACGAGATTCCTCCGCCACCTCCAGGCTCACGATCGGGTTGGCATTGCCGGATCCGGTTTGGGAGGCCATTGCCAGCCGGGCAAATCGACGCAGATGGGTCGGTGCCAGATCGGGATCTCCCTGTCCGGTCAGGCGCAGGGTGCCGTCATCGAGGCGCCAGAGCTGGGTGGAGAGGCGATGGTCCGGTCCGAGGCGGTTGAGGGCGAAGGCGGTGGTGACCAATTTCTGATTGGAGGCCGGCACCCGGGGAGTTGTGCCGTTCAGATCGGCCAGCAGGCGGCCGCTGCCGTCGGCTACCGAGATGCTCCACACCGATGCCTCACTGCCCACCGAGGCGGTGATCTGCCGCTGCAGGGCGGGGCAGCTGATCTGGGTATCCAGCCTGGGCGTCCCCAGGGCGGGCGGTTGGCTCGGCAGGGTGGCCGTCGCCGCCGGCTTCACCCCCCCCAGCGGGGGCAGGGTTGGAGACACCTCGATCGCCCCCTGGGCAAGAGCTGGACCGACCAGGAACGGCATGCTCAGGGTTCCCAGCACAAGCAGAGCTCGCGGTCCAGGGGGCCGGCCGCGCCGGTGGGCTGCAAGGACCAGGGGTCTGGCGGTGGGGGGGAGAGCCATGTCAGGAAGGGTCAAGCCGCAGGTCGGAAACGGTGCCGTTGAAGCGGGCGTTGCTGCTCTCCAGTTCCACCGGCGCGCCGATCTTGAGGGTCTGGTTTCCGAACACAACGCCCCCACTGGTTTTTCTGCCCTGCCCCTGCAGCACGAATCGGCCGTCGAAGGTGCTGAACACCAGCTGGTTGGGATCCGGCGCGCTCACCACCTTTCCATCCGGGGTGAGGGTGTTGATGCGGCGATCGAGGCGGATGATCTTCTCCACTTTCACCGTGCCGTGGGGCACATTGCGGATCACGATCGCCACTTTCCCCTCATTCTCCATGGCCGTCAGCAGGCCGTCCGGATTGGCTGATGGCACACCCCGCACGTCCACCGTCACGGTGACGGGCTGGAGGGCTCCGGTGGCCTGGGCCACCGCGCTGCTCAGCTTCGGGCTCCAGATGACACCGCCGACCGCCAGAAGGACAGCGGCGGCCGCTCCCAGGTCAACCAGGCTGAAGGATCGGCGGACGGTCGTTTGACTCGCCATGAAATCGGGGACGCTCGCGGGTGTGGAAAGCCTGCGAAGTGTAAGCACGGTTTACCTGGCTCACCAGATGCGCCGGCGAACATTCCCTTCCCTCCAGGCATCGCACCAGCAGGCCGTCATCCGCAGCCATCGAGAAACCACGGCAGAACGCTCACCCAACCCGTGCTCGCTACCGCACCGGCCGCTGGTCCGATCTCAGTTCCGCAGCCCTTCGATGAATTGATCCACAGAGCGCAGGGTGGCGCCCAGACCCGGTCCCGACCCCTCGGCGAGAGCCTGCTCCCGTTGCTCCGGATCGGGCTTCCGCTCAAAGCTCGACACCTCTCGGTAGCCATCAGGATCAAGTCTGTAGAGCTGCCATGGATGAGGCCAGGCACGCCGCAGGGCACTGTCCGCCTGGGGGATCAGGGCATAGGCCGCCTCCCAGCCGGCCAGAAAGCCTCGCCGGCGCTGGCGTGCCACGCTGCCGATCCCCACGGCCCCATCCTCCAGAGTCGGATTCAGCAGCACCACGGCACCGTTGTGGTGGCCACAGATCGCTTCCACCTCCTCGTAGTCCGCCAGGCCGCCGCCCACCAGCAACAGCACGCCTGAGCTGGATTCCTGCCCCTGAAGACGCCGTTGTTCGGAGAAGCTGCCGATCAAGGCCGCCAGGGAAGGGGCGTCCCGGCGGGCCAGGGCGGCGGCTCCCGCATCGGGGAACAGCAGCCGATGCTCCAGATCCGCCGCCAGCCATCCTTCGCTGAGACGCAGGGCCAGGGGCATCAGACGCAGGCCCTCAAAACGCATCTCCACCGTCCAGCGCCCACGGGATTCGGCCTTGAGGGCCCGCTCCAGGGCGGCACAGGCTTCGGCTTCAGCGGTGCGGAGGTCGGCGGGGAGCATCCAGAGGCGAAAGCATGGAACCGGACCTTAATCAGCCCCAGCCTCGACCACGTCCCGGCGGGCCCGCTCCAGGGCCTCCGGCAACCCCTCGAGATCGCCGGGAGTCAGCCATGGCCCCAGGCTCAGCCGCAGACCGCTGCTGGCCTCAGCGACGCCGTACCCCATGGCCCTCAGGATCGGGCTGGGTCGTTCCTCCCCTCCGGCCATGCCCAGGCCACTGGCGCAGGCCGAGCCACTGCTCACGGCATGTCCCCGGCGCCAGAGGGCTCGCACCAACCGGCGGCCGGAGAGGGGCCTGCCATCGCAATCGCTGATCAGCAGGCTGATGTGATGGGGCAGACGCCCCAGGGGATGGCCGGGTGGCGGACCGCTGAGGCGGATGCCTTCGAGGGGGAGGAGCCGCTCCAGCAGCTGGTCCCTCAGGGGGCCGATCGGATCGGCGCCGCCATGGGCGTTCAGACGACCATTGGCCAGATCCAGTGCTTTGGCGAAGCCTGCTGCCAGCAGCACCGGTTCGGTGCCACCGCGCCGTCCCCCTTCCTGTCCCCCGCCTCCAATCATGGGCTCGAGGCTGACTCCCGGCCTCACCAGCAAGGCGCCCACCCCCCGGGGACCCTGCAGTTTGTGGGCGGTGCAACTGAGCAGATCCACCGGAAGCGTGTCCAGCCGAACCAGTTGATGGCCCACCACCTGGACGGCGTCCAGGTGAAAGCGCACTCCGGCGGCGCGGCAGCGGCGGCCGATCGCCTCGATCGGTTGCATGGCTCCCACCTCGCTCTGGCCCCAGATCAATGACAGCAACCGGGTGGGTGGGGCCAGGAACTCATCGATTCGCTCCAGGTTCACCACCCCGAACCGATCCACGGGCCAGGTTTCCACGCTCCAGCCCCGGCGGGCCAATTGCCCTGCCGCGGCCACGGTGGCGGGGTGTTCCACCGCGGAAATCACAACCCGTCCGGCCTCGAGCGCCGCGGCGCTGCCGAGCAGGGCGGTGTGGATGGCCTCGGTGCCTCCGGAGCAGAAGATCAACTGGTCGGGGCCGGCCCCCAGAAGGTCGGCCAGTCGCCAGCGGCTGCGCTCCAGACAATCGGCGGCGGCCAGGCCGAAGCCATGCAGGCTGGAGGGGTTGGCCCAGGCCGTCGCCGCTGCATCGGCCATGGCGGCCATCACCTCCTGGGCCGGGGGCGTGGTGGCGCAGGCATCGAGATAAACGCCCGGGATCCCCTCCGCTTCAGCCGCCAAGCCCCCCATCCCGCTCCAGGCGCGTTCGGGTCCGCGCTTCCAGAGAGCTGGTTGCGATGGCGACGAGGTCATCGAGGGAACGGCCTTCCAGCAGGGCGTCCACCTTGGCGCGGGCCGCCGCGCTGGGGCAGTCATCAGGCCGGATGCAGCCATTCACGCAGGCCACGGCACAGGGAATCTCCGCCCCGGCCCCATCGCTGTCGACAGCGGAGATTGGGCTTGCCGCCGCTTCAGGGGCAGCCTGCTGTGGTCTGCCCTGGTCGACTGGACCGGGGGCCCGCAGGTCCTCGAACAGGTCCGGCGCCAGCACCCCATCGAACACCGGTTCGGCGGGACCGGTCATGAACACATGGCCGCTGGAGCCGTCCCAGCGGATCTCGAGCGGTCCACCGGGAAGGTCGACCCGGGCCTGACGCTCACACAACCCCAGGCTGTGGCAGGCCACCAGGGTGGCGCAGGCCCCCGTGCCACAGGCAAGGGTGGGGCCGGCGCCCCGCTCCCACACCCGCATGACGAGATGGGATGGAGAAACGACCTGCACGAAGTGCACGTTGGTGCGGGCTGGGAAGGAGGGGTGGACCTCCAGGGCAGGGCCCAGTGCTTCCAGGTCGATACTGGCCCCATCCGCCACAGGGATCACAAGGTGAGGATTGCCCATGCCGGCGGCAGCCACCTCGAAGCTCTCTCCCAGGACATCGATCTGGCCCTGGGGCAGGCCGTTGGATCCAATCGGAAGGGTGGTGGGAACCTCCTCCGGACGCAGGAATGGTCTGCCCATATCCACCCGGACGCGGCCATCGGCCAGGAGCTCGGGCACGATCTCGCCTGCCAGGGTTTCGACCCTCCAGCTCCGTCCGGGCCCGTCCTGGTCCAAGTCGGCCAAAAAGCGGGCCAGACAACGGATGCCGTTGCCGCACATCTCTGGCTCTGTGCCATCTGCGTTGTAGATCCGCATCCGCAGCTCCCCACCCCGCCGGGGGGGCAGGGCCAGGATCACCCCGTCACCTCCTACGCCGAAGCGGCGGTCGCAGATCCGTCGGATCGACTCCGGGGTGAGCCCGAAACCGGAATCGGCGTCGTCCCTTATGCTCCGGCCATCGAAAAGCAGGAAATCATTGCCGATTCCCTGATATTTGCTGAACTGCAGCACCATTCTATCGTTGCTTGAAGCTCAGATCCTATGCAGAGCTTCTTTGATCGCCGGGGTCCAAGGCTCGATACGAGCCTTCCAAGCGTCCGCCATGTTCAGGCCCTGATCCGGGCCCGCACCACCGTGAGCGTGCAGATGATCTCCGGTCAGGTCATGGTCGGAACGATTCAATGGCAGGACACCCACTTTCTTGCCTTGCGACAGGAAGAAGGACTCCCCCTCGTGCTTCTCAACCTCAGCGCCATCGCCGTCCTGAGGGCGCTGGGATGAAATCCACCAGGGCTGTGGCACCATCGGCCACGGCACCGCTGGCTCAGAGAACATCTCCGTGATCGATTCGTCCCGCTATCAGCCTCAGGCGATCGAGGAGCGTTGGCAGCGCCTTTGGGATGAACAGGATCTTCATGCCACTCCCGAAGGCGATGAGGGCAGTTTCTATGCCCTGTCCATGTTTCCCTACCCGTCCGGAAACCTGCACATGGGCCATGTGCGCAATTATGTGATCACCGATGTGATCGCCCGCTCCCAGCGAATGCGGGGTCGACAGGTGCTGCATCCAATGGGCTGGGATGCCTTTGGTCTGCCGGCCGAGAACGCCGCCATCGAAAGGGGAGTGAATCCGGCCGCGTGGACTGAAAGCAACATTGCCCAGATGCGCTTCCAGCTCAAACGGTTGGGCCTCTCGATCGACTGGGGCCGGGAGTTGACCACCTGCCGGGTCGACTACTACCGCTGGACCCAGTGGCTCTTCCTCCAGTTCCTCGATGCGGGCCTGGCCTATCGCAAGGAAGCGACGGTCAACTGGGATCCGGTCGACCAGACCGTGCTGGCCAATGAACAGGTGGACGGAGAGGGTCGTTCCTGGCGCTCCGGCGCCCGGGTTGAGAAGCGTCAACTGCGCCAGTGGTTTCTGAAGATCACCGCCTACGCCGACGCCCTGCTCGATGACCTCTCCGGCATGGAGGGTTGGCCGGAACGGGTGCGCACCATGCAGGCGAACTGGATCGGCCGCTCCAGTGGAGCCGAACTCCAGTTCGAGATCCTCGACCCCAGCGGCCAACCCAGTGGCGAGCGGATCGAGGTGTTCACCACCCGCCCCGATACGGTCTATGGCGCCACCTATCTGGTGCTCGCCCCGGAGCATCCGCTGGTGCCCAGGCTCGCCGCTCCCGAGCAGGCGACGCCATTGACCGCCTTTCTGGATCTGGTCAGCCGGCAGAGCGAGCGGGAACGCACAGCCACGGACAAGCCGAAGCGGGGCCTGCCCATCGGCGCCCATGCGCGCAACCCCGCCAACGGGGAAACCATTCCTCTCTGGATCGCCGACTACGTGTTGGCCGACTACGGCACCGGAGCCGTGATGGGGGTTCCTGCCCACGACCAGCGGGACTTCACCTTCGCCCGGCAGCACGAGCTGCCGATCCGTCAGGTGATCGTGCCGGAAGGGGCCGACGAACACGCCTTCGAGGGGGGGGCCTGGACCGAACATGGCGTGCTGATTCACTCGGGCCGCTTCGATGGCATGCCCTCGCGGGAGGCCAAAGCGGCGATCACGGCGGCGGCCGAGGCCGAGGGCTGGGGCAGGAGCCGGCTCCAGTACCGCCTGCGCGACTGGTTGATCTCACGCCAGCGTTACTGGGGCTGTCCCATCCCCGTGATCCACTGCCCCAGCTGCGGGGTGGTTCCGGTTCCCGAGGACAGATTGCCCGTGGAACTGCCTCAGCAGGTGGACTTCCACGGCAAAGGTGGATCCACCCTTGCCCAGCTGGAGAGCTGGAAGCGGGTGGATTGCCCCCGCTGCGGCAAGGAAGGGCGCCGCGAGACCGACACCATGGACACCTTCATGTGTTCCTCCTGGTACTTCCTGCGCTTTGCCGACGCCAGCAACACCACGTTGCCCTTCAGCCGCGAAGCGGTGGATCGATGGCTTCCCGTCGATCAGTACGTGGGGGGCATCGAGCACGCCATCCTGCATCTGCTCTATTCCCGCTTCTTCACCAAGGTTCTGCGGGACAGGGGTCTGCTGGGTTTCGATGAGCCCTTCACCCGCCTCCTCACCCAGGGAATGGTGCAGGGGATCACGTATCGGAATCCCCACAGCGGCCGTTACGTGGCCCCTGCGGAGGTGAAGGATCCAGATGACCCCAGGGATCCCACCACGGGGGAACGGTTGGAAACCTTCTACGAAAAGATGTCCAAGTCGAAACACAACGGCATCGAACCCGGCACCGTGATCGACAGCTACGGGGCAGACACGGCCCGCATGTTCATCCTGTTCAAGGCGCCTCCTGAAAAGGATCTGGAATGGGACGCCGCTGATGTCGAAGGCCAGTTCCGCTTTCTCCAGCGGATCTGGCGTCTGGCCGAAGCGGCCAGGGAACGGGGGTTGCCGCTCGCCTCTCCCCCTCTGCCCGTACCGGTCGAGCTCAGTGCCGCGGAACGGGAATTGCGCCGGGCCGTTCACACGGCCATCAGCGCGATCAGCGATGACATCCTCGACGACATTCAATTCAATACGGCGATCGCGGAGCTGATGAAACTCAGCAACGTCATGGCCACCCATCTGTCCGATTGTGGCGATGCGGTGCGTATCGAGGCGATACGCACCCTGCTGTTGCTGTTGGCCCCATTCGCCCCCCACCTCGCCGAGGAGCTGTGGCACATGCTGGGGGCCAACCCTGAGGGAAATCACAGCATCCACCGTCAACGGTGGCCGCAGGCAGATGCCAGTGCCCTGGAGCGCGACACCATCCCCGTGGTGATCCAGGTGAAGGGGAAGGTGCGCGGCCAGCTGGAGGTGCCCAGTGATTCCGACGCCGCCACGCTGGAGCGGCTGGCCCTTGACAGTGCGATTGCCCGCAAATGGCTGGAGGGTCGCCCCCCCCGCCGCGTGATCGTGGTGCCAGGCAAACTCGTCAATCTGGTGCCCTGAGGCAGCTGCCGTGTTCCCAGGGGCGCCTCGACAGGGCCATGCGGCCGGATGGGCCAGAGGACAGACCGTTCACCTCAATGATTCGAAATCGGAAAGTATCCGTAGAATTGTATTCAACTGAATCAATTGACACCCTGCCCTCCGATTCCCAGCCCATGCTTCAGAGCCGGTTTCGCCGTATCAGAGAGGGTTTTCCTGCCCGATCGCTCACATGCCTGGGCATGAGGTTTGTGCGTCGAGCCACGATCCTGGGCCTTTCAGTCATTGGTCTGGCCTGCACCTCGGCTGTCATCCACAGGGCTTTGCGGCCTGCTCAACCCGTCCTCTTCACCGATCCTGGCCTGCTCAGCAGCATCAGCAGTGACGGTTCCGACCCCAACGGCTCCATCTCCGAGGGGCAGCGCCATGATCCGCTGGATTTTTCAACCGAGGAATTGCGTGAGTTGAACCGCCGATTCGGTGTGCACGGCCCCCAGCCCCGGCTGGCCCAGTTGTTCACCAATGGGTTGGATCAACTGCAGCCCCTGCGCACCCGCACGTTGGAACGGATTGAGGAACTCCGACCCTTCATCCTGATCGAAAGCCGGCGCCATTCCATCAATCCGATGTTGGTCACCGCCGTGCTGTACGACGAGATGCAGCATGCCAAGCCAGGCGAAGACCATCCGATCGCGGCCCGTTCCGGGCTGTTTCAGACGCAGGGGCCGGCCCAGCTCAGTGTGGGAGAGATGGTGAAGCAGGGGCTGCTGGCCAAAGACGCCAGTCCTGAAGAAGTCACCGCCGCCCGGCTCCGGCTCTTGAACCCGGACGAGAACGTGAAGGTGCTGGTCGGTAAGTTTGCCCGGCTTCAGCGGGCTTTGGGACTTCCCACCGATCGTGTCCTGATGGCCACCGGTTCCCCCCGGGATGCCAAGGCCCTGGCCACGCTGGCCTACCTCCACAATGGCAAGCTGGACTATCCCGCTCGCATACTTCGTTATATGCAAGATGCTGAGCTTCATGCCATGATTTATGGTACTCAGCGGCCAAGGATCAGCCCTCTCATCTAGTTATTGCTCTGCATCTGCTAGGACGGTGATTGCAATCTTTTTGGTTAGCAGATTGCCCCCAGAGCGGCAAGTCTTACCTGTAGCTTTTCCCAGTTGAGGCTGCGGGGATCAGCTCTTTCACCGCCCAGGTCCACATGCTTATGGGTGGTGATATTCTCCACTGGAATAGAGAAACGACGCATCCACTCTGCCAGTACCAGAGCTGTTGCATCGTACTGAACATCGCTGTAGCCACTGTGGGTTCCGTCCTGGTCCTCGCCGTCGATCGGTGTCTCGAGACTGAGATGAAGCGTGAAATTGTTCACAGAACCTCCAACTTCCGGATTGGTGATCACCCATTCGCCGTTGAAGGCTGAATTTCCCGCACCGAATGCCCGTTTGAGAGGGTCAAGTACGGCCACAATCTGGCCATCCTCTCCGATCAACATGTGGTAACTCACCTGGTCCGCATCATTTGGATGGGGTGTCAGAAAGGTCTGGATCGCCGAGCCGATTCCATAGACCGTTTCGTGGAGCACCACCAGGCGCGGTGTCGGATCCACGGGGTTGCCATAGGAATCGCTCTGAAACCGTTCACCGAAATTGGTGGGATCGATCTTGATGCGGGTGGTGAGGGAATCGATCCGAGCCCACTGATTGGTCAATCGGGCTCTCATTGATGGATCCACCTTGGGGCAGGAGCGGGTTAGGGGAGATATCCATTGCGGCTGGGACGGGGGCTTCGGAGCCGGTCTGCTCGGGGGGCGGGGGGGCGGAGGGGGTTGGCGCACCTCCTCCAGCAATTCCAGCAGGCTGGGTCGACTCCCAGCGGTGGACGGCGATCCCAGCAGGTCGCGGGCCAGCCAGAGCAGAGCTCCGCCCGCCAGCAGGCCCGCCCCCGTCAGGGCCACCATCAGGGGGCGAAGCCGGGTCCTCATGGCTGGAGAGACAGCCAGCGGCGACGGAGTTCCCTGTGGCGGTCGCCGGCAGCGGGATCAATTTCAAGACGCCAGGCCTGGATCGTGGGCGGATCCGGCTGAATGGAGGCATGGCGCACGATTCCGTCCCGGCAGAAGAGAACGTCGTGGGCTTCAGGAACAGGTATCCGATCGCCTCGCGGTGGGTCGAGATCCTGCGGGGACCTGATGCGTTGAGCATCGAAGGCCAGGAGTTCATCACCCACCTGGAGCGCGGCGCGCTCGGCGGGACCATCGCGTTCGACCCGCTTCAGAAGAACATCTCCCGTTGCATCCTCTTCGATCTGCCAACCCATACTGGGGTTGCGGCACGATTCAGGGACCAGCCGTAGACCCACATCCGCAAGGTAGGAATGAATGGGTGGATCATCGGTGCTATTCAGCCAAACCGGTAAAAGAGTGGACAGATCGGGACTGTGCCTCTGGAAGGCTGCGAGTAGATCCACTTCCAGATAACCCTTTCCCCAGCGGCCGTGGCTGGCCCACAGATCCTGAAGTACCAGGCTCAGGCAGGCGTTGTGGCGTCGAAGATGCAGATCGAGCACCATGGCCAGCACGGCGCCCTTGAGGTAGTAGCTGATCTGATTATCGGCGGAGTAGGCATCCTTTCGATACAGCTTCACCCAGGCTTCCTGGCTGCTTTGGCGAAGGCTCTGCACCCTGCGGCCTGGGGTGAGCAGGAAGCGGCTCAGATCCTTGCCGAGATCCTCCAGGACCGAGGCTTCGCTGACGATTCCCGCCGCGAATGGAATCAACTGGTCGGCGTAACTGGTGACGCCCTCGGCGAACCACAGGCTGGGGACGACCATGGGCCTGTCGTAGTCGATCGGTGTCAACTCAGCGGGACGCAGCCGCCGCACATTCCACTGGTGAAGATATTCATGGGCCACGAGCTGGAGCAACCGGCGTCGGCCATCGGGTTCGGCCCATGCTCTCCGCCCGAACTGGAGCACGGTGCCGAAGTCATGCTCCAAACCCCCGAAGCCCTTCTCGGTCAGATGCAGGATGAACAGATACTGGCAAGCAGCGGGGGCCTGCTCCCCCATCAGACGGCAGCAGGTCAGACAGACCCGCTCCACGTCTTCGAGCCAGGCCCCATCCATCCGAGGCAGGTCTCCTCCCCAGCTCACCCAGCGGTGGGGAACCCCCGCCACGCTGAACGTGTGGCAGGGGTGGGGCCCCACCTCCACGGGGGTGTCGATCAGCTGGTCGAAATTGTCAGCCACCCAGCGGCCCCGCTCGTCACGGGGCAGGGGGATGAAGGCCTCCCATCCCGGGGGTAACCGCAGCTCGATCCGATGCTGATTCCAGCGTTCGGCCTCGAGCTGGAGAGCGACCCCGGCCAAAGCGAAGAATCCGTGGTCACCGGTCAGGTGGCAGGTACGCACCGTGAGCTCGGTGGCCAGAATCCGATAGCGGATCTCCACCGGATCCATTCGATTCAGCTTCAGGCTCCATCCCTCCGGCGCGGAGCCCCCCAACGCAAGACACTGGTCTCCCTGCCAGGCCTCCAACCCCTCCAGATTGCGCACGTAATCCCGGATCAGGTAGGAACCAGGTGTCCAGGCCGGCAGCCTCAGCCGGAGGCGGTCCGTGCTGGGGGTGAAGCGGAGGTTGACCCCCACCAGATGCCGTTGGGGCTCTGTGAGGTCCAGCCTCAGCAGTGGAGGGGAAGCCGGGACCGGCTCAGGCACTGATGTGAATCATCCCGTTGGGAAGGTCGATGGCTGCTTCCCGCAGGGCCATCCGGGCGGCATAGGCGCGGGTGATGCGACCAAGAAGATGCTGAAGGGGTCTGGAGCGACTGATCCGTTGCAGGTCTCCGACCAGGGCCAGACAGCCGTCCGGCTGGATGGACCAACCAATTTGCTGCCCGTCGGGAAGGGTGATTGCCACGTTCACCGGTTCACCTTGCCCGGCAAAGCTTTCCAGCTGGCCCCCCCGCAGGGGTTGATAACCCAGGGCCTCAAGGGTCAGGGCGAGACAGTCCTGGTCCTTCAGGATCGTCGGCAGGATGGTGAGATGGGACAAGACTTTGATGCCCGCTTGGATGGAAGCTAGCGATCCAGCCGTTTCCCTGCGGTGGCCATTGCCACCGACGGCCCCACACCGCCATCCCCATCAACGACTGGCGGTGATGGCTTCGGGCAATGGCACTAACTTTGAGGCCCTGGTTCACGCCTGCCGTGGGGGAAGCCTGAGGGCCGACGTGGTGCTGCTGGTGGTCAACAACCAGGACTGCGGCGCCCGGAGAAGGGCTGAACGCCTCGGAGTCCCCTGCCGTGTGATCGATCACCGCCATCATGCCGACCGCCCATCCCTGGATCGGGCCCTGATCACGACATTTCACGATACCGGTGTGGATCTGGTGGTGATGGCCGGCTGGATGAGGATCATCACCCCCCTGCTGCTGGACGCTTTCCCCGATCGGGTGGTGAATATTCATCCTTCCTTGCTGCCGAGTTTTCGCGGCGTCGACGCGGTGGGTCAGGCCCTGGCGGCGGGGGTGACGATTTCGGGCTGCACGGCCCACCTGGTGAGCGAAGAGGTGGATGCGGGTCAGATCCTGGTCCAGGCGGCAGTGCCGGTATTGGTTTTCGATACCGCCGCCAGCCTGGCGGCCCGCATCCAGCTTCAGGAACATCGCATCCTTCCCCTGGCCGTCAGCCTGGCCGCCGAGCGGTTGCTGCCAGAACCTGATGTCGTGCCCGGCGATGGGGCCTAGGGGCACTCACGGATAGAACGGAAGCAGGGGCAGGCCCGTCCCGACGGCCAGCCCGGCCATCAGGTTCAGGCACTGCACCCCTTGGCCTGCCTGACCTTTGATCAGGTTGTCGACCGCGCTCATCACGATCAGTTGTCCGGTGCGCTGGTCGACCTGCACCGAGAGCAGGCAACGGTTGGTCTGGCGCACCCACTTGGTGGAGGGGTAGGTACCCACCGGCAGGACCGCCACGCTGTCGCTGTGGCGATAGGCGGCCTTGAGCAGAGTGCTGCAATCCTCAGCGGTGAGGCCCGGGTCCCGCAAGCGGGCGTAGACCGTGGCGAGAAGCCCACGCACCATCGGCATCAGGTGGGGAGTGAACTGGAGCTGGATGGGTTGGCCGGCCACCTGGCTGGCCAACTGTTCGATCTCACTGGTGTGGCGATGGCCCACGACTCCGTAGGGGGCGACCGCTTCGGACGCCTCCGCCAGCAGCAGGTGCTCCTTGGCCGCCCTGCCCCCCCCCGAGCTGCCGGTCTTGGCGTCGATGATGATGCCATTGGGCTCCACCAGACCCTGTTTCAGGAAGGGCAGCAGGGCCAGCAGACTGGCGGTGGGGAAACAGCCGGGAGCTGCCACCAGGCGGGCTTTCGCGATGGCGGCCGCTTCCCACTCCACCAGGCCATAGATCGCCTCCCGGCAGAGGGCGCCATCGTCACGAAGGTTTGCTTTCGCCTCACTGGTATAAACGTCCTTCCACTGGTCCAGGGAGCGGTAGCGGTAGTCGGCGGAGAGATCCACCACGTTCAGCCCCTGGTCGATCAATTCCGGCACCAGCCCGGCGGCAAGACCATTGGGAAGACTGAGCACCGCCAGATCGGCGGCGGCTGCGACCGCCGCCGGTTCCGGGCGGCGAACCACCAGATCCTGGCTCAGGGGCAGAAAGGGGGCCATCTCATTCCAGCGGCGCCCGCTGCTGCGTTCCCCCCCCAGGAAGGTGACGGAAAACTGGGGGTGATCGTGGAGGAGCCTCAGGGTCTGCATGCCCCCATAGCCGCTGGCACCGATCACGGCGACGCGATTGCCTGCCATGGAACCTGGAACGGGACGCGTGATCGTAACGGGCCCATCGCGATCGGCCCTATAAAGGAAGCAGGGGAGAGTCCGATCTCCGCCATGGATACTGGCCTTGACCGTTCCTCTTGAGTCTTTCAGCGACCCCAACGTCGCCATCCCATCCGCCTCTGCCGTCTCGGCATGTTCGGGTCAGGGGGGAATTCGTTTCGATGCCATCGCCGATGCCCTTGCCGCCATCCGCAACGGCGAATCGATCGTGGTGGTGGACGATGAAAACAGGGAAAATGAAGGCGATCTGATCTGTGCGGCCCAGTTCGCCACCCCCCAGCAGATCAACTTCATGGCCACGGAAGCCAGAGGGTTGATCTGCCTGGCGATGGAAGGGGAGCGACTCGATGGGCTCGATCTCCCCCTGATGGTGGATCGCAACACCGACAGCAACCAGACGGCCTTCACAGTGAGTGTGGACGCGGGGCCGGAACACGGCGTCAGCACTGGCATCTCCGCCGAAGACCGGGCCCGCACGATCCAGGTGGCGATCCATCCCCACTCCCGCCCGGGGGATCTGCGGCGCCCTGGCCATATTTTCCCGCTCCGGGCCCGTCAGGGAGGCGTGCTGAAACGGGCCGGGCACACCGAGGCGGCCGTCGATCTGGCCAGGCTGGCGGGTCTCTACCCGGCGGGGGTGATCTGCGAGATCCAGAACGCTGACGGCTCCATGGCCCGCCTGCCCCAGCTGGTCCCCTATGCAGCCCGCCATGGCCTGCGGTTGATCAACATTGCCGACCTGATTCGCTACCGCCTGGATACGGAGCGGTTCGTGCGGCGCCAGGCGGAGGCGATGCTGCCCAGTGCCTTCGGGACGTTCCGAGCCATCGGCTACCGCAATGAGCTCGATGGCAGCGAGCATGTGGCGATCATCAAGGGATATCCCGAGCGGGCATCAGCCCCGGTGCTGGTGCGGGTGCATTCCGAGTGCCTCACCGGTGATGCCTTCGGTTCGCTGCGCTGCGATTGCAGGCCCCAGCTGGAAGCGGCCCTGCGCATGATCGAAGCGGCCGGTGAAGGGGTGGTGGTGTACCTGCGCCAGGAGGGACGGGGGATCGGCCTGATCAACAAGCTCAAGGCCTACAGCCTCCAGGATGGCGGCCTGGACACGGTGGAAGCCAATGAGCGTCTGGGTTTTCCCGCTGATCTCCGTAATTACGGCGTGGGAGCCCAGATCCTCAGCGACCTGGGAGTCAACCGGCTGCGGTTGATCACCAATAATCCACGCAAGATCGCAGGCCTGGGTGGATACGGCCTCCAGGTGGTGGACCGGGTGCCATTGGTGATGGATGCCGGGCTCCACAACGCTTTTTACCTGAGGACGAAACGCACCAAGCTCGGCCACCTCATGGAGGAGGCAACCCACGGCATCAACGCGGTGCTGGCCTGGCAGGGCAGGGATGTTCTGCCCGTGACCGACCTGGAGCGCGTCGAGGCGTTGCGGCAATGGGCCCGGCGCCGGGGGTTGATGCTCGAGCGGGAGGAGCACCCCCGGCTTCTGGCCCTGCTGAACCAGCCCAGGGTCGCCCTGCTGTTGGCGGCTGGCCATGGCAACCAGCTCTCGGCCGCCAACCTGGCTGGGCCCCTGATGGAGATGGCCCGCTGGCGCGGAACCATGGCGGTCAGCCTGCTGCTCACTCCCGATGCCCAGCGCAAGGACCATCCCAGCGTTGACCTGGAGCCCGAATGTCGTCCGCTGGGGGAGTTGCTCCCCCGGCTTCCGGATCCGGCCGGTGGGGGGATCCAGGCCCCTCCCACCTGTCCGCTCCTGCACCTCACCCCCGGGGCCTTCATCCTCTGGTCCCTGAACTCAGCCGATCGGGGTTCGGAAACCCTGCGCAGCGTGGCGCCTACTTCTCGATCTTCACCGACTTGATCCGGCTGCCGCTCTTCAGCGCCAGCACCACATCCAGGTCGCCGGTATGCCCGAACACCGTGTGCTGGCCGTCGAGATGGGGTTGGGGTGCATGGCAGAGGAAGAACTGACTTCCACCGGTGTCGCGACCGGCATGGGCCATCGAGAGGGTGCCGGCCTGATGCTTCTTGCTGTTGATCTCGCAGGGAATCGTGTAGCCCGGTCCGCCGGTGCCAGCCATGGCTTTGGCGCCCTCCCGACTGTTGGGACAGCCGCCCTGGGCCATGAAGCCGTCGATCACCCGATGAAAGGCCAGACCGTCGTAGAAGCCCTGCTCGGCCAGCTTGGTGAAATTGGCCACCGTGCCGGGGGCCTCGGCATCAAAGAGATCCAGGTGGATCAGGCCGGCATCGGTTTCCATCAGAGCCTTGGTCATCGGCTGGGAGCAAAAGCGGACTGTATCGGCTCTGGGGTAAAACGGACCTTCTTCCTCTACGCGGTGCCCCTGGGTGGCCGTCCTCCATGAGCAACAGCCCCACCGCGGCATTCACTCCTGTGGATCTCAATGACGCCCGGCTCGGTGTCCTGGGAGGAAGCGGTCTCTACGCCATGGAGGGAATGGAGCAGGTGCGGGAGCTGGAACTCTCCACTCCCTACGGCAGGCCTTCGGATTCTCTGCGGATCGGGCGGATCGATGATCTCGAGGTGGTGTTTCTGGCCCGCCATGGCCGCCACCACTCCTATTCCCCCACTGAGGTTCCGTACCAGGCCAACCTCTGGGCCCTGCGCTCCCTCGGGGTGCGCTGGATCCTTTCAGCATCGGCGGTGGGATCCCTGCAGGACTACGTGCGTCCCCTCGACATGCTGGTGCCGGACCAGTTCATCGATCGGACCCACCAGCGACCCCTGAGCTTCTTTGGCGATGGGCTCGTCGCCCATGTGGGGGTCGCCGACCCCTACTGTCCCACCCTCAGCCGCCTGCTGATCGAGGCCGGAGATGGGCTGATGCCCCAGGGACGAACCCTGCATCGGGGCGGCACCTACCTCTGCATGGAGGGGCCGGCCTTCTCAACCCGTGCCGAATCGGAGCTCTACCGCTCCTGGGGCTGCTCTGTGATCGGCATGACCAACCACACCGAAGCCCGGCTGGCCAGGGAGGCGGAGATGGCCTACGCCACCCTGGCCATGGTCACCGATTACGACTGCTGGCATCCCGACCATGCCGCGGTGAGCGTCGAAATGGTGATCGGCAATCTCATGGCCAATGCCACCCTGGCCCAGGAGATCATTCGCGCCACGGCCCAGAAGCTGGCCACCAGCCGCCCCATCAGCAGTGCCCACCAGGCCCTGCGTCACGCCCTGATGACCCCCGCTGCCCAGGTGCCCCCCGCCACCCGCCGGCGGACTGAACTGTTCACATCCCCCTACTGGGGCCCCAGCGGCATTCCGCCCGCCGCGGAGGACTGAGCCGGCCCCGGAAGGGAAGAGCCCAGGGCCGCGAGGGTGCCGCGCAGGGAGGGGCCATGGCACTCCAGAGCCGCTCGGGCCTGGGCCGCGTCCCTGCCGGTGGCCGCCATCAGCAGGGCCAGTTTCACGGAGCCGCCCGCTTCCCCCAACAGGTCGATTCCCCGCTGAGGGGGGATGCCGGCCAGATCCCGCAGGATCCGAAGGGCCCGGTCCTCCAGCTTGGCGTTTGTGACGGCCACATCCACCATCCGGTTGCCGTGAACCTTGCCGAGGCGCACCATCACGCCGGTGGAAATCAGATTGAGGGCCATCTTCGTGGCCGTTCCCGCCTTGAGCCGGGTGGAGCCTGTGACGAGTTCCGCTCCGGTGAGCAGCCGGATGTCGATGCTGCAGGGCATGGCCACCTGATCGGCGGGAACGCAGGCCAGGGCGATGGCCAGGGCACCGATCGCCAGGGCGTGCTCCAGGCCCCCCAGCACATAGGGAGTGGTGCCACCGGCGGCAATGCCCACCAGCACGTCTCCTGGGCCGAACCCCCGAGCTTTCAGATCATCCCGGCCCGCCTCGCGACGATCCTCCAATCCTTCCGAACTGCGCAACAGGGCCGGAGCCCCCCCGGCCAACACCCCCTGCACCAGCTCGGGCGGTGTGCAGAAGGTGGGGGGGCACTCCGCCGCGTCGAGGACGCCCAGTCGCCCAGAGGTGCCGGCGCCCAGGTAGAAGAGGCGGCCCCCTGCCGCCAGCCGCGCCGCGATCGCATCGATGGCCTCGGCCAGGCGGGGCGCTGCAGCCTCCACTGCCCGTTGGGGCTCCAGGTCGTTCTGGCAGAACAGCTGAACCAGGGGCAGGGTGTCCAGCTCGTCGAGCCGTTCGCTGGCGGGATTGGACTGTTCGGTGAGCAGGTGACCCCGATCCGTGCTCACAGCAGACCCTCCAGGCTGCGCCGGAAAGCCTCCAGCTCAGGGTCGCCTGAAATCACCGCCGCTTCCGTTTCAGTGCTGTCGTCTGATTGCGTGGTGTCGCCTGATTCAGTGGTTTCGCCGGGGGCGGCGCCGACCGCCGGCCCCGTCCGTTCGCGCCAGTTGGGATCATCGATGTTGCGCTCCGGCGGCACAATCAGCAGACGGTCCTCCTCACTTTTGGGCAGGAAGCCGGCGGGCACAAAACGGGCCTCGTATCCCTCCTGGCGGCAGAAGGCCTCCAGCTCCTCGCGATCCAGCACCTCCACACTGGGAGCGGGGAAATCCTGGGCTTCCAGCAGGCCTGCGTAGCGCTCGGCGTCGTCTCGCACCTCGAACAGCAACACCACGGTGCGGCCCAGCAATTCGAGGGAGTGGATGCCTTCCTGGTCGCTGCCGGGATCGAACAGCAGCACGTGCACGGTCCTGGAGGGGGGCTGGCTCGCGGTCACGGATGCTGTCGTTGGGAGAGTCCCAGTTTCCCATCCAAGGTCGGCGGGCGTCAGGCGGGGGAGTCTTCCCCAGATTCATCCCTTTGCCGCTCCTCGTCCAGTTCCCGCAGGCGACGGAACAGGGCCTCTTCCGCTTCGCTGAGGGGGTCGGGTACGACGATCCGCACCTCCACCAACTGGTCGCCGACCCGCTCGGCCTGACGCTGACCCCGCCCCCGCAGCCGCAACAGGCGACCACTGGAAGAACCCGGCGGCACCCGCAGCCGCACCGATCCCTCCAGGGTGGGCACCACGACGGAACAACCCAGAGCCGCATCAGCGGGATGCAGATCCAGCTGGTAATGGACCCGGAGTCCATCGATGCGCAGTCCGTCGGGAGTCCGGACCCTCAGCTGCAGGAAGTGATCGCCGCCCCCGGCCGCGACCCCGGCCAGGCGCAGACGCCAGCCATCTCCTGCCAGGGCGGGGGTCCACACTTCCACCACCATGCCGTCAGCCAGTTCCAGTTCCACCCGTTCGCCGGCCAGCGCCTGCTCCGGGCTGAGCTCCACCAGACTTTCCTGATCATCACGGGCCACCACGGGTGGGGGGGAGGGCGGCGCCGCCATCACGTCCCCGGCCGGGTCCCATTGCGTTTCCGACCGGGGCTCGAATTCCTTGTCCTCGTCGGGGAGGGGATCGTCCGCAGGCTCCTCCTGGCTGGGTGGGCTGCCGAATACATCCGCCAGGTAGGTGTCGAAGTCGGGGAAGCCGCTGGCAAAGGGATCGTCTTCTCTCTCGCCAGCGTCGCCGCCCCACACCTCCCCCGCCTCCCAGGCCCTGCGACGGCGGGGATCGGAGAGCACCGCGTAGGCCTCGTTGACCAGCTTGAAGCGCTCCTCGGCGACGGGATCGTTGCCGTTGAGATCCGGATGCCAGCGGCGGGCCTGGGTGCGGAAGGCTCGTTTCAGACTGGCGGGGTCGGCCCCGGGCGCCAGGCCCAGCACCTGCCAGTGATCGGCGGCGGCAGGGGATGGGACGTCAGCGGGTCTGGCTCGACGGGAGGAACGGCTCACCGGGCTCAACCATCACCCCAGGGATCTTCCGACTCCCTGCGGCCACGGCGGGGAGAAGGGGCATCGATGGTGGGGGTCATGTCCTCCGGTCGCTCCCAACGGCCGCGGCGACCACGATCCAGGGGCAACGGGTCGATGTCGGGATCATCAGGTCGGCCGGATCGTGCCCAGGAGGGGCCGTCAGCCGAAGAGCCGCGGTAAGGGGGGCCTCCGTAGCCCGAAGGGCTGGCCCAGGGATCGTTGCGGCCTGAGTCCCCCCATTCGTCCCAGTCATCGTCGGCGAACAATTCGTCCTTCAAGGATCCCAGGGTGTTCTTCAGGCCCTGCAGGGGCCCGGTCTCCGCCCGCCGCTCGCTCATCAGGCGACGGTTGAGTCCGAACAGAGCTTCCTGGAGCTGGCTCACCGCCAGTTCCAGTTCGGCGAGATCATCCGTCGTCAGCAGATCCTGCACGTCCCGAAGGGCGAGCTCCACGGCCCGTTGCTGACGCTCAGCCCCATAGGGGCCCAGTTCCAGGGCCACATCCCGCAGCCTCCGTTCCGCCTGGGCCACCAGGGTCTGGGCCCGGTTGCGCCGATCCACCTCGGCGCGGATCCGACGGTCCTCGCTGGCCTTCCGCTCCGCCTCCTCCAGCAGACGGGTGATTTCCTCCTCGCTGAGATTTGATCCTCCCTGGATCGAGACGCTTTGCTGACGGCCGGTGGTGCGGTCGGTGGCGGACACCTGCAGGAGACCGTTGGCGTCGATGTCAAAGGAGACCTGGACCTGGGGGACACCGCGTGGGGCCGGCGGAATGCCGGCGAGGCGGAAGCGGCCGAGGGATTTGTTGTCGGGCGCCATCTGGCGTTCCCCCTGGACCACATGAATCTCGACGGAAGACTGGTTGGACTCCGATGTGCTGAACAGATCCGATTTCCGCACTGGAATCGGCGTGTTGCGGGGAATCAGCACCTTCATCACCCCACCGATGGTCTCCAGCCCCAAGGACAGAGGGGTGACGTCGTTCAGCATCAGATCCCTCAGTTCACCGGTGAGGATCCCCGCCTGGACAGCGGCCCCGATCGCCACCACCTCGTCGGGGTTCACCGACTGGCAGGGTTCCCTGGGGATGAGGGTGCGCACCATCTCCTGCACCATGGGCATGCGGGTGCTGCCCCCCACCAGCACCACCTCGTCGATGGACTCGGCCCCGAGGCCGGAATCCCGCAGAGCGGCCTGAACCGGGCGCAGCAACCGATCCAGCAGGTCGGGGCAGAGGCCTTCGAAGCTGCGGCGCTCCAGGGTGGTCTCGATGTGGAGCGGACCATCCGGCCCGGTGGCGATGAACGGCAGGGAGATGGGGGTGCTCTGCACGCCGGAAAGTTCCTGCTTGGCCTTCTCCGATGCTTCGGTGAGCCTCTGGAGGGCCTGACGATCGCGGCGCAGATCGAGGCCGTGTTCCTGGAGGAAAGCGTCGGCGACCCAGTTGACAATGCGACGATCCCAGTCGTTGCCGCCCAGCTGGGTATCCCCGCTGGTGGCCTTGACATCGAACACCCCGTTGGCGATGCGGAGAACGGAGACATCAAAGGTGCCTCCGCCAAGGTCGAAGACCATGACCCGCTTCACGGCGCTGCGGTCGAATCCATAGGCGAGGGCGGCCGCGGTGGGCTCGTTGAGGATCCGCTCCACCGTGATCCCCGCCAGCCGGCCCGCGTCACGGGTGGCCTGACGCTGGGCGTCATCGAAATAGGCCGGCACCGTGATCACCGCCGCTTCCACTTCCTCCCCCAGATAGGTGGAGGCGTCGTCCACCAGTTTGCGCAGGATGCTGGCCACCAGCTCCTCCGGGGCGTATTCCCGTTCGGTGGCGGGGCAGACCACCCGCACATTGCCCTGGTCGTTGGCCCGGACGGTGTACGGAACACCGAGGCTGCTCTCATCGAGCTCGTCCCAGGTGCGTCCGACAAAGCGCTTCAGGTTGGCGAAGGTGTTGCGTGGATTCAATACCAACTGGCGGCGGGCCAGTTGACCCACCAGCAGTTCCTTGTCGCGGTTGAAACCCACCACCGAAGCAGTGGTGCGTCCACCTTCCGCATTGGCGATCACCTGGGGGCGACCGCCTTCGAGCACCGCCACCACCGAATTGGTGGTGCCGAGATCGATTCCAACGATGCGCCCCATGAAATTCGGCCGGGAAGCTTGCTGTGACGCCCAAAGCTACCCGCGGCAGTCACTTTAAACGGAGCTTAATCGGCCCGCGTCAGGCTGCTTAGAAGTTTACCGCCGGGTTTCGGAGCGTGCTCACCGAATGATTCGTGACATCAGGGCCGATGCGTTCACCCTGCGTCGCCGCCCCGCTTCTGAAAAATTGGTGGACATCGGCTTTCGCCAGCTCACGCTGGTGCTGGCTTCCATGGTGGCGATCGTGCTGCTGGGGATTTTCCTCACCGTGTTTTCCGGCTCCAGGGAAGCCATCGCTGCCTTCGGCCTGGGGTTCCTTACCACCTCCGCCTGGGATCCGGTCAATGAAACCTATGGTGCCTTCGTGGCCATCTACGGCACCCTGGTCACCTCCCTGCTCTCCCTGCTGATCGCCGTGCCCCTGGGCCTCGGAACGGCCATCTTCATCACCGAGGACCTGATTCCCCTCCGCCTGCGGGAAGGGATCGGCCTGATGGTGGAACTGCTGGCCGCCATCCCCTCGGTGGTGCTCGGTCTCTGGGCCATCTTCGTGATGGAACCCGCCATCCGGCCCGTGCTGGGGTTTCTGCACTCGATCCTCGGCTGGACGCCATTCTTCGGCACCATTCCCCAGGGCCCGGGCACCGCACCGGCGGTCCTGATCCTGGTGGTGATGGTGTTGCCGATCATCACCGCCATCTCCCGCGACGCCCTCAATCAGGTGCCGATCGAACTCCGCCAGGGTGCCTATGGGGTGGGCACCACCCGCTGGGGGGCCATCTTCAGCGTGATCCTGCCGGCAGCCGTCTCCTCCATCATCGGTGGCGTCATGCTGTCCCTGGGTCGGGCCATGGGGGAAACCATGGCGGTCACAATGATCATCGGTAACTCCCTCAACTTCAGCTTTTCGATCCTGGCTCCCGGGAACACGATCGCCTCCATGCTGGCCAACCAGTTCGGCGAGGCGGACGGCATCCAGGTTTCCGCCCTGATGTACGCGGCGCTTGTGTTGATGATCCTCACATTCGTGGTGAACGTCTTCGCCCAGGTGCTGGTCCGCAAGCTCAGCCTCAAGTACTGAATTCCCGGAACCTGCCGCCATGATCACGAAGTTGGAGCCATGACCACCCTTTCCCAGCGAACCCAAACGTCGGCGTCGAGCTTTGACAGGGGATCCCTGTTCTTCAATCCGGCCCTGAAGCGAAATCGTCTCAACAAACTGTTCACCACGGTGGCGTCGATCTTTGCGTCGATCGCGGTGTTGCCCCTGTTTCTGGTGCTGATCTTCGTGCTCATCCAGGGGGGGCGCCTGCTCAGCCTGCAGTTGTTCACCCAGCTGCCGCCAGCGCCGGGGCTGGCGGCAGGGGGGATCGGCAATGCGGTCCTGGGCACCCTGTTGGTGACGCTGATCGCCTCCCTGATTGCCGTTCCCGTGGGTGTCGGGGGTGGCATCTATCTCTCCGAATATTCCGTACAGGGCTGGTTTTCCCGCTTCATTCGATTCGGCAATGACGTGCTCGCCGGCGTCCCCTCGATCATCAGCGGTGTGTTCATCTACGGCTTGGTCGTTGCCACCCGCTTCTTCTTCGACCAGAGCTACAGCGCCATGGCAGGTGGAATCGCCCTCGCGGTGCTGATGCTTCCCACCGTGATCAAGACCACGGACGAGGGCCTCAAACTCGTTCCCCAGGAAATGCGATGGGGTGCCTACGGAGTGGGCGCATCCCGTTTCGTGACCATCTGCCGCATCGTTCTGCCGGCGGCCTTCACCCCCATCGCCACCGGTGTGGTACTGGGGATCGCCAGAGCCGCCGGCGAAACGGCTCCCCTGATCTTCACCGCTCTCTTTTCGCCCTTCTGGCCAGAGGGGGTTTTCAATCCAATCGCCACAATGTCGGTGCTGATTTATAATTTTGCCATCATGCCCTACGAAGCCCAGAATGAACTGGCCTGGGCCGCTTCCTTTGTCCTGGTGATCATGATTCTGCTGGCCAATCTCCTGGCCCGCTGGCTGGGCCATATGACCAAGAAAACTTGAGCAGGAAGTGCTCCTTGCTTCGTTCTTTTCTCTCTGATTCCATGCCGGCAACCACCACCACATCCAGCCATTCTTCTGAGACGAATGATGTCTGTATGTCACTCCAGAATGTGACGATCTCCTATGGCAGTTTCGAGGCGGTAAAGAATGTGTTCATGGATATCCCCGCCGGCAAGGTTACTGCCTTGATCGGCCCCTCTGGTTGCGGCAAATCCACGGTGCTGCGGGGATTGAATCGGATGAACGATCTCATTCCCGGCTGCACTCTGAAGGGTAAGGTTATTTTTGATAACCAAGATCTCTACCATCCCAAGGTGGATCCAGTTGAGGTGCGCCGCCGCATCGGCATGGTATTTCAGAAGCCGAATCCTTTTCCAAAAACGATCTACGAAAACATTGCCTTCGGGGCCAGGATCAACGGGTACCGTGGCGATATGGATGAACTTGTGGAGCGTTCCCTGCGCAAGGCGGCGGTGTGGGATGAGTGCAAGGACAAGCTGATGGAAAGTGGATTTTCCCTTTCGGGTGGCCAGCAACAACGGCTCTGCATCGCCCGGGCCATCGCTACCGAACCCGAGGTGATCCTGATGGATGAGCCCTGCTCAGCCCTGGATCCGATCTCCACCCTGAAAATCGAGGAAACGATGCATGAACTGAAGCGCAATTACACCATTATCATCGTGACGCACAACATGCAGCAGGCGGTCCGAGTGGCCGACATGACCGCGTTCTTCAATGCCGAGGCCGTGGAGGGTGGTTCCGGCAAGGTGGGTTATCTGGGGGAATTCGCCGCAACGGAAAAAATCTTCAATGCCCCCGAACAGCAGACCACTTTGGATTATGTAAGCGGCCGCTTCGGCTGATGGAACAACCAGCCAACATTCTCTTCGTTGATCCAAACAAAAAAAGCCGGCTGGTGGCCGGCTTCTTCAACGGAGAGGGAGGGATTCGAACCCTCGATAGGGTTGCCCCTATACAGCATTTCCAGTGCTGCGCCTTCGACCACTCGGCCACCTCTCCAGAGGCAAATTGGCAAGTGGCAATGTAGCAGGGACCTGATCGAACTCCAGCTCTTCCCCGGTGACCTTCCATGACAACCACCTATCCGATCACGGTCCACTGGCGTCAGACAGGGCGGGTGATCCGTCGTGACGTTCCTGAAGGGGAGTACATCCTGCGCAGCTTCGAGCAGCAGGGAGAACCCTTGCCGTTCAGCTGCCGCAACGGATGCTGCACGGCCTGCGCCGTGCGGGTGATCCATGGGCAGATCGACCATCGCGAAGCCCTGGGTCTCTCCAGGGAGATGCGGGAGCGGGGCTTCGGCTTGCTCTGTGTCGCCCGGGCGATCGGGCCCCTGGAAGTGGAGACCCAGGACGAAGATGAGGTCTACGACCTTCAGTTCGGTCGTTTCTTCGGCCGCGGGCGGGTGCGTCCGGGCCTGCCCCTTGAGGAGGAATGAATTTGACTGCGATCAACTCCAGAGACGCCAGCCCCGGCAGCGTGGCGGCCCAGAGTCAGCGGGCCCGCCAGGAGTCGGGCCTGAAGGCGGCCGAGATCGAACGGTTGGTGGCCGTGGCCCGCCGGGCGGCGGCCGCGGGGGCGGAACGGCTGCGGGAGCACTTCGGCAAGTTGGAGGGAATTCGCGAGAAGGGTGGGGCGGGCAACCTGGTGACCGAGGCCGATCTGGCCGCCGAGCAGGCGGTGCTCGGCGAACTGGCCAGCCAGACCCCCGACATCGGTGTGCTGGCCGAGGAGAGCGGCCGCCATGGGGGGGGGGACGGGGGTGGTGATCTGCAGTGGTGCGTCGACCCCCTCGATGGCACCACGAACTATGCCCATGGCTATCCCTTTTTCGGCACGTCGGTGGGGCTCTGCTGGCGCAACCTGCCCCTGCTGGGGGCCCTGGTGGTGCCCGCCCTCGAAGAGAGCTACTGGGCCGCTGCCGGGATGGGGGCCTGGTGCAACGGCAAGGCGCTGCGGGTCAGCGGATGTGAACGGCTGGCCGATGCCCTGCTGGTGACAGGATTCGCCTACGACAGGATCCACCGTCTCGACAACAATTACGCCGAGTTCGCCTGGTTCACCCATCGCAGCCATGGGGTGAGGCGGGCCGGGGCCGCGGCAGTCGATCTCGCCCACGTGGCGGCAGGCCGCCTCGACGGCTACTGGGAGCGGGGTCTGGCCCCCTGGGACCTGGCCGCGGGTGTGGTGCTGGTGGAGGAGGCCGGCGGCGTGGTGAGCGCCTATGACGGTCAACCCTTCCAGCTCACCGAGGGCCGGGTGATCGCCTGCGCCCCCCAACTGCAGCAAGCTCTGATCCAGGGTCTGGCCGCCTGCCGTCCCCTGAGCGGCGCCAGCTTCGGGGCCCCCGAGCTGGATTCTTCATCCACCAGCTGAGCCATGGCCCTCCAACCCGCCACCGGTGCCCGGGACCTCAACCCCAGGGAGGTCGAAACCAACCGACGCCTCTGCGATCTGCTG
The DNA here is from genome assembly GCA_942491925.1 of Synechococcales cyanobacterium. Taxonomy (GTDB): domain Bacteria; phylum Cyanobacteriota; class Cyanobacteriia; order PCC-6307; family Cyanobiaceae; genus Cyanobium. Next base: position 418,108 of record CALOCJ010000004.1, read on the forward strand.
GCCGAGGTCTACCGGCTGTGGGGGTACCAGGAGGTGGCCCCCCCAACGATCGAGCGGCTGGCCACCCTCGGGGCCGGCGGAGCCATCGCCGAGCGGGAGGTGATCCGGCTCGTGGCCGAAGAGCCCCTGGGGCTGCGGCCGGAGCTGACCGCCTCCATCGCCCGGGCCGCCAGCACCCGCATGGTCGACCGGCCTCGCCCCCTGCGGCTCTGGGCCTGCGGCACCACCTTCGGCAGTTTCAGCGCCGATGGTGGCGGCCAACGGATCAGTGAACGTCTGCAGAGCGGAGTGGAATTGCTGGGGGCCCCTTCCCCCGCCGCCGATCGGGAGCTGATGCACCTGCTGCTCGCGGCGGTCGCCACCCTGGGGCTGCGGCCGGCCCACCGGCCCACCTTGCTGGTGGGTCACCACGGCCTGCTGGATGCCCTGGTCGCTGCCCTCCCCGCCCCATGCCGGGCCCGGGCCCGGGAGGCCCTGACCGGTTTCGACCCCCTGGCCCTGGCCGCCCTGCCCCTGCCGAAAAACGACCGCCAGCGCCTGCTGGCCCTGCTGGGCCTGCGGGGTGAACCAGCCCAGGTGCTCTACCAGCTGGAGCAATGGCTGGGGCCTGTGCCGTTGCTGGAATCCCTGGCCAGCACCCTGGCAGGGGTGTCGCCGCCCGCCGCCTCCCTGGGGGTGCGGCTGCAACTCGACCCCACCTTCCAACCCCACTTCGATCTCTATGACGGCCTGGTGCTGAAGCTGGTCTGCCAGGGCATTCATGCTCCCCTGGCCATTGCCAGTGGTGGCCGTTACGACGCCCTGGTGAGCCGCTTCTGCTCGGATCCGGAGCAGGCAGCCGGCACGGGCTTCGGGTTTGATATCGAAGCGATCCGGGATCTGCTGGGCTCCCAGGTGCCGGGCCCGTCCCCCGTGGCCCCCTGGCTGGTGGCCGCATCCGGCCCTGAAGGGCTGACCGCGGCCCTGGCAAGGATGGCCGATCTGCACGGGCAGGGGATCGCGGCGGAGTTCTGCGCCGTGCCCTGCGCCTGCCAGGAGGATGCCGATCGGATCGCGGCCGAGCGGGGCTGCCGCGGCGCCCTCTGGCTTCCTTCCTAGGATTGACCTGCCTTCCGCCTGCCCCTCCATGGCCCACACGATCGTCACCGACATCTGTGAAGGCGTGGCCGATTGTGTGGACGCCTGCCCTGTCGCCTGCATCCACCCCGGTGCCGGGGCGAACGCCAAAGGCACGACCTTCTACTGGATCGATTTCGACACCTGCATCGACTGCGGCATCTGTCTGCAGGTGTGCCCGGTGGCGGGCGCGATCCTGCCCGAGGAGAAGCCCGACCTGCAGCGGAGCAGCTGAACACAGCCCCTTCTGCCTGGGAACTTCGGCGCCATGGTTCGGAGACCACCCCTTCCGGCCCCTTGAGGACGGACGGACCGATCCCTAAGGTCAATTCAGAAAATAAATTTCCCAATGGCTGTGCTCGAACAGGGTCAGATTCAGATCCATACCGAGAACATTTTCCCGATCATCAAAAAGGCGGTCTATTCCGGCCATGAGGTGTTTCTGCGGGAGCTGGTCAGCAATGGGGTGGACGCCATCAAGAAGCGCCGCATGGCTGCCATGGCAGGGGATTGCAGCGAGGGTGAGGAAGGAATCATCAGCATTCGTATCAACCGGGAAGCCAAGACCGTCACCGTAAGTGATAACGGCATCGGCATGACGGCTGATGAGGTGAAGCGCTATATCAATCAAGTGGCCTTCTCCAGTGCAGAGGAATTCCTGGAGAAATACAAGCGAGAAGAGGACGCGATCATTGGCCATTTCGGGCTGGGCTTTTATTCCAGCTTCATGGTGGCTTCCCAGGTGGAACTGGTCAGCCTCAGCGCCCGTCCCGATGCCGAAGCCGTGCGTTGGACCTGTGACGGCTCCCCTAATTTTTCCCTTGAATCCGGCGAGCGCTCGGAACCGGGTACCGATGTGATCCTTCACCTGCAGGAAGAGGAGATCGAGTACCTGGAGCCATCCAGACTCCGCACCCTGATCACCACCTACTGCGATTTCCTCCCTGTGGAGGTGCAACTGGAAGGGGCCGCGGTCAATAAACGGGAGGCGCCCTGGCGCAAGAGCCCGAGGGACCTCAGTGATGAAGATTATATCGAGCTATACCGCTATCTCTATCCCTTCCAAGGCGACCCTCTGCTCTGGGTGCATCTCAACACCGACTATCCCTACAATCTCCAGGGCATTCTCTATTTCCCAAAGATTACTGGCCGGGCCGATTGGGAAAAGGGGGAGATTCGCTTGTACTGCAACCAGGTGTTTGTGAGCGATTCGATCAAAGAGGTGGTACCCCGCTACCTGCTGCCCCTGCGGGGTGTGCTCGATTCCCCTGACATTCCCCTGAATGTGAGCCGCAGCGCTCTGCAGACCGACCGTCGCGTGCGCTCCATCGGCGGGTTTGTCGCCAAGAAGGTGGGGGACCGGCTCAAGCAACTGCACCGCGACGAGCCGGTTCGTTATGCCGAAAGCTGGGACTCCCTGGCCCCATTCATCAAGATTGGTGCCATGGAGGATGAAAAGTTCGCCGAGCAGGTGGCCGATCTGGTGTTGTTCGGGACCACCGCCGCTGGCAAGCAGGCCGGCGAGGGGGAAGACGCCAATCCCGACCCGATCAGCTTCGGCGACCGGGCCTTCACGACCCTGGCCGGCTATCGAGCCCGTCTGGCTTCCGACAACGACAAACGCATCCTTTATTGCACCGATGAAGCGGGCCAGGCCGGTGCCCTGGCGCTGTGGAAGGGCCAGGGAGTGGAAGTCCTCCTGGCCGACACCCTGATCGACTCCCAGTTCATCCCCTGGCTGGAAATGCGGCACGATGAGCTCAAGTTTCAGCGTGTGGATGCCGAGCTCGACGAAAGCCTGCACGAGCAGGAACAGGAGCTGGCTGACGCGGAAGGAAAAGACGCGGGGGAGAGACTTCGGGACCTGTTCAAGAAGGCCCTTGCCAACGACAAAATCACCATTCAGGTGCAGTCCCTGAAGGGAGATCTTGCTCCGGCCGCCCTGATCCTGCTGCCTGAACAGATGCGACGCATCAATGACATGGGTGCCCTGATGGAGCAGCGTCTCCCCGGCCTGCCTGATCACCATGTCCTGCTGGTGAATCGCCGCCATCCCCTGGTGGAAGGGTTGCTCAAGCTTTCTTCCGGCGCGGTCCTCACCACCCCCGGGGGATCGGAATCCTCCCCCAGCCAGCAGCTGGCCGATGACCTCAGCCGCCATGTCTATGAAACGGCGCGTCTGGCGGTGGGGGGCCTGGAGCCCAATCAGCTTGCCGGTTTCCAGCAGCGCAGCAGCGATCTGATGGGTCGGTTGATGCAGCGCGGTCTTTGATCCAACAGCTTGGCTACCAAGATCACAAACCATCACCGTTGGTCGGCCAGCTGCTCTGAATTATTGATAGTGAACCTAAGTTTTACCTGGGTTTACCTAAATTAATTCCTTGAGCCAACGAGTTCGCTGGTCGTATCGAATTCGATGGCCATGGAACAGGAAGCAGCTGGTCGCTCTGGGTCTGGTCCTGGCAATCTCCTGTCTGATTCCGGTCGGACTGGCCCAGCCCCGCCCAATCGCGATCCGGGTGTTGATGCCGGCGTCCTTTGCTGACGCCACCGCCGAGCAGGTGCGGGAATTCAACCAGTCCCAGGGGCGGCTGCGGATCAAGGTGGCTCGCGGACCGGTGGACACCGACGCCATGGCCGACCTGGCCATCAGCAGTCTGCTGCTGGGGGACACCCCCTACGACGCCATGCTGGTGGATATCAGCCAGCTGACCAAGTTCGTGGCGGCGGATTGGTTGGAACCCCTCGAGGGTTGGTTCAGCAGCGACAGCTTTGAAGCCATGGTGCCGGGCGCCCGGCTGGGCAATGCGTTCGACGGCCACATCTGGCGGCTCCCGTTCACAGCTGACATCGGTCTGCTCTACTGGCGCACCGATCTGATGGAGCAGCCGCCGCAAACGCCGCAGGAACTGGAGGCCATATCCAGGGATCTGCAACGGCAGGGCACGGTGCGCTGGGGCTACATCTGGCAGGGCCGCCAGTACGAAGGCCTCAGCTGCGTGGTCCTGGAAACCCTGGATGCCTTCGGTGCCCGCTGGTGGCAGCCCGCCATCCCAGCAGCAGCCGCGGACTCCACCAGCGGCGGGCCCCCCGCCATGTGGGAGAGCGGCAGCACCGAATTGGACAGTCCCGCCGCAGTGCGGGCCGCGGCCTGGCTCGACAGGCTGGTGACCACGGGCATCACGCCCGAGGCGGTGGCGAACTACGCCGAAGCCGAGGCCCTGGGCACCTTTGCCGCTGGTGACGCGGCCCTGATGCGCAACTGGCCCTACGCCTGGAGGGAACTGGAGCGGATGGGTTCCGAGGTGGTGGGCAAGGTGGGGGTCACCACCGTGGTGGGCAGACCCGGCCAGCAGGGATCCGGGACCCTGGGCAGCTGGGGATTGTCCATGCTCACCGGCGTTCCCCATCCCAATGAGACGGCGGAAGTGATCCGCTGGTTCAGCGGCCCCGAATTCCAGCGGCGGATGGCGGTCAGCGCCGGCTATCCCCCCACCTGGAAAGCCCTCTATGAGGATGAGGAGCTCAAGCGCCAGGTTCCCATGCTGGCGGTGGAGCGGCAGGCCCTGGAGAATCCGGTGGAGCGTCCCCCCACCCCCCTCTATGCCCAGCTCAGCGACGTGGTGCAGCGCCAGGTGAACGGCATGCTCACCCGCCATGGGGACCCGGGGATGTCGATGGCGAGGGCCCAGCGCCAGAGCGAGCTGGTGCTGCGCGCCGCCGCCGGTACTCCCACCGAGGCGCCATGAGCGGGATCAACGCCCTGCTGATGCTGCCTGCCCTGCTGCTGCTGGCGGCCACGTTCCTGCTGCCCATGGTCCGCTACGCCTGGGTGAGCGGCCACGCCAGTTCGGTGGTCACCGGCCTGGTGGCCATTCCCAACGGAGGGGCCAACTGGCAACGGCTGCTGCAGGACGCCCGCTTCTGGCAGGACGCCTTCCAGACCCTGCGCTTCGCCATCGCTTCGGTGGGCCTGGAACTGGTGCTCGGGCTGGCCATTGCCCTGCTGCTGCATCAGCCCAGGCGGGGCCGGGGCCTGCTGCGGGCCATCACACTGCTCCCCTGGGCCCTGCCCACCACGGTGATGGCCCTGGGCTGGCGCTGGATCCTCAACGATCCCCACGGACCGATCAACAGCCTGATCATCCGGCTGGGGGGCGACAGCTACGGCTTCCTCACCACCCCCTCCACCACCTGGTTGTTCACCGTGCTGGCGGATGTGTGGAAGACCACCCCCTTCGTGGCCCTGTTGCTGCTGGCCGGCCTCCAGTCCATCCCCACCGACATGGTGGAGGCCCTCACCCTGGAGGGAGCCAGCCGCTGGCAGATCCTGCGCCGCCTCACCCTGCCGCTGCTGATGCCCTTCATCACCCTGGCCCTGCTGTTCCGCCTGGCCCAGGCCCTGGGGGTGTTCGACCTGATTCAGATCCTCACCCGCGGTGGGCCGGCGGGAAGCACGGAAAGCCTTGCCTTCTATGCCTATCTGAACGCCATGCGCTTCCTCGACTTCGGCTACAGCGCCACGGTGATGCTGGCCACCTTCGCCCTCCTCCTCCTGCTCAGCCTCGCCTGGCTGCTGTTGCAGCGGCGGGGCTACCGGAGCCCGGCATGAGAGCGCTGCTGTTGATCTGGAGTCTGGGCCCCTTGCTGTGGCAGCTCCATACCTCCTTGCAACCCCCAGAAGCGCTGGTGGCACCGGCGGGAGCCGCGGCCGCCCACTGGACCCTGGAGAACTACCGCCAGATCCTCTCGGGTGATCCACCGTTCTGGCGCTATCTGCTCAACAGCACGGTGGTCGGAGCGGTCACCACCCTGCTCACCCTGTTGCTGGCCGTGCCCTGTGCCTATGGCCTGCAGCGTCAGAGGGGTACCCTGCGGCTGGGGGTCTCCCTGGCCCTGTTGGGAGCGGCCCTGTTTCCCACCGTGCTGCTGTTCCTGGCCCTGCTGGAGCTGGCCCGGGCCCTCGGCCTGGCCAACAACCTCCTGGCCCTCAGCCTTCCCTATACAGCCCTCTCCCTTCCCCTGGCGGTGCTGGTGCTGCGGGCCGCCTTCGCTGAAATGCCGCAGGAGCTGGAGGACGCGGCCTGTCTGGAAGGCCTCAACCTGCCCCAACGGCTTCGCTTCGTGCTGCTGCCGTTGATGTCCCCCGCCATCGCCAGCACGGCGATCCTGGTGTTCCTGCTGAGCTGGAACGAATACCCCATTGCCCTCACCTGGATCAGCCGTTCCGAACTTCTCACCCTCCCGATCGCCATGGCCCGTATCTCCGGATCCTCGCTGTACTCGATTCCCTACGGCGCCTACGCGGCCGCCACCGTGCTGGGAAGCCTTCCTCTGTTGCTCCTGGTGCTGGTGTTCCAGCGTTCGATCGTGGCCGGGCTCACCCAGGGGGCAGTGAAGGGATGAATGGACTGAGCCTGCAACATCTGAGCCGAAAAGTCGGCCCCCGATTGATCCTCGATCAGCTCACCCTTCAGGTGCAACCAGGGGAGTGCGTGGCCCTGCTGGGCCCGAGCGGCTGTGGCAAAAGCACCACGCTCCGCCTGGTGGCCGGTCTCGATGCCGCCAGTGAGGGCAGGATCCTGCTCGATGGCGACGACATCACCCACCAGCCCGCGGGCCGCCGCCGGGTGGCGATGGTGTTCCAGAGCTATGCCCTGTACCCCCATCTCAGCGTCGGGGAGAACCTGGCCCTGGGTCTGCGCATCCGGGGGGTGCCCACGGCGGAACGGGAGCAGCGGATCACCGCGATGCTGGAACTGCTGCAATTGAGCGAATTGCGCCAGCGGCGCCCGGCCCAGATCTCCGGCGGCCAGAGGCAGCGGGTGGCCCTGGCCCGGGCCCTGCTGCGGGAGCCCCGCATCGTGCTGCTCGATGAACCGATGAGCAACCTTGATGCCCAGCTGCGGGAGGAACTGCGACACGAACTGCGCCGGTTGCTCTGCGGCGGTGAACAACCGGTGCTGTACGTCACCCACGACCAGCAGGAGGCGATGGGGATCGCCGATCGCATCGCCCTGCTGGAAGGGGGGCGGCTGCAGCAGCTGGGAACGGCGAGGGAGATCTATGAGAAGCCCGCCAACCGGTTCGCGGCCGCCTTCCTGGGCCGGCCGGCGATCAACCTGCTGCCCAGCGAAGGCGGCCGCGAGCTGGGTGTTCGTCCCGAACACCTGGAGGCCACGGAGCAGAGCGGACTGGCCGCCCGGGAGCTGCGCCGGGAGTGGTGGGGACACCAGCCGTTGCTCTGGCTGGAAACGGAGCGTGGCAATCTCCGCATGCTGCTGCCGGCGGGAGCCGCACTGCCCAATCCCCTGCGGGTGAGCTGGAAGCCGGAGCACGAGCACTGGTTCGAGGCCAGCAGCGGCGCCCGGCTGAACTGAACGGGGCTGCCCTCCCCCATTCTTTGATAAGGTTCTCAACTGGCGATGTCCAGATTGTTCCTTCGGTTGATTGTCATGTCACGGGTTTGTCAACTCACCGGCAAGCGCGCCAACAACGGCATGGCTGTCAGCCACTCCCACGTGCGCACCAAGAAGCTCCAGCAGGTGAACCTGCAGCAGCGCCGCCTCTGGTGGGCCGAGGGCAACCGCTTCGTGAAGCTGCGGGTGTCCACCCGGGCCTTGAAGACGATCCAGAAGAAAGGACTTGGTCCGTACGCCAAGCAACTCGGAATCAATCTGGCCAAGGTTTAGGCCTGATCAGGTGTCAGGTACATCCTTGGTTCCCGCACGCCCCATGCACGGATCCAGCCTGGACCCTTCCACCCGATAGCCTGACTTCCAAACCTTCTTCCCGCCTCGGAGCGCATGGTCAGCCGTCGTCACCTGCTCCGGCTTTCTCTGCTGGTTCCGCTGGCCCTGATGGTCCGCCCACGTCCGGCCTGGGCCATGGGCGGAACCCTTCCAGATCTGGATCAACCAGCCCCGGACTTTGAACTCCCTGGTGTGACACCGGGTAATCATCCTCCAGACAGCATTGAGGAAACCCGTCTGGGGCTTGGTGATTTTGCCGGCCGTTGGGTGGTGCTCTATTTTTATCCGAAGGACTTCACCAGCGGTTGCACGCTGGAGGCGAGGGGGTTCCAGAAGGATCTGGCTTCCTTCCATGGCCGGCAGGCTGAGGTCGTCGGGGTCAGCGCTGATGATGCCGAGGCCCACATCTCCTTCTGCGGCAGCGAGGGTCTTGCCTTCCCGCTGCTCTCCGACCCGGGCGGTGCCGTGAGTCGTGACTATGGATCCTGGATCGCACCCTTCTCCCAGCGCCATACCTTTCTGATCGATCCCGAGGGAATCCTGCGGGCCCGCTGGAGTGCCGTGCGTCCCAGCGGCCACAGCCAGGAGGTGCTGGCGGAACTGGCCAGGCTCCAGGCCGCAGCCGGTGCGACGGCCTCCACCTGAATCAGGGCCCCAACCAAGTCCTGATCGATGAGCGATAGCTTCGAAGCGGGCGTGGTGGGTGTCGATAGGGTGTCAGCGCAGGAATCCGCAGTTTCGATGAGCCAATCCAGCCGCAAGCCCCGCTCCGCCTGGAGGCGCCGCGAACTGCTGCGACTGCTGCCTGCCGCCGCCGCCTTCTGCCTGATCGGCGGCATCAGCCTGGCTCGCGGCACGGTGCCCAGTGCTCCAGATCCGGCCGCCCGCCAGCCCGATGCTCCCCTCCGCTTCCTGGCGATCGCCGACAGCGGCAGCGGCAACAGCAACCAACGGGCCGTGGCCGACCGCATGGCTGAGCTGCACGGACGGCAACCGGTGGATCTGGTGGTGATGGGTGGCGACAATATCTACCCCGATGGCAACCTGGGGCGGGCGAAGAAAACCTTCAGTGATCCCTACAGGTCCCTGCTGACGAGCGGAGTGCCGTTCCACGCCGTGCTCGGCAACCACGACATCCGCACCGCCAATGGCACCCCCCAGGTGACGTATCAACCCTTCGGAATGAAGGGGCGTTGGTATACCCTGCGCCGCGGACCGGTGGAGTTCTTCATGCTGGATACCAACGTGAATGCTGACTGGGGACGGCAGTTGCCATGGCTGACCCAGGCCCTGGCCTCGAGCGTGACTCCATGGAAGGTGGTGGTGGGCCACCATCCGATCTATTCAGCAGGCCACTACGGCAATGACAAGAGCGCGATCCGGCGCCTCACCCCACTGTTCCAGAAATATGGTGTTCAGCTCTATATCAACGGCCATGAACACAACTACGAACGTACAAAACCGATCAATGGCACCACCTACCTGATTGTGGGTGGCGCAGGGGCCTGGTTGAGGCCGGTGCGGCCCAATTCCCGCACGGCAAAGGCGATCAGCACCTACAGCTTCGCGGAACTCCAGGCCAACCAGAATCAATTGACAATCCAGGCCTGGGATTTGAAGGGAAAACTCATCGACCGCGCCGTGTTGCAACGGCGTGCGGGGGCCTGAACGGAGCCATAATCTGTTCATTCTTCATACCGCTTCGCCCCAATGTCAACCCCACCCTCCACTGCCCAAGGCGAAGTTGTTCTCATTCGCCACGGTGAAACGGCCTGGAGTCTTTCCGGTCAACACACCGGAATGACGGATATTCCTTTGACGCAGAGGGGTCGTCTGGCAGCCCAGGGCCTGGCGCCGGTGCTGGCTGAATTTGATTTTTCCATGGTCCTCTCCAGCCCGCTCCAGCGTGCTGCCTCCACCTGCCAGCTGGCCGGGCTGGGCGATTCGATGATGCTGGAGCCCGATCTGGTGGAATGGAATTACGGTAGCTATGAAGGCCTCACCTCCCAGCAGATTGAACAGCTCGCTCCCGGCTGGTTGGTCTTCAACGACGGCTGTCCAGGAGGCGAGAGCCCCGAGCAGATAGGCGAACGGGTGGACCGGGTGATCAGCCGGGTGCGGAGCCAGGCGGGGCGGGTGGCGCTGTTTGCCCACGGCCATGTTCTCCGGGTGTTGGTCGCCCGCTGGCTGGGTTTTGAGCCTAGAGAAGGTTCCCATTTTCTTCTGGATACATCAACTCTGAATATTCTTTCTTATTACAAAGGGGTTCCCGCTGTGAAGTGCTGGAATGCGGCCGTGTGCTGATGTCAGGTTGGGTTTGGTTGGAAATTCGTTTTGATTGGTAAATTCAGCGGGCAATCAGCGTGATCTGTGGCCGGTCAGCATGGCTTGCTTCAGCATGCCTTGATCACCAGGGATTCCGGTTTGGCGCGATCACCGATCATCTCAACTCCGCGGCGGTTGGCGGCCAGGTGGCGAACGACCAGATAAACCATTTCCTCCTGACCGGCTGCCTCAGCCTTTACGCTCAATTGAGAGATGGTAAGTGGCGTTAGTTCATCCTTGATGATTTTGTGAATGCGGCGCTGCAGATTCAGAATCGTGGCTGCGGCCTTTTTGCCAGCTTCCACACCTGGCTGGTGGTAGGCATTGATGTTGACCAGGGAGCCATAGAACCCAACCGCCCGCTCGTAGAGAGCAATCAATGCCCCTACAGTTTTCGGATCAACTCGGGGGATAGTAACAGTAATCGAATCTCTCTCATTGTCATAGAGCGCCTGCCGTGTTCCCAGCAGAAAGCCGGAGAGAAAATCTCCCGATGTGGCCCCTGCTTCCACCTCAATGGATTCACCTGACCGTTTCTCGAGCACCTCAATAAAGGTGGCGAAGAAGTTGGGGATTCCCTCACGAAGCTGCTGCACGTATGCGTGTTGGTCGGTCGAACCCTTGTTGCCGTAGACGGCGATGCCCTGACAGACCTTCTTGCCGGAGAGATCTTGTTCCTTCCCAAGGGATTCCATGACCAATTGCTGGAGGTAGCGGCTGAACAGCAGCAGAGTGTCCTTATAGGGAAGGATGACCATATCTTTTTTTCCCTGCCCATCCCCGGCATAGAACCAGGCCATGGCCAGCAACGCGGCTGGGTTGCGTCGGATGTCCCGGATCCGAGTGGCTTCATCCATTTCTTTGGCCCCGGCCAGCATGGCGTGGATGTCAATTCCCTGAAGCGCCGCCGGCAGGAGACCCACGGCCGAAAGCTCAGAGGTTCGGCCTCCCACCCAGTCGAACATGGGAAATTCAGCCAGCCAGCCTTCACGGTGAGCCAGAATATCCATCTGACTGCCTGCCATGGTGGTGGCGACGGCTTGGTTGGCAAAGTTGAGCCCCCGTTGTTGAAAGGCATGTTTCACTTCCAGCATGCCGTTCCTTGGTTCCGGGGTTCCGCCTGATTTGCTGGTGTCCACCACCAGCGTGCTGCTCAGCCGATCACCAATCGTTTCAAGCACTCGATCGATGCCACCGGGATCGGTATTGTCGATGAAGTGAATATCCAGGGGCGGGTTCACTGGAGCAAGAGCTGAGGCCACAAACTGGGGGCCCAGGGCGGAACCGCCGATACCGATGCAGAGCAGATCGGTGAACTTGTCCGCTTCTGGAGGACTGATGCTTCCGGCGTGAATGGCTGAAGCGAAGCTTGCGATCTGCTCGATTCCCTGCTCAATCTCCGCGGTGATTTCAGGGGTTGGTGCAAGTTGGGGATTTCGCAGCCAGTAGTGGCCTACCATTCGGTCTTCATCTGGATTGGCAATGGCTCCCGCTTCCAGAGCCTCCATTGCCTCGAAAGCCTGATTGAAGGCTGGTTGCATGCCTTGCACGAACGATTCAGGGAATCGCATCCGGCTGATATCGAGATAGATCTCCAGATCCGCATGGAAATAGAGCCAATCGCAATAGCGGTCCCAGAGATCTGCGCTGTCAGGCTTCACGGGCGGGCATCGGGCTGAGAGGTAGCAGTGTAGGTACTGGCCCTTGAACTGGCATGACACCCGGAACACCACTCGCAGCCCTGCCAAGAGTGCCACTGCGCTGAAACAGGAGCTGGAGCGGGCGCAGAGCGATCAGATTCTGCGCCCTGAACTCTCGCCAGTCGTCTGACACCTGAGGCAGGCCAGAGGGTGGCAGGGATCGTGAGGATGGCTTGACGCGGCTTGACGGGGCTTGACGGCCTTGCACCGGTGGGATTGGGGCCCGCATGTTCAATTCCGGCACCCGTCATCCATGAACCGGTGCAGCAAACCCATGCCATCCCTCAGCTTCAGATCTTCATGGCCTGGGTCCAGTCGTCGTGCGAAGGCACACAGATCGGCCAGTAGTTCGGGATGAAGTCGGAAGGAGAATAGGCAGTGAAGTTTGCCGAGTGCGAAAACCTTTGTGGAGAATGTGCGGGCACGATCAGAGGTATGAAGCATGGCGCCCAGATGATCAGGGCAATGGATGATCCGCCGCAATGCCGGGGGCTCACCCGAAATGTCGCTCCACATCACGCTCGGATATGGATGGGATTCTGTCGATTCGATCGACATTGGCGGCAGTGGTTGGTGGGCTGCCCGCTGGAGCTGGCGACCATCCTCCTGGCCATGGTCCATCCCGACGCCGCCCAGACCCCAACCCCCGGGGGGACGGGCAACATCCCTGAGGATCCTGTCGATCCCACCCCTCAGAGAGGGGGAGAGCTTCTGCGGCTTCCCGATGGCGACTTCTCTCAGCAACGCCTGCGGGCATTGCCGGAATGGATCGATATCGAGCTGGAACCGTGGCGGAGCCCTTCCTCAATCCGATCGGAGGAAGGATCCGCTCCGGCGCCTGGATGCAGCAGACCTCTCTTGCCGCCTCCTTCGGCAGCGGACCGGCCCAATCCCCGTCGAACTGGCGGGAACTCGATCACTGGATTTTCGATCTTGAGCTGGCTCTGCTGAATGGCAATCCGAATGACGGGGCTCAGATCGGTGCGGTGTATTCCCCGCAGGAGCTGTTCGATCCCGTCGGCCTCTGGCCAGCGGGCTTCAGCCTCCGCCGCCGGCCACGGACTGGGCGCTGGGGTTGGCAGCGGGCCTGCCTCCACTGGAGCCCACCTTCCTCACGGCACCCGTCTACGGCTTCTACGTGAGCTCGCTGCTGGGCGGTGCGCCAGGTCTCACGATTCCCAGCTTCCCGATCACTCCGGCCGCCACCGCCGGCGGGTTTCAGACCCTCAAGCCCTCCGCAGACACCAGCCTGCGCTTCGGCAGTTTGGATCTGGCCGCCACCGCCCCCGTGGCTGTCCGATGCGACGGCGGATCCGATTCCAGCCTGACGAAAGAACAACCGGCTGAGCCCCAGAAGCCGGGTGGGCCACGACAGGGTGCGGGTGGAGCGGCAACTGCCTGGGGGGCGGATCCTGCTGGCCGGCTTCAGCGGCCAAGGCCCCAACCTGGCTGCCTACGTCCACATCACGGCACCCATATCCCTGCCCTACGGACTCGACCATCGTTTTTGGGTGGCGGGGCTCTACGGAGCCCGTCCAAGTCTCAAACCCAATCCCACCTACGTGGGCGGTTACCAGATCCGCCTCAGTCGATCCTTCTTCAGCCTGCAGCCCACCTGGATGTGGATTCTCCGGCCCGGCGGTGGTGGCGAGGTGCTGGCGATCGGCGCTTCCGGCCTGCAGATCACCTGGGGCTTCTGATCAGGGAGATCAGCGAAGCAGTGGGGAAGAAAGACTCAGCAACATGACTCTCCAAAGACTTGACTACTCAGCGCGCTCAACAAGAGAAGACCGACCCCCACAGCAAACGACCCGTTTGGCGACGATCCAGAAAGTAATCCGGAACCTGGGGTTGATGAACTTGGGAATCCTGACCCTCAACCCTGCATCCCATAATTCATGAACCGCAGCAGCAAACGGATACCGTCACTTTGCTTGAGTTCTTCGTAGCTGGGGGCGGGCCGTTCTCCAAAGGCACGCAGATCATCAAGGAGCTCGGGATGAAACTGAGAGGAGAACGAATAATGCAAATTGCCAGTCTCGAAGTTTTTGTAGAGAATGGTCGTGCTTGAGCACTCCGTCTCGGTCTTGCCATTCACTTCGGTACAGGCAAGAATCTGGATGCCAAAAGGCAGGCAGAGAAGCCAGGCCAGCTTGCTTAAGGCGATGCAGCTGCGGTAGGGAATGATGGATTCATGCAGCTGATTATAGGCCCAGTTGGCGAACAGAATCGCCTGCTCATTGACCTCATCGGAATGGAACATGGCGATCTTGAAGGAACTCTCACGACCCATCAACATCGACAATTCATATTGCAACGGGTCCTCGCAGTTGGTGCGCTCATAGGCATGAATCATGTCCAGCGGAAAGCCGGAGCTTGCATGGGGCAGCGGGGTGTAAGGCGACAGTACCCGTTCACCCACTTCCGGCGAACGGCATGGTGAGATCGTGAAGTTCGTGTCCTGCCAACCCCTGGCCACACAGGTTCCATCACGCTTGTAAATCGCCAGGGATTCACCAGCGGCACGAATCGCAGCACAGGTACTGCGCAGGCTCGCCATACACTCGCCGGATGGGTCGAAATCTATAGCTTCAGTAGCGAGAACATCCTCAACGGCTTTCTGCAGCAGACGCCCATGGCATTGGGCCGCGAGTTGATGACCCACACAGATGAAATAGGCAGGAGCACTGCGCACCGACCTGTGAATCAACAGCTGCTCGATCAGGGTGAACAGATCCTGCTGGGAACAGTGGGGATGGGACCATTGTTCGGGGCTGTAGACCGAGGGCTCACCACCCTCCACGAAGATCGCCCGACTCGCCTCCAGCAGCGCCAGGATCCGCTGCAGATCGATCAAACCGCTGGACCAGACCGGCAACAGGATGGCGTTGCAGTCGGCAACGATCTTGGCGATGTAGGCGATGTTTTTGGACGATCGCACCGGCTCGCCGAGCGGATTGACACCCACGTTTTCCCAGGGCTCGATGATGGTCAGAGCGTTCTGATACGCAGCCGGCGAATGCAGCATGGCGGCGAGATCATCAGGCGATTGAATGATCTGGCGCAGGGCCGGGGCCTCCCCCCATTCGAACTTGCCGTCAGGGCTGAACATGTCGACAGTGGCCAGAGGAACACCGGACTGTCGATCCGTCAGGAATCTGGCCAACAGGATGCGAACCGCCTCAAGGGAAGGCCCATGGCCGACTGGGGCGCCAGAAGTGACCCGCTCCTGGGAGACGATGTTATTGACAATCTGATCGGAGCTCATCGAGGTCACCGCCTGGCAGTTATGGCTGGAGAGCGAATCAGGGGATGGTAGGTCAGGGCCATGATGGAATAATCCCGGATCGTTGATTTCGTCTTTGGCACCTGGGACAAATTCTCAGCTCCTCCCCTGGGCATCTTGGTAATGAGCTGTCCATAGGAAGCGAGTTCGAGAACGGAATCCGGATGGGACCTGCACACCTGCTTGTGAGCGAGGCCTTGGCCGCAGGGTACTGTTCGAGGATTAGCCCAAAATCCATCGTATCCGCAGCGGCTCCAACGCTGTTGCCTGCGCAGGAGATGGAGATGGCGCAGTCGCAAGGGAGCTGCCTGATTTCCCAGCAAACTCACGTTAGGAGGGGCTGGGGATGGAGCGGCCGCTTGTTGCCTAATGATGAGTCAAACTGGCCAAGAGTATCCAGAGATTGCGCCCAACCAGCTGGTCTACTCACCTATGGGTTGTTCAGTTCCGGCATTTTCATCAGCGGCGGTTGGGGAATAGGCTCAGCCCAACCCAGTGTACCGTCCCTCATATAACTTCTGGAATATGGATTATCTCCAGAAGGAGTCTTTTCCATGGCCCTCGGCCGCCCCATGCCTCCGCTGGAGCTTTCGGAGGATGAGACCCAGCAACCCCAGACCATTCCCAGACCTCGCTCGCTCCCGCACTCAATCGTGCAGAAGGCCCAGATCGTGTTGGCTGCGGCAACAGGGATCTCAAAAGTACAGTTCATCGTTGGCCGAAAAACTATGCCCTGCAGCCGCACCGACAGAAGACTTTTAAATATCTACGGATCACTTCTTTGTTGAGAAGGTTCGCGACATCGTCGGTCTGTATCTCAATCAACCGGACAAGGCACTCGTACTCTGTGTCGACGAGAAAACTCAGATCCAGGCTCTCAAAAGAACCCAGCACCTACTGCCATGGTGCTTGATTATACCGAAGCTGTTGCGCATGACTATGTTAGCCATGGCACCACAACCCTATTTGCAGCTTTGGATGTGGTGAGCGGGGAGGTCATCACCCAATGCAAGCAACGCCACAGATACCAGGAGTTTCTGGGTTTTCTGGGCCGTATTGAGGCCTCGGTCCCAACGGAGCTTGATATTCACTTGAGCGTCGAGAACTACTGCAAGCATAAGCACGCCAAAGTTTGGTCATGGCTGACTCAGAGGCCTCGCTTTCATATCCACTACACACCCACCTAAGCCTTTTGGTCAAACTAGGTGGAGCGATGGTTTGCCCTGATCACAGAGAAAGCGATCAGGAGGGGCAGCTTCTCCAGCATCAAAGATTTGATTCGCCCAAGCCCAGAGGGCTTCTGCTTGCAGTAGATTGAACACCTTGTGACCAACTAAAACAAAAAAAGGACCCCAATACCTAGACCGCGACCGCAGACTCGATCCTGGAGACACTACAGAGACTTTGCTCGCAAATCTCTGGGACGGCACACTAGGTCCCAAGCTCTATCGCAAAGGGATGGATCTCTATTTCCAGCGTTTCGATAGTTGTGCCGTTACCACTGACGACTTCGTCCATGCTGTGCAGGACGCCAGTGGCATCGATCTCACCCAGTTCAAGCACTGGTATGACCCAGCAGGAACACCCCATCTCGAGGTTCAAGGGCACTGCGACCCGGATTTGCATACCTACGAACTGACCATCACCCAGTCCTGTCAACCAACTCCTGGCCAGCCCGAAAAGCTTCCCTTTCCTATCCCGCTCACCGTCGGCCTGATCAGCCCCCAAGGGGAGGAGCTTCCTCTCCAGCTGGAAGGAGTAGCGAAAGCTCAGGAAACGTCGCGAGTCCTGTCCCTGCGGCAGCCCACGGGGGTGACGAGCTTCCTGAACCTGCTGGAAGCTGCCGATTCCCTCCCTGGGAGGCCGTTTGTCCGCGCCTGGGATCATCGACTTCGCCTATCAGGACGCCGATCGGCTGCTGTTGTTGAAGTACGACAGCGATGCCTTCAACCGCTGGAAGGCGGGGCAGCGATTGGTGATGAAACTGATCCTTCAGGCGATTGACGATCAGGGAAGCGGCTCCGCCGCTTCGGTCTTTCCCGATGAGTTGTTCCAGGCCTATGCCCACCTTCTGGCCGGGGCCGGCTTTGATGTGACGGACCCCTACAGCCCCGATGCTGGCCAAGCAGGAAGGCGATCACACCGGAACCTCTGCCTTGCCTATTTACTGGTGCTGAACATTCAGGATCTACAGAGCTTGTGTTTCAGGCGGTTTCAGAAGGCTGGCAATAGGACGGATGCTTTGGCAGCACTGACGGATCTGGCCAGTGCAGATTGCCCCGAACGGGAGCAGGCCTTGAATGCCTTTTATGAGAAGTGGAGCGATGAGCATCTGGTGGTTGATAAGTGGCTCGGTGTTCCAGCCGCTTCCGATCTGCCCAATACCTTCGAGTTGGGGCAATTCCTGACGTCCCTATCCGCTTTTGCTCTCAGGAACCCAAGCAAAGCCTATGCCTTGATCAGTAGGTCTCCGCTGGCAATCAACATAACTTCCATGCCGGAGATGGATCTGGCTATGGGTTGGTCGCCGACCAAATCGCTGCTCTCGATCCAGTCAATCCCCAGGTTGCGGCGACCATCACCCGCAGATTTGAGAATTGGAAGCGTTTCGATCCCGACCGGCAGCGGCGAATGTGATCCGTTCTGCAAAGACTGCTCAACAACCCGACCCTCTCCAGTGAAACCAGGGAGGTGGCTTCCAAGTCGCTTGGCTGAACCGTTCACTCAGATCAACTTCGATTCAATAAAGTGCCTTTCTAGCCAGTTCATCCCCCCCGCTGTTCTCCTGATCCGATCCACCACCATGCCCGTTGTCTACGAAATTCATCACACTACCACCTATAAATACGCTAAGCCTGTCCAGCTCGGCGAGCATCGAGCCATGTTTCTGCCGCGCGGTAGCTACAGGGGTCGCCTCCTCAACTATTCTGTCAAAACCAACATACCCTCCAAGACCCACTGGATCAGTGATCCACTTTCCAATAACATCAGCGTCATCGAGTTCGATCAGTCGACAGCATTGATGTCGGTCACCTGCGCCTTTAGGGCATTGGACTTTGGCATTCAAGGTATCGAAGATTTTCCCCTCGATCCACGGGCTGAGATTGTGCCTGTTCAATACACACCTGATGAATGGATCGATCTCTCTGAATACATCCGCCCCCACGCTCTCGACCCGGATGGCAGCGTGGCGGCTTGGGGAAGGAGCTTCGAAAAGGGGCAGAAGGGCAATACCTCAGATCTACTGGACGCGATCATGAACAGTTTTCACACAGACTTTCATTACAGTGAACGGGCTGAACAAGGCACCCAGACTCCTGATCAGACTTTGGCCTCCAGGTCAGGCACCTGCAGAGACTATGCCTGGTTGATGATCGAAACCCTGCGCCGCCTCGGTTTCGCCTGTCGCTTTATTTCCGGCTATCTGTACGATTCAGCCCTCGACGGAGGGGAGGTCGGCATGGTGGGCTCCAGCTCCACCCATGCATGGGTGTCTGTCTACCTTCCCGGAGCTGGATGGTTGTCCTACGATCCCACCAACAAGATTCACGAAGGGTTCGATCTGATCGAGGTTGCCATCGCACGGCATCCTGAGCAGGCCGTGCCTCTCACAGGTAGCTGGATCGGCGAATCTCAGGTTTATCTCGGGATGGATGTGTCCATCTCCGTTCACAAGGTGGCCACCGTGCCGCAGCCGGATTCCCTCGCCTAACGCGATTTTCCTTCAGGTGCCGCGCCGGCAGCGGCTTCGCGGTTTTCAGGAGGGAAGCACTGTTTCCGGCAGCATGAGTAGCGAGCCGATCAGGAAGCCCAGGGCACCGATCAGGGTGAAGATCAGCGAGACGGTGGGAAAGACAGGCCCAGCGCCAGCGGGCAGTACCGGGCTGGTGAAAGCGGCCCCCATGAATCCGACGCAACCCAGCAGGTTGGTGAAGGTGACCCACCAGGAAAGGCTTCCAGGGTTCCAGGCCCAGGGGCTGTGGCAGGTTTCGATAAAGGCCAGATAGCCGCTGGCCAGAAACAGAATCGAGCCCAGCAGGTTGGGAATCCAGATTTCCACATCCTGGCCCAGCCAGTTCAGGTGGGTATTGAGGGCATCGAAGGTGTTGATGTTGAACAGGATCGTGCCTGGAAACTGAAGGGCACAGCTCAGCCAGCCGATCTGACTGGGCTCCCAGCCGAACCAGCGGATCCTCCTCTGGCGCTTCTTGCCTGGATCTGGCGTGGGTGGCCCGGCGTTGGCGGCCTGGAAAAGCTGCAGGTAGGCGGCCGTGGTGAAGGGAATGGAGCCCAGAAAAAACACCCTGTTGATGGCGGAACTGTCCATCGAGACATTCCGCGCCAGTGCTGGGTCCAGAAACAGCCAGCTGCCGATGAGAAACAACAGGGCGCCGAGGGCGAAGACACTGCCAATCCACCAGTTCAGCTCCCGAGGCATCCACAGGCAACGCAGCAGCACGATCTCCACCCTGAGAACCGATTCAAGCTCTCGGATTGGGAGCCGCTTGCGATGGTGACGTGATCGCCACAGGAAAAGGTCATGCTCCGCGCGTTGGTAAACCCTGCGGGTGATGAACCCCCAGGGTCCCCGCGCTTCGAGCTGTCGTGGTGCGAGGGACCCTGTCATGGTGCTTTGCTTCAGTGATGGAAGCCGGATGTTTCTTCACTGCTGAGAACAGCATGGTCGGGATGGCGGTCGAAATAGGCCAGGGCTTGGCGGATATCTTCCAGCAGCAGTTCAGCCGGATCGCGGCTGACACCATGGCGCACCGGAATCCTCTGCACCGACTGCTCCTGGCAGTGGGCTGCCAGCAGTGGGCTGCCAATGTATAGGCGGCAGCCTGCCAGCCTCGCACGCGCAGGCGGTCGGCCAGGGAGAAGAGATTGAAGTTGGCATCGAATCCTGGCTTCATCTTCCAGCAGAGGGCTGGAATCCCAGAAGCCGGATCTCCTCCGTCGATCATCTCGAACCGACCCAGTCTGGCAATTTCGCTGGCCAGGTACTGGGCCGTGTCATAGCAGGCGGAATGGACCTTGCCGTAACCCTCTCGTCCAAGGCGAAGAAAATTGAAACACTGGCAGATCACCTGGCCTCCCGCCAGAGCACCCAGCCCACCCCCAGGGGAGCGAGACCGAACTTGTGCCCGGAGGCATTGATCGACTTCACCCTCGGCAAACGGAAATCCCAGACCAGATCGGGGGCGCAGAAAGGGGCCAGAAATCCCCCACTGGCACCATCCACATGAATGGAAATATCGATCCCAGTGGATTTTTCGTAGGCATCAAGGGAATCGGAGAGTTGTTGTACTGGCTCGAATTGCCCTGTGAAGGTCACACCCAGGGTGGGGACCACTCCGATCGTATTTTCGTCGCAAACCTGCAAGGCCTTCTCAGGCGTCATGATCAGCTGATCCGGCTCCATCGCAATCTCCCGATGTTCGATATCAAAGTAACGGCTGAATGTGTGCCAGCAGATCTGCACAGGCCCGTGACCAGATTGGGTTTATCCGTGGGTTTACCCGCCCTTTTTCTGGCTGCCTCCCAGCGGCGCTTCATCACCAGGCCACCCAGCATCACGGCCTCACTGGAGTCGACGGTGGAGGCGCCGATGGAGTGTTCGGCCCAGGCAGCGTGCCAGAGATCGGCCAGCATGCGGGTGCAGCGAGGCTCGATCTCGGCAGTCTGGGGATATTCGTCCTTGTCCTCAATGTTCTTGTCAACACAGTGATCGATCAGATGGTGGACTTCTTCCTCCACCCACGTCTGACAGAACGTGGCAAGATTCTGTCGGGAATCACCATCCAGCATCAGTTCATCCCGAACCGCAGCGAAGACGGTCTTCGCGCCCGTTCTACGGAAGGAAACCTGCTCTTCGGCAGGCCGCGGGAGAGGTCCCTGGAGGCGTAGATATCATCCTCTGATGGTAGGCCCGCATGCGGCTGGCTTTGAAGGCTCATAGATCAGGAGGAACGCAATGATCTGACGTCGAGATTGTGCTGGGTTTAGAAACAAAGACGAGTCATGGAGGGACTCTAAACGGCCATGACACCTGCACCCATCACTGTGTCACTGGATACCTGCACAGCGATTCACCTTGCCACCATCGAGACCTCTTCAAACCTTTCCACGTGCTGGGCAGAGAGATGAAGAAGGAGCCTCTCTGCGTCGATCGCTGCAATTGCAATCGTGTTGACCTTGGGATCGGCAATCAACTGACTGCTTCCCTCTGGCAAAGTTAGCTACTCAGTCAAAAGATCCTGCTTGGCTGCATCAAGAGCTTTGCGATCCTCATCGCTGACCTCTGGATAGCTCATATTCAACGAATCGAGCGTTTCGATGATGGCAGCAGCCACCACGATGCGTGTGAACCACTTGTTGTCAGCCGGCACAACATACCAGGGAGCATTCTTGGTTGCTGTGTGTTGAATTGTGTCCTCATAAGCTTTCATATAGTCATCCCAGAAGCCTCGCTCCTTGATGTCGTTGGCAGAGAACTTCCAGTTTTTTTCGGGGGTGTCGAGACGGGCCAGAAAGCGCTTCTTCTGCTCTTCCTTAGAAAGGTGCAGGAAGAATTTTCGCACGACGATGCCGTTGTGGGAGAGATAGTTTTCGTAATGGCGGATATCCTTGAAGCGTTGCTGCCAGAGATCCTTGCCTTCCAGTTTTTTGGGTATGGTTTCTTTGGCAAGAAATTCGGGGTGAACTCTCACCACGAGGGTTTCCTCGTAGTGGCTGCGATTGAAGATGCCGATCCGACCCCTTTCCGGCAGCGCCTGGTTGTGGCGCCAGAGGTAGTCGTGATCAAGATCCAGCGATGACGGAGCCTTGAAGGAGGTCACCTGGCATCCCTGGGGATTCACACCGCTCATCACATGCTTGATGGTGCCGTCTTTACCAGCGGCGTCCATGGCCTGGAAGGCAAGCAGCAGGGCCCAGCGATCCTGGGCATAGAGAAGATCCTGGAACTCTGCCAGCAGCTCTACCCCCAGGGCCAGGGCCTCCTTGGCGCGGGGTTCATCCTGATCGCTGAGGTGGAGGGTGTCAGCGGGATCAACATCCTTGAGGCGGAACTTCTCCCCATCTTCGATCCGGTAGGGCTTGGCCAACGCACAGGCCTTCTCGATCAGCTCTCTTCTTTGCTTCTTTTTCATGGGACCAGGCTACAGGCGATACAGAGGGGGATAGAAGGCTAACGGATCGCAGCATCAATCTACACAGGAATGATTATATAGTGGCAGGGCATTGGCAGGGGATGACTGCAGGCATTGCAACCAATTGTTGCCAAGCAATACCAGTTGACAGGCGCAAGCACGACTCAGATGGCTGGATCAGAGTGGGCAGAATTGTGAACGGATTCCTCCGATGCATGTAAATCGCCCGACAGGCTGCGAACTGCCTTCTTCACCGTACGAAACCTGTTCGCCGTGCGATCCATACCATACCTCTGCAGCTGGTGGATCAGATGCTGGGATGTCACCACAACTGCCAGTTGCAATGTACGGCCATCAAGCTCCTTCTGCAATTGCAGTAAGGTTTTGGCAGCGGAATAATCGATGTCATCGATGCCCGAGGCATCAACGACCAAGCCCTTCACCTGCGGTTGATTGCGCTGAAGCAGATCGAGAATCTCTTCCATGAAGTGATCGGCATTGGCGTAGAAGAGATTGGCTTCGAAGCGATAGGCCAGAATTCCTGGGGCAGCAAAGACGCCTGGGGCAATCGCCACGGTCTGCAGGTGGAGACCCTCCGGACGCTCTGGATCAGGTGCCCAGAGGCAGGTGCGGGCCCGATAGGTATGGCGCACCTGATCGATCAACGAGAGGATCACTGCCAGGGCAATGCCCTCCATCACCCCCACCAGGGCCACAGTGAGCACTGTGAGCAAGGCAATCACGAATTCATTGCGCTGCAAGCGATAGAGCTCAGCCATGCCCTGGATGTCGATCAATTTGAGCCCGATCAGGAACACAATCGTGGAGAGCACCACACCAGGCAGCAGACTCAGGGGACCGGTGAAAAACAGCAGAACCAGCAGCACCACAAGCGCCATGGTGAGATGGGTGATCTGACTGCGACCACCCGCAGCGTCCACCATCTCCGTTTTGGTGGGGCTGCCGTTGACCACAAAGGTGCCGCTGATGCCGGCGCCGAGATTGGCGCAGGCCAGACCGATCAGATCCTTGTCTTCGATGAAGGATTCCTGGTAGCGCTGGGCATAGGCCCGGGAGGTGGCGGCGCTCTGGGCAATGATCACCAAGAAGCAGGATCCAGCCGCCGCGAACACCCGGTCGTAACGGACTCCTTGCAGCGGTGGCAAAGAAAGGTGAGGCAGACCGCTGGGCACGCTTCCCACCACATCAATGCCAAGGCTCTGGAAATCCAGCAGCCAGCTGGCCAGCACGGCACCCACCACGGCGATCAAGGCACCGGGCAGCTGGGGTGCCCACTTCTTGGTCACGATGATCACGGCAAATACCGCCAGCGCCACGAGAACCACGGCTCCATTGGCCTGGCCCAACCGCTGGAACACCGACAACACCTGTTGGAGAGCCCCAGAGCCCTGTTTCGGCAGGCCCAGCAATCCCCCGAATTCACCGGCGGCCACCTGCGCGCCGATCCCGGTGAGCAGACCGATCAGGGCACTGCGGGAGAGGAAATCGGCCAGGAAGCCCAGCCGGAAGACGGCGGCGAGCAGGAGCATCACCGCCACCACCAGGGCCGTGAGGGCCGTGAGCCCCACGTACTCGGGGGAGAAGGGGGCCGCCGCGCCGATCAGGGTGGCCGCCAGAATCGCCGCGGTGGCCGAATCGGCTCCCACCACCAGGTGCCGGGAGGAGCCCAGGGCCGCAAAGGCCAGCGCCGGCAGCAGCAGGGTGTAAAGCCCCGTGATCACAGGTGTTTGAGAAATACGGGTGTAACCCATCACCTCCGGGATGGCCAGGGCCGCCAGGGTGATGCCCGCCAACCCATCGCGCAGCAGGGTGGTGCGGGTGAGGGGGCCCAGGCTCTGGAACAGCGTTGATCGCATGCCTGGGGTCGTCATGGGGGCGGTGAATCTGATGGACCGCGGTGGGTCCCTGTCTTCACCAGCACGGACGCCGTGCTGCCGAGGCGGAGAATCACCGGTGGGGGCACATCGTTCACCTCAATCTTCACGGGAATCCTCTGGGCAAGGCGAATCCACTCGAATGTTGGATTCACAGTCGGGAGCAGGAATTCGCCCGTGCTGCCATTGTCCTGGGCGATGCCCCAACCGATGCTTTCCACCTTGCCCACAAGGGGGTGGCGGGGATAGCTCATCAGGGTGACCGTGGCCTGATCTCCAGGCCGGATTCTGCCGATCCAGGTCTCACGGAAGTAGGCATCGATCCAGAAGCTGTTTCTGTCCACCAGGGCCAGGGCTGGCTGATTCGCCACCGCCTGGCTGCCCCGTTGCAGGTTGAGGTTGGTGACAAGCCCATCGACCGGGGCACGAACGGTGGTGAACTCGAGATTCAGTTCCGCGTTTCGCAGGGCGGATTTTGCCGCTCGCACCTGGGCATTCTGATCACCCGGCGCCCCAAGTTTGGCAATGGCCTGTTGCAGGGATGCTTGTGACTGGAGCAAAGCGGATTCAGCCTGGAGAATTGCAGCCTCGGCTTCTGCCACATTGCTCTGGGCCGTGAGATAGGAAGCTGTCTGATCGTCTTCTTCCTGCTTGGTGATGGCACCGGCTTTGATCAGTTGTGCTGCGCGGTCGAAATTGGCTTTGCTGTCAATCAATTGCGCATTCAGGCCGGTAAAAACGGATTTTTCTTTGGTGATCACCGAGCGCGCTTGCTTCACATTTGCTCTGGCTGCTTCCACCTCCTTGGCCAGGGCGCTCACCTCATCGCGGGTGTTGTCGAGATCGGCCTTCGCCTGTTTCACACTGGCTTCAAACGTGCTGGGATCGATCTCAAACAGAAGCTCTCCCTTCTTTACCGGTTGGTTGTCCTTGATCGGCAGGCGGATGATCGGGCCGGAGATTCTGGACGTCACCTGGATGACGGTGGCACGCACCTGGCCGTCCCGAGTCCAGGGATTGCGAATATAATCCCAGGTTTTAACCCCCAACAAGCCAAGGGCGACAACGACCACGATGGTGGTGGGGAGATGGCGGCGCAGCTTGCGGTTCATCTTCATGCTGGCACGAGAAGGATGCTGAAAATAACCGCATAGATGATGCTGAAGGCGAGAAACACAAGCAATGGGTTCTCAAAATGGTGGAAAAGATTGGCTTTGCTCAGAGCAGTGGCAGTGGCCCAGGCGGCCGCCATTCCGAGCAGAACGCATAAAAAAGATGGAGCAAAGAAAACTCCACGAATTTCAGCCTCGCGAGGAGGATGGCGTTGCAACGAGAACAACAGGGTCAGCAAAAGCGTGATTGCCTCCATCTCTCCCATTCAAACCAACCGGCGATCCCCTGCAACTCGCGCATGGCCGATTCAAGACGAAAACCGCAGCCAAGCCACAGCGTGAGGCGATCCATGTCTAGCCCCTTCGCCTGGTCTGCAGGGACGCCCTTGAGCTGGGAGCAGCAGCACTCGTTGATGGTCTCCAACGCCTGCACCGCAGACTCCAGGTGAAAGGGGGGCGATGGCAGTACGCCATCTTCCAAGGATTGATGATATTCAGGAAGCGAAGCAAATGGCAGGTTGAATGCAGGGGCGTTCAGTTGCGGCGTCGCCTCGCTCCATTCATCCAGCCACAGCGATACTGATTGAACGGCATTCACCAGTTCATCGACTTGAGCTTGGTTTAGGTTCAGCACCTGAAGCGGCAGTTTTGCAGCCAGCGACGTTAGCTTGGCTGGAATATCGCGGGCCGCTTTACGATGAAAGGCCAGGCGAATCCTTTGTGGCCATCGGAGCGGGGTGTGGACCATGTGCGTCGTCAATTCGACAATCGCATTGGTGCTGAACATCAGCCGCCGCAGCAGTCTCAGGGCCTGCTTTTCAGGAAGCCAGGAAACAGGCAGGTCCTGCGAAAATGCTAAAATAGCGAATGCCATGAAGACGGCGATACTGAGATTGAGAAAGTTAATGAAATTATAGGTCTGTTGATTGCGAATGCTGCAGGCAACGATGAACAAACACAATGTGAGCGTCCTCATTGGGGCATTCTTGTAGTAGTAAGTGCCAATCGCAAAGCTCGCCATGGCCAGTACACTGGCGAGTCCAAAAAATCCATCCAACCTGGGAAGCACAAAGACATACACCACACCAGTCGCCAGAAGAGCCTGAAGTGCTGGTGCGACCAAGGTCTGCCCTCTGAGCATCGGCGTCTGGGCCATCGTCAGGCCGATGCTTGGCATCAAGGAAATGATCGTGAGTCCAAGGGGAAGACCAGGAAGGTAGATCCACAGCAGCACAGCGATCCAGATCTGCACCATCAGTCGGCTGGCCAGCCAGAGGTGATCCGGATCGATCATGGCCAGCCGCACGTACAGATGCGGCCGCAAGCCAGAAGAAGAGGCCTCGTCGTTGCCGGATGGGTGTGGATGGATGAGGCCCCACAGGCGAGCGCTGAGCTCGTCGAGATGTTGCAAGGGCCTCCAGCTGGCCTGAAGATGGGCTCGCTCTTCCATTGAGCACCCCATCCTCTCGGGGAAGATGGCCCCCAGCAACGGCGGAGATGGCGGCGCCGATCCTGGTGATTGCCCCGCCATGGCTTGCCCCATCGCTGCGAAGCGTTGCTCCACCCCCTTGTGCAGGTGGCTCACGGAAGGTTCCAACAGAAGTCGTTCCCGTTCAGCCAGGCCCACACCGGCCAGTCGAACCTGGTTCAGAACCCGGGGCAGGGCCCTGAAACCCAGTGCCACATGATGCCAGCGGCGACGTTCCCTCCAGATGGAGCCACTTTCCAGGGCGGCTGGCGCCACCATGGATTCGAGCGTGGCGGCCTCGGCATCGAGTTGCCGGAGATCCTTCGCCGTCTGGAGATCGCCCGTGCTCTTGCCGCCGTAGGGGGCCAGGCATGACTCCAGCAGGGAGCCAAGCCGTTGCGCCATCGCCATGATGTTGGTCTGGAAAGTGCCTCCCGTCCTGCCGGTGGGGATGAGAAAACCGCTGAAGGTATAGGCAAGAATTCCTGTTCCCGTTTCCTGCAGGCGCTCCATGGCGACGTTGAAGTCTGTGAGACCGTCGGGCGGTCCACCATCGATCGCGATGATGGCAGCCACAAATCCTGACACCATCCAGGCGTAGGGATAGGGGCTGCCCAGCATGCGGTAGCAGCAGAATCCCTCGTACAGCGAGAGGGAAAGAAAGAACCACCAGCGTTCCTGAGGAAACAGTGCAATCAGGCTCAGGGCCACCACAGCAGCCGCGAGAGTTCCCACAAAGCGCAAGATGATTTTCAGCAGGGATTGGCCGGCGCTGTCCAGACTCAGCACCGTCACGGAGAGGCCTGCCCAGAACGGCTTCTGCCAGTCCATCGACAGGGCTACCCCATAGGCCATGACCATCGCCAGGGCAAGGCGCAGGCCGAATCGGATGCGAGAAGAGAGAGTCATGATCTCACTTGCTGCGTCGGGATGTCGTCAGAGGAATACACGGATGAAGGCATAAGAGAAGACCGCCGAGTTCTGGGCCGCACGATGGCCCATGCCGTTGGTCGTTTCGAGAGACATGCCATGGCTGCTCATTATCTTCGCTTCGAGTGTCTTGGTGTCGGGACAGAGCAGATCTTCAGACTCGGCCAATACAGGGGCCACGAACCACTCCAGCCCCCCCCCAATTCCTCCATGGGCACCAGAGGCGTTTTCGGCCACGACCTTCTCAGGCCAGGATCGGCAACGGGTTTGATGGGTTGATGGACTCTTCTGAAGCCTCCTCCACGGTTGATGGCGAGAGATCGAGAAGTCCGGTGAACATGCCACGCTCAGGTGCATCTGGTCGCCAGAAATCAACCCGGGAGTGGATGCATGAAGAGGGAGCGTCGGTGCCAAAAAGATCCCTGAGGTCCGTTGGCCTTTCTCAGCAGATTCACTTGCTCAGCAGGGTGGGGTTGATCATTCTCACCGGCTGGCGGCTGGCGGCTGGCGGCTGGCTGGCCTGCCCTTTCGCTCCCCTGATGCAGGGGGCGGGATTCCCTTGCCGGTAACGGCCTCGCTCCAGGGCATCACTGCCATCCTTCGGATGTCTCCATGACCATCCTCCCCAACACTGGCTTGGCGACCTGTCCGTGGGGCCCGCCTGACGGATGCTGCCACGCGGCAGGGGTGCTCTCGGAGCAGAGGCACGCCCTGTCAGGCATAGACCTCAACCTCGAAACGGTGAAGCCCCCCCCGTTAACTGTGGTCAGACTTTCTGCGACCGATGTCCCCACGTTTCGCTTGTTCCACCTGCCTCGATCAGCTTGACAACCCCAACGATCTGCGGACAGGGGCTGACGGGGAGCGTGATCCAGCCCAGAAACCAGACAACGGCCGGAAAGAATCGCCCCGAGATCGAGAACCCTCCGGGTTCAGGCCTGGGTTGCCACCCCCAGCCTGATAACGCAGTCATCCCCGATCAATCGCCGCGGTAGCCACAACTCAGGTTGAGATCCACAGCATCGCTGTTTTCCGTGCCGCTCGGCATCCGACTGAACGAGCTGCGTGCGGTCTATCTCCCTTCGTATGGGGGGGTCTTGCGCGTCAGGGGCTTCGAAGGATCCTGGGGCCTTGAAAGCCCAACATCCGATGGTGCCTGATAAGCCGATGAGCCGTCTTCCGTTTGTCGTGGGCTTCGCCATGGCCCTGGCCGCGGAGGCGGTGGCCCCTGGGCTCGCCGCCCTGCCAACCAGGTCCAACCAGCCGGATCTGTTCAACCTGCTTCAGCAGCTCGGTTTGGGTCTGCTGCTGTTGGCGTTTTGTGCCCTTCTGCAGCTGGTGGCCACCACGGTCGTGATGACCTGGATTCACAGTCGTCGCTTCGAGCGCTGGTCGAGGCAGAGGTCGCTTCCATCCATCGTAGGTACCCTGCTGGCCCTGTTCATTCTTTTCTTCACCGCCCTGATTCAGATCCTGTTGTGGGCCCTGCTCTACAGGATGGGGGGAGCACTGGACAGCATCGGTGAAGCCCTGTATTTCTCCGTGGTCACATACACAAGCCTGGGCTACGGCGACGTGACGGTGGGACCCACCTGGCAACTGGTGGCGGGCTGCGAGGCCCTCTCGGGTCTGCTGCTGGTGGGCTGGAGTACGGCCCTGCTGGTGGTGGTGCTGCAGCGGGTTGCGGCGTTGAGACAACCCGAACGACGGAACTGATGCTCAGGCGGCCAGTGGAAGGTCGTCAGGGTCGTCCTCTGACGGCGGCGCTGGAAAGCTTCGTGTGCATGGTGGGCAGCACCCGCTCCACCCCATCCACCAGCAGCACCCGGCAGAGGGCGTGAACCAGCTGCTTGCAGTCGCGGCGGATGGCGCGGTGCATCAGCTCGATCAGGGAGCCCGCCAGCTCGCAGCCCGCCGGGCCGGCCCCCACCACCACCACCGACTGCAGGAACCGGCGCCGTTCGGGGTCGCGGGTCTGCTCGGCTTCCTCTCGGCTTCCTCCAGAGCCATCAGCAGCCGGTGGCCGTGGCCCGGTCGCCGCGCTTCCAGCCGCCGCCATGGACGAAGAGGATCAGCGGCACGGGGCGGCCGGTTTTCGTCGCGGGGCCCCAGAAGCTGAGGCGCTGCAGAGGGTCGTTGCCGTAGGCGATGTCCTGGCCGCCGATCAGGACTGCGCGCATCGCGGGATGGGCCGCTGGGGTGGGGAGCTGGGAAATGAGGACGCCGATGGCGGGGACCTTCCGATGGCCGGGAGCACAACGGAGGGGGCCTTCTGCAGGGGCCAGGCTGATCCAGATGTGTAGACCAGGGATAAAGTTTGCGCATCGGCGCAGGCCCTTGGAGAAGGTGGAGAGGTCCAGGTCAGCCTCGGTCTTGCCGCCGCTGGCCATCTCTCAACGAATCCCCCCGGCGCAAGGCCAAGCCACCTTCTGATTTGAATCAAGTTTGAAGTTCGTCGTCCGAACATCTGGAGGAGAAGGGGGACTGGGCGTGTTCCAAAATCACGGTGCTGGAGCGCAACGCGTTGCAAGCCCACTCAGCAAGCACCGGCAAACGGCTGGAATCGGAGCTGCGCCAGCGGCTTCAGCGTCTCACCAACCCCCAGCTGCAGCTGCTGGCGCGAGGAACGAGCGATGAGCGCAGTGCCATGGCCTGGCTGGCGGTGCTCGAGCGCATCCTGATCGCGACCGTCCCGACCCGCGAGGTGCTGTTGGACAAGCTCAGCAACCTGGATACGGTGCTGCGCCGCTCAGAGATGGCGGCCTTCTATGAGGCCTGCGGCGAAGCCCGCAGCCAAACCAAAAGCGAAGGGACTCGCCAAGTCTGCAGCCAAAAAGGCGAC
The DNA here is from genome assembly GCA_942491925.1 of Synechococcales cyanobacterium. Lineage (GTDB taxonomy): Bacteria > Cyanobacteriota > Cyanobacteriia > PCC-6307 > Cyanobiaceae > Cyanobium. The sequence goes on from CALOCJ010000004.1 coordinate 448,685, forward strand.
GCCTGTCCAGAGGGTGAAACCATGAGCAGCGTGACCGGCCTCGACAAACGCCTGCCGTAGATCCTCACGCGGCCCGAGTTCCTGGAGATGCGGGGCGTGGCCCAAGGAGGTGCCGATCTTCCTGCAGACCTACAGTCCCGCCGATGACGAGCACCTGCGGCTGGTGGTGCGGGGGGTGAGCAGCACCCGCGCAAGCAGGGCCTGCGGGTGAAGCATGTGGACCTCTTTGCGCGCGTGCTGCAGCTGCTCGAGGCCAAGGGCCACCTGGATGCCGATGCCGATCAGCAGGCCGATCAGGGCGCTGCGGGACAGAAAGTCCGCCAGGAATCCCAGCCGCAGAACGGCGGCCAGCACCAGCATCGCCGCGATCAGGAGGGCCGCAAAGGCGAGCACAGGCAGCAGCAGGGTGTAGAGATCCGTGATCACCGGGGGCTGGGAGATGCGGGTTTGGCCCATCACCTCGGGAATGGCCAGGGCAGCCAGGGTGACGCCCGCCAGCCCATCACGCAGCAGGGTTGTGCGGGTGAGAGGACCTACCGCCTTAAAAAGAAACGTATCGAATCGCCGCCCGCGATTGGCAGCCGATCCAGGAGTTGGGGTCATAAACGAATGGGCGAGGGCTGAGGATGCAGCTCACCAGAGATAGAGAAGAGCAAATAGAACCAACCAGATCACATCAACAAAATGCCAGAATAATGACACGGCTTCCACTCCTTGATGTCCGTTCACATAGTTGCCAGGTTGGAGAGACCGTACATACATCAGCAACATCAATACAACACCTGTGAATACGTGCAGACCATGAAAACCGGTCAGGAGATAAAAACTGTTGCCGGCCAGACCCTCATCAATACCGAAGGGCATGCGGCTCCATTCGAATGCCTGCCCGAACAGAAACAGAACACCAAGCCCCATCGTCAGCAGCCACAGCCTGCGGAAGCGCACCAATCGATTCCGCTTCAGGGCCTTGCCGGCAAGGTGGATCACCAGGCTGCTGCTGACCAGGATCACCGTATTGGTGGTGCCCAAAGGTCTGTCAAAGCCACTCACCCCCGGAGGGAACCAGGAGGGGGTCTGCAGGCGCAGCAGGCTGTAGGTAACAAAAAAACTGAGGAAGATGATGCTCTCCGAGATCAGAAAAATCGGAAAGCCAAAGGACAGATTATCGCGATTTCGGGATGAACGCCCCGGCAGACGTCCGGCTGGCTGGAGGGGGATGGGAAGGTTCATGGCGTTCAGGGCTTGGACAGCATTCCATACCCATAGGGAACATCGGGGATGGGAGGAAGTTGATCGAAATTTTCCTCCGGTGGGGGAGAGGAGGTACACCATTCCAGCCCCATGGCATCCCAGGGATTATCGCCAGCCTTTGGACCGGCCTTCCAGGAAATCACCATGTTGACGATGAATGGCAGGGTGGACATGCCGAGCAGGAAGGCGCCCAGGCTGGCGACCACATTCCAACCTGTGAACTGGGGATCGTAGGAAGCCACGCGGCGCAGCATTCCCTGCAATCCCACCGGATGCATCGGGAAGAAGTTGAGATTGGTGCCGATGAAGGTAAGCCAGAAGTGAAGCTGCCCCCAGGCTTCGGAATACATCCTGCCTGTGATCTTAGGAAACCAGAAGTAGATGGCAGCGTAGAGCGCCATGGTGACCGTCCCGAACACCACATAGTGGAAGTGGCCCACAACAAAATAGGTATTGTTAACGTGAATATCGAACGGTGCCGAGCCCAGCATGACTCCGCTGCAGCCGGCAAACACGAACATCATGATTCCCCCAAGGGCGAACAACATGGGAGTCTTGAAGCGCAGTTTTCCACGCCAGAGTGTGGCCGTCCAGGCAAACACCTTGATGCCGGTGGGTACCGCCACCAGCATGGTGCTGAACATGAAGAACATGCGCATCCAGTTGGGTGTGGCGCTGGCGAACATGTGGTGCACCCAGACGATCACGCTGATGAAGGCAATGATCAGAGAGGAAATCGCCACGGTGCGGTAGCCGAACAGGGGCTTACGGGAGAAGGCCGGGACCACCTCCGAAAACACGCCGAAGGCCGGTAAGGCCATCACATAAACAGCTGGATGGGAATAAAACCAGAAGAGGTGCTGGTAGATGACCGGGTCTCCATCCTTGAAGGGCGAAAAGAAAGAGGTACCGAAGGAAAGATCGAACAGCAGCATGATCGCGCCGCCGGTGAGGGCCGGCAGGCAGAACAACTGCAACATCTGGGCGCTGAGGATGGTCCATACATAGACGGGCATACGGAAGAAGGTCATCCCGGGAGCCCTCAACCTGAAGATGGTGGTCACGAAATTCACCCCACCCATGATTGAGGAGATCCCGGAGATGGCTACCGCCAGAATCCACACGAACTCTCCGTTGATGAAATCACCGGTAGGGTTTTGAATGCTCACCGGTGGATAGGACCACCAGCCCGCCTGGGCTGTACCGCTGGGCAGGAAGAAGCTGGAGAGGAACAGGATGCCGACGATGGGGATGAGCCAGAACGCAATGGCATTGAGGCGAGGGAAGGCCACGTCTCTGGCACCGATCATCAACGGGATCAGATAGTTGGCAAATCCAACATTGGCAGGAAAGATCCACAGGAAGATCATGATCGATCCGTGCATGGTGAACAGGCCGTTGTAAAGCGATCGATCCACCAGATCGAGGGCTGGTGTGAGCAGCTCCGCCCGCACGATCATGGCCAGCAGGCCAGCCACCAGAAAAAAGAAGAACGAGGTGAGAAGGTATTGAACACCAATCACCTTGTGATCCATGCTGAAGGTGAGATAGCGCCTCCACCCTTCCTTTCGAGGCAGGCTCGCGGCTCCGGGTACTTCAAGAGGAAGATTGGTCATCGGCTGAGTGGGGCGGGGAAGAGGATCTGGAGTGGCCGTACGGGATAGCTGGGTTTGTCGATCCAGAGGAACGACCCCTGTTCATCCCTGATGATTCACCGATGGAGGTTCGGCAGGAGGAACGGTGGGCCAGTTGCTGCGCATCTTTAACGAGGGGTTGGGGCTCAGGGTGTGTTCGATACTGGCTGGATCAGCAGTGGCAGCGGCTGGTTGACGGGCAGCCCGTTCCAGCCAATTGGCATAGGCTTCGGCAGATTCCACGATCACATCGGCTTGCATCAGAGCGAAATAGGTGCCACTGAACTGGGAGTCATGCAGCCGATAGGTACCTGTCTTGCTGGGGGTGAATTTCAGCTCGATGGTTCTGTTGGGAACAATGTCCTGCTTGATGCGGAAGTTCGGTACATAGAAGCCATGCAGCACATCCTCGGAGGTGAGCATCAAATGGGCCCGCTGGTTGATCGGTAGATGGAGTTCGGTGCTGCTCACATTCTGATCGGGATAACGAAAGGTCCAGTTCCACTGCCTGGCGATCACTTCGATCGGTTCGTCCTGGGGTTGCAGTGGGATCGCTTCGATCGCTTCGGGTTCCTGGGCGTGGGCCGCCTCCCCGGGAAGCAGATGCAGGTGGGTAAGGGGTAATGGCCCCAGGATGTTCATCCGCTGATAGATGGTGAAGCTGTAGCTTGCGATCCAGATCACCAGTAGGATGGGAATAACCGTCCAGGTGATTTCTATCTTCGTATTGCCGCGGATGGCAGGACCATCCGCTAAATCGTCAGTCCCAGCCCTGTAGACAAGAACGGAATACATGATCATGCCGATCACACCGAGAAACACGATCGAGGCCAGACTGATCAGAAAGCTGAACAGATGCCCCACTTCCTCCGCCTCGAGCGACGCGGCCGGTGCCAGCCAGGAATAGGACTGCTGGCCGAGCCAGTGGCTGGCGAGAACGATGCCGGTGACGAATACCACCAGCACAAGGATGTTGAATGGCTTCATGATTGCATCAGCACGATGTTGGGATTACCGCCGTCCCGCAGAATGTGGGCCGCTGTCTCATGCACACCGAATTCTGCCCCCAACTGGGCCCCCAGGGTGCCGTGCACGAACATGTAGCCGAGAATAAAGATGCCGGCCAGGAGATAACCCCATCCCACCTGGCGTGATTTGCCTTTCCTCCAGATGAAGCGTTGATAGCCTCTCCAGATGGCCATCCCCACCATCATGGTCAACAGCAGCACCCCACCCACTCCATGCAGCAGCATGGTTGTGCCGGCCCCGAGCCCCCAATCACTCACCATGGCCACCGGAGGTTCAGCCAGAAGAATTTCAAAGAACCCAGCCACTACTGTGAAGAAGGAAATCACACAGGCCGCCACTGTGTTGTACCAGGCAACATCGAAGAAATTCGATCGGCTGGCAGGGATCCAGAAGAATTTCAGCATCGCTTTCTCCAGCGGGAAGAGGGTACCGGCGATATCGAAGATGACGGCAATGATGAACAGGCCAAGTGAAAGATGAACCAGATTCGGGTGAATTGGAAAGCGGTAGGGAAGACCATTGACTCCTAGCCCCAGGCCGATCTGATGCAGCTGTTCAATCAATAGGGGATTCATGGCAGCACCCCCTTCCTGGTGGCTTCCACCACCGCGACCCCATGCAGCCCATAGACCCAGTCGAGCAGGTCTCCGAGGTAGATCTGCAAACAGATCAGACACATCAAAGCGGTGGCGAATCCCAGATAGACCACCGGGATCCGCAGGGGGTCCCGGACCCGGAGTGTTCCCCTCCAGGCCGTTATGGCCACGAGAATGGCCGCGATCGACCAGCCATTCAAGGTGTGAAAATCGAGGGTGGCCTGCGCCGCGGGATAGGGCATGGCCAGGGCGGCCTCGAACTGGCCGAAAATCACGGCGAAGAAGACAGCCACCGACGCCACCACCATGTTCCACCAGCTCACTTCAAACAGGCGATGGTTGCGGTTCAGAAAGCCTGCGATGTCGCAGACATAGGAAAAGAACACCATGGCGATCACGAAATGCACCACAATGGGGTGAATCGTATCGGGGTAGGGGAGGTTTTCGTTATTGAGCGCTGGCCAGGTCATGGAGAGTCTCTATCGATTCTTTTGAACGGTGGGTGTGGCTGTCGCCGGTACTCTGCTGGCCGGAGAGAGTTTCTGTTCCGCCGGTGGAGTGCGAAGGGCAACACAGGTAGCCGCCAGGAACGCCAGCGGTGCGAGGATCGCCAGTGCCCAAATCTTCCTTCGGTCTTGTCGTTCCGCCGCCGACAGCAAACTGATTGATCTGGAAGTCTTGTGTCGACGAATTTGATGAATGTAGCGATTGAAGATTTCTTCGTCAATCCATTGAAACGTTGCCTTGAAGTTTCGTAACGGAGTGGGCAATAGCTCCAGGTAGGTACCTGTGCGGATCAGGCCTCCGGTGCTGCCGTCGATGATCATGCGATCGAACAGATCGGCCAGCCCCGTCCCCACCCCCATCTTCATCAGGGTTCCGCGCAACATCACCTTGGCCGGTTGGGGGGATGAACCTCTGGCCATCGCGAGCAGGCTGTGGGCGATGGCCGTTCCCTGCTGATAGGCCACCTGGGCGAGGGCTGGCTGGGAGTGATCCTTCACCACAGCGCAGTCTCCCGCAGCGAACACGTCAGGGAAATCAAGCAGCTGCAGGGTTTCACTGACCAGGGGTTGCCCATGCGGATCGAGATGGTCGGCGGGGATCTGGGCTTTCAGCTGGTGAATCAGAGGGTGCAGCTGGGTCCCGGCTGTCCAGATGGTGGTGTGGGTGGGGAGCGTTAACGGTTCTGTGCCGTCGGCATGCCGGTAGGTGAGTTGATCGTTCCGCACCGATGTCACCGAGACCTGGGCCATCAGCTCGATCTGGATGCGACGGGATCTCAGATCGTGCAGAGCGGCATGACGGAGGTGGGCGTTGCTGTCACCACTGAGAATGTCCCTGCCGTGATTCAGCAGCAGGATCCGCAACTCCCGGGTGTCGCCGCCCAGCTGTTCATACCAGGAGGGAAGCAGGTCGGCCAGGGTGGCGGCCATCTCCACCCCCGAGGGTCCGCCCCCCACGATGGCCATGCTGAGCAGGGCCTGCTTCTCGGCGGGGTCTCCAGCCACACTGGCGCGCTTCAGGCAATCTCGCAGGTGAACCTCCAGGGCCTTCGCCTCATCCCAGGAGCGAAAAGGGAAGGCATTCGTCTCAGCGCCATCCGTCTGCCGATAGCCCTGAACACTGCCGACGCCAAGGACGAGCTGGCTGTAGGAAAAGGTGCCTCCTGACTGGGTGGAAACAGATCTCTCAGCCAGGTCGATGGCCGTCACCCTGTCCTGCACAAAGGTGATGTCGCTGCCAGCGAGCAGACTCTCGTAGGTGGGGCAGATGGAATCTTCGGCCAGTTCACCGCTGATGATTTCGTAGAGCAGAGGCTTGAAGCTGAAGCGTTCCTGGGGATCGATCAGAACGATGGAATGGATATAGTTTTGATGCCGAAGATGGAGGGCTGTGAACAGACCTACGAAACCTGCCCCTGCAATCACGAGTGGATGGTTGGTCATGTCTGGTTCTGTTTGCTGGATCAAGGAACTGACGGCTGGTGGAAGGCTCTGATTCAGTGGTTGGATCTGAACGACGAACTGCCTGTCTGCCTGGATCCCCGTTGGACGTCTCTCTGGACGTTGTTTTGAGTCTAGGCCTGGACGGTCGGTCGAACCAGCGAAGCTGGATGAGTGACTTTAATCAGATCTGCTGCTGTTGTCCATTGCTCATGGTGCGTCCCGAGCCGCCGTGCGACTATCTGCTCTGATGGTTTTCAGGCTGCATTTCAATCGCATACAATTTCCAGAGTTCGCGTTTTGCGGTTTTGCCCCGTGAGAAGATCGAAGAAGTATTTGGTCAATTCTTTTCAATGCAATGTTCTGTGAAATGCAACGTTGATACAATGTTGGATGCAATGTTGGATGCAATGTTGCATTCTGGCTTGCTTAGGTGACTGATGCCAGGCCTGTCTGTATCCATCCACTCCAAGCGCCCCCGCTGTTCTGATTCGTTGTGGCCATGCAGGCGGCGATCAGCGGCTTTGCTCGTCGTCCTCCTCCTGGTCACGGGCTGCGCGGCAAAAAATGAAGCGAAAAGACCCTTCCCCCTGGTGCAGGTGGCGGAAATCGGCCAATCCTCCTTCACTCCCGGTATTGATGTGATCAGTGAGCTGGAGTCGGTGACTGATGTGGTGCTCAAGCCTGAAACCAACGGCAAGGTGGTTAAGATTCTTGTGAACCAGGGCCAGAAGGTCAGGCGGGGGCAGGTATTGATGGTGTTGGATAATGTCCAACCGGCGGCAGAGTTGGATGCCAGTATCGCCGAAGCACGCAAGGATAAGCTCAACGCTGAACGTTATACCTTCCTGGCCAATCAGGGTGCCGTTTCAAGGAAGGACGAGGACTTCTATATCACCCAGGCGATCGAAAGCCGTGACAGGGCCCGAGCGGCGCGAGCCACCCTCGGCTACTCCTATCTGCGTGCTCCTTTTGATGGAGAGATCGGTGATCTCAGTTCTGTGAAAATCGGCGATTATGTCAAGACAGGACAGGCCATCACAGGAATCGTGAGCAATAGCTTGCTCTGGACCAACATGGATGTGCCTGCGTCGGTGGCCAACCAGGTCAAGCAGGGGCAGCGGGTGTTGTTGACCACCCAGGCGACCCCACCCTTCCAGGGGGAAGGCAATGTGGTGTTCATCTCCCCCTATTTCCGGGCCGGTTCCGCCTCCGCCAGCAGCTCCCCCAACACGGTGCTGGTGAAAGCGGAATTTCCCAACCTCACCGGCAAGCTCAAACCCGGTCAGAAGGTGAAGAACCGGATCATCACCCGGGAGACGACTCAACTTGCTGTGCCGGTCCAGGCGGTCCTGATGCAGGCAGCCCAGCCCTTCGTTTATCGCGTTTATCCCCTCTCTGCGATCAGCGCCAGGATCAAGGCATCGCCGCGTGTGCCCGAGGAGATGAAACGCAAGCTCCTGGCCCTGCCCGGCACCACTCCCACCGTGTTGCAGACCCCGGTGGAGCTGGGAAAACTGCAGGGAAATTTTTATCCCATACGGTCTGGCCTGTCATCGGGTGACAGGGTGGTGGTGAGTAATACAGCCCTGCTGCGCTCTGGCATGCCGGTGCGAGAAGCCCCCGCGACTGGGAAGGAAACCCCCTGAGGCAGCGGGATGTCCTTCTCCGACAATTTCATCAAGCGACCCGTTCTTACGGCGGTATGCAGCATTCTGATCGTGCTGATGGGGGTGATCAGCATCCCCGTGTTGCCGATCGAGAATCTTCCCAATATCGCCCCTCCCCTGATTCAGGTGGTGGCGAATTACGGCGGTGCCAATGCGGAAGTCACCGAGGTGGCCGTCACCAACCCGATCGAGCAACAGATCGATGGCTCTCCTGGTATTTCCTATATCGCTTCCAACACCACCCTCACCGGCAACAGCACGATCAATGTGTATTTCAGCCAGGGAACGGATATCGATATCGATCAGGTGAATGTGCAGAACAGGGTCACCCTGGCCATGCCCCAGTTGCCCCAGCAGGTGCAACTCACAGGGGTTTCGGTGAAGCAATCAACGCCTTCCATCCTGATGGCCTACCAGGTGGGGTCCACGGACGGCCAGTTTGATGCCCCCTATCTGAATGGGTTGATTTATGCCAATCTCTACTACGAGCTCAGCCGGGTTTCCGGAGTAGCCAGCGTCGGATTGCTGGGCGGCAGCAATCCCGCCTTCTGGCTGTTTCTCGATCCGGATCAGCTTACGGCCAACAACCTCACCGCCAATGAGGTGGTGCAGGCGATCCAGAGCCAGAACTCCGTGGCGGTGGGAGGCCTGATCGGCGGGCCGCCGGCCGGCGGAGATCAGGCGTTCACCTACCCACTGCGGGTGGAGAACAATGGCAATCTCACTTCGGTTGAGCAGCTTGACGCTCTGATTCTCTCCCGCACGACGGAGGGCAACCTGCTGCGGTTGCGGGACGTGGGTCGGGCCAGCTACGGATTCAATACCTACAGCCAGACTGGCGTAGATAAAGAGAATCAGCCTTCCATCACCGTTGCGGTGTTTCAGACCCCGGGCAGCAATGCCCTGGATGTGTCTGAGGGGGTGGTGGCGGTGATGGAGAAGTTCACCGAGCTGGTGCCCCCGGGGGTGAAGGTGGAGCTGATCTACAACATCGGCCAGTTCATCGAATCCGCCGTGGATGGGGTGGTGGATGCCCTTGGGCTGGCGATCGTGCTGGTGTTGCTGATCCTGTTCCTGTTTCTGCAGGACTGGCGCGCCACCGTGGTGCCGAGTCTGGCGATTCCGATCTCCCTGGTGGGCACCTTTGCCTTCATCCATGTGTTCGGCTTTTCGATCAACCAGCTCACCCTGCTGGGCATGGTGCTGGCCACCGGTCTGGTGGTGGATGACGCGATCGTCGTGATCGAAGCCGTGTCGGTGAACCTGGAGCAGGGCATGAAGCCTCGGGAGGCGGCCATGGCCTGCATGGGGGAGCTGATCGGTGCCCTGATCTCCACCGCCCTGGTGCTGATGGCGGTGTTCGTGCCCGTGGCGTTCTATCCGGGCAGCATCGGCATCATCTACCGCCAGTTCGCCCTCACCATCGCCTTCGCCGTCGGCATCTCCGCCTTCAATGCCCTCACCTTCTCGCCCATGCTCTCTGGGTTGATCCTCCGCAGTCGCAAGCCCGACCCGCCCCGGGGCTGGCCCTGGATCCTGGCCGGCGTGGTGGTGGGCCTGGCCTTCGGCCGTTTCAACGGCGTGGGGGGGTGGACCTACATCCTCGGGGTGGGGCTGGGGGTGCTGGGGGCCGCCAATCTGGAGCGGATCTTCCGCCGCTTCAACGCCCTGTTCGATCGACTGCAGCACGGCTACGCCCGGCTGGTGACGGTGCTGATCGATCGGCGCCGCTGGGTGATGCTGGCCCTGGTGGGTGGCATCGCCCTCACCGGCGTGGCCTTCACCAGCCTGCCCCAGGCCTTCATTCCCGACGAGGATCAGGGCTACGGCCTGGGCATCTTCCAGCTCCAGAACGGTGCCTCCCTGAGCGAAACCCAGAAGACCGCCGCCCGGATCGCCGAAGTGCTCAATCAGGAGCCGGACATCCAGGGGGCCGCCGTGGTGAGCGGTTACGGCTTCAATGGTGGCAGCCCCGACCAGGGTGCCTTCTTCTATGGCTTCAAGCCCCTGGAAGAGCGGGGCTCAGCGGACCAGCGTGCCCCGGCGATCGTCAAGCGGCTCAACGCCAAACTGGCCGAGATCAGCAGTGGCCTGGCCATTGCGGCTCAACCGCCTGCCATCCCTGGCTTTTCCTCCCAGGGCGGCTTTGCCTTTCAATTCAATGATCTGAGTGGAGGAGCCTACAGCTTCAGTGAGCTCGACTCCCTGGCCAGGCAGATGATTGCGGCGGGGGAGGGGTCGGGCACCTTTGGCTCCCTTTATACCCAGTTCATTCCCAGTGCCCCGGCCTTCGAACTGAAAGTGGATCGGGATCTGATGGGCGCCCTGGATGTGAATTTCGCCGAGGCGATGCAAACCATCTCCGTGCTGGCGGGCAGCAACTTCGCCAATCTCACCTATGAAGCGGGCCAGGTGCGGAACATCTATGTGCAGGCTGATGCGAACAATCGCAGCAGCCTCGAGGACGTGGAGGGTTACTACGTGCGCAATGGCGGTGGTGATCTGGTGCCCGTCTCCCAGTTCACCCAGGTGGAACTCACCAGTGCCCCGCCGGTGATCAACCACTATAATCTTTATCGCACAATCGTGATTCAGGGCGTCCAAGCCATCGGCAAGAGTTCCGGTCAGGCTCTCGACAAGATTCAGCAGATCTTCAAGGACCAGGATTACAACAACATCGCCTATGCCTTCACCGGTCTTTCAGCCCTGCAGCTCTCCGCCGGTTCCTCCAGCATTCTGGTGTTCGGCTTCGGCATGTTGGTGGTGTTTCTTGTGCTTTCCGCCCAATACGAAAGTTTTCTTACCCCTGTGATCATCCTGATGACGGTGCCCCTGGCCATGCTCGGCGCCCTGGCGTTCCTGGCGGCCCGATCCATCGATCTCAACATCTATGCCCAGGTGGGTCTGGTGACCCTGATCGGTCTGGCGGCAAAGAACGCCATTCTGATTGTGGAGATGGCGGAACAGCATCGCAAGGGAGGTTCCACCCCGGCTCAGGCGGCAATCGCGGCGGCCGAATCGCGGCTTCGCCCGATCCTGATGACGGCCATCGCCGCCCTGGCCGGTTTCTTTCCCCTCGTGGTGGCCAACGGCGCCGGTGCCCACAGCCAGCAGGCCCTGGGTTCGGTGATCTTCGGTGGGCTGCTGGTCGCCACCGTGCTGTCCCTGGGCGTCGTGCCGCCCTTCTACGTGTTCGTCAAAGGTCTTTCCCGGCCGTGAGGGCCGCAGGACCCGCTGCCAGACCCACCCCCTCTGAGACCTGATCGGATCCGCTCCAGGGGGTCAGGCCATACCCTGCTGCTGTCTGAGTGGTCAGTCGTTCCGTTTCCCGGCCCCGCCATGCCCCTGCCCGTCCCCAAGAAACTGGTGGTGATCGGTGATAGCGGTGTGTTCGGCTGGGGGGATCCGGACCAGGGCGGTTGGTGTGAGCAACTACGGCGCCACTGGATGGAACTGCCCGATGGGCCGGTGATCTACAACCTGGGGGTGCGAGGGGATGGGCTCGAGCGGGTGACGGCCAGGCTGCCGGAGGAGGTGGCCCGCCGCGGGGAATTGCGGCGTCAGACGCCCCAGGGGATCCTGCTGTCGGTGGGGTTGAACGACACGGCCCGGGTGGGGCGGCCGGACGGCCGCCATCAGCTCGCGCCGGAGGCCTTCCTGTTCGGGCTGCAGCAACTGCTGCCCCAGGCCCGGGCGATTGCCCCGGTGATGGTGCTGGGTCTCACCCCGGTGCTGGAGGAAGCGATGCCCTTCGCCGGTGTGCTCTGGTATGGCAACGACACGGTGCGCCGCTATGAGGCTTTGCTGGAGGAGGCCTGCCTGGAGGCGGATGTGCCGTTCCTGCCCCTGCTGGAAGGGTTGCTGCAGGATTCCCGCTGGCCCCGCTGGTTGGCAAGCGACGGCCTCCACCTCAACAGTGAGGGGCACTGGCAGATCTACGAGCGGCTGAAGCGCTGGCCCACCCTGCTGCGTTGGGCGGAGTTGGAGCCTTTGGCCATCGCCACACGGGGCATCTAGCCATGCAATTCAGGCGATCCAGTCAAGCAACGCGCCAGCCGCTGAACAGGCCAATCAGGGATCCGCTGGGGATTCAACATCACTCGATCGGGTGATTGCGGTTCCCTGGCTTGGGTGATCTCCGCGCCGGGGTGAATGGTCACCGTGGAACCACCACCAAATTCCATTGTCGGGAGGATTGCGCCATGCCCAGTAAGCCCAGCCTCTGCCTTGAGAAAACTGGCGCCAGGCTCGTTGAGCTGCGAACCGCGAAAACGAAGCTGCGGGCCATGAATCGGCCGCCTCAGCACCGGGGCAGGGTCGGCCCGAGCCGTTCCTGCCGACCTGCCCCTGATCGGCAGGAGAGAAACCGGCGTCGCCTCGCCGCCTACGCGGCCAGTGCCGATCCCCAAGTCCGGCTCCAGCTGCGCAATGCCCTGGTGGCCGACAACCTGCCCCTGGTGTTCGCCCTGGCGGGCAGCTTGAGCAAGAGCTGCGAACTTCCTTTTGATGACCTGGCCCAGGTGGGGAGCATCGGCCTGCTCCGTGCGGTGGAGGCCTTCGATCCACGCCGCTCCACCAATCTGAGCAGCTTCGCGGTGCCCTTCATTCGAGGAGCCATCCAGCACGAAGTGAGGGATCGCCAGAACCTGCTGCGCATACCCCGCCAGCTGTGGGAATTGCGTCAGCGGGTGTCCCATCTGCAGGAGCGTCGCCGCCGGGAGGGGCTTGGGCCCCTGGGAGATCAGGGATTGGCCACGGCCCTGGACTGTGGCCAGGATCACCTGCGAGAGACCCGAGAGCTGCGGGCTGTCGCCCACCTCCACAGCCTCGATGCCCCCCTTGGCCAGGGCCGGGAGGATGGGCTGGAACCCTGCAGCCTGCTGGATCAGTTGGCCGATCCCAAATCCGTTGAGGGGGGCGAACAGGAAGGACGGACCGAGCCGGAGGATCCTGCTGACCCTGAGCTGCGCTGGCTTCGGCAACGGCTGCGGAGCCTCGATCCGGTGCTGCGGGAACTCATCGAGGGCCGGCTGATGGTGGGTTGCACCTGGGTGGAGCTGGGCCACCGGTTGGGCATGGCTCCCCGTCAGGCCCAGCGGCGCTGCACCGCCACCCTGGCCCAGCTCAGCCGGGAGGCCGAGGCCTGGCGCTCAGCCCAGCCTTCGCCTGGGTCTCATGCCCCAGGGGCGAAGCCACCATCCGGAACAGAGATGGCGATGGCCATGGCCAGCAGGGCCGCCAGCAGGGTCTGAATGCCGTTCACCAGCTCGTTGCTGAGCCAGGGCCAGCGGTGCTGGAGGGTGGCGCCGATCAGGCTCTCCAGCAGGGTGGCGGCCAGGCCCACCGTGGTCACCAGCAGCCACCCTCCCCAGCCGCTGATCACTCCAGCCGCCAGCATCACCGCCGCCATCAGGGCGCTCCCGGCCAGGCTGGCGGCGGTGCCCTCCAGGCTGATCGCCCCCTCGGTGCCGGCGGGCACTGGCCGCAGGCTGGTGATCAGCACGGTGTGGCGCCCCCAGCGTTTGCCGATCTCGCTGCCGCAGGTGTCGGCCAGCTTGGCGGCGAAGCTGGCGGCGAAACCCAGCAGCAGCACTGGGCGCCAGGGCGATGGCACCAGGGGAGTGAGCAGGGCCAGGACGGCTCCCGTCAGGGCCGACCCCCAGACGTTCTCCGGGCCGCGCCGGCCCCCACGCCCCTCCGCCAGCCCGCTGGCCTGCTTGCGGCGGAACCCCAGCTTGGTGACTACCGAACCCAGCCCCAGATAGGCCACCACCGTCAGCCAACCCGCCGGGCCGAGGCAGCCCCACAGCACCGTGCCCAGGATGCCCGCATGGATCCAGCCTGCGGTGGTCAGCACCGGAACGCGCTGGGCCAGGGCGATCAGCACGGCGTTGATGGCCAGGGCCGCCGCCCAATGGCCGGGATCCTGGGCCGGGGGCTGGAGCATGGCAGGCAGCTGGCGGGGGTGACGATTGTGTTGCACAGATCGAAGCCCCCCGGCGACTGGAGACCTCCCGGGCGGATAATCGCTGCACCTGATCGCCGTACGACGCCATGATCTTCAAGCCCAGATTTTTTCTCGACCTCAGCGGTGACAAGGAACCGAAGCAGGCCAAGCCTTCGGTTGTGGCCCCTCCCCAGCCGGACGTTGTGAAGGAGAAGGGGGCTGCCAAATCCGCCAAGGGCAAGCAGGGCGACTCCACCGCAGCCATCAGCTCACCGGCTCCTGCCACCGACCCCGGGTCCGCTGTCGAACCCGCGATCAGCGAGATTCCCCCCGCAGCTCCGACCCTCACCACCGCCGAGGCGATCGCCGTCGAGCTTGCCGCCGCCCAGGCCAACAGGCCCGCCCCCAGCCTGGCCACCTTCGCTCCCACCTGCCTCACCCCTGGCGGCACCAACCCACCCAGGCGGCGCTATGCGGGCGCCAACCTGGGCCGCTTCAAGGACATGGCCAAGGGAATGACCGGCAGCTGAGGGAGCGCCAGCCGCACAACCGGGCCAGGCCCGCCACGGCGGCGGTGGAGCTGCGCAGGATCGGCTCCCCCAGGCTCACCGCTTGCCAGCCGGCGGCGGTGGCTGCGCCCTCTTCCTCTTCTGTCCAGCCCCCCTCCGGGCCGATCGCCAGGCTGACCGCTGTGGCCGCCGTTGGTTCGGCGAGATCCAGCGGGGCCAATACCTGTCCCAACTCGGGCAGACCCTGTCGGCGGGTTGTGGCGATCAGGCCCCATCCAGCAGGTGGCCGGCTCAGCCACTCCAGAGCCAGGGCGCAGGGCTGAAGACGGGGCTGCCAAAGACGTTCGCATTGTTCGGTGGCCTCCCGCACGATCGCCTGCCAGCGCTGCAGCGGCAGCCCACCCCGCACCACGGATCGCTGGGCCAGCAGGGGCTGCAGCCGGTCGGCCCCCAGCTCCGTGGCCATGCGCCAGACCAGATCCGCCTCTCGCTTCGGTACCGCCATGGCCAGCTCCAGGGCCAGGGCAGGGGGGGGTGCCTGCTGCAAGGGGTGCTGAACAGGTTGCTCCAATTCGAGCTGATCCTCCGGCAGCAGCACGCCGCTCCAGAGCTGGCCGCGGCCATCGATCACCGCCAGGCGATCGCCGGGGCGCAGGCGCAGCACCCTGCCCACGTAGTGGGCTTCCGGAGGCGTGAACGCCAGGGCTGGAGCCCGCTCCCCCGCCTCTTCGCCCACCTTCACCAGCCGGGCGGGGTCGATCAGCAGCCGGCGCAATTCCCGGGGCATGGGGGCTGCCGCGATCAGGTGCCCGACGGGGCGAAGGGGCTCTCCGGCTCCTCCTCGATCGGCCAGTCTTCGTTCAGGCCACCGATCACCAGCTCCTCGATCTCCACCAGGTCGCGGTTGAGCTGGCCGAGGGTGTTGATCAGCACATCGAGGGCCATGGCGTCGCTGGTGCCCAGGTCGAGCCAGCAGCGGGCCCATTCCTCCTGGTATTCCATCGGGCCCATGTTGTGCATCAGGGCCGGCAGGGCGCGATCCGCATCCTCCCCGTCCCAGGCCAGAAAGTTGAGATCGGCGCCGGCCTCGTGGGCCTGGAGGTTCTCGGCGTTGAAGCCCCCCAGCTTGCCGAGGTAGAACCAGCAGTCGAAGGCGGTTTCCACATAGCTGCGCTCCCCCTGGCCGGGGGGATGGGCGAAGCGCAGCCAGATCCAGCAGTTGAAGGGGTCGATTTCGCGGAAGCGGACCTCCATGGCGGTCTGGTCAAGGGTGGGGACCCTCATGCAACCACGGGGGCCCCCAGGGGGGGCTTCATGCTGGGGGCATGCTCGAACTCCAGTCGCTGCGGTACCACCCCGCCACCGCCCCCGAGCCCGTGCTCGCTGACATCAACCTGAAGCTTCGCGTCGGCACACCGGCCCTGGTGGCGGGCCGCAGCGGCAGTGGCAAGACCACCCTGCTGGAGGTGATCTGTGGCCTGGCGACCCAGGACAGGGGCCGCATCCTCTGGGACGACGAGGTGTTGACCAGCCGCCAGCGGCGTTGGCTGTGTGGGCTGGTGTTCCAGTTCCCCGAACGCCACTTTCTGGGGCTGACGGTGGGCCAGGAGCTGAAGCTGGGCCAGCGGCGGCTGCCGGCGGAGCGGGCGGCGGAGGTGTTGCACAAGGTGGGGCTGGGGTCGTTGTCGCTGCGGCAGGTGCCGGAGCAGCTGAGTGGGGGGCAGCAGCGCCGGCTGGCCCTGGCCGTGCAGCTGCTGCGGGATCCCCGCGTACTGCTGCTGGATGAACCCACCGCCGGGCTGGACTGGACCGTGCGGGAGGAGGTGCTGCAACTGCTGGCGGTGCTGGGCCGGGAGCGGGCCATGCTGGTGGTCACCCACGAACCGGAGTTATTCAGCGGCGTGATCGAGCGGGGGTGGCGCCTGGAGCGGGGCGTGCTGCGGCCGTTGCGACCGATGGGGGAAGCCGCTCTCCCTACGATGGCCTCAGATGGGGTGGGGTGATGGGCGATCAGTTGGTGCGGGCCACCGCCGCGGCCGGCGGCATCCGCATGGTGGCTGTGACCACCACGGTGACGAGCCGTTACGCGAGGCGCCGCCATGGCCTCTCCTACCTCACCACGGCCCTGTTGGGACGGGCGATGACCGCCGGACTGCTGCTGGCCAGTTCCATGAAGGTGGCCCACGGGCGGGTGAACCTGCGCATCCAGTCGGACGGACCGCTGCGGGGGCTGATGGTGGATGCCGGCCGGGACGGCACGGTACGCGGCTATGTGGGCTGTCCAGCGTTGGAACTCGACCTGGTCAGCGACGCTGACGGGCAGGCCCAGTTCGATTTCCGCCAGGCCACCGGCACCGGCTATCTGCACGTGGTGCGGGACCGGGGCCAGGGGGAGCCGTTCAGCAGCACGGTGGAGCTGGTCAGCGGTGGCGTGGGGGAGGACGTGGCCTCGTACCTGCTCCACTCCGAGCAGACCCCCTCGGCCGTGTTTGTGGGCGAACGGATCGACAGCAACGGCGTGCGCTGCTCCGGTGGCGTGCTGGTGCAGGTGCTGCCCAAGGCGGCCCGCGAACCGGCTCTGGTGGCCCTGCTGGAGGAGCGCTGTCGGGAGATCCAGGGCTTCAGCGGCCGCCTGATGGCCCATGCTGACCATCCCCAGGCCTTGCTGGAGGACATCTTCCCCGACCTGGACCCCCAGCCGATCGATGTGGCGGAGGCCATCACCCCGGTGCAGTTCCACTGCCCCTGCAGTCGCCGCCGCAGTGTGGGTGCCCTCAAGCTGCTGGGCCGCGACGAACTCAGCGACATGCTCAGCGAGGACGGTCAGGCAGAACTCACCTGCCACTTCTGTAATGAGGTCTACAAGGTGGAAGCGCCGGAACTCCAGGAGCTGATCGAGGAGTTGAGCGTGGCGTAGAAATTGGCGTAGGAGGTGGCCGCTGCTGGTGGGGCTTCACCGCACCCACACCACACTGCAGCCCGCTCCCCCGTCGCCCTGCTCGGCGTCGCTCACCCGCTCCACGTAGGGAACGGTGTCGAGCCATTGGCGCAGGCCCCGCTTCAGTTTGCCGCTGCCGATGCCGTGGATCACCCAGAGGGGGCCATGGGCATTGCGCAGGAGCTCTTCCACGGCCGCCTCCGCCTCATGCACCCGCAGGCCCCGCACATCAACCGTGTTGCCCTCGGTGCGCACCTCCGGTCCCCCCCGGCCGAGCCCCCGGCTGCCTTTCACCTGCACCAGCGGGGCGGCCGGTTCGGGTTTTTCCCCCTGCAGGCCTTCAATCCCCCCCAGCTCAACGCTCAGCCGCAGCACGCCGCAGCGCACGCTGAGCTCGCTGCCGTCGGCGGAGATCTCCAGCACTTCAGCCGCCTTGCCAAGAGCAAGCAGCCGCACCCGATCCCCCACCCGGGGTCGCCAGCCACCGTGTTCTCGCCGTTCCGGCTGGGGCTGGTGCTGCTCGGCCAGTTGCTTGAGCCGCATGCCCGCCTGGCGGGCCGTTTCGCCGGCGACTCTGCCCTCGGCGCCCGTGGCCAGCCCCCCACCGTCGGGGCCGACCCTGGAGCTGGTGCGCAAGCGGCGGATCAGGCGCCGCACCTCCCCCTGCCCTGCCCGGATCGACTTCTCCAACCGCTGCCGCCGCCGCTCCTGCAGCTCCGCCGACTGTTCCTGCTGCTGTTCCCAGCGCCGCAGCAGTTCCTCGTGCAGCAGCTCGGTGCGGGCCAGCAGGGCCGCCGCGGCCTCGGCCGCCTCCTGCTGCCGCCGACGCTGCCGTTCCAGCCCTTCGATCACCAGGTCCACATTGCCCTCCCCGCCGGGCTGCAGATGGCGCTGGGCGGCGGCCACCACCGCCGGATCCAGCCCCAGCCGGGTGGCGATCGCCAGGGCGTTGCTCCGCCCGGGGATGCCCCATTCCAGCCGGTAGGTGGGCGAAAGGGTCTCCAGATCGAAAGCCATCGAGGCGTTTTCGAAGCGTGAATCGGCGTACTTGAGCGCCTTCAACTCGCCGTAGTGGGTGGTGGCGATCGTGAGCCGTGCCCGCTCGGCCAAGTGGCGCAACAGGGCCGTGGCCAACGCCGCCCCCTCGGTGGGATCGG
This sequence comes from Synechococcales cyanobacterium, assembly GCA_942491925.1. Classification (GTDB taxonomy): domain Bacteria; phylum Cyanobacteriota; class Cyanobacteriia; order PCC-6307; family Cyanobiaceae; genus Cyanobium. The sequence goes on from CALOCJ010000004.1 coordinate 467,362, forward strand.
TGCCGGCACCCACTTCGTCGAGCAGCACCAGGTCAGCTGGCCCGGCCGCTGGTCCTTCCGATGGGCCCAGGGCCGCCAGGATGCGGCCGATGCGGCGGATGTGGCCGCTGAAGGTGGAGAGGCTCTGCTGCAGCGATTGCTCATCGCCGATGTCGGCCAGCACCTGGCCGCACCAGGGCAGTCGGGGGGTGCCCGAGCAGGGGAGAAACAAGCCGGCCCGGGCCATCAGGGCCGCCAGCCCCACACTCTTGAGGGTCACGGTCTTGCCGCCGGTGTTGGGGCCGGTGATCGCCACCACCCGCAGATCCGCACTCACCGAGACGCTCACCGGCACCACCGCAGCCCCCCCCTCCCGCCGTTCCTGCCAGAGCAGCAGGGGGTGGCGGAGATTCAGCAGCTGAAAGGGGGCCAGCGGGTCGGCCTCCAGAGCGGGCCGCACCGCCCCCAGCCACTGGCCGTAGCGGGCGCGGGCCAGGGCGGCATCGAGGGCCACCATCACCGCCTGGAGATGGACCAGGGGGATGGCTTCCTCCCCCACCAGGCCGCTCAACTCCAGCAGCACCTCCCGTTCCAGTTCCCGCTCCTGGCCCTCCAGTTCCCGGATGCGGTTTCCCAGCGGAATCACGGCCTGGGGCTCCACCAGCACCGTCTGGCCCGAGGCGGAGCTGTCATGCACCAACCCCGGCACCTGGCCCGCCGCCCCCGCCTTCACCGCCAGCACCGGCCGCCCGTTGCGCTCGGTGATCACCGTGTCCCGCAACAGGGACGCGTAACGCCGCAGCGACTCCTGGAGCCGCTCGCGCCGGGCTTCCTTTGCGGCCCGCAACTGCTGCCGCAACCGCTCCAGTGCCGGGCTGGCCCGATCGGCCACCCGGCCCCCCTCCTCCAGGCAGAAATGGAGCCGCTTCTCCAACTCCGGCAGGGTGCGCAGCTCCGCCACCAGGGAGCTGCAGACCGGTCGCAGCTCGGGATCCTCGATCTCCCGGCGCAGGCGCCGGGCCGCCCCCAGGCTGGTGGCCAGCTCCAGCAAGGCCTCACCACCGGCGCACCCCCCCTTGGCGCAATGGGCCACGGTGTCGCTGATGTCAGCGGCGCCGTGGAAACTGAGGCCCCCTTCCGTGAGGCCGTCCAGAGCGAGCAATTCCGTTGTCTCTTCAAGCAGGCGGCGGCTTTCGGCCACCCCCTCGGGCAAGGGCAGCTCGCGGCAGTGACTGCGGCCCGCCTCCGTACTGGCGAAATGGGCCAGGTGGCTGGCCAGACGGGGCCACTCCAGCAGGTCGAGAGTTTCCCCGGTAATGGATCCTGGTGCGTTCAATCGGTCGGGCCGGGGGTGGCGGGGATCACCGTCGCACCCACGTTGGAGGGAATTCCTTCGGCCGGTTCATAGAGCATCTCCAGCCAGTTGCCCTCTGGATCCTGCAGGTAAAACGAAGCGGTGCCGTCGCGGTGATCATGAACCGGACCCACCGCATGGCCCTGGGCCTGGAGGCGATCGTGGATCCCATCCACTTCGCTGCGGTCGTTGGTGTGGAAAGCGAAGTGAGCCCCAGCCGCGGTGTAGGAGGGGCTCAGCAGGGCGATTCCGTCTCCGGTGACGGGCGACTGCAGATAGGCCCAGTCATCGGCGTCCCAGGTGAGCCTCAGGCCCAGGGACTCGTAGAACCTCTTGGCGCGGGCCATGTCCTCCACCCGCACGGCCACATGTCCCAGGCGCGTCACTGACGTGTCGTTGCAAGGTGTACCAGCCCATTCAAGCGAGAAGGCATCCCGATCGAGCCCCCATCCAGGCGGAAGGTTTCAGCCCTGCCGCAGCCAGGCGGCGGCATCACAGGCGTGATAGCTGAGGATCAGATCGGCCCCGGCCCGCTTGAAGCAGAGCATGGTTTCCAGCACCAGGGAACGTTCATCAATCCAGCCCCGTTCGGCCGCGGCCTTCACCATGGCGTACTCGCCGCTGACGTTGTAAGCGGCAATCGGGCATTCGGTCTCTCCCCTCAGCCGATGGATGACGTCGAGATAGGCCAGGCCGGGTTTCACCATCAGGATGTCGGCCCCCTCCTGCTCGTCGAGCAGGGCTTCGGTGAGGGCTTCTCGCCCATTACCGGGATCCATCTGATAAGTGCTTTTGTCTTCAGGGATCGGTTTTCCCGCTCCTGTCCGTGGCTGGGAATCGAGCGCCTCACGGAACGGGCCGTAGTACGCGGAGGCGTACTTGGCGGTGTAGCTGATGATCCCCACCTGTTCAAACCCCTCCTCATCGAGAGCTTCGCGAATGGCTCCCACCCGGCCATCCATCATGTCGCTGGGACCGATCAGGTCGGCGCCGGCGCGGGCCTGGGCCAGGGCCTGGCGGCAGAGGATCGCCACGGTTTCATCGTTGAGCACCACGCCCTCGGGGCTGACGATGCCGTCGTGGCCATCACTGGAATAGGGATCCAGAGCCACGTCCGTCATGATCGCCATGCCCGGATGGGCCTGCTTGAGCGTGCGGATGGCGCGGGGAATCAGGCCGCCCTCGTTGAAACATTCGGCCCCGTCCTCGGTTTTCAGACCATCCGCCACCTTGGGGAACAGCACCACACAGCGAATGCCCAGATCCCAGGCTCTGCCCACCTCGGCCACCAGTCCCTCCAGGCTCCATCGCCAGGCACCGGGCATGGCGCCGATCGGTTCATTGCTGACCCCCTCGTGCACGAACAGGGGATAAATGAAGTCGGTGGGGAGTAGCTGATGTTCACGCACCATGGATCGCAGGGCCGGCGTACGACGCAGCCGACGAGGGCGATAGGTGAGCTCCATGGGGGATGTTGGGCTGATTGGATCCTATCCACTGGCAGGCAGAGGCCCGCGCGGCTTCAGAGCTGGGCAGCCTGGATCCAGTCCTGGCGGGGATCGACGCTACGGGCCTGGCGCAGCTGCTCCAGCAGTTCCCGTTCCCGATCGCTGAGCCTGTCGGGGAGTTTGAGGGTTGGGGTAAGCAGCAGATCGCCTCGACCATTCCGCAGGGGCCAGCCCTTGCCCTTGAGCCGAAGACTCCGGCCCAGCGTCATGCCGGGGGGTACCTGCACGGTGGCCTCTCCGTCAGGAGTGGCAACGATGATCTCGCCGCCCAGGGCAAGTTCATCGAGGCTGAGGGGGAGTTCCGCCCGCAGCTGTTCCCCATCCAGGCGCCAGATGGGGTGGGACTGCAACTGGATGTTCAGGTACAGATCCCCCCTGCGTCCGGTGCCGGGCTGCTGATTTCCCTTTCCCTTCAGTCGCAGTCTGCTGCCGTTCTTGACGCCGGCGGGAATGCGCACCTGAACCCGTTCCTCGTTGACAGCCAGGGTGCGCTCGCAGCCGCGATAGGCGTCAGCCATGCCGATGGTGATGGTGGCCTCCGCATCCAGGGCCGCCTGGCCAGCGCCCCCGGGGACGCCTCCCCCGAAACCGCCGGGGAAACCGGAGCCAAAGCCGAATCCTCCGGGGCTGGTGGAGTAAGCGCCGCCGGCGCCGCCGAAACGGCCCAGCAGGTCACTGATGAATTCGTCGAAATTGCCGTAGCGACCGAAATCCACATCAAAACCGCCCGGACCGCTTCCGGTGCCGCCAGGGGAACCCATCTGATTCCAGTACTGGCCGAACTGCTCGTAGCGACGGCGTTTATCCGGGTCGGAAAGCACCTCATAGGCTTCGCTGATCTCCTTGAATCGGGCTTCTGCCGAGGCATCGCCCGGATTCACATCCGGGTGGTGCTGGCGTGCCAGCTTGCGAAACGAGCGCTTGATCGTGTCTGCATCGGCACCTCGATCGACTCCCAGCACTTTGAAGTAATCGCGGTATCCATTCACACTCATCGGGGATGGGGCAGCAGACCTACTTTTGCGTCATTGTTTCAGCTTCCGCCCTGTTTCCGGGCTCCAGGATGGGGCGGAAGGCCGAACGAGAGTCCATCCGCAGACCTGGCCCCTGGCCAACCTGCCTAAATTGCGAGTGATCGGGCGTCCCCCGCCGGATCGCGCGTCGCAGTGCCACCACCATCTCCATGTCCGGTTTCCCTTCCCGTGCCCTTGCTCGGCACTCCTGCCAGTGGATCGGGATCAGCGCGGCGGCTCTGGCTCTGGTGCTGACCGGTGGCATCGGGCGTACAGGACGGGCAGCCTCTCTGGCCGCGACGGCAGGATCGAGTACCCCAAGCCTGGGGGAAGCGATGAACCCGTCTACCCCGGAACAATTGGCCCTCACTGAGCACCTGCGCAGCAAGGGAGTGGTCTTCTACGGGGCCTGGTGGTGTCCAGCCTGTTTCAAGCAGAAGAACGTCTTTGGCAAGGAAGCCGGAAATCGCCTCCCCTACGTGGAATGCGATAAGTCTGCCGCTGGAAGGGAGCGGTGCAAGGCTGTGGGAGTCAAGGCTTTCCCCACCTGGGTGATGGGTGAGCAGAGGATCGAAGGGGTGCAGACCGTGGAGCAGCTCAAGCGTTGGAGTGGCTTCCCCGGCACGAACCCCCAACCCTGAAGCCGATCCCACCCCGCTCGGATTCACCAGACCCCCTCAACCCGAGGGCTCTCGACCGGCACCCCCTCCCCACGATGGTCCCCTCCCTCCATAGCCAGCGCCTCCAGGCGAGCGCCCATGGAGGGAGATACCGGCGGGGACGATGGCCCACCCGCTTCCGTGCCGTGCCTGCCTTGCTGCTGCTGGGGCTGTTCCTGGTGGCCTGGTTGCCGATGCCCCACGCATCCGCTCAGGAGTTGACCTCCGCCTCGATCGAACTGGATGGCAACCAACTGTTCAGGGTCTGGTCTTCCAACGAGTACAGCGCCGCCCAACGGGTGGATCGCCCCAACCGGTTGCTCTCCCAGGTGGTTCAGGCCTCCTATCCGGTGAAGATTTCGGTGCAGGAAGATAACAACCTGCCTGTGATCGCCATCAACGGCAAGCCCCTCTTGACCGTGACCGGGCGTGATACCCCTGAGGGCCTGGATAAGCAGGAACAGGCTGAGATCTGGAGAAAGGAGATCCAGGCCGCCATCGATCGGGGCCGAAAGCAGCGTCAGCCCGACTATGTGCGCCAGATGCTGCTGGTAGCCCTTGTCTGTCTGATGGCGGCTTACTTTCTGCAGCGAGTGGTTGGCTCCCTGGGCAGACGTATTCTCCTCACATCCAGGAGGAATTCATCCTCCGAACCTCGATCCGAGGGGCACCGATTCCTTGTTGGGGCGGTGGTAAAGATCGTTCAGGTGACCATCTGGGGTGCGGTGGTGATTGTCGCGGCTGGATTTTTTCCGGCTTCCCGCATCGCAACCCACCGATTGATGCGGGCGGCGGGAGAAACCCTGGCCTCTCCCGTCCTGCCCTTGGGGGACCGGAGCTACTCCGTACTCGATGCAATCATTCTGCTGACGCTCTTCATTCTGCTGGTGAAGTCCGTCGGAGTGATCCAGGGTGTTCTGCGCAGCAGGGTACTCCAGTTCACTGGATTCAATGCCGGTGGGCAGGAAGCCATAGCTTTCATCGTGCAATTTGTACTGCTGTTTCTTGGATCCTTGGTGCTGCTACAGCTCTGGGGCCTCGATCTGAGTTCCCTCACCCTCTTCGCAAGTGTTCTCGGCGTGGGTGTGGGGCTTGGATTGCAGGGAATTACCAAGAATTTCATCAGTGGGATGATTATTATTTTTGAGCGACCGATCCAGGTGGGAGACTTCGTTGAAGTGGGTGATCTGCAGGGAACCGTCCGCCGGCTCAACCTGCGCAGTACCGAGGTTGTGACTCTCGACAGGGTCAGCATCATTGTGCCCAACTCTGAATTTCTGGAATCCAGGGTGATCAACTGGAGCCATGGAAGTCCAGTTTCACGGCTCCAGATTCCTGTCGGTGTGGCCTATGAGTCGGATTGCAAGGCTGTGAGGTCGGCCCTGATCGATGCCTGCAAAGATTACACCGGTATTCTTGCCGAACCTGCCCCCCGAGTCTTTTTCACGGGCTTTGGCGACAGCTCCCTGAACTTCAGTCTGCTGGTCTGGATTGATCAGCCCATGCGGCAGTATGAAATCAACAGCGATCTGAATTTCAGAATCGAGGCCATACTACGTAACCGGAAAATCACTATTCCATTCCCCCAGCGTGACCTGCACCTCAAGAATGAACGCCTTGAGCTCGCCTTGCCTGCGGAACTTCTCAGTTCTCTGGAGCGGCTCAGCAATCAGAATCGAAGCCAATGAACAGCCTTGATCAGGGTGTTGTCATCTCCAACCAGCTCTCCAAGGCAGCACCGGCAGGACATTCGCTCAGATCCCTGGAAATCAGAGGCCCCGGCTTGCTTGTTCAACCGGTTTCCCTTCAGGATTGATGCCATGGATTCCACCACAGCCCCTTCCGTAAGCCCAGCCGCCGATTCGGCTGTGGATCTTCTTCCTCCCAGTCGGGAGCTTGAGGCCATTCACCGCCTGATCGACGCCAATCTCGATCGAGGCCGGGAAGGCCTTCGCGTTCTGGAGGACTGGGCTCGCTTCGGCCTTGATCGTGCTGACCTGGTGGTTCGGATCAAGGATCTTCGCCAGCGTTTGGGCCTGCTTCACCATCCCAGCTACAAGCAGGCCCGCCACACTGCCACCGATTGCTCAGCCGGTCTGGCCCATCCCGCCCAGGGTCAGCGTCGGGGGGCCGACGCGGTGATGGCCGCCAATGCGGCCCGGGTGCAGGAGGCGCTTCGGGTGCTTGAAGAGTTCGGTCGCCTGATCGACACCGCCCTCGCTTCCGAAGCCGCCACCCTCCGCTATGAGCTCTACGACATCGAGCTGGACCTGCTGCATGCCTCCCGGAACGGCGATCAACGCCGCAGGCTGCTTCAGGGTTGTCACCTGTACCTGATCACGAGCCCGATGGAGAATCTCGAGCCCGTCGTGGCAGCGGCCTTGGAGGCTGGGGTGCGGCTGGTTCAATACCGGGCCAAGCCGGGTTCCAGCGCCGACCCTGCCCAGCCCTCGTCCCCTGAGCTGGATGACCTTCTCAGGCTGCGCCAGGCTGAGGCCCTGCGACATCTCTGCCATCGCCATGGGGCCCTGTTCATCGTCAACGATCGCGTTGACATCGCCCTCGCGGTCCAGGCCGATGGTGTCCACCTGGGCCAGGGAGACCTGCCAACCGCCGCCGCCCGCCGTCTGATCGGTCCGGATCGTTTGATCGGGCGCAGCACCCACAGCATCGCCCAGTTACGTCAGGCGATCCGCGAGGGGTGTGACTACGTGGGCGTCGGACCGGTGTGTGCCACTCCCACCAAGCCCGGCCGAGAGCCCGTGGGGCTGGAGTATGTGAGCCAGGCGGCCAGGGAAAGCCCGCTCCCTTTCTTCGCCATCGGCGGAATTGATGCCTCCACTCTGCCCCGGGTGCGAGCTGCAGGTGCCTCCAGGGTGGCCGTTGTGCGTGCCATCACAGCGGCGGCAGACCCAGGGGCCGCCACCGGCGGGCTTCTTGCATTGCTGGGGCAGGCCCATTGAACCCCTCTGGTGAAATGATCCCCGAAGACCGCAGCATCGACCCAGGCTCCGAATCGATCACCATCCTCTTGAACGGGGAACGCCACCGCTGTCCGGCCGGCCTGGATCTGAAGAGGGTGTTGGAGACTCTGGGGCTGGAACCGCGCCTGGTGGTGGTGGAGTTCAACGGCACGATCCTTCCTCGCCACCGCTGGAGTGAGCAGGCTGTGGTGGAATCCGATGCCCTCGAAGTGGTCACCATCGTGGGGGGTGGTTCCTAGATTCTCGTCAATGACTAAAGGTTGATGGATTCTCGGTTTGTGTCGCGGGTTCGGCGTCTGGCTGCCCTGCTGGTGGTTCCCGTGCTTGTGGCAGGTCTGCTGTTCACGGCTCCCAGACCAAGCTTTGCCGCCAGTGGTGGTCGCATCGGGGGCGGCAGCTTCCGCTCGGCCCCCTCCATCCCCCGCAGCTACGGCGGGGGTGGTTATGGCGGCGGTTATCGAGGCGGTGGTTACGGAGGTGGTTACCGAGGGGGGGGGATGGGATTCCCTTTCCTCATCCCGATGTTTGGCTTCGGAGGCGGAGGCCTGTTTGGTTTCCTCATCCTCATGGCCGTCGCTGGGCTGCTGGTCAATGCGGTGCGGGGCTCCGGTGGCGGCCCGATGATGGGGGGTGCCAACGGCCTTCCCATCACCACAACACGACCCGATGGTCCGGTGACGATTTCCCAGGTCCAGGTTGGTCTGCTGGCCTCGGCGCGGGATCTTCAGGCAGACCTTCGTCGTCTCGCCTCAACGGCCAACACCAGCGACAGTGCAGGACTGCAAAGGGTCCTGCAGGAAACCACCCTTTCCCTGCTTCGCAATCCCGAACTGTGGGTCTACGCCAACGGTGAGGTGGGCCAGGTGCCCTTCGCCAGCGCAGAATCCACCTTCAACCGGCTCTCCATGCAGGAGCGCAGCAAGCTGGAACGGGAACTGACCGCCAATGTGGGGGGACGACGGTTCAGCGAGCCGGCTGGCATCCCGGTGGGCAGCAGCGATGCCACCAGCGATTTCATCGCCATCACACTCTTGGTGGCCAGCCGCAGACGCCTGACCATCAAGGGGGCCTCCAGTGCGGACCAGCTTCGGGACACCCTCCAACAGCTTGGCGCTGTGGCGGCGGATGACCTGATCGCCCTTGAAGTGATCTGGCAACCGGAAGGGGCTGGTGAGGTTCTCTCCACCGAGGAACTGCTCACCGCCTATCCCAACCTGAACCATCTCTGACCCCTTTCTGATCAGGCTGCCATCAAGCCGCTGGGCCCCGTCTGATGCTGAGTATGCGCAGGGCGGCCATGGCAGCCCCATAGCCATTGTCGATATTCACCACCGTCAGGCCCGGGGCACAGCTGGCCAGCATCCCCCGCATCGCCGTATCCCCTCCAGCGCTGATGCCATAGCCCACCGCAACGGGCACCGCGATCACCGGTTGGGGCAACAAGCCCGCCACAACCGTTGGCAGGGCTCCCTCCATGCCCGCGCACACGATCAGGACGGTGGCGGAGCGCAATCGATCCAACTGCTCGAGCAGACGATGAAGGCCCGCCACGCCCACATCCATCACCCGTTCACAGACCACGCCATGGCAGGCCAGGGCCAGGTGAGCTTCCGCCACCACGGGCAGGTCGCTGGTGCCACCGCTGAGAATGGCCACCTGGCCAAGGGAGGCTTCCGCCCCAGGTGGTGACGGACAGGTGAGACAGCGGGCCTCTGGATGGTGGACAAGCGGGTATCCAGCCAGGGATCGGGTCACAGCTTCCACCTTTTCGGTGCTGACGCGCGTCACCAGAGCCAGTTCCCCCTCGGCATGAAACCGGCGCAGGATCGAACTGATCTGATCGGCGCTTTTGTGCTCTCCCCAGATGGCCTCCACCATGCCCAACCGCTGGCGGCGGCCGAAATCAAGCCTCCTGTCTTCCATCAATTGGTCGGCAGGCAGGGAGCGTCCAGCGGCTCCAGTTCTCCGGCGAAGAGAAGCGGGAACGGATTCTCCGCTGGGTTGCCGTTCCTTTCACCATGCTGATCACCTGCATCGGGGCCACTGCTGAGGCTGTTGCGGCCCAGGCTCTGCCTGGCCCTGGCCACGAACCGTTCCTGGATCCGGTCCACCTCCTGATCGGCAATGCCCTTCCAGTCTTCTCTGCTGGCCCAGCGGATCAGCAGGACGGCCTCTTCATGTTGTCCATCCCAGTAGAGATCTCTGCCCATGAATCCTTTCTGGCGGCACAGCCATGGCTGCCAGATCTCCCGTTCCAGATCCAGCCATACGGCCCGGGTTTCGCGGGGGACCCGGAGCCGCAGATGTTCCACGACAGGCCCAGCTGGTAGGTGCGCGTGCGCAGGGAGGTCGGCCAGCAGCATGGATGCCAGGACCAGCACCATAAGCAAGCGCAGCAACGACCGCAGCGGCCGATTCCAGCCCCTTTTCATCCCCGTGCAGGCGGTCATGGCAACTGGAGCAGCACCACGGCATGGCAAGCAATGCCCTCCTCGCGACCCGTCGGCCCCAGGCCTTCGTTGGTGGTTGCTTTGACTCCCACCCGATCAGGAGAGAGGCCCATCGGTTCTGCAATCGTGCGGCGCATCTCCTCGATCCAGGGCTTGAGCCTGGGGCGTTCGGCCACCACCACCGTATCCACGTTCACCACCCGCCAGCCGTCCCGGTGCACCAGCCCCATCACCTTCTCCAGCAGCAGCAGGCTGTTGATTCCTTTCCAGCGGGGATCCCCGGGGGGAAAGTGCTTGCCGATATCCCCCAGGCTGAGGGCTCCCAGCAAGGCGTCCATCAGGGCGTGGGTCAGCACGTCGGCATCGCTGTGACCCTCCAGGCCGAGGCCATCGGGATGCTCCAGCCGGATGCCCCCCAGGATCAGCGGTCGGCCTGGCACCAGACGGTGCATGTCGTAGCCATTGCCGATGCGCAGTTCCATGTGGTCCGGGATGGGGCGGGACCCAGTCTGGCTGCGATGCGCACCGTGTTCATCCTCCTTCCTGCTCCAGCCAGCGGGCATAGAGATCCGGCCGTCGTCGGCGGGTACGTTCCTGGCGCTGTTCGACGCGCCAGCGGGCGATCGCTCCGTGGTCGCCACTGCGGAGCACCTCAGGCACTGCCATTCCCCTGAAGCTGGCCGGGCGGGTGTAGTGGGGGTGCTCGAGCAGAGGGAGGGTGTGGCTCTCCTCCTCAAGGCTCCCGGGCGTGCCGACGGTGCCTGGCAGCAGACGCACCACCCCATTGATCACCACCATCGCCGGCAGCTCCCCGCCGGTAAGCACGAAATCGCCGATCGACACCTCCTCATCGGCCAGGCTGCGAATCCGCTCATCAAACCCTTCGTAGTGGCCGCAGAGCAGAACCAGTTGCTCCACGCTCACCGCCCAGCGGCGCAGATCCTCCTGGCCTAGGGGAGTTCCCTGGGGGCTCATCAGCAGCACCCGACGGTGGGCTCGCTCGGGGATCGCCTCGAAAGCGGCGAAGACCGGTTCAGGTTTGAGCACCATGCCCGCTCCGCCGCCGTAGGGCTCATCGTCAACCTTGCGGTAACGACCTTCGGCATGATCCCTGGGGTTGTGGATGTGGAGTTCGGCGATGCCTGCGTTGAAGGCCCGCCCGATCACTCCCAACCCCAGCAGGGGAGAGAACGCTTCCGGCACGAGGCTCACCACATCGATGCGCAGGCGGGTCATGCGTCAGCGGCAGGAGGAGGCGGAAGGCGGCGAATTTCGGAACTGAAACTGGCCCGGCCCGGGCTGCCGTCGGCCCGGTGCTCCACCGTGCTGCGCAGCCGTAGGTTCGGTTTGGTGAACCAGATGCGTTCGCGCCTCTCTGCATCCCCATCCTCAAGGGTCAGCTCCAGGCTGCCGTCGGGCCACAGACACCAGCGACCTTCCCGTTCCCCCGAGCGGAACAGCCCATCTGCCTCGAAGATCAGCCGTTGGCTGGATCCATTCGGTGCCTGCACCACCAACCCGCCAGGCCCGCTGGGCGGGTCAGGCTCCAGATAGTTCACCTTGAGCTCACCTCGCTCCGCGTCGTGCCATTCGTCGTCATTGTCGTCTTCCCGTTGCTCTCCGATGGCGAGGCGACTGCGCAGAGCCAGCCACTCACCGGCGCAACAGATAAGAAAAGCAGTGATGTCCTGGGGTGGAAAGCCGCTCACGGCAGGGCATACAAAAGGCCAGGTGCCATCCTCCCAGTCCGTACCCCTCGTTGGCCGATCGGGTCAGCATGGATCGGTGTCAGTCTCCCCGGTAACCGAGTTCGGCAAGGCGGGCGGGGTTGCGTCGCCAGTTGGGGACCACCTTCACGAACAATTCCAGATAGACCGGCCCATCAAAGACCTTCTGCATCTGCAGCCTTGCTCCCTCGCCGATGGTGCGCAGCATCTGGCCCTTGCGTCCGATCATGATGCCTTTCTGGCTGCTGCGCTCCACCAGAACCGTTGCCAGCACTGCCGTGCGGGGACCATCTTCGACCACCCGCTCGATACTCACCGCCACGGAGTGGGGCACCTCCTCCCGGGTGTGCTCCAGCACCTGCTCCCGAATCAGCTCAGCCAGCAGCAACTGTTCTGGCTGGTCACTCACCGCATCGGGCGGATAGAGGTGGGGGCCCTCGGGCAGAGAGCTGGCCAGATCCCGCACCAGCGCCTCCGTACCTTCTCCGGTCAGGGCGCTGCAGGGGTGGAGGGACCAATCGGGCATCAGGAGCCTGTAGGTGTCGATCACTTCGGCGGTCCGTTCCTTCGGCAGCAGGTCGATTTTGTTGAGGGCAACCCTTACAGGAACCCGGGCATGACGCAGGAGTTCAACGACAAAAGCGTCGCCCCGGCCAGCCGGTTGGCTGGCATCGACCAGGAAGGCCACCACATCCACTTCACCAATGGCGCTTCGAGCGCTGCGTACCAGCCGCTCCCCCAGGAGATGGTGGGGTTTATGGATCCCCGGGGTGTCGAGCAACACGAGCTGGGCCGTGGACGTGGTGAGGATGGCTCGCAGGCGGTTTCGCGTTGTTTGCGCCACAGAGGACGTGATGGCGACCTTCTCACCCACCAGATGGTTGAGCAGGGTGGATTTCCCCACATTCGGACGACCGATCAGAGCCACGAATCCCGACCGATACCCTGGCTGCTGCTGGAGCTCCAGGCTGGCGGATGGGGTGTTGGGCATCGGCTCCATGGCAGCCACACTGACAGACGCGGCTGCGAAGCGGCCGCTTTCCTTCACAGGTGAAGCCTGCGAACCCCACTGGCGGATGGGCCGAGCGGATGCCGTCAGCTTCTTCCAGAATCACTGTCAGTTGCTTTGAGCCCATGGCTGATCAGACCGTTCCTCACCCCCACCCCACCTTTCCCCAAGCCATGGAGATCACGGCGCGATGGCTCGAACTGTGGGAAAGAGGGGAAATCAGCGATGAAGTCCTGGCCGATCAAATTGGTGAATTGGTGGCCAGGCGTGACGGAGCAAGGGGATTTTTTGTGGTGTCCATGACCGCGGAAGCTCCCTTGATGGATCGTCTCCCTGAACCATTGGTGGCTGAGTTGCGCCGTATTGGCGAAGATGTCGTGGATTTAACCGCACGCAATCTGGCCATGAGTGCTGCTATGGCACTAGAGCACCGAAGGTCAGGGGCATTGGATCTGGCAGCTGGCTCAGAAAGGGTGAAGCTGCGCAGCACGGAGCTCCTGCGGCAACTGGAACCCAATCTGGTGAAGCGAAGTCTGGAAAATTTACTGGCTGCCACTGAAGGCAAAGGAGAAGAAGTTTCGTTTATGGATCGAAATAACTATAACCAGGACCATCGACAGGCGATCGCAACTGCGATCCTGGATGTTGCTGATGCAGATTGAATGCTTGTGCATCATCAGACATGCAGAAATAGGTGTATTTTCCACTTAAAGCCAGGAAAGATACTTCACCTTTCTTCGCAAAGGCAGGAGCAGTAGTGACAAGGGAATTAAAAGTAATTAATTTGCAGAGCTTCTTCGAGGGATTGTTCTTGTTTTCGTTTTTTCTGGCTTTAAATCCATTTCCTGGTCCACGGGCACGGGCACTGGGGCGTATATCGGGGGGAAAGCCAGTGGGTCAGCCACGGTTCCCCAACCCAATGGAATGCTTTGTGTCGGCCCAATTTGCCAGGGTGTCGGAAACAGGCTGGGTCGGCCGAAGGGCTCGGCCACTGAGCCTGTATCGATCAGGTCAACATCCTGGGCAGAACAGATGATCTGCCAAGAACTAATCAATACAAACTGAAGGAGTAGAGGGGGTAAGAGACCTTTACTATGGAACAAAATGCGCAGGTACTTCTGGATCAGATGTTCAATCCCAGTTCCTGACCTTCGATTGTTGACACGGTGCTTTTGGCTTGGCTCATTCATACTGGAATCATGGAGATTGACTTTCATTCAAACTGCTCGGTGCCTCTGGGGTTACAGGAGCAACTGCGGGAACAGGAACGGAAGGGGCTGAAGAAGATGCTGCTGCGGAGATGCCGCCGCTTCCTTCAAGGGGAGGAACTGCCGTCAGCGGCTTGATGGGTCGCGCTTCTGATCGGTTGGCTGACTGCGTCAGGTTGGGGGAGGGAGGTGAACTCTTCCCAACCTTCATTGGCTTGGCATCCTCTGGAAGGGGTTCAAGGTGAACGATTGTGGGCTTAACGGTGCCTTTGGCGGGGGCACTCTGTCGGCTCGACCAGGACTGGATTTCCTCGATGACCTCTGGGCTGTCAGGTTTCGAGAGAATGTCAACGGATCCGTCGCTTTGCATGGCGAGTGGAACCGGGGTGGAGTGGGTCACACGCCGGGAAGGTACATGCACGACCCTGGCGGGGGCGACCTTAGGGGCAGGATTCGGAAGCGCATTCAAGGCTTTTCGTAAAGGTTCTCTCCAGACCTTTGGCAACGGAGCCATGGGATCTCCATTCCGAGCCCACCGTGCCCGTTCCGCTCGAGCGAGCGGGGGCATGGCGGGCCCATCCAGATCAGTAAGGGTGAGTGTGCCTCCAAGAAGATCAGAGCCTGTGAAGGGAGAGAGCACGAAATCGGATCCCTGGGATCGTCCTGGGACGGAAAAAGCGGGTGAGGATCTCTGGACTGTCGCGGCGCCAGAGTGGCGACGGCTCCGGCTTGCTCGGAATGAACCTCGCCCGGGAACATCCACCATCTGTTGGATCGGTTCATCCATCAAGGGATCCGGGGTTCTTTGGGCCCTTCCCAGCATGAGACCAGTCGTCGGTCCCTTCAGAGCCCCGGTCGGCAATGAAGGTTCAATTTCAGGTTTGTCGTGGCTGTCGATCTTTTGATGGCCGGCTGATGAAGCGGCCGCTATCTGCTCCTCGGCAGGCTGGAGTTCATTCTTCATCGCTTGCCAACGGTCAAGGGCGTCAATCGCCACAAGCGGTATCCAAATAGCCTGGCTTAGCAGTGCCCAACCAATGGAGCGAATATTGATCGGTGATTGGGAAGGAGACATGGAACTGAGTTTTGAGTGAGAGGGAGGCGTTAGCTTGAGGTTGCCATCAACATTTCATGGTGAGCATACACCAGATTTGAAAACAGCTCACCTCCTTCGGCCATCGTTCTGGAAGCGAAATCTGTAGTCGTCCCAAATGTTATAGGTATTTAGGAGTGTTGTTCCCGTATTGATCACGGGAAAAACAAACTGGTTTAATACGAGAAGAGCCTTTCCGTACAGATTGCTTCTGACAATTACAGTATCACCATCCCTGAGAGGAGGATTCAGGGTATTGGATACACCGGATTGCTTGTTCAAATTCAAAACTTCAAGTGATCTGGTGCCGTTTCGATTCAGGCGCACAAGCTCAATATTCCGTTGGTTTGCCGTTAACTCCCTTACACCACCAGCTCTTAGAATAACATCATCCAAGGGAGTATTGGCGGGAACCGAGACTCCTCCTGGGTTGTTGACAGCTCCGAGTACAAAAACACTGATGGTTTGGGGAGAAATATTAGAAGCTGACAGTTGCATCACTTCTTCTGGGTTTGGTTCTTCTGTCCTACCTACAACAATGGTATCCCCATCCAATAAAATAGGATTCTGGAGCTGGTTTCCATATTGCATCAGTTGGGAAAGATTTAAAACTGTCTGTTTTTGCTGTCCCTGCCCACCAGTACGGCGCCTGAGCAAAACATTTCTGATATCAGCATGTAGGGTTATACCTCCAGCTTGTACTATTGCATCAAATGAAGTTGCAAGAGTTGGCAGTGGATATAGACCTGGTCGACCAACCTCCCCAAGAATTGTTATACGCTTGGCCCGAGGAGAGACCAATGTAAGATATAGATCAGGCCGATTCACCATTTTGCTGTACAAGGAAGTAAGCCAACTGTTCGCCTGGGAAATGGTTAGCCCGGTTAGTTGTACTGATCCAAGTAGAGGCAGGTTGGCTGTTCCGTCTAATAGTATTGTAAAAGGACCTCCTATACTTTCTGCGGCAGGATCCAAAAACGTCAGAGAAAGACCATCACCCGGCCCAAGCTCGTAGAGATCATTATACAATTCGGCACTGGAAAAATTCGGATTAGGTCTTAGATTTAAATTAGTATCAGGATTTTTTTCGATCAGAGGTTGTGGAAGTTCGTCAAGCTGCTGCTGCTGCTGCTGGGCAATTGGTAGCATTGAATCTTCACCACCTTCAGAAGCCAACAATGGTGATCGATCGGTGACTGCATGAACAGGAGGTATGCTCGTTGCAAATAATGCTAAACACATTGCTCCGCAACTAGCTTTGCTTCTAATTCTCAGAAAAGTTACGACCAAGCCATACTTGGATAAACTATTCTGCAAAGCACCATACACACTCATAGTATGGGTTCGTTGACAGGGAAAATCCACCAGAGCAGAACAAGCGCCGTTCCATCCTAAGGGGCCCAGCTCAGGTTGTCACCAAAATTTGCTGGCGTTTCAAGAAATGGAGTATCATAGGGAACTTGCTGCGCATACCAGTTATGACGACGACAGGGGCATACCCGGAATCTATGCCATTACCGCCTATACCTGAAAACGAATTCAACGAAGAAAAATCTCGGGGCCATGGCCCTTCTGATTCAACATCTATTGCACCTACCACACTTTCAGGTGAGGATGGCACAAGCAATGGAACAATAGGAATCTTTCGTACGCTTAAACGCAGGCAAGCAGTATTCATATTTGTCTTTGCGCTTGTTACCACAGGATTTGCACTGAATACAATACGACAAAGAATATTTTCACCGGAGTATCAAGGTTCATTCCAGCTTCAAATCACGAATCCGTTCGAAACAAGTGTTAATCAGGATGTTGGCGAACAAGCGGGCGCAATTGCTGGAACTCGCACGTCAAACTATGATATCCCTAGCCTTATTGTGTTAATGAGAAGCCCGCTTCTCATTAACCCTGTAGCTCGAAGCCAGGGAGTCCCTCCAAGCGAAATTGCAGGAAGGCTTTCTATTCAACCAGTTGACAATGTACAGGAAGTCCTTAACATAAGCCTGTCATGGAAAGATCCTGTAAAGGGACGGGCTATTCTTTCAGATCTGTCGAAAGAATATGTTAAATTTTCCTTGACTGAGCGTCAAGCAACAATTGATTCAGGTGTGGCGTACCTAGACAAGCAAGCCCCACAATTGTTGAAGAATCTTCAGCAACTAAGTGGAGAATTACGCAAATTCAGGCTTCGATATAATATTCTTGATGCGTCTGGTATCGCAGCATCAATTCAAGGTACTCGTGATGGACTTATTGGATCATTGCGAGGCTTGCAGATGCAACAAGTTCAACTTCAAAGTCAGATAGAATCAATCAAGGCCGGTCGTCTTACCTGGTCTCCCAGCGGAGCTCCAACCGCACTTGAACAGATGGGACAAGCCAGTACTCTTACAGAAGCCAGACAAGGTATTAACCCATCGGAAATCGCAAGCCAGGAGACACCAATAGCTACACTTCGTAAATATGATGAACAGCTTGCGGTTGCGAGGGCAACTTTTAAGGATGATTCACCGATTGTCCAGTCAATCAAAGCGCAACGGGATTTATTTGTACCCTTGCTTAAACAACAAGCGCTAGACAGCCTTTACTCAGATGTGTTGCAAAATTCATTGCAACAAGATGAAATCAACCGGCAAATACTTTTACTCAATCAGAACTTTAAAGCAGCGCCTGCAAAGATGGAAGAATATGCACGTCTGGCAGCAAATGTTGAAACAGCGCAGCAGAAATACAACTCCTATGTTTCTGCACGTGAAAAGTTCCGATTAGAAAGAGCAAGATCATCTACTCCTTGGCAAGTTATCTCTCCTGCTGAATTTGCGAATGTACCCTTTCGCCCAGATATCAGATCCAGCTTTCTACGCGCACTAATGCTTGGTCTCTTGGCGGGTGTTGCTGCGGCTGTTATACGGGAAAGAACAGATAATGTCTACCACACTCCAATGGAAACGGAGAAAGATTTGCAGTTGCCTGTATTAGGATTAATTCCTCATCTTCCGCTGCAGCCGGGACAAGAAATTTCAACAAGTATAGCCAAGATGTCCACTAGCGAACGATTTGCAATTAAAGAGTCATTGCGGAGCCTCTTTACGACATTTCGGTTGTTGCGTGCCGATAGAAGTATACGATTGGTTGGGGTGACATCATCTACTCAAGGAGAAGGAAAGTCAACATCCGTTACTGTCTTCGCAAGGACCTTGGCAGATCTAGATTTGAAAGTCCTTATTGTTGATGCTGACATGCGTCTTCCTATGCAATCTCGTTATCTTGGTTTGGAACAGGGTGATGGAGTATCAACCCTTTTGTCTAACCCAGATCTAACACTTAGCGGGCTAATATGCAATGTTCAAGAAAATCTCGACATCTTACCTGCCGGCCCTAAACCACCCGATCCAGCAAAACTATTAAACTCCAAACGCTGCCATGAAGTTGTTGATATGATCAGAAAACTTCCTGGTTACGATATTATTCTTTTTGATGCTCCACCTTGTCTTATGCTGGCAGATCCGATTCTATTGGGAGAGAAGCTCGACGGTATATTGTTTCTCGTTGGCTTAGGTAAGGTTAGCAAGCAGATCGCACCGCAAGCAGTCCGTCGTATTAAAGCAACAGGGGTAGACGTACTTGGTATTATCTGTAATCAAGTGAATTTCCCAAGCAGACTCAATGACTATGGGTATGAATACGGGTACTACTACCACTACGCGTATTCAGCATCTGCCGGCAGAGGCGATAATACATATGGCAGATACGGATCCTATGGTTATGCAGGTAGCTATGGAAATCGTCCAAATCGATTAAACTATGGTGGATATGGCGATTCTTATATGACAGCCGGCAAACGCAGCTATGTAGATGGTTATATGCGTCAAGCCAAGTCTACTAAAAGAAAAGATATAGGCAGCAATACTAAAAGCCTTGAAGAGAACGCATCTACACAAAGCAATACCAATCCCAAGAAAACATTAGATAATTATAATCCGGAAATGAATAGTCGATATTATGGCATTGAAAATAGAAAGAAGAAGCAAGGAAGTTTCAATCCATGGAAATGGATAAGAAGAAAGATTTCTAAATAATTATCAAATGATAATTCGTGACTTATGACTTAAGTATCTTCTCCATTAAATCTAAATGTTCATAGCTCGGCTGTGCTAATGGATGGCAGCGCCGAACCCAATCTAAAGCAGAAAAAATGTCAATATCTTTCCGTAAAGCTGTTAAGCCAACGGCGATTAATGCAGATCTCTCCCTACCTGCAAAGCAATGAATATATAATGGTATATTACCACCAGATAAAAGTGATTCAGCTGTGAATAGGACATCACTCAATCTCTCTTTAGTTAATACCTCTTGTTGTCTATGATCAGGAATGCTGAGACTGAATGTGTTCCAATCATCAGGTATAGGGGATGACTCTTCCTCTGGATAACAACAACTTAATCGAGTTTTAAAACCAGCCTGCTCTAACTGAAGCCAATGGGAGGGCCTAGAAGGAAGAGGACCGATGGCAAACTCTTGCCTAACTATCCAACTGTAGGATAAGGGAGTTGGCTGTGGATTTCGTTGAGGTTGTGGCCACCTCATGCCAGAAAATCTTTTAAAAATCACGTTAATGATTCATTCTTGATATGAAGAAGATAAGACCAAAATAGAACGAACCTAGCGACTTATACCTAAAATTTGTTTGAACTTATAAATTAAAGACCGATGTTTTCTAGTACTCTGTCGAGATGTATTCCTGCCTGGTATAGCCCATTTAAACATTAAACTGAATGAGTGGAAGAAATCTGGAAATAATCTTTTAGAGAGCAGAGAGAATGATATCCCAGATATGAGGCAACCAATGACTAGATTGCGAACAATCGAGCTAAACGTGGATTGACGCTTAGCTTGTGCATCTCTAACCTCCGCCAGTTTTGTATTTATAACTTTATCGATATTCAGAGTTATACCATTGCGTATTTCAGCAAGTGAATTTTGTGAAGAAAATGTGACGTTGGTAATCTCAGGAAATTGTAGAAGTGAAGAACGAATCGACTCCACTGAATTCTTGTCCTTGACAGCGTCTAAAATTTCCTTTCTTTTGCTATTGAGAGATCCTTCAATGCCGCTCACAATAGTCTGATCACTGGAAGTGATAAAATAAAGATTAAGAATAGAAACTGGAATACAAATATAGTAGACTAGAGAGATGAACAGGACAATCCAGCTGATCAAACCCTGGACGAGAGACCTCGAGCTCCTGTACATACTTGTCTTCTCCTTTGAAAAGATGAGTATGGAGCCAAGAAAAAAAACAGGGAAAATAGCTATGAGTTGGGTAATTTTATTTAAGGTTGCTTCAGGACCGCCACTTCCACTAAGAATGAGCAGAATTAGATTGAAAACTGAGTACGAAAAGAGACAATATCCGGCTTCTACAAATAGGGTGGACGGAGTAGATGTTGAATTCGTTATTTTGCTTGCGGAATCAGAGGCTTTTTCCATAGCTAAAGAATTACATTGGTAACAGTAATGTATAAAGGCAGGAGCTATTCATTATTCAGGAATAAAGAGTAAAATAAGAACAAATTGAGAGACATGGACATGGTGGTGACGCAGTAAATCCAAACAATCATAACACTCAACGAGCCTGATCATCAAGTGCCGGACCGATAGAGTTGAGTATACTTATCCAAGTAGCCTCTTGTGGCGTCGAAGAATGATGAGAAATTAAAGTTATGAGATAACAATTGTAGGAACGACTTGGCTCAACACCAAGTATTTGATTAGCTCTATTTAAAGCACGGCTCTGATACTGATCAACCGCAGAAAGTAATGCTAGATGCTCAATCTCAAAACGAAAGTCTTGTTTGGTGTCTTTCAATAGGCAAGTCTGAAGAACATGTCGCTCACCAAACTTCCCACGTAAAGTTGGTGTGTTAAACTCATTAGCCTGTCTAGAATCTACTATTGAAAGCTTATTATGATTTTGGTTGATAAAATCCAAACGAAAATCTTCACGTTGTCTTACCTTGCTATTAGTGATCCATAATTCCATGTCATTGTTAAGTTTAAAGCCGATAACTGGAGTTGATGCGAAATCATAACTCTGTGAAGCGGGTAGGGGCTTCAAGGCGAGCGTTTCAAAACCAGATGACTGTAGGGACGAAGTTACGGGCACTGGATTTATGTATTCAACAGATGGCCATATAGGAAATAAGATTGCTTTTCCAGCAGCTACAGATGCAATAAGGCATAGGCAAGAAAAACAACGTACCTTAAAAATGTTTGTAAGATTAGGGCGCATAGTTTATTCTTGAATTGGTGGAAGCTCTCTCTCTAGAAGACGCATATAGAAGATACCGAAGACAAATACACCAATGCCTGAAAATATAAGAGACCCTCCGTCAGTATGGAAAAATTCAAATAAATCGGTACCCTTGCCATTCCCAGAAGATACAACACCTGCCAATACAGCAATTCTAAATGTATTGCAAACCAAGCCGATAAATGGGGCTATGAAGATTAAAAAGAATCTACTCTTCCATGAGCGAACTGGAAATGCAAGCAGAAAAATAATACCGATACACAATATTTGTGCCATCATATCTAATCCGTTGCAGGCACCAAGCACCTCTACCCCACCTCCCTGCAGGAAAACGTTACGGCCCTGAACTAAAACTTCTAGTCCTAAAATTCCAAGCCACATACCAGCTCCTTGGGCAGTAATGAGACTGATAGGTTCTTCAGGCATCATTCTCATTAACAAAGCAAAGGCAGGTATTAACATCAGGCATAACAATGGATCTCGAAAGCTCTTTAGCTTCGATAGTGGTTGACAGATCAGACCTAAAGAAAGCCCTGCGAGCGGTGGAAGGGCAAAGAGGATGCCGTCTGAGTGTAGAATGACAGCTGTTCTTGCCATTATAAGTAAAAGCAAAATTGATCCTATTAAAAGTTCCTTAACACTGGGATCTGGATTCAGGCTTTCAAACTGATCTTCCATGCAAATAATTGCTCCCCCCCAGATAAGCAGCGCAAAGATGGTGGTACTTGGTGATTGGCTAGTATGAAAGACAGCTAGATTCTGGATGGCAACTAATGAGGCAAGTAAAATCCATAGGTTTCTTGGTGTAGGTGGGGGAATCCTGCGAATCCAGTGATCAAAAAACGATGGTATTTTAAATGGAAGTAAAGTCATCAACCTTGGTGGCGATCAGATTTGTACTCTGGTACGAGTAAATGCAAAAGCTGCCTAGTTTCTTTCTCGTCCCAACGATCAAGAGACGCCTCAAGTTGTTCTATAAGAGCATTGAATTGATTGCTGATTTCAAAAGGTTCGCGAGCGCGGCGTATTAACGGGTGATCTGTTGGTTGATTCTCGCTATTAATCAGTAATTCCTCATAGAGCTTTTCCCCAGGGCGCAATCCAGTATAGACGATTGAGATATCCCCATCTTGTTGTTGATCCTCTCGAACTCGTAACCCTGATAATTCGATCATCTGTCTTGCCATATCGGCGATTCGTACAGGTTCACCCATGTCGAGAAGAAACAGATCTCCACCTTCAGCCATGCTAGTGGCCTGCAGGACCAGAGCGACCGCCTCCGGTATGGTCATAAAATATCTGGTAATGGCTGGGTGCGTCACTGTTACAGGCCCACCCTCAGCAATTTGCTTGTGAAATAGAGGAATCACTGATCCAGAGGAGGCAAGCACATTACCGAATCTAACCATCGAGAAAACTGTACGACCATCCGAACTTACTTCGGCGGCATTCTGTATAAGTAGTTCACATATGCGCTTGCTTGCACCCATAGCATTTGTAGGCCTGACTGCTTTGTCGGTTGAGATTAGAGTAAGCCTTTCGATACAAGAAGCGTGTGCAGCTTGTATGACAGACTTAGTCCCCCTAATGTTATTGGCAACGCCAGCACAAATATTTGACTCTACTATCGGTACATGCTTGTAAGCCGCTGCATGGAAAAGAGTTTGTATACGATACAGTTTGCAAACGGACACGATTTGGCTTGAATCTGTTGCATCGCCAAGGACAGGAAAGATTTTACACTTCATTTTAGGAAAAGAGTTGAGAGTCTTGCGTAGTTCGTTCTCGATTGTATAAAGTGCAAATTCGTTACGTTCAAACAATACTAACAACCTGCAACCATTCGAGATCGTCTGACGACAGAGCTCGCTACCAATTGATCCTCCAGCACCTGTAACAAGAACAGACTTATCAGCTATACTCGCAGTGAGTAGGTGAGGATCAGCATTAGTGGGTTCCCGTCCGAGCAAGTCTTCAATGGCGACAGGCTCAAGATCTGAGAGTTGTCTTTTCCCAGTTGCCAATTGGCTGATCGATGGAATAGAAAGTACACGGAGTCCACTGTGGCTCAGTTGATCAACGAGCTGCCTTTTTCTCTGACGACTCATCGAGGGCAAAGCAAGAAGAACCTGTGATATTGAATACCGCTGAATTAAATACTGTAGTCGGATTGGGCTGTAGATAGGTAAATTTTGTAGCGTACGACCATGCAGGGAAACGTCATCATCGAGAAAAGCGTGAATACGAAAATGAGGATCGCTCCGAAGACCCATCCACAAGGATAATCCTGAGCTACCAGCACCATAAATTAGTGTGGGCAAAGACTCATGATCTTGACTACTTGAATTTAGAGTAGGAAGAGTTCTTAAGAGCAGATCACGAAGTATCACTCTTGCTCCAATTGCGCTTGATGTGAATAGTATCCAAAACAGAATCCAAAAGGATCTGGGTGGTTGTGGGAGATTCAATAAGCTATTTACTACGAAAAGCACCACAACCATTAGTGCTGAACGGGGAAAAAGACCGTATAGGGAGTAGCTCCCCGCGTAACGCGTAAGTGCTCGATACCAACCAGTTATATATAGTACAGGAAGGCCACATACTGCTGAGAGTATAAAGAGATAAGACTGATTCTGGAGAAAAGTAAGCAATACTTCCTGCTGTCTAAGGCGCAAAGCGAAAGCACCCAGTACTGATATGATTATCAGGAAACCATCTATTGTTACCATTACCAACCTTCGAAGTATAATCTGACGTAGGTATGGTATGGTAGCCAGATCCAGGATTCGGAATCTTTCAGATTTAATCATAATACTGACTAAATCTTCCCGTTGGACGATGTATTGGCTAACCCTGAAAAGGGTATAGCTACATTTCGGTCCAACCAAAGCCCAAAGGCTAGTTCAGTAGCTACTAGTATGATCATCATTATGGGAAATTCACCAATGAAGGCAAGAGCCAATAGGGTAGTACCAATTGCATACGTAATAGTCACCTTGGCATGGGACCATCCCGCTTGGTGGAGTCGCTGAAAGAGATGTAGTTTGTGAGCTTTGAAGATTGGTTGTCCATCTGATAATCTACGAAAAACACATAATGCGGAGTCAGCGAACAGGGGGAAACCGACTAAAAGTAACATCGTAGCTTCTGTAATTGTTGTTTGCTGTAATATTGTTCCAGCTATTACTGCTCCGAGAAAGGTACTTCCTACATCCCCCATGAATACTTTTGCGGGACTCCAATTCCAGAGCAAAAATCCAATAAGAGCTCCAATCAAGGGCCAGAGCGAATTTAGCATAAATTCAGGAAACTCTGATTGTCGATGAAAAAATGAGGAAATTGGTGCTGTCGTTAGGATTATCGCACAACATGTGCCAACCAACCCATCCAAGCCGTCCATAAAGTTGACGAAATTGATCAGTGCTGTGATGGCGATGAGAATGACGGGATACAACCACCATGGAATTGGTAGGATAGCTATTGTAATGAGAACTATCGCTGTCAAAAGCTGTGATGCATAGCGTATAGTTGCTGGAATATCAAATCGATCATCAATGATTCCTACCAATGCAAGGGGGCAGGATGCCATTGGGATCCAAGCCATGGGAGTTGGACCGGAGATTGGAGCCAAAAGAGTTCCTACAATTACAAAAGCCATACCGCCCCCACGCGGTGTTGGTTCTTGATGTGCGCTGCGACTATTTGGATGATCGATGAGCTGTCTCCGCAGTACTGGAATAGCAACCCTTAGAAGGAGCCAGCTAAGTAGGCTTCCCATCAATAATGATAGAGGTGGCGCTACATAGGACATTTGATAAGGCGACATAGTTGGCAACTTAAAAATAAAGACGAAAAGATCAGAACTTAATACTCCCCATGCGAACTCCTATTGCTTGCATCGCTATTGCTGATTCTAGAAGATGACTCGTAGGGCTGCAGGGTGGGCAGGTGACACATGGAGTTAGATGTAGGGATAGAAATCTGTTTGTTCTGCCTATAGTTTAAGCTAGCAAATAATGATCAGTCCAAAGAGAACTTCTCACGATTAAGAAACCATTTTGCAGCCCTCTCAAGACCTTGATTAACATTGACTGGTGGTGACCAGTTTAATGTGTTGCATGTAAGCGTCATGTCGACTTCAAGGGAGCCTAGGAGTCTGTCGACCATCGCTGTGCGCCTTGCTAGTTGACCAGCTTTACGCAGGATGATAGGCGGAATCTTTAGTAGTCGAACAGATTTGCCCATCGGACTTGCAAGACCATGAATAAGTTCGGGGGTAGAAAGATCCTCTCCATCAGACACCAGAAAAGTTTGACCAACAGCTCGATTATGATCAATACAGATAATCATAAGGTCTAGAAGATTGTCTAGCGAAACCAAAGAGCGTCGATTCTTTACGGCGCCGAACGGCAAGGGGATTCCCCAGGAAATTAGTTTCATCAGTCGCAGAAAGTTTGCTTTCACGCCTGGGCCGTAAACGAGTGGTGGTCGAATAATGACAACTTCTAGCCCTTTTGCCGTAGAAAGCTGGTGCAGCGCCTGTTCTGCCTCCCACTTCGATTGTCCATAGGCATCCAATGGATCAGGCTTGAGAAATGCGTTGAATGGATGTCCATACGCTGTATGCTCGCCATTAACTTTGATTGAACTAAGAAAAATCAACCGTCGAACTCCTATCGCGGTGGCCTGCTCAGCCAAGTGAATAGTGCCGTCACGATTCACCAAGTTACATTGGATCTTCTGGTCTGATTCGGATTGATTAACGTGATGAACATGGGCGGCACAGTGGATGACTGTATCGACTCCTTCTAATGCTGCTGTCCAGTTCGTGAATGGGCCAATGGGTCCCGTTTCCTTGCAATCCTCTTGATTTCCACTGCAGTGGCGAAAGAGAGCACGAGTAGGAATGTTTCGAACCCGAAGTTCTCGGCAAAGACTTGAGCCTACAAAACCGCTTGCACCTGTAACTGCGACCACATCTTTTTTCATGAGTAAGCCCTTTTATCTGTCTTGTGGGTCAGAGACGTTAATAAATGGCGCCACTTTGCAGATAGTTTGGAAACGTCATAGCAGTCGCGAACACCATTGAAAGCATTACTTCTTTTCTTTTCTAATAAGTCTCTATTTCGAAGAATAAAAGCTACAGTGTGTTTGAAATCTTTTGCAATCTCGTTTTGTGGCCGTACTTCTTTGATCGTTTCTAGATAGCTTCTGTCATGTATATTTGGGAAAGATTTATGAGCTGAGTTGTTGATAATCCAGCCAGCGTCCAGGGTCATGACCAAAGAGGCAAGGTCAGACCATAATGGTGTAATGGCTAGGATCGCAAGTCCACCAGCCATCATAGCGTAAGTCTTACTTGGAAGGCATACGGTTGCTCCTCCTGGGCTTAGAGAAACAAGACCTATATTAAAACCCCTAATATCACTTCTCCACTGACTACTGGGAGCTGTTGAAATAATATTGACAGGATAATTAGCTAATGAATCTTTTAAGAATCTTGCTTGAGCACCGCTGGTATAGAAAGTAAATCTAATGTCCCTTGATAGATCTGATTCATAGATCATCCGCACACATGTGATGATTGATTCAGCATCGTGAAGATGGCCAAGCTGCCCGCCATAGTGTATAATTATTGGGCCTGATTGAGGCAATGGACAATAAGTATTATCATAAAGAGAGAGGTCAGTCGAAATATCAATTACTTCAGACTGCATACATCTTCCCCACCTAGACTCTGCATGTTTTCTTAATATATTTCCCAAGTAAACAGTTCCATCACAATTTGTCTGATTTGCTTTTGCAACCATACCAATAAATTTCGAAAGCATTGATGTCGGCTTAAGTCCACCAGCAATCTCTAGCGCATCAGGATACAGGTCATAGAGCATATGAACTACTCTAATACCCCTAAAACGAAGCAACGCATGTACAATATATGGAGCATAAAATGTATTACTAGAAACAACGAAAATACTTGACGATTTGCATGTAAGACCCGAAACTACTAGATATAACGGATAGAAAATGTACATCTTTGTGCGTAACCACATCTTTACTATACCAGAAGCTTTCGCTTCTTGTCTATAGTCAATCTCTGAAATAAAACTGATACTCTTTGCTGAAAATCCGGCTTCTCTAATGGTTTTTAACAGAAAATAGAAATAATCAATGCCAACACTACTGGCTACATAGACAGTTACTTCCTTGTCATCCATGACTGATAAATTTCCTCAAAGGTAGTTTTAAGTGGTTTTGTGATGCACCACTTGGGGTAGTGATTAGTGATCTTTGAAAGATCGCTGTAGTAACAAATATGATCCCCAATGCGATTTGTATCATTGTACTTATAAATCATGGGAACTTGACTGATTGAGCTGATAATCTCAAATGCTTCAAGGATAGAGCAAGTATTTTCTTTGCCACCGCCAAGATTATAAACTTCAGCTATTCTTGGATTATCAATAAAAGCCTCAATAAATCGAGCTACATCGTAGGAATGAATATTATCTCTTACTTGCTTTCCTTTGTATCCATATATTGTGTACTGCTGTCGATGCAGATTGCACTTTATAAGATAACTGAGGAATCCGTGGAGTTGCACTCCTGAGTGATTTGGACCAGTTAAGCACCCTCCACGAAGACAAGCGGTAGGCATATTAAAATAGCGTCCGTATTCTTGGACTGAAATATCGGCAGAAACTTTAGATGAACCAAAAAGCGAGTGCTTGCTCTGATCAATAGTGAATGTTTCAGGTATGCCGCCCTTGTATTTAACGTCATTGTATTCAAATCGCGTTTCAAGCTCCTTCATACGAATACTATTAGGAGCATCACCATACACTTTATTTGTCGAGAGATGTACAAAAGGTATGGAAGTACTGCAACGTCGTGTAGCCTCTAGGAGATTAAATGTACCAACGGCATTTGTGTCAAAATCTTCAAATGGAATTTCTGCAGCACGATCATGACTTGGTTGTGCAGCAGCATGCACTAGTGCATCAGGCTTAATAACTTTGACTATGTCTAGGATTTGATCTCGATTTCTGATATCTATTTCATGATGCTCATAGTTATTAATCATTGAACTAAGTCTACTCTGATTCCATCTTGTATCGCCATTAGGGCCAAAAAATGCCGCTCTCTGATTGTTATCTATACCATGTATTTGCCAGCCTAAGCTGGCAAAATGAAGACATACCTCTGAACCGATCAGACCAGAGGATCCTGTCACCAATAATTTCTTCATTGCTGAGTAAACTCAAAACTCCAAGCTGAATGACGTGCAGATCGAGTCACTTTCCAGCTTGCAGGAACAATCATCAATTTTATTCTACACCAAAGAGAAGCCCTGGTAAGGTGTTTGGATAGACTCACTCTTGTCATGTTAGCTTAAGCTGTTGATGGGTCTTAATGCTACTCTCCTGCCTTGCTGCTTCCGGAGGAAGAACGCTGAATCAATATCTCATCAAGCACCAGGAGATCCATCCGGGTTCGCAGAAAGCATTCAAGAGCTTCAGATGGAGTACATACAATTGGTTCATTCTCATTAAATGAAGTATTTAGAACCATGGGTACACCTGTTTGATCGGC
This sequence comes from Synechococcales cyanobacterium, assembly GCA_942491925.1. GTDB lineage: Bacteria > Cyanobacteriota > Cyanobacteriia > PCC-6307 > Cyanobiaceae > Cyanobium. The sequence continues at coordinate 496,249 of CALOCJ010000004.1, forward strand.
AAAGCAAGAAATTAAACGGTAATACCTTCCGTTATCACTCTCGCAGACCGTTTGCAGTCTTCCAGTTCCGTCAACATGAGTAACAGCGGGAATAATATGGCGTTTTTCTTCTCTAATAGGATAAACCTGCATCATGAAGGGAACTTCACCATCCAAGCAAAACCATTCGTTCACGGCCTCTCTCAGTATTGATGGTGCAAATGGCCTGAACGATTCCCGTCGTTTAATCTTTAGATTCAAAATATCTTTCATATCAGCTCGTCGCGGATCCCCCAGGATCGAGCGATGCCCGAGGGCTCGTGGTCCCCATTCCATTCTTCCCTGAAACCAACCGACTACCAAACCCTCACTAATTGCTTGGGATACTTTTTTGCAGAGAACGCCTTCATCAAGTTTTTCAATGCTACAATCTGCCTCTCGAAGAGCCCTCTTTGTGGGTAAATCGTTAAGTAGATGCTGAATATCGTCGGGTTTAGGTGAATAGCCAAGATAGGCATTACGCATCGGCTGTATCCTTGTCTTTTCAATATTATGCCAGATATCTAGCGCTGCACCTAGAGCGCCTCCAGCGTCTCCAGCCGCTGCTTGTACATAGATAGTACGAAAGGGTGTCTTCAATGTAATCTTTCCGTTTGCTACTGAATTGGCACCACAGCCTCCAGCAATGCAAAGGTTATCCACCGTATACTTTTTGTGAAGACTGTTCAGTAAATTAAAAAATGCTTCTTCGTACATCGCTTGTGCTGAACTAGCAATGTCATGGTGGCGTGATTCAAGTGGTTGATCTGCATGGCGTGCAGGACCAAGTAAGGTTTCCAATTCAGAGCTCCAATGTTCCCCCACTACAGGGACTCCATGACTCCATTGATGGGGCAAATTTTCAGTTGCGTGGCGAAAATAACGGAGGTCGAGCCTGAATGTCCCATCATCCTGCAGCAGCACGATCCGACGCATAGGGTCCATAAACCTAGGCTTTCCATAGGGAGCCAGACCCATTACTTTGTATTCATCTCCATAGTTAGGAAAGCCGAGATATTGGGTTATTGCGGTATAAAAAGCACCAAGAGAGTGAGGAAAGTAAATCTGACCATCAACACTAAGTTGGGTTTCGTTTCCATAACCCCAAGCACCGCTTGCAAAATCCCCAAATCCATCGACCGAAACCACGGCGGCCTCTTGAAAGCTTGAGGCAAAGAAGGCTGAAGCTAGATGGGCTCTATGGTGTTCTACAAAATGAAGCTCAGCCCTTATCGTCTCACCAGGAAATGCTGTAGCGAGTTGTTCATCCAGTCCTGCCCTCTCTCTTTTGTTACGCCACCTGGCGAGAAGAAAGCGAGGGTCTGGACGTCTGTTGATCGTGTAGGTGAGCTTGCGTAAGCGGTGAGCTCCCGGAAGCGAATTAATGGCAATGTGGTCTACTTCCTCCAAGCTGCAACCCATGTCACGCAAGCACCATTCAATGGCTTGGGAAGGAAACCCTGCCCAGTGTTTGATACGGCGGAATCGTTCCTCCTCGGCTGCCGCTACGATTTTACCGTCGTGGATTAATGCCGCGGCCGCATCTGCGTGGAAAGCGTTGATACCCAGAATGAGAGTCATGAAGGTGTGCTAGATGCGAAGCTGCGGATTTAGTGAGGGAAAACTAACTATTGGGTTGGAGGCCCAACTCGATGGAAAGATTTTCACGTAGCCAATGGTCAAGCACCATAAGAGACCAGCGACGATACCAGGGCCTTAGATCAAGCCCGGGTGGTGTGGGTGGCATTTCCAGCGTAAACGGTGAGCTGGGATCATCAAGCCATAGTTGGAAGGGAAAACGGAATCCCTGCTTCGGTCTTTGCAAAAACCATTCTGGAATTTCGTGAAGGGCCTTTTGTAGCAGATCTTTTTTCGGGGCCAGCCGTTGCTTTGCTGGGATGATCGCGAGCTCTTGCTGGAGTACGGCGTCGACCAAGGGGATACGTAGTTCAAGACCGGCTGCCATGGCCATCACATCACTGTCAGGCAGAAGTTGATTGCGTAAATAATTTGTTCCTTCTAGCCAGGCTACTCCGTCGAGTTCTCCTCGGATACCTATTTCTGATCCAGGTGAGCTGGATTTCGAGTACTTCACGTTGTACTTGAGACCCCAGTGATTCATGAGTCTTGTGACTTCCCGGGGGGAGAAGAGCCCCCGGAAGCATCGGTAAGAGGCCAGGAGTGATGGAGGTTCTTCCATCATTGCGGCCATTCTCTCTACCTTGTTCTTCCCACCTGCGGGAGAATGGCGCAATACTGAAGACCCCACACATCCGAATATGCCTAATTTGCGACGCCAGTAATACAAGTGTGGAACCGATTGGAAGCTGGGGTAGCCTCCGAACATTTCGTCGCCGCCCAGTCCTGATAAGGCTACTTTGAGCCCTTGTTGATTCGCTAGACGCGAAACACACCAAGTATTGTAACCATCAATTGAGGGCTGGTCCTGACTTTTTAAAAATTGCGGCAACCAGTCCCTGGCGTCTTCAGCAGAGAGAGTGAGGAGTGTGTGATTGGCTCCAAACTTAGCGGCAATCGAAGCTGCCGGTTTGGACTCATCAAACTCGCCTGCTCTTGTGTCGGAGAAACCAATGGTGAAGGTATTGAGCCCACGAGGTGCCAAGGCGAGCAACGCTGCGGAGTCCAGACCAGCACTGAGGAAAAGTCCTACGGGCACATCGCTCACCATATGGGCCAGGACCGATTTTTTCAGTGCAGATCGGCACAAGCTCACTGCTTCAGCCTGGGGCATGGACGTGCGTGATGCAGGTTGGCTTTCAGGGAGAGGATTCCAAGGACAGACATCGAATTGGCCTTGTTTCCATGTTGCCAGGTGACCAGCTGGGAGTCGCTGAACTCCACTTACGAGTGTTGCGGGCTCGGCAACAGAACCGTTGAGAAGGTATCCAGCTACAGCTGCGGTATTGAGTTGATGCTCAATAAGCCCACTTGCCATCAAGGCCCTGAGTTCGGATGCAAAGGCAAGTTCACCGTGTAGACCGTTCCATAAATAAAGGGGTTTGATGCCGTGGGGATCTCGAGCTAGAAGCGCGCTGCGATTTTCAGTGTCGAAGAGGCAAAAGGCAAACATTCCTCGTAGTCGTTTGAGACCTTCACTTCCATGTCGAATCATCCAAGCCAGCAGGACTTCACTGTCTCCGTTGCCCCTAAAGTGTTGCCCCTCGTTCTTGAGCTCTGAACGTAGCGTTGCATGGTTGTAGATCTCACCATTGAATACCAACAGCCAGCGTCCGCATGTCGATGCCATCGGCTGGTGTCCGCTGGGAGAAAGGTCGAGGATTGCCAAGCGACGATGCACGAGGCAGGCGGTATCGTCCTGCCAGACACCGGAATCATCGGGACCACGATGGGCCAATTGAGGACCGACTAAATCTGGGAATGGACCAGGGAAGCAGCCCAAGAGCCCGGCGATACCGCACATTCAGGAGGGTTCGAGAGGGAAAAGGTCGAGTAGGTGGCGGCGAAAGATGCCACGGCCCACTTCCTGTGAAGCATGAGATTGGACCCAGGCCACAGCACCGTCACTGAGCCGACGGCGACGCGCGCGATCGTGGCAGATCGACTCGATCGCTGCGGCCATGTCTTCAGGCGAACGGTCGACAAGCTGACCTGTCTGACCCGATACAACGAATTCCTCCGGCCCCCCACAGCGTGTACTGACCACGGGAGCCCCGCAGGCCATCGCTTCCAAGGCTGCGATGCAGAGACCTTCTTGATGAGAAGGGATGACGAAGAGGTCCCACTGTTGAAGGATCTTGCCCAGTTTTCCCGCAGACTGGTGCGGATGACAGTGTACCCGGTCTTGAATACCTAACATAGTTAGCTGTCGCTTGAGCATTGTGATGTCTTTTTCGCCAACAAGCTCAAGTTGAACGGGGTGATCCTGAGCGGTAAGAATACGAACGGCTTCCAGAAGGAGGCCGATGTTTTTACGGGGGTCACCATAACGACCCGAAAAGCCTATTTTCCATGGCTGTGTCTTTTGTTGATCGGGACGGAAGTGACGTGAATCTACAGGCATTAACATCACACCATCCATTGGTCTTTGCGCAATCTCTTCCAACCCCTTGGCTGTGTAGTGGCTCAGAGCAAGAACCCTTCCATTAGGCGCCTGGAGGATCTCTCGTTCCATCCTTCGCAGCACGGGTCCATTCAACCATTGATCTAAGATCCTTCTTGGGTATGGAAAGTTCTTTACACGATCGCTGCGATCAGCTTCCCAAGGTGAGGCCACCCAGGCTAGAAAAGGTATTCCTATTTTTGCGTATGGGGTGGCACAAAGTGGACTTCCTGTGACCGCTAGATGCAGATCACAACTACGAACCAGTTCACGCCACGGGCGTCGTGCAAGATAATGAGTAAATTCTAATTCTGGTAACCAGGCACCAATTCCATGGCCTGGATGAGCACCGTAGGTCTGGCGCTGAATTCGACCAGGCCGCCTGCCTGTCACTAAGGCATGAAGTGGAACGGAAAGAGATGGTTGAGAGCTCCATGGTTCATACCAGGCCAACACAGGATCAATTTCAAGTTCGTCCAACAGATCGATGATCCAACGGGTCATGGTGGGGACACCTCCGTCGACTGGTTCGATGGTGCTGATCAACGCCTTTGGTCTCCTCATTCCTGTAGCCAGGAAAAAAGTTCTTTGTTTTCGCGAACCCATGCAATCAAATTCCTTACACCCTGATCAACTCCTATTTTCGGCCCCCAATTGAGTCTGGCCTGTGCTTTTCTTATGTCACAAATGAATACAGGTTGATCTCCTGGCCGTGAATCGCCAATCTGCGGAGTGATTGTAATTGCTAGCTCATCTTCCAGAAACTTTAGTAAATCACGCAGACAAAGAGTGTTTTGAGCACCTCCTCCAATGTTGAATGCCTCTCCACTGATTGAATCGCGATTGTTCCAGGCAGCTTCGTAAGCCCTTGCCAGGTCCGCAACATTAAGAACATCTCGAGTCTGCCAACCGTCCCCATAAAGGGTAATTTGACGTTTTAGCAAAGCCGCAATACTGAACCATGCAACCCATCCTTGATCTTCGATACCAAATTGCCGAATTCCATAAATGCAGGATTGACGGAAGCTGCAGGTGTGCAAACCATAAATTCGCGCATAATCAATCGTGTACTGATCGGCAACACCTTTAGAGCAACCGTAAGGTGAATGGAAATCTAATGGTTGCTCCTCTGATACGCCAAAGGGTAGATTTGTGAATGCATAGCCATTATTGCCTCGAGAGACAGGAATACTTTCCATACCTCCATAGACTTTATTTGTAGATGCGTACACCACAAATGAGTCGTGAGCATAAAGACGCACTGCTTCCATTACGTTGAAGCTCCCAAGAGCATTTATTTCAAAGTCTTCTCGCGGATTTGTATAGGAGGTGGTAACTGCTACTTGGGCAGCGAGATGTAAAACCATCTGTGGCGCAACAGTTCTCATAACAGCTGCGAGGCTTTCAAACTGGCGAATATCTACTTGGTGGTGCCGGATGTTTGGATGCTGTTTTTGCAACCACGCAAGGTTCAGGTCCGTACCTCGACGGGATAGGTTATCAACTATATCTACTTCCCATCCAAGTTCAGCGAAGTGAATGGCAGTGTTGACACCGATGAAGCCGGCACCGCCGGTGATCAGGATCGAAGGCATCGATCAGAAATCCTTGAGGAGAGTTTGGAAGAAGTTCATCGGGCTTGGATGGACAGCGCTTGAGACAGGAGCACAACCATTATCACCATGGTGCGTGCCACATACGAGCCGTTGTCAGTGAATGCTGCGATTTCTCATGTTGACACAAAAGCACGAAAATATTGCCCGATAGAAACGCCGTTACTGAGTCCACATATTCAACAGAGTGAAGAAGTGCCTTTAAAAACGAATTTAGTTTTTTCAATTGATATTCCTTGCGAGATATGCAAGAGACATGTAAATGGACCTGTAGCTTTCCGGTAGACTGCTATCCATAATAGCATACTCCTGCCATACTTGCGGGCTTGGTTTGCTACTCGTAGTAATTTAAAATCAATCATTTCTTTGTCTTTGCATCCATCAATAGGAGGGAAAGTAATAACTCTGTGTACATCCTTTGAGATGCATAAAACCATCCTCTCCATCCATCCAGTAGTCCTCCTTTCAAAACCAGACAGATAAATAGCACAGCAAACGGTGCAAAAGGAGTATGTTTGCGCAACCGATCTGCAGCGGAAAGCTTGCTTGATTCCATGCTATGCAGATTCTCTGCTTCAATCGTCATGTATTCAGTTTGGGATTTTAGCCACCGCCGCATTGACTTTCGATCATCATGAAGAATGGGAGAATGAAGCAAGCCAACTTTACCATTCAATAATACTCTGTGACCATGCCCTTCATTTCTATACACCCCTGCACGCCGCTTATACAACGCTATTCTTGGTGGAAGCAATGTTCCTCGTAGCGGTCTTCCCCAAACGCAATATCGGAACGGTATTCTGTAGCCAACAATGTCGTTATCTGGGGATTGATTAACTGCTAAAATGATTTCTCTGGCAAGATCTTTTGTAATTCTATAGTCCGCATCGAGGCTGAGCACCCACGGTGTCAATATTCTGTCTAAGCCATAATTACATTGGTCTGCGAAACTATCAAATTTTCTGTATACTACCTCCACCGAAGAATATTGTTTGGCAATCGCTAAAGTCCTATCTGTGCTTCCACTATCAATGATCAAGACCTTCGGAAGCCAATCTAGACTCTTAAGGGTTCTCCCTATATTCTCTTCTTCATTGTAAGTGATGATTAGTGCCGAAAGGGATCTGTCTGATCTAATCTGAGAGTCCACAGCTAGATTTGTTTAGTTGCTGTAATCTTCCTATCCTGTTGCATAGAAAGTCGATTATGATGCTGCTGCTGAGCTACAAGTGTTGGTACCGCAAGAAACGAACCTACTGAAATGCTCATCAAAATGAGTACGAATGGATCTGTATACACCTGTGCTGCCGAATAGAAAAATGGGAGATTGCTAATGGCAAAGGCGAGGAGACCCATGTATAAACTTACCGTATTCTGTGGCAGATAGAGGAGCATCTTAAAGTTCCTTACGACAAGTTGGATAACCATTAATCCCATTACAGAAAGTACAATAAAACCGGGGATCCCAAGCTCAAGTATGATTCGACCACCTCCACCTTCTGATACATAACTTGCACCTTGTATGGCACCACGTGCTGCTCCAAAAGCCAATCCCCCAGAGTTAGCGCCAACTCCAGCTCCTAATCCAATGCCATTTGACACCTCAAAGGCCCTCAACATAGCACCGATTCCTTGGCTATTAAATCGGCTGCCTATATCATCTGTTGTACTTGTTGCTCTTGTTACATACTCCCCGAAGTTCGGGCCTAAGTTGCCAGCCAAAAAGATAGTATAGATTACATAGGAAACACCAGCTACTCCAAGAATATTCATTATAACTTTCTCTTTAGTCGCTTCATCAGACCTACGACTGAACAAAAGCAGATAAATTGCAACGTAAGCAACAACCATCGCAATGGCTTTACGGCGCCCTGTTAGAATCGTAAGGAACGAAAATCCCGTTGCGAGCAAGAGTAGCCCTATCTGGTTTTCGGGCTTACTCGTGGACAAAGCCAAGGTGATGGAGAAGCAAGCTGCAGCAGTAAGTTGCCAGCCTGCAATTTCACTTGTTCTCCAAAGTCCCGAAGCGCCTTTTGCGTGGAATCCCCAGCGAAAAATAATCTCAATGCCTTCACCCACTTCTTGAAGTATCAGATGTTCACTCCCTTGATAACTTAGAAAAACGGTAAATGCATAGATAGATGAAAAACACAAATAAATTATTAATAGTTTCCGGACTAGCTTCTGATTGCAACCAACTTGAAATCCTATCCAAAGTCCAACAATTGGTGCGATGTAGAAAATGATGCCAGTTGCTGACATTATTGGACTGTTAAATCTTACCAGTGAATTGATTGCTTGGAAGGCGATCAAGGCAAGGTAGATTGGCAGCCAGTCACCAAGAGCGGGCATTGTCCATACGATAGCTTTGATATTTAATTTTCCTTTTCGCTCTGAATAGATTGCATATGCAGTAAGGCAAAATGCCGCAAGTGCAAGTCCTACCATCCATGATGGTTGATTTGGAGTTATCTTACGTAGTGGATCCTGGAGAAAACCTATAAGAAAAGTGGTTATCATCCCACTTTTCCAATTTCCGTCCATGACTTGAACCGCAAGGACGGAAAATAAAACCACTACAATTAGAATTGTCATGATAGTGAATGCTGTCGAATAGCTTCTGCATAGGTATCATGTACCGTCGTGGCGATACGCTCCCATGAAAAGTTTGTTTGGGCTAGATTCTTGGCGGCAAAGCCCATGGCTTCTGTGGAAAAATTTAAAGCATTACAAAGTGCCTTAGCAAGCTTCTGAGGTTCGCTTTCTGACACTATTCCTGCAGAAGCTTGCTTTATCAACTCAGCCACAGCAACCTGTGGCGTAATAATAACAGGAGTTCCCGCAGCAAGTGCTTCGACCACTGCAATGCCAAAGTTTTCTGAGGCCGATGGCAGAATGAACCAGTCTGCCTTTTCCAATTCCTCCCATTTTTCTTCGCCCTCAAGAAAACCTAGCCATGAACATCGATCTTTGATCCCCAGTCGCGATGCCTGTCCTTGAAGCTGGCTTAGATAGGATGGTTCACAGCTTCCAGCAATTCTCAGCTGCCATTGATAGTCGGGGCTTTTGCTCATCACTATTGCTAAGGCGTCTAGGAGACGGTCGAGTTGTTTTTTTGGGTGGATTCGTGACAGGAATAGGAATTGTGTAGGCTGGCCATGTTTCACAAACTTGGTTGACAGCTTAGCAGGAATATTTACCCCTAGTGGGATAACCACTGGCTTTGACGAGAAACCTAGGCTTGCTGCCTCGTCGCGCTCGACATTGGTTGTAAAATGAATTGCAGCTGCACCGTTAATATTCTTACGTTCGATCACACGCATCATCAATTTCTTACGCCCAGAACTCTGCGCTAGGCTCCATGGACTGAGTTGTCCAATACTTCTCACTATATAGGGGATGTGGTGGATACGTGCTTGGGCCATTGAACTCGTCGATGGGTAGGAAAACAAGGCATGCACATGGAGCAGATCGTAATCATTAATATGATTTTCAAGCCAATGGCTCAGTTTAGGGCTGAATGCATACTCTCTGGCAAATCGCAACGGCGGCCTCCAGCGTGGGAAAGCAAGTACGGGGATATCCCGATATTTAATCCAAGCCCCCATTTGAATATTCAGATCTTGATCGGGGCCGTCATCGTTTGTTGTCAGGATTTCCGCATCCACTGACACCTCACGCAACGCTTTCACCATCTCAATAACCGCAGTGCTAGGACCACCTCGACGTGGGCTTATCGATGGGATGATATGGAGTACTTTCATGTTTCTTGTGAGCTAGCAATGCTGAACAGCAGGAAATAAAACCCATTTTAGACCATCACCACCTTCGTCTGACACGGTTGCCCACGCTGCATATTCGATACTGATAGTAGAGCTATCCTTGCCTGTAGGCGTGCATTCTTTATGGCGGTTTGTTCAGCTAGTAGAATCAAGAGTTCAAATGACATCACTATTTTAGCTTCTCGTATACTTTGACTCCTTTGGTGAACATACTCCTGGGACTTCCTGCTTGTAAGCTATCTGACTCGGCTCATTCATTAGCGTCAACTCTTGTTTCCCAGCCCTGATCTTGTCCAGCATTTCAGCCGCCACAGGCCGGCTGATGCCAACAACGCATCGGACTTGGGTATGAATGTGATCCACCGAGGAGTATCGCCAGTTCCCCTGCATGTTGCGGTCTGGGGGAACTGACTGCTGAGGCGTGGTTAGGTGATCCATTGATTTGGGTGACCTTGCTGTCATGAGTCAACGCCAATCAGATCGGAGCATCGACGGTGCTGCAGTTCCATCCAGCGCGTCGTGAGATCGGAGTCGCGGCTGAAGCACACAGCCCTCGGGGTCTGCTCAGCCATCAGGTACGCCCTTGTAGGCGATAGAGGATCAAGGCCGCGGTTTCGCGCATGGCAAGGCGGTTCTGCTCACGGGCAGAGAGCCGATCAACAGGAGCGGCAAGGGGCCTCACTGCAACTCCCTGCCTCCGGAACGCAAGGGAAGCGCGGGCCAGCTGCCACGGGTCGGTGATCAGAATGATCGCCGGCAGAGGGGAGCCAGGGTTCAACTGACGCAACCATGCAGTTGTGACGGTAGCGTTCTCCCAGGTGGTGCGAGCGCAATCGTCGCCAGCTACCTTTCCAGAGGGCACGCCCAGGGCAACGAGCCGCTCGGCGGTGGACCGCTGATCGCCCGACACATAGATCGTGTGAATCGGCCCCCAATGCTCAAGACCAGCCGCAACGGTCGTTGTGCTCAGGGCAATCTCCGCACCTCGACCCACAAGCACCGCCACCGATGGCCGAGCTGTCGTTGGCTCGGGAAGCTGTTGCAGCAGCCAGTTGCTGAGCATGTGTGTGCCGAGGGGGCTGTAGGCAAGAAAGATGCTCAACAGGGCTGCACCCAGGAGGGAGACTCTCAAGGAGCGGGTGATCTGCAAGGCGCCGGTGGCGATCCAGATCAGGCCCCCCAACAGGGGGAGGAGCAGCCCGGGGGTGACAACGAGGTGGAAAAGAGAGTCGCGAATGCTGAACCAGAACAGCGGCGGCTGGGGGCAACTGGACCAACGGAACGGGGCGGCGGGATCACTCAAGAACGGCAAAGGCAAACGTCAGTTGGACCCATCACACCTCCCAGATCTCGGCCAGATCGATCACCAGACCAGGGAACAGCAGGCCGCCATTGAGCTGGCTGGCCTGCTGAATGGGCTCGGGCTCGGCCTGATCGGCAGGCCAGATTTTCACGGCCCGCAGGTCGGGCTGCAGCAGCCAGCCCAGTTGCGCGCCATTGGCGAGGTACGTCCCCATCTTCTGGCGCAGGCCGCTCGTACCCCGCGGGCCTTCATCACTGGGGCTGGCCAGTTCCACCACCAAGTCGGGGTAGGGAGGCGCAAACCCGGGACGCTGTTCCTGCGTCAGTGGCTCCCAGCGGTCCAGCCGCACCCGGGAAGCGTCGGGGCTGAGCGCCGAACCATCGGGCAGGCCGAAGCCTGTGGAGCTGTCAACGGCCCGGTAGCCGCCAAAGTCTTTGTCAAAACGTTTCAGCTGAAAGAAGATCTCGCCACTGCGGGCGCCTGTCTCACTGCCGGTGGGGGTCATGGCGATCAGCTGGCCATCAGCGGTGAGTTCGAGCCAGCACCGGAATTGGCCTGGCATACCTGCTCGAATTGCTCAGGGGTGAGCAGCAGTTCCCAGGGGAGCTCGAGAGGCTCCAGGGCTGGGGATGCAACGGATTGCGAAGTTGACGAGGGCCCAAGGGACATCAGACCAGCAGCCGAGGAAATTCAGGTTAGGGGCATCGCGGGAAGGGGACGGACCACTGTGATGATCGAGGCGATCAGGGATCCACGGCCAAGGAGCACCGCCTGCGGGGCCCCCTCTCTCAGCATTTGTCACAACTAACGCCATTCCGATCACCTTGGAAGTTGGAACCAGCCTCGTCATGATCCGATCAAGCCCATACTTTCGCTTGCTGGTTGCAATCCTGTCTTCGATCACCGAACGCTTCCTCAAGTCTGATTTAAACTGTTCTTGTTGTTCAGCAGGCTGGACTTCGATCTCTGGCTCCTTCTTGTGTGCGTGCCCAATCGTATGCCATTGTATTCACAATACTTTTTGTTCCCAGCAATCATGTAGCTAGCATCTGCACAGATTCGGGCCGGATAGCATCCTCGCTCTTCTTTATATCGTTCGGCTCGATCAATCAAATCATTTGCCTCTTTGTAGTTGTCCCGGCTGATTCAATCCACACCCTGAAATCCATTATCATCTTAAATCGAGATCTACCGCAAGCGGACGCCCTGCGGGCTAGGGAACCGAATTCGGTTTTCTTGCCCGCTTTTCCTCTAGCGATGGGGCGTTCATGCGGTTTGGACAGATTTACGATCCTGTTATTGATGCGCCGGCTGTCAGCCACGTACATCTCTTGCCGCTGCCGCTGCACTTCGCTTGTCACGAGCAGCTTGCGGTACAGATGGGCGCCTAGATCCATAAGGACTACGCCAGAATGGATCATGCCATCAATCGCCCGAAGATCTCTTCTGATTTCGTTGAGCTGAAAGCGCTTGGCCTCACGGACTTATGCCATTTTTGCCCTTTTTTTGATGATGGCGAGAAAGAGATTAAGAGCTTTGTCCAGATTGCAGCGGGGCTTATGGTTCATCTTGCCTTTGAGCTGCTGAAATAACTCATCAATATTCTTCTCGGGTTTTCTCTGGCTACTCCTGCGTAGAAGACTCCGTCAACATTGAGCAGTCTCAGGTCTACGGGGCAGAGGATGTCATCAGGTACGCACGTGGCATCAAGAATCAGCGTGCCCCAGTTGCTGCCGGGTTCCAGCGTTGCTGGTCGAACACCAAGCTCCGCTTTAATAGCCTCAAGCTCCTTCTCCTCGGCTTCACTCCTGTGCTCTTGGGAGGCCGCCAACAGATCTAGAAACATCGTGATATATTTAGCTTTGGTAATGTCACTGCAGACCTTGATCAGGCCAGGGTCAATGCGCTTACAAAAGTGCACCATCATCGATGAATTAATTGGTCTCAGGTATTGGCAGCCGCTCAGTCCGATGAAGAATTGAAGGTAAGGGGATTCCGTGATCAGATCCACCGTCCCTCGATCCGTGACACTCAGCCGTTGCTGGATGTACGTCGCATCCCAGACCGTAGGTCTTCTCCGCAGGAGCAAGGCTCTGCGGAATGGCTTGGCTGGTGCGCCTGTCCGGGCTTGAACAGGGGCGCGTACCGGCCTTCAAGCGGCTCCCACGGAATCACACTGGCCAGGACGACCCGGCGATCATCTGGGTCGAGCTTCCCTCCACATGGGGCATGAAACTCCTCTATCGATGGCTGACCAGTGTGCTGAAAACGCACATTGTAGAGCCGACAGATTCTAAATCAGAAATGGCTGATTCTGCCTCATTCTCTCCTGAAAATATCACTGAGAACAACTGTCTCGCAAAAGGTCTGGGTTCCTCAGCAAACCCAAGTTAATCCTCAAGCCATGGGAGAACCAGCTTCAGCAGGCAAGCGCCGAGCTCGATCCGGATTGCGTCCGCAGGTTTTCAAGCTTCACAAAGGATCCGAGTTGACGCACCCTGAAGTGTTGTGCCGGGGTGGGTTGCGCACCTCAGATGGTTGGCCTCGCTACCGGATGGCAGCACCGCTAGTCAGCTGATCCCTGAGCTGGCCAGCTAAGGCCTCAAGCAGCTGATCGAGCTGGAAGCATCGCCTGCGGTTGGTGCCGATCGTCAAGAGCGCAGCGAGTAAAGGACCAAAGCCCCAACCTCGCGGCCGCGTCGCCTGAACACCCGGTGGGTGACATCGACCTGCTCATCCCCAAATCATGGGCCGGAGGCTTCCTGCTCTCGATCTCTGAGTGCCGCCGCCGCGTCGACTAAGCCTTCTACGGGGTGATATTGCAAACTACTCGTCGGAGTCTTTACCCGTAAGGACGATGTCCGTGTGGGCGCTCTGGCGGTGCAGAGTGGGATTCCCAAGTCTCAGGTGAGTCTCACTTGTCTGCAGATCGACGGGCATGTCGAGGCGTTCCTGAGCCTGTACCTCCAGGAGTCCGACTAAGGCTACGTTCCCCTCAATCTGGACTGCTGCCGGGCCCTTGTCGTGGCGATGGACGTAAACGACGTAAACACTGACGGGCACTGTGAGCGGCTCGGTCCCCAGTTGGGCGACAGCGAGACCGAGAGCCGCCGGAGCGAGCTCCTCGCCTCCCTTACACAGCGCGGCCTCGCCGGGGTGCGGCTGGTGATCTCCGACTGCCATGTCGGCCTACCAAGACAATCAGCCACCGGCTCCAGGGCTGCGTCAGGCAACGCTGAGGAGTGCCCTTTGCCCGCAACCTGTTGCAGCGGATACCCAGGGCCCACCAGAGCATGGTGACGGCCCCCCTGAGCTCGGCGTTCGTCCAGCCAGACGCCTGTGGAGTCATGACCCGCTGGGGTGAACTGAGCGCCTTAAGGTACTTTGTGGGGGTAATGAATGGGATCCATGAAAGTTGGAATTCTGGCGGGTGGGCTCGGCACCCGTTTGTCCGAAGAGACCGAGCTCAAGCCCAAGCCCATGGTCGAGATTGGAGGACGTCCTATTCTTTGGCATATTATGCGATACTATGCACACTATGGTTTTAATCAGTTCTCCGTGGCATGCGGATATCGTGGCGACTATATCAAGCGATGGTTTGCTGATGCGGTCTCTACTACGGGCAATTTGACCATCGACTTCTCGGCCGGCGAGGTACGCCCTCACAGTGATATTGATCACGGCATCGACTGGACTGTCGACCTGGTCGACACCGGTCTCCCAACCGCAACGGCTGGACGGATCAAACGGCTCCAGCCCTACCTTGGCGACGGTACCTGCATGGTCACATGGGGCGACGGTGTCTCCAATGTCGATCTGCGGGCTCTGCTCGAATTCCACCGGTCGCATGGCAAGCTTGCCACCCTTGTCGCTGTGCGGCCGCCGGCCCGATTTGGTCACATCGAGATGGAGGGCGACGCCATTACTCAGTTCACCGAGAAGCCCCAGACCGGCGAAGGGTGGATCAACGGCGCCTTCTTCGTGCTCGAGCCCGAGGTGTTCGACTACATTTCTGGCGACGAGATCATGTTTGAACGCGAGCCGCTCGAGGATCTGGCCAAGGACGGCCAACTGATGGCTTACAAGCACTACGATTTCTGGCAGTGCATGGATACCGTTCGCGACAAGAAGCTCCTGGAGGAGCTTTGGGCCGGAGGCGCTCCATGGCACGTCTGGGAATGAAGAAACAGACCATGCGCGTTCTCGTGACTGGACACGACGGCTATATCGGCCAAGTGCTCGTCCCCTTCTTCGAACGGGCCGGCCACGATGTTGTCGGTGTCGATTCCTTCCTCTTCGCCGAATGCGCCTTCGATGTTCCCGGCCCCGAGCCTGAGTCCGTGCGAGCCGACGTCCGTGACGTCGGCCCCGCGATCTTCGAAGGCGTCGACGCGGTCGTGCACCTTGCCGCCATCTCCAACGATCCTCTGGGCAATCTCAACCCCGACTGCACCTACGACATCAACCATCGGGCCACCGTCCGGGTGGCCGAGATGGCCAAGGAGGCGGGTGTCCGTCGTTTCCTGTTCTCCTCGTCGTGCAGCCTCTACGGGGCCCAGGGCGATGCGCCGATCGACGAGTCGGCCGAGTTCAATCCAGTCACCCCCTATGGAGAGTCCAAGGTGCTGTCGGAGCGTGACCTTTCGGCTCTGGCCGATGAGAACTTCAGCCCCACCTACCTCCGCAACTCCACCGCCTACGGCGTATCGAGCCGACTGCGGGGTGATCTGGTCGTCAACAACCTGACGGGCTTCGCAGTCACGACCGGCAAGGTCTTCCTCAAGAGCAACGGCACCTCGTGGCGACCGCTGGTGCATATCGAGGACATCTCCCGGGCGTTCCTGGCGCTGGCCGAGGCCGACCTCGACCTCGTTCATGACGAAGCGTTCAACGTGGGCACCACCACCGAGAACTACCAGATCCGCGATGTGGCCCGCATCGTCGAGGAGGTCGTGCCCGGCAGTGTCGTCACCCTCTCCGACGAGGCCTTCGACGATCCCCGTAACTATCGGGTCAGCTGTGACAAGCTGGCTCGCATCATCCCCGGATTCAAGCCGCAGTGGACGGTGCGCCGCGGGGTCGAAGAGCTCTATCGGGCTTACACCGAGCACGGACTCACCCTCGAACACCTCGAGGGGGACCGCTTCATGCGGGTCAAGCACATTTCCCGATTGCTTGATGGCGACCAGCTCGACAGCACCCTTCGATGGCGGATGACCTCCTGATGCGTATCACCACGTGCCGGGCCTGCGGCAGCTCCGACCTCCGTCCGTTCCTCGATCTCGGTGTGACCCCCCTCGCCGATGCCCTCGTTAAGCCCGAGGACCTCGCCCGTCCAGAGTCCCACTTCCCCTTGCAGCTGGCCTTCTGCCCCGAGTCGGCCCTCGTTCAGATCACCCAGGACGTGCCCGCCAACCAGCTCTTCGTCGACAACTACCTCTACTTCTCGTCATTCAGCGATCAGCTGCTGGCCCACAGCCGGGACCATGCCCTGGCCCTGGTGGCCGAGCGCGGCCTCGGAGCCGACAACCTCGTGGTGGAGCTGGCCTCCAACGACGGCTATCTGCTGAAGAACTTCGTTGAGGTCGGCGTGCCCGTTCTCGGGATCGACCCAGCTCCCGATCAAGCCGCGGCTGCCAACGGGATCGGCGTGCCGACGATGACCGAGTTCTTCGGCCTCGCCCTCGCCGAGAAACTGGTGGCAGAGGGCAAGTACGCCGATGTCATCATCGCCAACAATGTCTTCGCTCACATCCCGGACATCAATGACTTCACCGCCGGCATGAAGGCGTTACTGGCCGATGATGGGGTGATCCACATCGAGAATCCGTACGTGCGTGACCTGATCGAACACTGCGCGTTCGACACGATCTACCACGAACATTTCTACTATCACTCCTGCACGTCGATCGATCGCCAGATGCGGCGCCACGGTCTCTTCCTGAACCACGTCGAGTACTTCAAGGACCTGCATGGAGGCACTCTTCGCTGGCACATCGGACACCGTGAGGAGCCGTCCGACACGGTGCTGGACCACCTGGCTGCCGAGCGCAAGGTCGGTCTCGACCACTTCTCCTACTACGAGGCCTTCGCCGAGCGGGTGGCCACCGTCAAGCGCGACCTGCTCACGCTGCTGCGAGGGCTAAGGGCTGACGGCAGCACGATTGCCGCCTATGGTGCCGCAGCCAAGGGCGCGACCCTGCTGAACTACGTGGGCATCGGTACCGACCTTGTCGAGTTCGTTGTCGACCGCAACGTCCACAAGCACGGGTTGCACATGCCCGGAACCCACCAGCCCATCTTCGATCCGTCGGCGCTGCTGGAGCGTCGGCCCGACTACACGCTCCTCCTGGCGTGGAACTTCGCCGACGAGATCATCGCCCAGCAGGCCGACTATGTCGCTGGCGGTGGCCGTTTCATCCGCCCTGTTCCTTCGCCCGAGGTTGTGTCGTGACCCTCGACCGAACGACGCTGGAGACCCCGGCCGGCACCGATTGGGTCGCCTTCCCGTGCCCGGCGTGCTCGGCGCCGGAGATGTTGGTTCTGTTCCGGGAGTCTTCGATTCCGACCAACAGTTGCCTGCTGCTCGACAGCCTCAAGGAGGCCACCTCGTTTCCCCGCGGCGACATGGCGTTGGGGTTCTGCCCGTCGTGCGGGTTCCTGTCCAACACCTCGTTCCAAACCACCCGCAGCGAATACTCTCAACGTTACGAAGAGACCCAGGTCTTCTCGGGGCGTTTCGTTGAGTTCGGTCGCAAGCTTGCAGCCCGTTGGGTGCACGATTTCGACTTGGCCGGCAAGACGGTGCTCGAGATCGGCTGCGGCAAAGGAGAGTTCCTGGTCTGGATGGTGGAAGCAGGAGCCGGACAGGGGATTGGCATCGATCCGGGCGTGCATCCCGAGCGCATTCAGACTGATGTCGACGATCGTTTGAAGTGGATTGCCGACTTCTATAACGTCGAATACGCCAGGAGCCTGCAAGCCGACGCCATCGTATGCCGCCACACCCTCGAGCACATTCACCCAGTGGGAGAGTTCATGACGGTGATCCGCGAGTCGCTCGGTGATCGCACCGACGTCCCCGTCCTCTTCGAGCTCCCCGACGTGGCCCGGGTCCTCGAGGAGGTCGCGTTCTGGGACGTCTACTACGAACATTGCAGCTATTTCAGCCTTGGTTCGCTGGCCCGGCTCTTCCGCAGGACCGGCTTCGAGGTGACCGGGCTGCACGTCGAGTACGACGACCAGTATCTCGTGATTGAGGCCCGCCCCTCCAGCGTTCCGGCCGCAGGCGACCCGTTGCCGGTCGAGGACGACATGGCCCGGTTGTGGGACGGCGTGCGGACCTACTCCGCGGGCTACAACCGCACCCGAGAGCACTGGACGAAACGATTCCGGGAGGTCAAGAGCCGCGGCGGGCGAACTGTCATCTGGGGCGGGGGATCCAAGGGTGTGTCGTTCCTTACCAACCTCGGTGTGTCCGACCTGGTCGACGCCGCTGTCGACATCAACCCCTACAAGACCGGGATGTTCATGGCCGGAACCGGCCACCAGATCATCGCCCCAGAGGCGCTCATCGACCTGCATCCCGAACTGGTTGTGGTGATGAACCCGATCTACATCGAAGAGATCGCAGCTGAGCTCGACCGCCTCGGCCTGAAAGCCGAGATCGAGGCGGTCTGATGGCTCCTGCCATCCCGTTGTGTCCCGCTTGCTGTTCCGCCGACCCGGCAGCGGTGGTCACCTTGGCCGACGTTCCGGTGTTCTGCAACCTCCTGTGGCCCGATCGCGAACGCGCTCTGGCGGCTCCGATCGCCACCATCGAGCTGGTTCGCTGCCGGCGCTGCGGCATGCTCTGGAACCAGGCCTTCGACCCGGATGTGGCCGTTTACGCGCCTGGCTATGAGAACTCTCTGCACCACTCACCCGCCTTCCGTGACCACGCTGCCGCCCTGGTGCAGCGGCTCATGAACACCTACGACGTGCGCGACACGACCGTGGTGGAGATCGGCAGCGGCGGTGGGGCGTTCCTGCGGATGCTGAGCGAGGCGGGCGGCAACCGGGGCATCGGCTTCGACCCGTCCTGGGCCGGCCCCGAGTCGGGACCTGACGACGTCGTGCGGGTCGAACGGCGGCCTTACCCAGTCGACCGGGAGATCGACGCCAGGCTTGTGACCTGCCAGCACGTGCTCGAACACCTGGAGGATCCGCTCGGCCTTGTCGGATCGCTGGCCGCGACGATGCGGGCCGGCCAGACCATCGCCTACTTCGAGGTCCCCGACGCCACCCACATGCTCGAGGCCCCGGCGGTGTGGGACCTCATCTACGAACACGTCGGCTACTTCAGCGAGCCGACGTTGCGTTCGTTATTCCACCGTTGCGGTTTCGAGGTCCTCGACTCGGGTCGCAGCTTCGGTGACCAGTACCTCTGGATCGAGGCCACTCCGGTTGCCAACCAGTCCGCGAACCCGAGTCCCGGGGGTGGCTTCTCTGAGCATGTCTACCCCAACGAGGCCGATCTGGTGCGAATGGCTGAGCTGTCGGCCAGCTTCGCGGGCGAGCTGAGCGGTCTGGTGGCGGAGTGGGACGCTCTCCTGGATCAGATCGATGATCTGGGCCGGGTGGCGCTGTGGGGGGCCGGCTCCAAGGGGGTCACCCTGCTCAACCTGTTGGCCCGGGGCGCCGAGATCGGTCAGGTGGTTGATCTCAACCCGGCCAAGCACGGGCGCCACGTTCCCGGTACGGGTCAGACCGTTGTCGGCCCAGACGACTTGTTACCGGTCGATCACGTGATCGTCACAAACCCGCTTTATCGCGACGAGATCAAGGCCACGCTCGTCACGGCCGGCAACAACGCCCGCGTCCTTGCGGCCGGATGATCCAAGTCTCCGGACAATCGATGTTTCCGGCATGTTCGTGGATGAGGGCGTAGGATAGTTCCGATGTGTCATCAGAGTTCGTAGTGGAACGAGGCCGATGGCTGCTCCGGCAAACTAAGGGACACCTCGAAAATCATGTCAAAGGCTAGTCTGATCTGAATCTACAGATAAGTTTGGATAACTCTGCATATCTGAATGGGTCAGCGTGGATTCTGGGATGAAGAGAAGAGGGCCCGATAGTTTCAGTACAAGAAGCCGTTCTTGACGACTCTTCGATGACTGCACACTTTGTCTGCGCAGAACTTCTTGCGCTTGACTGTAATATATATCACACCTGCACACATGCGAGCCGGATGATATCCTCGCTTGTCCCTGTATGGCTTCGCACGCTCGATCAGGCCGGTCGCTTCATTGAAGTGGTACCAGCTGATTCGATTCACACCCACAAATCCATTGTTGTCTGAGATCGAAACTTTCTCGCCAAAATTGGTTTTCTTGCCCGCTTTTCTCCGCACAATCTGCCGTTAGTGTGGTTTCGCAAGATTTATTATCCTGTCACCGATCAGCCGGCTGTCCGCGTCATGCCTCTCCTAGTGCTGCCGGTATGCTTCACCAGTGATAAGCAAGCTTGCAGTACAGCTGGGGGCTGAGCTCCGAAAGCATTGCGCCGCAATTGATCATGCCATCGATCGCACGCCGGTTTCTCCTGATCTTGTTGAGTTGAATGCGCTTGGCCTCTCGGATCTCGTCCCGCCTGGGCCTTTTTTCTTGATGTCGGTGAGGAAACGATTGTGAGCCTGGTTGCGGTTGTAGCGGGGCTTGCGGTTGATCTTTCCTTGCAGCTGCTTGAACCACCTATCAATAATCCTATCCGGTTTTTCTCTAGCTTCTCCTGCGGAGAAGACTTTGTCCACATTGAGCAGCCTCAGGGCGACGGGGTAGGTCCACCGACTCCATGGCCGCAGACTCCTTCGCCTCTCCATCTCTCTTATCCTCCTGGGATATGGACAACAGCTCCTGAATCATCGCGATGCCGTTGATCCTGGTCATGCCACAGCAGACCTTGATCAGATCAGGGCAATGGGCTTACGAGCAGGCACCATCAACGATGGTTCAAACGGGCGCAGTGCCTGGTAGCTGTTCAGGCCGATGATGAATTGCAGGTATGCTGATTCTGTGATCAGATCCACCGTCTCTCGATCCGTCATTCCGAGGCGTTCTGGATGTACACCGCACCAACCGCCATTCGGAACCGCTTCGCAGGGGAACCTGTCTTGGCACTGATCAGGGGGACGTAGCGGCTTTCAAGCGGCTCCAACGGAATCGCACTGGCGAGCATGACGCAGCGATTGTTTGGATCGATCTTTCCTCTAAAGGGGACTGGAACTGCTCAATCGATTGCCGGCCCGTGTGCTGAAAGACGTCCATTGTTGAGCCAGCGAATTCTTTTAAGCCATACATGACTGATTACGCCCCTCCTGGCCTGAGATTCTCGCTGGAATCAACTGGGCTGAAACAGTGCTGGATTTCACAGCAAGCCCTATGTAGGCGGGAGGGTTTCCATCGTCGTCGCCCTGCCTTGGCAGGGGGGCACCATGAATACTGGCTCATTTCCAGCCGAGAAGTCAGCACATGACCGGAGTTTCTTGATCGGTGCCAGGCATCAATCCGGTTGGGCATGCCCCCCCTGCCCAGCCTCCGCCGGACCGCCATCACGGAGGGCACGGGCCGGCGGACTCCATCGTTCGCCGGCAGCAGTCGCAGCTGGAATGGAGCCGCTCGATGGATACCTCTCCTCAACGGGCCGGATCTGCTCGAGGTGCAGAAGCAGGGTCTCGGGTTCCAGCTGCTGGTTCCCGGGCTGCAACTCGCCCCGATCGAAGCTCTGGGCGCTGCGCGCCGAGATCCCCCACCGCATCGGCGGCGATCTGCTGGCTGAGCCCCTTGGCTCTTGCGGCATTGCACCGTTCCTTGATCCTCAATGGCTGAGGGGCTGGCATCGCGGAGCTCCAGACCGGCATCTGTGGCATGGATTATCTCGGCGATCGCCAAGTCAAACGACTGGTAGTACAGACTCACCAGGGCAATGCATCGTACCGCGCCGGAATGAGTTTCAGCGATGGAGCCCCCAGCGTCTTGTCATCGCAGACAAGGTTGTCGAGGCCCCCGGCCACATCCGGCTGTGCCGCCATCCAATCGGGCAGCGTGACCTCAAAGCTCACCACATCCTGCTGGGCCAGCAGCAGCCGAAAGCTTGAGATCGCGGGGATTTGCCGAAATAGGTATCCTGCAGGTAGTTGAGGGTGTGGAGGTGGCGCTTGGCGAAGGAGAAGCCTTTTCCGATGGAGTAATCCTCCATCCAGAGACCAGCGAGCCGTCGTTGCTGAAAATGGCCAGGATCGCCACCAGCAGCGTCCACCGCGGAAATCGGATGGTTCGCCGCCTGCGGCAATCGAGCAGTGGCTGTGTAGGAAACTGATCTGATCGGCGACGGCACCCAGATCGGCACCATCGCAATATATCAGTCTGGCGCAGTTCCCGCACAGCTCAAGGAAGCTGCGACCGGCAGACCAGCTCCACTGAGAAACACCCCTCATTGACCCGAGTCTGGGTCGTCATCCCTGTGTCCCGGGCGATCTCGGTCTCGCCCTCACGGTTCGGTGTACTCTTCCAGATGAGTACGTCATATCCCATGATAGATTAATATCGAGGTTTAACAGTCGTCAGATCGGGCCCCTTGTGGACGGGGCAGACTTAGTGAACGTCTTTCCTGACGCAGCGGAGCGGCTCTCAACATAGAGTTGCTTCTGTTGGGGAGGGAAGAGAATGGCTTCGTCTTCGTCGGAAACTTTGAGCAGGTGCACCGGACCCCATCATTCCAGGCTCTTGAGATATTTAGGAGCATCGGTTCTGACTTGCTTTGATTCATGCCCAAACGCCCTACTCCCTGATGTTTCCTAAGAGCACTGGTATCCGTGCACAACTCCTCTTCTACCGCCTCTTTTGGCAACTCCTGCCTCGCCGCCGCCGCCGGCAAGTTATTGCATTGCAACTCCTTGCACTGTTGTCAGCACTTGCCGAAGTGGCCACTCTGGCAACCCTGATGCCGTTCCTGCGGCTGTTGGCTGCACCGAGAGATGCACTGCCTTCCCTCGGTCCCTTGGCAAGTCTTGCTAACACGCTTCCTTCCGCGGTCTTGCTGCCGAGCCTGGCCTTGAGCTTCATGCTGATCGTGGTGGCGTCAGCGTTCCTGCGGGTGATCAACACCATAGGTCAGTTTCGTCTTGCGGCCTTAATCTACTGCGACTTGAGTCGCCTGATTTTTCACAACGTTATCAATCGGCCTTACGCATGGCATCTCAGCCGCAACTCAAGTGATCTCATTAATACGCTTACTTTTGACGTATATCAAATAACTGAGGCGGTTAGGGGGATTCTCGGCCTAGTTCTCAACATTATTATTGCTGTCTCTCTTGTATTCACCCTGTTCTTTGTTTCTCCTGCGCTAATGCTGGGCGCTAGCGTTATACTTGCAGCTCTTTATCTTTGCGTTTACCGATTCACTCATGCGCACATTGCCAAAAGTGGTGAGATCCTAACAGTGAATACCGCAAAGGTGATTAAAGTTATACAGGAGGGAATTGGGTCAATACGCGATGTTTTGATCGACAATAAGCAAGTTTTTTTTGAAGAGGCTTTTGCTGAGTCCGCGCTACCCCTTTCTCTTGCTAAGGCGAAAATAAATACGCTTTCTGTCAGTCCGAGATATCTGATTGAGGCGTTCGTGATGCTTCTCATTGTTGGCGTTGCTTTGGTGATGGCCATGCAGGGCCAGGGGGTGGAGCAGCAATTACCTCTGCTGGGGACGTTTGCTTTGGGGGCATATCGATTGCTGCATCCCATTCAGAATGCTTTTGCATGCCTATCGCAGATAACGGCAAGTCGTGCGTCGCTTTTCCGACTTTGGCCCCACCTTCAGGTGAGTCAGGATGAGCTTGAAGTAATATCACCTACCTCTACTTTTATGCTACCGCTCAATTTCAAAGAGCTGAATCTTAAGCAAGTTCGCTTCAGATATCTAAGCGAAGCGCCATGGGTACTAGATAATGTTAACCTCACGGTTATCCATGGGGAGAGGCTTGGACTTGTGGGCAGTACTGGCAGCGGCAAGACTACCTTGGTAGATCTAATCCTAGGATTGTTGGAACCAAATGAAGGTCAAATCCTCATCGATGGTGATTCGCTGGCTACTACGCCGCACCTCAGGAAGAGGTGGCGGGAATCGATTGCTCATGTTCCTCAGCAAATCTATCTAAGCGATGCCACCTTCGCCGAAAACATCGCCTTCGGTATTCCACTCTCTTGTATCGATTGGCAGCAGTTGGAGGCTGCGGCTCGGCAGGCACGCTTGGATCAGGTGATTGAATCTCAGCCTAATGGATATCACACTATTGTTGGGGAACGAGGAGTGCGCCTTAGCGGTGGCCAGCGGCAACGGATCGCCATTGCTAGGGCTCTATACAAGAACGCCAAGCTCTTGATTCTCGATGAGGCCACCAGCGCTCTGGACAACATGACTGAAGCCGAGGTTGTGGAGTCGATCGAGGCTCTGGAAAATAATATAACCGTGATTATGATCGCTCATCGACTCTCCACTGTGAAACGATGTGATCGCATCATCCTCCTTGAGAATGGCAGGGTTGCGGCACAGGGAAGCTATGATTATATGTTGAAAGACAGTCATAGTTTTCGACAGCTGGTGGAGAGCACAGAACGTTTCTCAACCCCATCGTCTTAAGTTTACTTCACCTGAATCTGCCGGGGTCCAAGGGAACCGACTTCTGTCTGGGTAGCTCGAAAAATCACACTTTCCATCAGTCGGCAGCATTGACAAAAGCCACGCTTCATCTGATCCGACTCCAGCAGGGAGCAACATTCGGAATGGAACGGTTAATCCTTGATCTGTTTGCCTGACTATTGATGCACTCCTGAAAAAGGCAAATCCCACACGGCGCAACTGGTCTTAGCGATTCAAGTTCCAACAAAATGGCTGGGAGCGGGACAAACTTTGATTGCTGCACCTCCAGATCAGCGTACATGTATCAAAAGAAGAATAATGGCCAGCTGTCTATCAAGAATTCCATTTGCCCTTTGGCGGCTTACTGGACCTCAAGAACCGCTGGGCGCTGCTCTCTTCATTAATGCTGCTGGAAGACTTCGAAACAACATAAGCATCTCCGTTCAGCTCCAATGTGTGTGCTCCTGCCAAGTCCGGGCGTCTGGCGTTTCGAGCCCTGTTCATTCAGCAGCGCCTGGGACTCACTGATGAGGAC
>CALOCJ010000005.1:0-71166 GCA_942491925.1 Synechococcales cyanobacterium
AGTTGGGGACGGTCGATGTTGATCGTCAGTTTGTTGAGCTTTGCGGTGAGCGGGAAGGGCGGCAGGTAATCGGCGTCATCGATTCCGGTGATGGTGTCCGAGCCGATGTCGAAGCTCTCGTCCCACTGCAGGATGATCGGGATCGTCTTTTCCATCCGCTTCGTTGCAACCACCTTGCCATCCACCTTCAGCGTGCCGGTGCCGCCCTTGCCGACGCCGGCGAAGCTGTTGAACTTGATGGTGGCCAATCCGAGGCCGTCGTAGTTGAAATCGAACTCGATTTTGTGTTGTCCGGGAGAAAGTGCCTTCGGGCCCTCCCACTTCACCCAGTCCAGGTTGAGCAGGTTCCAGTTGAACACTGGCTTGCCCTCGAGCAGGTAGAAACCCCAGCCCGCGAAGCGTCCGCCGGAGGTTGCGATCATGCCTTCCGCACCTCCCGGTGGCACGGTGATATCTGCTGTGAGGGTGTAAGACGTATTCAGCAGGAAGGGTGCATCACCCTGGGGTAGGCCGGTCATGGGCCGGGTATAATCCAATTCGTCACGCCCGGCGGTGAGGCTGGGGCGTGGGGCCGCGACCCTGGAGGCCACCGATGCATTGAGTGGGAACACCTGATATTTCTTCGCCTCCTCGACGAACATCCTGCGCATCTCGGCCACTTTGCCCGGGTTCTGGGCAGCGATGTCCTCCGACTGGTTGAAGTTCTTGCTCAGGTCGTAGAGCTGGAACACCTGGTTGTTGAGTGGGTCGGGATTGGCTTCACCAAAGGCGTCCCAGGGGGCACGGTTGACCTTGGTGCTCATCAACCAACCATCGTGGTAGAGCGCCCATTGACCCATCATCTCGAAATACTGGGTCTTGTGCCGGGACGGCGCCTTGCCATTCTTGGCATCAAAGGTATAGGCAAAGCTGGTGCCTTCGATTGGTCTCTGCGCAATGCCGTCCACCGTTTCCGGTGGTGTGATGCCGGTGACCTCCAGGAGGGTCGGCACCACATCGATCACATGCAGGAATTGTTCGCGTAGACCACCTTTGTCCTTGATGCGGGCCGGCCAGGAGATCACCATGTTCTGGTTCACGCCACCCAGCCGGGAGGCGTTCTGCTTGAACCAGTCGAAGGGAGTATCAAATGCCCACGACCAACCGGCCGACATGTGGTTGTAGGCGAACTCGGTGCCCCAGGCCTCGTAGTACTTCATCTGTACGTCCACCGGTGGGCGCACATCATTGAAGAAGGCCACCTCGCTGAAGGTGCCTTCCGGTCCCCCCTCGGCGCTGGTTCCGTTGTCGCCGTTGATGTAGATGATCAGCGTGTTGTCCAGCTTGCCGAGATCGTCGAAGGCCTGGATCACCCGGCCGATCTCATGGTCGTTGTAGGCCACGTAGGCGGCGAACACCTCCACCTGGCGGATATACAGCTTTTTCGCCTCGGGGGAAAGCTGCTCCCAGGGGGTGAGGATGTCGGCAGGCCAGGGGGTGAGCTCCTCGTCCTGGGGGATCACGCCGAGCTGTTTCTGGTTTTCAAAGATGCGCTCGCGCAGCTTCTCATAGCCATCATCAAATAGATGCATGGCGTGGATCCTGTCCACCCACTCCTTGGTGGGGTGGTGGGGGGCGTGGGAAGAGCCGGGCACGTAGTGGAGAAAGATCGGCTGCTCGGGATCGGTCTGGTGAATCCGGCTCATCCAGTCGATGGCGTCGTCGGCCATGGCTGTGATCAGGTTCCAGGAGGGTTCGGTGCCGGTGACCGGCCAGATCTCCGCCTTGGGATCGGAGCGGTCCAGCTTCAGGCTGCCCTCCTGGCCCTTCCACGGGTAGATCTGGGTGGTGTTGCGGAACAGGTTCGGTCCCCACTGGTTGGCATCACCGCCCACGAAGCCATAGAAGTAGTCAAAGCCCAGGCCGGTGGGCCACTGGGTGAAGGGCCCCGCCTGGCTGGCCTGGTAGGTGGGGGTGTTGTGGTCCTTGCCGAACCAGCTGGTGGCGTAGCCGTTATCCCGCAGGATGCGGCCGATGGTGGCGTTCTCCACGCCGATCACGCTGTCGTAGCCGGGGAAGCCCGTGGCCTGCTCGGCGATCACGCCAAAGCCCACCGAGTGATGGTTGCGGCCGGTGATCAGCGCCGCCCGCGTCGGCGAGCAGAGCGCCGTGGACATGATCCGGTTGTAGCGAAGCCCGTTCTTGGCGATGCGATCCATCGCCGGCGTGGGGATCACACCGCCGAAGACGCTGTTGACCGCAAAACCGGCGTCGTCGGTCATGATCAACAGCACATTGGGAGCCCCTTTGGGAGGCACCACCCGTGGTGCCCACCAGGGTTTGGAGTTGAATGCGTCGTCCTTGATCACCCCGTCGAATTTCGGGGCTGGGGCGGGCAGTTGATCGCCGCTGATGGTGGAGGTGGCGCTGGGGCTGCCCAGGGTGCCGCTCACCAGCCGCTGGGCCACGGCCGGCAGCCCGCCCAGTTGCCAGCCCGTCAGGAGCAGAGCCATCGCCACCAGGGTGAGCCGTCGTGCAATTCCCTGGGCACCTCCGGCCCCGAAAAAGCGACCCAGGCTGCGGAGCCGGCCGATCAGAAAGGCAACCATTGGATCAGCCATGGGTGGGGGAGAACGAGGCGGCGAGACGGAAACCGATGTGGGAGGTGCCGGTGTCGGGGCTTTCCGCTTCCCGGGCGGCCGGCCTGTAGCGGCTGCAGAAGTTGGGGGCGCAGAGAAAGGACCCGCCCTTGATCACATGCTTGGCCACGCCCGGCTGGCGCGGATCGCTGCTGGCGGCGGCGTCCTCCAGGTGTGGATCCTGCTGGCCGTCGATCGGGGCATGGCCGCTCTGGTACCAGTCGGATGTCCACTCCCAGACGTTGCCGGTCATGTCCAGCAGGCCGTAGCCGTTGGCGGGGAAGCTGCCCACCGGGGCGGTACCGAGGTAGCCATCCTCACCTGTATTGCTGACGGGAAATTCCCCTTGCCAGGTGTTGGCCTGGTCGGGGCGCCAGCTGTCACCCCAGCTGAACACCCGATCCCGCAGTCCGCCCCGAGCGGCGAATTCCCACTGGGCCTCGCTGGGCAGGGGGGTGCCGGCCCAGGCCGCGTAGGCCTCGGCATCCGCCAGGGACACCTGCACCACGGGGTGATCGAGCCTCCCGTCGATGGAGCTGCCGGGCCCCTCGGGATGGCGCCAGTCCGCCCCCGGCACCCAGTGCCACCAGCTCAGTTCCCGCACGGGTTCCCCAGGGGAGGGAGCCTGGAACACCACCGATCCGGGCGCCCGCTCCGCCGCCGAGAGTTCCGGAAACTGTTCGGCCGTGAGGGGTTGTTCCGCCTGGCTGCGGTAGCCGGTGGCGTCCACGAAGGCGGCGAACTGGCGGTTGGTGACCTCCGTCTGGCCAAGACAGAAGGGCCCCACCCGCACCGTGGCCTCCGCTTCCTCCGGCAGGCGGCCGGCAGCGCCGATCCGGTAACGGCCCCCGGGGATGGGGACCATCTCGGCAGGGCAGGGTGCCGCCGCCTGGGCGGGGGCCGTTGTGCCCATTCCTGTCACTGCCACCACCATGGCCACCATCACCACCAGGGCCAACAGCAGGGATAGGTCGGGGCGATAGACGGTCACAAGGAAATGTCGGGACCCGGTGAACGGGAAACGAATGGATTATCAAGCGTCATGGCCGTGATCCAACCTGGGATTGTTCCCATTCTTCACAGTGCTCGTTCTCCGCTGTTTGATCCAATAGCCGTATGCCAGCCAGATGCCTCTGAATATCGCAGAGCAGAAAGCCCAGCCGCCCCATCGTTGGAGCCGCAAGAAGAATACGTTGATGAGGCCTCGTGCCGTTGAGGCAATGATCACGACAACGACATCAACCTGCTGACAATCTGTCTGCACAATCTGTCCTCTAACGGCATGCGCTGAAGATCGACCCCGGGTGAACTGGATCCTGTGGATCGTTCACGTGACGGATCGCCAAGAGAGCAGGCATGGCGATGGGTCTTGCCACAGGTATGCCCAAGCCGGCAAGCTGTCATTCACTCCGCCACTCTTTTACTACCCCCTAATTGGAACGGGACTTCGACAGCCGCACGATCCAGGAGTTGCTGGGTCGTAGGGATGTTAAACAACCATGATCTACACGCATGTTCTCAACCGTGGCCCTCTGGGCGTCCGGAGCCCCGCCGACCTTTTGTGACATGGTGAACCCTTATAGAAGGACCCGCCCATCAAACCCGGGATGACTCCGACCTCCGTGACGATCTCCTCGTGGAGGGTCATCTCAAGGAGGACAGCAGATCGACTCAGGCGTTTAGGCGGCCAAGAGGGCGAGATCCGAGATATTATGCGGATCCGCCCAAATACTGTTAGGCGGCACTGAAAGCCAAATGCCCATCATCGGAATGCTCCACGTGGTTTCCGTTGGGCGCGCCGGCCAGCGCGATTTGTGTAGCTTTTTGGACAGTCGGTTATCGGACGCCCTGAAGCATGGCTACGTGTGTTTTCTCACCAGGTCATTCAGCAATCAGCAGCCGCTGGAGGAGCTGCTGAGGCGCGAGGCCACCGAGAGCCATGTGGCACCTGTGGTTGTTATAGATCCCCAGATATCGGGGTAGCCAGTGGTTGCGTTCAGCCGATGTCTGGTGCGCGATGACGTACGTCCATTCCGCCAGGAGAGTCTTGATCAATCGTTCCGCCTTGCCGTTGGTCGCCGATGCGGCTCCTGTTCGATGGGGGCTCAGGCAAAGCCATGAATGGCAAGGGTGCTGCTGGTGAGCGGATCAAAGGACTGGGTGGTGCCGTCCGGCTCAGAGGCGATCACCCCGATGGCCGTGGAAGCGCGCAAGACTGATGGCGGCCACTGCCTCGTGCTCGTGCAGGGAGGGGATCAGTTCAATCTGCGCTCGGTCGAAGCCAATGCTGGCGGCCCCATGCGGGGCCTGCTGCTGGCATGGGCGGAGGGTGCATTTGCTGCGGGGGCGGGGGCGGCCCCGGGTCCCAGTGCTCCTGCTCTCCTCCCTGACGAAGGATGGGCGACGACACCTTCACGTTGGTGGATGTGACCCCCCAGTTGCCATCCGTCGGGGTGCCCTGATCCAGTCCACGGCCGCCCACGGCACAACCGCTCTCACGTTACGAAGAGTGCGGCCTGGGTGTGTTGTTGTACTGCTTTGGAGGTTCTCCGACCGGGCTTCAAAGATCAGCGTGGTGCTCGATCCAAGGCAGGCCCGCTTCCTTCCAGGCCACGAAGCCGCCCTCGAGGTTGGCGACGTGCGTGAAGCCGAGGGTCTGCAGCGTCAGTGCGGCAAGGGCCGCGCGCGTGCCGGAGCGGCAGTAGACGATCACCCGAGCGCTGGGATCCAGCGCATCGTGATGCCGCGCACTGGTGGGATCAGCGGCAAATTCGAGCAGACCCCTAGGCACCTGCACCGCGCCATCGATGTGCTCCTCCCACTCGGAGGGCTCCCGTATATCCAGTGCGACGGCCTTCCCGGTGGAGAGCTCCTCGAACGCCTGCTGCGGCGTGACAGCCTCGATCCGGGCGCGGGCCTGCTCAACCAGCTCGTGGGCGGTGGTGCTCATGCTGTTCAGCCTCTCCAAAGTGTGTTGCGCACGGCCCAACGGTCTGCTCTTGCCTGCCCTCAGCCCAACCCCAACTGCGTACCCTTCGCTTCGAGCCCACTACCGTTGGCCATCTTGCTCCAACTCCTGCGCTCCCATTCCTCTTCAAGAACCTGATGAGCAGCTTCTTCAAGGAACTTCGGCTGGGCCCATTCGTTCACATCAAAATCGTTCTTGATGTAACCGTGCTTAAACATAAAATCCTTCCCGATCCGGATACATTCGAGGTTCTGGGCACTTAGGCTCGGCACCATGTCGACGTCCTTGATGCCCTCATAGGTATGCTCGGCGTCAAGGTAGAAGGTTTGCCGGTTAAGGATTTCGCCCGCCGCGTGCTTGTTCCGGTTGGCCCAGAGTCCAACTTTCATCATGGCGCGCATGTAGGCCAGCACCAGTTCTGGATGCTCCTTGGCCATCACGTCCGTGCAGGTGATGACGGCCGGTGTGTTGGCCACTTGCATCGTCCAGTCCGGGTGGTTGGCCAGATTGTAGATAGCCTTGATCTTGCCTGTTGCTTCAGAGAGTTGCCCCAGCTGTCCCATTTGATTGTAGATGGCGTCAACGGTCCCATTCAGCAGGGCTTTCTCCAGCGGGCGAAAGGCGTAGTCGTGCTTGTGGTCGCGCCGCAGCCAAAGCTCGGACGGGTTGTTCATTGGCGGCACGAGCATTGCGGGATCGTCGTACCAATCGTCCGCATAAGGAAACTCGACAAGTTCGACATCGTCGATAGTCATGCCGTGTAGCTTGAGGATGTTCAGGATCCCCATATGCTCTTGAATTCTCCACCAGTCATTCTTGATGGTATTGAGGCTCTTGGTAATACCAACCTTTTTGCCTTTCAGGTCTTGCACCCGAAAGATTTCGTCGCGTGCACGCACTTGCATAACACCACCCTCATAGACCCAGGTTGCCCCCAGGAGCACGGTGCGGCGAAGGTCCGCATGAACGTGGATGGCCGGATTGAGCCCGCCGAAGCGGATCAGGTTGTCGAGGTTGTGAATGTAATGGGGGTACCAGTTGTTCTCCGGCGCGTGGCGGAAGTAGGCATACTCGATGCCGATCTTCTTGAATTCCTCGCGGCACCAGCCCAGCTCCTGGTCGATGTTGTTCGCCGACACCATCGGGCAGTTCGTGAACCACACCTCGTCCCAGCGCAGGGGCACCGCGCTGGACTGTCTCACCTCGGCTCCAGTTGTTGTCATGGTGATCTCCCTCTGGGCTGTTTGTCTGTTGCCATTCTCGCTATGTGCCCGGTCGTCTGTCTCCTCGAACTCACAAAAGTTGATTGGGCCGATCGCCTGTCTCACGCGATCGCATGGGTCAATCGAACCGCTGCCACGAAGTCCTGAAACGTTGCCGGATCCTTGTAACCGTCGGGTCCCGTCAACCCCACTGCTCACATCCACGGCGTAAGTCGCCACCTAGTGTGCCGTCCCGGAGATGCGCGAGCAAAGTCTTTGTAGCTTTTCAAGGATCGAGTCCGCCGAGGCGGTCCAGATGAATGGAGCGGTGTTTTTGTTGTAGGCCCCTACGAACTGCTCAATTCGTGCGATCAGCTCCTTGACGCTGGAAAAGCTGCCACGTCGAATCGCTCGTTGCGTGATGATCCCAAACCAGCGTTCCACCTGATTCAGCCATGAGGCGTACGTTGGTGTGTAATGCACATGAAATCGTGAGTGCTGTGACAGCCAAGCGCGCACTTTTGGATGCTTATGGGTCGCGTAGTTGTCCACGATCAGGTGGAGATCAAGATCGGCTGGGACTGATTTCTCAATCTGGCGTAGAAAGCTCAGGTATTCCTGATGCCGATGGCGCGGCTTGCACTGCGTGATCACTTGGCCGGTGGCCACGTCCAGAGCAGCAAACAAGGTGGTGGTGCCGTGTCGGATGTAGTCGTGGGTGACGCCCTCCACGTAGCCCAGACCCATGGGCAGGAGTGGCTGGGTTCGATCAAGAGCCTGCACCTGGGTCTTCTCGTCAACGCAGAGGACCACTGCCTTCTCAGGGGGGTTCAGGTAGAGGCCGACGATGTCCCTGACCTTCTCGACAAAGAAGGGATCTGTCGAGATTTTGAATGTCTTCTGGCGATGGGGTTGGAGGCAAAATGTCTTGAGCCAGCGATGGACCGTGCTTTTGGAGATTCCCGTTTCAGCGGCGAGGGAGCGGGCGCTCCATTGGGTGCTGCCGTCGCTGGGTTTTGTCTGCAGCGCTCGGTTGATCACTTCGGCGACCTTGTCGTCCTCATAGGTGCGAGGACGGCCGGGACGCAGCTCGTCATGCAGGCCCTCAAGGCCGAACTCCTGGTAGCGCTTTCGCCATTTCCCTACGGTCATCCCCGTGACGCCCATTCGCTTGGCAATCGTGGTGTTCGTTTCACCGGCGCCACAAGCCAGAACTATTTGGGCTCGTTGCACCAGAGCATGTGCCATTGAACGTGAATTGGCGATACTCTGGAGATCATGAACATCATCCTCTGAAAGCGCCAGAGGAGACATTGGGCGGCCAACAGGCATGGATCTGATTTACCTGGGGATGCCTAATATTATATCATTTACATCCGGGACGGTACACTAGTTGAGCTACACAAGGAGAAGCACCCGTGGCTGCCGGCTGTCTATGAACACCTATCTGGATATGTTCACTTTCTAGCGCACACATCATGAATACAATTGAGTCGTTTGGCGATGGAGAATCATATACAGTTGAACTCCGTTTTCAGATCAAGAACTAAAGTATCTGGAGTTCACCTGGACGGAGATTGTGGAGTGCTCTCGAGAATCCACATCTATCCTTGAAGAGTTACTTCAAGGGTGGGTTGAAACCAAAAGGCGTTCGACAACCAAGCTGACCTTCGGCAAGGCAGCGCCTAACATCAAGATACAGAAGATGGGGGCTGAGGGTCCTGGCCGTGCCTATATCTCTACCCGCTTCTGATCTTGAGCGTTAGAAAGGTGAGTTGGAGAGCGCGTACTCAATCAGTTTCCACAAAGGTCCAGGACTCCCTTGGGGAATTCATAAGGGCTACTCGAAGAAATCCGGTCTAAAGTTGATTCCGAGCGAAAAGCAGGCCGCGAAAGGCGTGGAAAACCGCTACGAGGCTGTCGTTGAGCCCGATGGAAGAATACGACTTGAAACATCAGTACATCTGGAGAACGGCCTCAAAGACCTTGTGGCCGTGCCACGACCAGAGACGGATTCAGCTGTAAGTGGACTTGCATGAAGCGAGCCCTCGCTCTCTGGCGATTGTCTCAATTCAGAGGAAGACCTGCTCTTGTTCTCTGGCAGCGGTCGGCAGAGATGATTTCCTTCTTTGTCAGATCACTGGCAAATAATAGGATAACTTGCATGCCTTGTCGCCCAAACAGGGCGACTTCTTCTCCGCTGGCTCAGGGTAGATAGTTTCATCCGCGCCTCCAGGCTTTTTACTGCCACTGAGGCTCTCATTCTTGGAGTTGCTGGTCATCTCACCGATTCCAAGCGTGCAGATGTTGTTCACTATCATATTGAAATTCTATCCGCGAGCCTGCAGGGGGCCTTGATGAATGGGTTGGCTCCACAGAATAATCATCGGCACCAGCGCTCTCCTGGCGCAGATCGCTGGGTCCTGATCGAATCCGCGAGCGGAGCAACGTTCACCCCTGGCACCGGCACTGAACAGCGCCCTCTGGGTCCAGGGCTCGCTGGGGGGCCTGCTGCCCATCCACCTTGAGCCCGATTCAGCGGTTGGGTGGCGTTGGGTTGGCTTCCAGATTGACGTTCGGCGCAACGGTCTTGATCTGCACAGGGGTAAGGTCGCGCCTGAGCAGAAACGGCAAGGGCTGGCCCGAGCGGTGCAAGGCTGTCTGGGATGGCAAGAGCGTTCGCATCGTGTCGCCACCCTCCAATTCCTGATCGAAGAACGCCAGTGAAAGGGCTTTGAGATCCTGGCGGGCCTGTTCCGGCTTGGGACCGACTAGCCAGTCTGGAAGCGTGCCGGTTGCGGCAAGAAAAGACAGGTGGGTTGCATTTTCAAACAGAGCCAGAACACTGCCGGAAGTTGACACGCTGGCGTAGGGAATGAGTTGCTGGGAAATGGGAGGAGCGAAGATATCCTTCGTGCCGGAGACAATCATCACCGGAACCTTCAGTTTCAGCATCGATTCCCCCGTGAAGATGGGAGTGCTCACCGGATTCACGGCGATCACCGCCTTGATGCGCGGGTCGGAGAAGTTGCTCTGTTGCACCACCTGGCCAGGCGCCTGACACTGCCAGAGGATGGCGGGATTGAACTCCACCTGATCGGGATCATTGATCACGGCGCAGGCGCGCTCCAGATGCTCCCAATCCAGCTGCGCTCCCCCCAGGGCCAGCACGGTGTAGCCCCCCAGCGACTGGCCGAGCGCCCCGACGCGGCTGGTGTCGACCTGCCCTGGAAAACGACGGGCCACCTGATCGATCAGCCTGCTCACATCCTGGGGTTGGCGGTACCAGGCATTCGGCGGAGGGATGGTGGCCAGTCCCTGGATGGTGGCCTTGACCCGATTGGCACTGGTGGCTGGAAAGTCGAGTGCTGCCACCCCATAGCCGCGCGAGGCCAGGTGTTCGCCCACGTAGAGCAGGGCGTTGAAGTCCGTATTCAGCCCAGGGGCCAGCACAACCAGGGGTGGGCCGGGGGGACCGGCCGCTGCGGTGGAATCAGGGGCGGGGAGCAACGCGATCGCCTCGATGCTGTTGCCGTCCTGCCCCGGGAAGGAGAACCGTTCGCGCCTGTAGGGCTGGCGACCAGCTTTTGCGTAGCCGGTCAGGGCGGGACTGGGCAAGCTCTCGGTGGGGTCCTTCGTGACCAGCCGGGGGAAGATCTGGTCCTGCACATCGAACTGATCCCTGAGGCGACGGGCCAGGTTCATCACCTTCGGCACGCCGATGATCAGATCCTCAAGCGGGTACCGCTCGAGCACATCGATCAGCCTCAGCCCATTGCCTGTGGAGGCGCCGAGGATCAGGGCTCCTGAGATGGCAGGCACCACCTCTGCGGCAGGCTGCTCAGACAATTTGGCGAACTGGCGCACCACCACAGCACCCATGGGGGTCTGCAGGAAGTCAGCCACTTCGATGCTGGTGGCGGGGAAGGGATGGCCCAGGGCGAAGCGCAGCGCCTCACGATCGCCCTGTTTCAGCGGATCGATGATGAACGAGATGCCCGGGTTGACCGTTCCTGTCCGTTCAAATTCGGCCAGATCGGCCACCTGCACCGAGCGCTGCAATTCACCAAGGCGGAAGCTGACCTGCTGAGCGGCCAACACGGGCGTACCTGCCAGCTGCACCACCAGGCCGGTCAGAATGGATGGGATCCAACGGGTTCCTTTTCCAGAAGACCGCATGTTCATCGCCATGGGCTGTCCATCAGGACGGGGAGATGAGCATGGCAGCATCGGGGCAGTCACCGGACATGACATCAACCTGATCTTCTCTGCTGTCCGCATCCTCAAAACCACCCGTACAGACCGGCTCTGTCCGCCCTCGTCAAGCGGAAAATCCACAGCGAATCATCAAACCTATTCTGAAGCTGCCAGTCAGTTTGCTGAGAATGCCATTCGGGCGCAGATCATTCATCCGGTCGCTGGGCATGCTGCTCTCGGCCACCCTGCTGGCTGTTGTGGTTGGCCTGGCGGGAGTTTCTGCCCAGCCGCTGGACCCGCTGCCCTCCTGGAATCCCGGGGCGGCCAAAGACAGCATCCTCACATTTGTCTCCCAGACCACCGATCGCAGCAGCCCTGAGTACGTTCCTGCCGAGCGACGCATCGCCACCTTCGATCAGGACGGCACCCTCTGGGTTGAACAGCCGATGTACACGCAGGTGATCTACATCCTTGAGCGGGTGCCGGAGCTGGTGCAGGCCAGGCCTGAGCTTGCCGAGCAGGAGCCCTATGCCACCGTGCTCGCCGGGTTGGCAGGCAACAAGCAAGATCTGGAGAGCCTCACCCTGGATCAGCTCGAGGTGCTCGCCGCCGCCACCCTCTCCGGCATGTCCCTCGACAGCTTCCAAACGGAGGTGAAAAGTTGGCTCGCCACAGCAATACATCCACGCTGGAACCGGCCCTACACCGAACTCACCTATCAGCCGATGCGGGAGCTGCTCAAGCTCCTGCGTTCCAAGGGCTATCGCACCTACATCGCCACCGGTGGCGGCCAGGATTTCGTGCGTGTCTACGCCCAGGACATCTATGGAATTCCGCCTGAACAGGTGATCGGCACGACCGGAAGTACCCGCTATGGCTATAGCAGCACGGGCCAACCCTTCCTCACCAAGGAGCCAAAAGTGCTGCTCAACAACAACAATGCCGGCAAGCCCGAAGGCATCCATCTGATGATCGGTCGCCGGCCCAACGCAGCCTTCGGGAACTCCACGGGCGACCGGCAAATGCTGGAATACATCAAGGCAGGCGCGGGTGACAACTTATCGATGCTCCTGCTGCACGACGATGCCAAGAGGGAGTATGCCTACGGGCCAGCCCAGGGACTGCCGGACACCAAAATAGGCACCTTCACAGAGGAGCTCTACGACGAAGCCAAGCAGCAGGGATGGATCGTGATCAGCATGAAGAACGATTGGAAACAGATCTTCTCCTTTGAGCCTTAGCGGCTTCAGGAACAGCCCCATCTTCCACTAGCGATGCCCCTGCAGTGGATAGGCAGCCATTGGCCGTGCGCTCCACAGCCAATGGCTGCCTGTCGCGTGAGCAGACGAGGGCTGTCATCGAGGCACTCACGCCCGACGACCCCTTTGCACCCTGGCGACGTCGTCGTCAACGAACCGATCACCGCCCCTGCCGGTACGGTCAACACACCCTGTTCTACCCATGCCAGAGGCCACCGCATCGTCTACACCCTGATGCTGATCCTGCTGGCCTTCAGCCTGATCACCGGCCTGGCCATGTACAAACCAGCCCAGTTCTGGTGGCTCTCGGACCTGTTCAGCTTCGGGGAGGTCTTCGGTGCCACCAGCTGGCACACCCTGCGCCTCAGCCACCTGGCCACGATCCCCGCCATCGCCCTGTTGATCGGGGCCCACATCACCCTTTCCTGGCGCATCGGCGGCCTGCGCCTGCTGCGCGGCATGTTCCTGTGAAACGCCGCCAACTGATCGGTGTCGGTGTGGGCGGCAGCTCTTCGCTGCTGCTGGGGGGATGCGCCCTCAATGGCCTCAGCGAAGCGGTGGGCAACGCCACCCAGCCCCTCAACGAACGCATCGAGGCGCTGCTCCAGGGCACGGGGCCCGTGCCGGAATTCCGCCGTGACCAGGTGGATCCCGCGGCCCTGCTGATCAACAGCTTCAACGGGGTGCCCCGGCTCGATCCCCAGCGCTACCGGCTGCGGGTCGACGGTCTGGTGGGTCAACCCCTCAGCCTCGATCTGGCCGCCCTGGCCGCCCTGGCCGCCCTGCCCCAGCACCAGTGCGTCATCCGCCATGTCTGCGTGGAGGGCTGGGCGGCGATCGTGGCCTGGTCCGGCGTGCGGCTGGCCACCGGCATGAACGGCGCCCCCCTGCCGGTGGCGAATGGGGCCCCGCTGCGCCTCGCCACGCCGATCAAGCTGGGCTACAAGCAGAGCAAGTGGGTGACGGGCATCCGGGTGGCGGCCAGCCTGGGCGAACGGCGCGGCACCTGGGAAGACCAGGGGTATGAATGGTTCGCCGGGCTCTGAACAGCCCGGCGCTTCTGTTCACCAGGGCCTCCCTGCCCTGGCACCCCCCCCCATCAGGACCTCACCGGAGCGGAGCCCAGGCCATGGTGGCGTTGAACTTCTCGCACCAGATCAGCACCGATCCCTGGGCCTTGAGGTTGATCGAGGCGGGGATCACGTAGCTCTGGGCGCCCGTCGACGACTTCAACGGCGCCAGAACCTTGTAGCTGCCGGGCTTGAGGGGGTATTTGGGGGGCTTGCTCATCGCCAGCGGTGTGGTGGACGGGCTGAAGGCCACCTTCAGGTCGGGGGCCATGTCGTTGGTCTTGAAGTCGGCGCTGAGCACCAGCACCTGCCTGTCGCCCTGCTTCTTGATCTTGAAGCTGCCGCTCACGGGTGCCTCGGCCTTGCGAAAGCTGCCCATGGCCATCGCGGCGGGCTTGGTCATGGAGCCGGCAGGAGCCATCATCTTGTCTCCGGCGTGGAGTTCCACGGCGCAGGCGCCGAACAGGGCCAGAGCCATGGCTCCGACCGAGAGTTTCGAACGAACGGGCATGAAATTTGCGGTGATGGAGTGGACAACACGGGACGATCCAGGTCGGATCGGCTCTCGTACCCTTCCTGTACCCCCGCGGGGCCTGGGCGGATTGGAACCCTGCCATCGCCGAAGCCTGCCATCGCCCCTCAGTCAGCCTGAACCGGCAGCCGGCCCAGCCAAACCGTTCCTTCCCCTCACTGGTACATCTCGATGACGGCACTCGTGTGGCTGACGGCGTGGGATTGACCCCATCGGAGCTGGAGATCCAACCCCAGCTCCATGACGACATGGGCGGCCTCTATGACGCCTGCGGCGGACCGGTCTATCGCCTGGCGTTGCGCCTCTGCCGCTCCAGCCAGGAAGCGGAGGACCTCACCCACGACGTCTTCGTGCGCTACTGGCGCCAGGGCCGCTACGAGCCCTCACGGGGTCCGGTGCTGGCCTATCTGCTGCTGATGACCCGATCGATGGCGATCAACCGCATCAACCAGCGCAAGAACCGCTGGCAGCTGGTGCAACGCTGGTCCCAGCAGTTGCTTCCGGCGGCCGTGCGCAGCCCCCATGACAGCGCCGAGGATGACGACTTGGCTGCTCGGGTGCGGACCGCTCTCGACTCCCTCCCCGCCAAGCAGCGCCAGGTTCTGGAGATGGCCTACTACGAAGGACTCAGCCAGTCGGCGATCGGCCAGCGGCTGCAGCTGCCCCTGGGCACCGTCAAAACCCGCTCCCGCCAGGGCCTGATCCGCCTGCGGGAGCTGCTGATCGATTTTCGGAGCGAACCATGAATCCCATCGATGCCCTGCTGGCGGGCCATGCCCTCGGTGATCTGGACGCCTCGGAACGGGAGCGGCTGGCCGAACTGCTGCGGCGGCAGCCGGAGCTGCGCCAGCGGCTGGATGAATTCCAGACCACCCTGGAACTGCTTCCCCTGGCCCTGCCCACCACAGCCGCCCCTCCGCCGCGGCTGCGCCAGCGCCTGCTCGAGCGGCGGGATGCCACCACCCTGGAGCAGCCCCGCCAACGAGCTGGTCTCCCCGCCTGGCTGCTGCCCACCCTGATGGGCATCGCCGTGCTGGGTCTGGGTCTGCAGCTGCAGCAGACCCGCCAGCAACTGGCCCAGCTCCAGGAGCGACTGGAATCCTCCCCTTCCCTGCCAGCCCAGAACCGGCGCCTCCCCCTGCGGCCCATGGATCCGGCCGAGCGGGCCACCGGGGAGGTGCTCATGACCGGCAATGAGACCCACAACATGCTGATGCTCGATGATCTGCCCATGCCGCCGCCCAATCACACCTACCGGCTCTGGGCGCGGGTGGGTGGCCGGAATGTGGGGTGCGTTCATTTCCTGCCGGATGCCCGCGGCCATGTGGCGATGCCGATTCCCGCCTATCCCTCCAGCCAGGCGACCAGCCTGAGTGTCAGCGTGGAGAAGGATCCGGTCGGGCAGGCCCCCCGGGGACCCATGGTGCTCTCCAGCTCAATCTGATCCGAACCCAGCGGTGAAATACAAGGACTACTACGAAACCCTTGGACTGCAGCCGGGTGCGAAGGCCGAGGAAATCAAGAAGGCCTTTCTGAGGCTGGCTCGCAAGTACCACCCGGATGTCTGCAAGGAAGCGGCGGCGGCGGACACCTTCAAGCAGATCAATGAGGCCTACCAGACCCTCTCCGATCCGGAGAAACGGGAGGCCTACGACCAACTGGGACGCCATGCGCCGGGAGAAGAGTTCCGGCCGCCGCCGGAATGGGGCAACCGTTACCGGCAGGGTGGCGCTGCGGATGGCGGTTGGGATGGCGGTGCGGAGGAATACATCGACCTCTCCGATCTGTTCGAACGGATGGGGTTCCGTTCCGGCCGTCCGGGTTCCGCGGGGGCCGCTCCGTCGGGGGGCGCCCCGTTCTCGATGCGCGGCCAGGATGTGGAGGTGGCGGCCAGCATCAGCCTCGCCGATGTCGTCTCCGGTACGGAGGTGTCTCTCGAGCTGGTGCTGACGGAGATGGGCTCGGATGGCCGCGTCAGGCAGGTGCCCCGGACGGTCCGTATCCGGGTGCCCAAAGGGGTGATCGAGGGGGAACGGCTGCGGGTGCCGGGCAAGGGGGGAGCGGGGGTCGGCGGCGGTCCGCCTGGTGATCTCTATCTCGATATTCGGCTTCAGCCCCATCCGCTCTTCAAGGTGGTGGGCCACGATCTGTATCTGGACGTTCCGATCGCCCCATGGGAAGCGGTGTTGGGCTGCCAGCTGGAGCTCCCCACCCTCGACGGACGCCTCCAGGTGGTGGTCAAGCCCGGGGCCCGCGGTGGCCAGAAATTGCGCCTCAAGGGCAAGGGCCTGCCCAGGCGCAAAAATGGAGCCGGTGACCTCTACGGCGTGCTGCAGCTCGTGACGCCCACCGTGATCAGTGAAGCGGAGAAAGCGCTGTATCAACAACTTGGTGAAACGTCCAACTTCCACCCACGAACCCAGCTCGAGGCAGGACACAAGCCATGAACGACGATCTGCTTCTCACCATGGATGCCGAAGAGCTGATCGCCCTGGAAGAGCTGATCGCCGCATCCGGGCTGGCCCATGAGGAAGTGATCGTGCTGGTGGAATTCGGCGTGTTTGAGCCCGCCGGATCCCACCCGACCCTCACCTTCCATGGCCACACCATCATCCTGGCCCGCCGCGCGGCCCGCTTACGGGATGATTTCGGCCTCAACGCCGCCGGCATGGCCCTGGCCCTCACCTATCTGGAAAAGATCGAGGCCCTCGAATACAAACTGCAAGCGCTGGAAGCCTCCCTGCCGAAATGAGCCCAACCATGGCCCATCGCCCCTCTCCGTTGCGCAAAAGTCGTGACCGCCTCCGGGGCGTCACCATCGCCGGTCTGCTTGCCCTGCTGCCCCTCGCTTCCGCCTCGGCGGCTGATCCAGGGGAACCGACACCCCAGATTCCCCGTGATCAATGGAAGGACTGTGCCTTCAATGGTGAGGTGATTGGATGTAGTGACACCCAGCTTTCGGATGGATTGCGCATCGTCTGGAAAGACGGTCTTCGCATGACCTACCTGGAACGTCCACCGCGCCAACCCGGAGATCCGGTGTACCTCGCCGACACGCTGGGTGGTCTGTGGAGGCGTGAAGTGCTGGTGCAGGGAAATACCGTGCTCACCAATCTGGGCAACGGCAATCGAATTTTTGTCCCCCTCCGTTTTCCCTGCAAACCCCCTTTGAAGGGTGAGGTGGGGTATTGCCACGATTGAAGCCAGCTGGAAGGTGATGGCTGGGATCAGCGCTACGCCCCAAGCCCACGCCTCACGCCCACGTCCCTGTGCGATCCACCCCCCAGCCGCTGGGCTGATCCTCAGTTCGGAGGTTCGGCCATGATCACCCAGCCCTTGCCCGCTGCATAGGTGCCGTTGTTCAACACCATCCAGCGACGACCAAAATTCTTGCGGCTATGGAGCAGGCTTTTACCATTGACGCCGCTGTAACCACCGTTGATCAAATCCATATCTCCAATGGGGTCATTCACAATGACGGCGGTTGGGGTGTAGCCGATCACCCAGAGCCAGTGGCCACCGCCACGCGGCGCATCGACATGGCCATGGTGAAGACATCCGCAAGGCCTGCGCTTTCCCCTGGGCAAAAACACGGGATCACGGCCATTCACCCGCTCCAGGCCCAGGGCTGGATCTGATGGTTTCCGCTTGGGGCTGACTCA
Organism: Synechococcales cyanobacterium; assembly: GCA_942491925.1. Taxonomy (GTDB): domain Bacteria; phylum Cyanobacteriota; class Cyanobacteriia; order PCC-6307; family Cyanobiaceae; genus Cyanobium. The sequence continues at coordinate 17,509 of CALOCJ010000005.1, forward strand.
GCACTACCCGCCCAGGTGATCATCGCCATCCCATCAATGGATACAACGGGAAACCGGCAGGAAGGTCCGCTGGGAAGTCGCTCTCCTCTGGTTGGCTTGACGCATCAAGGCTGGGTGATGGTCATGTCGGTCCATGGGAATGCCCATGGCTGTGCCCGTGGGCCGTCGCGCCCGCATAGGCACCCGCTTCAGGCAGAAAAGCCCCAACGCGACGCTCCACCCGCAGACCGCGGCCCAGGAGCAGAGCGGCCAGCACCGGATCATCCAGCAGCCTCAGCTCTTTGCGCTCCACCTGAAGTGCCACATGGCGATTGCCCAGGTGGTATGCCGCCTGCAGCAGATGCACGGGATCGGCCGCCGTCACCACCAGCAGCGGTTCCGGCGCCGCCTCCACAACCACCCGCACCGTTGCGTCGGCCGTGGTCAGCCATTCGCCTGGTTCCAGGGCGTCGCCCCGGGGCAATTGCAGCACCAGATCCCTGCCACACGCCGTCTGCCGCTGCCCCCGCAGGCGGGTGCGTTGATCCGCATCCAGGGCCAGCTTCAGCCGCGGAACGTCTCCTTCTTCGCAGCCGACCGGTGGACCTTCCCTCCCCATGCGCTGGGTGAGCACGGGCGTATCGGCCCAGCGGTGGTCAATGTCCATGGGCCCAGCCAGTTGGCTTCTCCGGCTCCCAGAGTTTGCCGAAGCACCGGTCATCCCCGCCATGCCTCCCCCCCCCGACCCCTGGCACGGCAGCGCCAGCCTCCGCTTCTGCCGGGACCCCACAGGGGCAAACCCCACAGGGGCAAACCCCACCACCCACCAGGGGGGCGCCACCGCTCCTCTGAAGCTGCAACGGGCCTTCCAGCGAGCCGATGGACGCTGTGAGCTGCCGATCCTGCACACCGCCGGTGGCCTGGTGGGGGGCGATCGGCTCAGCGTCACGGCCCGGCTGGAACCCGGCAGCCGGGCCCTGCTCACCAGCGTGGCCGCCCAGAAGGTGTATGGCTCGATCGGCCGCTCCCGCCGGACTCCGGCCGGGGAATGGGCCCGCCAGGACCTTGATTTCCAGCTGGCGACGGGCGCGGATCTGGAGTGGTTGCCCCAGGAGCTGGTGATGTTCGCCGGCGGTCTGTTCGAGCAGCGGACCCGGGTGGATCTGGCCCCGGAGGCGAGCTGGCTGGGCGGGGAGGTGGTGCGCCTGGGCCGCACGGCGGCGGGGGAAGATCTGGGGCCGGGCCGGTGGCGCTCCCTGCTGGAGATCCGCCGCCTGGAACAGCCGTCCCCTGCCCGGCAACCCGCGCACCGCTGGGAGCTGGTGGACCGGCTGGAGCTGGGCGGCGAGTCCCTGCAGGCTGAGCACGGCATGGCCGGCGAAGCGGTGTTCGGCTCGCTGGTGTGGGCCGCTCCCCAGCCCCTCGGGCCCGACCCCATGGCCCGGCTGCTGGAGCACTGCCGGCACGATCGGATCGATCTGACCGGAACCATGGCCGTCGGCGCCCTGCGCCAGGGCCTGGTGGCCCGCTACCGCGGTCCCTCCACCACGGCGGCCCGCCACTGGTTCATCCGGCTGTGGGCGAGGATTCGCGAGGCACAGGGGCTGGCCGCCCCGGAACTGCCGCGGGTCTGGCCCTTCCAGGAAGATCCGTTGCGACCTGGCTCACCTTGAACAGGTGCGGAGCTGGAGCGCTGGAAGAATGAGCCGGTTCATCCGCGTGGGCGATTCTTGCCGCTGAGACCCCAGGATCCATGCACCTGACCCCCCAGGAGAAGGACAAACTCCTGATCGTGACGGCTGCCCTGCTGGCCGAACGCCGCCTGAACCGGGGCCTGAGGCTCAACTACCCCGAAGCGGTGGCCTGGCTCAGCTTCCAGGTGCTGGAGGGGGCCCGTGACGGCCGCAGTGTGGCCGAACTGATGGCGGAGGGCACCACCTGGCTGGCCCGGGACCAGGTGATGGAGGGGGTGCCGGAGCTGATCGAGGAGGTGCAGATCGAAGCGGTCTTCCCCGATGGCACCAAGCTCGTCACCCTCCACGATCCGATCCGCTGATTCCCCCTTCTCCATGGCTCCTCCCCTGATCCCCGGCGAACTGATCCCCGAACCCGGTGAGCTGGAACTCAATGCCGGCCGCCCCGTCACCAGCCTCACGGTGTCCAACCTGGGCGACCGACCGGTGCAGGTGGGCTCCCATTTCCATTTCCACGAAGCGAATGACGCCCTGCACTTCGATCGGGAAGCCGCCCTGGGGCAGCGGCTGGATATCCCAGCCGGTACGGCGATCCGCTTCGAGCCCGGAGACAGCCGTGAAGTGCGGCTGGTGCCCTACGCCGGTCAGCGCCGCGTCTTCGGCTTCAACGGTCTGGTGAACGGCCCCCTCGACTGAACCCCATGCCCTACCGCATCGACCGCCGCGCCTACGCCGAAACCTATGGCCCCACCACCGGTGACCGCCTGCGACTGGCCGACACCGAGCTGATCCTGGAGGTGGAGCACGACCACACCAGCTACGGCGACGAGGTGAAATTCGGCGGCGGCAAGGTGATCCGCGACGGCATGGGCCAGGCCCAGACCCCGCGCTCCGGGGGAGCGGTGGACACGGTGATCACCAACGCCCTGATCCTGGATTGGTGGGGGATCGTCAAGGCCGACATCGGCATCCGGGACGGCCGCATCTGCGCCATCGGCAAAGCCGGTAACCCCGACATCAGCGACGGCGTCGACATCGTGGTGGGTCCGGGCACCGAGGCGATCGCAGCTGAAGGCCACATCCTCACCGCCGGCGCCATCGACAGCCACATTCACTTCATCTGCCCCCAGCAGATCGAAACCGCCCTGGCCAGTGGTGTCACCACCCTGCTGGGGGGCGGCACCGGCCCGGCCACCGGCACCAATGCCACCACCTGCACGCCAGGGGCATTCCACCTGGCCCGCATGCTCCAGGCCGCCGAGGGGCTGCCGGTGAACCTGGGCTTCTTCGGCAAGGGCAACGCCAGCACCCCCGAGGCCCTCCAGGAGCAGGTGCGGGCCGGCGCCTGTGGCCTCAAGCTCCACGAAGACTGGGGCACCACCCCGGCGGCGATCGACTGTTGCCTCAGCGTGGCCGACAAGCTCGACGTGCAGGTCTGCATCCACACCGACACCCTCAATGAAGCGGGTTTCGTGGAGGACACGATCCGCGCCATCGGCGGTCGCACCATTCACACCTTCCACACCGAGGGGGCCGGCGGCGGCCATGCGCCCGACATCATCCGCATCTGCGGCGAAGCCAACGTGCTGCCCAGCTCCACCAACCCCACCCGGCCCTACACCCGCAACACCCTCGAAGAACACCTCGACATGCTGATGGTGTGCCACCACCTGGATCCGAAGATCCCGGAAGATGTGGCCTTCGCCGAATCCCGCATCCGCCGCGAAACGATCGCCGCCGAGGACATCCTCCACGACCTGGGTGCCTTCAGCATCATCGCCAGCGACTCCCAGGCCATGGGCCGGGTGGGGGAGGTGATCATCCGCACCTTCCAGACCGCCCACAAGATGAAGCTGCAGCGGGGCCCCCTGCCGGAGGATGCCGCCGCCGGCGGCCGCAACGACAACACCCGCCTGAAGCGCTACATCGCCAAGGTGACGATCAATCCCGCCATCGCCCATGGGCTCGACAGCCAGGTGGGCTCGGTGGAGGTGGGCAAGCTGGCTGATCTGGTGCTGTGGAAACCGGGCTTCTTCGGGGTCAAACCGGAGCTGGTGATCAAAGGAGGCTCGATCGTCTGGGCCCAGATGGGCGATGCCAATGCCTCCATCCCCACCCCCGGCCCTGTTCACGGCCGGCCCATGTTCGCTGCCTTCGGCGGCGCCCTTGCCCCCAGCTGCCTCACCTTCGTCTCCCAGGCGGCCCTCGATGCCGATCTGGCCGGCAGCCTCGGGCTGCAGCGCACCTGCGTGCCGGTGATGAACACCCGGGGCATCGGCAAGGCCGAAATGCGCAACAACAGCGCCCTGCCGAAGATGGAGGTGGACCCCCAGACCTATGAGGTTTTTGCCGACGGGGAACTGCTCACCTGTGAACCGGCGGAGGTGCTGCCGATGGCCCAGAGATATTTCCTGCTGTAGGCGCGATTTCGCCACGCCGGCGTTGACCCATTCCCGCAGACAAGGCTGGCGGCACAACCTCTCCTCTGCTAGTACGGGTGTACCCGTGCAGAAGCCCGATGGTTCCGGTCCCCCTCTCCCGCATTCAGCCCTCCCGCCCCGAGCCCGTGGAGGAGTGGCCCTGGCTGGATCAGGGCGTTCTGGTCACGAGCCGCAGCCGCCAGGTCTGCCTCACCTGCCATTTTTTTCGGCATCATCCAGCTCCGAACTGCATCCCCCTGCTTACCTGCCATCTGCATCAGGGGCTGATCGCCCATGGCGAGCACATCACGCACCGATGCTCGGGGTGGAGCGAAGATGTGCACCGCCGCAGGGGATGGGCACCGGAGGCGGCTTGAACGGAGCGTCACGACAAAGAAAAAGGGCCCCGGGGATCCCGGGGCCGATCAGCCTCAGCCCACGAAGGCCAGGCGCGGCTCGGAGACACCCTGGGACTCGGAACCCTTGAGATAGGCGAGCATGGTGTCGGCGTCGGAAACTTCGAACGGATCGATCGGGCAGTTGTCACCGAACTCGGGCTCCACGAAGATCTTCTCGATCTTGCCGTCGTCCACCAGCATGGAATAGCGCCAGGAGCGCTGGCCGAAGCCCAGGTTGGACTTGTCCACCAGCATTCCCATCTTGCGGGTGAATTCGGCGTTGCCATCGGGCAGCAGGTACACGTTCTTGGCTCCCACCTCCTTGCCCCATTTGAACATCACGAAGGCGTCGTTCACCGACACACAGATGATTTCATCCACCCCATGGGCCTTGAACTCGTCGTACAGCTCTTCGTAACGGGGCAGGTGATTGGAGGAGCAGGTCGGGGTGAAGGCTCCCGGCAGGGAGAACACGACGACTTTCTTGCCTTTGAACAGATCATCCGTGGTCTTGTCGTCCCAGCGGTAGGGGTTGGGGCCGGGTACGGATTCATCGCGAACACGGGTTTTGAAGATCACGGAAGGGACGTGGTCGAGAAGAGGCATGGAAACTCCTTGGCTATGGGTTGAGGGCAGCCTTTCAACTGCTCAGGCCAGAATGATTCCGAACTAGGAATCAGGCAATGAGTAGTTTACCCTATTGCCTGGAGTCATTCCGAACTAGCTCAGGTTCTGGGAACGGTGTACGATCAGCCCAAGGCAGGTGGGGAGACTTCGATGCGAAGCTCTGAAGCAATCGTGACCACGCTCAAGCGCAAGGGATTGAGAGTCACCCCGCAGCGTTTCGCTGTGCTGAGCAACCTGCTCGCCCGCACGGATCATCCCAGTGCCGAAGCCATTCTTTCCGACCTGAATCAACAGGCTCCCTCCTCCTCCCAGGCCACCGTCTACGCCTCCCTGCGGGCCCTCTGCGACGTCGGTCTGGTCCGGGAGGTTCACTTCCAGGGTGGCGTTTGCCGCTATGACGCCAACATCACCCCGCACCACCATTTCCTCTGCCAGAGCTGTGGCCGGATCGATGACATTGCCTGGCATCACCTGGAGGGGGTCAGCACCGATCGGCTACCGCCCGGTCTCCAGGTGGACAGCGTCGAGGTGACGCTGCGGGGGACCTGTGAGGGGTGCAGGTCCCGGGCAACCTGATTCAGTTGGGCATGGTCACGAATTCCTCGGAAATGGAGGGATGCAGGGCCATGGTGCGGTCGAAATCATCCTTCGTGGCACCCATGCCGATGGCGATGGCCGCCATCTGGATGATCTCGGCACTGTGTTCCCCCACCATGTGACAGCCGAGCACCTTGCCGGTGGCCACCTCCACGACCAGCTTGAGCAGCACCCGGGGCCCCCGGGCGGGCAGGGCCTGGCTCATGGGGCGGAAACGGGCGCGATGGACCCGGATCGCTTCCACACCGCAACGCTCGATCGCCTGCTCCTCGCTGAGGCCGACGGAGCTCAGCTCCGGTTGGGAGAACACGGCGCTGGCCACAAGGGAATGGTTCACCTGGCGTGGTTTGTTGCCGTAGACCGTGTCTGCGAAGGCCCGGCCCTCATCGACGGCGACAGGGGTGAGGCAGATGCGATCGGTGACGTCACCCACCGCGAAGATGTGAGCAACGTTGCTGGTCTGGTCGTCGTCCACCGGGATGCGCCGGCCCTCGATCGCAACGCCGGCGGCCTCCAGGTTGAGACCATTGAGGAACGGTTTGCGGCCGGTGGCCAGCAGGACTCCCCCGCAGGCGATCCGCTCGCCTCCCTGGGTGGTGACCTCCAGATCCCCGGGCGAGCCGGTGATCGCGGCTGGGCTGTGGGCAAAACGGATCTCGATCCCCTCGGCCTCCATGCCCTCCTGCACCGCCTTGCCCGCTTCCCGATCGAAACCCCGCAGCAGGTGATCACCTCGCACCAGCTGGGTCACGCGCACCCCGAGGCCATGCAGGATGCAGGCGAATTCACAGGCGATGAAGCCGGCTCCCACCACCACCACGTGTTCGGGCAGGCTTTGCAGCAGGAACATGTCGTCGGACATCCATCCCAGCTCGGCGCCGGGAATGGGAGGACGGTCAGGACGCCCTCCCACCGCGATCAGGATTCGTTCCCCCGTCAGGCGCCGCGTCGAGCCGGCGCTGTCGCGGACCTCGATGGTGTGGGCATCACCGAACTGCCCCCAGCCGGTCACCAGCTCCACCCCCGCTTTTTCCAGCAGGCCGATGTGCAGGGTGTTGAGCCGATCCACTTCGGCCCGCACATGCTCGAGCAGGACGCCGGGTTCGCAGTGATGGGAACCGATCCGCCAGCCGTAGCTCGCCGCATCGGCCAGCAGATGGCGGTAGGCCGATCCATAGACCAGCAATTTCTTGGGCACACAGCCGCGGATCACGCAGGTGCCACCGACGCGGTCCCCTTCGATGATCGCCACCCGGGCCCCATAGGAAGCGGAGCGCTTGGCTGCCGCCAGGCCGCCGGAGCCGGCTCCCAGCACGATCAGATCGAAGTGTTCACTCATGACATCCCTGCAGGCTGAACGAGGAGCCCCGACAAGGACCCCACCCCATCTTCGGTGATGCCACCGGAACGATGTGGAACCGGATGGCCAGCCCGCTGCCCGCCGAACAGGGCCTCCCGCTGGGTCCCTCCGTTCTCAAGCCGACGTGTGTCATCCGGATGACAGTTGGACGCCTGCAACCGGACATTGGGATGGGATTCGGTCAGCAGCCGCTGACATGCTTCCTTGCCACGCTGTGCGAGTCCAGAGAGGGGTACCTCTCACAGAACCGAACAGGCAAAACGATGACGTCCTCCTTCCAGACCTCCTCTTCCCCAACACAAGCCCAGCAGAATCTGCGATTGATGCTGGCCTTCATCGCAGGCGCTTCCGTGGGAATGGTGGGTGTCTTTTTCTCCCGCTCTGCCGCTCTGATTCCCGCCGCAGCGATCCAGGCTCCCAGCACCCAGCCAACGGCGCGCTCCACAGATCCGCTCTCCCTCTCGAACCCTTCCCAGGCAGGAGAGAATCCCAACAGCGTGGAGCGTGCACGCTCCACAAACCCCGTGACGTTTCTGCCAGAGAGGGGAACCAGCGGCCCAGCACCACAAACAAGATCGTTCCGTCCCCAATCCTCAATCAGAGAGACAAGAGGCGCCAGGCCCCCCCAGACCCGGTGATCACGCTGATGGATTGGACGGGATGAACGATCAGAAAAGCCCCCGCCTCATCAGCGGGGGCTTTTGATCGGTCATGGGTCAGAGGGGTCAGAGCGACGATCTGTTGTTTGTAGTTGTGGGATCAAGCCGCCTGCTGGCGATCGGCGTGACTGAGCTGATGCAGGGAGACGGCGAAGGCAGGTGAACCGTGGCGGGAGAGGGGCCAGCGACGGATCCAGCAACTGCCGGCGTCGTCGTCGATGCTGAGCACCTGGTAGGTGCTGTCCTGTTTGCTGACGAGCCGGACAAAGGCTCCAGGATGAAGAGTCAAAGGAACTCCTGGGTATGGCCGAAGGGACAAAGGATTTGCCCCGATGGCGCGTGAATGGGTTGTGCCGGGAACAGGGTCTTCAGCCCTGGGACAGCAGGGTGCCGAGGCCGATCTGATGAAGAATTCCCTGGCCGGTGATGGCTTCGGTGAGCACCCCGATCACGAAACCGAGCATGGCGGCGCGACCGTTGAACCGTTCGACTTCGCGCAGCTGCTCCTGGTGGATCTGGCGGGCGGCAGCGGACTGAAACCACTGCTCATCGGCCCTTGGACTGGAGACGGTCATGACAGGAAGGTCGGATGCCCGGCAATTGTAAAGCTGATTATCGAAGGGTTGACAGGCGGGCTGTCCATGTGGTGAGAACAACATCTCCGGGGTCAGCGTCTTCCCCTTGCCCGGGCATGGGCAAGGCGCCAATCACCTCAAGCCAATCACGACCAATCCTGGGCTTCGTTCACCGCTCCCGATCCGCCGCACGATCGAATTGTCTCGGCGCGGCAGAGTTCCATGGCTTGGAAAAGGGCCGGAGCCAACCCGGAGAGAGTCGACTTCTCCGTGGATGGCTGCGGCCGGCTCGATTCAATCCTCGTCGCCTTCAGCCTCAGCTCCGGCTGGCACCAGGCGGATTTGCTTGCGGCCCAATTTGATCTCGAATTCGTCGCCGGGTTCCAGATCAAGCATGGCGGTGTAGGCCTTGCCGACCAACAGATTTCCGTTGCCCTGCACCGTCGCGACGTAGCTGAGCTTGCGGCCACCTTTGCCTTTGCCGTTGCCATGCTCACCAAGGCTGACGCCTTTGGCTTCCAGCAGGGCTTCATAGAAGGCAGTGAAGTTGAGCCGCTCACTGCCGTCTTTCTTGGAGCTCACGTAACCGCAGCTCCTGACGAGATCGGACTTGGACACATCGCCAAGTTCCTTGACCTTGGCGAGTAAATCTGTGCCTGTGATCATGATGGGGTCCCCACATATGGACATATCAACCATACCGATCGATTCGTCTTTTGTCAGTACCTTCTCGTGCGGTTCTCCCACCTCGATGCATCACTATCGGCGCATCGATCTTGTCACCAGGGGTTGCCTTAGCCCCCGATAGTGATGCCTCCACGGTCCCCGAGCACGCCACCCATAGCCCCCCTCATCAAGGGCGTAAGCAGCAAGATGACCCTCTCCCAGGCCATGGTGGGCCACCAGGATTACCGCAATGGAAGAAGACTGGATTGTTCCAAATCCCTTTAACAGCAAGCGGTTTGCTGTCTTCCCCCTTCCCCCTTCCCCTCCCCTGGCGGCAGGGGAAGGGGGACGTTCGCCGGCGATCTCTGAGCACGGGGTTGGCCTGCGTCCGTAGCTGGCGAGGGCCAGGGAACCAAGCAGGGTGGGGGACCCGGGGCGCGATTCAGGAGGCGTCCGAGCGGTCCCTGATCGGCGCTTCCAGGCGAACTGCAAACCACTGGATGGTCATGCCAGGTGCCAGTTCAAGCTCGCAGGCCGTTTCAAGCAGACGCAGGGCCATGGCGTTGCTATCCACAAGCTCAGCCAGATCCGCGGGAGGCTCGTCCATCATCTCCAGATGGCCACGAAGCCAGCCGAGAGTTTCGGCGGCGTTGAGAATCTGCTCCACCCCGCCTGGTTCGAGCAAGACATAATGATCAAGCTCTCTGATCAGGGGGTTGGACATGGATGCTTTAAAGCCTCACCTTAAAGCCTCACTGCATGTCCGGCAGGCAAGAAAGTTCAGATAAGTTCTGAATGATGATCTATCCATCCGTTCCTCCCTCCGCAGGGAGGGCGGCAGCTGGTCAGGGCCCAACTGCTTGGGAAGCCTGGGAAGTGGGCGCCCCCGGGGCCGTGGGCGATGAGCGCTGCACCAGAGATGGACACCAGATCACCGTCGACAGGATGCCAGCCGTAAGAAACATCTTGAGCAGGATGAATTGCGGGTCCCCAAAAACGGTGCCAGTAGCAATTGAAACCATATTGCGGAGTTTCATGGCAATCATCAAGCACTGGCGACTAGGCCGGTGCATACAACTTATCCCCGAATATTAGGGCGCTTAGATCAAGTTCAGATGAGAAATGTGAGAAGAAACCTCATTGATTGGCTGACAAAAGCAAGACTGGCCCTTCGTTCCCTTCTCATCAGGGCCGGTGCCAGGCCCATGCCAGGTCGGATTCAGTCCCTGCCCGCCTCATGGACGATCCGATCCCTCCAGGCGAACAGGGGCTCCAGGACTGGGTTGTTGGCGATTCCTTCCACGCCCCGTCCCGCCAGGGGCGCTCCGTAGCCAGCGGGAAACTTCAGCAGAGACAGCTGGGCTGCCACAGCCAGATCAGCCAGGGAGAGCTGGGTCCCTTCCAGATAGGACTGGCTGGAGACGATCTGGGTCAGTTGTTCCAGGTTGCGGCGCATCTGACGGGCCTGACAAGGCGTCAGCGCCTCCTGGATCGCTTCCGCAATCGGCGCCATCACACCACCGGGCACAGCGCCGACGAGGCTCCGCAGCGGGGAAGGGGTGGCCTCCGGCAACAGGGCGGATCGCAGCAGCGGATCAGAAGCGGCCGCCTGCAGGAGGGCCAGGCGGCCGCCGTTGGCCAGGGTGGTGTCCGCCCAGTCCTCCAGCAGCAGGATCCTGGCCCGAACCACGGGATCAGGGGGAAGCAGGGCAGGCAGGGGATGCTTCTCCTCCAGGTGGAGGGCAATCGCGGTGGAATCGGCGATCACGTCCCCGCCATCCACCAGCACCGGAACCTGCCGCTGGCCGGACATGCGGAACAGCTCCAGCTGACCCAGCCCTGGCCTCACTTCCACCAGGGTGGCATCCAGTCCCTTGAAGGCAAGGATCAGGCGTACCTTCTCGCAGAACGCTGAATGTCTGAACTGGTGAAGTTCCATCTGCTCCGATGCTTGGGGGCGGGAAGGGTCCCTGGACGGCAGAGTAGTAGGCAGTACCTGGACGACGGTCAGCGGCAATGAAGGACTTTCTGATCAATGTGACGCGCTATCCGCGCTACTTGATCGCCCTGGGCCTGGGGGTGCTCAACTCGGTGCTGGAACCCCTGCTGCGGCGCAGCAGCAATCCGGTGACGGCGGTGGCCCTGGTGGGTGCCCTGATCAGTGGTCTGCTGAGCCTGGGGCTGGTGCTGCGTGCGATGGTGAATTCCCAACCGTCGGTATAGCCATGGCCCAGGGTCGAAGGGTGGAACGGGTGGCGGCCCTGATCCGCCGCGAAATGGGCGACCTGCTGACTCGGGGTCTCAAGGATGAGCGGGTGAGCAGCTCCTTTGTGAGCGTCACCCACGTGGACGTGGCCGGGGACTTACAGCACTGCAAGATCTACGTGAGTGTGTTCGGCAGTGAAGCGGATCGGGAGCAGGCCATGGAAGGGCTGCGGTCGGCCGCCAGCCACGTGAAAGGCGTGCTGGCCAGGCGGCTGCAGTTGCGGCGAACCCCCGAGGTGGTGTTCGTTCTGGATCGGGGGCTCGAACGGGGATCCACCGTGCTCGGGGTGCTGAATCGGCTGGAGGAGCAGCGAGAGCGGGAAGAGCCGGGGAAAAGCGAAGCCACCAGGCCGATCGACGGGGATCCGCAGCGCTCGGGCGACCCTCCCGGCGGAGCCTGAGAGGTCACTCCCGACCCTGGCATGACCACCACCGGAACGGACAATCCCTCCAGGCAGAAACTGCGCCGCCAGGTGGCGGAACTGCTCGTGGTGCGTGCCAGCGGCCATCTGGGCGATGGTCAGCGTCGCTACCCCCTGTGGGAGCTGGACAACGCCCGCCTGCAACGGTTGCTGGCTGAGGGCGTCGGCGGGGTGATTCTGCTCGGCGGCAGTGCCACCGAACTTTCCCTGCGCACCAGGCAGCTGGAGGCCTGGGCGCAGGCCCCCCTGTTGCTCTGCGCCGATGTGGAGGAAGGGGTGGGCCAACGCTTCGAGGGTGCCACCTGGCTGGTGCCGCCCCTGGCCCTGGGTCGGTTGTACGGGAACGATGCGGAAGCTGCCCTGGCCCTGGCGGAGCGTTACGGCCAATGCGTGGGCGGCGAAGCCCGCCTGCTGGGCCTCAATTGGGTGCTCGCACCGGTGTGTGACGTCAACAACAACGCCGCCAATCCGGTGATCAACGTGCGGGCCTGGGGCGAGGATCCGATCACGACCGGTGCCCTGGCCGCCGCCTTCATCCGGGGCGCCCAGGCGGCGGGGGTGCTCTGCTGCGCCAAGCATTTCCCGGGCCACGGCGACACCAGGAGCGACTCCCATCTGGAGCTGCCCTTGCTGGCCCATGACCGACAGCGGTTGGAGGCGGTCGAGCTGCCTCCCTTCCGCACCGCCATCGCCGCCGGGGTGGCTTCGGTGATGACAGCCCATCTGCTGCTGCCGGCCCTGGATCGGCACCATCCCGCCACCCTTTCCTCGGCCGTGTTGACCGGACTGCTGCGGCAGCAGATGGCGTTTGGCGGCCTGATCGTCACCGACGCCCTGGTGATGGAGGCGATCGCCGGACGTTATGGAGCGGGGGAAGCGGCTGTGCTGGCTGTGGAGGCCGGGGCCGACCTGGTGCTGATGCCGGCCGATCCCGACGCCGCCATCGACGCCATCGTGGCCGCCGTGCATTCCGGCAGGCTTCTTCACGCCGACCTGGAGGCAAAGCTTCAGCGCCGCCGCCGGGCCCTGGCCCAGCTTCCCCCGCAGAGTCAGCCTGGAGGGGGGGATGGGGCTCCCCTCGGTGCCTTCAGCAACGGCCCCTCGCCTGCCGATCGGATCCTGGCCCAGGAACTGGTCCGCCGCACGATCGTTCACACCGGGGGGGCCGTCGCGGCTTTGACCCATGGCCTTGAGCCGAGTGACGGCGCCGTGGGGCTGAACCTGCTGCGGGTGGACTCGGAACTCGGCTGTCCGTTCCTCAGTCCCGGGGCGCCGGCCGTGGAGGCACCGGCCCGGGCCGGCTTTCGAACCTGCGTCATCGATGGCCGCGGCCCCTCCCCGTGGCGGCGCTCGCCGGACGATGCCAACGGCCCATTGGCCCTGGAGCGGCTCGGCGTCGGACCTGTGTTGCTGCAGCTCTTCGTGCGCGGCAACCCCTTCCGGGGCGGGGCCGGCGGCGGGGAGGAGCCCTGGCAGCGGGTGATCCAGCAATTGCGCGATCTGGGCCGGTTGGCGGGGCTGGTGATCTACGGCAGCCCCTACCTGTACGACGCCCTGAAGCCCCAGCTGGGAGAGGAAATCCCGGCCGTCTGGAGTCCCGGGCAGATGGCCCTGGCCCAGGGGGAAGTGATGGTTCGCCTGGGGCTCTGCACCGCCGCCGCTGTGAAAGACAGGGAGCAGGCCCGAGAGGGTGGTTTCACCGACTGAGGAAGCCAATCGAACCTGCCTCCTCAGCCAATCACCGCCGGCGGAGCAGCCCACCTCTGGAAGCGCCCGGCTGGGGGAGGGATCCGGCTGCCGGTTGCCCTGGCATGGAGTGGGGGGCCCCTAGCCTGGCTGAAAAGCCCCCGCAACCTCGACCCTTCAGATGCTGAGCCTGTCGATGATCGTCCGCGATGAGGCTTCCCGGCTGGAGAGGTGTTTGAAGTCCGTGGTCGACTTCGTCGATGAGATGGTCGTGGTCGATACGGGTTCTGTGGATGGGACCCCAGCCATTGCTGAACGCTTTGGAGCCAGGCTGCACCGGATCGAGTGGCCGGGGGACTTCGCACCGGCCCGCAACCTGGCCCTGGAGTGGACCAGGGGGGACTGGGTGCTGGTCCTGGACGCCGATGAGTGGCTTCTGCCCCAGGCCAGGCAACCGCTTCGCCAGCTGATCGAGCAACCGGACGCGCTGCTGATCAACCTGCTGCGCCATGAACAGGGAGCGAAGCAATCCCCTTACTCCAATGTGAGTCGCCTGTTCCGCCGTCACCAGGCCATCCGCTGGAGCCGGCCGTATCACGCCATGGTGGATGACAGCGTCGCCGAGATCCTGATCCGGGAACCCCACTGGAGGATTCTGCAGTGCCCTGAACCGGCCCTTTCCCACGACGGTTACGCCGCGGACCGCCTGGCCGATGGTGCCAAGGCGGAGCGGTTGCGCCAGGCCATGGAAGCGGATCTGCGGGCAACCCCGGGGGACCCCTACGCCTCCGCCAAGCTGGGTGGTCTCGAACAGAGCCAGGGAAACCACTCCCGGGCCCTTTCCCTGCTCCAGGAGGGCCTGGAGCACTGCCCGGCGGATGCCCACGCCATCCGCTACGAATTGATGCTGCACCTGGCCATGGTCCGCGCAGAAATGGCCTGCGTCGAAACGGCTCCCGGCGAAGCCGATCTGGATGGAGCGATCGAGCTCTACCGCGATGCCCTGGCCCTGCCGCTCGATCCCCGTCTCACCCTGGCGGCTCGATTGAACCTGGCGGCCCTGTTGCTGCGCACGGGCCGGCTCGAGGCGGCGGCCCAGCTCTGCACGGAAGCCACCAGCCTGGATCCCGAACTGGCCCTGGGCTGGTACAACCTCGGCCTGATCCAACGGCAACGGGGGGATCTGGCCGGCGCCACCGAGGCCTACCGACGCGCCATCCGCCTGGATCCCCACCATGCCGAGGCCCACCAGAACCTGGCCGTGGCCCAGTTGCTGGCCGGGGACATCAGCGCCGCCCGCCAGGGTTTCCGTTCCGCCATCGCCTTGATGGAGCAGCAGGACCGCGGCGGCCTGGCCGAGGACCTGCGCCGCCGCGCCAGCGCCCTGGTCAAGCTGGACCTGTGATGGGCGTTCCTCTTCCCCTCCACGGCCAGCGGATCGGGATCACCCGGGCAGAGGGACAACTCTCCAAGGCCCGTCGACTCTTCGAGGCTGCGGGAGCCACGGTTCTGGACCTGCCGGCCCTTGTGATCGGCCCTCCCGATGACTGGGGGCCGCTGGACGACGCTCTGGCAGATCTGGAGAATTTCCACTGGATCATCTTCTCCAGCGCCAATGGGGTGCTGGCCGTCCAGAATCGTCTCGAACGCCGGGGCGGCCGCCTTTCCCATCGCCCCCGCCAGCTGCGCATCGCGGCGGTGGGCCGTCGAACGGCTGAGCAGCTCGAGGCCCTCGGGGCAGCCGCTGATTTCGTTCCGCCCGCCTACGTGGCCGACAGCCTGATCGATCATTTCCCTGTATCAGGCTGGGGGCTGCGGCTGCTGATTCCCCGGGTGCAGAGCGGCGGGCGCACCGTGCTGGCTGATGCCTTCGCGGCAGCAGGCTCCAGGGTGGTCGAGGCTGCCGCCTATGAAACCCGTTGTCCGGAGGGATTGCCCACCGCCGCGTTGCGGGCACTGGAGCGGGGCGAGCTCGACGCCCTGACCTTCAGCAGCGCGAAGACCGTCAGCCACACCTGCCGGATGCTGGGGAACAGCTTCGGCCCCGACTGGCTGGAGCGAATCAACAGGATCCGGGTGGTTTCGATCGGCCCTCAGACCAGCCTGTGTTGCATGAAATTGCTGCATCGGGTGGACGCGGAAGCTGACCCCCACGACCTTGAAGGCCTGGTGGCCGCCTGCGGCAGGGCCCTCAGAGATCGGCCAGCCTCGCCGTGATGCGCTGAGAACCCTTCTGGAGCACGAGATGCTCCCGTCTGACATTGACGGAGGCCACCTTCCATCCAGGGGGCAACAATTCGGTTGTCCTTCCTCCCATATCGCCGGAACGAACACTGCCGCTGAAGGGGCCGAACTCGACAATGGCTTCACTGGCTCCTCCACTGCCGATCACCCCGGTGAAACGGAACTCCGCTGGCAGGCTCAGCGGTGCCGGTCGAGGTCGCAGGCGTGGTTCTGTTTTGGGCGGTGGCGGGGGACTTCCCGGACCGCCGGCAACGGGGGCGAAGGGGTTGGTGCGGCCAGGCGGTACCGCCGCCAGCACCTGCTTCCGGCTGGGGAGGGGAACCAGCCCGGGGGTTGACAGGGATTGGGAAGGAGCGGGCGCTGTGGCTGGCTGGATGGGAGCCCGCGGCGCAGAAAGATCCGGCTCCTGCTGGGCCTCGGGTGTGCCGCCACAGGCGGTAAGGGTTCCGAGAGCAAGTCCCAGCAGGGGCAGGGCAGCCCTGGCTCTCAGGTTTTTTTCCTCAGGTTTCACCATTGGTTTCAACAAGGTCTCGGAACCGATCAAGGTTGGCCTGCAACTCTTTGGTGACAATCCCGCCCATGATGGAGGGTTCCATCAGCGGGGCCAGCACGCCGGGCAACTCATAGCTGACTGTGAGCTTGACGGCAGTCAGTGATGGACCCTGAGGATAGAAGCGCACCCCACCCTTGGTGGGCAACCCTCCCACCGACTCCCAGTGCAGTTGCTGACAATCGACCCGCATCGTGATGCGGGCCTGCCAGTGAAAGCGAAAACCCTGGGCCGCCAGCGTCCAGTCGGTGAGATCGGGATCCTCCAGGGCTTCCACCGATTCGATCCATCGCATCCACCGGGGCATGGATTCCAGATCGCTCCAGACCAGCCAGACCCGCTCCACGGGGGCCCGGATCTCCGTTGTGACACTGTGTTCCAACCATCGACCCATCTCAGGCAACTCCGGATGCCACCGCATCCTTGCGGACGAGGCTGGCGGGCCGGCCCAGAATCTCCGCCGCTGCCAGGTGACCGCTCATGGTGGCTCCCTCCATCGAATCGATGTAATCCTGACGCGTGTAGCTTCCCGCCAGGAAAAAATTGTCAACGGGGGTGCGCTGGGCAGGGCGAAAGGGTTCCATCCCCGGGGCCTCGCGGTACAGGGACTGGGCCAATTTGACCACATGGCTCCAGACCAGATTCAGCCGCTTCGACGACGGGAACAATGCCCGCACCTGCTGGTCCGTGGCGGCGACGATCTCTTCCGTTTTCTTCGGAATCCAGGCATCCCCCGGGGTGAGGACGCACTGAAGCAAGGAGCCCAGCCCCGGCTTGCGGTAGTCGATCGGACTGGTGACGGCCAGATCGGCAAAGCAGCTGAAGTCGGCATCTGCGGTGTAGAGCAGATTGTCGAGCCCGGCCGCTTGGCTGACATCGGCGCGAGCGGAGCAGGCCTGATCGGATTCGCCCAGTTCGGTGACCCAGCCGTCATAACGCAACTGGACCGTGGCCACGGGTACGGCCTCCAGCCGATGAATGGCATCGAACTGGGGGAAACGGCGCCAGTCCGAGGGAAGCAGGCGCTGGATGCCCGGCACGTCGCAGGCGGCCAGATAGGCATCGGCTTCCACCGTCCGATCGCCCTCGGGTGTGCCCAGAACAAGTCGGGTGATGCGGGTCTGGCCGTCCCGTTCCTCGTAGTCCATCCGGGTGACTCGATGGCGCAGATGCAGCTTGCCACCGCGGGCCTGGATGTAATCAAGGATCGGGCCGGTGAGCCAGCGATGGGGCGAACCCTTGAGCAGATTCAGCTTGGAGGCGTCCGTCCTGGTTGCGAACATCATGAAGATGGTCAGCATGCAACGGGCCGAGATGGAGGCGCAGTCGATGAAGCCGAGGGCGTAGGCAATCGGGTTCCACATGCGCTCGATGCTGCGCATACTGCCGCCATGGCTGGTGAACCACTGCTGGAAACTGATGCGGTCCAGATCACGAACCACCTTCATCGCCCCCTCGTAATCGACCAGCCCCCTCACGATCGGACTCGTGCCCAGGGCAAGGGCGTTACGGAGCTTGTCGATCCAGTCGAGCTGGGGAGTGGTGAAAAATGCCTTCAGGCCGTTGAAGGGAGCGCCGACGGGGAACCGAAAATCCAGTTCCCTGAGATCTCCGCCCGCATTCACGAAGAGGTGGGTGTGTTGCTTGGGCAACAGGTTGTCGATCGCCCCAACCTTGCGCAGCAGGGCAAACAGATTGGTGTAGTTGAAGAAGAAAACATGCAGACCCATCTCGATATGATTGCCTTCACCATCCACCCAGCTGCCCACCTTGCCGCCCATGAAGGGACGTGATTCGTAGATGTCCACGGAGTGACCCGCATCCACAAGATCCGTTGCGGCCGCCAGACCGGCAAGACCCGCACCGATAATGGCGACCTTCACCCGTGCATTTTCCCAACGACCCAGACTCTATGGAGGACGGGAGAAACCTGTGAGGCGCGAAACCGGCAAGAAACCTGCCTGATTCATAGGATGATGGTCCATGCCACGCCTGTGCCACGCGCTTCGAGCGCAGCTTCCTGAGGCCCACCACCGCCGGACGGCTCCCCTCCCAGCCCCTGGCACCATGGCCCGAAGATGACCCCCCGATAACGACCATGAGCCCAGACAACGCCCCTCCATCCGCCGCCATTGCCACGCCCCCTGCAGCGGTGGATGCTGCGGTGGCCCCCGCCCATGCGGCCGTGGACGGCAAAGGCATCCTGATCACCGAACCGGCCATGCGGCAGTTGGCTGCCCTGGTGCGCCAGCAAGGGGAGGAGAAGGTCCTGCGGGTGGGCGTGCGCTCGGGAGGGTGCAGCGGCATGAGCTACACGATGGATTTCATCGAGGCTGATCAGATCCGCCCTGACGACGAAAGATATACCTACAAGCCCAGCGACGAGGGTCCGGGTTTCCAGGTGGTGTCGGATCCGAAGAGTTTGCTCTACATCTACGGGATGCAATTGGATTTCTCCTCCGCCTTGATCGGCGGCGGCTTCAATTTCACCAATCCCAACGCCAGTCAGACCTGCGGCTGCGGCAGTTCCTTCGCCGTCTAGCCGGCGTGGTGACGCAGTCGCCGTGGGAACCTGAACTCTCTCCACCCCCACCCTGCGCTGCCATGACGGCCAGCCAAGATTCCCAGTTCGACCAGGCCATCAGCCGTTACCAACAGGGCGCCGCACCCGAGGAGATCATCGCTGACTTCCTCGCCATCACGGCCCAGGCTCCGCGTCAGTCAGCCGCCTGGACCTGCCTGGCCTGGCTGCAGTTGCTGCTGGATCAGCCGGAAGCGGCCCTGGCATCGGCCAAAACCGCCGTACGGCTCAATCCTCAGGATCCCCAGGCCCGCATCAATCTCAGCCTGGCCATGCTGGACACCGGTGCCAAGGGGGTGCGGGAGCACATCGAGGTGGTGCACCGGGTCATGCTTCTCTCCCCCGAACTGGCCAGCGAACTCAACGACTCGATCAACGACGGTCTGGAGCGGAAACCGGGCTGGCCTTCGATGCAGAAGGTGCGTCGCTGGCTGCAGGATTGATCCGGCTTCTGCTGCTGAGCAACGGCCACGGAGAGGACCTCAGTGGGGCCCTGCTGGGCAGCCGGTTGCTGGCTCAGGGCATCGAGGTGACGGCCCTTCCCCTGGTGGGCAACGGCCAGGCCTACCGCTCGATGGGTATTCCGATCGAAGGGCCGACGCGGGAATTCAGCACCGGTGGTCTCGGTTACACGAGCCTGGCGGGCCGCCTCACGGAGTTGGGCCAGGGGCAGCTGTTCTACGTGGTGAGCCGGCTGATCAGGCTGTGGCGCCAGCGTCGGTTGTATCGGCTGATCGTGGCCGTGGGCGACGTGGTGCCCGTGGTGGCGGCCTGGTTGGCGTGGCGGCCCACCACGGTCTACCTGGTGGCGTACTCCAGCCACTACGAAGGGCGGTTGCGGCTGCCCTGGCCCTGCCGGCCGATGCTGCAATGCCAGCGATTCGTCAAGATATGGAGTCGGGATGAGCTGACCGCCGCCGACCTGGAAGAGCAACTGGGACGCCGGGTGGCGTTTCTGGGCAATCCATTCATGGATCTTGTCGGCCGTTCTGAGCCGCCGCGGCCGGAGGCCTCGATGCAGACCATCGGCCTGTTGCCGGGCAGCCGTCTGCCGGAAGCGCTGGGCAATCTCGAACTGATGCTGCGCCTGCTCCCGCTCCTTCCCATGCCCCTGAGGCAACCTGGACAGCTGGGGCTGCACGCCGCCCTGGTGCAAGGACTGCAGAGCGATGCGATTGTCAGCGTGGCCCGTCCCCTGGGCTGGCGCCTGGTGCGGGGTCAGCTGATTCATGGCCAGCTTCGGCTGCACCTGCACTGGTCCGCGTTCGCCTGGGTGCTGGATCAGAGCGATCTGCTGCTCTCCATGACCGGAACGGCGGCTGAGCAGGCCGTCGGGTTGGGCAAACCGGTGTTGCAATTGGCTGGACACGGTCCCCAGTTCACAGCTGGCTTCGCGGAAGCCCAACGGCGGCTGTTGGGACCCGGTGTGTTCTGCGCACCTGGGCCCTGCGGCACCGCCCCCACCCTGAAGGCATCCGCCGAGCTGGCTGGAGATCTGCTGGCCCGCCTGTGCGACCCCGAGCAGGGCCCTGCCTGGAAAGCTGAACTGGGCCGGATCGGCCGGCAGCGCATCGGCACGCCGGGTGGAAGCGAGCGAATGGCAACTGCGATCATGGAGCTGTTGAGATCTCCCCAGCGGGCAAGGCATGGCTGAAGCACCGGCATCCCCCATGGAGCGACTGAAGGCGGCCCTGGATCTGCTGCTGGTGGCGAACGTGTTCCTGGTCATCGCGGCTGCCCTGTGGTTCCTGCTGGCGGTGGCGTTGCACAGCCAGAAGGTGGAAGGGCCGCTGGAACTGTTCCAGCGCCTCTGGGATCCCCTGTTCACCCCAGCGATCGGATTGTTGATGGCCGCGGCCCTGATCAGCGGGGCCCTGGGGTGGTGGCAGCGGCAAGGGCGGCGTTGAGGTCGCCATAGACGAAGCTGAACCCCTGGCCCAGCAGCCGTTCGGGCACCACATGCTGACCCTCCAGCACCACCTGGGCCCCATCACCGAGGAGCAGTTGCAGGACCACCCCGGGGACGGGAAGCAGGCTGGGCTTGCCCAGCACCCGCCCGAGGCAGGCGGCGAAGATGGCCATCCGGGTGGGTTCCGGCGCGACGGCGTTGTAGACCCCTGAATAGGCGGGATCCTCGATGGCCGTGGCAATCAGCCGGCAGAGGTCGTGCCGGTGGATCCAGCTCATCCACTGACGCCCCGAACCGATCGGCCCCCCCAACCCGGCCCGGAACACGGGCAGCATGCGGCCGAGGGCGCCACCATCGGGGCCCAGCACGATGCCGAAGCGCAACTTCACGACCCGGCAGCCGGCGGGTGCCCCATCGGCGGCGGCTTCCCACTCCCGGCAGAGGTGACCCAGCAGGTCGTCGGCGGCGGGACTGGCTTCGGTGAAGCATTCCTCCAGGCTGGTGCCGTAATACCCCACCGCCGAAGCGTTCACCAGCAGCTTGGCTGGCTGGGGAGAGCGGGCCATGGCCTCCACCAGCATCCGGGTGGTCCCCACCCGGCTGTCGATCAGCAACTGGCGTTGCGCGGGGGTCCAGCGTTTTTCGGCGATCGGCTCACCCGCCAGATTCACCACGCCATCGGCCGCGGCCAGGGCCTCCAGCAGTTCCGCCTTCTGCCAGCTGGCGGCATCGGAGGGATCCAGCTGGAGACAGGTCAGGCCCCCTTCCCCCTGGGGAAAAGGGTGGGCACGGCGGCTCACCACGGTGAGGGAGTGGCCGAGCCCCTGAAGAAAGGGCACCAGCTCCCTCCCCACGAACCCGGAACAGCCCAGCAGCAGCAACCGCAAGCCCTTGCCTCCAAACGATCAATCCGAGGAGGCTAGGCCGAGGCGTCGGGCCGCCGGGACCAGGGAAAATCCCTGCAGCAGCAAACCCAGCAGCACCACCCCCAGGGCCAGGGGGGGCATCTCCTTCCCCCAGGGCAGCTCGCTGGCGGCGGCCTGGATCGCCACGGCAATGGGTACCGCGCCCCGCAGACCGCTCAGACTGATCATCAATTTCTCGGCTCTGCTGAAGCCCGCGCGCAGCAGCATCAGCTCCACCATCAACCAGCGGGCCCCCTGCACCACCAGAAACAGCACCACCACCCAGACGACGATGTCGATCACCTGCTCCCCCTCCACGACAAGCCCCAGGCAGAGGAAGAGCATCAATTCCGCCATCTTTGCGAAACCGGCGTGGGCCTCCTCCAACAGACCACGATCACAGTCGATGCTGTTGGCCAGCACCAGCCCGGCGATATAGGCGGCGAGGATGCCACTCCCCCCGATCAGCTGGCAGCTGCCCACCAGCAGGAAGAGCACGGCCAGGCTCACCACCGCGATCAGGGAGGTGCTGGCGAGGGAGCGGCGGGCGGACAACACTTGCCGGGCCAGGCTGCCCCCCAGGAACCCCAGCAGGGCGCCGAGCAGAAACTGGCGCATCACGTCGATCACCAGCTGGGAAGCCGTCGTCCCTTCGCCGCCCATCCCCATCGCCATGGCCAGGCTGGCCAGCACCACGGCCACGGGGTCATTGAAGCCGGATTCGCATTCGATCAGATCGATCAGTCGCCGTGGCAGCTGGCCCTGCAGGGGCCGCAGCAGGGCCAGCACCGCCGAGGCGTCCGTGCTGCACACCATCGCGCCGATGAACAGAGCCACCGGCAGGCTGGGGGTGCGATCGGTGATGGGCAGGGCCCCGAGCACGAGCACCACGCCGGTGATGATCAGGGCCGTGAGCAGCGATCCCAGGCTGGCCAGGCGAGCGGCGGGCTGGAGCACCTCCCGCATCTCCCGCCAGTTGGCGGTGAGCCCGCCGAAGAAAAGCAGCAGCACCAGGGCCACCTGGGCGATCTCGTTGGCCTGGTGAAGCGATAGCAGGTGCCCCCCATGGGGGCCGGGGAGGGCGTTGACGTTGTTTTCGGTGAGCAGGCCCAGCAACAGCACCAGCAGGATGCCCGGCACCCGCAGCCGATCGGCGATGTCGTCCAGCAGCACGGCCACCAGCAGCAGGGCCCCGAAGACGGCGAGATAGAGCGCCAGGGTGTTGCTCAATGGGCAGGATCTCCATGGACGGCCTTAGCCTGCCGTGGACTGAGCCCTTGCCATGGCCGAAACGCCCGCTGCCGAAGCTGCCACCCCCAAAGCGGCCCCCCTCAAGAAAGGCGCCCTGGTGCGGGTGAATCCCGCCGCCTATGCGGGCAGCCTGGAGGCGGCCGCCAGCGACCCCCAGCCACCCGGTTATCTGTTCGAGGGGCCCGGGGAAATCCTGGCCGTGAACGGGGATTACGCCCAACTGCGCTGGAGCCGGCCGGTGCCGGACGTCTGGCTGCGGCTCGACCAGCTGGAGGCCTGGAACCCCGGCTGAGTTCAGAGATCCAGCCGCCGCCGTTCCTCCTTCAACCGGCCCCTGCGCAGCCTGGCTTCCCGCAGCATCTCCCTGCCATCCCGCAGGTAGCTGTCGACGTAGCCCATGGTGTAGCGCTTCAGCTCATCGAGGGCATCCTGCACCTGGCTGAGGCAGTGGTAGAGGCTGAGCCCGAAGCCCCGGGCCGAGGCAGGAACCAGCTGGGAGCGATAGAGGCTTTCCACCTTGTCCAGGCGGCCCTGGCTCTGGTCGAGGAATGCACAGAACGACTCCATCAGCAGGTCGTCATAGGGATCGGCGGCCAGGGCCCTCAACTGGGCGGGGAAGCCGTTGATCACCTGACCCAGCAGCCGATCGATGGGTGCATAGACCTGTTGCAGCCAGCGCACCAGTGGTTCATCCCTGGCACTGCCGCTCCGATCCCGCGGCCGCTTGGATGGGGCCTGGGCGGGGCCGGGGATATGGCCTGAAGGGGTGTCCCTGTCGTGGCGTCTGCGCCGTTCCCGGTCCCCCAGCACTTCCCAGGCGGCATTGAGGGCCAGGATGCAATCGGGCTTTCCCCCCCTATCGGGATGGTGCTGTTTCACCAGCGCCCGGTAGGCGGCCTTGATCTCCGCCTGGCTGGCCTGGGGGGATACCCCCAGCACGTTGTAGGGGTCCGCCGACTGAGCCAGCCGTCGCTCGAGAGTGTCGGAATCGGGGGATGGCGGCGGCACGGCGGGGTTCTGGGCACGCGGGGCAGAGGCTCCCATGATTTCACGCCTGGCCGGCGCCAGAGCAGGCAGGCCATGAAAAATCCCCCTGCCGGTGGCAGGGGGAAAGGGAGGAAAGGCTGGGGTGGACGTACCAGCCAGAAAGCACGGAACCCGAGGATCAGAATTTGAATCGGGTCTGCACCAGTCCTCCGAACACGCTGCTGCTTTCCCCGGGAATGGTGTACTGACCGCCGGGACGGCTCAGGTAGAAGAGAGCGGGTGTGACGCTGATGTTGTCGGTGACCTGGAATCTGTACCACCACTCCCAGACGTAGTTGGCGTCATTGGGGGTGGAACCGTCCTCCAGTTTTGTGGCGAAGACCGGCTGACCCACCGCCATTCCCATGGCATTGCCCTCGATGAAGGTGTCCTGCCATTGAAGGGCCACGGCCCAGGACTGGCTGGCGCTGATGTTTTCACGGTAGTAGTAGGGGTTGATGCCCAGATCCTGGAGATCATTGATATCCAGACCCTGATTCAGATCGTTGTAGCCCCAACCCAGGTTGATCGAAGGAATCCAGCGGGATTCCTTCGGCTGCCAGGCAGCGGTGACCGCGAAGTTATTGGAATAACCGGATTTATCGCTGCCACCACAGGCCTGGGTCTGCCGGGCAAACTGGGTGCCGCGGCGGAAGTTCTGGCCGCACTGGCCGTAGCGCCAGGCGCCGGTGATCGCCCACTGGGGGGCGGCCACACCGATCTGGGTGAGGAAGTTCCCCTCGCTGCCTTTGGTGAACAGGCCGGCTTCCTCGGAATTCCCATCGGAACCATTCACGGCCACGTAACTGGTGGAGATGGCAAAGAAGGGATTGCCTTTCTTCACCTTCTGCTTCCACTTCAGGCCAAAGGCACTGCCGGTGGCCTTGTTGTACGTGCCTGGTGCACCATTGAGGGCGTAAACATCAAGGATGGATGCATTGTAGTACCAGGGCGAGATGCCAAGAAATTCCGTATTTCTTGCTTTGGCGCCTACAAGGGCAGTGAAATCTCTGGATACGGGGAAACGGTAGTAAAGGCGGTCGATATTGATCACATCAGTGCCACCTCTGGGGGAGAAGGCCCGATCCAGGGCCATCAGGTTGTAGGGATCTCCGCCGAAGGGACTGTCGTTGAAGTTGCCGCTGCGCAGCCGGGTGTAGAGCAGATCCTTGCCGGTGAAGCTGGTCTCCAGGTTGAGACGCACGTCGTAATTGAACACCGTGGCGCCGGACAGGCGTCGGTTACGTCTGGGGAACTTGCCGCGCTCAGAAGCGGGCACACCAGCGGGTAGCAACACGGGCCGGCCATCAGGGCCTAAGACCAGATCACCATCCGGGTCGGCCAGAAAGGGCTCACCGTCAACAACGACGAAGTCGGTGCCGGCAGGCACGGGGAAATCGGCAAGGGCGCCGAGAGGCGTATCCGCGGCGACTGGATCATAGATAAACGGCCGATCCTGGGTGCCGCTGAAGCTGTTGGCACCGATCACGAACACCGCATCCCCTTTGAGCACGGTGGTGGTGGAGAACTGGGTGGCTTCCAGTTCACCCACCTTGGCTTCGAGGCCGTCAACGCGGCCGCGCAGGATGGCGAGTTCCCGCTCGAACTCCTTCATCAACCGCTTCAGTTCGTCGGTGATTTCGGTGATGCGATCGAGGCAGGCGTTGAGCAGGGCGGCCGCTTCATAGCGGGTCATGGCCTTGCCACCGCGGAAGGTGCCGTCGGGATAGCCGGCCACGCAGCCGTAGCGCTCGATCAGGTTGCTGAGGGCCTGATAGGCCCAGTCGGTGGGCTTGACGTCGGGGAACTGGTCAATGCTGGTGACCTGATCCACCCCGGGTGAACCGGAATACTTGTTGAAGTCGGAGACGTTGAGTTCGCCGGCGGATACGGCCAAAGGAGCCATCAGGCCCAAGGCAACAGGAGCCGCCAGCCATGGCTGGAAGGGTTTCATTGGTTCCTCACACCAAAAGAGGATCCCCACAAGGGGATGGCGGGATTGTACGCAGAACATCGATCTCTGCCACGATCAGTGATCACGCCAGCATGTGTCGAAGAACACATTCAGCTCTTTTCACGGGTTCAGGCCATTGTGATCAGCCATAAAAAAGCCCGGCTGCAAAACAGCCGGGCGAAGAGAGGATTGTGAGAAGTGAGAGGGCTAGATCCTCAGTGGATCAGAACCGGAAAGTGGTCTTGAGAAGACCGCCGAAGTTGGTGAAGGTGTCGTCGTTGCTGTTCTTCTGCAGCTGACCATAAGGGGCGCTGAGATAGTACAGGGCGGGGGTCACGCTGATGTTATCGGTGACCTGGAACTTGTACCACCACTCCCAGGCGTACTGACCATCGTCAGCTGCCAGGATGTCATCGTCACCGGATTTGGTGATGAAGGTGGGCTGACCCACGGCCATGCCGAAGTCATTGCCCTGCCAGAAGACATCCTTCCACTGCAGACCCACATACCAGGACTGGGATGTGGAGCCGTCGATCAGCTCAAAAGTATCGGAATTCATGTTGTTGAGGCCCCAGCCCACGCTGATGCCGGGGAACCAGCTCGCATATTCCGGTTGCCAGTAGGCACTCACACCCACTGAATTCATGTTGTCCGCCAGACTGGAAGCGGTGACAGCCAGGGGTGTGCCATTGCCGGCATAGAGGCCAGCGCCACCGCTGCTGTAGGTGTAAGCAGCGGCGATGCCCCAGTTGGTGCCGGCATAGCCGATCTGGGCTGTACCGGTCTGGGTGGAGCAATCGTTGCCGATGCCGCCGCAGTCAGGCTCGAACACGTTCGGGCTGCCGGCGTCGGCATTGGCGGAGACGTAGTTGACGCTGACGCTGAAGCCGCCGTTCTGCCACCAGAGGCCACCACCACCACCGAGGTTGAGGCTGTAGGCGCCGGGAGCGCCCGCATAGGTGAAGATGTCAAGAACGGTGTCCGCCGGGTAGGCACTGGGCCACATGGCGAGCATGTCGTCCTGACGGACGCGACCACCGATGGTGGCGGTGAAGCTGGAGCCGATCGGGAACTGATAGAAGAGACGGTCGATTTCAACGATGTCGTTGCCAGCGTCACTTTCGAAAGCCACCTCAAGGGCGTCCAGACCCACTACGGGATAGCCGCCGTAGGGGCTTTCAGCAAAGTTGCCGGCCCGCAGACGGGTACGGAACAGATCCTTGCCGGTGAAGCTGGTGTCGAGGTCGAGCCTCAGGTCGTAGTTGAAGACCGTGGCTCCCTGAAGCGCCTTGGCCCGGGAGGACAGCTTGTCGCCGGGGAGGACCAGACCGTTGGTGAAGGCAGCGATGGCGTCGCTCTTGGCGAGGCCTTTGCCGAGGCCGGCCCGGTTGAGAATGGCGGCCTGCTGCTCAGGGGAAGCATTCTCGAAGGCTGCCCGAGCCGGATCGGGGAGAGCGGTGACGAACTCATCAATCTGATTCCGCTCGAAAACGGAATTGGGCCTGCCGAGTCTGCCCTGCTGGATCAGGAATTCCTCTCCTTCCTCTACGCCGACGGCGTCATAAAGGGCGGGAATATCCCGGTCCGGGAAGGAGAAACCGCCCGAGGTGGCATTACCGCCGTAGCTGTTGGCGCCGATCACGAAGGTGGCCTGGCCCTTCAGCTTGGTGGTGGTGGAGAACTGGCTGGCTTCCAGTTCACCCACCTTGGCTTCGAGGCCATCGACGCGACCGCGCAGGATGGCGAGTTCCTTCTCGAACTCCTTCATCAACCGCTTCAGCTCGTCGGTGATTTCGGTGATGCGATCGAGGCAGGCGTTGAGCAGGGCAGCCGCTTCGTAGCGGGTCATGGCCTTGCCACCGCGGAAGGTGCCGTCGGGGTAGCCGGCCACGCAGCCGTAGCGCTCGATCAGGTTGCTGAGGGCCTGATAGGCCCAGTCGGTGGGCTTGACGTCAGGGAACTGGTCAATGCTGGTGACCTGCTCCTGGCTGGAGCTGGAGTACTGGTCGATGTCCTGGAAGTTCAGCTCGGAAGCGGAGACGGCCAGGGGGGCCATCAAGCCGAGAGCCGCAGGGGCGACCAGCAGTTGCTGGAAAAGTTTCATGGGAACCTCACACACAGGGGCGCAATGCGCCAAGGCGAATGATGTTGCCGGGCCGGGGCTTTCACCAGGCCAACTGTGACAGAAAGGGAATGGGCTCACCCCCCAGGCTGCCCCACACTGGCTTCGCCCTTCCGGCCCCAGCCCTGATCACCCCGCAACCGGATCTTCTCCCTGCCGCACCGACGAGCCCGCACCAGGCCCCAAGGCGCAGGGTCGATGGGCTTTGGTGGCTCGCTCTGGCGGCTGTGTGGGGGCTGGCCACGGCCGGCGATCGGCTCTGGTTGGAGCTGGATCGCCGCCTGCCCAGCTGGGATCAGGCCGACTACCTCAACAGCGCCCAGGACCATGGCCGGGCCCTGGGACTGCTGGCCGGAGGGGGCTGGCCGGGCTGGATGGGACTGCTGGACCTGTCACCCAAGATTCCGCCCCTGGCCTCCCTGGTGAACGGCAGCGTGATGGCGATCGGTGGCGACGCCCCCGACGGCGCCAGCTGGGCCCTGGCCCTCTGGCATGGCCTGCTGCTGGTGGTGGTGGCCTGCTGGGGTCGGCAGCTGGTGAACCGCCGGTACGGCCTGCTGGCCGCCGCCCTGGTGGCCCTCACCCCGGCCCTGGCCGCCCTGCGGGTGGATTACACCCTTGATATGGCGGTGGCCGCCACCTGCAGCCTGGCCCTCTGGCGACTGGGCGCCTGGCAGGCCCCGTCCCCACGGGGGGGCCACTGGGGGCAGGCCGTGGGAGCGGCCCTGGCCGTGGGAGCGGCCCTGCTGGTGAAGCAGAGCTCCCTGCTGCTGATCGCCCTCCCATCCCTGTGGGCGGCCGGCCAGGGAATGGCACGGGCCCGTCGTCGCCCCCAGGTGCTGGTGGCCGTGCTGGTCGTGCTGGCCATGCTCTTTCCCTGGTTGCGCCACAACTGGATCACCACCATCGGCGGCACCAACAGGGCCGTGCTGGAGTCGGGAGCCGCGGAAGGGGATCCGAATCCTTTCAGCCTGGCTTCATTCCTCTGGTACCCGCTGCTGTGGCCTCGCCAGCTGGGGGTGTTGCTGCCCCCGGCCATCGCCGCCGCCCTGGGGGCCGTCTGGCGCTGGCGGCGTTCCCTGGCCGCCCGGATGCTCCATCCAGTGCGTCATCTGCCGCCCGGCTGGGGCTGGCTGATTGGCTGCACCATTTCCGGCTGGCTGCTCACCAGCCTGAGCCCCAACAAGGACGCCCGCTACATCGCGCCTGTCCTGCCGCTGCTGCTGCTGCTGCTGACGATGGGTTGGTGGCGGATCGGCCTGTGGCTGCGGCGGCGGATCAGCGGCGCAGCGGCGATCAGCGCCCTGGCAGCGGGGCTTCTGGCGGCGGCCGGGACCCTGATCGGGGCGAGAAGCCTGGCGCTGCAGCGTCAACCTCCCGCTCCGGTGCGGGAGGTGATCGCCTCCCTGCGGCAAAAGGTGGGGGAGGCCCCCACCACCCTGGTGATGGTGCCGGGCAGCCCGGGTCTCAACGAGCAGACGGTGACGACCTTCGGGCTGCTGGACGGTGGGCGGATCGTGGCCCGGCGACTCGGTCGCAGCCCGCAGGAGCACCCCCTGGTGCTGGAACGCAGTGAGTGGATCCTGCTGGCCACCGGCGACCAGGGCACGGATCGTCCGTTCTCTCGCCAGCTCAGCCATCGGGTGCGCGCCGATGGACGCTTCGAGCGGGTGGGCAGCTGGCCCTGGAATCGGGGCCGGAGGGTGGAGCTCTGGAAACGCAGATCGTCGGTAATGGCGCGTTTCGAACCCTTCGACCAGCGGTTCATCCAACTGGCGCGGGGCATGGAGCAGGGGCCCCCCGGGCTGAACCGGGTGTTCGACAGCATCGGGGCGGAACATCAGCTGGATGGCCACTTCCTTTATCAAGCGCGGGTACGGGCCTGGGCCCTGAA
Organism: Synechococcales cyanobacterium; assembly: GCA_942491925.1. GTDB lineage: Bacteria > Cyanobacteriota > Cyanobacteriia > PCC-6307 > Cyanobiaceae > Cyanobium. Next base: position 47,293 of record CALOCJ010000005.1, read on the forward strand.
CAGGCTGAAGCGGGATTCCAACGACAGGGACGCCCTCTGGAGCCTGGCCCTGCTGGACAGTCTGCGGAACCGACCCGAACAGGCCCAGGGCTGGTTCGCCCGCCTGCAGGCTCTTGAGCCCGCCAATCCCTGGCCGGTGGCCTACCGCGCCACGGTGCAGCTGGCGGGATGGATGCCCTGGCAGGCCGAGCGGACCATTGCCGGGGCTCCGCTTGAAGTGCGGCGGGAGCCGGTGGTGCGTGGTCTCTGGGATCTGTCCCGTCTGCTGTCAGGCCGTCCCCTTGCAATCAGATCGCTGCGAAACAGCCTGCCGGCCGCGATCGAGGAGGTGAAAGCCAGCCTGGAAACACAATCCTGAGCCCACCGCTGCCGCCGTTTGTCTTGATCCCATACGTGATCCCATAAACGATGCCCCCTGACAGCGGGTGACCGCTGTCAGGGGGCTCTCGCCGGGTCCGCTCAGGTGCGGAACCGTTTGATCAGGACATCATCGCCGGCTCAAGCGGCGTTCTCCACGACCAGCAGACCCTGGAACAAACAACTGGAACTCATGGACACCTCCTCCTGTGGGGATTGTGCCAGCCGGTAACGCGTACGAAATCGTGGCCCCTTCAGATCAACCCGCGGAGTCGAAAGGATGGGTCTGATCGTTGAAACCCATGGGATGGGAGACAAAGAAAGACAATCCCCGTCGAATCATCGAGAAAAGCTGAAGAGCGATTTCACGCCACTGCTGACGGGACCGCGTGATCCTAACCACCAGAAACGGGGGTGGAGCCCGGACCATGCGCCGCGATCTAGGGTCCTGCCCATGCTGCGACCTGCTCGGCCCCGACTCTGGATCGGCCTTGCCGGTCTCTGGGCAGCGACCGTCGGTCTGCTGCTGCTGGGCCTTGGCAACCTGCCGCTGCGGGACTGGGATGAGGCCCTCGTGGCCAGAGTGTCCCTGGAACTGAGCCGTCAGCCCTGGAGCGAGCCGGCCCTGCCCACCTATCTGGGCCAGCCCTACCTGAACAAGCCACCGGGCCTGCATGGCCTGATCGCCATCCTGATCCGGCTGTGGCGCCAGCTCAGCGCCGCCGCCCCCCTGGCCCTGCCGCCGGAGTGGATCGTGCGCCTGATCCCGGCGCTGGGGGCGAGTCTGATCGTGCCCTTGCTGGGTCTGGTGCAGGCCCGGCTGCGACCGGGACAGACCCGGGTGGCCCTCGCCACGGCGCTGATCCCCCTGACGCTGATGCCCCTGATGCGCCACGGGCGCATGGCCATGCTCGATGGCACCCAGCTCTCGGCGATGGCGCTGATCTGGTGGGGGATGCTGAGCACGGGCCTGGGCCGCTCGCAGACCCTGGCCGGGGGTGTGGTGGCCGGGCTGGGAGGCAGTGGACTGCTGCTGCTCAAGGCACCGGTGGCCCTGCCGGTCCTGGCGGTGGCGGTGGGGCTGCGCTGGCTGGACCGGGCGTTGGATCGCCGCGGCTGGGGGTTGCTGCTGGCCGGATTGCTGCTGGGACTGCTCCCCGGCATCCTCTGGCATGGCTGGCACCTGCTGGAACGGGGACCCCTCGCCCTGGTGATGTGGGGGGCCCAGGGGGTGGCCAGGATCACGACCAGCCTGGATGACCACTCCGGTGGGCCCCTGGTGCCCTTGCTGCAGCTGATCACCGGTGGCTGGCCCTGGCTGCCCCTCTGGCCCTTCGGGCTGGCTCTGGCCTGGAGAGAACGCCGCGGCAGTGCCGGTCGCTGGGTGCTCGGGCTGAGTCTGATGGCTGCCCTGCTGGTGTTCCCCCTGCGAACCCAGTTGCCGTGGTACAGCCTCTTGCTCTGGCCCCCCTTCGCCCTGGCCTGCGGTCCGGTGCTGGCCTCGATCGGGCAGAAGGGGGCTGCCCATGGGGTGCCGACCCGCGGCATCGGCAGGATCTGGCTCGGCCTTGGTGGCCTGCTGTTGATCCTGGCGGCCCTGAGCCTGGCCCCCTTCGCGCAGGCCCTGGCCCCTTACCGGCTGCTGGTGGTGCCCGCCGGCATCGGTCTGCTCACGGCGGGCTGGCTGCTGGTCTTCCCCGGCGGGGCGGGAGGGGGCCTGGCCGTGGCCCTGCTGGCCCTCGGCTGGTATGGATCGCTGCTGCTGCTGTTCAGCGGGCAGCTCTGGAACTGGGAATTGAATGAGCAACCCCCCATCGCGCCGGCGGTGGCTCTCGCCAATCCAGCGGCAGCGGTCCCGCCTGGGCCCGCCCCACCGCTCAGCACGGATGGGGAAAGTTCGAGGCCCAGCCTGCTGTGGTACATCAACGCCGAATTCCCCCCGCTCGCTGCGGGGTCGGATCCGGAGCGGATCCCACCTGTCTTTGGCCTGATCTCCCAGGCCGGGAGCCTTCAGCCGCCGGATGGGTACCGGTGTGAGGTGATTGCGGCAGGGGCTCAGCAGTGGAAACGCTGGCGGTGTGAACGGCAGTGAACGCCGTCAGTCAAGCGGGCGAACCCGATCCGTGGTCCCACAACAAGCCTGCAGACTTTCCAACGAGGACCGTGCTACCAGCCCCATGAAAAAGGCGCCGATGGTTCGGCGCCGGGAACTTGGAAGTGAAGTGTTCTCTGAGAAGGATCAGAGAGCGTTGCCGCGGGGCAGTACCTCTTCGGGGAATACGAAGTTTTCGTGCGGTTGGTCCGCTGGGGCCATCCAGGCGCGCAGACCTTCATTGAGAAGAATGTTCTTCGTGTAGAAGGTCTCGAATTCGGGGTCTTCGGCGGCGCGGATCTCCTGGCTGACGAAGTCATAGGCCCGCAGGTTGAGGGCCAGACCGATGATGCCGATGCTGCTGGTCCACAGACCCATCACCGGCACGAACAGCATGAAGAAGTGCAGCCAGCGCTTGTTGGAGAAGGCGATACCGAAGATCTGGCTCCAGAAACGGTTGGCCGTCACCATCGAATAGGTCTCTTCCTCCTGGGTGGGCTCGAAGGCCTTGAAGGTGTTGGCCTGCTCGCTGTCTTCAAACAGGGTGTTCTCCACCGTGGCTCCGTGGATGGCGCACAGCAGGGCGCCGCCGAGGATGCCGGCCACTCCCATCATGTGGAAGGGGTTGAGGGTCCAGTTGTGGAAGCCCTGCAGGAAGAGCAGGAAGCGGAAGATCGCCGCCACCCCGAAGGAAGGAGCGAAGAACCAGCTGCTCTGGCCGAGGGGATAGATCAGGAAGACGCTGACGAACACCGCGATCGGACCGGAGAAGGCGATGGCGTTGTAGGGGCGGATGCCCACCAGGCGGGCGATCTCGAACTGACGCAGCATGAAGCCGATCAGACCGAAGGCACCGTGCAGGGCCACGAAGGGCCAGAGGCCGCCCAGCTGGCACCAGCGCACGAAGTCACCCTGGGCTTCCGGACCCCAGAGCAGCAGGAGGCTGTGGCCCATGGCGTCGGCGGGGCTGCTCACCGCGGCGGTGAGGAAGTTGCAGCCTTCCAGGTAGGAGCTGGCGATGCCGTGGGTGTACCAGGAGGTGACGAAGGTGGTGCCGGTGAGCCAGCCTCCCAGGGCCAGGTAGGCGCAGGGGAAGAGCAGCAGGCCGGACCAGCCGACGAAAACGAAGCGGTCGCGCTTGAGCCAGTCATCGAGGACGTCGAACCATCCCCGGGATGCCGGGGCGCGCCCTAAAGCAATTGTCATGAGGAGCTTTGTGAAGCTTTGCTACTAGAACCTAGACGAAGCCACGGGGGGCCCGTGGGCGACCACCGGAGTGCGGCAGGGCAATGAGCAGAAGTACTCAGAAGCGGTGCCGCGGTCGGCTCGATTCGCCAGAGTGCCGTCTGGTTTTCACCCGTTCCATGTTCGTCGTCGAGATCACTCTCCGCCTCAGTCCCATGCCCGTAGCCGTTCAGCGCAAGGAACTGGAGGGGGCCCAGCAGTTGTACGGGACCGTGCGTCAGGCCCTCGAGAGCGGTGAGCCCCGGTTGCTCGATCTCAGCTGCGAGAAGGATGAGCAGAAGCGCATCACCCTGTTGAGCTCCGAGATCCTGGCCATCCAGATGTATGAGAAGTCGGCCGTCGGGGGCGGAGGCAAGCGCCCCGGCTTCAGCCTCGCCTCTTGAATCAACCAACCGCCATGGCGACGGCGCCCCTGAGCATCGAGGACCTCAGCTTCTCCTGGCCCGGCGGGCCGATGGCCCTGAGCCACTGCAGCCTGGTGATCCCCTCACCCGGTCTGTGGATGCTGGTGGGCAGCAACGGCAGCGGCAAGAGCACCCTGCTGCGGTTGATCGCCGGCCTGCTCCCCCCCAGCGGCGGCCGGATCCTGACAGCGCTGAGGCCGGCCCTGGTGTTTCAGAACCCCGATCACCAATTGCTGTTGCCCAGTTGCGGCAGCGATCTTCAGCTCGGACTGCCGGACCACCTCTCCTTTTCGGAACGGAGCGCGCGGGTTGGCATCGCCCTGGAGCAGGTGGGACTTGCTGGCCTGGAGAATCGGCCCATCCATTCCCTCAGTGGTGGGCAGAAGCAGCGCCTGGCCATCGCCGGCGCCCTGGCCGGGGACGCCTCCCTGCTGTTGCTGGATGAGCCCACGGCCCTGCTGGACCCCACCAGCCAGGAGGACATCGTTGCGCTGATCCGCCAGCTCTGCAGCCGCCCGGACCGGCCCCTCACCGCCCTCTGGATCACCCATCGGCTGGAGGAACTGGAATGGTGTGACGGCGCCGCCCGCATGGATGGAGGACAGGCCGGCAACTGGCAGTCCGGCCCATCCCTGCGGAGTCTCCTCACCCCCTTGCCGGCCGGAGGGCCTAACCGGTAGGTTCCTCAGGTTGCCTCGGCACCATTCCTCGGTAGCTCAGTGGTAGAGCGGTCGGCTGTTAACCGATTGGTCGCAGGTTCGAATCCCGCCCGGGGAGTTTTTCCGTTCACCGCTCAAGGGTGAATGGAGGGGTGGTTTCCCACCCCATGAATCGGCACTGCCATCCAGGTGTGGCCCGGAGGCCGTGGAGGCAGGCATCGGGGATTTACCCTCGGCCGTCACAGCGCGCGTGTTGCCCCCTATGAAGCCCTGCATCCTGCTGATCGAGGACGACAGTGACATGCGCGACCTGGTGGGGGGCCATCTGCAACACGCCGGGTTCACGGTCCATACCGCCGAGGATGGCATCAAGGGTCAGGCCCTCGCCCTGCAGTTCACCCCAGATGTGATCCTGCTGGACCTGATGCTGCCGAAGGTGGACGGTCTGACCCTCTGCCAGCGGTTGCGGCGGGATGAGCGCACCGAGAGGATTCCGATCATGATGATCACCGCCCTGGGGGGCACCAAGGACAAGGTGACGGGGTTCAATTCCGGAGCCGACGACTACCTCACCAAACCCTTCGATCTCGAGGAGCTGGTGGTGCGGGTGAAAGCTCTGATGCGCCGCAGTGAGAGGGCGCCAACCTCCACCAATCACTCCGAAATCCTCAGCTACGGCTGCCTCACCCTGGTGCCGGAACGGTTCGAGGCGATCTGGTTCGACCTGCCGGTCCGCCTCACCCACCTGGAGTTCGAACTGCTGCACTGCCTGCTGCAGCGCCATGGCCAGACGGTGGCGCCCTCCCTGATCCTCAAGGAGGTGTGGGGCTATGAGCCGGATGACGACATCGAGACGATCCGTGTGCATGTGCGCCACCTGCGCACCAAGCTGGAGCCCGATCCCCGCAAACCACGGTTCATCAAGACGGTCTACGGGGCCGGGTACTGCCTGGAACTTCCCAACGACGCCCACATCGCCGAGGTCGAACCCCTGATTCAGGAGGCCCGCCAGGCCCGAGCCGCCGCACCGGCCAAGGGTGGCGCGGCGGTCTGAGCGGAGGGGGCCTGCCGGAGGCGTTCAGGGGCGAGCCGCTCCGGCCAGTTCCAGCAGGGCCACCTCCCAGGCCAGACGGGGCTGCACGTAGGCCCTGAGCTGGCTGCGCAGGCGCTCGATCCGTCGCACCTGGCCCTCCAGACCATGGCGCCGCCACAGGGCCAGTTGCCACCAGTCGAGCAACCAGAGCTGCTGCTCCCCATCGAGGGCCTCGCAGAGATCCCGGGCCAGGCTGAGGGCCGCCAGGGGATCCGCCTCCAGCTGAACCAGCCGGTCCGCCAGGCCTTCCGGCAGGGCTCCCCACTGTTCCCGGTGCCGCAGCAGGGCCCCCGGGGAGCCGGCCGCCAGCTCCCACAACTCCGGCGGATCCTCGGCCGTCCCCTCGCCATGCCGCTCCAGCACCCGGGCCAGCAGATCAGGGGAAAGCCGGGCGAAGGGAATGCGCTGGCAGCGGGAGAGGATCGTGGTGAGGAGGCGATCGGGGGCGGCGCAGATCAGGATCAGGATCCCCTCTCCCGGTTCTTCGAGGGTCTTGAGCAGGGCATTGGCCGCCGCCTCGGCCATCGCCTCCGCCCCCTCCAGCACCACCAGGCAGCGATCGCTCTCCAGGGGCCGCCGTGCCAGGAAGCGGGACACGTCCCGCACCTGCTCCAGCCGCAGCTGGGGTGCGTTGCGGCGGTTCACCCCCTCCTCGAGCGCCTTTGAAGCCGGCACCAGGCGCCCCTGATGCTGGTAAGTGGGTTCCACCCAGAGCAGATCGGGATGGTTTCCCTCCTCCAGCCGGCGTCGCAGGGTCGCCGAGCCCTGGGTCCCGGCCACGATCCCCTCCAGGAAGCGGAGGGTCGCCAGCCGCCGACCCACCCCATCCGGCCCGGCGAACAGGTAGGCCGGTGCCAGATGGTGCCGATCCAGGCTGGCCTCCAGCAGGGCCACGGCCTGGGGTTGGCCGAGCAGATCGCCGAACAGCTGCCTGGCCATCAGGCGGCGGGCCCAGGGGAGAGGTGGGATCCGCTGGCGAACCGTTCTGTGATCAGCTGGCGGCAGGCCTGGCTCACCTGGTCCACCCCAGCGGAGGCGTCGACCCGATGCCAGCCGCGGCGTTCTGCCAGGCCGGCGAAGCCCGTGGCGACACGCGCCAGGAAATCGTCGCCGGCGGCTTCGATCCGATCGGCGGTCCGATCGCCCCGGCGCCCGAGGGAGAGCTCCAGGGGCAGATCCAGCCAGAGGGTGAGATCGGCGTCCAGACCTCCGGTGGCCATGGTCTCGAGCTGGGCGATCAGCTCCAGGGAGAGGCCCCTCCCCATCCCCTGATAGGCGGCGGTGGAGCCGCTGAAGCGATCACTCAGCACCCAGTCACCGGCCTCCAGGGCCGGACGGATCCGCCGTTCCACATGCTGGGCCCGGTCGGCGGCATAGAGCAGCAACTCGGAGGTGGGGCAGGGGGCGATCCGCTCCGGTGGGTGGAGCAGCAGCTGGCGCAAGGCCAGCCCCAGGGGGGTGCCGCCCGGCTCCCGCGTCGTGAGCAGCCGGGCCCCGGAGGACATCAGGCCGCTGCCGGGCAGCCACTGGCGCAGGGCTTCGAGCTGGGTGGTCTTGCCGCAGCCGTCGATGCCCTCCAGCACGATGAAGCGACCTTTTGTGATGGAGCCCCCGGCCCCTGGCCCACGGCTCACTGCGGCTGGTGCCCCCGTTGCGGGGCAGCTTGCAGCAGCAGGGCGTTGAGCACCACCGTGATCGAGCTGGTGGCCATCAGCAGGGCCGCCAGGGGCGGGGAGAGCAGCAGGCCGAAGCCCGGCAGCAGCACCCCGGCGGCAATGGGCAGCACCAGCAGGTTGTAACCGAAGGCCCAGAAGAGGTTCTGGCGCACCTTCGCCATGGTGCCCCTGGCGATGGCCAGGGCTCGCACCACCCCCTCCAGTCGATCCCCCATCACCACAAGGTCGGCGGTGTCCTGGGCGATCTGGGTGCCCGTTCCCACGGCGATGCCGAGATCGGCGGCGGCCAGGGCGGGGGCATCGTTGATCCCATCCCCCACCATGGCCAGCGGGCCCGAGGCGCGCAGGCTGTTGATCCTGTCCAGCTTCTGTTCCGGTCGCAGTTCCCAGGCCACCTGATCCGGTGCCATGCCCAGCTGCGTCGCCAGTCGCTCGACGCTGGAGCGCCGATCACCGCTGAGCATCCCCACCACCAGGCCCCTGCGGCGCAGGTCGTGGACCGTGGCGGCGGCGTCCTGACGCAATTGATCCTGCACTGCCACCACGCCGAGCATGGTTCCCCCCTCGGCGACGGCCAGCAGGGAGGCGCCGCTGGCTTCGAGGGGCGCGATGGCCTTGGTGATCGCGGGCGGAATGGGGATTCCCCGGCCCTCCAGCCAGCCCAGGCGGCCCACCAGCACCTGCTCCTGGCTCCCCTCCAGTGTTCCTTCCAGGCCTTCCCCCGCCACGGTGCGGGTGTCTGCCACGGGCAGGAGGTCGAGCTCCCGCCGCTGGGCCTCCTGCATCAGGGCGTGGGCCAGGGGATGGCGGCTGTGCTGTTCCAGGCTGGCCGCAAGCCGCAGCAGGGTTTCAGAGGCCTGAACATCCGCCTCCCCTGCCACCGGATGCACCGCCGTCACGAGGGGACGGCCGAGGGTGAGGGTGCCGGTCTTGTCGAACAGCAGGGTGTGCAGGCGGGCCGCGATCTCGATGGCGTCGCCGCCCCGGAACAGCAGACCGGAGCGGGCGGCCACACCTGACCCCACCGCGATCGCCGTGGGGGTGGCCAGGCCAAGGGCGCAGGGGCAGGCCACCACCAGGACGGCAATCGCCAGTTGAAGGCCCAGGGCAAAGGGGGTGGTGGCCGTGGTGCCCAGTCCGCCGTGGCCTGCCGCCCCATGCCCCATGGCTCCAAGGCCCAAGGGGCCGTGGGGCTGGCCGCTCAGCAGGGCAGGCCAGTGGGGACCGCCCCAGAGCCACCAGAACAGAAAGGTGACCGTGGCCAGGGCCAGCACCCCAAGGGCGAAGCGGCCGGCGATCCGATCGGCCAGGGCCTGGATCGGGGCCTTGCGGGCCTGGGCCTGTTCCACCAGGTGGACGATGCGGGCGATGGCGCTCTGGGCACCGGGCCGCAGCACCTCCAGCACCAGGGGGGCCTCCAGATTGAGGCAGCCGGCGGCCAGCTCGCTGCCGGGAGCGGCCTGCACCGGCAGGGGTTCGCCGGTGAGGGAGGACCCATCCACCGCCGAGTTTCCGTCGACCACCACCCCATCCACCGGCACCCGATCCCCCGGCAGCAGACGCACGTGATCCCCGGGCCGCAGGCCCCCCACCCGCACCTGGCGGGGAGGTCCTCCATCCAGCAGCAACAGGGCGTGGTCAGGCTGCAGACCGGCCAGATCCTCGATCGCCCGGCCGGTGCGGTAACGGGCCCGCTCCTCGATGAACCGGCCGGTGAGCACGAAGCCCAGCAGCATCACCGGCTCATGGAAGAAGCAGGGCCAACCGCTGGCGGGCCAGAGCCAGCCCACCAGGCTGGAGAGATAGGCGCTGGCCACCCCCAGCCCCACCAGACTGTCCATGCTGGGCATGCCGGCCAGGGCCGCACGCCAGCCTCCCACCAGGATCGGCCGCCCGGGGCCGGCCAGGGCCAGGCTGGCCACCAGGGCATGGAACCAGGGGGTGCCGATCAGATTCCAGGGGCCCTGCCAGGGCAACTGGCCGGCATCGGCCAGATGGCCCATCCCGGAGATCAGCACCAGGGAGAGAGCCAGCACCAGCTGGCGCCAACGCCGCCACCAGGTCAGTTCCTTGAGCCGTTCGCTGCGGCTGGGGTGGTCGAGGCCATGGCTGGGGTCCTGGCCGCGGGGACGCGCCGGGAAGCCGATCGCCTCCAGGGTGGACAGCAGCAGGGGCAGGGGGTCGGTGGCGGAGTCGGTGGGGGCGGGGGCCAGCTCCACCCAGGCGGTGCGGGTGAGCAGATTCACGCTGGCCTGGTGCACCTCCGGCAGCTTCAGGAGGCGCTGTTCCACGGCGCGCACACAGCCACCGCACTTCATCCCTTCCACCTCCAGCAGCAGGGGTTCCCGGGGCTGGAGGGCCTCGCTGTGCTGCGGGGGAGCGGTTGGTGGGGTGGGAGAGGGGGCGAGAGACACCGGAGCAGGGGCCAGCCGGACGACGCTCAACTTAGGCAGTTCGTTGGGTGCGGCCCCCCCGAGGAGCGGAACCGGGCAGGATGATGGGGAGATCGGAACCAGAATCACCCGCCGTGCCCCGCTCGCAACGCAACGACAACTTCATTGACAAGAGCTTCACGGTGATGGCGGACCTGATCCTCAAGGTGCTGCCCACCAACCGCCGGGCCAAGGAGGCCTTCGCCTATTACCGCGACGGCATGAGCGCCCAGGCCGATGGGGAGTACGCCGAGGCCCTGGAGAACTACGAAGAGGCCCTCACCCTGGAGGATGACCCCAACGACCGGGCCTTCATCCTTTACAACATGGCCCTGGTGTTCGCCAGCAACGGCGACCATGCCAAGGCGTTGGATTTCTACGGCCAGGCCCTGGAACTGAACAGCCGCATGCCCCAGGTGCTCAACAACATGGCGGTGATCCACCACCATCTGGGCTCCCTGGCGGAGGAGCGCGGCGAACCCGACGAGGCGGACCAGTGCTTCGATCGGGCGGCCGATTACTGGACCAAGGCGATCCGTATGGCGCCCAATAATTACATCGAAGCCCAGAACTGGCTGAAGACCAGCGGGCGGGGAAGTGTGGACGTGTATTTCTGAAGCAACGGGCTCAATACCCAGACGAACCAGGAGGCGGAGCGCTCGCCGGCTCTTTGCCCAGGTAAGCGGCAACGGAAATGCGCTGGGGCTGGTTATAACCCACCGGCAGCCAGAGATCGCCGGCCGCGGTGCCGAAGTGGATTTCCCAGTGATAAAGACCGGTGTAGGCGCGGGGGTCCTCCTTGATCATGGAGGCGTAGAGCAGCACGGCGCGGCCGTAGTGGTCGCTGTTGTTGTAGCCCCACAATCCCTTGCGGATGTCCTTGAGGCCGCCGCGGCGCACCAGATAGCGGGCGGCGGCCTGGATGGCGTCGTGGGGATCACGGATGTTGCCCTTGCCGATCCCCGCTTCCGCCCAGGTGGTGGGCAGGAATTGCATCGGCCCCTGGGCATTGGCCACCGACACCCCGTCGATGCGCCCCATGCCGGTTTCCACCAGGTTCACCGCCGCCAGCACCTCCCACTCGATACCGGTGGCCTGCTCGGCCTGCTTGTAGTAGCGGATCAGATTTTCGGGCGGCTCAGGCGGCACGATGCGCCAGGCGGGCAGGGTGTCGGGTTTTTTGCCGCCCCGGTGCATGGCCAGGAACTCCCGCCGGGCCGCCAGGTGCCGGTCGAAGACGCTGAGCCAACGAGGGGGAATGGAGGGCCGCACCTGATCGGCCAGGGCGGTCTTGTGGGACAGCACCCGGTAGATCACCTGCTGCTGATGCCCCAGGGCCGGCAGCGCGGCGGGATCGGTGAAGGAGGACCGCAGCGCCTCTTCCACGGCCACCAGCAGCTGGGCCAGCTGGGCCGGATCGGACGGCACCAGGGGGTAGTGGCGGCCGTCCCCGACCCGCCGCAGGGAGGGATCGGACGGCAGGGCCACGATGGGGCCTTCCGGGCTCGCCGGGGTGGTGGTGCCCCAGCCGGCGGGGGGCGCCGGGGCTTCATCCCGGGGGGGAGGGGGGAAGGAGCCCCAGGGATCAGCGGCCGCCTCGGCGGGGAACCGCTGTGCCCGCAGCCCCAGAACGGTGGCCAGCGCCAGAGCTCCACAGCCGAGGCTGAGGAGGAGCAGGCGTTGCTGGGGTTTGACCATCCGTTCGCTGGGGTGGGGGTAGGGAAGGCAAGCCTATCCGGGGGTTACGAGTCCGAAGGCCCCTTCACTCATTCAGCTTCCGCTGCCTGTTGGAGTTCGGAGCTGATGTAATCCACCATGGAGGTTTCCAGGAGATCCTGGGAGAGGCAGCTATCCAATCCCAGCAGCGACAGGGGAGCTTTCTGCTCGTAATAGGTGACAGCCTTGCTGCCGGCGATGCGATTGAAATCCGCCACGCCCCGCTTCAACATCTCACAGCTCACGGTTTTCATGCCGGCCACCGTGGCGGAGAGGCGGTTTCGCGCCTGGGAGAAGCTCGACACCGAGTTTTTCAATTTGATGCTGGTTTCGGCCGTGGTGACCAGTTCGCTGCCGGCAGCCGCGGCCCTGGCGGCGGGCAGTGCCGCCATCAGAGGTTGAAACGCGTCTGTCAGATCTGCGGGGTCGGCCCCACTGGCCGCGGTGGCTGTTTCCAGCATGGCTTTCTTCAGGGCCGTCAGCTGCGGGGCCATGGCCTCTTGCGTAGCTGCGTCGGTGGCTGTTCCCGTTGCTGGTTTGGCGGGTACCGCACCGCTGGTGAACGTATCGGTGATGAACGTTTTTTCCACCGGTGTGAGAGAACGCTGGGCCGAAGACCCCATGGAGCCTGGAGCCGATTGCGGTGTGGGGACCTTCGTGCACGGCACCACCGTGCAGGGCCGCCAACGGGGCGTGCCATCGGAACCGACAGGCATGGCGAACACCGCATCCTGCAGGGCACGGGAGGAGGAGGTGCCGTCATTGATGTAGTACCCCGCGTCGCCATCGTTGATGAACGACATCATGGAGGTGCTGAGATTGACGGTGACGGAGGCCGATGCCGGGGATGCGACCCCACCGAAGACTGCAGCCAGCGCAAAGAATCCGTGGCAAAAAGGATGCAATCGGGGCCTGGAGCCGCGTGAGGAGCGAACGACCGTTTGATTTGTGTGCGTGCTCAGCAATCGAAGACGCGCCGGAAGAAGGAAGGCATGAAAGATCGACGGGGACATAGAAAGAAATCTGCAAACAATCTGACAGCTTAGCGCAATAGGCCTCGAGCCAAGGTTGTTGATACACCTGACCGCTTCAAGGCGGCGCCTAGAGTTAGCTGATCTTCAGCACAGTGCCATGCCGTTGAAGCGCTATGGGGTCTTGAAGGGATGGGCGATTGATCGTCGCCTCGGCACAGGCCGAAGCCCCCATTTTCAGATCCACATCATTGATGAGTTGGATGATTATCGAATCGCGATCAATGTGATGTCGAAGCTGGAGCCGTCCCAGCTGGAGTATCTGATTGTTCCCCAGTTCCAGCATCCCTGCCTGGAAGAGATTGAACAGCTGGATTTCGGCTGGAATGACCTCGATCGCAGACCCGGCGGTCCAGCGATGGACTTCATCCGCTCCAATCTGTTCGACCCCCGCTCACTGCAGCCGCTTCCCTTCCATCAGCCAGGGCCGGATAACGATCTCAATGAAAAGTTCGATCATTATATTCAGCGTGCCCTGGCAGATGAATACGCCGTGATCTATGCCTTTGGTGAACGCTGGGGGCCGGAGTGGGGAAAGAAAGATCGGCTGTTTGGTTTCAGCCCCGGCAATGGCGTTCATGACATCCACATGAACCAGGGCAACGCCCCCCCCTTCACAGGCGATGACGGGGTGTATCAGGACGGCTGTCTGCTGATCCACTTCCAGCAAACAGGGCAGTGGGTGGGGATGTTTCTGAAGTTTCAGTCGCAGGCGTGGCATACCGACGACCGCAGCGGCCATCGGATCAGCGCCCCCGCCCCATCGCCGCAGCCACCTGCCCCTGCCCTGGCTCCTGCTCCTCCTGCTCCTACTCCTACTCCTGCTCTGGATGGTGCCCTCCGCATCATTGCCGCCCTGGTCAATCCGATCTCATCCCCTGAGGTGGAAACGGTGACCCTGCTGAATGTCAGCGGCCAGCCGCTCCATCTGGAAGGCTGGGCCTTACTGGATCGCAACAAGAACGCCATGCCGCTTCAAGGGGTGATCGGCGAGGGGGACACGCTCAGAATCACCCTGAAGCGGCCGGTGAGGCTGTCGAACAAAGGGGGAATCATCACCATCCTCAACCCCGAAGGATTGCGGATGGATGGGGTTACCTACACCAGAGCCCAGGCGTCGCAGCCCGGTGTTTCGATCAAGTTCTGACGCCTGTTTACTTGTTGGGCTGGGGGGTCATGCGCAGGTAGGGCTTGATCTCGGTGACGCCCTTGGGGAACTTGGTGCGGGCTTCATCGGTGGGGATGGAGGGCACCACCACGCAATCGTCCCCGTCCTTCCAGTTCACGGGTGTGGCCACCTGGTGATAATCGGTGAGCTGGAGTGAATCGATCACCCGCAGGATTTCATCGAAATTACGGCCGGTGCTGGCGGGATAGGTGATCTGCAGCCGCAGCTTCTTGTTGGGGTCGATGATGAACACCGAGCGCACCGTGAGGTTGTTGAGGGCGTTGGGATGGATCATCCCGTAGAGATCACTCACCTTCTTGTCGGCGTCGGCGAGGATGGGATAGTCAACACTGGTGTGCTGGGTATCGTTGATATCACCGATCCAGCCCTTATGGCTTTCGGCGGAATCCACGCTCAGGGCAATGGTCTTGACATTGCGCTTTTCCCATTCGGGGCGAAGTCTGGCCACTTCACCGAGTTCGGTGGTGCAGACCGGTGTGTAATCGGCCGGGTGGGAGAACAACACCACCCAGCTGTCGCCGGCGTAGTCGTAGAAGTTGATCGAACCCAGCTGGGAATCCTGGGTGAAGTCGGGAACCGTATCTCCGAGTTGGAGGGACATTGAGGCAAAAAACCTGATAGACCCTTCAACCTTCGCATCCAGCCCGGCGCCCTGTCAGCCACTGGGGGGCCTGCAGATCAGGGCAGCACACTGGCGTCCCCGGTCAGTTCCAGTCTCCCCTCCCGGAGGCTGACGGCGTGGATCCGGATGTTGGGATCCATGGGCAGGCGAAGGGTATGGGCGCCGTCGAGGGATCGCAGTTCCACCGTGCCCTCCACCGCGCTGATGCTCGCCTCCACCGTTCTGGTCTGGTCGGCGGTGGCGTCGCCCGCGGAGGCGGCGGTGGTGGCCGTGAGCCGCACCCGGTCGTGATGGATCTCCAGGGCCTGCAGGGATGGCGTCCCCAGCAGGCCCTGGGCCAGATCCCTGCCGAGGTCCTGCCAGCGGGGGGAACGGAGGGAGCGATCCAGCCCCTCCCCGCTCAGCGCCACCTGGCCCTGGATCTGAAAGGGATTCTCCAGTTCCACCCGTTGGTGGCGCAGCAATGGACCCATCCGCACGCGAAGGCCATCACTGACCAGCTCCACCGCCTCGATCTCCATGGCCTGATAGATCACTCCCCGGGCGGAAAGGCGCACCCCCTCCAGCCGGCCCCGCAGCAGTTTCAGGGCCGAGCCCTCCAGGTGAATGTCCACCGCCTCGATCGCCTCGCACTGCTGGCGCAGCCAGAGTTCCAGCCCCCGGGCCAGCAACGCCAGCACAGGGCCGCTGTCCTTGCTGGGGTCAGGGGCGATGGGTGTGGGAATCATGGGCCCGGGTCCGCCGCCAGCTCCAGCAGCTCCTCGTCGGCCTCCAGATTGGAGCTGACGCTGCGCACGTCCTCCAGCTCCTCGAGGGCATCGAGCAGCCGCAGGCAGCCCCGCAGGGTGTCGGGGTCGTCAATGCGGCAGGGGGTGAGCACCACCCAGCGGTGCTCCCATCCCCCCACGCTGAGTTCCGCAGGCTCCCCTGGAACCGGCTCCTGGTGCCGCAGGCCCTCCAGCAGGGTCTCCAGATCGGGGAAGGCGGCGTGCACGTCGGCCCCGTCCGGATCCATCTCGTAGCCCACCACGGTGGGGCCGCCGGCGTCTTCGAGGGCCAGCAAGCGCTCCAGCAGCTGTTCCTCCCCGATCCCCGGCCCATCGAGCCGCACCACGGAGCGCTGCTCGAACAGGTAGCCCACACAGCCGGTCTCCCCCAGGTTGCCGCCGTGCTTGTGGAAGGCCAGGCGCAGGTCGGCGGCGGTGCGGTTGCGGTTGTCGGTGAAGGCCTCGATCAGCACCGCCACACCCCCGGGGCCGTAGCCCTCGTAGCGCACCGCCTCGAACTGACTGCCTTCTGTACCCCCCTGGCCGGACCCCTTGGCGATGGCCCGATCGATGTTGGCGTTGGGCACACCGGCCGCCTTGGCTTTCTCGATGGCGGTGCGCAGCTGGAAGTTACCGGCCGGATCAGCGCCACCCCGGGCCGCCACGGTGATCTCGCGGCCGAGGCGGGTGAACACGGCGCCGCGCTTGGCATCGACCACGGCCTTGGAGCGTTTGATCTGGGCCCATTTGCTGTGGCCGGCCATCGGAAACGGTGCAACGAATCGGAACGGGGCGAGGGAGTTGGCGGGGCATCGGTGGAGAGCACCCGAGGGGTGGCTCCGAGGCGCCAGCACCTCAACCGGCGGCGTCGAATACCAGCCGGGGCCGCAGGCTGCCGTCGGCGGCCGCCCGTGCCATACCGGCCAGACTGCCATCCGGAGAGAGGATGGCCACCACCTGGTCAAGGCAGTGGGGCTGGGCGGCCGGCAGGGAGCGGCCGCAGCGCCAGCCCGCCAGCTCCTGGGGATCCAGCCCCTGGCGGGGCAGATGGTCCAGGGCCAGCAGGGGGTCCAGCAGGGGCGGCGGCGGGGGCTGCTCCAATCGCAGCAGCGGGATGGCCCGCTCCAGGCCGAAACCGAGGGCGGCGGTGCGCCGCAGGCTGGCCAGGGCGCCGCCGCAACCCAGCAGCTCCCCCAGATCACGGGCCAGGGAGCGCACATAGGTGCCGGCGGAGCAGGTCAGGGCCAGCTCCAGCCGGCCGGCCTCCCCATCCCAGCCCAGCAGCTCCAGGCGGTGGATCGTCACCGGCCGCGGCGGCAGTTCGAGGCTTTCACCGCGGCGGGCCCGCCGGTAGGCCCGCTCCCCGTCCACATGCACGGCGGAAACCTGGGGGGGCCGCTGCCGGATCTCGCCGTGGAAGCGGGCCAGGGCCTGCTCCAGGCTCTGCTGATCGAGCTGGGGCACGGGGCGCCGCCGCAGCGGCTCCCCCTCCAGATCGTCCGTGCTGGTGGAGAGGCCCAGCTGGATCACCCCCCGGTAGGCCTTGTCGCCGTTGAGGTAGGGGAGCAGGCGGGTGGCCGGGCCGATGGCGATCGGCAGCACGCCGGTGACGGCCGGATCCAGCGTGCCGCCGTGGCCCACCCGTCGCAGGCCGTAGGCGCGGCGGACCCGGGCGACGCAGTCGTGGGAGGTGAGGCCGGCGGGTTTGTCGAGCACCAGAAAGCCACAAAGGGGCCTGGGGGCGTCACCGGGGGGCCCGGCGGGCGACAGGCTGGGCGGATCAGTTGCCAGGGGCTCGTCGTCGATGGGGATTTCGCTGGGGATGGGGGTGGAGGAACGCAGGCAGGTGGCCTTCCTGGTGCTGGCGGGGTTGTTCCTCGGCACCATGGGCATGCTCAACATCCTGGGGCTGACCCGGTTCGTGAACCTCGGCTCGATCGGTTCCTTTCCGATCGTGGTGGCGGTGGGCGCTCTGCCCTATCCGCTCACCTTTCTCTGCACCGACCTGATCAGCGAGCTGTGGGGGGAGCGGCGGGCCTCCCAGCTGGTCTGGGTGGGGCTGCTGCTGAATGGCTGGATCGTGCTGGTGCTGTGGCTGGGGGGGGTGTTGCCCGGCACGGCGTCGCCGGTGTTCTTCGAGGTGCGGCGGCTGGCCTTCGGGGCGGTGGGGGCATCGATGGCGGCCTACATGGCGGCCCAGTTCACCGATGTGCGGCTGTTCCATTTCTGGAAACGGCTCACCAAGGGCCGCGCCCTGTGGCTGCGAAACAACGGCTCCACCCTGATCAGCCAGCTGGTGGACACGACGGCGGTGGTGCTGATCAGCCACTACGGCGCCCACGTGCTGCCGTTGCGGGAGGGGGAGCCGCTGGCGGTGCAGCTGGGCCAGTTCATCGCGGCGGGCTACCTGTTCAAGCTGCTGGCCGCCCTTGCCGACACCCTGCCCTTCTACCTGCTGGTGGGGGCATTGCGGCAGTGGCTGGAAGTGCCGGGAGAGGGCACGGAACTGGCCGATGCGCCGGTGATGTCAGGGCCGGTGAAGGCTGCGGAGTGAGGCGTCAGGCGACGTTGATGCGCTTGCGGTTGCGCAGGCCCCGCTTGATCGAGTCGAAGTTGACCACCCCATCCACCAGGGAGAAGAGGGTGTCGTCGGAACCACGGCCCACGTTGACGCCGGGCAGCACGGAGGTGCCGCGCTGGCGGATCAGGATCGAGCCGGCGCTGACGGTTTCACCGCCGTAGCGCTTGACGCCGAGCCGCTTGGCGTTGGAATCGCGGCCGTTGCGGGTGGAACCGGTGCCTTTCTTGTGGGCCATGGCTGGAAGGGGAAACGAACGTTGGGAGGAACGGTAGGGGCAGGCGGCGCGGCGGCCGGGAATCAGGCGATGGACGTGCCCGCCAGGGTGATGTCCTGCACCATCACGCGGGTGAGTTCCTGGCGGTGGCCGTTCTTGCGGCGGGTTTTCTTCTTGGGCCGCATCTTGTACACCAGGATCTTGGTGCCGCGGCGGTGGGCCATCACCTTCAGTTCCACCTTGGCTCCCTCCACATAGGGGGTGCCCAGGGTGGTGCCGTTGGCGTCCTTCACCAGCAGCACTTCGTCCAGGGTGACCACACTGTCCACCTCGGCCGCCAGACGGTCGATATCGAGGTAGCGGTTGGGCTGAAGCCAGAACTGCTGACCGGAGGCCTCCACGATGGCGTAGGGCCCGGTCTCGGTGCCGGCTGCAGGGGCGGCCTCGCTGGGGCTTGAAGTGGTCGGTGTAGACGTCATGGGCATCGGGCATGGCCAGGCTGGCGGCGAGGATGCCACCATTCGGCCTGGACCACGGCAATCAAAAGACAGTCCAAAATTCTCCCTTCCCTGCCATCCTTCCGTCAACCTTGCGTCCCCGAACGTTTGCCCCGCCCCATGGCTGATGCCTGATCCGGCCCTCACGATCACGTCCCTGATCCAGAAGCCCGTCCTGGCGGAGGCCTGCGGCCGCTGGCTGAAGGGGGGGCGCTACCGGTTGGAGAGGCTCGATCCGGGCCGCGACCCGCTGGCGGCCCTGGAAGCGGAGCGGGAGAGCATCGACGCCGTGCTGCTGGAGCAGGGCGCGATCGGCGCCGGCATCTACCAGGCCCTGAGCGATCGGGGTCTGCTGCTGCCGGCGGTGGTGATCGGCCCGGTGACCGGCCGGGTGGAGTACCACGACGCCGAGGTGCGGCTGCCGGAGGACCAGCTGGAACAGCTCAGCTACAGCGTCGACGCGGCGCTGGCGCGGTTCCTGCGTCGCGGGCTGCTGGAGGCCGGCGCACCGGCGAAGGGAACGGGCGGAGCGGCGCCGGATGGCTGGAAACTGGCCAACCGGCTGGAGGGACGGCTGGGCTACCTGGGGGTGTACTACAAGCGGGATCCCTCCCGGTTCCTGCGCAACCTGCCGGGAGCGGAACGCACCGAGCTGCTGCGCTCCCTCACCCGCACCTACCGGGATCTGCTGGTCAGCTACTTCCGCGATCCGGCGGCCGCCAACCAGGCGCTGGAGAGTTACGTGAACACCGCCTTCTTCAGTGATCTGCCGATCACCAACACGGTGGAGATCCACATGAACCTGATCGAGAGCTTCGGCAAGCAACTGCTGCTGGAGGGCCACAAGGATGCCTTCCTGCAGGACTACCGCCTGGCCCTGCTGGATGTGATGGCCCACCTCTGCGAGATCTATCGCCGTTCCGTCCCCGCCGACGCGCCCCTGACGCGGCGATCGGTGACCGTGGCCCAGCCTGCGATGGCGGCCGACCCTTCCATCCTCACCAACTGAGCTGCCTCCAGATGCCCCCAGCCAAGACCTACATCCTCAAGCTCTACGTGGCGGGCAACACGCCGAATTCGGTGCGGGCGATGAAAACCCTGCGCAACATCCTGGAGACGGAATTCCGCGGCGTGTATGCCCTGAAGGTGATCGATGTGCTGAAGAATCCGCAACTGGCCGAGGAAGACAAGATCCTGGCCACCCCCACCCTGGCCAAGATCCTGCCGCCGCCGGTGCGGCGCATCATCGGCGACCTGTCGGATCGGGAGAAGGTGTTGATCGGGCTGGATCTGCTCTACGAGGAGCTGAGCGAGGAGGCCCTGAGCATGGACGCCGATGCCAGAGAAGAACTGGAGGATGTGTTGCGGGAAGGGGAGGCGGAAGCGGCGCGAGCCGATCCAGCCGGAGGGGCGCCAGGGCCATGAGCCGACGCCGGCGTTCCCCCGCCGGGGCCTGAGCGCCCACCACTTGCCCCCCACCGGGTTCCCCCCGTTTCCCGCCTTCACGGCATCCCTTCACCGCTTCCCTTCAATGCAGAACAGCATGCTTGCCGGTTCCCCCTTGATGCAGGTGCAGAAGCTGCCCACGGGGATCGAGGGATTCGATGACATCTGCCATGGCGGCTTGCCGGTGGCCCGCTCCACGCTGATCAGCGGCACTTCGGGCACGGGCAAGACGGTGCTGTCGTTGAATTTCCTCAACAACGGCATCAAGCAATTCAACGAAGCCGGCATCTTCGTGACCTTTGAGGAATCACCGCTGGACGTGATCCGCAATGCGGCCAGTTTCGGCTGGGATCTGAAGGAGATGGTGGAGCAGAACAAGCTGTTCATCCTGGATGCCTCGCCGGATCCGGACGGACAGGATGTGGCGGGGAATTTTGATCTGTCTGGATTGATCGAGCGGATCAACTATGCGATACGAAAGTACAAGGCAAAACGGGTGGCGATTGATTCAATCACGGCGGTATTCCAGCAATACGATGCGGTTTCGGTGGTGCGGCGGGAGATCTTCCGCCTGATCGCCCGGCTGAAGGAGATCGGTGTGACCACGGTGATGACCACCGAACGGATCGATGAGTATGGCCCGATTGCCCGCTACGGGGTGGAGGAATTCGTGTCGGATAATGTGGTGATCCTGCGCAATGTGCTGGACGGGGAACGGCGCCGGCGCACGGTGGAAATCCTCAAGTTGCGGGGCACCACCCACATGAAGGGGGAGTTTCCGTTCACGATGGGAGCCCACGGCATGAGCATCTTCCCGCTGGGGGCGATGCGGCTCACCCAGCGCAGTTCGAATGTGCGGGTGAGTTCGGGGGTGCCGCGGCTCGATGTGATGTGTGGCGGTGGCTTCTTCAAGGATTCGATCATCCTGGCCACGGGCGCCACGGGTACGGGCAAGACGCTGCTGGTGAGCAAGTTTGTGGAGGATGCCTGCGCCAACAAGGAACGGGCGATTCTGTTCGCCTATGAGGAATCCAGGTCGCAGCTGATGCGCAATGCCACCAGCTGGGGCATTGATTTCGAGCAGATGGAGCACGACGGCCTGCTGAAGATCATCTGCGCCTATCCGGAATCAACGGGGCTGGAGGATCACCTGCAGATCATCAAGACGGAGATCAACCAGTTCAAGCCGTCACGGATGGCGATCGATTCGTTGTCTGCCCTGGCCAGGGGGGTGAGCCATAACGCCTTCCGCCAGTTTGTGATCGGGGTGACGGGCTATGCCAAGCAGGAGGAAATCGCCGGGTTCTTCACCAATACATCGGAGGAATTCATGGGCAGCCATTCGATCACCGATTCGCATATTTCCACGATTACCGACACGATCCTGCTGCTGCAGTATGTGGAGATCCGGGGAGAGATGGCCCGGGCCTTGAATGTGTTCAAGATGCGGGGATCGTGGCACGACAAGGGCATCCGTGAGTTCGTGATCACCGGCAACGGGCCTGAGATCAAGGATTCCTTCTCCAATTTCGAGCGCATCATCAGCGGCGTGCCGCATCGGGTGAGCATCGACGAACGGGCCGACCTTTCCCGCATCGTGCGGGGGGTGGAGAGCGAGGACTGAACCAGACGGCAACCGATGCAACCCATTGATCTGATCGCCCACCCGGAGGGCGGCCGCTTCCGGGAGGTGTTCCGCTCCACGGCCAGGGTCACCACCGGCGCGGGGGAGAGTCGCTCGGCCCTCACCCACATTTATTTCGAACTGCGGCGGGGAGAGGTGAGCCGCTTCCACCGGGTGCGTTCCGATGAGGTGTGGAACCTGTACCAGGGCGACGGCCTGCGCCTGATCACCTGGGATGGAACGGAGAAGGCACCGATCACCACGGAGCTATCGGTGGCGGCCCAGTGCTTCTGCGCCGTGGTGCCGGCCGGCCACTGGCAGGCGGCGGAACCGATCGGCGATGGCGTGCTGGTGGGCTGCACAGTGGGGCCGGGGTTTGAATTTGGCGATTTCGAGTTGATGGATCCTGGATCAGAAGAGGCGGAGTGGCTGCGATCGGTGGGTGCGGAGATGGGGAGGTTTACCGGCCCTGGCTAAGCGATCGCGAAGGTGGTATGGCAACAGTGAGGCTCTGAGAAACCAAGCGCATCGGTCCTCCGAGCAGCCAGAGCTTCAGGACTGTGATTGCCGCCACTGAATAGAAAGCAGCAATCTGCCATCGCTACAGGGCTCGGCCGCAAGGGTGGAACATGGGCTGGAGGCCGTGAGCGACAGCCGGGATAGATTGTAATACAAGCGATGCCAAGATTCTCAAGAGCTATAGGTGCAATGGCAAGACATCAGCTCAATGGGCACGGCGCTATCGCCACTTTCATGATCTAAAATCACTAAGGCATATCGCCAAGATACTAGCAAGATTTACAATCACGTGATGATCACCGGTCTTGTGGACTGACCAGCCCAAGACGGGGATACATAGGGGCTTTCAGCTCAGATGGCTGCCGCCGAGCCATCACTTACCATTGCAGAGTATCATCGGTATGGACATATGTGGTGGGTCTGCGTGATTACAGGCCTGCTGCTGTTCAGTCCATTTATAGTTAGCTACAAAAGGAGGTATCGCACATGATAGAACCGAAAAGCTCATTTCCTGTCTTTATCGTTAAGGACCTTGATGCAGCGAAATCGTTCTACACAGAGAATCTTGGCTTTGATGTTGTATTCTCTGGTGATTGGTATATTCACTTAGTTTCAAATACGGGTATTCAGGTTGGTTTTATGCTGCCAGATCAACCCACACAGCCACCAATATTTCAACAACCACACTCTGGTGAAGGTGTCATTTTCAGCCTGGAAGTTGAAGATGCAGATGCCGCCTTCGCTGAAGCTAAATCTAAATCGCTCAATATCACGCTCGAGTTGCGGTCTGAAAGCTGGGGTCAGCGTCACTTCTGTATTCAGGATCCAAATGGAGTCTATTTGGATATTGTTCAATCTTTTGAACCAACCGAAGAGTATCAAAGTGATTATGTCTCGAAATAGAAGCCTTACCGATCTCAAAAATATCGGCAGAAAAATTGCCAGTCGCTTCAATGAAACTGGGGTTTTTTCTGAAGAAGAACTACGACATATTGGCGCGGCTGGCGCAGATCAGATGATTAAGGAAAAGTTCCCCTCATTCCTCGCTTTGCTTTTTGCTGCCGGTGAGGTGAGACGTTAAGCGAACCAGCGCGAGCATTTGTCCGCCGATGGGGATCCTGGAAACAGACGCTGCAAGCTGATCACCATGGATCAACGGCCGACTTTGCTGGGGCGGTATCGGGAGGAGTTGCAGGTTCGCCTGCCACTACGCCCGGCGCGGGGATTAAAGATCTGGACTTCGAAAAGCGACAGCTGACGGTGCGCAGTGGAAAGGGCGACAAGGATCGGACTTCAATGCTGCCCTTTCGACTGATCCACCCGCTCGGAAGCCACCTCGAAACCGAACACCAGCTCCATACGCCAGGAAAGGCGCCACCACATGGACCAATCACTCCTGCAAAAGCATTCAGGCGTGCTGTACTTGCGGCTGGAATCACGAAACCGGCGACTTGCCACAGCTTGAGACGTTCTAGTGCACCGCACCTATTGGAGAAGGGTACCGATAGTCGCACGATCCAGGAGCTGCTCGGCCATAGCAACTTGCGGACAACAATGATCTATACCCATGTGCTCAATAGAGGACCATTCGGAGTTACCAGCCCAGCAGACCTTTTGTAGCAACTTGAACAGGGAGAATGTGAACGCTAGTGAAGGCAATCGATCTCATGTGAAGTCTTGCAAGACTGTGTGTCGCTTATGAGGCAAATT
>CALOCJ010000006.1:0-286554 GCA_942491925.1 Synechococcales cyanobacterium
AAATCACCATGACCGGCACCGGTGTATTCGGGAAGACTTTCGGATCTTTGGCCGTTGCCAGGTAATCCTGAACCATAGGGTTGGCTATGTCATAGTTTAGCCATTCGATATGGCCGGTTTCTTTGATTGCGGCCTTGACCGCTTCCTTCTCAGGGTGCTGAACGAAGAAAGTGTCGAAGTAACGGAAGTCGTTCACCATATACAACTCTTCCATACCAGGTTGGGTGTGATGGTACGTGAACCAGTTCGTCTTCGCGGCTTCGAGCATGCGCTCGGGCGTTGAGTGGACCTGACCGAACACGGCACCCAAGTGGCCAACTGACAATGAGCAGTATTTTCTGAACAACTCCGGCTTCTGATAGAGCATCCCCCACGTAATGGCAGAACCCCAGTCGTGGCCGACCAGGTTGATATTTGTGAGCTCGAGCTTGTCGATGATCTCGAACATGTGGGCGATGATGTTCCCAACCTTGTATTGCTCGACTTCCCTCGGACGATCGGTCTTGCCGTAGCCGAGGGTGTCGGGAACGATCACGCGGTAGCCCGCTTTCAGCAGCGCCGGGGCCTGGTACTTCCAGCAGCTGCCGTCGTCCGGCATGCCGTGGACGAGCATGACGACCTTGTCGCCCTTGCCCTGATCGCTCACGTGATAATTATAACCACCAATCTTCATCGTAGATCCGGGAAGACTCATCGTGTTGATTTCATTGGTTTGTAGCCCTTGCAAGCCATTGTTATTGTAGCTGACTGCCGCTGGTCAATGCATCCCCCAATAGGTGGGAAGAATGGGGGAGGCTCTTCCACGCTCCTCTGCAGGCCGCGTTGGAGTCGGCGGAGTGCAGGGAAGCTCGGGGTTGAAAGCATTCCATCGCACTCCCCCCATAGTCCCCCCTGCTTGGGGGAGGTTGGCTGGGTAGGTTTTGCATAGGCTCCCAACACCACGACTCGGGACGAGTCTCCATGCGCGCCGATAACGAAGGCACACTGGACAAAATGTATGGTGAGCTGAAACAGCTTCACGATGAGATCGCTCTCAAAGTGCATCTCGGTGGCATGGAGCTACGGGCGCCATGGAGCGAGCTTGAGCAGGAGTGGGATAGCTGGATCCATCAGCTGAAGCAGGACATCCAATCCGAAGGTGACGAACTCGAAAAGGACCTGCGGGAGGCGGGCGGAGACGATCTCCGTAAGCTCGAGATCCAGACAAAGGTCAGCGTCAGCAAGCTGGAGCGTGGCATGAAGGAGCTCCTCAAGAAGCTGGAGAGGTAGTCCTGGCGTTGCCAGGAGCCTGGGGAGATCCCGATCTCTTTGCTGCGGGCGTCGGCCTTGCGGCTCCCGCCACCGTCTCGAACACTGCCTAAAGAACCTCTCAAGGAAGTCGTAACCCATGATCCGATCGCGCCTCTTCATCCTCAGCGTCTCTGCCCTGATGACGCTCACCCCTGCATTCGCTGAACAAGAACCCTTTTGAGCCACAAAAATGGAGGATGGAGACCGATTGCCAGGATGGTGGCCCAGAGCACAATCGACAGAAACGGTCGTACGACGACGAAACACCAGACGGCCAGGCCAGCAATCGCCACCAACGGAATGGCCAAATCTATCGGTGCCTGGGTTCTGTTCACGAGCAGACTCAATATATATAATAAAGAAAAATATATCAGCACATGCATACCAAGAGATGATCTCGTCCAGGTGAAATAAGGCCCAATTCATCCAAGCGAGAGTAAGGCCAACCTTGGGGTGAGAACTGTGCCTGACTTGGACAAACCTTCAATTGGCTCAAAAGGCTGCAGGGACTGATGGCTGTGCAGTAATCTTCCAAAGCAGGAGACACCTGCCAACGATTGTCCGTATTTCATTCCGATGACGCCCTCAATCACTTGCAAGGGGTTTTCTGGTCGAAATATGATTAGCTTAGTTACACTATCAGCTCTAATCGTATCAAGCTCAGAGGCATTTGCGAATCCTGCCAGTTGGGCCGAAGCCGGCGGGAGTGAAGCTTCTGAGGCTGCCGCCTGGATCGCAGATCAGACCGTCCCTGCCGACTCCCCCCTGGAAAGCGAGAACAAGCCGGATGATGAGGTCATCATGCCATTGGTGATCACAGACGAGGAAAAGGCCGAGGCATTCATCACCGAGCCATCACCTTGGCGATTCGTCGCTGAGCCCTTCGGCTACGCCCCCCTGCAAGTCACGGGACGGACAACGCTGAGAGGTGTCAGAACCAATATAAAGTTATCACTCTGGGATGTTCTTGACGTCCTTAATGGCTACATACCCTTCAGGGCCAGCGCGGAGTACAAGCGCTTTGGCCTGATGAGCGACACCTTCTTCTTCAATGTCGCCGCGGCAAGTGGAAAGAACCTGGCTCTTATGGGCGGCTCCCGCGAGAATGCCAGCGTTGGCCTCCAGCAAGGCCTGTACGACCTTGCCTTGCGCTATCGCCTCGGCGCGCCCGAATCTGCCGTGGGAGAAAAGGGGGAGGTCACAATTATTCCCTACGCAGGGGCTCGCCTGATCTCGACCGTGCTGAATATCAGCACTGATATAACCAGCCTGGAGGGGGAATCATCTCGGTCATTCAACGGCAATCAAACTTGGGTGCAGCCCCTGATTGGCAGCAAGGCAAGTGTATTCCTCGCGCCTAAGTTACAGGCTTTTGCACGTGCTGATATCGGAGGATTTGGGCTTGCTGGTGGCCAGGACATCTCCGGAAATGTGCAAGGAGGATTAAGGTATGCCATTGGTAACAACACGGACTTCTCTCTTTCCTATCGCTATTTCGGTGTCAATTGGAACAATGGCGCTAAGCAAACGAGGAATCGTTTTGGCTATCATATAACATTCAACGGCATTGAATCCAGCATCAGATTTATGTTCTGAGAGAGGGAATCCTGATTGTGACAGGAACGGCTCTCGTTCTTTTCGGTTGTGGGGTTGTGGCGCTTTAAGCACCTGCAAGGAATCGACAATCCTCTGGCGAGGTCGAGAGAAGACCCCGAGACGGCCATGTACGCTGACGCCATGTCAGCTACCAGGAACACGTCGTCAGATCCATCTATCGGGGGCCATCGCTCCCGGCTGACTCCAGAACGTCTCGCCGTTCCCCGCAAGGCGGTCCGCACTCGCCAGGCCATCCTCGATGCCGCAACGCGGTTCCTCGGCGATCAACCGTTCCGCGACCTCACCGTGGCCCTGTTGATGACAGAGGCCGGTGCCAGCCGACCCACCTTCTACCTCTATTTCGAGGACCTCTACGACCTGATGCGCACCCTGCTGGTGGAGTGCCAGGAGGCGATCCTGGCAGCGGCGGCGCCGTGGTTCACCACGGAGGAGGATCCGCAGCAGGCGCTGCGTCAATCCCTGCGGGGGCTGGTGCAGGTGGGCCGCCAGAGGGGAACCATCCTGCGGGCCGCCGCCGAGGCCGCCCCCTTCGATGTCGTTCTTGAGAAGGCCTGGAACGAGTTCCTCAGCAACTTCGATGCAGCCGTGGCGTCGCGGATCGAGGCGCAGCAGACCCGCGGCCTGATCGCTCCTCTGCCGGCCAGGGCCATCGCCGTTGCCCTCAACCGCATGGACGCGTTTGTGCTGATCAAGGAGTTCGGCTCCCCTCGCCATGGAGATCCCGAACTTGTGTACCAGAGCCTCTGCCGCATCTGGATATCCACCCTCTACGGCCCCAACCGATGAACAGCAATCCCATCAACCACGCCAACCAAGGCCGAAGGATTCTCTGGAGGCCTCTCCGATCTACCTCCCTGCTCCTCGGCTTGGGGGCGGCCCTGTGCGCCATGCCGCACGGGGAACTTCACGCAGCCGAGCCACCCCTGATGAAGATGACCACCCCCATCCCTGCGGGAATCGCCACGCCGGACAGGCTGGAAACCCGCCTGGGAATCCTGAACTCCGTCGACGGCGTACCGGATGCCGCAACGGCTCAGAAAGTATTCGACAATCTTGACTTTCAGCGGGCGGTGCAGGCCTATCTGAACAGCATCCAGATCGCATCGATGGAAGCGATGCGCAACGGGATTCTGAAATGGGGGCCGGCCAACACCACAGCGTTGCTGTTTGAAGAACTGATGGATTCCAAGGCGCGCTGGCTGACCCCGAATACGGTCAATATCTATATGACGGCATGGCTGGATCTTTCCGATGGGCCGATGGTGGTGGAAACCCCGCCCAACGTGATCGGCATCGTCGACGATGCATGGTTTCACTACGTCACCGATTTTGGCCAGGTCGGAGAAGACAAGAACAAGGGAGGCAAGTACCTGTTCCTTCCGCCCGGTTACCAGGGCGATATCCCTGAGGGCTACTTCGTCCGGAAATCCCAGACGTTTGGCAATTGGCTGATCTGGCGTGGTTCCCAGGTTGAGGGCAGCACCAAGCCGGCAGTCGATGCGACAAAGAACACATTCCGGGTGTATCCGCTGGCGAGGAAGGACAACCCCCCGACGATGACCTTCATCGACGTGTCGGGCAAGCCGTTCCCCACGATCCACGCGATGGATGGGAACCTCTACGAGGAAGTGAACCAGACCATCCAACGGGAACCGGGCGCTGGACAGAGCCCAGAGATCCTCGGGCAGCTCGCCTCGATCGGCATCAAGAAGGGGAAACCCTTCAAGCCTGACGCGCGGATGGAGGCCATCCTGAACGAGTCGGCCGATGTGGCCGCCGTGACCGTGCGGGCCCTGGCCTCGCGGCCACGCACCGACAACTTTTATATCTATCCAGGCAAGGGCGTCTGGACCACGCCGTTCCCTGGTGGCAGTTACGAATTCCTCGACGCGAACAACGCCCGCTATCTCGACGCCCGCGCCTACTTCCACTTCTACGCGACCGGCATCACCCCGGCCATGACCGCAGCACCGGTGGGCAAGGGATCCACCTATGCCGTGGCCTATATGGACAAGACGGGCACGCCGCTGGATGGCGCCAAGACCTACAGGGTGCACGTACCCCCGAACGTGCCTGGGAAGTCCTTCTGGTCGTTCACGCTCTACGACAACCAGACGCGCTCGATGCTGCAGACCGACCAGCAGTTCCCCGGTCTCGATGAGAACAGCAAGGGCCTGAAGCAGAACCCAGACGGTTCCTACGACATTTATTTCAGCCCAACCCTGCCCGAGGGTGTGGAGAAAGCCAACTGGCTGCAGACCGTCCCTGGCAAGGGCTGGAACATGCTGTGGCGCATCTATGGCCCCACCGAACCCTGGTACGACCGTTCCTGGCAGATCGGCGATCCGGAAGCTGTCAACTGAGCGACGATTCCCCACCCACCACAACACGATCGAGGCCACCCATCATGAACCAATTGCTGAAATTCCACACCACAAGAACAGGATGGGCGGCTGCTCTCGGCGCATTCGTTCTGTCGGCTGGATCGGCCGTTGCCGAAGCTCAGAAATACAACATGACGACGGACATTCCACCGTCGATCACCGTGCCGGACACCCTGAAGACATCGATCGGCACGATGAAGTTTTTCGATGGTGTGCCCGATCCTGCCAGTGTCACCGAAGTTTATGACTATCTCGATCGGTCACGGGCCGTGAATGTCTTCATCAATTCCATCCCGATGCTGTCGGCCTACATGCTCCGCGAAGGGCAGGCCGACATGGGGGCCGATGCCAGCAACAAGATCGCCATCTGGGATAACCTGATGGATTCCAAGACTCTTTTGCTGACGGGAAACACCTCGACCATGTATGCGGTCGGGTTTCTCGATCTGGCGAAAGACGGCCCGACGGTGATCGACCTGCCGCCCGGCATGTTGGGCGTGCTCGACGACATGGCCTTTCGCTACATGAGCGATCTGGGCGTTGCCGGCCCGGACAAGGGCAAAGGTGGCAAGTTCCTCATCCTGCCGCCCGATTACAAGGGCGAGGTGCCGAGCGGGTATTTCGTGGTGCCGTCGAAGACCAACGGTGTCTGGGTATTCACGCGCGGTTATCTCGACAAGACCCTACCGCTGGAGCAGGCGATCCCGGCGGCATCCAGGAATATCCGCGACAACCTGAAGATCTATCCCCTCAAAGTGAGGGATAACCCTCCCGCAACGGAGTTCATCAATGTCTCCGGCAAGGTCATGAACACGATTGTACCCAACGACTACAGCTTCTTTGAGAAACTGCACGATCTGATCCAGACGGAGCCTGATGATTATCTCGGCCCGGAGGCCAAGGGGATGATGGCGGCGATCGGCATCAAGAAAGGAGAGCCGTTTTCACCGGACGATCGGATGAAGCGGATCCTCACCGACGCTGCCGCGATCGGCAACACCGCCGCCCGCGCGATCAGCTACTTTCCGCGTGATCCCGGCAATCGGATCTATGGCGAAGACAGCGCCTGGATCATGGCCTATGCCGATAAAGACACGGCGTTCCTGAAGGACGGAGCCTACAACCTGGAGGCTCGGGCGCTGTTCCACTTCGGCTATATCGTCGTCTCCCCTGCCATGGCGGTGACGGTGCCGGGTAAGGGGTCTGATTATGGCCTGATCGCACTGGATTCCAACAAGCAGGCGCTGGACGGATCCAGAACCTACAAGTTGACATTGCCCAAGAATGTGCCCGCAAAAGATTTCTGGGCGCTGACGATGTACGACACCCAGACCCGATCGCAGCTGCAGACGGACCAGCAATTCCCAACCCTGGGCAGCCAGACCCAAGGCATCGAAATGAACGCTGACGGGTCAACCGACATCTACTTCGCGCCAACAGCGCCCCAAGGGAAGGAAGGCAACTGGTTGCAGACCATTCCGGGCAAGAGCTGGTGGCTCGCGCTGCGCATCTACGGCCCGGAAGAGGCATGGATCCAGCAGACCTGGCGGCCGGGCGAGCTTGAATTGGTCGAATGAAAAGATCAATGTCACTCCACACATCCGCCGCGGGCGCTTTCGCACTCATCTCGCTGGCCGGTCTTCAGCCGGTGCTGGCGCAGGAAGGCACGTCTACCGTTCAAACCTACGCGGGCGAAATCCAGTTCCAGGGACAGACGATCACCAAAGATACCGCCGATTTCCTGCATCGCCGGATCCTGGAACAGCGCGCCACCCAGCTAGTCAGTTGGGCGATGCCGATGATCAATTTCGAGCAGCTCTATCAGGCGCTTCATGCCAATCTGAAATCCTCTAACGGCATGGAGGTCTCGGAGGGAGAACTCTTCTTTGGCCTGTATGACGGATACGACGGCGTTTATCCCTTCTTGACAGCGAACGTCACGACCCCTTACACCATCGCCTTCTCAGATTTATCACAAACCGGCCCCATCGTGGTCGATCTGCCCCCCGGTGCGATCTATGGCGTGGTGGACAACGCCTGGATGCAGCCCATTCACGAGATCGATGGTACTCCTGGAAAACTGCTTCTGGTCGGGCCGGGACAGAATGCCCCCAAGGATTTCGATGGCAAGATCGTTCAATCCGATACGTTCCGGGTGTTCTACTTCTATCGTGCTCTGGGGACTGGCGAAGACGCCATGGCACTCAGAACCTCAGTGAACGCCTATAAATTGTCGGACGCAACCAATCCACCAGCCACCAAGTTTGTCCCATACGAACCCAAGCCTGGCGATGCGATCGCGCTCAATACCCAGCCGCGCGGCATGCGGTTCTGGGAACTGGTGAACACCTACGTTCAACGTGAACCGATGGCTGAGCGTGATCGGTTCTTTTATGCGTGGCTGAAAGACCTGGGCATCGAAAAAGGTAAACCGTTCAAGCCAACGGATGCGCAGAAGCAGATTCTTCAGGCCGGTCTCGACCTTGGCATGGCAATGTCCCAGGCGATCTCGTTTAACAAGACGCGTGAGATGTTCCCAACGTCAATCTACGGCGAGAATACCGGGTTTGAGGATGTCATGGCCGGCATGAACCCCGCCATCGATCTGCCGACCTATTCGATGTTCAATGAGCGGGCCTCCTACGGGTTTGAGGCGACGACAACGTCGGCAGGCATGGTGTCACGCACGCCCGGCAACGGTTCGGCTTATCTGGGGTCCTACTACGACGCGGACGGTAAGGCGCTGATGGGTGGCGAGAGTTACGTCCTCACGATCGGTCCCAATCCCCCGGCGAAGAATTTCTGGTCCGTCACGGTTTACGACATCGAAAACCGACTGATCATCCGCAACGACAGCAAGCGATCCGACCGGTCGTCCCGCGACAAAGAAGTGGCCGTCAATGCGGACGGCTCGGTAGATATCTATTTCGGCCCAAAGGCGCCGGAGGGCAAGGACGGCAACTGGATCGAGACCAACGAGGGTCAGTCCTTTTTTGTCTACCTGCGGCTCTACGGCCCCGAGCAGGCCTATTTCGACCAGAGCTTTCCGATGACGCCGATCCGGAAGGTCGAGTGACATGACAACGATGCACAGGACACCGGATTCCCACAACATGCAACTGCCTATCCTCTCCGCACGGCTATCTCCCATTGGCATCGCCGCCATCGCTGGCCTGCTGTCAGGAAGCCCGGTCGTTCATGCGCAAACGCCTGGCGTTGCCACAGCTCCGGAGATCAACCCTGCGAGCGACGCAGCGTGCTCTGCGACAGAGGCCAAAGCTCAAGGCGGTGACACTGCTGAGGGAACCGACTCTGCGAATGACGCAGCATGCCCTCAGGCCGTGGACGAAGCTCAGGGCGGCGACACTGTTCAGGTAGCCGATACTGCGGAAACCGACGCTGCAAATGACGGAGCAAGCCCTGCAGTGGAATCAGCAACCACGGAGAGCCCGCAGAACGCCGAGGCTTTGGCCAAGAAACTGGCGAATCCGATCGCGTCGCTGATCAGTGTGCCGCTTCAGTTTAATTACGATACAGGTTATGGCCCTACCGATGGTTATAAAGGTTTTGTCAATATTCAGCCCGTCATCCCCATCGCGTTGTCCGAGGAATGGTCCCTCGTCCTGCGTACCATTCTGCCGGTCGCTGTGCAGAATGACATCGCCGGGCCTTCGGGCACGCAATTCGGTCTTGGCGACACGCTCCAGAGTTTCTTCTTCGTGCCGCAACCAAAGGAAACGCCGCTCGGAACCCTGACCTGGGGTGTCGGGCCAGTCGCCACCTGGCCGACCAGCACGGATGGGCTTCTTGGCTCAGGCACTCTCGGGCTCGGGCCAACCGGCGTCTTTCTGTTCCAGCAAGGGCCCTGGACGTATGGCTTGCTCGCCGGGCAACAATGGGGAGTCGTCGAGACGAGGAGCAACAGCCCGGAGCTGAACAACACCTACTTTCAGCCTTTCCTCGTTTATACCACCAAGAACGCCTGGAGCTTCGGACTGAACACGGAGGGGTCCTACAACTGGACAAGCAGCGATCTGGCGCTGCCCTTCAATGCCACTGCTTCGAAGCTGACAGAAATTGGCGGCCAGAAAGTGCAGTTCCAGCTCGGTCTTCGCTACTGGGCAAACAACCCGGACAATGGTCCTGAGGGGTTCGGCGCGCGCTTTGCCGTCACATTCCTGTTTCCCGATTAAACGATTGAGATGCGACTGACAACAAGATTTGCACTCGTGGCAGCGGTCTTCCTGACCGCCACGGCTCAGGCCCAGCCAACCGAACCCTTGGGCGGTCAACCCCCAACCCAGGCCAGGCCCTCCTTCACACGTTTCGAGACCTTCAAGGAACAGGTGCTGTATCAGCGTGCTTTTGAAGCTGTGCTCTGGTCTGTTCCGATGGTCAACAAGCTGGGATTGCGGCGGGGCACGATCGCCATGGGCTCTGATGAAAATGAAGTGCTGGCCATGTCCGCCGGTGCCACGCCTCTGTTCGAAGCTCTTACTCCAAACAATGTGTCGCCCTATGTGCTGGCGATGACAGACCTGCGCAAGGGCCCGGTGGTGCTCGAAATCCCACCCGCCAATGACAAGGCAACGATGTTCGGTCAACTCGCGGATCACTGGTACCAGACCTTCGTGGATATCGGGCCCATTGGTGTGGACCAGGGAAAGGGTGCCAAGCTGCTGTTGACACCCCCGGGGTATGCCGGCAAGGTTCCTGACGGCTTTATCGAGGTCAGGAGTCCGAGCTTCCGGCCTGACATGGCCATCCGCGCCATCCCAACCCCGTCCGGCAGCCTGGCGGATGCCGAGGCCTTGGCCAGGC
Source organism: Synechococcales cyanobacterium (assembly GCA_942491925.1). Taxonomy (GTDB): domain Bacteria; phylum Cyanobacteriota; class Cyanobacteriia; order PCC-6307; family Cyanobiaceae; genus Cyanobium. Next base: position 10,113 of record CALOCJ010000006.1, read on the forward strand.
AAATGAAGATGGTTTACCTTTCTGAGCTTCCCAATCCAAAGCCCACGACGTTCACCGATCCACTGAACACCCGCTGGCCCACCCTTGCCCGCTACGACGAGCGCTGGTTCGAGGACCTGCACGAAGTGATCAGCATCGAGCCTTCCCGTCAGCGCGACATGGTGATGATGGGGATGCTCAAGACCATCGGAATTGAAAAGAGCAAACCGTACAACCCAGATGATAAGACAAAGGCGATCTTCCGGCAGGCGGTGGTCGATGCCTATCACTACATGCAGGAGAAGTTTGCCGCTGTTCTGCCGGGAGAAACCTGGTGGGAGGATCGTACGTGGCGGAATGTCTTCTTCTCCGATGCGGACAAGAGCTTCAAGTGGGAGTCCACGGACCCCTATGTTCTCGATTACGACATGCGTGCGGTACGCCCGTGGTTCTCGGCGATTTATTTCCCGGCCAAGGTCGCCAAGAAACCTTCCACAATGTACATCGCAACCATGCGCGACGGCGATGGCGACCTGCTCGAGGCCGGCAAGACCTACAGCCTGACCGTGGCGAAGGATGTGCCGGTGAAGCAGTTCTGGTCGCTGACGATCTATGACCGCGCTACCTACGCCTTCATCTATTCGCCGCAGATGCTGCCTGGCCTGTCATCCCGCGACCTCGACAGAATGACGCAGAACGCTGATGGCAGTGTCACCCTCTATTTCGGCCCTGAGGCGCCAAAAGGGCTGGAAGCTAACTGGATTCCAACCGCCGGCAAAGCGCCCTATGCGATGTTCAGATTCTACGGTCCGAAAGATAGCTTCTTCGATAAGTCATTCAAGCTGTCCGACATCCAGAAGGCCGAGTGAATCCGGCGCTAAAGCTTGTGCGACGTGTGTGCATCTCTTTCCTTGATCGTAGCAGCCCAGTGTCTACAAAATCGGGAGAGGTTCACTTTCGGATCGGGACTGGTTTGGTAGAAGCCGCTCAGGTTGTCGCGCCAGAGCGTCTGGAAGGGCTCGCTGGGCACCTGTCTGGCCTCGCGGGTCACGTTGGCCAGGCCCTTCTCCAGCTCTCGGTCCATGCTCTGCAGAGCTTCGATCAGGCAGCGGGTGTCAGCCACGGTGCTCTCTGATTGGGTGCGCACCTCCACCGCTGACGGCGGCGCCGGCACGCACATCACCGTCACGATCAACTGCGAGCGGGAGCTCTGGCGTGTGGCCTGCATGGAGCCCAGAACGGGCCGACCGGACTTCCGCGATGATCCCTTCCAGAGGGCTGCCGGCATCGGCCGAAGCAGCTGGTGCTCGGCTCCCATACGCACGATGGAGTGAGCTCAGAGGCGCACACGGGTGACCGACAAGGAGCAGGCGGTGACGGCCGTGGCCGATGCCATCCAGCGTTCCCGGGCTGCTCTTCCGATCCCAGCCGGCATCACCAAATTCAAGTCCCTCGGCACCACCGGCGTGGGCAAAACGGGACTCTCCAAGGCCCTGGCGGCACAGATGTTCGATTCCGAGGAGGCGATGCTGCGGATCGACACGAGCGAATACATGGAGAAGCACGCCTTGAGCCGGCTGATCGGAGCGCCTCCGGGCTAGGTGGGCTACAAGGAGAGGGCCCAGCTCACCGAAGCGATGCGGCGGCGGGCCTATGCGGTGATCCTGTTCGATGAGGTGGGAAACACCAACCCCGATGGGTTCAACGTGATGCTGCAGATTCTCGATGACGGCCGGGTCACCGATGGCCAGGGCCGCACCGTGGACTTCACCAATACGATCCTGATCCTCACCAGTAACATCAGCAGCCCCTCCATCCTTGATCTGGCTGGTGATCCAGCCAGCCATGGCGAGAAGGATGCCGCTGCGATCGGTAATGCCGCTGCCCGCTCCATCAGCTACTTCCCTCGTGAGCCGTGCAACTTCATCTACGGAAAGGACAGCGCCTGGCTGATGGCCTACGCCAACAAGAACATGGCCTTCGAGGACAATGGTGCCTACAACCTCGATGCACGCGTTCTCTTCCACTTCGGCTACATCCTCGTTTCGCCCGCCATGGCCTTCACGGTGGCTGGCAACTATGACTGTGTGCATCGGAGACTGTAGCCGCAGGCTTCCGCGGAGCGGTGGAATGCATATCCAGCGATGTGCTTCATCCCTTCATTTTGCTCACCGAGGAGCTTCTGCCATGAAGCCAGAAGACAAAGCACGATTCAATCGCCTCTATGAGCAAAATCTGCAGGCCCCCAGGCCGCAGGGCCTGCGCCACAGGACCATCGACAGCTACAGCCGATCGCTGTGCCGTGCCGCCCGTTTCTTTGATCGATGTCCTGATGATCTCAGCACCGATGAACTGAAACGGTATTTCAGTGCTCTGCTGGATAAGTCTTACTCCTGGAGCCGCATTAAAGTAGATCTTTGTGGCCTGAAGTTCTTCCACCGCCATGTCCTCAACAGCAAGATGGAGTGGGTAAAGATCATGCGGCCACCACATGTTCGAACACTGCCTGACATCCCAACCCGAGAGGAAGTGCAGCGCCTGATCAATGCAGTGAGAAAACTCCGTTACCGGATGTTCTTGCTGACGGTCTACAGCATGGGGCTGCGGATCAGTGAAGGTTTGGCGCTGGAGGTGGGCGACATCGAAGGAGCGAAATATTGTGCTCACATCCATGACGCAAAAGGTGATAGAGATCGCTATGCTCCTTTACCGCAAGTGGCTTTGTCCAACCTGCGGTTATTCTGGACAACCCATCACCAACCCACGACTGCTGTTCTCCAGCCCGGTGGATAACAGATTTCTGTCAATACCTTCACCGAAGCCCATCTCAATCCTGTTGTTTCTGATCCCCATTCACTCGGCCACTTCTGTATTCGTTGCCCCGGCTCCGCAGGCCAGAATGATCTGTGCTTGTTGCATCAGAGAGCAAGGAAGTCACCAGGACTTTTTTCGATGCCCTGCAGCTGCTTGATCTCATCATCGCCGCGGACTAGTGGAGCAATGGGACGACCAACAGCATGGAACGACTCCACAAGAATTCTCATCTAAGAAAAGCTTTTATTTGAGAAATACCACGTTATGGGAATGGCACACCCTGGGCCTCCATATATACGGCGTAGACCGACTGGCCCGCTGTTATGAACAGGCGGTTACGCCTGTGCCCGCCGAAGCAGAGATTGGAGGCACCCTCCGGAAGGTGGATTCTGCCGATCAACTCCCCCTCGGGAGAGAACACACAGACTCCGTCGGTGTCTGGATCTGCCCAGCCGGAGCTCGCCCACACATTGCCATCCAGATCACACACCAGGCCATCGGCCATGGCGGGGCCCATGTCGCAGAACAGCCGGCCGTTGGCCAGCCGTGAGGCCTCAATCACGTCATAGACGAGGATCTGGCGTGGGTGGCCCTGCTTGTGTGATGCGCCCGTATCGGTGATGTACAGCTTGCTGTAATCCGGTGAGAAGCAAAGTCCGTTGGGTTTCTCGATCGCATCGGTGACGATGCACGCCTCGCCAGTTCGCGGATTGAGCCGGTACACGCTGGTGGGCAGCTCGAACTCGGCTCTGTTGCCCTCATAGTTCACCAGAATGCCGTAGCCGGGATCACTGAACCAGACGTGTCCATCGGGGTGAACCACCACGTCATTGGGAGCATTCAGCAGCCGGCCCTGATAGCGATCGATCAACACGGTGAGACTGCCGTCGTACTCGGTGCGGGTCACTCGCCGGGTGCCGTGTTCGCAGCTGATCAGCCGCCCCTGCCGGTCACGGGTGTTGCCGTTGCAGTGATGCGACGGACTGCGGAAAACGCTGACCACTTCGGTGTCCTCACTCCAGCGCAGCAGCCGGTTATTGGGAATGTCGCTCCACAGCAGGTAGCGCCCATCGCCGAACCACACCGGCCCCTCCGTCCAGCGGGCGCCGGTGTGGATCCGTTCCACGGCGGCATTGCCGAGCACATACCGCTGGAACGCCGGTGCGATCACCTCAATGGCCGGATCTGGGTAGCGCACCGGGCCCCCTTGCCAGTCTCTGTGCATCTCTGCCGCCATCGCTGCTCTGTGCCCCCGGAGCGGGAATGAAGCTCGGAGACTTACTTCGTTATCCCTCAAATTAGCAATGCCTTGATCCGTGTCCACAAACTTGGGCAAGAGTATGAGAATATTTCACACCTACTGCCCACCATCGATGTGACATGAGCGAACCGGACCCATCGCACATCATGGAGATCGCCAGCGGATACGGCGTCTCAAAGGCGCTGCTCTCCGCCGTCGGCCTCGGCCTCTACACGCGACTGGCGGCTGGACCGATGACGCTGACTGAGATCATCACTGCGTTCAGCCTGGAGCGACGGCCGGCCAGGGACTTTCTGGATCTTCTCGTCTCTGCAGACCTTCTCGACCGCCGCGGCGACGGGCCGAATGCGGCCTACTGCAACACCCCCGCGACGGGCCACTTCCTGGATCAGAGCAAGCCGGAGTACATCGGTGGACTGATCGAGATCTGGGAGATGCGCGACTACCGGTTCTGGGCAGATCTGAGCGAAGCCCTCCGCACAGGGAAACCACAGAACGAGGCGAAGCACGCCGGAACGCCGTTCTTTGAGGCCATGAACGCCGATCCGGAACGACTCGAAGCCTTCATGAACGCGATGAACGGCTCCTCAATCCGCAACTTCCAGACGCTCGCCCGCGCGTTCCCCTTCAACAACGTCCGGACCATCGCCGACATCGGCGGAGCGGATGCCCTCCTCAGCCGGGAGGTTGCGGCGGTTCACCCCTCCATCCACTGCATCAGTTTTGACCTTCCGGCGGTGTCGACGATTGCCGCGCGCAAGATCGCCTCTGCTGGGCTATCCGACCGGATCACCGTGGTTCCTGGAGACTTCTTCAAGGATCCATGGCCTGGCGCGCAGGTGATCACGATGGGAATGATCCTTCACGACTGGAACCTTGAGCGAAAAAAGACACTCATCCGCAAGGCCTTCGAGGCGCTGCCGGAAGGGGGCGCGTTGATTGTGATTGAGGCGTTCATCGACGACGCCCGGCGCAGCAACACCTTTGGTCTATTCATGTCGCTGATGATGCTGATCGAATTCGGCGACGCCTTTGACTTCACCATCGCCGAGTTCAGGGACTGGTGCCGGGAAGCCGGGTTCAGCCGTTTCGACACGATTCCGCTTGACGGCCCGTCGAGCGCAGCGGTCGCCTACAAGGATCCACGCTGAGTCAGCCGAAAGAAGCGGGCGCCGGTGGAAACGAGGCTGCCAGTTTTGCTGTGATCAGGCTGGCAGGGCGGCCGTGAGCAATGGATCGCTTGTCCAGCTGTACGGACCCTCCAGTACCGGATCAATACCCAGATCGGCCCGCAGCTCTGCAAGGTTCTGCTCCATCCGCTCCTCCCAGCACACCGGGAACAGGGGCTGGGCCTGCAGGCCCATCTCGAGCCCTTGGCTGAGCATCCGTTTTCAGATATACCCCAATGTGGCCATCACCGTGCCGTAGGTGTGGCCCAGGGCCAGATCGGCCAGCTCAAGAAACTGCTGAATGGACTCGCTGTTTGCGACCTTGTCGAGACAACGAAAGCTCAAGAAATGGATTCCGACAATGAAGCCTATAGCCGACCAAGACCAGCCCCGGCGAAGGTGTGGACCGCAGCATCGATGGCTCCGGCCGCCTTGATGGAGTGGCTGGAGGAAGCAGGAATCAGAGGAATCCCCGCCAGGGATCAGCGGGGTCCCAGTGGGGATCGCAGCCAGAGGTGGGGGGCTTTCAGCCGAGGAAGGAATCGATCCGTTGGGCCAGCTCCACATCCAGGTTGGAGAGGCCGCCGGTGTCGTGGGTGGTGAGGTCGATCACCACCCGGTTCCAGACGTTGCTCCATTCCGGGTGATGGCCCAGGCTTTCGGCGGCCAGGGCGACCCGGGCCATGAAGCCGAAAGCTTCGGAGAAATCGGCGAAGCTGAAGGCGCGGTGCAGCTTGCCGTTCTCCAGGCTCCAGCCCGGCAGCGTGCTGCCGAGGGCGTTGATCTCTGCGGCGGACAGGGGTTTGGCGGCCATGGCAAGGGGAAGGGAAGATTGCTCCCTGAAACGCTAAGACCACTCCTGTAGCTATCCGGAAGACGATGGGTCTGGATGGGTGCGAGACGATACGCGTTGCTTCGCTTGCATCAGCCAGAACCAGGCTGGGGGGATCTCTCCGGCAGGGCATTCTCAAACCAGATCGATCGCTGCGGGAACGGAATCGTGATGCCCGCCGCGTCAAAGGCTGGTTTCAGCCGGCGCCGATACTCACGGCCCACATCCCATTGCTGGCCCACCGACGTCATCAGGACCAGGCGAAGGATGATGCTGCTGTCTCCATAGTCCTCCACACCCTTCATCTTGATTGCAACGATCTGATCGCCCCAGAAGGGATCTTCTCCCATTTCGCTTGCTACCCGGTTCATGACAGCCATGGCCTGGTCGAGGTCGGTGTTGTAGGAAACATCGATCAGCAGATTCAGGCCCGATTGGCGATGGGTGAAGTTGGTGATCTCATTGATCATTCCATTGCCAATGGTATAAAGATCACCGTTTGGCGAGCGGATCTGAGTATTGCGCAGGGAAAGCCTCACGACTTCGCCACTGAACGTACCGATTTGAATCCAATCGCCAAGGGCGTATTGATCTTCGGCCAGGATAAAGTATGTCTTTATGAAGTCTTTCAGTAAGTCTTGCGAGAGAAAAGCGATACCGGCCAGAATGGCGAGAGCAATATATAGTTCACCAAGTGTATAGAGAATGAGAGTGAACCCCAGGATGATAACGAGATACGTCGTCAACTGTTGCAGTACCTTCCAGGTGGTGAAGCCTCTGGCGTGAAGCCGTAGGTCTGTTTGCTTTCCTGCTCTTTTCTCCCTGATCTGGTCGCCAAAACGAATGAGAAACGACCGAATCAACCCGTCAAGAACGGATTTCAGCACCACCATTGTGAATGGAATAGCCAAATATGCCAGCGGCACTCTCATCAACCAATAGCCCAGGGAGCGGCTCTGGGGAAAGCGACTGAGGATCAGGGCGATTCCAAGGAAATAGAGAGAAAAGCGTGCGGCAAATAACAGCTTTCTGATCAGTAGATTGATGGCAAGTCGTTGGTCTGAAGAGAGCTTTGGTTTTAGCCTGGCCAAAGACCGCTTGCTGGCAGAAGGGCTTGACAGTGAAGCCTGTTCATCTCCCTGCAGCTGTTCTTCGTGCTGTTGATTTGCATCGAGTTGATCGAGCTTGACTCGACGAGACTGGCGTATCTTCTGGAGCCACTGAATCATTCGATCACCAATCAAGATGCCGAACAAGATGCCGACCATCAGTGGCAGCTGGCCGAGCTGGTAAGCAGCACTCCTTTGCAGATCGGCGCGTACCAATGCTTGCTTTATCTGCTCAGACCATCTCCTGGCGACGCCATCAATCGTATCGGGCTCATCCAGCTCGACGTCATAGGATGTGACGGTGACAATCTGCTTAGGGCCCCAATCACTGTCGGAGGCAACCAGTACTACCAGATTGTTCAGAATTGCTGGCTTGATCTCCAGTGTATCGGGATTAAATCCTTTTCTTACAATATCATTAAGGTGGAACTCAACGGAGCTTACACGCCGTTCAATGGGGGTCTTACTGTTCTGATTTGCTGAAGAGTCCGGTGTTGGTGCAGCAACTCGAAACAGCACCTCACCATCCAGACGAATGGTTCCGATATCAAGATTGCCCGCATGGATGGCGTCGAAACTGGACTGGCTTGGCAGAGATTTCGGCAGCCCAGGTAGTTGGGCATGGACGGGCAGTAGAAAAATGATGGCGAGGATTGCAATCGCCAGAGTGGGCAACAAGGCTCCAACTACTTTGCGAAAACCGCAACTGTCTGCCATCACTTTCAGATAATGCATGAATACGGTTTTCGGTTCTTAGAACAGTCACTTGCCTTTATTGGAAAAATAATTCAACCATATTACCAGGGAGAAAGACGGGGCTAAACCGTGGGATATACTCAGACAGAAGCCGCCAGCTTCTCAATCTGGCTGATGTAGTCGTTGTAAGCAGGCGATTGCTCCACCGCATAGTTGAGATTCTTGAGCAGGCCGGTGAGACGAACGAAATAATCGCGCACGGCTGCCTTGTCTGCAAACGTATACTCCTTATTGATGAGCTGGGTGACCAGATCAAACGAACTCTTCTGGCGCTCCAGCGGACAGCTGGCATCCACCTCATCAAAGGCATCCTGCTGGAGATAGACCATATCCAGAAAGAGGGCTTTCTGGTGGATCACGAAGTCTTCCGTGCTCACCCCGTCTTCCCCCGTCACCTTGATCATCTGATCGATGCTGTCGCCCTGCTTGAGCAGATCATTCATGGCTTTCACCCGCCCCACCCACTCGGGCCCCATGTGGGTGGCGAACCAATCGCCCAGCTGATCGAAATAGCGGGACCAGGAAATCAGAATATCCACGGCGGGATAGAAACGCTTGTAGGCCCGATCCGTACTCAGCCCCAGAAAGTCCTTGACGGTGCTCAGGGTCGACTGGGTGACCGGCTCTTCAAAGTTGCCACCAGCGGGAGACACGGTGCCGATCATGGTGAGGCTGCCGATACTGCCGTCATTGGTGCGGATGATGCCCGCCCGCTCATACACCGACTTGATGGAGGAGTCGAGATAGGCGGGGAAGGCTTCCTCTCCAGGGATTTCTTCCAGCCGGCCTGATGTTTCCCGCATGGCCTGGGCCCAACGGGACGTGGAATCGGCAATCAGCAATACGTTGTATCCCATCTGGCGGTAATATTCGCCGAGGGTGAGGCCCGTGTAGATGGAAGCTTCCCTTGCCGCCACGGGCATGGAGGAGGTATTGCAGATGATGATGGTGCGGTCCATCAGGGATCCACCCGTTTTCGGATCCTTGAGTTTGGGGAATTCGGTGATCGTTTCCACCACTTCCCCAGCCCGCTCACCGCAGGCCACCACCAGCACCACATCCACATCGGAATGGCGCGAAATCAGATTCTGCAACACGGTTTTTCCGGCGCCGAAGGGGCCGGGGATACATCCGGTGCCGCCTCGGGCGATGGGAAGAAAGGTATCCACGATCCGCTGGGTGGTGATCATCGGTTCCTGGGGATAGAGGCGCTCTGAAAACCTCTGCTCCAGCAGGTATTGCGCCACGGAACGGCGCACCGGCCACGGCTGGGTGAGGGTGAGGGATCGGGTGGCCCCTTTGGCATCGGTGATGCGGGCCACAGCCGTATCCACCGTGAAATTCCCCTGTTGAATCCAATCCAGCTGCACCTCCCCCGGCTCATCAAAGGGAATCATGATTTTGTGGGTGAAGCGGCCTTCCTGAACCGTTCCGAACGCATCACCGGCCTTCAATCTGGCCCCGATCTGGGCCGTGGGTTGGAACGACCACTTGCGTTGTGGATCCAGCGGGGCCACATAGGCGCCGGTGGGCAGAAACGTGCCGTACTGGGCAGCCAGCTCAGCCAGGGGATTCTGGAGGCCGTCGTAGATCTGGCTCAGCAGCCCGGGCCCCAGGCTCACGGAGAGCAACTCCCCCGATTGCTCGACGGGATCCCCGATCCCCACCCCCTTGGTGCTCTCGAACACCTGAGCATCGGCCAGGTTGCCCCTCACCCGCAGCACTTCCGCCTTGAGTTTCTCGGCTCGATCGCCTGTCTGCCGTTGCGGGCAGATGTACACCACCTCATTCTTGAGCAGGGGACGGGGCAGGGAGTCCGCCATCTGGAACGTCACCAGGTCATCCTGTACGGCGACGATCGTGGCTGTATGGAATTGATCGGTGGTCATGGGGATTGCGCTGAGAAAACGTCCGTAAATTGCTCCAGGCCAGAATCCACCAGCTGGCGAAACCGCTCCACAGCGGCATCACCGTCGTAGACGGTCCAGCGAGCCATCAGGCTCCAGCGGTTGAGGTAGATCGCCACCGCTTCGAAATCAAAGTAGTGCCCTGCTCCGATCTGATCCAGCAGGTTCCAGACCACGGAAAACTGATGCCGCTCGAAGGCGACCAGGTCGTTGGCCTCCAGCAGCCGATTGGCCTCCACAACCCAGGGATGGATGGCATCGAGATGGAAGGCGGGTTCTTTCCAATGGCGCTCGATCAGCCCCACCCACTGGCCGAAGCCCCAGGGCTTGCCGGCGGGTGGCTCCGTTTCCCCCCGATGCCGGCGGCGCAACGCCGTGATGATGGTACGGAGATCGATCCGTTCGCTCACCAGTCGCTTCAGGGTGGGATTGCGCTCCTGCTGGACGAATCGTTCGGCCTCGAGAATGAAATCCTGGTCGGTTCGATCCAGAGGCTGTTCCGACCAGGCAATCAGCCTCGACATGCGGGTGAGATTTTCCATGTCCCGATCGTCCAGGAGTCGGAGTCTGTTCTCCAGTTTCAATCTGGAAATCGGCTGCTTCGAAGCCTCGAACAGCTTGCCCAGGGGTGGCAGGCTGGACATCAGCGAGATGTACTTCGCCATGGTGTTTACTTCACCACGCCTTCCAGCAGGGCCCGGAAGCGGGGCTGCAGATGTTCGAGGATGGCGGCGGCAACGGCCTGATCGCTGAGATCCAGTTCAATTTCCCGATCCACCAGGCGAATCTTCAGCCCTCCGGTCTGGTCCTTCGCGAAGCCAAAAGTGATCCCTTCGCGCAACATACTCTGGGAATTGAGCCGCACGAAGTGGGTGAGAACTCCCTGTTCCAGTTCATCTGGATTCTGGCTGAGATCCGCCAGGCCCACCACTTTTCTGGGCAGCAGTATCTCCACCTGGCTGGACTGATCCACGTCGGATCTCACTCTGCTGGCCACCTCCAGAATCATCTTTTCCAGAATTTCCTGTTTCTGCTGCTCTTCACTCACCAGCCGCTTCACTTCTCCGGTGAAACGGCTGGACAGTTGGGTCTTGAGGGCGAGCAGGGTATCTCGGAAGGCCAGTTCCAGGGCCTGCTGGCCAGCCTGGCGGAGATTATCGGCATCGTTCCGGGCCTTGTTGAGGATCCCGTCGGCCTTCTGCTGTGCTTCCTGAACGATGGCATCCGCCCTGGCCCTGGCGTCCTTCACCAGCTGCTCCGATTCGTTGCGGCCGCGCATCACCCCCTGGTCCCGCAGGCGGTCGATCAGGGTTTCGATTCCGGAAGCCACCTCAAGGGGGGTATCCCGGCGTGATTTCCGTTGGTTCGGCACGTGAAAGGTCCTGCTGGAAAGAAGAGAGGGTGGAACAATGAGCGGGGAGGATCGTTACGTGGGGATGCCGCCGGCAGCCACGAGGGCGAAGACGAAGGCGAACACGGCAAACCCTTCCACGATGGCGGCCGGAGCCAGGGACAGACCAAAGATTTCAGGTTTGGCCTTGGACCCGGCGATGGCCGAAGCACAACAGATGCCCTGATAAATGGCGGCCAACAGGAAGGAGAGACCAGCCAGCACGCCGATGGCAAACAGTCCGCCGGCGTTGGTGGGAGAAACAGGCAGTTTCTGGTTGAGAATGAACATCACCACGATGCCGTAGATCGACATCGAAGAAGGCAGGGCCGACAAGCCCACAAACCGCCCGTAACCGCTGTTCACCTCCATCATCGCCCCGATGGCCGCCTGGCCCGCGATGGTGCAACCGATGGCCGCCCCGATCGCTCCCAGAGCCACGGGCGCATAGATGCCGATCCAGCCGAGGACCAGCAGAGATACATTGGCATTCAGATTGTCAGTCAAGAGGACATCTCCTTTTTGGCGAAGGGTTGGAAAGGAGTTCCTTCCTCGGAAAGGCTCCAATTGAAAAACTCGATGTAGTTGAGTCGCAGGCCATGCACGAAGCCGCTGATGATGGCCAGCAACAGGTTGATCCCATGTCCGAGCACAAGAATCAACAGAGCGATGGGCACCCCAAGGGCAATGTTGGATGCAACCACTTGACCGGCCAACTGGTTGAAGGTGAGGGCCAAGGAGGCACTGGCTAATCCTAGCGCAAACAGGCGCAAATAACTCATCACATCGCCAAACAACTTGGAAACTTCCGTCAATCCCCCCAGGCCATCCAGGAGCCTCAATAGAGCCGTAGGGAGATTATTCACTTGGCGATCACTGCTGAACAGCAACACGGTCAGAAGTCCACCGACGCCAAGACCAACCCCCAGGTGAATCGCCCCGGACGATCCCGCCCCCAGATACATCGTCAGACCAGCGAGAATCACGGCAATCCAGCCAAGGGGTCTGGCTTTTCCGCTGATTCCTGCCTCACGGATGGCCACAACAGCGTTGGCCAGGATGAGATGCAGGCAGCCCACCACGATGGAGAATTTCATCATGGCTCCGTAATCATTCAGATCGATGATGTCGAGCTTTGCCAGGAAACTCCCCGCCTCCGGTTCGATTCCGAAGAAACTTCCCGCCAACACCCCATAGATAAACGCAAAGATCAAACCGAGACGGGCCAGGACGCGGAAATGACGTCCCCCGGGGCTGCGGCCCATCGCCGGCCAGAGCAGGGCGATCAATACCGCCAGCACCAGGGCATAGCCGGCATCCGCCAGGATCATGGAGAAAAAGAGGGCAAAGGAGAAAAACACCACCCCCGAGGGATCCCAGTCGCGATATCCCGGCGTTTCGTAGAAGGTGACCAGATCCTGCCCGCCCTTGATGGCAGTGGGATTGCTCATCAAGGTGGGAGGGGAGTCATCCGGTCCGATGGCCTCGGCATGGAAGGCAAGCCCCTGATCCCTGGTGAAGGTCTCGAGGCGAGGCAGATCCCGGCGGGGCATCCAGCCCTGCATCAGGAACAGGTTGTCTTCCTCCTTGGTCTGTTCGGCTGCCGCCTGCAGGGAGGCGATGTCGTCCGCCTGATTGAGATGTTTGGAGAGCAGAAAGATCCAGCGGCTCAGGGCCTGATGTTCAGCGTCGATGTCTTCGATTTCGGCCTGGGCCGCATCCAATTGGTGGATCACGGTCTGGGGGCTTTCGGAGCCCACATGGGAGCGCCGCACCGGCAGGGCGGCAGGATCCGGTTCATCGGTGGCCACGATGGCGAAATAGGCATTGCGGGGACTCTCATGCAGCAACTGCCAGGGAAGGGAAAGAGGCTCCAGACCTGCCCGGAAGGCCCGGGTTTTGGCGGCGGGTACCTGATACAGCCAGAGCCGGTACCCATCAAGGTCGGCCAGATCCGGCAGGGTGAACTGGCCCCAGGGTTCGATCTGTCGCAACCGTTGCCGCAGGGCGAGCAATCGATCCTCGGCCTCACGACGACGTTGCTGATTCGCCATGGCCTTGGACACCACCGCATCCAGGGAGAAGGAGGAGTCGACCTTGAGCTGATGGCGTCGCTGACGCACATCCATGATGTAGCGAAGCGCACGACGTGCCTCTTCGGCCGGCATGGCGGGAACGAACTCAGCACTGGCCTCCTGCTCCTGAAGGGAGATCAGATGGAGACAGCCCAGTTCCTGCAGACCCTCCAGCACGGTGCTCTTGTCATGGGGCAGACCCAGAATGGTCACCTTGGCGAGGGGAACGATCGTCATGCGGCACCATCCCTGGCCACGGCCTGAGCATTCGCCAGGGCCTGCTTCTCCTTCTTCTTTTTCGCCAGCTTGGAATTCACCACGCCGGCACGCTCAGCATCGGAGAGATAGATCGATATTTTCTTGATGTTGCCTTTCGAGCGGGGAATCAACACCTGATCGAACAGGTTGAATCGCTGGGTCACCTTTTTTTCCGCCTCCGTGAGCAGTTCCACCCTGCGTTGCGCCACCTGGATCTGAATCTGGGTTTCCAGAGCGGTCTTGAGCATCCCCACCAGGTGATCCACCCAGAAGGGTTTGGTCAGCAGTCCATAGTCGCGCACCTCCACCTCCACACGGTTCACCCTGGGCAGGTGGGTACCCAGCAGATTTTCCTCCACCAGGTCGATGTGACGCAGCATCACCAGGTTGTTGAGGTCGATGCGGTCGTTGGCCAGCATGGGCATGGATCGGGAGATTTCCGGTTCCAGGTCTGCCGCCCGCTCCTGGGCCTGCCGCAGGGAGCGTCTGGCCTTCTCGCGCTCGGCGCTGAGCTGGCGGCGCTTGAGGTCCAGAGAAGGAAGTACGTCAACGAAGGTTTTCAGCAGGGCCTTCTGCTTGGTGAGGGAGGCCTTGGTGAGGGAGAGGCGCGCCATGCGGGGTCAACCGATCGAACGGGATGGGGCTGATGGGGCCTTGGGCATGGCGGGCTGGGGCGCTGATCCAGTGTCGGGGGTGGCAACCGACGATGGATGTTGATGTGGATAATATTTATCGATCAACGATTGCTTCATCAGTAATTCCTGCGGTTCGAAACATTCAGCCAGGCTTTGCCAGGCCAGGTCGAGGGCTGCTTCGAGCGGCATCTCCACATTGATATTCATGAAACGCTCTTTGAACAGCTTGCCGAATTTGATCAACTTGAGGTCATAGTCAGACAATTCGAAAGCCATGGCCTGCTTCTGCTCCGCATCTTTGGACCCGGCATAAAAACGAATCGTGGTATTCATGATCTGGCTGTGGTCTTCCCGCGTGACCTTTCCGATCACGTTCTGTTTGAGGCGGGAAAGGGATCCAAAGGGATCGATCACACCATCATGTAGATAGAATTGCCCTTCGGTGATGTAACCCGTGTTATCGGGCACCGGATGGGTGATGTCGTCCCCCGGCATGGTGGTGACGGTGAGGATGGTGACTGACCCTCCCTTGGCGTAATCGGCGGCCTTTTCATAGCGGCGCGCCAGCTGGGAATAGAGATCGCCTGGGTAACCCCGGTTGGCGGGCACCTGATCCATGGCGATGCTGATCTCCTTGATCGCGTCGGCAAAGGCCGTCATGTCTGACAGCAACACCAGCACACGCTTGCCTTCTTCAACGGCGAAGCGTTCGGCCACCGCCAGGGCCATATCGGAAATCAGCATCCGCTCCACGATGGGATCGGAGGCCAGGTTCACGAACATCACCGTGCGGGCAAACACCCCCGCATCCTCAAAGGTCTTGCGGAAAGAGTAATAGTCGTCAAAGATCAAGCCCAACCCACCAAACACCACCACGTCAGCGTCGGCCTGAATACCGATGCGGGCAAGAAAGGCGTTGAAGGGTTCACCGGAAACGGAGAAGATCGGTATTTTCTGACTTTCCACCAGGCAGTTGAATACATCGATCATCGGCACATTGGTGCGGATCATCTTCGAGGCCAGGATGCGACAGGTGGGATTCACTGACGGCCCACCGATCGGTACCTTGGGATCCTGACTGAGATCGGGCCCGCCATCGATCGGCTCTCCCGTGCCACGAAAGACCCGGCCGAGAATATTGCCGGAGTAGGTGGCCTGCATCGGATGGCCAAGGAAGCGGACGGCCGAATTGGTGGACACTCCCTTGGTGCCGCGAAACACCTGAAGGGCCACGGAATCATCCTTGAGCTCGATCACCTGGGCCAGGGAGAGGCTGCCGTTGCTGTTCTCCACAACCGCCAGATCATTGAAACGGGGGCCGGCGGTGGGATCGTTGCCGGGTTGTACCTCCACCCGGATGATGTCTCCCACAATGCCGAGAATTTTTGAATAGCTGACCAGAGAATTCATCATCGCGGAGGGAAGGATATCAAGAGATCACGAATTGGACAGAGAATGGATGAGAAGATGGCGCTTTGCTTCAGTTGTAATTAAAGTATCAAGCCCATAGAAGCCCATCTTACATGCCATGGCTGAAGTTGGTGGGCAAAGCGGAAATTCTTTTGATGCGGCTGGATCTTGGGCGTTATTCTCCAATCAGATGAACGGAGACCGTGCGCGTGCTGCCCGATCGGCGATGCTCCCAGAGATAGATCGCCTGCCAGGTTCCCAGCAACAAACCTCCGCCGCGAAAGGACAGACTGAGGTTGGTGCAGGTGAGGGCTGTGCGGATATGGGCGGGCATATCGTCCAGGCCTTCATCGTCATGGACCCAGGGACGCCGTTCACCGCGGCCGCTGATCGGTCGGACCCCCTCCTCCGGTACGAGGGCACGCAGGTAAGCCGCCAGGTCGGTCAGCACTCGGGGGTCGGCGTTTTCGTTGATCGTGAGCGAGCAGCTGGTGTGGAGACAGCAGACGGTCGCCACACCGATGTGGATTCCGCTGGCGGCCAGTTCGCGATTCAGGGCCGCCGTGATGTCCGTGAACCCTTCTCCAGTTGTCCGGATGGATAGCTGGGTCAGCTTTTGCGTCAGCATGGGTGATCCGTCACTCTTCCATGATGGAACATCAGGGGGTGCGGTCCGCGAGGTCGTTTCGCTAGGTGGGAAACCGCTTACGAAGTTGTTTCAGTAGGTATGGATGCATCAGTCGAATCAGCTGTTGGTGGATTGATTCTGTGAGGCATTTGACGGGCAGGTCAACCCATTGGCTTGTCTGTTTGGTTAAGTCTGTTTGGTTAAGATGAATTGGATTGGATGATTGTGGGATACCTGATCTCGGGATACCTGATCTCGGGATAACTGATCACGGGATACCTGATCATGAGATACTGGGAACAGTGAGTTGCTGGGCCTGAGGCCTCGTTCAGAGAATGCCAGCGACCAACCAGAACTGTCTTCTCCAGCCTCGCGGAAAGCCCAGGCGCACCTGCAAGGCAACTTCGTCCCGATCGCTTCAGGAGGAGTGGCTGGGGCGCTTGAGCTTCGGTCCCCACCGGGACACAGACCATCTGGTTCAGATGTGGCTGGGAATTTTTCCCGTGAGCTGGAACCAGCTCCCTGTCGATGGGGCGGAATTGCTTCGCTCCCAGATCGAGACGATCCGACTCCACCTTGATGGAAGTTTTGCTGATCTTCTCGGTGCCATGCTCTTCGATCCTTCCGTTCAGCTATCTCTGAATGGCCCTTCCAATCGTCGCAATAATCCAAATGAAAACCTGGCCCGTGAATTGCTGGAACTTTTCACCCTTGGAGAAGGTCAATTTCAAGAGACCGATGTGATTGCGGTCTCCAAAGCGTTAACCGGTTTTCAATTGAACCGCAAGCGACAAGTGGTCCTGAATAGCAGGAGTCGCTTTAGTGGCACCCTCACGATTCTCGGCCGCACCGCTGTTTTTGATCCCTTAAGCCTGGCTGCCTGGTTGTGTGAACAGCCGGCGACAGCTCTCCACATCAGCAGCAGGGTGTGGCTCCAGCTTGTCGGTTCCTTGCCACCCGTCTCCCGACTCGAGGAAATCTCCGAGGAATGGCGGCAGCGGAAGCTGTCGTTGCCCTGGCTGGTGCAAACCCTGCGCACGTCCCCGGAGGCTGCCCTGGCCAGGACCCGAGCCACAAAGTTGTCCGACCCGATCCGCATGCTGACTCGCAGCCTGGCTTTGCTCGGCAGCCGTCACCCTGACGCCTTGCGTATCAGCCGGATTCACCTTGCCCGCATGGGTCAGGTTCCCTTCGAACCCCCTTCCGTGAAGGGTTGGCCTGTGAATGACGAGTGGATCAATCTTCGCTGGCTGCAGGCGCGGCGTCGCGGCCTGCAGGCGCTGCTGGCCGATGAAGAAGTGTGGGCAAGCCGAAATCTGCCAGACACCCTGGGAACTCACCTGACGGCGATCCCCCCGCTCACGATCGATCTGCCCGCCGAACCAACCCGATCCAACCTCGCCCGTCTCTGGGCCGATCCGGTCTGGCAGCTGTCATGAAACGCCGCAATCTGCTCCAACTCGGCACCGGGCTTTCGGCGTTCACCCTGCTGGGGACGCTCCTCCGTGCCCATTCCTCCACGAGACCAGCTTCCAACAAGGTGTTTGTGCTGGTGGAACTCAGGGGGGGAAACGATGGCCTCAACACCCTGATCCCCTACGCCGACACGGCCTATCTCCAGGCCCGTCCACGCCTTGCCCTGGGCGATGGGCCCCGGCTCAATTCGTCCTTGATGCTCCATCCGGCCCTGGCTCCGCTGTTGCCCTCCTGGCGGGAGCGACGGCTTGCTTTCGCCCTGGGTGTTGGCTGGCCCACTCCCAACCGCAGCCATTTCAAGGCCCAGGATCAATGGTCCACGGGGCGTCCGGATGGCGAAGGTTCAGGCTGGCTGGGGCGGGCGTATGCCTCCAGCCACCGCGGTGCCCATCTGGTGGCGCTGGGACCGACCGGCAGCACGGCCCTGGAGGGGGCTGACGTGCCCAGCCTGCAGATGAGTCCGGCTCAGCTGCGCCGCCAGAGCCGCACCAGCCTCGATCCAGCCCAGGCCGGCGACAACCGGACGCTGCGTCGAATCCTGGCCATCGAGCAGGCGGGAGCCAGGGAGTTCGAAAGCCTCCGGTTGGCCCTGCGTCCCTTGCCGAAGGGTCTGAAACTGCCGCCCGGGAGCCTGGGCCAGCAGGTCGGTCTGGCCCTTCGCCTCATTGCGTCCGGCCAGCCACCTCCGGTTCTGGCGATGAGCCAGAGCGGTTTCGACACCCATCAAAATCAGCTGGTCCGCCACGCCAGGGGCCTGTCCAGCCTGGCCGCGGCCCTGGCGGCGTTTGATGCGGGACTGCGCCGGATCCGCTCCCGTCCCCAGGTCACCCTTCTGGTGACGAGCGAGTTCGGCCGCCGCCTGAGGGAAAACGGTTCTGGAGGCACCGACCACGGCAGTGCCTCCATCGCCATGTTGATGGGGGACCACGTACCCCACCCGTTTGTGGGCCACCTGCCCAGCCTCGCCCAGCTTGATGAGCGGGGAGATCTGATCCCCTCCATCAGTCCCCCGACTCTTTACCGGCAAGCCCTCAGGCTTTGAGACCAACCTCCGGGACGATCCCTCCACCCTCTGGCACGGGGCCACACCGATCTCCATAGCATGAAATTTCGTTGATCTCGTCATGGCAAACCCTTCCAGCCCAGCTTCCGCGGTGTCTGAGGGCCTGGCCGATGGCCACCCTGCCGAGCCCAGCCTCACCATCCTCTTCGACGGGGGATGCCCTCTCTGTGTGAGGGAGGTGAATTTTCTGAAGCGCAGGGATGGCGAGCGCCACCGGCTCAGCTTTGTCGATATCGACGCCATCGACTACGACCCAGCGGGCCATGGGGGCATCGACTACCGCGAGGCGATGGGCCGGATTCATGCGATTGGTCCTGAGGGGGAGGTGCTGCGGGATGTGGAGGTGTTTCGCCGCGCCTACGCGTTGATCGGGCTGGGCTGGCTGTACGCCCCCACCCGCTGGCCGTTGCTGCGCCCGATCGCCGATGCCGCCTACCGCCTCTGGGCGGGTACGCGGCTGGGGTTGACGGGCCGTCCGGATCTGGAGCGACTCTGCCAGCTGAGGGAGGCTTCGCAACCGGGCACGAGCGAGGGCCGGTGCCGGATCTGATCGTTGTGGGCAGCGGCATCGGTGGCCTCTGCGCCGCCGCCATCGCCGCCCGCCATGGGCTGGAGGTGCTCGTGCTCGAGGCCCACAGTCAGCCGGGGGGTGCCGCCCATGGCTTCCAGCGGCGGGGCTTCCAGTTTGAGTCGGGCCCCTCCCTGTGGAGTGGGCTGGGCAGTTGGCCGAGCACCAACCCCCTGGCCCAGGTGTTGCGGGCGGTGGGTGAAACGGTGCCGGTGGCCACCGACCGTGAATGGGGCCTGCTGCTGCCGGAGGGCCAGTTGCGGCTTGCGGTGGGCCTCGATCCGTTCCTGGAGCTGGTGCGTCAGCTGCGCAACCCCGCCGCGGCCCTGCAATGGGCCCGCTTCATGGAGGCCCTGGGGCCTCGCTGCGCCGCCGCCCGCTCCCTGCCCCTGCTGGCCATGCGGCCCGGTCTGGGGATGGCGACCACCCTGGGTGGGGGCCAGGCCCTGGGGATGCTGGCCCAGGCGCGGCAGCTGGCCCAGCTGGGGGGAGCGTTCGGACCGATCGCCCGTCGCCACCTGAGCGATCCCTTCCTGCTCCATTGGGTGGATCTGCTCTGCTTCCTGATCTCCGGCCTGTCCATGGATCAGACCAGCGCGGCGGCGATGGCCACCATGTTCGGCGAATGGTTCGAGCCCGAGGCCCGTCTTGACATGCCGATCGGCGGCAGTGCCGCGGTGGTGGCGGCCCTGGTGCGGGGGGTGGAGCGCCACGGAGGCCGACTGCGCACCTCCAGCCCCGTGGCCGGAATCCTGCTGGAGGGGCAGCGGGCCCGCGGGGTACGCCTGGAAAGCGGAGAAACAATCCCCTGCCGCCGGGGGGTGATCGCCAACACCAGCCCCTGGGACCTGCTGCCCCTGCTGCCGGAGCGGAGTGTGCCAACCCGCTGGCGGGAGCGTATGGCCGCCACCCCCGCCTGCGCCAGTTTTCTGCACTGGCATCTGGGGCTGCGGGGGGACGACCTGGACCCTTTGCCTGTGCACCATGTCTGGGTGGGGGACTGGGAACGGGGTATCGGCGCCGAGCGCAACATGGTGGTGCTGTCGATGCCGTCCCGGCTCGATCCGGGCCGGGCGCCGGCGGGGCACCAGGTGCTGCATGGCTACACCCCCGCCAACGAACCCTGGGAGATCTGGAAGGATCTGGAGCCGGGCAGCGAAGCCTATGAATCGATGAAGCGACAACGCTGCGGCGTGTTTCATCAGGTGTTCGATCGGCTCGTTCCCGATTGGCGGCAGCGGGTGGTGATCGAACTGCAGGGCACTCCCCTCAGCCATCGCCATTTCCTGCGCATCCACCAGGGCAGCTATGGGCCGGCCTGGCCGGCCGATCGAGGCATCTTCCCCGGCGGCAAAACCCCGATCGATGACCTGGTGCTCTGCGGATCCGGGGCGTTTCCGGGCATCGGCGTGCCGCCGGTGGCGGTGAGCGGTGCCATGGCGGCCCACCGGTTTGTGTCGGCCCGCCAGCAGCGGCAGCTGCTTGAGGACATCGGTCTGGTTCAGAAATAACGCCGCGGGTTCTGGCGGATCGCCACCTGTACCTCCATGAGGAACAGCACCAGCCCGAGGATCAGCGAGGCCATCGCCAGCACGAACACCGGCACCACGATGGCGGCCAGGTCCAACGCCGCCACGGCGCTGACGCGGAGGTGTCGCCCAGGCTCGAGCTGCCATCGGCGGCCGGCACGGCCATGGCCTGGGCGAGATCATGCATCCGGCTCTGCAGCGCTCGCTTCGGTTCAAACGAGCTGGCTGCCCAGGAGCCTTCCAGGCTGCGGCTTGCCGCTGCTACCGAGCAGCATGGATTCCTTCGGACCGTTGCCATGACGATGATCACCTGCTCCTACCAAGGACAGCTGCGCTGCCGGGCCGGCCATGGTCCCTCCGGCACGGAACTGCTCACCGATGCCCCCACCGACAACCAGGGGAAGGGGGAATCCTTCTCCCCCACCGATCTGGTGGCCACGGCCCTGGTGAGTTGTGTTCTCACGATCATGGGAATCGTCGCCGAGCGGCACGGCATCGATCTGGGGCCCTGTGAGGCCCGGGTGGAAAAGACCATGACCGCCACGGGTGAGCGCCGGATCGAGCTGCTGGAAGTGTGGATCCACCTGCCTCCCGGCCTGGAGGAGCAGCAACGGCGGATGTTGAGGCGGGCCGGGGAGGGATGCCCGGTGAAGCGGAGCCTGGAGGGGGCCACACCGATCCGGATGCACTGGCGGTGAGCACCGACCGACTCACGGGGCCGGCTCAGGGAACCAGCTCACGGAACAGCAATCACCCCTGCCGGCGGTCAGGGGGAGGGAGTGGCGGGCTTCGTTGCGGGGGCGGGCTTGGGTTTGCTCACTCCCGGCTCGGGCGGAACAGCGGGCTTGGCCGTTGTGGCGGGCTCGGCAGGTTTGGCGGCGGGCGTCGGCTGGAGGTTGGCACAGAGGGAGGCCACCATCAGGTCTTCTCCGCCGCTCTGGTCGGATTCCCCCTGCGCCAGGGGCAACCGCCAGGGCTCCCAGGCCTGATCTCCCGCACGGCGGGTGATGCGCAGGGTGTCGCAATGGACGGCCACAGCGGCCTTGACGGGAGGGTCACCGCATTCGACGGCCGTGGAGCGAACGCCACCCTCACTGAGGCGCCAGGATCCCCAGTCGTAGCGGCAGGGTCCGAAGGCACGCCAGCGGGGGGCCTTCATCTTGCGGATCCGCTCCAGCATGGATTTCTCCTTGTCGCTGAGGGGGGTCCCGGTTTCCCCCGTTGCAGGTTGCGTTTCTGCCGCGGCGGGCTTCGCTTCGACCGCGGGCTGTTGGTCTCCCGCGGGCTTGGCAGCCTCAGCCTGGGCGAGGCAGGGAAGCGGCAGGAGCAGCGTGGCCAGGGCCCCCAGGGCCAGGGCAGACCGGTTCGACATGGGAGGACGGCGACAGGGGGTGGCACATGAGGCTAGGGAACGGGTCGGGCCCGGTCCATCCGCCGCCGCCCCTGACGAGGCGCGGGCCCATCTCCGCCCGAATCGGTCAGCTCACCAGCTCACCAGCTCCACCAGCAGGTGGGCCAGCCGTTGATCCGCATCCCGCACCGCCAGGCGCTCCATCCCCGCGCGCATCGTCTCCAGGGGATCCGCCACGCTTTCCACCGCCCGCAAGCGGGGTCCCAGCAGCCGCCAGAGGGCCCGCTCCAGGGCGCTTTCCCCCGGGTCGTGCTGCCACACGATCACGGCGGCTCCCAATGCGGCGGCGGCGGCGGCGTTGGCGTCCTGATGCCTGTCGGCGGCAGAGGGGTAGGGCACGAGGATCGCTGGAGTACCGCAAACCGCCAGTTCGCTGAGGCTGCCGGCCCCGGCCCGGCTGATGGCCAGATCGGCGTGCTGCAGCAGGGCGGGCACCTCATCGCTGAAGGGCCGCTCCACCACCCCCTCCAGGTTCAGCTGACCGGCATCCGGGTCATTGCCGCCGGTGAGATGGACCACCCGGCAGCCGGCCGCCACCAGCTTCGGGATCAGGGGGCGCACCATGCGGTTCAGTCCCAGGGCCCCCTGGCTGCCGCCCATGGCCAGCAGCAGGGGCCCCGTTCCGGCAGGCACCCAGGCGGGCAGCGGCACCGGTTCCAGGAACGCCTGCCGCACGGGGGTGCCCGTGACCAGGGGCCGGCAGCGGGGCAGCCCTTCGGCGGCCTCCGGCAGACCCACCGCCACCCGGGTGCAGAGACGCCCCAACAGGCGTGTCACCTTGCCGGGGATGGCGTTGCTCTCGTGGAGCACCATCGGCACGCCGCACCAGCGGGCGGCCAGGATGGCGGGTGCGGCGATGTAGCCGCCGCTGCTGAACACCGCCGCGATCCCTTCCCTGCGAATCAGGCGCCGCACCACGAAGGTGGCGCCAAGCAACTGGAACAGGTGCCACAGCTTGCGCAACCCACGCCCCTGCAGTCCGCCGGCCCGCACCGTATGGAGCGGATACCGACTCGGCACCAGCTGCCGTTCGAGCCGATCCGGCACCCCCAGCCAGTGCACCCCCCAGTCCGACGGCAAAGCCTCAGCCACCGCCAGGGCGGGGAACAGGTGGCCACCCGTACCGCTGGCCGCGATCAGCAGGGTTGGCATGGGCGGTGGCGAAGGTGGCGCCTAACTTAAAAGCCTTCGCAACACCGTTCCTGGCCTCCCCAACCCTTCACGCCAGTCCCTTGTCCAGGACTTCCCTTGCCGTGTTTCGGCCCCTGCTCCGCGCTCTGGGCCCCGTCGTCGCCGTCGGGGTGACGGCAGGACTGGTGGTTGCCCCGCTGCCGCGGGCCCGGGCGGCATCCCCCTCCCCAGAGCAGCTCCAGGCTCTGGAGAGTGCTCTCAACAGCGATGGAGACAGGGCTCTCGGGGCCCTGCTGGAGGCTGGTCCGGACTTCGATCCCTCCCAGCTGGAGTCTCGTCGCCGGGTGCTGCGGCAGCAGTTCCCCAACGCCCGCTGGGCCCTCAGCCCGGGCACGCCCCTCAGGGATGGCCAGCCCACCGTCAACCTCAAGGTGATCGGCTCCCGTCAGGAGGGGCCCACCACCTACCGCTTGGAGGCTGAGCAGAGGCTGTCTCTGCAGAGCAATGGCCAACGGATCAATGGTCAGACGGTGCTGCTGGAGGAGTCCGTGCTGCGCAGTGGGGAGGAGCCGCTGCCCGTCAGCGTGCTGATACCCGACACGGTGCTCACCGGTCAGCGGTATGACGTGGACGTGATTTTCGATGACCCTCTCGACGGAGCCCTGACCGCGGGTGGCATCCTCGCCCTCTCCCCCGCCCAGGTGGCCTCCATGGAGAGCCCCAGCCTGGAGCTGGCCGCCCTCAGCGGCGGCGGTCTGTTCAAGACGGTTCAGGCGCCGCTCACAGCGGGCTCCCAGACCTGGGCGGTGCTGTTGGTCCATCCCCGGGGTGTGGTCAGTGCCACCAAGCGGGTGCGGGTGGTGTCCGACGCCGACGCCCTCCAGCCCTGACGACCTCCATGGCGGCCTCCCATCGCGTCTGGGTGGTGGATGACGACCCCGAGCTGCGCCAGATGCTGGCCACCTATCTGGCAGACCAGGGGTACCAGGTGCGCTGCCTGGCCGACGGGGCCCAGCTGATGGCCCGCCTGGCGGGCCAGCTGGGTGGGGAGCGTCCCGACCTGGTGGTGCTCGACCTGATGCTGCCGGGGGAGGACGGCCTCTCCCTGTTGAGGAGGATCCGCGACGGTGACGATGACCTGCCGGTGCTGATGCTCACTGCCCGGGCCGACGCGGTGGATCGGATCATCGGCCTGGAGCAGGGGGCGGACGACTACCTGGCCAAACCGTTCCTGCCCCGGGAACTGACCGCCCGCATCGAGGCCGTGCTGCGGCGCCGGGCCAGGCTGCCCAGCGGCGGGCCCCGTCCGGAGGGGGGCCGGGTGTGCTTCGGCAGCAATGAACTGGATCTGGCCAGCCGCACCCTGGAGCGGGCTGGCCAGCCGGTGACCATCACCAGTGGCGAGTTCGCCCTGCTCACGGCCTTCGTGGAGCATCCCCACCGGCCCCTGTCGAGGGAGCGCCTGATCGAGCTGGCCCGGGGTCCAGACAGCGACACCGACAGCCGCAGCATGGACGTGCAGGTATCCCGGCTGCGGCGGTTGATCGAGCCCGACCCGGCCCGCCCCCGCTTCGTGCAGACCGTGTGGGGCTATGGCTACGTCTTCGTGCCCGATGGCCAGCCCCGGCAGTGCTGAAGGCCCGCCGATTCACCTATCTGGCCGCGGCGGCGGGCGGCGCCATCCTGAGCCTGATGGTGCTGCAGGCGCTGCTGGGGCGGTTGCTGCAGCGGGCCCAGATCCGCCAGCTGGGCTCGGAGGTGGCCTCCAGCCTCAACCTGGGATCCGTGGCCCTGGAACGTTTTGGCCCGGAGGGCCTCACGGAGATCAGTGGCATGCGCCTGGCGGTGGGGGTGAGGCCCGAATCGGCAGAGGGGCCCCGACGGTCCGGCGGCCGCTACCTGCGCGCCCAGGCGAAGCTGCTGGAAACCGAACTCTGCGAGCGATTGGTTCCCTGTCCGCCGGTGGTGCCGGCCCGGAAGGGGCCACGGGGGGTCTGGGTGCTGATGGGGTCCCCCCTGGAGGCGGTGTGGCTGTTCGTTCCCCTGCCCTCCCGCCTCGCCTGGCCCCCAGATCCGCTGCTGCTTTCCCTCTCGCTGGGGATGGGGGGTGTGGGGGCGGTGCTGCTGTTTCTCACCCTGGAGGTGCAGCGGCCCCTGCGGCAACTGGAGGAGGCCCTGGCGGGGGTGGATCTGGAAGCCAGGCCCTCCGCCGTGGACGTGGGCGGGGCCAGCGCCGTGCGTCAGCTGACGGCCCGTTTCAACGCCATGCTCGACCGGCTGGATCGCAGCAGCATGGAAAGGAGCACCATGCTGGCCGGCATCGCCCATGACCTGCGCAGTCCCCTCACCCGCTTGCGGTTACGGCTGAACCTGGCCTCCCAGGCGCCCATGGCGGCCGGCGATCTCGAGCGGGCCGAGGCTGACATCGCCGCGCTGGAGCGCATCACCCAGCAATTCCTGATCTTCGCCGGCACCGTCGACGCCGAAGCCGCCATCGAGGTGCCCCTGGAGGCCCTGCTGGCGGAGGCCGCCGCCGTGACCGATGGCCTGACCCTGGACCTTCCCCCCCTGAGGCGACGGGTGCGCCCGACCGCCCTGGCCCGGGCCGTGGCCAACCTGCTCGACAACGCCCTCTTTCATGGCCGGCCGCCCCTGCGGCTGGCGCTGCGGGCGGAGGGACCGGAGGGATTCGAGATCCAGGTGTGGGATGGGGGCGACGGCATCCCCCCCGACCAGTGGGATCAAGCCCTGAAACCCTTTCAGCGACTCGACCTGGCCCGGGGCGGCGGCCGGGGCCACAGTGGCCTGGGACTGGCGATCGCCGATCGGGTGGCCCGGGACCACGGTGGCGAGCTGCGGCGGCTGCAAGCGGAGGATCCTGGCCGTCAGGGCGATGGCGGCACCCGGTTCGGGGTGGGGCTGCGGGGGTATTCCATCCCTTCGGCTTGATCCAGGCCGGCCGCTCGGCCACGAGTCACATCCGGTCGCATCTGGGCGTCTGCCAGTTGGAGCCCGGTCAGATTTGCCCCACAGGATGGGGAAGTTCCACACCCAGGTGTCCCCTTGACCTTCACGAATGCCCGTTCCCACCGGATCCCCACCGCCCTGGCCGCTGGCCTGACGGGCCTGGTGATGGTGCTGAGCAGCAGTGGTGCGGCCTTTGCCGGACCGGGAGATCAGGGGCCGGAAGGGCGACTGACACCGCAACAGAAACAGCAGGTCTTTCCTGAGATGAAGCGGCTTCAGACGCAGGACTACCGAGCCCGCATCGACATCCTGCGCAAGGGTGAGCGCTGCATGGCCGCCGCGGGCAGCACCGATGCCTTGATGGCCTGCAAGCGGCAGGATCGGATGGCCTACCGGGAAAACCGCAACCAGCATCGGCAGGCCATGGAGCAGATGTTCAAGAAGTACGGCGTTGCCATGCCGGAGTGGGGCAAGAAACGCCGCTACAAGGCAGGCCAGGGTTGATCCCGGCCGCTGAGGCGAAGATCCGTCAGGGCTGATGCAGGGTGGACAGATGCGAAAGCATTTCGTTCCCTCAACCCCAGCCCTCCCTGCAGCAACGTGGGAGACATGAGCCTGCCCAGCCCCCTTCTGCTGCGGGAAATCCTGCTCCGCGCTGGAGAGCACGTGTTGCTGGTGGGATCGGCTTTGGGCCTGGCCCTGCTGATCGGGTTGCCGTTGGGGCTGGCGATCCAGCGCCATCCCCGCTGGGCCGGCCCGGTGCTCAGCCTGGCGAATGGCGTGCAGACCATCCCCAGTCTGGCGATTTTCGGCCTGTTGCTCACCGTTCCCCTGCTGGGGGGCATCGGTCCGACCCCCGCGATCGTTGCCCTCACCCTCTATGCCCTGCTGCCCATCCTGCGGGGGGTGCTCACGGGCCTGGCTCAGGTGCCCGCCGGGCTGAGGGAGGCGGGCCGAGCCCTGGGGCTCAGCGGCGGGCAGGTGCTGCGCTACGTGGAGATCCCGGTGGCCCTGCCGATGCTGATGGCGGGCATCCGGGTGGCCACGGTGATCAATGTGGGGGTAGCCACCATTGCCGCCGCGATCGGAGCGGGAGGCCTGGGGGTGTTCATCTTCCGAGGCATCGCCACGGTGGACAACCAGCAGATCCTGGCCGGTGCCCTCCCCGCCGCCGCCATCGCCCTGGGGGCGGATGCAAGCCTTGGAGCGTTGGAACGGCGGTTAGCCCGAAGCGGTCCTGGCAGAGCCAGGGTCAGGGCCCCGTGGCGGCGGCGGGTCCGGGTGGTCACCCTGGTGGCGGCTCTGACCCTGGTGCTGCTGCTCGGGATCCGGCTGTTGCTGCCTGGGGCCGGGGCGGCAACGGTGCGGATCGGCTCGAAGAATTTCACCGAGCAGTTCATCCTGGGGGAGCTGCTGGCCCAGCAGATCGAGGCGACCACCGCGCTGAAGGTGAAGCGCGACTTCGGGCTGGGGGGCACCTTTCTCTGCCATGAGGCGGTGCGAAGCGGTGCCATCGATGGCTATGTGGAATACACCGGCACGGCCTGGACCTCCATCCTCAAACAGTCCCCTCCCCAACCAGGTGAAGGTCTGCAACGCGGTCAAGAGAAAAGTGACAACCCCGCCCGCGAGGTATTTGAGCGGGCCCAGGGGATCTATGCGGAACGCTTCGGGCTCAGCCTGATGCCGTCCCTTGGCTTCGAGAACAGCTTCGCGATCCTGATTCGGGGGGCGACGGCGCGGGAACTGGGCCTTTCCAGCATCAGTGATGCGGTGCCCCATACGGCGACCTGGACAGCAGGATTCGGCTACGAGTTCATGAACCGGGAGGATGGCTATGCGGGCCTGGCGCGCCGCTACGGCTTCCGCTTTCCCCACAGCCCCAAAGCCATGGATCTGGGCCTCACCTACCGGGCCCTGGCGGAGGGCCAGGTGGATCTGATCGCGGGCGATTCCACCAACGGTCTGGTCTCCAGCCTGGATCTGACCCAGTTGCGCGACGATCTCCACTACTTCCCCCCCTATGAGGCGGTGCCGGTCTTCAATTCCGCCAGCCTGAGGCGCCATCCGGAAATGGAATCGGCAGTCGAAGCGCTGGCGGGCCGCCTGTCCGTCTCCAGCATGAGAAGGCTGAATGCCCAGGTGGAGTTGCAGAAGTTGCCAGTGGAGCAGGTGGTGGCCCAGTGGCGTCTGCAGACGGGCCTGGGATCCTGAAGGCATGTCAAAGTGAGACGGGAAACTAGCACTGGTGGTGCAAACGGTGTTTTTCTTCTATTCAATCCAGCAGAAATACCCCCTGTCATCAAGTTGACAGGCTTGTGGCAACAACGTGACATTCAGGGGTCATCTTGGTTGCAATCTTCTGCTTGATTCTGGGACATAATGAATTTGTAGCAGGGGATAATGCCTTTCAAATAACTGTATCGATCATCGTTTTGCATTCTTTCGATTATTTTTCACTACTTCTGGAGTTTCCATGTCTGATCGTCGCCAGGAAGCCTATGCCGTCCGTCTTGAGGCGGCCGAACTTGCCCGCAGCCGCCAGCATCCAGTTCATCTCGCCAATGGTGATGAGGAGCGATTTGCTGGTGATCAGTATTTCATGTCGTTCACCAAGGGATTGCCCCATAATCCGAAAACCGGTTTGCTGCAGGACCCACTCGACTTCGTCGAGTTCCGCCGCGCCATTGATGAAACCTTTGTCGATCCCTTCAGTGATCGAGTTCGCCATGGAGCACGCTATGAGGTGAAGGAGATTGGTGCTGATTTTGAAGTCTGCAAAGTCAGTGATCCGCCCAATAATTTCAGGCAGTGGGAAGCCCCCACAGCGGGCTGCGTGTTTGAACTGGAAGGGGCCGACTGTCACGCCGTCACCATGGCCCCAGCCCCGGCATTGTTGACTGTTTCAGGAGATGCCAATCCGGAGTTGATCTTCGAGATGGCAGAGGTTTATGAATTAGCGGTTTTGCGAGATATGCAATTCAACTATTTCGAAGGGTCCCTGGTAGCAGGCAATCCATCCAGCGAAGCCATCAATAGTTCCATTGAACGATTGAATCGGCTTGACTACATCAATAATTATCTTGACCGCCCGCAACCGGGACGGCAGCGCAAGGTCAATGGGGCGGGAATGCTTGATTTTAACAACGTCTTTCGGGGATCATCACCGGGGGTAGATGTGGGTCCCTACCTCTCCCAGTTCCTCCTCATCGGCAATGTCGACCGCAACAAGGGTGGATCTGTTAAGGATGGAATCATTGCCTACGGGGTTCTCGATATCAGTCAGAAGGTGCCTGTCGCCGAGCCTCAAACGGATTACATGCGGACCATGGAGACCTATGTGGATATGCAACGGGGTCTGAGACCCCCAAGGGAAACCTATGGATCCAGCAAAGGTGCGCCTGTAGCCGCTCCTTCCCGGCCGCCGCGTCGGTTCATCTCCACCCCGCGGGACCTGGCCACCTACGTCCACTACGACGCTCTCTACGAGGCCTATCTGAACGCCTGCCTGATCCTGCTGGATATGGGCACTCCCTTTGATCCGGCCTTCGACCAACTTTCAGGGGTGGGGGTGGCAGCTGGATCCGCCAAAACGAGGCGACAGGCCGGCGGCTTCGCCCTGTGGGGAGGCCCTCACATCCTCACCCTCGTCACCGAGGTGGCCACCCGGGCATTGAAGGCGGTGCGCTTTCAGAAATTCAACAACCACATCCGCCTCCGGCCAGAGGCGCTGGCAGCCAGGATCGAATTGGTGCGGCGAATGAATCTTCCAGCTGTCGACGGGGATCATGTGCCCGCTGGCCTGGTTCCTGAAGCTTTGCAATCCAGCCTTACATCTTATAAGAATGCTCTGGAGGCAAATGGAGCTGGTGCCACCCCCAGCACCCTTGTTGCCGTAGCGGCGCTGCCTGGCACTGGCACTGGGAGCTATTTTCTGCCCATGGCCTTTCCGGAGGGCTCTCCCATGCACCCCGCCTACGGCGCCGGCCATGCCACCGTCGCCGGGGCCTGCGTCACGATCCTCAAGGCCTTTTTCGACACCAGCGCGGTGCTCGCCTACACCCCCGAAGATCTCGCCAAAGGAACACCAGCAAATGTTGGCTTCAAGAGGCAGGCCCCGTCCGATCAGCCGATCATCTTCCGGGCACCCGATCTGCCCGGCCCCGGTGCCGGCGAGGGGGTGCCACCAGGAACGTTGATGGAAGACATGACCTCATCCACCTTCCTCACCCTGGAGGGAGAGCTGAACAAACTGGCGGCCAACATTGCCATCGGTCGTGACATGGCTGGGGTTCATTTCTTCACCGATTACTACGACAGTCTTCGCATGGGTGAAAAGATTGCCCTCTCCATTCTCGAGGAGCAGGCCCTCACCTACCTCACCGATCCCGTTTGTGTTGAGTATCCCGACCTTTGATGGATCCGTCCAGCGGATCGGCCGCCGATGAATCGCACACCTCGTCGTCCCGCCAGCGTGCAACCCCCCCTGCGGGGGCGGGAGGCAGCCTTTCCCCCATCCGGTGGCCCCAGCACTCCCCTGGCCAGTCAGAGATTGAGGCTCCCCACAGCCGCTGGCCGCACCACCATCGTCACCGTCGAAGTGGAATCACCCTGTAAGCAATTCCATCCTTACTGGCACCATCTGTTCGAGCGGTCGCCCGGGTTGTTGTTCGTGGTCAGCAATCCGTGGAGAACCCTGGGGCTTCTGTTTCTCCTGCTGTTCTCCGCCTATCTGCTGGGTCGGGTGATTTAGTTGCATCGATTGAGTCCCATCCGCCAGAGAGGCGGATGGGACTCTCTGCCGGGTGGGGCCACCAGGCCACTCCCTGCTTCAGGCCTCATCCAGTGCCGCCACGCCTGGCAGCACCTTGCCCTCCAGCAGTTCGAGGCTGGCCCCACCGCCGGTGGAGATGTGGCTCATCTTCTCGGCCACGCCCACCTTCTCCACGGCCGCCACGGAGTCGCCACCACCGATGATCGTGCAGCAGCCTGTGGCGCTGATCTCGGCCAGGGTGTGGGCGATGGCGTTGGTGCCGGCGGCGAATTTGTCGAATTCGAACACACCCATGGGGCCGTTCCAGATCACGGTCTTGCAGTCGGCCAGGGCCGCCTGGAACGTTTTCACCGAGTCGGGGCCGATGTCGAGCCCCATCCAGCCGTCGGGGATGGCGTCGATGGCCACGGTCTTGCTGTTGGCGTCGGGAGCGAAGTTGTCAGCCAGCACCACATCGGTGGGCAGCAACAGTTCCACCCCTTTGGCCTTGGCCTTGGCCTCCAGTTCCTTGGCCAGCTCCAGCTTGTCTTCCTCCACCAGGCTCTTGCCCACCGCCAGGCCACGGGCTTTGTAGAAGGTGAAGATCATGCCGCCGCCGATCAGCACCTTGTCGCACTTGTCGATCAGGGCTTCGAGCACACCGATCTTGCTGCTCACCTTGGAGCCCCCCACGATCGCCGCCAGGGGGCGCTTGGGGTCGTCGATGGCGCCCTGCAGGTACTGCAGCTCCTTCTCCATCAGGTGACCAGCCACGCTGGGGCTGAGAAACTTGGTCACCCCCTCGGTGGAGGCGTGGGCTCGGTGGGCGGCGCCGAAGGCGTCGTTCACGTACACCTCGGCCAGGGCCGCCAGTTTCTCGGCAAAGCCGGGGTCGTTCTTCTCTTCCTCGGCGAAGAAGCGCACGTTCTCCAGCAGCACCACACCTCCCTCGCCCAGCGCCGCCACCTTGGCTTCGGCGTCGGGGCCAACACAGCTGTCGGTTTTCTGCACCGGCACCCCCAGCAGCTCGCTGAGGCGGGCGGCCACCTGGGTGAGGCGCATGCCCTCGTTCACCTTGCCCTTGGGCCTGCCGAAGTGGGCCGCCAGGATCACCTTGGCGCCATTGCCGGTGAGGGAGGTGATGGTGGGCAGGGCGGCGCGGATGCGGGTGTCGTCGGTGATGGCACCGCTGTCGTCGAGGGGCACGTTGAAGTCGACCCGCACCAGAACACGCTTGCCGCGGAGTTCTGCGGCGTTGAGGCTGGACAGGGATCGCTTCGCCATGGGTATGTGGTAATGAACGGCGCGTGGAACTTAGCGGATGGCCCTTTCGGTTCTCTCCCATGGCGCCGGGCGGCGGCGGCGCTAGGACAAGAGTGGAATGCCTTCTGTGATGTTCGAGACCATTCTGTTCCCCATCGACCAGAGCCGCCAGACGATGGAAACGGCGGCGGTGGCCCTCCAGCTCGCCCAGCAGCACAACAGCCGCATGGTGCTGCTCTCGGTGGTGGAAGCCGAAGAAGGAGCGATGCATGACGCAGCCGCCGTGGCCCAGCTGCTGGACAAGGCCAAAGACAGCTTCCAGCAGGCGGGGGTGGCCTGTGAGGTGATCGAGCGGGAGGGCCAGCCGGCCTTCGTGATCGGTGACGTGGCCGACGAGATCAACGCCGATCTGATCGTGATGGGCACGCGGGGCATCACCCTGGAGCGCGACCAGCAGAGCACCGCGGCGCGGGTGATCCAGCTGGCCCCCTGCCCGGTGATGGTGGTGCCCTGATGCCGGCAACGGCCGGCGGGGAGCGGGGTTCAGCCCCGGCGATCCAGTGGTACCCGGGCCACATCGCCAAGGCGGAGCGGTCCCTGGCGACCAGCCTGGAGAAGGTGGACCTGGTGATCGAGGTGCGGGATGCCCGCATCCCCCTGGCGACAGGCCACCCGCGCCTGCAGCGCTGGATCCGGGGCAAGCGGCACCTGCTGGTGATCAACCGGCTCGACATGGTGAGCCCGGCGGCCCGTGCGGCCTGGGATAACTGGTTCCGCAGCCAGGGCCAGACCCCCTGGTGGTGCGATGCCAAGGCGGGCACCGGCGTGAGCCAGCTGCAGCAGGCGGCGGTGCGGGCCGGGGAGCAGCTCAATCAACGTCGGGCCGGTCGGGGCATGCGGCCCCGGCCGGTGCGGGCCCTGATGCTGGGGTTTCCGAATGTGGGCAAATCTGCCCTGATCAACCGTCTGGTGCGCCGCAAGGCGGTGGAGAGCGCCCGCCGCGCCGGCGTCACCCGCAGCCTGCGCTGGGTGCGGCTGGGGCAGGATCTCGACCTGCTCGACGCCCCGGGGGTATTGCCTCCCCGACTGGATGACCAACGCGCCGCCCTGCGCCTGGCCCTGTGTGACGACATCGGCCAGGCGGCCTACGAGGGAGAGGCAGTGGCCCTGGCCTTCGTGGACCTGCTTAACCAGCTGGAGGCGGTACCTGCCGCCGGTGTGGCGGCGGGGCTGCTGGAGCGCCGCTACGGGGTTGTTGGGCCCGATGCGGCCCGGTGGCTGGAGGCCGCCGCTGCGCGCCACACCAGCGGCGACACGGCCCGCATGGCCCAGCGGCTGCTGGATGATTTCAGGCGCGGCAAGCTGGGGGCGATTGCCATTGAGCTGCCGGCGCCCCTGGGGTGAGCTCTGTGCAACGAAGGAGATCCGGTTCAGGGTGTTAGGCCTGCCAGATCTCCTCCAGCTCCAGCTCCAGTCCGGGGAACAGTTCGCCGCCTTCCAACCGGGTGGGGTTCTCGAGGATCTCCGGTTCGTGACAGCCAACACGCCAGATCTCCACCGTCTGCTGCTCTGGCCGGAGCAGCCAGCCCAGGCGGGCGCCATTGGCCTGATAGCGCTCCATTTTCTGTCGCACGGCGTCTAACCCCCGGGGTCCGGCATCGCTGGCGCTGACGAGTTCCACCACCAGATCGGGACAAAGGGGCGGAAACCGCCGTCGTTGCTCCTCGCTGAGGGCCTCCCAGCGGGTGGATTGGATCACGCTCGCGTCCGGGCTGAGCACCGAGCCGTCGGCCAGGCGGAACCCGGTCGAGCTGTCGAAGACCTTCAGCTCGAGCTGGCGGCTCCGGATCACCAGGTTGAGCTGGAAGAGCAGGGCGTTGTTGCGCGCTCCCGTCTCCCCGCCGGTGGGCGTCATGGCGATGAGGGTTCCATCGGCGGAAAGTTCAAGTACGGCATCTGGATTGGCTCGGCACACCTGCTCGAACTGCCCGGGAGTGAGGCGCAGATCCCAGGGCAACCGCAGCGAATCCGCCGCGGAACCAGGCCACGGGGATGGGGGAGAAGGGGGTGGCGGAGACGCAAGAGTCATTGGCCGGACAGCCCGGGGGTTTTAGGCTAAGGGGGCTGGGAATCGCTCCAGGCGATCAACGGATTCACATCCAGCAACGCCACAACGCTCACGGCAGGTCGTCACGCTGTTGGTGGACCAGGTCGAGGTTCACGGTCCGCCATGCTTCTGCCGTGGAAGCAAAGGCAGCTATGCCGTTCGGAAGGGGACACCTCACCGGCACCCGTCGGCTGGGCCTGGAACTGGCGCAGCAAGACGCTGATCACGGCCCCCGGGCTGGTGCCCCGCTGCCGGGCCAGTAGCCGGGCGGCCTCAAGGACGTCATCGTCGATGCTGAGGGTGATGCGCACAGGCACAGGACTGGCAATGGGCAGCTTCGGCGAAGGCGAAGGGGAATTGCTCACGCTGCAGTACCCGAAACCCCTGCCGATGCGGCTGGATCGCTGGCTGGTGAGCCAACGGCCGGAACAGAGCCGGGCCCGCATCCAGAAGTTCATCGATGCCGACTACGTGCGGGTGAACGGAGTGACGGGAAAAGCCAAGACCCCCCTGCGCCAGGGCGACGAGGTGCAGCTGTGGATGCCACCGCCGGAGCCCCTGCCCTACCTGCTTGCACAACCCATCCCCCTGGATGTGCTGTTCGAGGACGACCATCTGATCGTGCTCAACAAGCCGGCCGGCCTCACGGTCCACCCGGCCCCGGGCAACAAGGACGGCACCCTGGTGAACGGCCTGCTGCACCACTGCCCCGACCTGCCCGGCATCGGCGGAGAGATGCGGCCCGGCATCGTGCACCGGCTCGACAAGGACACGACGGGCTGCATCGTGATCGCCAAGAGCCAGGAGGCCCTGGTGAAGCTGCAGGTGCAGATCCAGAAGCGCATCGCCTCCCGCCAGTACCTCGCGGTGGTGCACGGGGTGCCTGTGGGGGATGGGGGCACGATCGTGGGGGCGATCGGCCGCCATCCGGTGGATCGCAAGAAATACGCCGTGGTGAGTGACGACTCCGGGCGCCAGGCCCGCACCCACTGGCGGTTGATCGAGCGGCTGGGGGATTACTCCCTGCTGCGTTTCAAGCTCGACACCGGCCGCACCCACCAGATCCGGGTGCACTGCGCCCATTGGGGCCACCCGATCGTGGGGGATGCCACCTACAGCCGCTGCCGAAAATTACCCATCGCTCTGCCGGGGCAGGCGTTGCATGCGGTGGAGCTGGGGCTGGATCATCCGGTCACGAAGGAACGGCTGAGGTTTGAGGCGCCGTTGCCGGCGGTGTTCGAGAGGTTGCTGGGGGTGTTGCGGAGGGGTTGATAGGTTTAACTCTCATTAGTTCTGATTGGTTAGCCTTTTTGCGTAGTATTTGTGTTCGGGGCTCACCAGCCCTTGCCGCAAAACAGCTAAAACACTCGTCAGATCGCCATTCAGAAGAGCGCCTCGGTCTAGCCAAAGACCCGGAAAGAGTTGGGAGCGCAATATACCGTTGTTGTCGGCACCTAGCCGCATATACTGATTATTCTCCAATTGAAACCAGTCAAACTCACCATCATAAACGCGCCAAACAAGATATTCCTTGACTTGGTTTTGCTCATAAACCTGGAGCTTGGGACCTAAATCAAGGGACGCACTGCTGGCTGCAATTTCAATGATCAATTCTGGGGCGCCTTCGACATAGTCGTCCGCATTGATAGTGGATTGTCCCCCGTTCTCAATGCGCAGCAATGCATCTGGTTGTGGCTCATTATCGTCATCAAGGCGGACCGTGGGGTTATCCAGCACTTCCACACCAGGTGTGGCGGCCTCGTAGGCGATCAGCCATCCCAGCATCCGTGCGTGTGGCTTGCCGTGGGCTTTTGCCCGCAAGGGAGACGCCATGTAAACCATTCCTTCCAGCAGTTCAGCTTTTTTGATTTGGGGCATCGCCTCGTATCGACGCTCAAATTCAAGACGGCTGAGCCGATCGCCATTTTCCAAGGGCGGAATTTTCAGGGGCGTCTGAGGGGAGCGTATGACGGTCATGGAAATCCAGGCTTGAACCCAGAGTGTCAGGTATTTACTGAACTGTAAGTGGAATTTCCGAGACTACGACTACGCATTCTCCTCCCAGTAGGTCCGTGCCCGATGATGGTGGACATGACCCGGCCAGGCCAGGGCCAGCCATACATTGAGATCTGGAAGATCCGCCTGGGCTCCGGGCACACCGCTACCGATCATTCATCCAGCAGTTCGAACAGGGTGGCATTGCTGAGTTGTACTCCTGCGGAGAAGCCTCCGGCTACGGGCTTCAGCAGCAGATGGCCATGCACCTGGGGCAGATCCGCGGCCCTACGGCGTGGCGGAAGCTCTGCGTGTTGATGGCGATCGAGCCCTTCCTCCACGAATGTGCGCAACATCTTCTTGAGCGTGGTGCGCTCCAAGGCCGCCCTGGCCTTGAGGCGTGTGAACAGGGGATCGGGAAGCTCAAGCGTGGTGCGCACGACCGAAAAGCTGGGAAAGTACGCATATTAATACGCATATTGGCTGCAAGCTCCAGGGCGTTCCGGCAAGGAGTCCATCGTGGCCCTTCTCGATTTCGATGGCTGTCAGTTCAGCTGTAAGCAACTTCCGCTGCTGGAGGGATCCATGCCAATGAAACCATCGGCTGGCTCGCCATTGATGCCGGTGCGGCGGATGATGGTGACACCTTCCTGCAGGCCGCCACCAGCACCGCCACCATCACCCACAACCCCACAGGCGTTTCCTTCTCCCAGCCCTTCGCGGCCGCGCCAGCCCTGATCGCCAAGCTGAGCAGCTTCGATGGCGCCGATCCGGCCAACCTGCGCTTCTCCTCCCTTACCGGCAGTGGCTTCACGGCCCTCGCTGCGGAGGAACAATCAGCTGACATCGAGATTTCTCACACCAGCGAGCGGGCCAGCGTTCTGGCCCTGGAGGGCCTCTCAGGAACCCTGGAAGGAACGCCTCTGGAGCAGGTCGGTGAATACGGCACCCTGGCCCTCAATCACACCTGGACCACCGTCAATCTGAATGGCGATTACACCAACGCGGTGGTGATCGCCTCCGATCCCAGCCGCAACGGCGCCGATCCGGCCGCCGTACGCATCCGCAACCTGGATGGCGATTCCTTCGAGATCCGGCTGCAGGAGCCGAACTACAAAGACGGGAGCCACGTCAATGAAACCGTCAGCTGGATGGTGATGGAGGCCGGCGAGTATCAACTCGCCGATGGCACCCGCCTCTCGGCTGGCACCACCTCCACCAATCTGCTCTCACCCCAGGGCTTCGAAACGGTGGCCTTCGAGGCTTCCTTCGACGCCACCCCCACGGTGCTCACGCAGATTCAGACCTTCAATGGCGCCGACTGGGCCGTCACCCGCACCGACGCCATCACCGGCACGGGCGTCGAGCTCACCATGCAGGAGGAGGAGTCCCTCAATAGCGGATCCCACGCCAGCGAAACGATCGGCTGGCTGGCGATCGATGCGGGCGTCGCCGATGACGGCGACACTCTCCTGCAGGCCGCCACCACCGCCGACGTCATCACCCACAACCCCACAGGCGTTTCCTTCTCCCAGTCCTTCGCCGCCGCGCCAGCCCTGATCGCCAAGCTGAGCAGCTTCGATGGCGCCGATTCGGCCAACCTGCGCTTCTCCTCCCTCACCGGCAGCGGCTTCACCGCCCTGGCCGCCGAGGAGCAATCCCTCGACACCGAGCTGAACCACACCACCGAGCGGGCCAGCTACCTGGCCTTGGAGGGTGTCTCAGGCATGATCGAGGCATTTGCGGTTTGATCCGGCGCCGCGGTTGAGAGCGTGCAGTATTGGGGCGTTCGCGGTGTGTGAGAACCATTTCGATAATGTCGGCAACGCTTTCCATTGCCTGAAAATCCCAATCCTTAGCAAGGTCC
This sequence comes from Synechococcales cyanobacterium, assembly GCA_942491925.1. Taxonomy (GTDB): domain Bacteria; phylum Cyanobacteriota; class Cyanobacteriia; order PCC-6307; family Cyanobiaceae; genus Cyanobium. The sequence goes on from CALOCJ010000006.1 coordinate 48,466, forward strand.
TCGGTCCTTATCCATTCCCTTCTGATAAGTATCTGCTGGCGCACTTTGGATTACTTTGATCGCATCTGTCTTGATGAAGCAATCAACCGGAAGTCAAGTATCGGCTTGCATCCTTATAATGTGGTAGCCATCAATCTCCAATGCCGCCTGTGAACGTGGACAATCCCTACGCTGATCCAAGGGCCCCACGCTGGTCATCAGGTCTCTAGCAGCGCTGATAGCATTCATTGCGAGCTTTGAGCTGAGAGAACACATCATGAAGGCCTATCCCCGCTGGTGAACAACACTCCCATCGCCACCTTTGACGCTCTTTTTCTGGCCTGGCTGCTGGGTGAGCCCATCGATGGGCAACTCACCTCCTTCGATGCCGACACAACGGATCCCGCGATCTACAGCCGACTGGGCGACCCCATTGCGGGCCTGAGTCTTGCGCCCGACGGCACCTGGAGCTTTGATCCCAGCGATCCGGCCTATGGCTCCCTTGGCCTTGGGGAGAGCCGCATGATCGTTGTGCCGTGAGGTGGTCGGCATCGCTCTCGCCGATCCCAACAATGACGTGACTCGTCAGGACGATACAGGCGTCTTCTCCATCAACCTATCCAGCACGATGAGCACCTCCGCGCTTCCCCTTGCCCGCGGCGACAACGCCAACTACACGGTGACCCGCTTCGCTGACGGTCTCGGCTACGTCACCAGCATGACGGAGCTTGTCGACGGATCTCTGCTGGTCACCAGCACCAATGGCAGTCCGTTTGATCCCGCCAGCTCTTCTCGTTTGATCCGGCTCGCGGACGCCGATGGCAATGGCGCGGCCGACTCGTTCCAAGTCCTTGCGACTCTGGAGGGTTTTGCCACGAGTGTCGTCCGCGAGGGTGCCCTCATCTTCACCACCAGTACGGCGCAGGGCCCACCCACGATCAACATCTGGCGTACCGGCACAACCACGGGGAACCACTCCACGGATCCGCTGGAGCTGGCGGGCACGCTGGTGTTCACGTTTCCGGCCGGCTTCATCCATTCCACCTATGCCCTGGCGACCAGAAGCAGCCCGGAGGAACCCGATGCGATCGAGCTGGTTTTCGGCGTTGGGGCGAAGGCCGATTCCCCCTCCACGGACCCCAGCCTCACAGTGGGTCTGGCTGCTGGCAGCGCAAGCACATCGTTCGAGGCGGCTCAGCTGCCTCCGGATACGATCCAGCGCCTTGTGATCCGTGACACGGGCAGCAGCATCCTTGGCGGCGCCCTCACCACCATCGCTACGGGAGTGCGAAATCCCGCCGGCATGGTTTTTGCCGCCAACGGCGACCTCATCTTTCAGGACAACGGCATCGATGGAGGTAACGAAGGTGGTGTGCCGGGAACGGAGAAATCCGCCGATGAACTCAATGTCATCAAGGCGGATGAACTGGGCATTGAAGTGCCGGATTTTGGCTTCAGTGAGGCTTACACGGCCTATGAATTGGGTGCCAATGATGAAGTCATCAGTGTCGGTGACGACCCCGCTTACCGCAAGCCGGCCGTCAGCTTCACTCGCCAGCCTGATGGCAGCAGAAATGAAGGGGCTGTGGAGATTGCCGAGGCCCCGGTGGGATTTGGTGGCCAGTATCTCGATACCATCTTCACAGCCTTCTTTGGCGACTGGAATGCCGACACCAATGACGAGAATCCTGTTGTCGCCGCTGACCTGATCACCGGAGAACAGTTCCACTGGATCGCGCCAGGGGTGATGGGCCATCCGCAGGGGATGCTTGCTGTTCCCAATGGGCTTTACATCTCCGATTCCGCCTCGGTGGGGGGCTTCAACACTGGGGTTGCCCAGAATTCTTCCATTATTTATCGCATCACTCCCACCGAACCCAGCAGTTTCATGGTCCTGCCGGCTGCTGGCGCTGTGACGAACGCTGCAGCCACCGTGTCGTGGCAGACCAGCACCGCTGCGATCACGGAGGTGGTCATCAGTGGCGGGATGGTGAATGGGCGCATGGCCAGTACCACCCATCCCATGGCAATCCGGCTCGCCCCGGAGGCGGCCGATCCCCAGGATCCCGACACCACCTTCGCTGCGGATATGGATCTGGCTGGGCTCGATGCCTTCGCCCCCTATTTTTTCGCGGTGCAGGTGGGGGACCAGAGGCGTGAGGGCAGCTTCCGCACCGATCCGGGGATATCCCCTTCGTTGGGCTGGTCGCAGCAGGTGGGCGCCAGCGGAGAGGAAACCGGCTATGTGTTGCTGGGCGGGTCGGATGGTTCCCTCTTCCTTGGGGGCGACAGCAACGGCAACTGGTCTGCCCCTGAAGCTCACGGCAACCAGGGAGAAACTGATGGTTTCGTCAGGCGGCTGGATGCCAACGGAAACCCGCAGTGGACCCACTGGGTGGGCACCAACGGCTTTGATGTGGTTCGCGGTCTGGCGGAGGGACCTGCTGGCTCTCTCTATGTGAGTGGCAACCAGGGTCGGGGAGGGTATGGCTATGTGCAGCGGCTTGCGATCACCGACCTGGATTCCGATGGCAATCCTGCCTTGCTCTGGCAAACCACATACACAGAAGGCTATAACCTGGCGCGCTCGGTGGTGACCGATCCCGCTGATGGCTCCGCCGTGATCGTTGGCGATACCTCCGCTGCCACGTTCGAGGGACAGAGCAGTAATGGGGCCATCGATTCCTTCATCAGCAAGGTGTCCTCGGATGGCACCAAGCTCTGGACGAAGGTTGCCGGTGGAAGTGGCGAGGATTTCGGCATGAAGGCCGCCGTAGCTGCCGACGGCCTCAGTTATTACATGGTGGGCTATACCGACGTCGGCGGACAGTTCGATGCCTTCCTCAATGAGTACAGCCTGGAAGGCAGCCTGATCGCCAGCAGAACATTCGGCACCAGCGCCGATGATTTTGCCGAATCAATCGCAGTGGATGCCACAGGTGTGGTGGTGGCCATGAGCACCGATGGCCATCTTTTCGGTTTGACCAACGCAGGCCAGCGCGATGCGGCTCTGGTGAAGTTTGATGCGGAGGGCAATTTCCTCTGGGGTCAGATCCATGGCACCGCCGGCGAGGAAGAAGCTCGTGACCTGACCATCGCCGCTGACGGCTCGATCTTTCTCACGGGGCACACCGGCCGTGACCTGCCGAGTGGTGCACCTGGCCTTGGAGGGATGAATACCTTTGGGGGTGAAGACGTCTTCGTGACCAAGTTTTCCCCCAGCGGACAGAAACTCTGGACGCACACCACAGGCACCACGGGCCAGGATGTGGGCTGGGGCGTGGTGGAAACAACGTCCGGTCGGATCGCCGTGGCGGGCCAGACGGCTGGTTCGCTGCCGGAGGCCACCAGCTACGGCGGGCAGGATGCGTTTCTGTTCACCTTCGAGGGCGAAGGTGGGGGAGATCCTGATCCACTGCCGACCATTGCTGAATACGGCACCCTGGCCCTTAACCACAACTGGACCGCCGTCAATCTCAGCGGTACGTACACCAATCCGGTGGTGATCGCCACTGATCCCGGCCGCAATGGCGCTGATCCTGCAACCGTTCGGATCCGCAACGTAGGCGCTGATTCCTTTGAGATCCGTCTTCAGGAGCCAAACTACAAAGACGGCAACCATGTCAAGGAAACCGTCAGCTGGATGGTGATGGAGGCTGGCACCCATCGCCTCGCCGACGGCACTCTCCTTTCGGCCGGCACCACCACCACCAATCTCCTCTCGCCCCAGGGGTTCAAAACGGTGGGTTTCACCGCCCCCTTCGCGGGCACCCCCACGGTGCTCTCCCAGACCCAGACCTTCAACGGTCCCGACTGGGTCATCACCCGCACCGATGCCATCACCGGCTCGGGCTTCCAGGTGACGATGCAGGAGGAGGAGAAGCTCAACAACGGTGGCCACGCCGGCGAGACCATCGGCTGGCTGGCGATCGATCAGGGCAGCGCCAACGACGGCGACACCCTGCTGCAGGCCGCCACCACCGCCGACGTCATCACCGACAACCCCTCAGGCCGTCTCCTTCGCCCAGCCCTTCACGGGCACGCCGGCCCTGATCGCCAAGCTGGCCAGCTTCGATGGCGCCGATCCGGCCAACCTCCGCTTCTCCTCCCTCACCGCTTCCGGCTTCAGCGCCGTCGCCGCCGAAGAACAATCGGCTGACGATGAGCTCAGCCACACCACCGAGCGGGCCGGTTACCTGGCGCTGGAGAGCACCTCCGGCACCCTGGAGGGAACGCCCCTGGAGCCGGTCGCCGAATACGGCACCCTCACCGACCTCAACCACAATTGGCAGACCGTCACCCTGTCCTCCACCTACAGCAACCCGGTGGTGGTGGCCTCCGACCCCAGCAGGAACGGCATCGCTCCGGCGGCGGTGCGGATTCGGAGCGTGGGCGGCGATTCCTTCCAGATCCGACTGCAGGAACCCAGCAATGAAGACGGCAGCCACACCAACGAAACGGTGAGCTGGATGGTGATCGAGGCCGGCACCTACCAACTGGCCGATGGCACTCTCCTGGCCGCCGGCACCACCGCCACCAACCTCCTCTCGCCCCAGGGCTTCCAGACGGTGGACTTCGCTGCCGGCTTCAGTGCCGCCCCCACGGTGCTCAGCCAGATCCAGACCTTCAACGGCGCCGACTGGGCGATCACCCGCACCGACGCCATCACAGGCAGCTCCTTCAACCTCACCATGCAGGAGGAGGAAGCGCTCAATACCGGTGCCCACGCCAGCGAAACCATCGGCTGGCTGGCGATCGAGCCGGGCGCCGCCGATGACGGCGACACCCTGCTGCAGGCCGCCACCACCGCCGACGTCATCACCAACAACCCCACAGGCGTTTCCTTCGCCGCGCCCTTCGCCGCGGCGCCTGCCCTGATCGCCAAGCTGGCCAGCTTCGATGGCCCTGATCCTGCCAATCTGCGCTTCTCCTCCCTCAGCGCCTCCGGCTTCACCGCCATCGCCGCCGAGGAGCAGTCCTTCGATACCGAGCTGGCCCACACCACCGAGCGGGCCGGTTATCTGGCGCTGGCGGGATCCGCCGGCACGATCGAGGCGTTCGCGGTGTGAGGGGCAGCAGGTCGTCTGTGGAGGCTGAGGGCCTATGCCCTCAGCCTCCTTACGGATTGACCACCCAACACAAAACGTCTCGCAGCCGCGCCGGAGCAGACCCTTGCCACCTTCAGTAAAACCGCAACACCATGGTGCAAGCCATAGGCCAGCTCGGAGTGAATATCGCGGGGATCGATCAGGGCGCTCAGCACGTTCCCATCCAGCAGCGCCACATCGCTCACGGCTGATCGTCGCGCAGCTGGTTCACAAGGCCCAGATCCACGGGTCCGCCGTACTCCCGCCAGGGGAGCAGCGGCAGGCCATGGCGATCCGAAGCGGTGCCTGCCGTGCCAGCACCCGGGCGGCGTCGAGGGCGGCATCGTCAGTGCTCAGGGTGGTGCACATCGCACGCCATAGCATTCAGACATCACTTCAGGAGCCTGTTGTCCCCATTTCCCAGGTCCTCCCTTCCAAGGCTCGCCATCGGCTTTCCCACACCAGCGCGGCACCAGGGTCAGGACCGCCCATGAGTGGCTTCGGCGAAGGCGAAGGGGAATTGCTCACGCTGCAGTACCCGAAACCCCTGCCGATGCGGCTGGATCGCTGGCTGGTGAGCCAACGGCCGGAACAGAGCCGGGCCCGCATCCAGAAGTTCATCGACGCTCACTATGTGCGGGTGAACGGAGTGACGGGAAAAGCCAAGACCCCCCTGCGCCAGGGCGACGAGGTGCAGCTGTGGATGCCACCGCCGGAGCCCCTGCCCTACCTGCTTGCACAACCCATCCCCCTGGATGTGCTGTTCGAGGACGACCATCTGATCGTGCTCAACAAGCCGGCCGGCCTCACGGTCCACCCGGCCCCTGGCAACAAGGACGGCACCCTGGTGAACGGCCTGCTGCACCACTGCCCCGACCTGCCCGGCATCGGCGGAGAGATGCGGCCCGGCATCGTGCACCGGCTCGACAAGGACACGACGGGCTGCATCGTGATCGCCAAGAGCCAGGAGGCGCTGGTGAAGCTGCAGGTGCAGATCCAGCAGCGCATCGCCTCCCGCCAGTACCTCGCGGTGGTGCACGGGGTGCCTGTGGGGGATGGGGGCACGATCGTGGGGGCGATCGGCCGCCATCCGGTGGATCGCAAGAAATACGCCGTGGTGAGTGACGACTCCGGGCGCCAGGCCCGCACCCACTGGCGGTTGATCGAGCGGCTGGGGGATTACTCCCTGCTGCGTTTCAAGCTCGACACCGGCCGCACCCACCAGATCCGGGTGCACTGCGCCCATTGGGGCCACCCGATCGTGGGGGATGCCACCTACAGCCGCTGCCGAAAATTACCCATCGCTCTGCCGGGGCAGGCGTTGCATGCGGTGGAGCTGGGGCTGGATCATCCGGTCACGAAGGAACGGCTGAGGTTTGAGGCGCCGTTGCCGGCGGTGTTCGAGCGGCTGCTGGATCAATTACGCAGGAAGAACGGCTAGGCAGGTGGACAGTCGTTTGCTCAGGCTGCTGACGGGAACTGGGTATGCCCAGGAGCCAAGGCGATGAGTCTTTCCGCCAATTACGGTAAAGGGCTTCCATTTCATAATGGCGAAGTATTACTCCGTTTCAGAATGGCGAAATGATCAGTAGATGGAATGATCAGTAGATGGTTGTATGTCAGGATTAAACCATAGAAGTCTATCTCTACTCCATTCCATGGGTTGTGATCGAGTCCGTAACTGAATCTGCCCATGACACGGGTGGGGACCTGTCTCTGTGGGGCTGTGCTCTTCGGCACCAGCCTCATCTTCCGCTGCAGAGCCTTTACCGCAGGAACGACGGCGTTCTGCTCTGCCTTTAACCTGGGGATGTAGAACCTCTCCCTATCTTCTCCATGCCCCTGTTAAGTGTGAAGACTTCAATCCCCACCCCCGAGGCCGCCACGGTGACTTCCCTGCTGCAAGAACTCTCTGCAAAGGTGGCCCAGCACCTGAGCAAACCAGAATCCTATGTGATGACCTGCTTTGAAGTGATTGATTTCATGACATTCGGAGGTACGTACGACCAACCGGTCGCCTATCTGGAACTCAAAAGTATTGGCAGCTTCACTCCATCCAACACCGAATTGATCAGCGCCGATCTATGCAGGATTCTGGATGAAAAACTTGGAGTTCCCCCCGCGCGTACGTATATTGAATTTGTGGGTTGTGAGAGGTATCTCTGGGGTTGGAATGGCAAGACTTTTGCCTGAATGCTCTCCCTGGCCATCGATCAAACTTTCAAACTTCATCGATCTTCCACTGATCGGCACGCCACTGGGAGAGTCCAGAGGCGCCTGGGTTGCTGCTCGCTACACCACGGCACCAAACCAGTGCCCCACCAGCGCGGTGAGCCCCATGGCCAGGGCACCCCAGAACAGCATCCGCAGGGCCCCAGGGGTGATGGGAGCTCCACCGGCCCAGGCGGAAAGGCCGCCCAGGCCCATCAGGGCCAGCAGGGCGGTGGAGCTGATCACGGTGGTGATGTGCTCAAAGGGGCTGATCAGGATCACCAGGATGGGAATGGTCGATCCCACCATGAAACTGGCCGCTGAGGCCAGGGCCGCCTGGATCGGGCGGGCCCGCAGGGTTTCAGACAGGCCCAGTTCGTCACGGGCATGGGCAGCCAGGGGATCCCTGAGGGTGAGCTGCTCGGCCACCCGGACAGCAAGGGCGGGGTCCAGCCCCCGATCCACGTAGATAGCCGTGAGTTCCTCCAGTTCCCCCGCAGGGTCGGCGGCCAGCTCCCGTTGTTCCCGCCTCAGGTCGGCCCGCTCCGTATCCGCCTGAGATTGCACCGACACGTATTCCCCCGCCGCCATCGAAAGGGCACCGGCCACGGTCGCCGCGACACCGGAGAGCAGGATGTCAGCCTTCGGGGCACCGGAGGTGGCAATGCCCACCACCAGGCTGGCGACGGAAATCGTGCCGTCATTGGCCCCCAGGACGGACGCGCGCAGCCATCCCACCCGCTGGGATCGATGGCGTTCGACATGCAGACGGCTCAAGAATCCAACGCTCGTGTCGCTGGCAGTGTGCCGCCTGGCCGCACCCAGCAGAAGATCTGGAAACGAAGCAAAGGCAGGCGATTGGTGAGCCGGATCAGCAGCCCTCGCAAGGCCGCGGCGAGGCGCGAACCAGAAAACAGATCAAAACCCTTGACAGAAAATATCTCTGCTTCGACATCCTCACCCAGCAATTTGAAATAGCGATTCAATTCAGGTACTGAGTATTCTTTCCAGTGATGTCCATAGGTCATGGTGGAGAGAATCTCATCCACCTTGATGCCGTAACCCCGCAACAGGATGAGCCTGGAAAAATAACCTGGAAGCTTATGCAACGCCAGGGCATTGGGCGTGGTGATGAGGATATTTCCAGTCGGGATCGACTTGAGCATGGCCTTCCACATAGGACGTGGATTGAAGGTGATGTGCTCCAGAATTTCCGAGAAAACAATCAGATCAAAGGTCTTGCCCAAAAGAAATTCAGCCAGATCATTTTCCAGATTGGTGATTGTCTGGTTGCTGATCCCCAGCTTGGTAGCAAGTCTTTGATTGTCAACGGATTCGGTGAATACACCCACATCGATGCCGGACGGTTCAGCGCCAAGCAGCTGCAGAACGGCAATGAAGTGCAATTGGTGTGAGCCCACATCCAGCACACGAAGTCCATCAAAGGAGCTGTATCGATAAGCGATATGCATGGCCATAGCCTTATATCTTATGCGATGATAGGAAAAATAGTAACGGCTATTGTCTTCCTTCAGCATGGCCTGTGCCGCAGTCAGCGCCCGTTCCACCCGATCCTCCAGCTGTTGCCGCTCGTGCGGAGAAAGATGGTGGCGGTTTGTGGAGGTACCGACCGTAGCTTGCTCGAAAGTATGGGCCACGGACAACAATGAAAGCCTTCTATTCAAGCTAGCATAAACGTTCTCACCGCTTCACCAGACCCGTCGGAACATTGCGGGCCCCCGCATCAGCAAGCAGCTGTTGAATTGCCCGTTCAGAGGCGGCGTATTCCCCCTCGCCAAAGTGCATGCGACGAATGCGGCCCTGGGCGTCCGAAAAATAGAATGCTGGCCAGTAATTATTTTGAAAGGCTTTCCATATGGTGAAGTTGTTGTCGATCAGCAGGGGATAGGTAACCCCCAGGCGTCTACTTTCCTTGCGCACGTTGTCGATGTTGCGTTCAAAGGCGAATTCAGGGGAATGGACCCCGATCACCACGAGGCCATGGTCCCGATACTTCTTCTCCCAAGCCTTCACATAGGGAAGGGTACGCAGACAATTGATGCAGGAATAGGTCCAGATATTCACCAGCACCACCTTGCCGTTGAGCTGGGCGGGGCCCAGGGGTGGGGAATGGAGCCAGGCCACCCCTCCTTTGAGGGGAGGCATCAGCCCCAGCACCGGCAACGCCGCCCCCGGACGGATCTGGCCCGCGGTGGGGCGAGCGGCGGGGAACTGGGCCAGCAGTTCTGCCTCGATCGGAGTGGTGTTGGCAAGGGAAAACCGGGTCAGGGGACCCCTGTCGAGGCCGAGGCTGATGGCTCCCACCCCCGCCAGCACCCCGACCCCAAGACCTCGACGCAGCCATCCCATGGTCTGGCCCGAGTGACCCACTGCCGCCATCACTCTGCCTCCGGCGAACAGGGGCAGAGCGAGGGAGGTGGCGGCTCCCAGGCCGTAGGCCAGCAGCAGCAAAGCCGTCTGGCCGCTGGCTCCCTGGAGGGCGGCGCCGGTGAACACCAGGCCCAGGATGGGGCCGGCGCAAGGTGCCCAGAGCAGACCCACGGCCACCCCCTGCACAGCGGAGGCGGCGATGCCCCGGCCCCGGCTCCCGGTTGATTCCGCGCCGCGGCTGAGCCGGCTGCCCAGCCCCACCAGGGGCTGGAGCGCCCACCGGGCCAGGGAGGGGAACAGCATCGCGAATCCGAACAGCGCCATCAGCGCCAGGGCCCCCAGCCGGGCCCCCTCATGGGTGCGCACGACCCAGCCCCCCGGAACCATGGCGAGAAATCCGACGGCGCCGAACGCGACGGCCATCCCGCCCAGCAGCGGCAGGGCATGGCGATGGAAGGGCAAGGGACCCCTCGGGCCTACACGCGCGAACAGGAAGGGGAGCACGGGCAGGATGCACGGACTCAGAATTGTCAGCATGCCGCCGACATAGGCGAGCAGGACCATGATCATGGAAGGAAGCAACAGAGGAAGGAGGTCTGGGTGGCTGTCATCAGGAACCACTACCACCCAGTGCCCGCAATGGATTGACCAGCCGCTTCTCCCCACGGATCTTGTGGTACGAGAGTCCCCATCTGTTCAGCCTCTGATACTTGGCGGTTGATCAGGACATCAGGTTCACCAGGAAATGCGGTTCACCAGGAAACGTTCATGGCTTCCAACTGGTTTGATGTTTTTGCCTACGGATCCAATATGTCAATGGATCGATTGCGATGCCGTGCTCCCTCTGCCCGGTTCCTGACCATCGGCTGGCTCAAGGGCCATCGCCTGCAATGGCATAAGCGTGGACTTGACGGATCCGGTAAATGTGATGGGCTTCATACCGGGAACCAGGAAGACATTCTCTGGGGGGCAGTGTTCAGGATTGATGCCTGTGATCGGCCCAGTCTCGACCAGGCAGAGCACATCGGCATCGGCTATCAGATTCGGCATGTTGAGGTCACTACAGCTGCTGGCCCATGCAAAGCAATGATCTATTCCGCCCTGCTGATCTGCCCCAATCTCAAACCATTCGACTGGTACAAGAACTACGTCCTGCAAGGCGCAACAGAACTATCTCTACCGACTGACTACATCCAACGCATCGAAGCTGTAGAGTCAATTCCAGATCCAGATCCACAGCGTGCAGCCCTTCACAACAAAGTGGGGCATGGAAAGTTTGGTGGGGCATGGAAAGTTTGATACGCAGCTAGTTGATGACAAGTTTGTTTAATGTCCAGCTCGAACGTTCATCAGGTAAGGTGCTTTCGCTTACTTGATAAATCCATGGCAAATCGTCGCGCACCTTCTTTATTCACTGATTTCAAAGACTTCATTAACAAAGGCAATGTGGTCGATCTGGCCGTGGCCGTCGTGATCGGTGGTGCTTTCGGAAAAGTGGTCGACGCCGTGGTCAGCCTGGTGATGACCTCTGCCCTCGAGCCTGCCCTCAAGGCCGCCAATGTGGATTCGATCAACGCCTGGCCGGCCGGAGCAGTGATCGTTGCACTGATCAATTTCCTGGTGATCGCCTTCGTGGTCTTCATGATCGTGCGGGCGATCGAAGCGTCAAAACGCAAGGAAGAGGCGGTGGAAGCCGCCCCCGATCCCCAGGCCATGCTGGCTTCCGCGGCCACCCGGCTGTCGGATGCCCTGGATCGGCGCGGTCTCTGAGCCGGGCCGCCCCTTCCCCAGGCGCTGCGGAGATGAGCCTCAGAGGAGGGGCAGCCGCAGCAACTGGGCCCACAGTTCACTGCCCGCCGCCAGGTCTCCCTGCTCGGCGGGGATCTCCAGCAACAGATCCGCTCCCTGCAGCGAACCGATCCGTGAGGAGGCCTGGCTGCCTTCCACCTGGGCATGGAGGGATCCATCCCCAGCCACCGTGAGCCGGGCCCGGGCCAGTTCGGGCCGCCCCGCACGCCGTTGAATCGGTCCCCCCAGTTGCACCAGCAGCCTGGGCAGCAGCTGAGGTTCCGAGCCTTCCATGGCCTGCAGAGCCGGCCAGAGCAATTGCAACGCCGTGAGGGCAGCGGCCACCGGATTGCCCGGCAAGCCGAAAAAGGGGCGGCCCCCCAGTTCTCCGAAGGCGAAGGGGCGACCTGGCTTGAGGAACAACTTCCAGAAGCTGACGCGGCCCATGGCCGCCAGCAGGGGTCGTATCCAGTCGCTGTCCCCGGCCGATACCCCCCCGGTGCTCACCACCACATCGTTTTTTGCCGCCAACTGCTCCAGCGCCGCCCGCAGGGAATCGGGTTGGTCGCCCACCACCCGCCGCTCGGACACCGGGTGGCCCAGCCGCTCCAGCAGCGTCTCCAGCAAGGTGCCGTTGCTCTCCCAGATCTGCCCGGGCCCCCGGGCGGTGCCGCAGGGAACCAGCTCATCCCCGCTGATCAACAGGCCGATGCGCGGCCGGCAGCGCAGCGTCACCTCAGCCACACCGCAACTGGCCAGCCGTCCCAGCGCGGCGGGCCCCAAACGGAACCCCGCCGGCACCAGTTCCTCCCCCAGCGCCGCCTCTTCCTCGGGAGAGCGGATCCAGGCGCTGGAGCCGGCAGGCCGCTGCAGAAGGATGCGATCACCGGCTCCGGCAACGGTTGGTTGGCGAGCTACCAATTCCTGGGGCAGCACCCTGTGGGCGCCTTTGGGCAGGGGGGCTCCGGTGAGGATCCGGATCGCTTCACCATGCGCCAGCACCGGGTCGTAGGGGGCACCGGGCGCCGATCGGCCCACCAGGCTCCAGTCGCTCCCAGGCTCGGGGGGCTGCTGATCGGTAATGGCATAGCCATCCATGATCGAGGCGCGAAACCCCGGCACGTTTGCCGGGGACCGGATCGATTCGGCGCAGACCCGGCCCAGACTCGCCGCCAGGGGCAGGCGCTCGGTGGCCTGGATCAGCTGGATGGCCTCCAGCACCAGGCAGCGGGCCTGCTCCAGGGGCAGACCTTCCGGGGGAAACGGTTCAGCCATCCGTGCCACCACCGGCCGGAGGATCAGCGGCAGAACGGTGCCAGGGCCCGGTGCGCCCTCCTTGCTTGCGCAGCAGCCGCACCGGGCCGATGGTCATGGCCGGATCGGCCGATTTCAGCATGTCGTAGAGGGTGAGCAGGCCCACCTGCACGGCAGTGAGGGCCTCCATCTCCACCCCGGTGGGGGCGGTGGTGCGGGCACGGACCTCAATGCGCAGCCCGGAGCTGCCTGGGTCCGCCTCGATGGCCACCTCGAGCCCGGTCAGGGCGATCGGGTGGCAGAGCGGGATCAGCTCCCAGGTGCGTTTAGCCGCCTGGATCGCAGCCACCCGCGCCACCGCCAGCACATCCCCTTTGGCGGCCCGGCCCTCCACCACCAGTGTCAACACCTCGGGGCGCATTCGGATGAAACCTTCCGCCACCGCCGTCCGGTCGGTGGCGGGGCGATCCCCCACCTCCACCATGTGCACCTGGCCGGAGCGGTTGAGGTGGGTGAGGGATGGGGAGGAACGGGGGAGTTCTGAAGCCATCAATCGATGATGGCAGTCGTGGCGCCTCCTCCATCTCCGTTTCCAGGGATCGGCTCCAGCCGCGCCATGATCAACCCACCATCCATGCACCCACCCCACCATGCAGGCCACCTGGAACGGCACCGAGATCGCCAGCAGCGACGACATCGTCAAAGTGGAAGGGAACGCCTATTTCCCCGCCGAATCACTGCAATCGGCCTGCTTCAAGCCCTCTTCCCACCGCACCGTCTGCGGTTGGAAAGGAGAGGCCCATTATTACGACGTGGTGGTGGACGGCAAGGTGAATGCCAATGCCGCCTGGTTCTATCCCGAACCCAAGCAGGCCGCCGCTGAGATCAAGGGCAGGGTGGCCTTCTGGAAGGGGGTCCAGGTGCGTTGAAAGAGGGCCGAGCCAGCTCCGCCCTACCCCACGCTGGCCAGCGGATCGGGGATCGAAGCGCTCGGGGCCTCGAAGCTGCCGCGGGCCACGAATTCCAACCGAAGTTTCATGAAGGTGATGAACTTTTCATCGGTGGAGACCACGGAGGCTGCGGGCCGAGGCACCGCAGAGGCAATGGAGGCCAGTTCGGGTGTTTCCAGAAATGCAGGACGGCGCACCAGCCAGAAATCGATCGGCTTGTCCTTCGCGGCGTAGTTCTCCACCCGTTCCCGCAGCACTTCCTCCAGGGGCTCCTCTTTGGTGAGGAAGTTCTCGCTGGCGGCCACGAAGTGGTATGTCGTCATGATTTGGGCTGGCCGAACAGGGGATCGCGGCGTGGATTCTGAACCAGAGCCCGCATCTCACGGACCGCCTCCTTCAGGCCCACCGCGATGGCTCGGGCCACGATCGTGTGGCCGATGTTCAGCTCCTCCATCCCCACGATCGCCGCCACCGGCTCCACATTGGAATAGGTGAGGCCGTGGCCGGCGTTCACCCGCAGTCCCAGGCTCCGGGCGGTGGTGGTGGCCTCCTCCAGCCGCCCCAGCTGACTGTGGCGCTCATCGAAGCCGGCATCAGCGTACCGACCGGTATGCAGTTCCACCCAGCGGGCACCAGTGGATGCGGAAGCGTCCAGCTGGGCGCCGACGGGGTCGACGAACAGGCTGACGGCGATCCCCGACTCCTGCAGCCGCTGCACCATCGCCCCCAGGACTCCTTCCTGGGCGGCCACGTCGAGGCCCCCTTCGGTGGTGATCTCCTCACGCCGTTCCGGCACCAGGGTGACCATGTCCGGCCGTATGCGCATGGCGATGGTCTCCATGGCCGGGGTGGCCGCCATCTCCAGGTTGAGCCGGGTGCGGACCGTATGCCGCAACAGCTCCACGTCGCGATCCTGAATGTGACGCCGGTCCTCCCGCAGATGAACGGTGATGCCATCGGCTCCACCCAACTCCGCCAGCAGGGCATGGGTCACCGGATCGGGCTCCACCGTGCGGCGTGCCTGCCGCACCTGGGCGATGTGATCGATGTTGACCCCGAGGCTGGCCATGTGGAGAAACGTTGCGAATGAACGTTATCGAGCCGGTGTGCCAGGGGGATGGGCGCACGGGCAACTGCACGCCATCCCGGGGCGAATCCAGAAATCCCCTTTTAGCTTGCGAGGCCTTAACGGTTCGGTGCAGAGGTGCTGGCGACCATTTCGTCCTACGTCCACAAATCCGAAACGGCGATGGCGATCAGTGAGCGCGAGCGCTCGGTCTGCGGTGGCATCAGCCCCTGGCTGTCACCACTGGCCATTCTCGCCACGGAAGACATTGCCCTGCCGGCGTTTTTCAGCCGCATCCGGGTCCTGGGGCGGGAGAACCTGACCCGCAGCGGCCCCTTGCTGCTGGCTCCCACCCATCGCTCCCGCTGGGATGCCCTGATGCTCCCCTACGGAGCGGGCCGTCGCGTCACCGGCCGTGACTGCCGCTTCATGGTCACGGTGGACGAGATGCGGGGTCTGCAGGGTTGGTTTCTGGATCGCCTCGGCTGTTTTCCCGTGAACCAGGGCAGACCCAGCCTGGCCAGTCTTCGCTACGCGGTCGACCTGCTCGCCCACGGGCAGCAACTGGTGATGTTTCCCGAAGGAAGGATCCGCCAGGAGGACGGTGAGATCCGGCTCCAGCAGGGCATGGCCCGGCTGGCGCTGCTGTTTTCCAACCAGGGGGCCACGGTGCCGGTGGTGCCGGTGGGCATCGCCTATGGCCACCCCTGTCCCAGGCCCGGAGACAGGGCGGCGATCAGCTTCGGCAAGCCTCTCCACGCCAGGGGGCAGGGTCGGGAGGCGGCGCGGTCCTTCACCGGCACCCTGGCGGTCGCCATGAGGTCGGCCGAGCAAGCGGCCCGCGCCGCGATCGGACGGCCAATCGACTCCCCGTAGAGTTCGATGGATTTTTGCCGATCCACGTGACCAGGCCCTATCCCCGACCAGGTTTGGTCATTGCCTACGCGACGAACCTGGCCCGCAGCCTGGCAGTTGGTTGTCTGCTCTGCGGTCTGGCCGGTTCGCTGACCCCTCCCACCGCTCACGCCCAGGAGGAGCCTGCCCCTGTCCTGGATTCCCCCGGATCGGCGTTCAACCTCGCCACGATCGAGACGCTCCTGGCCCGCGGCGATGCGGCCGCCGCCAGCGGCGATCTGGTGGAGGCCCGCCGGCTCTATGACCAGGCCCGGGATGCCAGCCGCCGGTTGATCTCCTTTTACCGCGATCTCAGCGGCGCCTTCCGAGGCCTCGATGCCCGTATCCCCCGGGAAATGGATGACAAGGGACGGCAGGCCCTCAACTTGTTGACCGAAACCAACCTCCGCCTGGCCGCCCTGTTCCGACGTCAGAACCAACCGGAGGTGGCCGTTCCACTGCTGGTGGAGGTGGTGCGGACCATGACACCGGCCAACGAATCCGGCCGCAAGGCATACCAGCAATTGATCGAACTGGGGTTCGTCACCATTCCCTATACAGCTCCCGGTGATTCCTCCGGGAGCTGAAGCCCCGCCCCGTTTTCGGCCCGCCCACGGGCTGCTTGACCACGGGCTTCCTGCCCTCAGCCATCATGGCTGGACCCTGCCTAGATTCACTCCATCGACCGACGAATTCCATGGTGCTGCCGGACCAGGTCAAAGACGCCATCTGTCGAGCCCTGCCCGACGCGGCCGTTGAGGTGGAAGACCTCACCGGTGGCGGGGACCATCTTCAGGTGAAGGTGGTCTCCGGCGCCTTCGCCGGTCTCAGTCGGGTGCGTCAGCACCAAATGGTCTACGGAGCTCTTCGCAGTGAATTGGCCAGTGAGGCCATTCATGCCCTTGCCCTGCAGACCTCCATCCCCTCCTGATTTCACCCCACTTCATCTCCCCATGGAAGCCAGCACCCGGAAACGCATCGAGGATCTGATCGGCACCACGTCGGTCTTCGTGTTCATGAAGGGCAACAAGTTGATGCCCCAGTGTGGTTTTTCCAACAACGTGGTACAGATCCTCCATTCCCTTGGGATCCCATTCGAAACCTTCGATGTCCTCTCCGATCAGGAGATACGTCAGGGGATCAAGGAGTATTCCGATTGGCCCACCATCCCGCAGGTGTATGTCAAAGGTGAATTTCTCGGCGGTTCCGACATCCTGATCGAGATGTACAACAGTGGCGAGCTACGTGAGAAGCTGGCCGTCCAACTGGCCTCCTGAGCGTTGCTGGGCTTCATGGATGGGGAGTCGTGCTGATTTCGCTCCATGGGGCCACCCATGCAGCCACTGTCCAAGCCGAATCTGATCGGCTCACAACGGATCAGTTGCGGCCATTTTCGTAGAGAGTTCTGGGATCACCATCAGCCCCAACGAAGCTGGAGGGATCCAGGATCCAGCGATCGATCAGCTCTTCCAGCCGATGTTGGGATTGAAGGTCAAGAACAGCTGTGCGGCGAAGTGCATGCAGGTAACCATCGGCATACAGCCGCAACTCTGAGGGTCCGTGGTGCCTGTGGGCGAGGTCCTGACAGGCATCGCAGAGCGATTGAAAATGACGGATGGCGTCGGGATGTTGAAGCGCGGTCATGAGGGGAGCTGACCCATGACCCCATTCTGCCAGTTTTGACAACCCGCCGTCCCGCCTTCCCCACAGGAATGCAAGTTTCTTCCCGCCGACTATGACAGTTGACAAGGCTTCGCGATTCAGGAGGTGGCTGGTCCATATCTCGTTAGGATTGGGACACACGTTTGTGAGTTTGCGCTCCCCTGCTGCCATCAGATCGCCTGATCCCAGTGTCCGCCAGGATCAATCGATCACGCTTCAAGCACAGAGAGCCTTTCCAGGCGATTTGATCCAGCCCCTTCGATCCCGATGGCCCACCCCCAGGTGAATAACACCGTCGGCCATCCGAAGCGGGTTCTGATCGTTGATCCCCATGCGACCCTTCGCACGGTCCTCGCCCAGCGCCTGCGTCAGGATGGCCATCTGACTGCCGCCGTAGCGTCCGCCAGGGAAGCCCTTGAGATCTGTCATGAGCAGTCTCCTGACCTGCTGGTCAGCTCCGAACTGCTGGAGGAGACCTCCGCCCTCCGTCTGGCGGCCCAACTTCACTGTCAGGTGATGGTGCTGACCGCCCGCTCGGGATCAGAACCGCTCGTTGCCCTCCTTGATGGGGGCGCAGACGACGTTCTTCGCAAGCCATTCGGTCTTGAGGAACTCGCCGCCCGTTGTCGCACCCTGTTGCGGCGCAGCGCCACTGGTCTTCAGGAGCGGGTCTGTGTCGGACCGCTCGAAGTTCATCTGTTGCTGCGTCAGGTGATGCTGCGGGACCAACCGGTCGAGCTGAGCCCGCGAGAATTCGCCCTCCTCTGTGCTCTGTTGATGCCCCCCGGTGTGGTCCGGAGCCGCCAGGAACTCCTGCGTATGGCCTGGCCCCCCTTCAGTGGTGGGCCCCGTTCGGTTGATACCCAGGTGCTCACCTTGCGCCGCAAGCTCGAGCAGGCCGGCCTTGGCGAAGGTGGTGGCATTGAGACGATGCGGCAGCAGGGCTATCGATTCAGTCTCGATACCCTTCCCGAAAGTGATGGGCTCGTCGGCAGCTCCACGGCCAATCCTGCCCTGGCCACCCCCTCCACGGGCAACCGGATCAGCTGATCGGAGCGGCAGCTGTTTGATTCAGTGCCAGGAAGAGCAACTCTCCGCCGAGCAACACACCCGTCAGCAGGGCCAGCAATCGATAGGTCCATGGTGGGGTAAGACGCACGACGCTGCTGGTGTCGACGCCGCTGTAACTGGAGAAACGGGTCAGAAAATCCTCGAAGCGGTCCACCCTCTGGGGAAGCAGGTATGCCTGTCGAACCTGGCGCTGCGGGCTCGATCCAGTGCTGCCCTCGCCATTGCTGCGCACGTAATACACCCTGCCCCCCTGACTGGTGGGGAGAGGGGTCAATCCCTCCACCCGGGTCCAGGCCAGGGTCCATCCCCGACGCAACAACCAGGCGCACCAACCTGGATGGCCCACCCGGATCTCGAGGCTGGTGATCTCCACCATTTCACTGGTGGCTGCCACCACCAGGAGCAATCCGAAGGGAACCGCCGCCAGCATGGTGAGGCGCAACGCCGGCGGTGCGAGCAAGGGCAGGGGCAGCACCAGAGCCAGGTAAAGGCCCACCAGGGTGAAGCGGATCAGGGCTGCCATCGGATAGCGATGGATGCTTTGCCTGGAGTCGCTGCCTCCTGCAGGGGAGCGATCGGATTCAGGCCGCATGGGGAGGCGTGGGCTGCCCGCCGCCACCCGCCTGGAACGGCAGCACCAAGGTGGCCCAGGTGTTTTTGCGCTCCGGGCGGGAACGTCGGGCTTGCCGCACACCAAAGGGCACGCGAACCACATTCGTTCCTTCACTGCGCAGACTCTTCTGAGCGGGTTGTTCGCCCCGGCTGTCCGCATCGTTTCCTTTGCCTTTCATGGTCCCCGGGTGAATGAATGGCTGATCAATGCCTATCCCAAGAAAAACGGGACAAGTTGCGCAATGATGCACCATCGGGAACCGGTTGGCCAGCCACCGCACGGCTCAGGCAGCCAGTTGGGACACTGCCAGTTGCTCCACCGGTTCCACCATTGGGCTTGACCCGGCCACCTCCTCCACCGAGGGACAGGTGCAGATAAGGTTCCTGTCGCCGTAAGCGTTGTCGATCCGGGCAACCGCGGGCCAGAACTTTTGAGTCTGCTGGTCGGCTCCCGCCGGAAAAGCGGCCAGGCGACGGGTGTAGGGCCGTTCCCATTGATCACTGGTAACCGTTGCCAGGGTGTGGGGTGCCCGCTTCAGGGGATTGTCGAGAGGATCAGCTTCTCCGGATTCGATCGCTGCCGCCTCTTCGCGTATGCCGACCATCGCCGCGCAGAAGCGATCGATTTCAGCGAGGGATTCACTTTCCGTGGGCTCCACCATCACCGTGCCTGCCACAGGCCAGCTGACCGTGGGAGCGTGGAATCCATAGTCCATCAGGCGTTTGGCCAGATCCTCCACCTCCAGGCCACAACTGCGTTTGAGGGGCCGCAGATCGAGGATGCATTCATGGGCCACCCTTCCCCCAGCGCCCCGATACAGCACAGGGAAATAGGGATCCAGCCGTTCAGCCATCAGGTTCGCGGCCAGTAAAGCGACCTGACTTGCCTGCCGAAGCCCCGGGCCGCCCATCATGCGGATGTACATCCAGCTGATCGGCAGGATGCCTGCGCTGCCCCAAGGAGCCGCCGACACCGCGCCGATGGCCGTGGGTTCCGGTTTCCCCCCGGCCACGGCCCACAAAGGATGGCCCGGGAGGAAGGGCACCAGATGGGCCGCCACCCCGATCGGTCCCACACCGGGGCCGCCGCCGCCATGGGGAATGCAGAAGGTCTTATGGAGATTGAGGTGGCAGACATCAGCGCCATAGAGACCGGGCTTGCAGAGCCCCACCTGGGCGTTGAGATTGGCTCCGTCCAGATACACCTGGCCGCCGTGGTCATGGACCAGCTGGCAGATCCGCCGGATGGCCGTCTCGAAGACCCCGTGGGTGGAGGGATAGGTGACCATCAGGGCCGCCAGGTCCGTGGCATGGGCCCGGGCCTTCGCTTCCAGATCCTTCAGATCCACATTGCCCGCTTCGTCACAGGCCACCGCCACCACCTGCATACCCGCCATCACCGCACTGGCGGGGTTGGTGCCATGGGCACTGGTGGGGATCAGGCACACACGCCGGTGGCCCTCCCCGCGGCTCTGATGCCAGGCTCGGATCACCATCAGTCCGGCGTATTCCCCCTGGGAACCCGCATTGGGCTGCAGCGACACCCCGGCAAAACCGGTGATTGCTCCAAGCCAGGCCTCAAGGTCGTCCGCCAGGCGCTGGTAGCCCGCCGTCTGCTCCGCTGGGGCGAAGGGGTGGAGCTGACAAAAGGCCGGCCAGCTCACCGGTGCCAGTTCGGCGGCGGCATTGAGCTTCATGGTGCAGCTCCCCAGGGGGATCATGCCGTGCACAAGGGAGAGATCCCGGCTGGCCAGCCTCTGGATGTAGCGGAGCAGTTCCGTTTCACTTCGATAGAGGTGGAACGCAGGTTGGCGCAGCCAGGGCTTGGTTCGCCGGGGCAGCGCCGCCCATTCCGCAGCCAGGTTCAGCTCGCTGGCCAGGCTTTTGGCCAGGGCGCTGATCGCCCGCTCGGCGCTGTGGGGATCCGGCGCCAGGGCCCCGAGCAGCCGCTCCAGCTCAGGACCATCGCTGATTTCATCCAGGCTGATCGCCAGGAATCCGTCCTCACCGCGGCCGTCCAGGCCATGACGCAGGTTGAATCCAGCCGCCCGGGCCCGCACCACCAGCTCCCTGGTCTGGGGCGTTCGCAGCAGCAGGGTGTCAAAACCCGGCCCCCCAGCCGGTGCCAGCCCCATGGCCGCAAGACCGGCTGCCAGAGCCTGCCGAAGCGCCAGGATGCGGCGGGCGAGAGCGTCCAGCCCATCAGGGCCGTGATGCACAGCGTAAAAGCTGGCCATCACGGCCAACAGCACCTGGGCGGTGCAGATGTTGCTGGTGGCCTTGTCGCGGCGGATGTGTTGCTCGCGGGTCTGGAGGGCAAGCCGCAGGGCTGGATTGCCCTCGCAGTCGCGGGACTGTCCCACCAGCCGCCCCGGTATCTGGCGCTTGAAGGCCTCTGTGGTGGCGAAAAAAGCGGCGTGGGGTCCGCCGAAACCCATCGGAACTCCATAGCGCTGCAGGCTGCCCACGGCAATGTCGGCGCCGAGTTGGCCCACAGGCGCCATCAATACCTGGGCGAGCGGATCCACTGCCACGGTGGTGATCCAGCCGGCCTGCCTGGCTGCCGCCAGCAGGGGGGAAGGATCCCACAACCTCCCCGCCAGTCCGGGGAGCTGCAGGAACAATCCGAACACGTCGGTCGGTGGGTTTTCCCCGTTCTCCCCGGCCGACAGCCGTCCGGACCAGCCTTCGGCATCCACGAGTTCCAGCTCGATACCCAACGGTTCGGCCCTCGTCTTCAACACCGCCAGGGTCTGGGGGAACAGGGCCCGGTCCACCAGAAAACGATGGGCCCCCTTGCGGCGGGAGACCCCAAGGGCCATCGTCATGGCTTCGGCCGCTGCGGTTCCCTCGTCGAGCAGGGAAGCGTTGGCGATGGGCAGGCCGGTGAGCTCACTCACCAGGGTCTGAAAATTGAGCAGGGCCTCCAGCCGTCCCTGGGCGATTTCGGCTTGGTAGGGGGTGTAGGCGGTGTACCAGCAGGGGTTCTCCAGCACGTGTCGCTGGATCAGCGCCGGCGTGGCCGTGCCGTAGTACCCCAGTCCGATCAGGCTGCGTTTGACGTCGTTGGTGCTGGCAATTTCGGCGAGCTCAGCCAGGGCCCGGGCCTCCGAGCAGGCCGTCGGCAATCCCTCGGCTGCGGCTTCCGGCGGCAGCAGGATGTCGGATGGCACCACCTCCCTGGCGAGATCCTCCAGGGATGCGACGCCAAGTTCCTGCAACATTCGCTTCTGATCGCCGTCACCGGGCCCCAGGTGCCGGCCAAGAAACGAATCGTTCACAGCAATAAGAAACAGTATTCCGGGATCTTAAGGAACAATCCCTGACCATCGACCGACCCATCACGGCGGCCTGGGCCGCCGCCGTCTGGTTCTGTCAGCTCCCTTCCACTTTGGCGCGGTAGACCTCAGCATCCATCAAGTCATCCAGCTGGGCTGGATCGCTCGGAGCAATCACCAGCAGCCAGCCCTCTCCGTAGGGGTCGTTCTGGAGTTCCTCCGGATTGGCCAGTACCGATTCATTGCGCACTTCCACCACTCCACCGATCGGTGAAACCAGTTCTTCCACCGCCTTCACCGATTCCACACTGCCGAACCGTTCGCCCCGCTCCACCCGATCCCCCAGCTCGGGCAGTTCCACGAACACGATGTCCCCCAGCTGGTCGACGGCGAAGGCCGAGATGCCGATCCGGGCGTGCTCGCCCTCCAGGCGGGCGTACTCATGGCTGTCGGAGTAGCGGCAGTCGTCGGGAAAAGTCAGGGCCATGGCCAGGGCAGTCGTCCTGTTCAGTCTGTCTGAGAGCCAACCCTTCCATGCGCTGCACCTCCGCCCAGGGCCGTCAGGGCTCTCTCCAGCGCCAGCGCCACATGGGCGTGGTGCGTTCCACCCTGGACGTACAGAACATAGGGCTCCCGAAGCGGGCCGTCGGCGGAGAATTCGCTTGTGCTGCCATCGATGAAGGTGCCACCCGCCATCACCAGCCGGCTGGCGTAGCCGGGCATCGGTGCCGGCACGGGATCCAGGTAGGCGCCCACCGGCGAGGCGGACTGAAAGGCCCGGCAGACCGTTTGAAGGGTCTCGGCGTCACCGAGGCGCACCGCCTGGATCCCGTCGGACCGGCTGGCGCCGGGCGACGGATCGACCTCATACCCCAGGTCCTCGAACACCGCCGCCACCAGGTCGGCGCCGATCAGAGCCTCGGCGACCATCTGGGGTGCCAGGAAGAGGCCCTGGAAGAGCAGCCGGTGAAGATCGAAGCCCGTCCCGCCGTCGCTGCCGATCCCGGGCGCCGTCAGCCGGCAACAGGCCATTTCCACCAGGTCACGGCGGCCTGCCACGTACCCCCCCGTGGGGGCGATCGTGCCCCCCAGGTTCTTGATCAGCGACCCTGCCACCAGATCGGCTCCCACCGCAGTGGGCTCCTGCGCTTCGACCAGTTCTCCGTAGCAATTGTCCACAAAACAGACGCAGTCCGGCTGCAGGGCCTTGACACGGCCGCAGATCCGGCCGATGTCGGCCACCGGCAGGGACGGCCGCCAGCTGTAACCGCGGCTTCGCTGCAACAGGACCATCCGGGTCCTCGTCTCCAGCGCCTGCTCCAGAGCCACCTCATCCACCAGCCCCTGGGGGTTGAGCGGCAACTCCGCGTAAGTCACGCCGAAATCGGCCAGGGAACCCATGCCGCTGCCCCGCAGCCCGATCACCTGCTCGAGGGTGTCGTAGGGGCGGCCGGTCAGGGCCAGCAGCCGGTCACCGGGACGCAACACGCCGAACAGGGCCGCCGCAATCGCATGGGTGCCACTGGTGAATTGCAACCGCACGGCGGCGGCCTCGGCCTGCAACACCCTGGCGAAGACCCGATCCAGAACCCCACGGCCCTGGTCGCCGTGGCCGTAGCCACTCACCGAGGCGAAGTGCTGGGTCCCCAGGCGCTCCGCGGCGAAGGCATCAAGGACCCGCTCCAGAACGGGCCGCACGGCGGCGGTGCGGGCGGCGGCCATGGGGGCCATGCGCCGTTCGGCCGCCGCCACCTTCTCGCGGGCCCAGGAGGGCCGCGAGGCAGTTGAAGGGGGTGGAAGGGGCATGGGCTGATCGATCATCCCCGGGCGAATCCGGCCGACCGAGTGCTCTGTCTAGATTGCAATGTCAGCTTCGGCAGCGGGCTTGGAAGCCGGGGCCTCCCCCCCTGCGGGCCCCACCGAGGCCTCTGCCCAATCCGGAGTGTTGATTGTCTGACCCAACCCCTGTCCCCACAGCGCCAGCCGGGGTTGCACGGCACCGGCCACCGACCCGTGGCGGAGCGGATGCGGGAATCACTGAACGGCGTGCCGCTGCCCTGCGGGAGGGAATGACGATGGTGCGCTTGCCCCTTCCCCCGCGACAGCGCAAATGGAAACTCGGCAGCACCTCCTTCATGGTGGCCCTGCATGGGGGAGCCGTGGCGGCCCTGTTGCCGCGCTTCTGGAGCCTTGAGGGGGTGATCGTCCTGGCGGTTCTGTACTGGACCACCGTTCTGGGGGTCACTCTTGGCCTGCACCGGCTGGTGGCCCATCGCGCCTTCGAGGCCCCCCGCTGGCTGGAGCGAACCCTGGTGCTGATGGGATCGCTGGCCTGCCAGAGCGGACCGATCGAATGGGTGGGCCTGCACCGCCACCATCATCTCTTCTCCGACCAGCCCAACGACCACCACGACGCCGCCAGGGGCCTGTGGTGGGCCCACAGCGAATGGATGCTGCATGAGATTCCAGCCCTGAGGGAGATTCACCGCTTCACAGGAGACATGGAAAGGGATCCCCTCTATCGCTGGTTGGATCGTTGGTTCCTGCTGCTGCAGTTGCCGTTGGGGGCAGCGCTTTACTTCTATGGCCAGTGGGCCGGGGTCCATGGTGGGGGCCTGGGACTGGTGCTCTGGGGGGTCCCCCTGCGGCTCGTGCTCGTGTATCACGTCACCTGGTTGGTCAATTCCGCCACCCATGCCTTCGGCTATCGCAACTTCGATTGTCCCGACCGTTCCGCCAATTGCTGGTGGGTGGCCGTGCTCTCTTTCGGGGAGGGATGGCACAACAATCACCACGCCCACCCCTCCAGTGCCCGCCATGGTCTGCGCTGGTTCGAACTGGACCTCACCTGGCAGCACATCCGCCTGCTGCGAGCCCTGGGATGGGCCCGCCGCGTGCGGGTCGCCCGCCTCTCCTGAACGTCGCGGTGGTCCCTATCCGCCCGGCCTGCCACCAAGTTCACGTCGAATGGCCGCCGCCAGGTCCTGGCCCTCCGGCCGGCCGCTGTCCACAGATGGACGCTGGGCCCGCTGCCGCAGCAAGGCCAGGAACTGATCGGCGCTGAGCTCATCCTCCCCGGCCACCCCGAGAGCGGCGAGAGTACGGCGCAGATCCGGCAGCTCGAAATCCAGCTCGGCGGCGGAATAATCCATCTGGCCCGCCATCACCTCAGCAAAGCGCTCCCGCCGTTGCCGTTTGTCCGCGGGATAGGCGGCCATCAACTGGTCGCGGCACTGCCGCCAGCTGCGACCAGCGGTCAGCAGGCTGGCCAGGGCTCCGCTCAGCGGGGCAGCCTCTTCGGTGGCGATGCGAAGGTCAAAAGCCTTCGGTGGCGGCCGTTGCCCCACGAAGATTTCCAGCAGGTCCCCGATACCCAGCACCCGGCCGTCGTCATGGCGGACCGGCAGGGCGGAATCCAACAGGGCCTCAAACAATTCGGGGTGGCCGGCCAGAAGCCGTTCCGCCACGGTTGGTTCGAGTTTGCCGCTGGGGGCCTTCTCCGCCAGCCACAGGTTGATCGACCCCAGGGCGAGGAAGACCTCAGGCCCTGGCGAGGCAAGTTTGCCGTTGCGGAGCATCGAAAGCTGGGAGTTGTGGACACGCCCCAGGTCGAGGGCATCGGCCAGGCCCGGCAGGATCCGGTGGGACCAGCCATTGCGGGAGTGCCAGACCCGGATCAGATGGGCGAAGGCGACCCGGCCCGATGAGAGTTCATCTCGATAACCCACTTGATCGGGATCCGTATTGCTACTATGATAACTTCCGATACCGAAACAGGACCTCCATGACCGCTTCCGTCCTCTCCCGCAGCGCCCCGGCGCGGCACACCAGGAGGGTCGCAACCATCAGCGGTGGCGACGACAACCATCGGCGGGCCGACGCCCTGCACCAGCCCCGGCGAGGCGAGCCCACCCCCGCCCGCCAGTCCGGCAGGCAGTGGGTGGTGATCGGCTACATGGCGGTGATCCATCTGCTGGCCATCGTGGCCCTGCTGCCTCGCTTCTGGAGCTGGCAGGCGTTCGGAGCCTTTGCGGTTCTCTACTGGGTCACCGCCTGCTTCGGCGTCACGATCGGGTATCACCGCCTGCTCTGCCACCGCTCCTTCCAGGTGCCCCAGTGGTTGGAGCGCTTCTTCGCCACCTGCGGCGCCCTCAGTTGTCAGCATGGCCCCATTGACTGGGTGGGCCTGCACCGCCACCACCACAAATTTTCCGATACGGATGCTGATCATCACGACAGCAACAAGGGGTTCTGGTGGAGCCACATGGGCTGGATGTTGGAAGCCATCCCTGCCACGGCCGCGGTTCCCCGTCTCACCGGGGATCTGGTCCGCGACCCCTACTACCGCTGGCTGAACACCTGGTTCATGGCTCTGCAGCTCCCCCTCGCCCTGCTGCTGTTCTGGATCGGCAGCGTCAGCGGCGTCGGCGGCTGGTCCCTTGTCCTCTGGGGCATCCCCCTGCGCCTGGTGGTGGTGTATCACTTCACCTGGCTGGTCAATTCCGCCACCCACCTCTGGGGCTACACCAGCCACGAGAGCGGCGATCAGTCCCGCAACAATCCCTGGGTGGCAGCCCTGACCTTCGGCGAGGGTTGGCACAACAACCACCATGCCTTCCCCCATTCCGCCCGCCATGGCTGGGGTGCCAAGGAGTTCGACCTCACCTGGCAACACATCCGGCTGATGCGCGCCCTGGGTCTCGCCACCGAGGTGCGTCTGCCCCGAGCGGCTGATGCTGGCACCACCCTGAACTAAACTTCTGGATCACCTCTCCACCGGATCACCGCGTTCCCCAGCAAGCCATGGCCAAACGTGTTCAAGTCGTCCTGAACGAAGACGTTCTGAGCCTCGGTAAGGACGGTGATCTGGTCGAGGTTGCCCCCGGCTATGCGCGCAACTTCCTCGTCCCCAGCGGTAAAGCGGTGCCCGTCACCGCTTCCGTGTTGCGCCAGGTGGAGCACCGCCGCGCCAAGGAGGCTGCCCGGCAGGCCGCTCTCCGCAAGCAAGCCGAAGAGTTCCGTACGGCCCTCTCCACCATCGGCCGCTTCACGGTCAAGAAGCAGACCGGCGGCGATGACGTGCTGTTCGGAACGGTCACCAACGGCGACGTGGCCGATGCCATTGAAGCCGCCACCAAGAAGGATCTCGATCGTCGCGACATCACCGTTCCCGACATCCACCGCACCGGTTCCTACAAGGTGCATGTGAAGCTGCACCCCGAGGTCACCGCCGAAATCAACCTCGAAGTCGTCAGCTACTGACGTACCAACCCTTTCCCCCCGACTCCACCGGTTTCGGGGTTTTTGCTGCTATCCCATCGCGCCGAGTCTCACCATGGTGAGCGTGCAACGGTCCGGAGCCGAGCCTGAACCCCTGGCGCGCAGCGATCAGCAGTTCGATCCCCACAGCCAGGCCCGATCGGCGGAAATGGCCTATGGGGGAATGTCTGCCAAGGCGTCCCACCAAGGCGTTGAGGGGTTTGAGAACCTCCCCGAGTCCATGCCCCCCCAGAATCTGGAGGCGGAAGAGGCGGTGCTCGGTGGCATCCTGCTCGACCCCGACGCCATCGGGCGAGTGGCCGACCTTCTCCAGCCCGAAGCCTTCTACCTGGGAGCCCATCGAGAGATTTACCGCACTGCCCTGATGCTCCACAGCCAGGGCAAACCCACCGACCTCACCGCCATGGCCGCCTGGCTGGCGGATACGGGTCATCTGGAGAAGGTGGGCGGCAGCGGCCGCCTGGTCGAACTGGTGGAGCGCACCCTCTCGACCGCCTCCATCGACCAGGTGGCCAGGCTGGTGATGGACAAGTACCTGCGTCGCCAGTTGATCCGCTCCGGCAACGAGGTGATCCGCCTGGGCTTCGACCAGAGCAAACCGATGGATCTGGTGCTTGATGAGGCGGAACAGAAGATCTTTGCCATCAGCCAGGAAAAACCCAGCAAGGGCCTCACTCCCACCGCTGAGATCCTCACCAGCACCTTCAATGAAATTGAAAGCCGCTCCCTGGGAACGGCGCTGGCCGGCATCCCAGTCAACTTCTACGATCTGGATGCCATCACCCAGGGGCTGCAGAGAAGCGATCTGATCATCGTGGCCGGCCGGCCGGCGATGGGCAAAACCTCGATCGTGCTCAACATCGCCAAGAACGTGGCCCAGTTGCATCAGCTGCCGGTGTGCCTGTTCAGCCTGGAGATGAGCAAGGAGCAGCTCACCTACCGGTTGTTGTCGATGGAGGTGGGCATCGAAAGTGGGAGGCTGCGTACCGGTCGGTTGCAGCAGGAGGAGTGGCCCTTGCTGGGCCAGGGCATCAACACCCTGGGCCAGTTGCCGCTGTTCATCGACGACAAGCCCAATTCCGGCGTGCTGGAGATGCGTTCCCTCTGTCGTCGCCTGATGGCGGAGCAGGGCAGGGAGCTGGGCCTGATCGTGATCGATTACCTGCAACTGATGGAGGGTTCCACCCCCGACAACCGGGTGCAGGAGCTCTCCCGCATCACCCGGGGCCTCAAGGGCATGGCCCGGGAACTGAATGTGCCGGTGGTGGCCCTCTCCCAGCTCAGCCGTGGTGTGGAGGCGCGAACCAACAAGCGACCCATGCTCAGCGATCTGCGCGAATCAGGCTCCATCGAGCAGGACGCCGACCTGGTGTTGATGATCTACCGCGACGAGTATTACAACCCCGACACCGCTGACAGGGGCATCACCGAAGTCAACGTGGTCAAGCACCGCAATGGACCGGTGGGTACCGCCAAGTTGCTGTTTGAACCCCAGTTCACCCGTTTCCGCAACCTGGCGGCGTAGCGCCTCCCCGGCTTTGGCAGCAACGGGTCTGCAACGCCCTCAACCGGGTCATCGGGCTTGAGATGGGATGCGCCTGTGTGGCAGCGATTCTCTGAGGTCATCCATCCAGCCAGCACCAGCAGGTAGGTGATGGATGGGCGGACTTGACCCTGAACACTCCGTTCAATAGCGGCCCTGACCTGCTGACCTGCCTGAACGAGGCTGTGCATGGCCCGGTCCCGCTGCCCTGCCACCCCGCCAACGCAATTTCTATCCCGTCACTACAAGCTTTCCTGGCGCTGATCCCCGCAGATCGCTGATCGTTTCGCCGCTCCCTGACCGGATCACGGCCCTGTTGGCGAACCTGGGCCACCAACGTCTGGAGGCATACCGCAGTCCTGGGACCCTCCCGCCACAGGCTGGAGCCCGGAAACCGCCTCGGATGCTGCGTGGAGCACCTGAAGAGCCTATGAGTGTTTATGCATTGAATGCTGAGTAAATGAATCAAAACCTTTCACGCTGGCTTTGAAATGAATCGGATGATGACCCCAGAGCCCTTTGAATGACTGGTTTTTATGGATTCATTCTTTTCACAGAAACCCAATTCTTCGTGTGCATAGCGCTGTGAAGATGTCCTACTTGGTTCGTCTGGAGCGTCTTTTTGCTGTACTATCTATCCGATAGAGTACTTCTGATTCTCTGCCTACCTAATGACCACAAACTACGAAGACTTCAATAACCTCTTGCCCGCAACCGCCGTAGAGGTTTTAGGTAGCGATTTCCTTGGGCCATTTTTTGGCCTGCCCAGTTATTTTAATGCGACCATAACGGAAGGAGGTCTCCTTAATGGTGAATATGATGCCTGGTGCATTCGCAGTGACAGGCCAATTGATTTAGGCACACCGTACAACGTTGATGTCTTTTCTAGCTATGGAGTAATACCTTCTGGAATTCTCCCCGAAGGAAGTCAGCCTATTCTGAATCCTCCCCCCGGCCGAGATGTTTTCCTGGATGGATTGCAACAGGTAAATTGGATTTTTAATAATGTACTTACTTCAGACTTGGTCGGGGTTCAGTATGAATATGTTAGCCCGACCGATGGTCTGACCTACTTGTTGAATTTTGGTGATGTGCAAAGAGCGATCTGGGCTCTTACGGGTACAGATCCTAATGTTCCCAGCGCTATCATCGGCACCACGAATCCAGTTAATATTGCTCGGATCATTGCTGACGCTATCGTATTTGGGGAAGACTTCCAAGCTAAGGCTGGTGATTTCATCGGTGTTCTGCTCGATCCAGAAGGAAATCAGCTGCAGGAAACTCTGGTTCAGGTCAAAACGGCTGGGATTGGCGATACAATCTTCTTTGATAGTAATAACGATGGGATTGCTAATGATGGTGAAGGAATTGCGGGGGTGACCGTCAAGCTGTTGGCCGATACCAACGGTGACACTATCTTTGAAGTTGTTGCCACTACTGTGACGGGCGACAACCCCGATACGCCTCAAGTAGAGTCAGGATATTACTTCTTCGGCCCCCTTCTGGCTGGTCCTGAAAACGGACTCGGCATTGAATACAGGGTGATGGTTGACACAACTACACTTCCTGAAGGGTATATCAATACTGTTGATCCAGAGGGCGACAACAACAACATGTCGTCGGAGGTTCTTACTCCGGGTGAAGTCAATCTCCTTCAGGACTTTGGCTACCAGGCCTTTGATTTCGGCGACGCTCCCGACAGCTATGGCACCACGGAAGACGAAGATGGTGCCCGTCATCTCCTGAGTAACGGGCAGACCGAAGCGGCGCCGCTGCTCAAGCTCGGCATGCTGATCGATACGGAGCTGGACGGGATCCCCAGTCTCGGGGCTGACGGAGACAATCTCAACAACCTCAACGACGAGGACGGGATTGTCATCAATCCGATCACCCCTGGCAATTCCTTCATGGTCTTCGCCAGTGTCATGGAAGGCCCTGGTGTGGATGGCCGCCTGAATGCCTGGATCGACTACAACGCCGACGGCGACTTCAACGATCCCGGTGAGCAGATCATCTCCGATGCGGCGGTGAACAACGGCGGCAATATGTTCATGATCGATGCCCCTGTGGGCGCAACACCCGGACCCACCTACGCCCGCTTCCGCCTCAGCAGCGATCCAGCCGCCCAGAACCCCACCGGCCTGGCCAACGACGGGGAAGTGGAGGACTACCTGGTCACCATTGCAGGCCCGGTGCTGGGCTCGATCGGTGATGAGATCTTCTTCGACAAGAACAGCAATGGCATGCGTGATGCCGGTGAGGGTCTGGCCGGTGTGACGGTGGGTCTGGATATCACCGGTGATGGTGTGGCCGACATCTTCGATGTCACCGATGCCCAGGGGATCTACCTGTTCGACAACTTGGCTGCCGGTGATTACAAGGTCATCGTTGACACCACCACCATTCCTACGGGCGGTCAGCCGATCACCTACACCAACACGGTTGATCCGGATGGTGGCAACAACAGCATGTCGGAGGTGACCCTGGTCCCAGGTGAGGACAACCTGGTGCAGGATTTCGGCTACCAGGCCTTCGATTACGGCGACGCACCTGACAGCTACGGCACCACCGACGGCAATGACGGTGCGCGCCATCTGATCAGCGTCGGGCAGACCACGGGTTCGCCTCTGCTCAAGCTGGGCTTTGCGGTCGACAGTGAGCCCAACGGCCAACCCAATGGAGCGGCGACGGGAGACGATACCAACCTCCTCTTCGGTGGCCCCGTACCCCCCAATGTTGACGATGAGGATGGCATCTTCATCAACCCGATCACGGCCGGCCAGTCCTTCATGGTCTTCGCCAATGTGATGGAGGATTCGGCCAATGTGGATGGCCGCCTCAATGCCTGGATCGACTACAACGCCGACGGCGACTTCAACGATCCCGGTGAGCAGATCATCTCCGATGCGGCGGTGAACAACGGCGGCAACATGTTCATGGTTGATGCCCCCGTTGATGCGGTGGCTGGCGACACCTACGCCCGCTTCCGGCTCAGCAGTGATCCGGCTGCCCAGAACCCCACCGGCCTGGCCAGCGATGGTGAAGTGGAGGACTACCTGGTCACGATCACCGGTCTGCCGACCGCCAGCCTGGGCGATTTCGTCTTTGACGACCTCAATGCCGATGGTGAACAGGATGCCGGGGAACCTGGCGTCAGTGATGTCACCGTCAATCTCTACAAAGACACCAATGGTGACGGCTTCGGTGATCTGTTCGTTGAAACCACCCAGACCAACGCCCAGGGTCTTTATCTCTTCGATGACCTGGCGCCCAACATGGACTACCAGGTGGAGTTCATCCTTCCGGCTGACTTCGTCAGTTTCACCCTGCCGAATGCGATCCCGCCAGCGAACGACGCCACCGACAGCGACGCTGATCCAAACCCCGGCCCCAACTTCGGCCGTGCCCCTGTGGTCAGCCTGGCCCCCGGCGAGTTCAACCCCACCATCGATGCCGGCCTGCTCAAGCCTGCCGCCATCGGCGACTTCGTGTTCAAGGACCTGAACGGCAACGGCATCCAGGATCCGGGTGAACCCGGTGTGGAAGACGTCACGGTCACCCTCAGCGGCACCGATGTGTTCGGCAATCCGGTGGAACGCATGACCACCACCGGTGCCAACGGGGAGTACCTGTTCAACGGCGACACCCTGCTGCCCGGCACCTACAAGGTGACCTTCTCCGACCTGGCGCCCAACCACGCCTTCACCGTGCCCGATCAGGGTGGCAACGACGCCACCGATTCCGATGCCGATCCCACCAACGGCATGACGCCGTTCGTGACGGTGGGCTCCGGTGAAACCAACCTCACCCTGGACGCCGGTCTGGTGGGTGCGGGCATCGAGATCATCAAGTTCGTCAATGGCGACGACGCCAACAACCCCACCGGTCCGATCCTCACGGTGGGTGATGACGTCACCTTCACCTATGAGGTGCGCAACACCGGCAATGTCTCCCTGGCCAGCGTCGTCGTGTTCGACGACAACGGCACGCCGCTGGTGCCCGGCGATGACTTCAACCCCAGCTTCACCGGCGGTGACCTGAACGGCAACACGTGGCTGGATCTGGGCGAGGTGTGGACCTACGAGGCCGTGAGCACCGTGCTGGAAGGTCAGTACACCAATATCGCCACGACGACGGGCACCCCGATCTACCCGCCGGGCACGAACAACCCGAACTTCCCGCCTGGCACGCCGGTACCGAACCTGCCGCCGCCGACCGACGACGATCCGGGCAACTACTTCGGTGAGCCCACCCCGGTCGGCTCGATCGGTGATGAGATCTTCTTCGACAAGAACAGCAATGGCATGCGTGATGCCGGTGAGGGTCTGGCCGGTGTGACGGTGGGTCTGGATATCACCGGTGATGGTGTGGCCGACATCTTCGATGTCACCGATGCCCAGGGTCTCTACCTGTTCGACAACTTGGCTGCCGGTGATTACAAGGTCATCGTTGACACCACCACCATTCCTACGGGCGGTCAGCCGATCACCTACACCAACACGGTTGATCCGGATGGTGGCAACAACAGCATGTCGGAGGTGACCCTGGTCCCGGGTGAGGACAACCTGGTGCAGGATTTCGGCTACCAGGCCTTCGATTACGGCGACGCACCCGATACCTACGGCACCACCGACGGCAATGACGGTGCGCGCCATCTGATCAGCGTCGGGCAGACCACGGGTTCGCCTCTGCTCAAGTTCGGTGCAGCGGTCGACTCCGAGCCGGATGGTCAACCCAACGCCGCAGCGACAGGAGACGATACCAATCTCCTCTTTGGTGGCCCCGTACCACCGAACGTAGATGACGAGGATGGCATCAGCTTTGATCCGATCACGGTCGGTGAGAACTTCTCGGTTTTCGTCAATGTGATGGAGGATTCGGCCAATGTGGATGGCCGCCTCAATGCCTGGATCGACTACAACGCCGACGGCGACTTCAACGATCCCGGTGAGCAGATCATCTCCGATGCGGCGGTGAACAATGGCGGCAACATGTTCATGGTTGATGCCCCCATTGATGCGGTGGCTGGTGACACCTACGCCCGCTTCCGCCTCAGCAGTGATCCGGCTGCCCAGAACCCCACCGGTCTGGCCGATGACGGCGAAGTGGAGGATTACCTGGTCACGATCACCGGTCTGCCGACCGCCAGCCTGGGCGATTTCGTCTTTGACGACCTCAATGCCGATGGTGAACAGGATGCCGGGGAACCTGGCGTCAGTGATGTCACCGTCAATCTCTACAAAGACACCAATGGTGACGGCTTCGGTGATCTGTTCGTTGAAACCACCCAGACCAACGCCCAGGGTCTTTATCTCTTCGATGACCTGGCGCCCAACATGGACTACCAGGTGGAGTTCATCCTTCCGGCTGACTTCGTCAGTTTCACCCTGCCGAATGCGATCCCACCAGCGAACGACGCCACCGACAGCGACGCTGATCCAAACCCCGGCCCCAACTTCGGCCGTGCCCCTGTGGTCAGCCTGGCCCCCGGCGAGTTCAACCCCACCATCGATGCCGGCCTGCTCAAGCCTGCCGCCATCGGCGACTTCGTGTTCAAGGACCTGAACGGCAACGGCATCCAGGATCCGGGTGAACCCGGTGTGGAAGACGTCACGGTCACCCTCAGCGGCACCGATGTGTTCGGCAATCCGGTGGAACGCATGACCACCACCGGTGCCAACGGGGAGTACCTGTTCAACGGCGACACCCTGCTGCCCGGCACCTACAAGGTGACCTTCTCCGACCTGGCGCCCAACCACGCCTTCACCGTGCCCGATCAGGGTGGCAACGACGCCACCGATTCCGATGCCGATCCCACCAACGGCATGACGCCGTTCGTGACGGTGGGCTCCGGTGAAACCAACCTCACCCTGGACGCCGGTCTGGTGGGTGCGGGCATCGAGATCATCAAGTTCGTCAATGGCGACGACGCCAACAACCCCACCGGTCCGATCCTGACGGTGGGTGATGACGTCACCTTCACCTATGAGGTGCGCAACACCGGCAATGTCTCCCTGGCCAGCGTCGTCGTGTTCGACGACAACGGCACGCCGCTGGTGCCCGGCGATGACTTCAACCCCGTCTTCACCGGCGGTGACCTGAACGGCAACACGTGGCTGGATCTGGGCGAGGTGTGGACCTACGAGGCCGTGAGCACCGTGCTGGAAGGTCAGTACACCAATATCGCCACGACGACGGGCACCCCGATCTACCCGCCGGGCACGAACAACCCGAACTTCCCGCCTGGCACGCCGGTACCGAACCTGCCGCCGCCGACCGACGACGATCCGGGCAACTACTTCGGTGAACCCACCCCGGTCGGCTCGATCGGTGATGAGATCTTCTTCGACAAGAACAGCAATGGCATGCGTGATGCCGGTGAGGGTCTGGCCGGTGTGACGGTGGGTCTGGATATCACCGGTGATGGTGTGGCTGACATCTTCGATGTCACCGATGCCCAGGGTCTCTACCTGTTCGACAACTTGGCTGCCGGTGATTACAAGGTCATCGTTGACACCACCACCATTCCTACGGGCGGTCAGCCGATCACCTACACCAACACGGTTGATCCGGATGGTGGCAACAACAGCATGTCGGAGGTGACCCTGGCCCCGGGTGAGGACAACCTGGTGCAGGATTTCGGCTACCAGGCCTTCGATTACGGCGATGCCCCTGACAGCTACGGCACCACCGACGGCAATGACGGTGCGCGCCATCTGATCAGCGTCGGCCAGACCCCAGGGTCACCCCTGCTCAAGTTCGGTGCAGCGGTCGACAGTGAGCCCAACGGCCAACCCAATGGTGCGGCGACCGGAGATGATTTGAATCTCAACTTCGGTGGCTCCGTACCACCGAACGTCGATGACGAGGACGGCATCAGCTTTGATCCGATCACGGTCGGTGAGAACTTCTCGGTTTTTGTCAATGTGATGGAGGATTCGGCCAATGTGGATGGCCGCCTCAATGCCTGGATCGACTACAACGCCGACGGCGACTTCAACGATCCCGGTGAGCAGATCATCTTCGATGCGGCCGTAATCAATGGCGACAACGAATTCATCCTCGATGCTCCTATCGATGCGGTGGCTGGTGACACCTACGCCCGCTTCCGCCTCAGCAGTGATCCGGCTGCCCAGAACCCCACCGGTCTGGCCGATGACGGCGAAGTGGAGGATTACCTGGTCACCATTCAGCCTCTGCAGACCGCCAGCCTGGGCGATTTCGTCTTTGACGACCTCAATGCCGATGGTGAACAGGATGCCGGGGAACCTGGCGTCAGTGATGTCACCGTCAATCTCTACAAGGACACCAATGGTGACGGCTTCGGTGATCTGTTCGTTGAAACCACCCAGACCAACGCCCAGGGTCTTTATCTCTTCGATGACCTGGCGCCCAACATGGACTACCAGGTGGAGTTCATCCTTCCGGCTGACTTCGTCAGCTTCACCCTGCCGAATGCGATCCCGCCAGCGAACGACGCCACCGACAGCGACGCTGATCCAAACCCCGGCCCCAACTTCGGCCGTGCCCCTGTGGTCAGCCTGGCCCCCGGCGAGTTCAACCCCACCATCGATGCCGGCCTGCTCAAGCCTGCCGCCATCGGCGACTTCGTGTTCAAGGACCTGAACGGCAACGGCATCCAGGATCCGGGTGAACCCGGTGTGGAAGACGTCACGGTCACCCTCAGCGGCACGGATGTGTTCGGCAATCCGGTGGATCGGATGACCACCACCGGTCCCGACGGGGAGTACCTGTTCAACGGCGACACCCTGCTGCCCGGCACCTACAAGGTGACCTTCTCCGACCTGGCGCCCAACCACGCCTTCACCGTGCCCGATCAGGGTGGCAACGACGCCACCGATTCCGATGCCGATCCCACCAACGGCATGACGCCGTTCGTGACGGTGGGCTCCGGTGAAACCAACCTCACCCTGGACGCCGGTCTGGTGGGTGCGGGCATCGAGATCATCAAGTTCGTCAATGGCGACGACGCCAACAACCCCACCGGTCCGATCCTGACGGTGGGTGATGACGTCACCTTCACCTATGAGGTGCGCAACACCGGCAATGTCTCCCTGGCCAGCGTCGTCGTGTTCGACGACAACGGCACGCCGCTGGTGCCCGGCGATGACTTCAACCCCAGCTTCACCGGCGGTGACCTGAACGGCAACACGTGGCTGGATCTGGGCGAGGTGTGGACCTACGAGGCCGTGAGCACCGTGCTGGAAGGTCAGTACACCAATATCGCCACGACGACGGGCACCCCGATCTACCCGCCGGGCACGAACAACCCGAACTTCCCGCCTGGCACGCCGGTACCGAACCTGCCGCCGCCGACCGACGTCGATCCGGGCAACTACTTCGGTGAACCCCCCGCCACCCCGGAGATTGATCTGCAGAAATTCGTGCGGGTGGATGCCAACCCCCTGGAGATTCGCAAGCTGGTGGCTGTGGAGCCCCCCAGTTCGGGCATGGAAGGCGAGGATCTCTGTGACGTGATCGGCAAACCGGTCGGCCTGGTGTTCCGCTACATCCCCAGCAACACCTTCAACACCTTCCAGGATTCCGGCAAGTCAGAGATTATCGTCAATAATGGTATCGATAATGATAATATGGCCTACATTGTTGTCTCTGACGATGATCAGAATCCATTTGATGGTGATATCTATTTCCAGGGCAACGTAACCGTCGGCGAAGATTTCACTGCCTTTGGTGATTTCAGTTCCAATACCTACATCTATGTCTATGACAGCCAGGGTGGCCCTCTACTTCAGGAAGTGTCGTATCACACCTCCTGCTCCGCGCCGATCATCCTTGGAGCCCAAGCCCTGAGTGCCACCCTGGTGGGAGTGGATGGTGAAGACAGTGGCCTCATCACCATTCCTGAGCCGGTCTTTGTGGATGCCAATGACCCCACCGGTCCTGAGGCAATGGTGGGTACCAACGTGGATTACCTCATCGAGGTATCCAATTCCGGCACCACGGCAATTACTGATGTAGAAGTCACCGATAACAACAAGACCGCCGATCCAGGAGACGACTTCAACCCCGATCCCATTGAGGATGGTGGCTTCAATGTGGGCGATGAAAATCAGAATAATCAACTCGATCCGGGTGAAGTCTGGTTGTATGAATTCTCTGAAACTGCTGAATCAGGCCAGCAAACCAATATCGCTACCGCCACCGGTCTGAACGGAGGAATTCAATTCCAGGCCATGGATCCTGCCAATTACCTCGGCGTTGGTGGAGGCGGCGGCGGTCCGAACCCGGATCCTGACTGCCCCACAGGTCCGATTGGCGGCGTTGACCTCGGTGATCTCACCAAATACCTATTC
This sequence comes from Synechococcales cyanobacterium, assembly GCA_942491925.1. Classification (GTDB taxonomy): domain Bacteria; phylum Cyanobacteriota; class Cyanobacteriia; order PCC-6307; family Cyanobiaceae; genus Cyanobium. The sequence goes on from CALOCJ010000006.1 coordinate 86,867, forward strand.
TTCTTTGCCAACGGCAGTGAAGATGCCAACTGGCAAGGAGCCACCAAGGGATTCTCTGGCGATGTGGTCGTTGATGGCCTCCAGGCTGATGAGCGGACCTCTGGCGGCGTGCCCTACGCCGGCACCATCATCACCAATGCCAATTCCTTGGGTGCATGGCAAGACATTGTCGATGACAATCCCGGACAGGCGAGTGTCATGACAGGGCAAACCACCCTTGTCGCTGATCTTGAAGCTGACTTGATGGCTGCCTTCAGCCAGATCAATAGCCTTTCGGCAACCTCCGGCTATGGAAGCGTCTCCTCAACTTCTCTTGACGGCCTGAATACAGCCAACGGCATTGCCGAAACGTTTGTCATCAACATCACATCAGGGCTGAATTTCTCCAGTGTGATTGACATCACGGGCGACGCCTCGGACGTCTTCGTCCTCCGTTGGGATACAGATGCCAACCCCAACAACGGCTATCAAGGCACGGTCAAACCCCAGAGTGGTGGAGCCATCAACCCACTCGGTGGGCTTACGGCGGCCAACTTCATCAGTGTGGCTGGAAACATCAATGCCTCCGGTGGTGGCAGCAATCCTTCGGGTCTTCCCCAGGGACCGATTGACCCCTCCACAGGCCAGTTGATTGATGGCGGTTCCAACTTCAGTGGAGGCGGCTTCTTCACCGGGTATTGGCTGACTACTGGTAATCCAACTTCCGGGGATACCTCATCTCTGAGCAACGCCATCTTCACCGGCGGCTGGTACACCACATCCGACAAGTTCAGTCTCACCTCCGGAACCAGCGGCGTTCACGTCTGCCCCAATCCGGAAACCCAACCACCGGCACCTGAACCCCATGATCCCCAGCCTCCTACCGGAGGCGACGGCGGATCGGACATCATCCTTCAAACCGATGATCCCTTTGATCCCAACAACATCGGAGAGGATGCCGATAGCCCCACCGGCCCTATCGCCGAACTCAACGACAAGCTTACCTTCACCTACATCGTTGAGAACACGGGCAACGTTGCCGTAGACATTACCAGCACACTGCCTGGATTTGGATTTGGCCCGGTGGACGACAACACCACCCCTGATGATCCAACCGACGACTTCGTGCCGGTGGCGGTGGAGAAGGCCAATGGCAACAACTTCGGTGATACCAACAACAATATGTTGGTGGATCCTGGTGAACTGTGGTACTTCCAGGCCATGGCTTTCGCCACCGAAACCGGTCAGAAAACCAACGATTCAAAAGTCATCGTTGTTGATGCCAATGGCCAGATGGCCATGGATACTGATCCAGCTAACTACCTGGTGAATCCGCTGAACCTGGAGAAGCTTGTTGCCGTTGAACCCCTCAATCCTGGAGTGGAAGGCCAGGATCTCTGTGACGTGATCGGCGATGTTGATGGGTTGCTGTTCCGTTACATTCCAAGCAACACCTTCAACACCTTCCAGGATTCGGGCAAGTCAGAAATCATCGTCAACAACGGGCCCGACAATGACGATACGGCCTATATTGTTGTTTCCGATGACGACCAGGATCCATTCAAAGGAGACGTCTTCTTCCAAGGAAATGTAGATGTGGGCGAAGAATTCTTCGCCTTCGGCAACTTCTCCTCCAACACCTACATTTACATTTATGACAGTCAGGGTGGGCCTTTGCTCCAGGAAGTGTCTTACCACACCTCCTGCTCCGCACCAATCATCCTCGGCGCCCAGGCCCTCAGTGCCACCCTGGTGGGTGTGGATGGACAGGACACTGGGCTGATCTCCATCCCCGAACCTGTCTTCGTGGATGCGGATAACGCCCCGGGTCCCGATGCCATCATCGGAACCAAAGTGGACTTCCTCTATGAAGTCACCAACACCGGTAATGAAGCTCTCTCCAACATTGTCGTCACCGACGACAAGCTGACACCAACAGCCATTGAGGAGAATGGCTTCAACATTGGTGATACAAATACCAATAACCTTCTCGACATCGACGAGACATGGCTGTTCGAAGCCCACGAAATGGCAACCGACGGCCTCCAGACCAACAAGGGTACGGCCACCGCAGTGCTCAACGGCACAACCCTGATGGATATGGACCTGGCGAATTACACCGGCATTACGAACCCTCCACCTGCTGGTGACATTTGCGATGTGTTTGGCAAGCCCACAGCCCTGTTCTTCGATTACGAGCCCAGCACTGACGTGATCACCGGTCAGGATTCCGGCAAGGCCCAGATTCTCTTCACCAACCCCAACAATGGGGGAGTGGACGATGATGGGACTTCTTTCATCGTTGTCACCGATGAGGAAGATGCCTCCAAAGCTCTCGCAGGTGATGGCGATCAATACTTCAGGGGGATGGTTGACGTGGGTGAGATCTTCAAAGCCGATAACAGCACGGATGATTTCGGATCTTCAACGGTGATTCACTTCTTTGATAATCAGAACGGTGGATTATTGCAGACGATCGAATACCATACTTCGTGTTCACAACCGATTCAAATCGGTGACGTGATCGGTAATGCTTCTCTCGTCGGTTATATCGGAGAAGAAGGCGGCTATACTCCTGCCGGTCTCTAAATCTACTAGAATGTCTTCGCTGTAATGGTATACCTATTGCAACCAATAAATCATTAAGTCTACATACTCTCTAGGGGTGCCAAACTGGCACCCTTTTTCTTTGCACAGCCTGATGTGCGCTGAGACCCACCTACTGTGTCTCAGCAAGGGAACAGGAAGACTGCTTCATCATTCACAATCCATCCAGGCCCTCACCCTCCCGCGCCTCACGACGGAAGCCCTAGTCACTCGCACCCTGGAAATATGGACCCATTCTCCCAAAACTCTCATAGATTCCACTGAGGACTCATCAATTGGGTTCCTGGTAGATGGGCGTAATTCTCATAAAAGCCTAATAGGTTACACCGATATCTCGTCATTCTGCGTTTTACGATAATATCAAATCAATTCCGATGTTGATGCCAGTATTTGACGCTTTCAACGCCCTACTTCCCCTCGCGCTTACAGAGACGTTGACAGGGGACTTTCCCCCTCCCAACAAGCAGGGATTACCTAGTTATTTCAACGTTGAAATCAGCAACGCTGGATTGTTCGACGGCATCTATGACGGTTGGTGTATTCGAAGTGATCGGCCTATAGAGCTGACTACCTACAATGTCAGTGTATATTCAAGTTATGGAGTGATCCCTGCAGGGATTCTTTCTGAAAGTCTACCTAATGGTGGGGCTCAAACCCTAGAAGGGGGGGCTCCCAATGGGGACATTTATCTTGATGGACTGCAACAGATCAACTGGATCTTCAATACGATCGTCACTTCCCCGGTTGGCAGCAACGATCGTTATCAGTACAATGGATCAAGTTATACATTTGGAGATATTCAGCGGGCCATCTGGATCTTGGCAGGTACCGAACCCATCTCCAGCTTCCTGACAGGACCATTCAGCACAAGTCGAGTGAATCAAATTGTTGCTGAAGCACAAGCCAATGGCAGTGATTTTATTTCGAAGGCGGGTGACTTTGTCGGTGTCATTCTTTCGCCAGGTGATAACATCCAGGAGGCGTTGATTCAGGTACGGTCCGCTGGTATAGGCGAATATGTTTTCTTCGACACTAACAACAATGGTATTTCAGATGCCGGGGAGGGGATCAATGGTGTCACTCTCAATTTGCTGGCCGACATCGATGGTGACACGATCTTCGAGGTTGTCGCTACCACGGTGACAGGGGACAACCTCGCTACCACCGATGTGGTAGAAACGGGTTACTACAGCTTTGGTCCCCTCTTAGCAGGAGCCGTTGGTGGTCCTGGCATTACCTACAAGGTGGTTGTCGATACCAGTACCCTCCCTTTCGGCTATGCCAACACCGTTGATCCGGATGGTGGCAACGACAGCATCTCCACAGAGACCCTGACCGCTGGAGAAGTCAATCTTGAGCAGCAGTTCGGCTACCAGGCTCTGGACTACGGCGATGCACCCGACAGCTACGGCACCACCATCGCCTCCAACGGCGCCCGACATCTGATCAGCATCGGGCAGACGGAGGCCTCAGCCATGCTTCGCCTCGGCTTCTCCGTTGACAGCGAAAGTGATGGTCAGCCTGGTGCCACGGCCCTCGGTGATGACAACGCTGCCATCCTGGGAGCGGACGATGAGGACGGCATCTTCATTGATCCGGTCACAGCCGGAGAGAACTTCATGGTTTTCGCCTTGGTCGAGAAGGCATTCAGTGTGGACGGGCGGCTGAATGGCTGGATTGATTTCAACGCTGATGGTGATTTCACCGATCCTGGCGAGCAGATCATTACCAATGCACAAGTGATCAACGGCGGCAATGCGTTTCTGGTGGCAGCCCCCACAGATGCGGTTGCCGGTGACACCTACGCACGCTTCCGTCTCAGCAGTGACCAGGCCGCTCAGAATCCGACCGGCCTCTCCAGGGATGGGGAAGTGGAGGATTACAAGCTGAGCGTCTCCGGGCCCCAATTTGCCTCCCTGGGTAACTTCGTCTTTGAGGATCTCAATGCCAACGGCGTGCAAGACGCCAACGAGCCGGGCGTCAATGGCGTCATCATCAACCTCTACCAGGACAGCAATGGGGATGGAACACCTGACACCCTGGTGGCCAGCCAGATCAGCGGGGATGACCCTGAATCACCTTCAGTCGAGCAGGGTTTTTATCGTTTCAGCGAACTGACGCCAGGTGTGGCTCACCAGCTGGAGTTCATCAAGCCAGCCGGCTTCTCCAGCTTCAGCCCACCTGATGTGGGCAACGACGCCGCCGACAGCGACGCCGATCCGATCACCGGGCTCAGCCCCGTCGTTGTGCTGGCTCCCAACGAAGAAGATCAAAGCATCGATGCGGGACTGTTGCGGCCGGCAAGCATCGGTGATTCCGTCTGGAGGGATCTCAACGGGAATGGGGTGAGCGAACACGGCGAACCCGGAGTGGAGAACGTCACCGTCCTCCTGAGCGGTACTGACGTCTTCGGGGCTTCGGTCAACCGCTCCACAGCCACCGACAGCAGCGGCAAGTATCAATTCAATGATGGATTGTTGCTGCCTGGCACCTACCGCCTCAGCTTCACCAACCTGCCGCCGGATCTTGCTTTCACGGTCCCGGATCAGGGCAACGACGATGCCGATTCCGATGTTGACCCCAGCAGCGGCAGTTCGCAGCCATTCACCCTTGTCTCAGGGGAGAACGATCTCAGCCTCGACGCCGGTCTTGTGGGGGCGGACATCAGCATCACCACAACGATCCGTGGCCAGGATTCCGCCTCGGATCCTGTCTCCACCACGATGGTGGGGGATGCGGTGAGCTTCACCTACCAGGTTTTCAACACTGGCAATGTCTCCCTGGCCAATGTCGTTGTCCTCGACGACAACGGCACTCCGGAGAACAGCGCTGATGACTTCACACCCACCTTCAGTGGCGGCGACAGCAACGGCAACGGTTGGCTGGATCTGGGGGAGGTCTGGACCTACCAAGCCAGCAGTTCCGCTGCCCTGGGACTCACAACCAACACCGCCACAGCCAGCGGCACTCCCATCTATCCCCCGGGTACCGTCAACCCCAGCTTCCCTGCTGGGACACCGGTACCCAACCTTCTGGCCCCCATCGACGCTGACAGCGCCTTCTATGTCGGCGAAGACCCAGCCACCCCCTCCATCGACGTCGAAAAGACGACCAACGGACCCAGCAACATCAATCCGATCGCTCCCACGTACGACAACGAAGACACCATTGATGGCGCAGGTGTTCCCATCCTCACCCCCAGTTCAACGGTCAGCTGGACCTATCAGGTGACAAACACCGGCAATGTCACCTTCGCCAAGGCCGACATTGAACTCGTGGACGACAACGGCACCCCGCTGGATTCGACTGACGATCTCAGCGTCTCGAATGGACAGGTCAACTTCCTCGGCGTTGCCAGCGGAGACGGTGACGACCTGTTGGAGGAAGGAGAAGTGTGGCTGTATGGCGCCAACGGAATCGTTCAGGATCTGACTCCCGCCGGAGCCTCCGACTCCAGTGCTTCTGACGCCACGCAGGGGGCCAGCAGTGGCAGTCTCGGCGTACCTACCACCTTCGACTTTTCCGGCAGTTCCCCCCTGGATGGACCTGACGGCAATCTTCGTACCTACACGGCTGGAGCCGTGTCGGTGCGGGCCAGCGCCTTCAGCAGGGACAAATATGCGGGGACCTGGTCGGCCGCTTACCTGGGCAGTTTTGGTGGTGGGCTCGGCGTGACGGACAGCAGCGAAGGGAATGGCAGCAACAACCGCCATACGGTTGACAATGAAGGCAGAGATAATTATGTGTTGTTCGAGTTTGATCAGAACGTTGTTGTCGACACGGCCTATCTTGGTTCTGTCATTGATGATAGTGATCTTACGGTCTGGATCGGAACGGCTAGTGATCCATTCAACAACCATCTGACCCTCAGTGACTCCGTGCTGAGTAGCCTGGACTTCACAGAAGTGAATATGACCAATCTGCAGACAGCCCGGCTTGCTGATCTCAATGAAAGCAACGTCTCCGGCAATGTGTTGGTTGTAGCCGGTTGGACTGAGGATCACACTCCTGATGACTATTTTAAGATCGAACATCTTACGGTTCGAAAACCCAGCTCAAACGGCGACTCCACGCCTCCCTCATCGGCCAGCTATGGAAACATCGTTACCGTCTTTGCTCCTGATGCTCCCTCTGATTCCGATCTCAGCCATTACCTGATTTCAGGGCCCAATCCGCTCAATCTGGAGAAACGGGTGGCGGTGGAGGCGATCGCTCCCAACCTTGCCTCACCGGATCTTTCACAGACGAGCGGAAAACCCGAATCTCTGCTGTTTCGGTACTTACCCAGCGATACCTTCATGCCGATGCAGCAAGCTGGAAAGTCTGAAGTCTTGCTGAATGCTGGACAAGACGACGACGCAAGCTCCTATATTGTTGTCGCTAAAGACGATAATGGCTCATTTGATAAAGATGTCTACTTTAAGGGTGATGTAAATGTGGGCCATGAGTTTACTGTGAAAGGCGAGAAGATACCTTCTGATGTTCATATCTATATCTATGACCGTAAAGGGGGTACTCTTCTCCAGCAAATCAAGTTTGCCACAGATGAAGCAATCATTCTTGGCGCCAAGTTGCTCAGTGCCACCCTGGTTGGTTACGACGGACAGGATGCCAGCTTCGTGGGTTTACCTCAACCCATCTTTGTTGACGGGGACACAGGGGCCGGTCCGGAGGCCATTCTTGGAACCAATGTGGAATTTCTCTATGAAGTGACCAATACAGGCTCCACGGCTCTCTCCGATGTTGTTGTCAATGACGATCAGCTTTCACCCACGGCCATGATCGTCAACGGCATGAATATTGGCGATACCAATCGAAATAACAAGCTTGATACAAATGAAAAGTGGCTCTTTAAGGCCTCGAAAATCGTCACTGACCTGGGACCGCAGGCCAATACAGGTACCGTGACGGCGAAACTCAACGGTGCCACCCTCAGTGCTACTGATCTGGTCAGCTACTCAGGGATTAACGATCCACCACCGCCAGGCGATATCGGATTCATGGTTGGCAAGCCTATCGCTATTCTGTTTGAATACGCCCCCAGTACGGATCTGATCACGGGCCAGGAGTCCGACAAAGCGGAACTTCTTTATCAAGGACGGCAGGATGATGATGGCGTTTCATTTGTAGTAGTTACAAACGAAAAAGATGCTGCCAAGGCATTGGCTAATGATGGAAAAATGTATTTTCGAGGTAATGTTGCTGTCGGCGATCAATTTACCGCCGGTGAATACTTCGATGGCGAGAGTCTTGGCTCAGACACTTATATCTACTATTTCGATGATTCCCGCGGTGGCTTACTCCAGTCGGTTCTTTATGACACATCAACTTCAGAACCTATACAGATCGGAGATGTGCTTGGCAACTCAATCCTGCAGGGCTACATTGGAGAGGATGGGGGAGGATATCTCCCAATTGGCTGATTACTTGTTCCAATTGATTGGGTGCCAGCACTGGCATTCTGCTTGATTTGACATTAAGAATAGCATGGAACTGAAATGTCCTGATTTGCCTGTGTGATGCAAAGTCAGTATCCACTCCATCACAGCATTCTTGTAACTTCTGCTAATCGGAATATATTCTCGTCGTCCATATGGTTGGAGGGGCTGAATGTTCTTTGCATAGGATCTGAGCCCTTGTTCGATCTTGCTGACCGGTAACTTGGCTTGTTGCAGGCGAAGAGGAGGTGAGGTGTAGGTGTTGAGCCATCTGCTTCTGTAATGGAGTATTTGCCCAGCGTTAAATTTGCCGATAATCGCACCCCTATCTGTGGCTAAATATAGTCATGGATGAATAGAGAGTGTCTCCCCATGCTTCATGCATGGAGGCAATACTATAGACAAGGATGAAGAAATGGCACTTACCCCGTTGCATGGCTAAGCCGTGATGTTAGGTTGCAGATATTGCTAAGTCTGGCAACTTCCTGGCCCTTTCCTGGCAACTTCCTGGCAACTTCCTGGCAACTTCCTGGCAATTTTATGGCTAACTATGATCTTTTCAACTTCCTGTTGCCATTCGGTATTACGGAAACGCTGACAGGTGATTTTCCTCCTCCCGTCCAAGGTCTGCCGAGTTATTTCAATGTAGCGATTACCAATGGAGGCTTCCTGGAAGGAAGCTACGACGGCTGGTGTCTTCGCAGTGATCGGCCTGTCGAACTCACAACCTATAGCGCTTCAGTTTACTCCAGCTATGGAATCATCCCTGCTGGGGTACTGCCTGCCTCGCTCCCCAACGGTGGTGTTCAGCCCCTGGCTGTGCCTCCTAATCAGGACATCTATCTCGATGCCCTGCAAGAGATCAATTGGGTTTTAAACAATATTGTGACATCTCCTCTTGTTGGTGGACGGTATGACTACAATGGCAATCGTTATACGCTGGGTGATGTCCAGAGAGCCATCTGGATCTTGATTGGAACAGAACCTGTCAGTAGCGGATTAACTGGACCATTCACCACAGCTAACGTCCTACGGATTGTTGCCGAAGCTCAAGCCAATGGCAGTGATTTCCTCGCCAAAGCAGGAGATTTCATTGGCGTAATTCTTTCACCTGGAGATGAGATTCAGGAAGCCTTGATCCAGGTGCGATCGGCTGGGATCGGCGATACTGTTTTCTTTGACAGTAATAACAATGGCGTTGCTGACAGCGGTGAAGGGCTGGATGGCGTAACGGTGAATCTCCTGGCAGACATCAATGGTGATTCCATCTTTGAATTGATCGGCACAACCGTCACGGGTGATAATCCGTATACTCCTGATGTGGTGGAGACGGGCGCCTACTCGTTTGGTCCCCTATTGGCGGGACCGGATGGGGGTCCGGGCATCACCTATCAGGTGGTGATTGACACCTCCACTCTCCCAGAAGGCTATGTCAATACGGTCGATCCGGATGGTGGTAATGACAGCATGTCGACGGAGACCCTGACGGCAGGCGAAGTCAATCTTCAGCAGAACTTCGGCTACCAGGCTATTGATTATGGTGATGCTCCTGAGAGCTATGGCACGACCCTGGCATCCAATGGCGCCAGGCATCTGTTGAGCGTCGGCCAGTCGGCAGCAGCGCCGCTGCTCAAGCTTGGTTTCGTTGTTGATACTGAACCAGACGGCCAACCCAGCGATGGGGCCGATGGAGACGATTTCAATCGTGATTTTGGTGGCCCCGTACCACCGAATGCCGATGATGAGGACGGCATCTTCATCAATCCGATCACCGCTGGCGAGACCATTATGCTCTTCGCCTATGTGATGGAGGACTCGGCCAATGTGGATGGCCGCCTCAATGCCTGGATCGACTACAACGCCGACGGCGACTTCAACGATCCCGGCGAGCAGATCATCTCCGATGCGGCGGTGAACAACGGCGGCAACATGTTCATGGTTGATGCCCCCGGTGATGCGGTGGCTGGCGACACCTACGCCCGCTTCCGGCTCAGCAGTGATCCGGCTGCCCAGAACCCCACCGGCCTGGCCAGCGATGGTGAAGTGGAGGACTACCTGGTCACGATCACCGGTCTGCCGACCGCCAGCCTGGGCGATTTCGTCTTTGACGACCTCAATGCCGATGGTGAACAGGATGCCGGGGAACCTGGCGTCAGTGATGTCACCGTCAATCTCTACAAAGACACCAATGGTGACGGCTTCGGTGATCTGTTCGTTGAAACCACCCAGACCAACGCCCAGGGCTTCTACCTGTTTGACGACCTGGCGCCCAACATGGACTACCAGGTGGAGTTCATCCTTCCGGCTGACTTCGTCAGTTTCACCCTGCCGAATGCGATCCCACCAGCGAACGACGCCACCGACAGCGACGCTGATCCAAACCCCGGCCCCAACTTCGGCCGTGCCCCTGTGGTCAGCCTGGCCCCCGACGAGTTCAACCCCACCATCGATGCCGGCCTGCTCAAGCCTGCCGCCATCGGCGACTTCGTGTTCAAGGACCTGAACGGCAACGGCATCCAGGATCCGGGTGAACCCGGTGTGGAAGACGTCACGGTCACCCTCAGCGGCACCGATGTGTTCGGCAATCCGGTGGATCGCATGACCACCACCGGTGCCAACGGGGAGTACCTGTTCAACGGCGACACCCTGCTGCCCGGCACCTACAAGGTCACCTTCTCCGACCTGGCGCCCAACCACGCCTTCACCGTGCCGGATCAGGGTGGCAACGACGCCACCGACTCCGATGCCGATCCCACCAACGGCATGACGCCGTTCGTGACGGTGGGCTCCGGTGAAACCAACCTCACCCTGGACGCCGGTCTGGTGGGTGCGGGCATCGAGATCATCAAGTTCGTCAATGGCGACGACGCCAACAACCCCACCGGTCCGATCCTGACGGTGGGTGATGACGTCACCTTCACCTATGAGGTGCGCAACACCGGCAATGTCTCCCTGGCCAGCGTCGTCGTGTTCGACGACAACGGCACGCCGCTGGTGCCCGGCGATGACTTCAACCCCAGCTTCACCGGCGGTGACCTGAACGGCAACACGTGGCTGGATCTGGGCGAGGTGTGGACCTACGAGGCCGTGAGCACCGTGCTGGAAGGTCAGTACACCAATATCGCCACGACGACGGGCACCCCGATCTACCCGCCGGGCACGAACAACCCGAACTTCCCGCCTGGCACGCCGGTACCGAACCTGCCGCCGCCGACCGACGACGATCCGGGCAACTACTTCGGTGAACCCCCCGCCACCCCGGAGATTGATCTGCAGAAATTCGTGCGGGTGGATGCCAACCCCCTGGAGATCCGCAAGCTGGTGGCTGTGGAGCCCCTCAACCCAGGCTTGGAAGGACAGGATCTTTGCGACATCATTGGTGATGTTGAAGGGCTGGTGTTTCGCTATCTCCCGAGTAACACTTTCAACACCTTCCAGCCTCCAGGGAAATCGGATATCATCCTCAACAATGGTATTGACAATGACGATATGGCTTACATCGTTGTTTCCGATAAAGATGAAGATCCTTTTTCTGGCGAAATCTTCTTTGCGGGCGACGTCACTATTGGTGAGGACTTCTTTGCTTCCGGCAACTTCTCATCCAACACATACATCTATATTTACGACAGCCAGGGTGGCCCCCTGCTTCAGGAGGTCCAATATCACACCTCCTGCTCAGCGCCTATCATCCTCGGGGCACAGGCCCTGAGTGCCACCTTGGTGGGTGTGGACGGCAAAGACACTGGGTTGATTACAATCCCAGATCCCGTCTTTGTGGATGCCAATGAACCTACAGGTCCTGAAGCTGTTGTTGGCAGCACGGTGGAATACCTGATTGAAGTATCCAATTCCGGCACCACGGCAATTACTGATGTAGAAGTCACCGATAACAACAAAACCGCTGATCCTGGTGACGACTTCAACCCCGATCCCATTGAGGATGGTGGCTTCAATGTGGGCGACGAAAATCAGAATAATCAACTCGATCCGGGTGAAGTCTGGTTGTATGAATTCTCTGAAACTGCTGAATCAGGCCAGCAAACCAATATCGCTACCGCCACCGGTCTGAACGGAGGAATTCAATTCCAGGCCATGGATCCCGCCAATTACCTCGGCGTTGGTGGAGGCGGCGGCGGTCCGAACCCGGATCCAGAGTGCCCCACAGGGCCGATTGGCGGCATCGATCTTGGCGATCTCACCAAATATCTCTTCTTCTTTGCCAACGGCAGCGAAGATGCCAACTGGCAAGGGGCCACGAAGGGATTCTCTGGGGATGTAGTCGTTGATGGGCTTCAGGCTGATGAACGGACTTCTGGCGGCGTTCCCTATGCCGGCACCATCATCACCAACGCCAATTCCTTGGGTGCATGGCAAGATATTGTCGACCAGAATCCTGGCCAGGCAGGTGCACTGACGGGACAGACCACCGTGGTGGCAGATCTTGAACAAGATCTGATGGATGCCTTCAGCCAGATCAATAGCCTTTCGGCAACCTCCGGCTATGCAAGCGTCTCCTCAACTTCTCTTGACGGCCTGAATACAGCCAACGGCATTGCCGAGACGTTTGTCATCAACATCACATCAGGGCTGAATTTCTCCAGTGTGATTGACATCACGGGCGACGCCTCGGACGTCTTCGTCCTCCGTTGGGATACAGATGCCAACCCCAACAACGGCTATCAAGGCACGGTCAAACCCCAGAGTGGTGGAGCCATCAACCCACTCGGTGGGCTTACGGCGGCCAACTTCATCAGTGTGGCTGGAAACATCAATGCTTCCGGTGGTGGCAGCAATCCTTCGGGTCTTCCCCAGGGACCGATTGACCCCTCCACAGGCCAGTTGATTGATGGCGGTTCCAACTTCAGTGGAGGCGGCTTCTTCACTGGGTATTGGCTGACTACTGGTAATCCAACTTCCGGGGATACCTCATCTCTGAGCAACGCCATCTTCACCGGCGGCTGGTACACCACATCCGACAAGTTCAGTCTCACCTCCGGAACCAGCGGCGTTCACGTCTGCCCCAATCCGGAAACCCAACCACCGGCACCTGAACCCCATGATCCCCAGCCTCCTACCGGAGGCGACGGCGGATCGGACATCATCCTTCAAACCGATGATCCCTTTGATCCCAACAACATCGGAGAGGATGCCGATAGCCCCACCGGCCCTATCGCCGAACTCAACGACAAGCTTACCTTCACCTACATCGTTGAGAACACGGGCAACGTTGCCGTAGACATCACCAGCACCCTGCCTGGATTTGGATTCGGCCCGGTGGACGACAACACCACCCCTGATGATCCAACCGACGACTTCGTGCCGGTGGCGGTGGAGAAAGCCAATGGCAACAACTTCGGTGATACCAACAACAACATGTTGGTGGATCCTGGTGAGAGCTGGTATTTCCAGGCTATGGCGTTCGCTACTGAACCGGGCCAGAAAACGAACGATGCCAAAGTGATTGTCGTTGACGCCAATAACCAGATGGCTATGGATACCGATCCCGCCAACTACTTGGTTAATCCCTTGAATCTGAAGAAGCTCGTTTCCGTCGAGCCCATCAATCCGGGAATGGAAGGTCAGGATCTTTGTGAAACTGCTGGCGATCCCGAAGCATTGGTGTTCCGCTATATCCCCAGCAACACTTTCAATACTTTCCAGGATTCCGGCAAGTCTGAAATCATCGTCAACAATGGCATTGACAATGACAACACGGCCTACATCATCGTTTCTGACGATGACAACGATCCACTTTCTGGAGATATCTTCTTCAGCGGGAACGTCACGGTCGGATCGGACTTCATCGCAACCGGCAACTTCAGTTCCAACACTTATATCTACATCTACGACAGCCAGGGTGGCCCCCTGCTTCAGGAGGTCCAATATCACACCTCCTGCTCCGCACCGATCATTCTCGGTGCCCAGGCTCTCAGCGCCACCTTGGTGGGCTACGACGGGCAGAATGGTGGGCTGATCACGATCCCCGACCCTGTCTTTGTGGATGCGAATAACCCCCCTGGTCCTGATGCCATCATCGGCACCAAGGTGGACTTCCTCTACGAAGTCACCAACATTGGTGATACGCCCCTCGCCAACATTGTCGTCACCGACGATAAATTAACCCCCACAGCGGTTGAGGAGAACGGCTTCAACATTGGCGATACCAATAAGAATAACCTTCTGGACATTGATGAGAAGTGGCTGTTCGACGCCCACGAGACAGCTGGGGAAGGCCTACAGACCAACAAGGGTACGGCCACCGCAGTTCTCAACGGCACAACCCTGATGGATATGGACCTGGCGAATTACACCGGCATTACGAACCCTCCACCTGCTGGTGACATTTGCGATGTGTTTGGCAAGCCCACAGCCCTGTTCTTTGATTACGAGCCCAGCACTGATGTGATCACCGGTCAGGATTCCGGCAAGGCCCAGATTCTCTTCACCAACCCCAACAATGGGGGAGTGGACGATGATGGGACTTCTTTCATCGTTGTCACCGATGAGGAAGATGCCTCCAAAGCTCTCGCAGGTGATGGCGATCAGTACTTCAGGGGGATGGTTGACGTGGGTGAGATCTTCAAGGCGGATAACAGCACGGCTAATTTCGGATCTTCAACGGTCATCCACTTCTTTGATGATCAGAACGGTGGATTATTGCAGTCGATCGAATATCATACCTCCTGTTCACAGCCGATTCAAATCGGTGATGTGATCGGTAGCGCTACCCTCGTCGGCTATATCGGTGAAGAAGGCGGCTACACTCCTGCAGGCTTCTAAGGCCTCCTTCTTGACTGATTATGCTTTAATGCTAAGTCTATTGCAACTGACAAATCATTAAGTCTACGTACTCTCTAGGGGTGCCATAGTGGCACCCTTTTTCTTTGCAAAGACTGATGTGCGCTGAGACCCAGCTCCTCCGTCTCAGCAAGGGAACAGGAAGACTCCTTCATCATTCACAATCCATCCAGGCCTTCACCCTCCCGCGCCTCACGACGGAAGCCCTAGGGAGGTTCTGGAAACCCCGAGCCATCCGCGCGAAAATATCCCTGTAATCGAAGGCGCGGACTGGGTTCATGGGCAGCAAGCAGCTCGGATTCGGTGATTACGAGCAAACCACGGCCCTAACGAGCCTGCAGGGCGAGCGTGGCGGAGCCATTAGAAGCGCACCAGGCGGGAGCGATTTCTGGGCCAGATGGAGAAGGTGGTGCCGTGGAAAGCGCTGATTGATCTGATCGAGCCCCACTATCCCAAGACCAGCTCCAAGGGTGGTCGCCCGCCCTATGCGCTGGCAACCATGCTGCGCATCCACCTGCTCCAGCAGTGGTAGGTCCTCAGCGTTCCAGCGATGGAGGATGCGCTGATCGAGGTGCCGACGATGCGCCGTTTTGCAGGGATCGTCATGATCAGTGACCGGATTCCTGATGAGACCACGATTCTCGCGTTCCGGCACTTGCTGGAGAAGAACGATTTCGGCAAACAGATCTTTGAGGTGGTCAAAGCCCACCTCAAGGCCAACGGCATGGCGATGAAGCAGGGCACAATCATTGATGCCCCCTTGATCGCGGCGCCCAGCTCCACCAAAAACGAGAAGAAGGAGAGGGATCCGGAGATGCACCAGACCTGCAAGGGCAAGCAGTGGTACCACCGCTGCGCGGAAGGCTTCGCCTACGGGATGAAGGTCCACAACCGCTACGCGGAAGCCAAGGGCTACGGCGTGGATAGCGAGAGCGGCCTCATCCACTCAGTGGAAACCACAGCTGCCAATGTGCATGACCTCACCCCAGCCTCTGCTCTCCTGCACGGCGAGGAGACCCTGGTCAATGCAGATGCCGGCTACCAGGGAATCGTGAAGCGAGACGAGATGAAAGGCCGTGGGATCGGCTTCCGCGTCGCCATGCGACCCGGAAAGCGCCGAGTGCTGCCGGATACGCCGGAGGGCCGACTGGATGATCTGGTCGAAGCTGCCAAAGCACATATCCGCGCCAAAGGAGAGCATCCGTTTCGGGTGATCAAACAGCAGTTCGGCTTTCAGAAGACCCGGCTGCGGGGAATGCTCTTACCGAGGCCGCATGCCGAGCGTGGCGGAGCCACCAGAACCGCTGCAAAGTGAATGTGCTGGCAGCCCTCTCGAACCTGTTCATGGCACGTCGCAGGTTGCTATGCAGTACGTGATCAAAGAATTAGTGTGTCCATTGAGGGCAAGAATCGACTCACATGGGCAAGTTTTGGCACCCGAAAAGGGAAATCAGGCAAAGCCAACCTCTGATTCGCCAAAAGTTGTTCATTACGAGCAAATTGTAAGCTTGGACCCTCTTTCAGGGCTCTTTGCCAAGAGGCTCCCTAATTGATTGGACTTCTTGGAGTTTAATTCCTGTGTCAAGTATCTATAACAAACAGCTGTCAGCGGGCAGGTGAAGTGGCAAACTACCGCCGTTCCCTCCCCCTGCCTTCATGGCATCAACTGTTCCACTTTCGAAGAAATTTCTCGCTGAGCTGATCGGCACCTTCTGGCTGGTTCTGGGTGGTTGCGGCAGCGCCGTACTGGCTGCCAACTTCCCCTACGACAACGCCGCCGTCAACCCGCTGGGCCTCGGCTTCCTGGGGGTTGCCCTGGCTTTTGGTCTCACTGTGCTGACCATGGTGTACACCATCGGCCACATCTCTGGCTGTCATATCAATCCAGCCGTGAGCTTCGGCCTCTGGGCAGGGGGGAAATTCTCCGGTGCTCACCTGCTGCCATACATCATCGCCCAGGTGATCGGCGCCGTTCTGGCGGGGGGCCTGATCAAGCTGCTGGCCCACGGCCGTGAAGGCTTCGACATCACCGGCTCGAACCCTCTCGCCACCAACGGTTTCGGGGCCCACTCCCCCGGTGGTTATGGGTTCTGGTCAGCGCTGATCATCGAGGTGGTGCTCACCTTCATGTTCCTGATCGTGATCCTTGGCGCCACCGACAGACTGGCCCCCGGCAGCTTCGCCGGCGTACCGATTGGCCTGTCCCTCACCTTGATTCACCTGATCAGCATCCCCGTCACCAACACCTCCGTGAACCCCGCCCGCAGCACCGGTGTGGCCCTCTGGGTGGGTGGTGCCGCTGTTGGCCAGTTGTGGTTGTTCTGGCTGGCCCCGATCATCGGGGCCCTGCTGGCGGGCTGGTTGTACAGCCTCAGCCTCAATTCCGAAAACGACGGCTGATTCCAGGCCGGCAGCTCACGCCGCCGCTTTCGACAGCTGTCCGCACCAGGGCCCCACGGGGCCCTTTTTCCTATCTAGACAGGAGAAGGACGGGGTGATTCCCCTGCCTCAGGGCCCCCCTGCGCCATGGGCCAGAGTCTCCAGCAGCCGCTCCACTTCCTCGCTGGTGGTGGTGATATGGGTGCAGGCCCTCAGGCAATGGGGATCATCCAGGCTGCGCAACCAAACCCGCTCCTGTCCCAGTCGCCGCACCACCAGTTCAGGCACTTCGGCTTCCACCACGAAGCTCACCAACCCCGCTGGTGGCGGCTCCGGCAGCAGCGGGTGCACGTGATCCATCTCCTGGAGCCCTTCCCAGAGCTGGCGGCTGCGGCGGCGGATCTGCTCCAGCCGTTCTGTTTCGCTCCCCTGGGCGGCCAACAGGTTCAGGGAGGAGGTCAGGCCGCTCAGCAGGGGAGTGCAGGAGGTGCCCACCTCGAAGCGGCGGGCGTCCTGGTGGAAGGCGCTGCCGGGATGGCCCTCATTGCTCAGGCTGCGCCAGCCGATCAGCGTGGGTTGCGCCTGATCCAGCAGCCGATCCGAGAGGGCGACGCCCCCCAGGCCCTCCGGGCCGCAACACCATTTATGGCCCGTGAAGCCATAGATATCCGCCGCCGCCGCTGCTGCAGCCACCGGCAGGCTGCCCATGGACTGGGCCGCATCCACCAGCAGCCAGGGTTGATTGGGGTGATCGGCGAGTTTCTGGGCCACCGCCTCGATCGGCATCACCGAGCCGGTGTTCCAGAGCAGGTGGGAGAGCACCACCAGGCGGGTGTGAGGGGTCAGGGACTGATCGATCCGGTCGAGCACCGCCTGCTCCAGCCGCTCGGCCGGGGTGCAGCGGCAGAGAGCCTGTACCGGCAGAACCGCGGTGGAGCAGCCCCGGCGCCTGGCCAGCTCCTGGCAGGCAGCCACCACGCCGGGGTGCTCGCAGTCCCCGAGCAGCAGTTCATCCCCAGGCTGCCAGGGCAGGCCCCAGAGGGGAAGAACGCAGCCACTGGTCACGTTTTCTGTGAAGCCGAGCCGGTGGGGACCCACCCCGCAACGGTCGGCCAGAAGGGAGCGAAGCTGATCGCTCTGGTCCTGGATGTAGGGCCAGATGTCGCCGGTGAAGGGTCCTAATTCCTGAATCCGACGCCAGGAGGCAGTGATCGCCTCCAGCGATGGGTTGGGCAGGGGACCCTGACCGCCGTAGTTGAAGTAGGTCTTGTTGGCCAGGGCGGGCATGTGTTCCCGCAGAGCCATGGGTGGGGTCGATTCCAAATGGATCTCTGGTACGACTCCCTCGAAGCGGTGTTGATCTGGGAGAACCCTCAACTGGTGGAGCGATCAATGCAAGAGATCTATGCAGTGAGATCAATACAAGAGATCAATCCAGTGGAGAGGATCCTTTCTCTGGGGGCTTGGGAGAGTCGTTCGCGTCAAACAGCGCTGCGATCAAGCAGGACGATCTCAGAGAATCTGCCCGAAAGCCACAGCCGCAACGGCGGAGAAGAGGGTGATGCTGAGGGCTGTGACCGGGTTCTGCCCTTGAGCCACCGCAAAGGTGGTGATCACTCCGGCACCCAGGCAAGCAACGGTGAGCTGGGTGAGAGTGGAGGGGCGGCTTTCCAAGTTCGCTGGTGCGGTAGGGGCAGAAACTACCGACAAATTGGTGGCTGGATCGGCTGGGGCAGGGGCTTCGTTACGTGCCGTTGGTGTTCGTTACCTTGCGTCATCACTTCTGTGATCATTCACTCGATCGCCAGGGCCAGGCAGGCAAGGCCGTGGCGGACCAAATCGGGCAGAACGCGCAGCGGATTGGCCGAGGGAAGGGCCTCGCGGCGAAGGGCAAGCTGGCCGCGCGACTTCTGCAACAGCTCCCTCATCTGGGCCTGAACCAGGGAAACGGGCTGGGCCAGCTGGGTCGGCCCCAGGGTTGGAGCCTGCAGGGCCATGGCGACCAGGGGAAAGCCGGAGGCGTTGACCAGAGCCCCGATCCGTTTGAGCTGCCAGGCTGGATCCAGCAGCCTGACCGGTAGCGCTGCTCCGAGGATGTAGGACCGCTGATAATCGTGTAGCCAACTACGGAAAGGGTGTACCTGCTCCAATTGAAGCAATGGATCCGTTCATCGATGGGTTGCTGATCCCAGTGACTGCATTCTGACCCGGCAAAGAGAGGCTTCCAGAGGCCTGCAGGACAACATTGGGGCCAAAATCGAATATTCTTTAGACAAAAATGGCTTTTGCTTCGTTTTGGAGGCAACCTAGAGCCAGTAAAGCCAGGGAAGCAAGAAAGGGGCGCATAGACACCTCCTTCATGAAGAACTGATTTTATATCCAATTCATCAGAAACTGTATCGATCGAGAATGATTGGATCTGCTGGCCTTGCTCAACGGGCCCAGGGCGCTCACCCTGCTGGTGAGCTCAGCCAGGCGGGCCCGTGGCCGCTGGAAGCTGGTCGGGCCCGCCCCGTGCTGGCCCACTGCTGCAGGGCTTCGAGCTGCTCGCGGGCGGTGCGGGAGAGGGGCACCAGCTGGGCGGCGGCACCGATCAGGTCGGCCTCACCGAATTCCCGCCGCTCACTGAAGGCCTGGTGCATCGCCTCGATCACCACCTGCTCCAGTTCGGCGCCGGAGAATCCGGCCGTGCGGTCCACCACCACATCGAGCGGCAACTGGTGCTCCGGCCGGCGGCGGCGCACCTGCAGATCAAGGATCGCCCGCCGTTCCTCGCCATCGGGTAGATCCAGCAGGAAAATCTCATCGAAACGGCCCTTGCGCATCAGCTCCGGCGGCAGCCGCTCCACCCCGTTGGCGGTGGCCACCACGAATACGGCGCTGGTCTTCTCCGCCATCCAGGTGAGCAGGCTGGCCAGGACCCGTTGGCTGGTTCCCCCGTCGCTGCGGCTGTCGCCGCCGAAGCCCTTCTCGATTTCATCGATCCACAGCACGCAGGGAGCCATGGCCTCGGCCCGCTGAATCATGTCCCGGGTGCGGGCCTCACTGGCCCCCACCAGGCCGGCGAACAGACGGCCCACATCCAGCCTGAGCAGAGGCATGCTCCAGCTGTGGGCGATGGCTTTGGCGGTGAGGGACTTGCCGGTGCCCTGGGGGCCCACCAGCAGCACCCCCCGGGGCAGGGGCAGGCCGTAGCGGCGGGCCTCATCGCTGAAGGCCAGGTGCCGCTGCTCCAGCCAGCGCTTCAGGGCGTCGAGGCCACCGATGTCGGCGGGGCTGGCCTCACTGGGGCAGTACTCCAGCAATTCGCTGCGGGCGATGGCCTGGCGCTTCTCCTCCAGCACCTCGGCCAGGTCATCGGCCCCCAGCCGACCATTGCGGGCCAGGCCGCGGGCCGCCACCTGGCGGATGCGCTGCTCGCTCAGGCCACTGCAGCAGTGGGTGAGCTGTTCGAGCAGCTCGTCGTCGAGGCCCTGGCCCGTGGCCCGGCCGATGGTCTGCAGGAGAGAACGGATCTCCTGCTCCACCGGCAGGGGCAGATCCAGCAGGGTGATGCACTCCTCCAGCTCCAGGGGCACCTTCCAGCTGGGGGCGGTGATCACCAGGGTGAAGGGCCGTTCCCGCAGGCTGAGGGAAAGGTTGCGGAGTTTGCGGCAGATGCTGGCGTCTTCGCAGTAGCGGTGGAAATCATTCAGCACCAGGATCGCCGCCTGGTCGGGCGCCAGGCTGGCCAGGCTGTCGAGGGCACTGAGGGGATTGCGGGCAGCCTCCCCCTGGCGGTTGGGCAGGCCGGAGAGGCCCTCGATGAAATCCCAGCGCAGCAGGGTGCGGTTTCCAAGACGCCGTGCCGCCTGGTCCAGCAGCGAGGCGATGCGCTCCTCCTCCTGGCTGCGGATCCAGATGATCGGCGTGCGGGCGCGGATCAGCAGGTCGAGATGGTCCGCCCAGGCTCGGCTCATGGACAGGGCTCCTGGGGTTTCTGCCCGTTCCGGATCCGGGCGAGGGGGGCCCAGCGGGGGTCGGTGGCATCGATCCTGGGGCCGGCGGAGTCTGCGTGGGCAGACTTACCGGCGCTGGCGTTTTGAGGGGGCTGGGCCGGGCCGGGGCAATGGGCGCCACAACGGTTCACCAGAGGCAGCTGCAGATGGAGTTGCTCAAAAATCCATGCAGCAGGATCGAAGGCTCCACGGGGATCCAGACGCTCGCTGAGACCATCTACATCGAAATCCGGCGGCGGTGCCTCCGCTCCCCCCACCCGGGCCGAACCGTTGTCGCCTCCGAGCCAGATCAGCTCCTGGACCGCGCAGCGCAGGACATGGTTGTAGGGCTGCAGGCAGCGGTCGCAGCAAAGGGTCACGATGGTTTCTGCGGCACCCTGGACCTCCAGGGCGTTGCCCAGGTGCAGGGCCACGATCTGTCCCCTCACCTTGGTGAGGCTGTCGAGCTGGGGGAGGTGGTGGTCCAGGTTCCAGTGAAATTTCCGATCAGGAGCGATCCTGAGTTCCTGAATCGGCACCGGTCGCAACTCTTCCAGCATCGCTTGGACAGGGGAGGGGGGCTACTTCCTGGATTTCGGTTCAAAGGGCAACCGGCCTCCGTCACCACCAGGCCCGGCGGTTGCCGTGACCACCTGCTGGGACTGCTGCTTATCGAGAATGGCCTGCAGATTATCGGGCAGGGCCTCGCGAGTGAGCAGAAAGGTCTGACCCGCCTGGAAGATATTGGCGATCACCATGTAAAGCAACACCCCCGCCGGGAGCGGGAAGAAGAGGAACATGCCCGTGATCATCACCGGAGTGATCTTGTTCGCCGTGGACTGCTGGGGATTGGGGGGCATGCCCATGCCCGAGAGGATCTGGGAGATGAACAGGGTGGCTCCGAACGCCCCCACCAGGATGGCGATGTCCCAGTTGACGGTGCCGTCGGTGAGGAACCCCACCTGACCAAGAGCCTTGATGAACAGGAATCCACTGCGGGCGGCAAGCCCGGGAATCTTGGCCTCCACCGTGGCATCCCCGGGGGCCAGGGCCGTGATGGTGCCCTCCTTATCCACACGCACCACGTCTTCTCCACGGCTGACACTCCAGGCGGGGGAATAGGTATCGCCGTTTTCGATTTCCTTCAGAACCGAATCGAAACTGCGGCCATCCTTGGTATTGAGCAGAACTGTCTCGCTCTCTCCCACACCGATCTTGGTGCCACTGGGCAGGCTGGCGATCACCGGCACATGTTCGGTGGTGGTGACGAAGATTGAATGGCTGGCGCTGTTGAACGGTTTCGGTTCCACCGCCGCTATCTGGTCAGCCGGAAGCACCTTGACGTTGATGGTGTAAGGAACATCGGCAAAGGGTGATCCCCTCAAGGTGGCGAACAGGGCGAAGAGAATCGGCATCTGCACCAGCAGGGGCAGGCATCCCGACAGGGGACTGCCGAACTCCTTCATCAGTTTGCCGAGTTCCTCCTGTTGTTTTTTGGGATCACTGGCGTAGCGGCTCTTGATCTCCGCCTGGCGCTGCTGCATCACCGGCTGGGCGATGCGCATGCGGCGGGCACTGCGAATGGAGCCGGCACTCAGGGGGAAAAGGGCAAGGCGGATGACCACTGTGAGGGCGACGATCGCCAGCCCGTAGCTGGGAACCAATCCATAGAAGAAATCAAGGATCGGAAGCAGCAGGTTGTCGGAGATGTAGCCGATCACGGCAGGGGTTCGCTGGAGAAAGGGATGGGTCGGGAGTCAGTGTGGCTGGCCGGCAGCCTCAGTGCGGTCCCAGGCAGGGTGAAGAGGGCCGGCTGGAGAGAGTCGTCAGGCGGTTTTGCGCTCATCGTCCGCGAAACCTCCTCCGGAGGAGGAGGAGGACCTGGTCCCACCACGGCGGGCCTGGCGCCGTTCTTCGATGAACGTCTCGAGCTCCCGGAAGCGAGGAACGGAGCGCATTTCCAATTTGGAGCCGTCGTCGAGCAGAAGCACCATGTCTCCCCAGGCGCCGAAGCCCCTCGGGACGGAGCGGACTTCTCGAATCTGGGAGTAGACCACCTGGCTGCGGTCCCGCCCGAGCCAGCCCCCACTGACGGAGACCCGCCGGGTGGTGATCCGGTAGCGAAGCCACAGAGCCCGGACGATGGCGCCCACCGCGAAGGGGATGCCGATCAGGGTGAGACCGAACAGCAGGTTGAAGATCAGATCACCCCTTGCGGGGCCACCTTCATAGAAGACGGTTTCCGTGATGACACCCTTTTCGCTCGGAGGAGTGGGTGCGTCGTTGGGCCTGGTTTCACTGTTCATTGGTCAGACCCACCTGGCGGGACAACACTTTCCATTCTTCCAGCAGCTGGGAAGGGGGAATTTCCAGGCTGTGGGGCTTGAGGCTGATCACCATCCATGTGGGTCGTTGAGGCATCGGAGGTTCCCGCAGGAGCTGGGCATGGAGCAGACGGCGGATCCGATTGCGATGGACGGCCCGCTTGCTGACTTTGGTGCTGACCACAACACCACAACGCCAGGATGAAGCCGGTTGACGGCGTTGGTCGGGAGGCAGGAGCGCAGGATGGGCCTCGATCACGCGTAGCACCATCGATGCACTGTGGTGACGGCGTCCCTGACGGTAGATCCGCTCGAATACCCGATGACCTCGGAGACGATGCCGCTGAGGCAGGGCCACAGCCCGAAAATCCGGGTCAGACCGCCAACCGGGAACGACCGCGGCGCCGACGGGTGCGGATCACCCGTCGGCCCGTATGACTGCGCATCCGTACCCGAAATCCGGATACCCGCTTGCGCTTGCGGCTGGTGCCCCCAAAGGTTCGTTTCGTCATGCCGTCAGCGTTTGTGCCCCAGGTGTCAATTCAGCCTTTCACTTTATCAGTTGGGGTCGATCTGGATCAACCAGCTGCCGAGATAGCCGGAGATGGGCAGCTGGCCCGGGGCCTGTGCCATGGCATTGAACTGATACATGCCGGCGTTGAATGGGTTGAACAATCTCATGAAAACGCCGATCGTATCCTTATCGGAAATTGGGGTTTCGGGAAAGATGTCGATGCCACCGCCGTCTTCAAATGCTTCGATTGTGGCAGGGATGGTTTCCTCACAGCGGGTACGCTTGAGCATGCCACCCTCGCTCATCTTGCAGAGCTTTATCTGATTCGGGTCGATCTTGGCATCGAAGCTTTCAGGGATGCTGACGCTCAGCTTGAGAATGGCGGTCTTGCGGTCTTTTGGCCGCAGAATAAGATAATAATCTGAGCGCTTCATGCGGGCTGTATCCGTCATGAAGAAGTAGAGTTTTCGATAATCTTTATTGTTCTCCCAGCGGAATTCCATCAGACTCGGCGTGGCCTGGGCCAGCGCCGGTGAGCTGCCCAAAGGGCCATTGGTGAGGGCTGCTGCGGCCAGGGCCGTGGTGGCAGCGATGGCGGCGGTGGCGCCAATTGCCATGGAGCGGGGGGAAAAACGCATGAATTGGGGTTTAAGAGCCGAAGTGTTCAAATTCTCAACACGCCGTCGGACGGCTCGGAGCTTCAGTGGTCGGAGGGGGATGTGGTCGGCTGGCCTGGAGAGCCGCTGGGCCCTGTCCGGTCGGGCCGCAACCTGGAGGCTCCCCGTAGGTAGGGGTGGACCGGTTTCCGGGCTGGATCCTGCCAGGCATGGGCCAGCAGACGAATGCAGCGCGGCAGATCTCCCGCCACCGCCATCTGCTGGCAATCCAGCAGGGCCACCCCCTGCCAATCCGGTCTGCGGCGGGCGATGGAGGCCGGGAAACAGGCGTCGAGATCGGCGGTCACGGAAAAGGTGACGGAAAGCAGGCGGGATCCCTCCAACCCATTGGGCCCCATCAAGGCATCGATCAGTTCGCTCACCGCCTCTCCGATGGCCTCGCAGGTGTTGTCACAGGCCGTTGTGGCACCTCGCAGGGCCCGCAGCTCAAGGGGAGGGTTCATGGCGTGCTCAGGGGCGATACAACCAGAGGGGCTGGCCGCCCCAGGCGAGTTCGAGGCTGAGGACCTCGCCCAGCTGACCCAGCAGGGAACGGCCGGGAATCAAGCCCGCGAACCGCTTCGGAGGCTTGCCGAAGGTGATGGGCTTGCTCTTGTCGGGATCCAGTCCGGCCAGCTCCGCCGTGAGCCGTCGCGCCGTCTCCTCGTCTCCGAGGGTATCGACCAGACCCAGATCGAGGGCCTGGGCGCCGGTGAAGACCCTGCCATCGGCAAAGCCTCGAACCACATCCTCCCCGAGGCCCCGGCCTTCGGCCACCGCGATGACGAACTGCCCGTAACTGGCGTCGATCAGTTCCTGGAGCAGGTCCCGTTCCGCTTCGGTCAGGGCCCGGTCGGGGGAGAGGATGTCCTTGTAGAGGCCACTTTTGACAGTTTCGAAGCGGATTCCGATGCGCTTCAGCAGGCTCGAAATGTCGTTCCCCCGCAGGATCACGCCGATCGAGCCGGTGATGGTGCCTGGATTGGCGACGATCTTTTCGGCAGCCACTCCGATGTAGACCCCACCGGAGGCTGAGATGTTGCCGAAGCTCGCCACCACACGGCAGCCGGTCTCCCGCAGACGCAGCAGGGCGGCATGGATCTCCTGGCTGTCCCCGACGGTTCCCCCGGGGCTGTCGATCCGCAGCAGCAGAGCCGGGCATTCCCTCTCTTTCACCTGATCGATGGCCTTCAGCACCCTGGTGCGGACGGTCCCGGCGATGGGCCCCTCGATGGCGATGCGCGCCAGGGTGTTGCGGGTCTTGCGGCGCCAGGGCCAGGGCATGGGGTCGGTGAGAATTGGCAGGATCTTAAAAAGACAACCGCAGAGGCCCCGTCGTGGTCCGGAGGTTCCCCATGTCCGTGGACCGGCCCATGCCCCGGGTATTGCGCTGGGTATTGATGATTTTGCCGTTCGCCCTCTGGGGGACGGCGATGGCGGCGATGAAACCGCTGCTGACCGAGGCCACCCCCTGGCTGGTGGCCAGCCTGCGACTGCTGCCCGCCGGGCTGGTGCTGCTGGTGACGGTGGTGGCGCTGGGGCGCCCCTGGCGGGTGAACCGGGCCGACTGGGGCTGGTTGCTCCTGTTCGCCGCCGTGGATGGAACGCTCTTCCAGGGTCTGCTCGCCCGGGGACTGGTTCAGACCGGTGCCGGTCTGGGCTCCGTGTTGATCGACTCCCAACCCCTGCTGGTGGCCCTGCTGGCCCGCTCCCTGTTCGGAGAGGCGATCAATCCGGTGGGTTGGCTTGGATTGCTGCTGGGACTGGTGGGAATTCTCTGCCTCGGTCTGCCTCCGGCCATGCTGCGCCACTGGTGGTTGGAAGGGCCGGAAGCCCTGGGGGTGAGGGCCTGGGGGAACGGGGAGCTGTGGATGCTGGCCGCCGCGGCAGCCATGGCGGTGGGCACCGTGCTGTGTCGTTACGCCAGCCGCCACAGTGATCCGGTGACCGTCACCGGGTGGCACATGGTGATCGGCGGTCTGCCCCTGCTGGCCGCCGCGGCCCTCACCCCTTTTCCTCAGGCTGGAACCTCGCTGCCTGCCGTTGGCTTCTGGCCCCCATGGGATGGCCTGGAATGGGGATTGATGGCCTATGCCTCTATCCTCGGCGGGGCCGTGGCCTACGGCCTGTTCTTCTGGTTCGCCAGCAGTGGTGATCTCACCGGCTTCACCGCCCTCACATTCCTCACACCCGTTTTCGCCCTGCTCTGTGGGTTGCTGCTGCTCCATGAACGGCTCGGACCGCTGCAGTGGCTGGGGGCGGCCCTGGCCCTGGTCTCGGTGGCGCTGATCAACCGCCGCCACCAGCTCTGGCGAGGAACGGCGGCCCTTCCGGATTCACCATCCAGTCAGGAAAGATCCCGGCTCACCACCCCGACCGACCAGCAGCCGGGGACAGAGGCGAGTTGATGGGGAAGGGCAGAGCTGGGAGGGAGGCAGGGTCCGCCATGGCCCGGTTCATCCAGAGGGGCCCTTCCCCCCTGATCGTTCTGCTCCTGGTCACGCTGTTGGGGCTGGGGCTGTTCGGTTGGCAACTTGGCGCCACGGGCCTGGTGGACGAGACGCCCCCCCTGTTCGCCGCCTCGGCCCGGGCCATGGCGGAGACGGGCGACTGGCTGATCCCGACGGTGAATGGGCTGCCCCGTTACGACAAGCCACCGCTGGTGTACTGGCTGATGGGGCTGATCTATGCCCTGCCGGACCAGGAACAGTGGAATCCCCTCGGTACCTGGGCCGCCCGTTTCCCCTCCGCCCTGGCCTCCGTGCTGGTGATGCTGGTGCTGGCTCAGACGCTGCTGCGATGGCCCCAACCGGACCTGTACGCCCCAGCCTCCTCTCCTTCCACACCACCCTCCTCCCCACCCTCCGCCCCGTCCTCCGCACCGTCCTCCGCCAAGTCTTCCGCTCCGTCTTCCGCTCCGTCTTCCGCCCTGACCTCGGCCAGCGGGACGGCCATCACGGCCCTGACGGCGGCCCTGGCCTTTGCCCTCTCACCCCTGGTGCTGCTCTGGGGTCGCACGGCCGTCAGTGACGCCTTGCTGACCGCTCTGGTGGCCTTCAGCCTGTTGCTCTGCTGGCAGTGCTACGCCACCCCGGGGCGCCCCTGGTGGCCCGCCTGGCTGGTGCTGGGGCTGGCGGTCCTCACCAAGGGGCCGGTGGCGGTGGCGCTGCTGGGACTGACCCTGCTGCTGTTCGGCTGGTGGCAGGGGGATCTGAACAACCTGGCAAGGCGTTTGCGGCCCCTGCCGGGCTTGCTGCTCACGGCCCTGGTGGCGCTCCCCTGGTATGGACTGGCGTTGCTGCGGGAAGGCAAACCCTTCTGGGACAGCTTCATCGGGTATCACAACGTTCAACGCTTCACCAGCGTCGTGAATGGCCACCTGCAGCCCTGGTGGTTTTTCGTCGTGCTGATGTTGGTGGTCAGTCTGCCGTTCACCCCCCTGCTGGTGCTGGCGATCGTGCGGGCCGTGGGGCCTCTGCGGATGGGGATCTCACCAGCACGGCCGTTACCCCCGGCGGCATCCCTGGCCAGGTTCGCCGTTTGCTGGTTGCTGGCTGTGACGTTGTTCTTCACGGCGGCGGCCACCAAGCTGCCCAGCTACTGGTTGCCGGCCACACCCGCGGCGGCCCTGCTGATCGCCCTGGTCGCTCAGGGGAGCTGGGGGGGGGTGGATCGGCATGGGGCTGGGGATCGCTGGGTATGGCGCCTCACCCTGGTGCTCACCACCGTGATGGGGTCAGGGTTGCTTGCGGGTCCCCTCTGGGTTCCCCTGATCCAGGATCCGGAGATGCCGGGCCTGCCTGCCGCGCTGCTGGCCAGTGGTCGCCTTTGGCTGGGTGGGTCCCTTTACCTGCTGGCCGCCGCTGTGGGATGGCTGGCGGGGTTGCAGCGGCCGCCCTGGCGGTTGCTGGGCTTGCAACTGGTGTTGCTGCCCTTCGTGCCAGGCGTTCTACTGCCGCTCTGGGGGCTGGGCGATCAGTTGCGGGGCCGGCCGGTGCGGGCGATGGCGCAGGCGGTGAAGCGCCACATCCGCCCGGATGAATCGGTGGCCATGGTGGGAATCCTCAAGCCATCGCTGCATTACTACAGCCGACGGGTGGTCATCTACGAAGGCAACAGGGCCTTCGGGCTGGTGAACCTGGCGGACAGGCTGCGGCGGGAGGTGCGGCCGGGCCAGTCCAACAGCCCACCGGACCGGCAACCCACCCTGGTGCTGGTGATCGATCAGACGACGGCGTCCCTTCCTTTCTGGCAGGGATTACAGCCCCAGGAACTGGACCGATCCGGCCTTTATCGGCTCTGGCGGATTGATCGGCGCCGGCTGGAGCAGCGGGCGGCTCGCCTGCGGGCCGCCGGTGAGACGGCCAACTGGGACCAGCCGGTGCCCGAGCGCTATTGATCGGCCGTTCAGATCAAAGGGAGCTCAGATGGGATGGGGTTCAGACGGCGACAGGGTGCTGGATCAGCTGGCCGTAGAGCCGCTCCAGGGAGTTGATCGCCTGGGTGAGGGTGTAGCGCTCCAGGACCCGCTGCCTTGCCCGCCGCCCCAGTTCCTCGCCGAGGACGGGCTGGTCGCGGAGCACGGGCAGCAGGGTGCGCAACTGGGTGGTGACCCCCTGGGTGCTGATCACGATGCCTGCTCCCCCTTCGATCACCTCGCCGTCGGCACCGGCGTCCGTCGCCACACAGGCGGTGCCGCAGGCCATCGCCTCCAGGAGAGCCAGGGACAGGCCCTCCACCAGGGACGGGAGCAGGAACACCTCGGCCAGCTGGAGCAAGGCCACACGCTGTTCCTGTCGAGGTTCGTAGCCCCACCAGATCACATCGCGCTCACTGCCGTGGGAAAGGGAATTCCTCAGCGGACCGTCGCCGACGATGACCAGAACGCAACCGGCGGGGCGCACCAGCCGCCAGGCTCGCAGCAGGGCCTCCACATTCTTTTCGGTGGCAAGCCGTCCCATGTAGAGGAAGACGCGGCGACCGGCGAATCGCTCCCTCAGCTGAACCAGCTCCCGTGAGGCTGTCACCCCCGGAGGTCTCCAGAGGTCCGTGTCGACTCCGTTGGGAATGACCGCCAACCGCTCAGGCCGGACCCCGAGACGTTCCAGCACCTCGGCCTGCAACTCGGAGAAGACGATCACCCGATCGAATCGGGCCAGGGAAGGGGCGTACAGCTGATAGGTGAGTTGCTGGGTGCCGGCGGTGAGATTGCGCAGCGCAGCGTCGAACGGTGGATGGAAGGTGGCCACCAGGGGGATGGCCAGCTGCTGACACAGCTCCGGGAGCCGGAAATCCAGGGGGGAAAGGGTGAGGCTGGCATGCACCAGATCAGGTTTCAGCCGCTCCAGCGATTCCCGCAGTTCCCGCTGGGCGCCGGGGGACGGGATCGTGTACAGCTGGGATTTGACCAGGTAGGGCAGGGCCACCTCCGGGTTGAGAGAAATACCGGCCGGGGAATCCGCTGACCCGGTGGGCTTGATCGGCAGGTTCTCGGTTCGACCGATTGAGGTGGTGGGGGTATCGAAATGAATGAAGCTGATCCCATGGCCGCGTTGCCGCAGGGCCGCTGTGGTGCTGAGGCCGTAGGTGACGTTGCCGCAGAACGGCGATTTCTTGCCCAGCCAGGCAATGTGAGACACCTAGGCGACGCATCTGGCTCCGAAAGTTAGCAGCGCCGCCAGGGTTGGCCGACCAGGGCCGCCACCACGGCCAGGGCCGCCAGGCCCCAGAGCACGGGCAGCAACCCGTAGCGGCTGACCACGGCCCCAGCCATGACCAGGGGCAGGCTGAGGGCAATGTTGATCAGGTTGTTCTGCAGACCGAACACCCTGCCCCGCTGATCCTCAGGGGTGTCTTCCTGGATCGTGGTCTGGGCAGGAATGGCCAGCAGGGCCGCTCCGATTCCCAGCGTCACGCACAGGGTGAGGGTGACGCCCAGATTGCCGCGAAACTGGCCGAGCAGCACCAGGGCGAAGGCGATCGTGCCGAGCCCTGCGGTGGCCAGCAGGCGGCGGTGGAAACGGTCGCCCAGCTGGGCCATGGCCACGGCACCGAGGGCCAGCCCCACCCCGCTCATGGCCAGCAGGGAGCCGAACCCGGTGGGTCCGAGGGGCTGGATCGCCGCCGCCAGGCTGATCGCCAGCACGTAGAGCGCCGCCAGGAGGCTGTAGAGCATCACCAGCTGGAGCATGGCCGCCCGCACACTGCGCCGTTCCCGCAGCACCTGCAATCCCTCCCCGATCTCCTCCCAGATGGAAATCCGCCGCACGGTCCGGGCAGGTTCTTCGACCTCGATGCGGCTGATCACCAGGGCTGCCAAGCCGTAGCAAACGGGCAGCAACAGGAATTCGCCACCACGGATCCCCACCTGCTCCAGGGAGCCACGCAGCAGTCGCAGGATCGGCTCGCCCAGGGCGAAGCCCACGATCGTGGCCGCCATGCTGGTGGCCTGGTAGACGGAGTTGGCCGCCAGCAACTGGTGGGGCGGAACCAGAAGGGGGATGGCGGCCTGCTCAGCCGGTGCGAAGAACTGGGTCAGGACAGACTCCAGCAGGGTCATGATCACCAGAGCCCAGTAGCCCCAGGACAACCCAAGCCAGACCGGCCCCGGCAGCAGGCAAAAGGGGGCGAACAGCACCAGCACCGCCCGGAGGGCGTTGGAGGCGACCATCACATTCCGCTTTCGCCACCGGTCGGCCCATACCCCCGCCACCAGGCCCAGCAACATGGCTGGCAGGGTGTTGGCCACGTAGATCCCGGTGGCCAGCAAGGTGATCATCTGGGCGCGGGTTTCGAAGCCCATCTGGATCGCGGCGGCCGCCTCCGCCAGCGCCAGGTTGCTCTGGGGGGTGTCCGTCACCCAGTACCGGGCGATCAGAAACACCATCAACACGATGTAGAACTTGTCGGCCAGCTGCGAAAAGATCTGGCCGATCCAGAGGCGCCGGAAGCCCTTGAGCGCCAGGACCGCCGCCAGTCCCCGATCCTCCCCCGTCTCGTGACTCATCGGGACAGGGGCCTGGAGGTCACAGCGGGCATCGGTTCAAAACCGGTGCGCAGCAGTCTGAAGGCCCGGGGGCCGTAGCCCAGATGTTCGACGCACCAGAGGTTGAGCAGGTCGAGCAGATGCAGCCATACCGCCTCAGGTCCGATCAGCTCGCCATCACGGCGGCGGGGCTGGCCTGGCCTGGGCAGCCGTTGCAGCAGGGCCAGTTCGGAGGCATTGAGCAGGACGCGAGCCCCCGGCACCGCACCGATGACCAGCCCCTCAGCGGGGAGCAGGCTGCAACGCCAGTCCCAGTCACCGAGCGGGGGCTGGAGGGCGGCTCCGCTGCGGACACAGTGCTGCAAGGGCAGAGCGAACCCAGCCAAGGCCAGCAGGTGAACGCTGCCCTGAACGGCAATCGCCAGCGCCTCCCGCCGTTCCGATCGTTGGTCCACCACCTTCTCCAGCCGGCCCAGCTGCATCAGCAAATCGGCCAGTATCCCCGGCGCTGGCGCCGCCGACGGCACCATCCGCAGGCAGATCTCCGCGAGGGACTGGGCCGCCGCCAGGGTTTCCAACCGCTCCCCCAGCAGGCTGTAGCTGTGGATGACCTGAAGCTGGCGCACCCGCTGCAAGTCGGAGCGCCCCCCCACCTGCAGGCGCAGGTGGGTCAGGGGCACGGCCGCCGCCAGGCTGGCTCGGGGCCGCCGTGCTCCGGGAACCGCCAGTCGGGTGAGACCCTGCTCCTCCGTGAGCAGGGTGAGCAGGCGGTCGTTTTCTCCCAGCGCCCGGCTGTTCAGCGCCAGACCTTCCAACCGATGCTCAGCCAAGCGGGCTCCTCAGGTTTGGGGGTTGTCCATGCCGATCGTGGACGGTTGACGCATCTCCCGCATCAGAGCCACTCCCCGGCTGGTGCCGATCCGACTGGCACCGGCCTCCAGCAGATCCAGGGCCTGAGCCAGGGACCTGATGCCACCGGACGCCTTCACCGCCGCCCTGCCTCGGGCCAGGCTGACCAGCTGGCGGACCTGCTCGGCGCTGACCGGTGGCCCGAAGCCACTGCCGGTCTTGAGGAAGCGGGCGCCCGCATCGATGCTGACCTCCACCAGCAACTCCAGGGCCTGGGGATCGAGCCGGCCCATTTCAAGAATCACCTTCACCGGCAGCCCCAACTGGGTGATCCCCGCCAGATCCTCCAGCAGGGCATGGCTGTCGCCATCGGCCAGGGCTCCGAAGTCGGGCACCACGTCAAGTTCGTCGGCGCCGGCGGCGGCGGCCGCCTCGGCCTCTGCCTGCTTGATCGAAGCGGGAATGGCACCAAAGGGGAACCCCACCACCGATATCAACTTCACCGGCCCGTCCAGGGGCAGCCACTCCCGTGCCGGCCGCTGCCAGCGGGAGGGAAGACAGACCCCGGCAAAGCCGAAGTGGCGCGCCTCCTCACAGCAGCGGCGCCTGTCCTGCTCGCCCCGATGGGGATCGAGCAGGGCGTGATCGATGCATGGGGCCAGGTCCGGCAGATCCTGGCCCCGGCGCTGTCGCTCAGTTCTCACGGGGCTGGATCACGCCGAAGCCACCGTGGTTGCGTCGGTACAACACCTGAATCTGGTCCGTTTCGGAGTCCCGGAACACGTAGAAATCGTGGTCGATCAGCTCCAGTTGGTGCAGGGCTTCCTGCAGCGCCATCGGTGGCATGGCGAAGTATTTGCGCCGCACCCCCGGGGTGGGCAGGGCGGCTTCCTTGCCATCGGTGAGGGTCTGGCCCGGCGGTGGTAAGGAGGCGGCACCTTCCTCTTCAGCGGCGGCGGAGCGATGCACCGGCCCCTGATGCTGGTCGAGCAGACGGCTCTTGTAACGGTTCAGCTGGCGCTGAAGCTTGCTGGCCACCAGATCGATGCTGGCGTAGAGGTTCTCGCTGCGTTCCTGGGCACGGATCACCACCCCGTTGGCGTACATGGTCACCTCCGCCGTCTGTTGGGGTACACGGGGGTTACGGGCCACCGACAGGTGGACGTCGGCCTCCTTCACCATTCCCTCGAAATGGGTGATGGCACGGGTGAGCTTGGTTTCGGTGTACTCCCGGATGGCCGGGGTCACGTCAAGATTGCGGCCATGAATCAGCAATTTCATCAGACGCCAACCGCCTCCTGGGGATCTGGGCGATTCAACGCTAGGGAACCGTGGCCCTAGCTCCCAACCCCGACGCAATCCTTTTTGAAGCAATCGGTCCGGTGCCCTTCGAGCGGGCCTGGTGCTGGCAACGCCAGATTCAGGCCAGGCTGCTGCGGAATGCAGCGGCCCCGGAAGCGGTGGTGCTGGTGGAACATGAGCCCTGTTACACCCTGGGACGCGGGGCCAGCACGGGCTTTCTC
Organism: Synechococcales cyanobacterium; assembly: GCA_942491925.1. Taxonomy (GTDB): domain Bacteria; phylum Cyanobacteriota; class Cyanobacteriia; order PCC-6307; family Cyanobiaceae; genus Cyanobium. Next base: position 120,896 of record CALOCJ010000006.1, read on the forward strand.
GGTTTCGATCCAGCCGTTCCACCCCTGCCCCTGTTCCGGATCGATCGCGGTGGTGAGGTGACCCACCATCTGCCCGGTCAGCTGGTGCTCTACCCGGTGCTGGACCTGGGACGCCACGGCAGGGATCTTCATCTTTATCTGCGGGAGCTGGAGAGTGTGGTGATCGATCTGCTGACGGAGCTGGGGCTGGCCGGGGAACGCTGTGAGGGCTTCACCGGCGTCTGGCTGGAGGGTCGCAAGCTGGCGGCGATCGGTGTGGGGGCGCGGCGGTGGATCAGCCAGCACGGCCTGGCCCTGAACGTGAGTTGTGACCTGGAGGGGTTCAAGGCGATCGTGCCCTGCGGGATTCCGGATCGGCCCGTCGGTCGCCTGGTCGATTGGTTGCCAGGCTTGCGGTGTGATCAGGTCAGGCCCCTGCTCCTGGCTGCTTTCGCCCGCCGTTTCGGCCTCAGCCTGCGTCCCCCGGAGGATGGCGAAGGGCTGGAGGGGTGGTAACCATTGGCCTGTCGCCAGCCACCGCCCGTTCATGTCGTCCTCTCCTGCCCTGCCGATGGCGGAAATCCACTGGACGGGCAGTCCGGAGGACCACCGGGCCCTGGCGGAGCGGGAGGATTGGAGTTCGTTGGAGGGTCTGGATCAGCTCTGGCCGCAGCTGGATCAGCGCCATGGAGAAGCGATCGCCCTGGACGCCCCCCATGCCCGCCCGCCGGAACGCTTCAGCTACCGCCAGTTGCGTCAGGGGATCGAGACGGCCGCGGCGGGTTTCGCCGCCCTGGGGGTTGGGCCCGGGGATGTGGTGGCCCTGTTCGCCGAGAACGGCCCCCGCTGGCTGGTGGCGGATCAGGGGCTGATGCGGGCCGGTGCCGCCGATGCGGTGCGGGGCAGTGGCGCCCCCGACGAGGAACTCCGCTACATCCTCGAGGATTCCGGCGCCGTCGGCCTGGTACTGGAGTCCACCGTCCTGCTGGGTCGCCTCGACCTGCCGGAGCAGACGCGCCAGCGGTTGCGTTTCGTGGTGGTGCTGGAAGGGGAGGGCGACAGGGCGGATCCGGCCCTGCCCGTGTGCACCTGGGAGGAACTGCTGGAGAGGGGGGCCACCGCACCCCTGCCGCCACCGCCCGGGGGGGGTAGCCAGCGGCTGGCCACCCTGCTCTACACCTCGGGCACGACGGGGCAGCCGAAGGGCGTACCCCTGAGCCACGCCAATGTGCTGCACCAACTGCGCAACCTGGGGGTGGCCGTGGCTCCCAGGCCGGGAGACCAGGTGCTGAGTGTGCTGCCCATCTGGCACGCCTACGAGCGCACGGCGGAGTATTTCCTGCTGGCCTGTGGCTGCCGGCAGACCTACACCACCCTGAAGCAACTCCGGAAGGACCTGCAGCTGGTGCGACCCCAGTACCTGATCAGCGTGCCGCGGTTGTGGGAGGCCATCCTCTCCGGCTTCGAGGATGCCCTCAGGGCCATGCCCTCCTCCCGGCAACGGTTGCTGGAGGTGGCCCTGGCCAACAGCCGCCGTTTCGCCCTGCGGCGCCGCACCGCCCTGAATCTCACCCTGACCGCGGAAGCCCCCCTCACCCGGTGGATGGCGGCACTGGAGGCAGCCCTGCGCTGGCTGCCCCATCGCCTGGCCGGTGCCCTGCTGTGGCCGAAGCTGCGTGCCCAGTTGGTGGGGGGGCGGTTGCGCACGGCGATCAGCGGCGGCGGTGCCCTGGCGAACCATGTGGACAGCTTCTTCGAGGCGATCGGCATCGAGCTGCTGGTGGGCTACGGACTGACGGAAACCAGCCCCGTGCTCACCTGCCGGCGGCCCTGGTGCAACCGCCGCGGCAGCTCGGGCCAACCCCTGCCCGGAACGGATGTGAAGATCGTGAATCCCGGGACCGGCGCGGTGGTGGCAAGGGGAGAGCCAGGGGTGGTCCTGGCCCGGGGGCCCCAGATCATGGGGGGCTACCACCACAAACCCGAGGCCACCGCCAAGGTGCTGGATGCCGACGGATGGTTCGACACAGGCGACCTGGGGCGCCTGCTGCAGGATGGATCCCTGGTGCTGACCGGTCGGGTCAAGGACACGATCGTGTTGAGCAGTGGCGAGAACATCGAGCCGGGGCCCCTGGAGGAGGCCCTGGTGGCCAGCGACCTGCTGGAGCAGGTGATGGTGGTGGGTCAGGATCGTCGCCAGCTCGGCGCCCTGCTGGTGCCGCGGCGGGAGGCGCTGGCCAGCTTCGCGGAGCGGCAAGGGTTGCCCGCCCCCGAGCCCGGCGGCACGCCTGAAGCGGTGATCCGCGCCGACGCTCCGCTGTTGCGGGCTCTGACGCGGGAGTGCAACCGAATCCTGGCGGCCAGGCCCGGTTCCCGCCCGGACGAACGGCTGTGCGGCGTGGCAACCGTGGCTGCCTTCAGCCTGGAGAACGGCCTGCTCACCCAGACCCTCAAACAGAGGCGAGACAGGATCGTGGCCCGGGACGCTGCCTCTATCGAGGCCATCTACCAGGGACGCTGACGTGCAGCTTCAGTTGACCCCCCATCGGATGGCCTGACACCCTGGACGCTGCGCAAACGAATCCATGGCCGACGGCATCACCCTTTCGATCAAACGCAACATCACCATTCGAGCGGTGGTCACCCCTCGCTGGAAGGAGGACGCGGAGCGTGAGCTCGGCAACGCTCTGACCAACGTGGAGCAGCAGATCGCCCAGTTGGAGCAGGAGGGAAAGCAGGTGATCGACGACATCCGCCGTCAGAGTGGCAACCCCCTCGATCCGCGGGTGCAGGAGCAGGTGGGCTCGGTGCAGCAACAGGTGGGTGCCAAGCGGGCCGAACTGGAGCAACAGCAGCGGCAGGTGCTGGAGCAGCAGCGCCAGGTACGGGAGCTCGAAATGGAACAGATCGTGGAGCAGGGCCAGCTGGAGAGTTTCTGCGACGTGGGGGTGGGGGACAACCTGGTGCAGAAGATGCAGGTGGCGGTGCTGGTGCGAGATGGCGTGATCGAGGCAATCGAGGGGGGCTGAACCTGCCGGGACCTAAAATCGTCCCTGTCCCCAGGGCGCACTCCCGTTGGCCACCTACGAAATCTTCATGCCTGCCCTCAGCTCCACCATGACGGAGGGCAAGGTGGTGGAGTGGCTCAAGCAACCCGGCCAGCGGGTCGAGCGGGGGGAATCCGTGCTCGTGGTGGAATCCGACAAGGCCGACATGGATGTGGAGGCCTTTCAGGAGGGTTACCTGGCGGCGGTTCTGATGGAGGCGGGAGGAACGGCCCCTGTGGGTGAAACCATCGGTCTCATCGTGGAAACCGAGGCGGAAATCGCCGAGGTGAAGGCCAGTGCAGCGGCCTCCTCCCCAGCCCAACCCGCCTCCCAGGCCCCTTCCTCACCCCCCCCGGCGGCAGCGCCAGCCCCCCAGCCGGCAGCGGTGACGCCCGCAGCCGCGCCAGCCGCCCCGGCGGCGGCGGCACCCCCGGCACCCCTGCCGGTCTCCCCCAGCGCGCCAGCCCCGAGCCAAGCCGGCCAGGGCCGGGTCGTGGCCACTCCCCGGGCCCGGAAAATCGCCCAGCGGCTGGGGGTGGACCTGCAGGGCCTGCGGGGCAGCGGTCCCCACGGCCGCATCCAGGCGGAGGATGTGGAGAGGGCCGCCGGCCAGCCGGTCAGTGTGGCCAGGGTTGCGGAAGGCACGAGCCCAGCCGTCACGGCAGCCGCCGCCGGCAACGGTGCCGTGACGGCCGCACCGGCCACCGCTCCGGTCGGGCAGAGCTTCGGCCAACCGGGTGAGACCGTGGCCTTCAACACCCTGCAACAGGCGGTCAATCGCAGCATGCTGGCCAGCCTGGAGGCGCCCTGCTTCCGGGTGGGCTACACCATCACCACCGACCGTCTGGACGCGTTCTACAAGCAGGTGAAATCCAAGGGGGTCACCATGACGGCGCTGCTGGCCAAGGCCGTGGGAGTGGCCCTTGCCCGCCATCCGCAGGTGAACGCCGCCACCACCGCGGCGGGCATGGCCTATCCGGCGGCCATCAATGTGGCGGTGGCGGTGGCCATGGATGACGGCGGACTGGTGACGCCTGTGCTGGCCGACGCGGACCGTACGGACCTCTACAGCCTTTCACGCAACTGGGCGGATCTGGTCAAGCGGGCCCGCAGCAAACAGCTCAAGCCGGAGGAGTACAGCACCGGGACCTTCACCCTCTCCAACCTCGGCATGTTCGGTGTGGACCGCTTCGACGCCATCCTTCCGCCGGGCACAGGAGCCATCCTGGCGGTAGCCGCCTCCCGGCCCTGTGTGGTGGCCGGCAAAGAAGGTTCCATCTCCGTGAAGCGCCAGATGCAGGTGAACCTCACCGCCGACCATCGGGTGGTGTACGGCGCCCACGGGGCCGCCTTCCTCAAGGACCTGGCGGAGCTGATCGAAACCAGGCCAGAAAGCCTGGCGCTGTAGAACCCGAGCCGGAGCCCACGCGGTGGATCCCGCCGACTTCCTTCTCTCCAGTTACGACTTCCGGTTACCGCAGGAGAGAATCGCCCAGCGGCCCGTGGAACCACGTCATGCGGCACGCATGCTGGTGGTGCCCCGCTCGCAGGCGGGACCCGCAGGGGCCATCCGGCACCGCACGGTGTGGGAGTTGCTGGAGGAGCTGAAACCTGGCGATTTACTCGTGGTGAACGACACCCGGGTGCTGCGAGCCAGGTTGGCGGCCCGCAGGTCGACGGGAGGGGCGGTGGAACTGCTGGTGCTGGAGCCGCGGGGTGGAGGTCTGTGGCTCTGTCTGGCGCGACCCGCCAAGCGCCTGCGACCCGGGGAGGTCTTGCGACTGGAAGCGGCGGATCTGCCGCCCCTGTCGGTGGAGGTGGAAGCCAGGGACCCATCCACGGGGGGCCTGTTGGTGCGGTTTCCACCGGAGTGTGTCGATGGCGCGTCGATCGAGGGGCTGCTGGAACGGTATGGGGAGGTGCCCTTACCGCCCTATATCCAGCAGCACGATTCCGGGGACGCGGACCGCTATCAGACCCGGTACGCCGCCAGGCCAGGGGCGGTGGCGGCGCCCACGGCGGGGTTGCATCTCAGTGATGCGCTGCTGGCGGCCCTGGAGAGCAAGGGAATCGAACGGGCCCGGGTGACCCTGCATGTGGGACTGGGTACGTTCCGGCCGTTGGAAACGGAGGTTCTCACCGGGCTGGAACTGCACAGTGAGTGGGTGGAGGTGACCGCCGCGCTGGTAGAGGCTGTTGCGGCCTGCCGGGCGCGGGGGGGGAGGGTGATCGCCGTTGGCACCACCTCGGTACGCAGCCTGGAAGGAGTGGCCCACCTCCATGGAGGTGAGCTGACTGCCTACAAAGGTCCGGTGAATCTGGTGATCCAACCGGGATTTCAGTTTGTGGTGGTGCAGGGATTACTGACCAATTTTCATTTACCCCGCAGCTCACTGCTGCTTCTGGTGAGTGCCCTGGTGGGACGCCAACGGCTGCTGGAGGTTTATGCCGAAGCAATCGCGGAGGGCTACCGGTTTTATTCCTATGGGGATGCCATGTGGATTCCACCGGAGGCCCTCAGCTGAGCGTTGTCAGCGGCCGATGATCAGCGTCAGCGGCCAGCAGGGATCAGCCGGCCAGGTTGGCGGCGACGAAATCCCAGTTGACGAGTTTATCGAGATAGGTGGTGATGTAATCAGGCCGACGATTCTGGTAATCGAGGTAGTAGGCATGCTCCCAGACATCCATGGTGAGCAGCGCCTTCTGACCGTGGGCCAGGGGGAGATCCGCATTGGCGGTTTTGGTGATCTTGAGGCTGCCCCCATCGAGTACGAGCCAGGCCCAGCCGCTGCCGAACTGGGTGGCACCGGCGGCCTTGAACTGCTCGACGAAACTCTCGAAGCTGCCGAAATCTGCGTTGATTTTGTCGAGCAGGGCGCCGGTGGGACTACCACCGCCACCGGGCTTCATGCACTGCCAGTAGAAGCTGTGATTCCACACCTGGGCAGCGTTGTTGAACACACCGGCCTTGCCGGCATCACCCGCCACGGCTGTGATCACTTCATCCAGGCTCTTGCCGTCGAGCTCGGTGCCATCAATGGCCTTGTTCAGATTGGTGACGTAGGCGTTGTGATGCTTGCCGTAGTGAAATTCGAGGGTTCGGCGAGAAATGTGCGGCTCGAGCGCATCAAGGCCGTAGGGCAGCGTGGGCAGCTGATGAGCCATAGGAAAAAATTCGGGTTGTGGCGGGAGTGACGCAGGCGGTTGAACCAATCGAGCCGCCCATGGTGGTGGACGGCCAGAGGGATATGGACCTGTCCGGTCATCCTATCGAAGCCGTCCGAGCTGTTGGGATCAGCTCTCCACCTCGAGCAGTTCCACCTCGAAGATCAGGGTGGCGTTGGGGGGGATGGTGCCCCCGGCGCCCCGTTGGCCATAACCAAGATCGGGGGGGATGACGAGTTTTCTTTTCCCGCCCACCTTCATGCCGGCCACACCTTCATCCCAGCCCTGGATCACCCGGCCGCCACCGAGGGGGAAACGGAAGGGCCCCCTGCCATAGCTGCTGTCGAATTCCCGGCCATTTTCCAGGGTGCCGCGGTAGTTCACCACCACGTTCTGGCCGGCTCGGGCTTCAGTCCCTTCTCCTTCCACCAGGTCGGTGATCCGCAGTCCACTGGTGGTGGTGATCTCCTTGGGCGCCACCATCTCCCCGCCGAGGGCAGCCGCTCCAGACGCCGAAGCGGCCTGGGCCACGGTCTCATCCGCTGCGCCGCCGTCGACTGACGCTGAATCCACGGGAGCTGTACCTGGGGCCATGGTGAACAGAAAGGGGTTGGGGTCGGATGGATCCAATTCCAGAGGCGCCGTCACAGCCAGCGGCTCAATGGCGCTGGAGGCCTGGGCCGGTGGGTTGGAGGGGAGGGTGGCTGCTGCCGTGGATGGGGCCACGAGCTGGCTGACGAGGGCCACCGCCAGGCAGGCCACGAAGACCGCGGAGCTGATCAGGATGTCGCGCATGGAGGAGAGCGGTGAAGGCCAGCGATCTGATTCTGCCAGCGGCCCCGCCGGGTTCCCTGCGGAGCGGTTGGGGGGGCAGGGCGCAATTGGAGCGGCGGGCTTATTCAGGGGTGTCGTTGCTGATGGCGCGCTGACGCAACATCTGCTCGAGTCGGTCGATGCGTCCGCGCAGTTCGTCGAGTTCCCGCTGGCGAGCCAGGCCCATGTCCTGGAGCAACTGATCCCTGTTGCGCTCCAGCTGACGTTCTGCCTGCTCCTCCAGCCCCGGGGTTTCACCCCGCAGAGCGCGCAACACATCTTCGACCAGGGCCGAGGCGTGGGTGGGATCCAGCTTGCCACCGCGCACCCATTCCTGGGTGACGTAGCGCAGCCGCTCGGCCACCAGGGAGGTGGTGCCGAGGCCACGCAGCAGCATCATCTGCAGCAGATTGCCCTGATCCATGGGAAGTCCGGTTCGAACGTGTTGGTGGACGTCCCACGAGGGGACCCGTGATGAGATTGGCCTCTACCAGGTTGGCTCGCCATGGGCAATGACCGGCGGTTCCGGTGGATCATCTGCCTCGCGGCCGGCCTGGTCGCGGGGCTGGCCCTGCCTCCCCAGGGTTGGCCCTGGTTGCTCTGGCCGGCCCTGGTACCCCTCTGGGCTCTGGCGGGAAGGAGGCGGTTCGCACCGCTTGGAGCGGGTCTGTGGGGACTGGGGGCGGTGCTGGTCAGCCATCGCTGGTTGCTCTGGCTGCACCCACTCACCTGGATCGGGGTGCCGGCACCCCTCAGCCTGCCGGTCTGCGTTGCGATCTGGTTGGTCTGTGGCCTGACGGCGGGGCTGCTGGTGATGGCCTGGGTGGAGCTGATCCGCCGGCTTGACGCCTCCCGCCCCAGCACGGCGCTGATCGGCGCGGTCCTGTGGGGACTGGCGGAAGTGGGGATGGCCCGTGGCCCCCTGTTCTGGCTCGGGCTGGGCAGCGCCGCCCTGCCAGGAGACAGGCCATGGGCCGGTTTGGCGGCGGTGGGCGGCGTCGGCTTGATCGCCACCCTGCAACTGGGGATCGGCTGGTGCCTCTGGCGCGGCCTGAGGGCGGTTCAGGGTCGTCGCCGCTGGCTTGCCCTGGCCGTCCTGCTGGTGCTGGCGGGCCATGGCCTGGGCGCCGCCGCCCTGGCGGCCAGCCGCGGCGGGGATGGTCAGGGGGAGCGGCTGCTGGTGCTGCAGACCGCCATCCCCACGCGCCGCAAATTCGAGGCCATCGAGCAGGGGCGTCTGCTGCGCCAGCTGGCGAGCGCCCAGCGGGTCGGGGGCCCCGCCCAGATGGGGTCGGACGCCGTGGCCAGCCCGGAATCCCCTGCCAGCCTGGTGCTCCCGGAGGGATCCCTGCCCGTGGGCCAGCCCCTGCCGGAGCCGGCGGGGCTGGAGGTGCTCAGCGGCGGCTTCCGCCTCCAGGGGGAGGAAACCCGCAGCAGTCTGTTGCGGTTCGCTCCAGGGGACAGGCTGGCGACGAGCTGGGTGGACAAGCACCGGCTGGTCCCCCTGGGGGAATGGGTGCCGATGGCGAGGCTGTGGCGCTGGGGGGGCCTGTCGGCCGTGGGGGGCATCGAACCTGGCGCGCCATCCCGGTTGCTGCGCCGTCCCGCCGGAGCGATCGGGGTGGCGATCTGTTACGAGCTCTCCGACGGGGCAGCCCTGGCGGACGCCACGCGCCAGGGCGCGACCTGGCTGCTGGCGAGTGCAAATCTGGATCCCTATCCACCCCTGCTGCAGAGCCAGTTTCTGGCGCTCGCACGGCTGCGGGCGATCGAGACAGGCCGCTGGTTGGTGAGTTCCGCCAACACGGGCCCGAGCCTGGTGGTGGATGCCCGGGGAGATGTTCAGGCCCGGCTCCCTGCCGCTGTCCCCACCAGCGCAGTCATGACCGTGCGGCATCGCGACCGCCTCACCCCCTACGGCCGCTGGGGAGAGTTGCCGCTGCTGCTGCTGCTGGCGGCGGCCTCCCTGGTGCGTGCCTTCGGCCGATGTGGTGGCCGGCCCCCTCAAGTACCGCTAGCACTGGAGTAGCCACGCAAATTGGATATGGACAGTCTCGACAGCTTTGCCCACCCCCAGGCCATCGCGGCCGCCTTCGCCATGGTGGATCTCTCGATCGCCTGGGTGATCGCCATGGTGGGTGTGACCACCCTGCTTGATCGCCACGGCCGCGAGACCGCCGCCGCCAGTGGCCCTCAGCAGGGGACCGTCAGCCGTAAGCGGCGCTTCGCCTGAGGCCCGATTCCCCTGCAGCCCGCTTCCAGGCAGGATCGAGAGGTTCGCTCGTTCCGCCCGATGAGGATCCTCGGCATCGACCATGTGGTGCTGCGATGCAGGGACAGGGAGCGGATGCTGCGGTTCTACACGCAGGTGCTGGGCTGCACGATCGCCAGAAGAAACGAACCCCTGGGGTTGATCCACCTGCGGGCGGGGTCGGCCCAGATTGATCTGGTGGATGTGGCGGGGGCGATGGGCAGGACCGGCGGAGTTCCCCCGCAAGCGGAAGGCCACAACATGGATCACTTCTGTCTGCGGATCGAACCCTTTGATCACGCCGAACTGCGCCGGCACTTCAGCGCCCATGGCATCGACATCGGGCCGGTGCATCACAACTTCGGTGCCGAGGGCTATGGCTCGGCGGTGTATCTCAAGGATCCAGAGGGCAACGCGGTCGAGCTGAAGGGACCCTCCACCCCCCAGGCGAGCCCGTAACCAGGCCTCAGCGGAGCGAGGGCCTCATCGGATGGCAACCAGCGGGCGACGCAGGCTTTCCGGAGCGATGCCCTCCCGCAGGGCCAGCACCAGCCCCGCCGCCTCCGCCGTACTGGCGGCAGGCAGCACCGGAAGGCCCAGGGCTGCCCCATCCACCTGCAAGACAGAAGAATTGTCCTGAAGGGCGATCACCGGCACCCCCCGTTCGGCGCAGGCCAGCACCGCCTCCCCTCCCATGGCGCCGGCCGGTGCCACCACCGCCCCCAGCCCTGCCGCGTGCAGCAGGCCGCCGGGAAGCAAATGGGGATCCGATCGCCCTCCGCCACGGGGCATGGGCACCAGGTCCGGGGCCCGGCTCAGCCCCACCAGCACGCAGGGCAGGAAGGTATGGCCCAGTTCCTCGGCGGCAGCCCGGGGATCGAGGCGCGGGTCAGCTGGCAGGGCCGCCAGGGCCGGGGCGTGGGCGCAGGGGATGCCCAGCCGGCGACTCAGCAGGTGGCTGATCACCGCTTCGGCGCCCGCCAACCGGTCCACCCCACCGCCGGTGCGGTAGGCGTCCAGGGCCTCAGCGCCGGGATCATCGGGGAAGCGGGCCACGGCGGCGATGGCGGTGGCCCCCGCCGCCACCAGCTGCTCAGCGGCCCGCACCAGGGCATCGGGCCGCTGCAGGTCGCCCCAGCTGCTGCCGCTCGGCCCCAGCCGCAGGCGCACACCCAGCGGCTGGTCGGTGGTCACGACGGGGCCGATCGAGAGCCCCAGGCTGGCGCGGCAGGCATCGGCGGCCTGGAGCTGGCGCAGCCGCAGCTCCGGCTCCATACCGGCGTCCAGCAACAACCCCACCCGCCGGGAGGGCACCGGTGCCAGGGCCAGATCCCCGGCGGCGAAGCGATCGAGGCTCCAGCCCTCCACGTAGTGGATGCGCCGGTCGCTCCAGGTGAGCACCGCCGCATTGATCACGTTGGGATGGGTGATCAGGCAGCCGCTGGCCGCCGCCAGCAGCCGGGCGGCCGGCAAACCGTCACCGGCGAAACCGCCGATGGCGCAACCGATGCCGGTGGGGAGCACCAACAGGGTGGGCAGGGGCGGAGCCTCGGCGGCCGTGGCGATCATGGGCGGCTCAATGGGTCCTCAAGCTGCCGAGACCAGCAGCATTCCCTCCAGTCGCAGCCCCCGAATCGGATCCACGGCGGTGATGGCCCAGCGGAGGGGCTCGGCCCCCGGCCCCGCCTGTTGGCGGGCACCCTGGGCCAGGGCCCTGCGCAGCTGGGGCAACAGGGGCCCCGCGGCGGGCTGAACCCAGAGCTCCAGGGGAACCAGGCTGGTGACGGTCACTTCTGGTATTGGCCGAACTGGATTTCGTAGAGGGCATCCTCCTGGCCGGCCAGCAGGTCGAGATCGCTGCGGGGGAAGGACACGCAGAGCAGGGCATACCCCTTCTCCCTCAGTTCCTCTTTCACCCCCATGGCATCGGGTTGATGCACCGTGCCGGAACGCAGCAGGGCGGCACAGGTGGTGCAGACGCCGGAGCAGCAGGAGCTGGGCAGGGGCACGCCGGCCGCCTCGGCGGCGGAGAGCACCGTCTGGTCGTCCCGGCAGGGGAAGGAATGGCGGCTGCCGTCCAGTTCGGCAGTGATGGTGAAGGTGGTGATCTCAGCCAAGGGTCGTCGCTGTCGGTCGGCCGCCTCGGGGGCCTGGTGTCACCAGAATGACGCCCCACCGGACGGAGCGGCACAACGGGGCTGGCGCAACCCCACGAGCATCTGTTCAACGGAGCCACCACTGGAGGACCACCCCATGACGATTCACCTGCCGACCGGCGAGCACTGGTCCGTGCAACTGGTCTGCATCGGCAGCCGCCTGCTGCTGGAAGCAAGCCATGATCAGGTTCGATGCAGCGCCTGGCTGGGCCCCCAGGAGAGCCCGACCGAAGTGGCCTACCGACTGATCGCCCAGCCCGCCTGCGCACTCTGATTCCCTGCCTGCCATGACCCTCGCGCAGCATCACGACGAGCTCATCACCACCGCCGCCGCCATCGCCTCCCCGGGCAAAGGGCTGCTGGCGGCGGATGAATCCACCGGCACGATCGGCAAGCGCTTTGCCGGAGTGGGCGTGGAGAACACGGAGGAGAACCGCCGCGCCTACCGATCCCTGCTCGCCACCGCCGAGGGCCTGGGCCAGTACATCAGCGGCATGATCCTCTACGAGGAAACCCTGTTCCAGGACGCCGTGGACGGCACCCCGATCGTGGCCCACATCCAGCGCCAGGGGATCGTGCCGGGAATCAAGGTGGACCTGGGCGTCCAGCCCCTGGCCGGTGGTCTGCCGGGGGAAACCTGGTGCACGGGCCTCTCGGGGCTGCAGGAGCGGGCGGCGCGCTACTACGCCCAGGGGGCCCGTTTCGCCAAGTGGCGGGCGGTGCTGCGCATCAGCGCGGAGGGAGCGCCCTCAGCCCTGGCGGTACGGGAGAACGCCTGGGGGCTGGCCCGCTACGCCCGCACGGTGCAGGAAGAGGGTCTGGTGCCGATCGTGGAACCCGAGATCCTGATGGATGGCGACCACGCCATCACCAGCACCGCCATGGCGCAGGAGCGGGTGTTGCGGGAGGTCTACGCGGCGCTGGCCGCGAACGGGGTGCTGCTGGAGGGCAGCCTGCTCAAGCCGTCGATGACCACCGCCGGCGCCACCCACGCCGAGCGCCAGACCCCCCAGCAGGTGGCGCAGATGACGGTGCGCACCCTGCGCCGCACGGTGCCGGCGGCGATGCCCGGCATCCTGTTCCTCTCCGGCGGACTGGGGGAAGAGGAGGCGAGCATCTATCTGGATGCGATCAATCGGGCCGGCCGCCGTGCCCCCTGGCATCTGGGCTTCTCCTATGGCCGCGCCCTGCAGCACTCCTGCCTGATCCAGTGGGGCGGCCACGATGTGGCAGCAGGACAGCAAGCCCTGCTGGCGCGGGCGCGGGCCAATGCCGAGGCCAGCCTTGGCGCCTACCAACCCGGCTCCCAGCCCTCCGATGACCAGAGCCTGTTCGTGGCGGGTTACACCTATTGAGACAACGATGTTCTTGAGACAACGTTGAGACATCGATATCGCTCTCACCATATTCTTCCTGATTTATGGTGGGGCGTTGGTGCGAAACATTCTGCTCCCGTGGCTGCCTGGGGATAGTGGTCAACGGATGCTCGTCATTCTACGGCGAAACTTCAATCGTTCTATTTTCAACCAGATGGTCCTCGGCCTGGCGCTGGCCTTCGCTCTGACGCTCTCCCTTTTTCTGCTTGGCGCACCGTTCCCGGTCCTTGCCGGGGTAGCGATCGGATTGATGGGATTTATTCCTTCCAATTGTGATTCTTTTCTCTGTGATGGTGGGAGCCACAGTGGCTGGTTTTTGTGGCATCATCACCGCGGTGCCGATTGCCGCCAGAGTCAAGGAATTGTTTCTCACTCCAGATCCAGATTATGGCGTACCCGCCCTTGGTGCTATCAGCGATGGACCTCGGGCATGACCTCGTAACAAGGGCTGATGCAATCCCATTGACGAAACTACACTCCGGATCTGAATCGACTAACTGCGTTCCTCCAGCATCAACGCCCCCGGGTGGGGGTAGGTGAGACCATGGTGGGCAAAGGCCCGTTTTGAGCGCATCAGCAGATCACTGCGATATGTGTACTCGTCACGGGCATCCATTGGATAGGAGCGCAGCTTGAACTGGGTTCCCCAGCTGTGCTCCTCGATCACCACTTCTATGGGAAGGTAGAGCTGGGTGTAGGGGCTGCTGTAGGCCGCCTGGGTGAGGATGTTGACCACAAGATCAACATCAACTTTGTGGTTGAAATATACATCAGTCGCCACCTGTGCCTCCAGCTTACCGCTATTGGCATTGGAGATCGGTTCGCTCCAGAGCAGGTTATGGGGAATGGTGATGGTGTTGTCGTCGGGCGTGACGAGCTGAAAACTGCGCAGACCGTAGCTAACAACTTCGCCGTAATGGTTGGCGATTCTGACTCGATCACCAACCCGATAGGAGGCTTCGAACAGGGAAACGACCCCCGCAAGGATTGAACTTACATAGTCCTTGAAGGCAAAACCCAGGGCTACTGCCACCGTGCCAGTCAAGGCGAGAAGATTGTTTTGGGTCAGATTGAGAAATTGGTCGAGAAGATAGGACCCGGTGAGGATCAGGATGAAGCCCTTCAGAAACGGTACTGTCTGCTTGATGATCAACCGGTAGCGTCGCGCCACCTGTTCCGACAGCCACGCAGTCAGTCGTTCGACCAGGAAGATGCCGGCGCCAGCGATCAGCACGGCGACCATCGCCCTCACCGACTTCATCAAGGTGACCTCGGCGAAGATGCGCCGTGCTCCCTCCACCGTCTCCGCCCGGGTCGCAGACGGCAGGATTGCGACCGCTATCAACAGAGGCGCCAGCCAGCGACGATGCAGGAACGGTGACCCCTGCATGGCTCAGGCCTCCCCGCTGAAGAAGTTGTTGATCGCCAGATCCCTGACCAGACTGGGATAGAAGAAGGGCCGAACGGACAGTTCCCCTTTCGATTCCTGCAGGAGACCCTCGCCGAGGAGCCAGTGGAGATCGGGGTGGAGGCGGGGGCCTGGCACCCCCAGAGAGAAGGCGAGATGGTCCCTGTGCAGAGTTCCGTGGATCAGCAGGCTGTGCAGGATGTAACGGTGCCGATCCGTCAGGTTGGGCAGATCGGGCAGGCAAGGCCTGATCTCGCGCACGTCCACCTCGGCACAGTCCGGCACCATTCGGAGCCCCTCCACCCAGAGTTCCGCGGCGATGCGGCTGCAGCCGGAGGAAAGCTCCGCCAGACGGGACCAATGGTCCGCTTCGACTTCGGAGGCATCGGGGTCGCTGGATGCCTGGGCGGAGGCTGCGGAAGCGCTGGGCGGTTGCAGCCTCAGATCGGCGGCCACCGGCGCCAGCCAATCCCCGAGTTCAGCGCCATCAAGGGCTGGCAGCATCCTGGCCTCGGGGAAATAGGAACTGATCTGGCTGACATAGTCGAGGAACTTCCAGGCCCAACTGCTGCAGCCGATCAGCCAGAAATGCTCGCGGCGCTCCTGGATCACCTGGCAGAGATGCTCAATCCCGCTCCAGCCATCGATGCAGCGCAGGAAGCACTGGTCCAGATTCGCCAGGCTCAGGGCCACCGTCTGAGCGTTGGGTCCGGCTGGTGGCAGGGGTGCCTCCAGCACGGCGGAGAGCAGCGGGGCCATCGCCGCAGGATCGGCAGGCCGATGGTGGCAGGGCAGCAGGGGATTCCAGACCACCGAGCAGTCGTTCCATCCAGCCAGGGCCGCTTCGATCACCGGGGCGATCGGCTCCACCGGACGGCTGAGCAGCAACAACACATTGGTGGCTTCAGGATCGGAGCGCCAGGCCCTGATCGCCTTCACCAGCTGCTCCCTCACAAAGGCCACCAGGGGGGGTGGGACGTCAAGGGCGGCGATCTGGCGCCGTAGCGCCAGGCTTCGCTCCCTCGGCAGAGGCTCCGGGGGGTCGTTGTTCAGGTCGGACTTCTTCCGCGCGAACCAGGAATCCAGTCTGGAGAGCACGGTATCGAGCAGGGGGATGGCCATCAAAGCCGCCGTAGCGAGGCCGAAAACGGCTGCGGCCTGGTGCGTTCGCATCGCCGCATCACTTCACGGCCCAGGGCCAGGCTTGAACTCTTGATGGATACGAAATTCATGAGTACGAATACCAGTTGATCATCGGGAATATCTTCCTGAAGATTCTATAATGTGGTGATCATGCAACTGACCCTCTCTGAAATAAATCGTCGGGCTGATCTGCAGCAACCCCCATGGCCGATCGTTGGCAAAACAGAAGCAAATCAAACGTCCGGGGCACGGCTTTCCATTGGTGGTGTGAAACCTATGGTGTTCAGCAGACAGGCCCGGTTCAGCTGAACATGGCTGATGCAAAGGGCCTCACTCCCCAGCATTGCCTCCGTGACGTTACCCGGGCAGCAAAGAAGCCCAGGCTGATGGTTTACCAGCTTCCGGCGCTCGGTTCCGCACCTGAGGCGACCCCGAAGGCCAGGGCCAGGGGAAGCTCGTGGCCTGTGCAATGACGACGGAGCGACCTGTACGGACTGGTGTGGGTCAGTTTCAGATTGCTCTCCTGAGCTTCGATGTTGTTTTTGGTGCAGGCATGCCAGCGTTATCGGGAGGATCTGCATGGTGGAGTGGGGCTGGTGCCATCCAGAGACCGGGGAACAAGGCCGCCACGACCAAGATCCCAGCCTGATCCAGAAGGCCATGAGGCGCTCTCCCGCCAAAGCCTGCGCGACTCGTTCGCCACCCACCTGATGGAAGTTGAACAGGACATCCGCACGATCCAGGAGCTATTGGGTCACAGAGACATCAAACCCACAATGGACTACACGCACGTGCTGAACCGTGGCCCTCTGCCCCCCGGGCGTGTGCAGCCCTGCCGACTTTTTGAACAATGGCCAACCCTTATAGAGAGATGGGGGGAAACGACTGCAGACCATAACTGGCATACTCAGCGTATAGCCGCTTGGTTGTCATGCAGACGCGGGTCCAGAAATGGGGAAACAGCCTTGGTGTGCGGATACCACGAGGCCTGGCTGAGCAGATTGGTCTTGGTGCTGGTACTGAAGTGAGCCTGAGTGCCAAGGACGGTGAGCTTGTTGTGAAGCCAGCGCTGCCCACTCGCCTGAGCCTGGATGAACTTTTGGCAGGGGTCTCAGACAACAATCTCCATTCTTCTGTTGACACGGGATCGGCTGTCGGCGCGGAGATCTTCTAGTGTCTCCTGCGTCTATCCCCGATCGTGGGGATCTGGTATGGCTGGAATTCACGCCGCAGACAGGTAGTGAACAGGTTGGAAGGCGTCCTGCCTTGGTGATCTCACCGAAGGCTTACAACGGGAAAGTTGGCTTGTCCCTGTTCTGTCCAGTGACGTCTCGTGTAAAGGGCTATCCATTTGAAGTGCCATTGCCAGAGGCTTGCAGCGTGATCGGTGTTGTTCTCGCAGATCAGCTCAAGAGCCTTGACTGGCGTGCCAGGAAAGCGAAGCTTATTGAGCGCGCATCTTCTGAGGTTCTGGCGATGGTGACATCAAGGATCCTTCCTCTGCTTGTTCCTGAAAATGCTGCCACTCTCTAACACGGCCATTCACCTGCCCCGCCACCGCAAATTGCTTATCCCCTTGGGAGATACTTCCGCTTCGGTTCTCTGCGGCCAGGTGATGGCCAGTGTTGCCAGAGCTGGGGCATGCAAAGCGGGCTCCGTTGTTACTACAATGTGAGCACGCTTGCCTGAGGTGGCCGTGGTTCGAGGGAAGCTGGTCAAAATCGGTAATTCGAGAGGGATACGGCTCGCCAAGCCGCTGTTGGAGGTTGCTGGGCTGACGGATGACGTCGAAATCGAGGCAGCTCCCGGTGTAGTGACAATCAGGCCTTCCACGCATCCGAGGGCTGGATGGGCAGAAGCGGCATCCACTTGGGAGCCAGAGGGTCTTCTCGATGAAATGACTGCTACGCGTTTTGATGATGAACATTGGTCATGGTGACTGAAGAGCCTGTCTCACGGGGCGACATCTTTCTTGTTGCCTTGAATCCAACGCGTGGATCTGAAATCAGGAAAACAAGGCCCTGCGTTATTGTCTCGCCAGATGAGCTGAATGCTCACCTCCGCACATTCATGGTTGCGCCGCTCACAACAGGCGGCCATCCATACCCATTTCGTGTGCGTTGCAGATTCGACGGCAAGGATGGGCACGTGGTGGCAGATCAGTTGAGGGCAGTCGATAGAGATCGCCTCGTCAAACGCTTGGGAAGTCTGCCCGACACAACGCTGACTGAACTCCTTGGTATTCTGCAGGCTATGTTTGCTGTGTAGCGGCCTGGCTAACACAGCCATTCACCTGTCCCGCCCCCTCGGATTCACAACTGCATTTGGATTTGTTTTGGCTTCAGTTCTGTGCGGCCAGGTGATGACCAGCGTTAGGCGGCCCTGGCAAAGCGACATAAAGCCCACCATGATCTATACACATGTGCTCAATCGGGGACCGGTTGGGTTTAGAAGCCCAGCGGATCTGCTCGCTTCAGAGACAGAGTCCGAAGCCAAAGAAACCAGGAGAAGCAGAGGCTATAATCAGGGCGCTATACGGATCAGCCCAAGTTGCTGGGCCGCAACCACCTCACCCCTGAGAACCTATGCGGTGCCATCGATCTGAGCCATTTATGGGAGCTGACCTCGGCATGTTATGCGGAAGAGGCAGTGCTGGGGAGGGGGTGTTATGCGGTCCGTCGAAACCCATGTTAGCATTCAATTCAGCTATTTCTAAATCTTCAAAATAGGGAAAATAATGATAAAGGAATTTTTTATAACCAAGCTTTTCGATGAAAGGAATGTGCGAATACCTTTTGAGTCCAATTTAAAGATAATCGTAGCTGAAAATGGCTATGGAAAAACGACTATATTGAACTCGTTTTATGCTTTGGTCTCTGGAGATGTTTCAAAACTAAGAAAGGTTGTTTTTGAAACTATAGGAGTGTCGTTTTCTGACGGCACAAGAATAATATTTAAGAAGTCAGATTTTGATGCAGACCTAAAGTACATTAAGGGACATGGGTTTTTCGAACATCTTGAATCACGTCTGGGTGAAGATTTTATCCTTGAATTAATAGATGATGTTCGCAAGTTGCCAATTCATCAAATTGAGCGTTCACCATTGTTTCGTCATGCGTTACGAGAACTTGATATACCAACCGCTATGCTCCGAGATTACCTAAGGGAAGTAAGGGGGAATACACCAAACAGAAGAGTTAACACATCAACGCAAGAAAAGCTGGATAAAATTAAAGTGAAGTTTCCATTAAAAACGCTGTACTTACCTACATACCGAAGGGTTGAGGAGGATATTCGGGCTTTTAGCGGCGTAAAAGATAGTTCTCGCTTTAGCCATACATCTATTAATTTTGGGATGGGCGATGTGCAAGAAGCATAGAACAGATTACATCCGAAATTTTAAGTTCCTCAGTTGAGTGGTTTTCAAAAATCAATGGACAAATGTTATCTCAGCTTGTCAATGGATTTTCTGTTACCTCAGAAATGAAGAAATCTATATCAAGCCCTCGAGCAGTGGAAATTGTATTAGAAAGGATAGGAAAAAACATATCGCCTAGCCACAAAGAACAAATACTAGAGTTGGTTAAAAGTGGGGATATTCAAAGTGGCCATGATCCACTTATATATTTTGTTAGCAACTTACTTAAGGTATACGAGCAACAACAAGAAAATGACGAATCAATTCAACAATTTACTAAAGTTTGCAATAGATACCTAAATGACAAAGAGGTTGTCTATGATGAAAGTAATGTCACTATTAAAATTATTAGAAAGAAGAATGGTCATGAAGTAGATATTGAGAGCCTTTCATCAGGTGAAAAGCAAATAATCTCCCTATTTGCCTTGCTTTATCTGCAGAAAAAAAATGATATGGCAATATTTTTTGATGAGCCAGAACTTTCGTTATCCATTGAATGGCAAAAAACATTACTTCCGGATATCGTTTCATCTGGCAAGTGTAAGTTTCTATTTTCCACTACACATTCTCCTTTTATCTTTGACAATGAGCTAGAGGGAAACACCGTTGATCTTGGCGCCTATATTGAGGAGCTGTGATGACGAGGGTAGAAAAACTTAAAGAATCAACAAATTCACTTTCCGTAAAATTCTTAGAGTTCACGAGAGTTACTTCAAAAGGAAGGATGCCAGCTTTCTTTGAGGGAGAGGACGAAAAATACTATTCAATACGAATTGATAACATTCGACCTGATATCAACTGGACTGGAATTAATTGTGGCGGTAAGGCAAATGTAGTAATCATGAGAGAGCGTATAAAACGGCATGAAACCTATAAAAATTGCTCATGCCTATTTTTCGTTGATTCAGATTTCGATGACAATCAAGAGCTGTCCAGATTTCATGACTTATACGTAACTCCTTGTTACTCAATAGAAAATCTATATTTTACTGAGAGTGCATTCGCTCGCGTGCTCTCCGCAGAATTCGGAGTCAACGATACGTGTAGTGAGCATGAGTGCTTTAATCAGTGCATGGAAAAATATCGCAATTTAAAAAATCAATATCTAGAAATAATTAAAGAATTTAATTTTCTAATTAGAGAAATAAGAGCTATGGAGCGATCTGGAGTTTCAGTAGGTAGGCTTAACATAAACAATATTGGTATTGATGATTTGGTTAGCATTGATCTTTCTGGGGTCGCAAAAAAGTATAACGAAAATTCACCAGCATCAATCTTCCCTGAGTTATCGGAAGAGCTAAAGATTAACTTGGATAACTCAAAGGAATATTTTTTAGGAAAGCATGGAGAACACTGGTATCGGGGTAAGCAGCATCTTGACTTTTACAGAATATTTTTAGGGAAGATAAAGGTGGATAGATGCAAGAAAGATGGTAGGGAGATATTCCAGAGAAAAGGTAATGTAAAACTGCAACTGACTAAATCGAATACTATTTCTGAATTGAGTCAATATGCAGATACCCCTCAATGTTTAAGAAATTTTTTGCAAAATTTTGAGGTTAATTCATTAGCTGCGTAGGTCTGAATGCTAACAAAGCGCTGCTGTCGGACAAATTTTCCGCTGCGCTCTAAATTTGCCGCAGAGCGCGGCGTTAGGCGGCCCTGGCAAAGCGACATAAAGCCCACCATGATCTATACACATGTGCTCAATCGGGGACCAGTTGGGTCTAGAAGCCCAGCGGATCTGCTCGCTTCAGAGACAGAGTCCGAAGCCAAAGAAACCAGGAGAAGCAGAGGCTATAATCGGGGCGCTATACGGATCAGCCCAAGATGCTGGGCCGCAACCACCTCACCCCTGAGAACCTATGCGGTGCCATCGATCTGAGCCATTTATGGGAGCTGACCTCGGCATGTTCTGCGGAAGAGGTAGTGCAGGGGAGGGGTGTTATGCGGTCCGTCGAAACCCATGTTGATTTGACCGTGTTTTTACGCTTGTGAGCGGTGCTTAGAATCTCTGCACGGCAAACCAACAATCGCTGCAACCGACACCCCCCAAACGCTAACCGCCCGACGCTCGAAGAGCGGAGGTGCGGTTGAGTCAATATTAGGCCAGTGAAGTAACAGCTATGAGTATTACCAAAACAATAGAAACCAACAATTTATTCCTTCGACCGTTTTCAAGGGCTGATCTTGACGATCTCGCAGCCCTGAATGGTGACAGGGAAATCATGAAGTATATTTCACCGCCCTTGAGTAAGGAACAGGTCGCTGTTGTAATAGATTGGTTTACTGCTGAATGGGATCGATTGGGCTACGGATGGTTTGCACTTTTTGAGAGAGCAACCGGGGACTTTGTTGGACAATGCGGCCTACAGTGTCTTGAAGGAAAACCGGACGCCGAAGACATAGAAATTGCATTCGTGATTTCAAAAACGTATTGGGGAAAGGGTTATGCTACTGAAGCAGCTCAGGCCGTTCTTACTTTTGGTTTTAAAGAGGCTGGGCTCGAGCGAATCGTTGCCCTAACAATGGAAGAAAACACACCATCACAACGAGTCTTGGATAAACTAGGGTTTCAGTACGAGGGAAACAGAAAGCTCTATGAAAGGACGGTTATGTACTATTCGTTGCGGCGTGGGGAGCACAAGGCCTAACAAGGCAAATGCACTCGGACGTCAAAAAGCGCCGCTCCTTCGTCGCTCTGCTTTTTACCGCCGGTGATTTGCGGCGTTAGATTCACGGTTCGGCAGGACTTCTTGAGTGCTCACATGCTTGCGCTCATTCCTGTATCGCGTGGGCGCCCGAGCAGCCACTCCCTTACGTTAATTGACAACCATTGCAGTCCATGTTAAGATATCTTGCTGGATTACCTTGATGGATTACTTCGCTAACATCGTAACATTTGGCGCTTCCAGCCGAGTTGAGGCGGCTTTGGGAGCGTTTAAACGCAAAGCCCAAGTATACCGAGCTGAGTACGATGCCCTTGAGGAGCGCAGGGAGCATGTTTCTGCAAAGCTTGAAAATTTAGTCGCCACGAAAGTAAAGGCTTTCCGATCCCTGTGTCGTGTTCGTGAAGTCACAAAATCCTTATCTCCTCGAGAAAGATCATTCCTAAGGCAAGAAGAGCTGGCTGCTGGCCAAAGAATCGACTTTTCTCATATTGACTCCACAATCCGATTTGGCGAGCAAGTCGGTTCACTTGCGCGAGGTGCCGGAGTGGGCGCTTCGACTGCAGTGGGCGCATGGGCTCTTGTCGGAACATTCGGCTCGGCGTCAACAGGCGCCGCCATCAGTGGGCTTTCTGGTGCCGCGGCTACGAATGCCACCTTGGCATTTTTCGGTGGCGGCTCACTTGCAGCTGGTGGGGCAGGCATGGCCGGTGGTGCTGCAGTGTTGGGCGGCATTGCTCTGATACCTGCTGTTGCCGTTACAAGTGTCTTTCAGCACTTACGAGCCAGCAAAAAGATTAAAGAAATTGAATCTAAAGCCACTGAGATCACGCTCGCTACCGAGGCCTGCCGTATTGAACGGCTCAAACTTGATGCTATTGAATCACGAGCCAACGAAGTTGCTCGTGCTGTTCAGAAGTCAGAAATAGCATTCCTCCATGTTTTGGACAACACGCGCTTACATTTAAAACTCACCAGTTGGTGGTCGCGTGTAATTTCATGGATACGGCACTGGATCTTGCGCCGCAATTACTCTAGATCACAACTTAAGAGTATCGCTCGCTTGGGGCAGGCGGCGACTGCATTGGCACAACTAATTGACCAACCCATCATCACCGAAGACGGTTCTCCAACATGAATCCCAACGCAACTGGCAACGCACTCCTAAAGGCTCTCCAGTTCTTGCCAAGAGAAGACTTGACAGCCTTTCTTAGGGCTCTTGCCGAAGCAAGGGTCGAATTGGCTCAGGTAGATCGCGATGTTACTCTCATTCAAGCCAACCGAGAGGTCTTGCTTCGACAATTGGAGATACGGCGTGAAGGAGTACAAGCTGCTATGCAGGCTATCTTCGCTGAGCGCCGATCAGTGCTTGATGCACACTTCCGCTCAATTGACCATGGAATATCTACGAATGACGAAGATCTGATTAACAGTTCGTTGGCTGGCCTCTCAGACTTAGTACGCCAAAGTCCGTTTCACGATATAGGCAAACTCGCAGCACTTCTGGAAAATAACGAGACTATTGAGATATGATGAATATCTAGATGCACGTCCCCTGTGGGTCCGGCTGCCTCGACGCAATAGGCATAGGTTTCTTCTGTAACTTATGTCCATTACAATTTGGCTCCCCAGCTTAAAGGAAGCTAACATCAAGATCCAGCCTACGGGAGCACCATCATTCTTCTTCCGTCACAGCCTTGTGCCCGCCGCTGATCTTGAGCGTTGGGCGAAGTTGCTTGTGATGATCCCTTCTCACGTTCTGGCCCTGTCACGGATTCAGCAGACGCCCCGCAGCGACGTGGACCCGCGCTAGTGTTGAACACAACGTTGTACGGCTGTTGCCATGGTGCTCGGTGTGAGGGTGGAGCCGCAGCTGGAGCGCCAACTGGATAAGCTGGCGCAGCAGCTGGGCAAGACCCGCAGCGCCTGCATCCGCGAGGCCATCAGCCACTACCTGGCCCGTCACGGCGACGCTGCCGAGGCACGCCGGCAATCGGAACACCTCGCCCAGGTGGAGTCGCCGCACTGGAGTGAGCAGCTGCCCGACTGGAACGACTGGACCGCATGACATCAGCCGTTCTGTGCCGCGGATCGGTGGTGACCGTGGCCAGCCCCGGTGTCTACTCCGGAAAGCCACGGCCCGCGGTGGTGGTCCAGGCGGATCGCTGGCTTCAGGCCCATCCCAGCGTCACCCTCTGCCCGCTCACCAGCACCCTCCGGCAGGCTCCCCTGGTGCGGATCGCCGTGGAGCCCTCTGGGCGCAATGGCCTGCGCCAGTCCTCCCAGCTGATGGTCGACAAACTCTTCACCGTGCCGGTCCAGGCGGTGGGTGAGGTGGTGGGGCAGCTGGAGCCCCAGGTGCTGGTGGATCTGGATCTGGCCCTGCGGGGTTGGCTGGAGCTCCCCTGATGGCTTCCGCGCCCACTGACGTGGTCAAGGGACTGACCCAGGGCTTGGCGCTCGGCGTTTCCCGCAGCAGACCTTTTGTAGCAAATTTATCAGTCTGTATCTGGATCCAGATACAGATACAGACTGTTCAAGGTGTACAGGGAGAAGGTAAACGCTAGTGAAGGCAATCGATCTCATGTCAAGTCTTGCAAGACTGTGTGTTGCTTATGAGGCAAATTCTCTCGGGCCTGGCCAGTATTGGGACCCGTCCTTATGCTAGTTATATGTATCCAAGCCCAAGGGCCAACCAATTAAAGGAAGTAAATGGCAGCGAATATTGCGAGTAGGCTAGAAACGGGAACGCCCTTTCTTAAAGACTTGGTGGCTGATATCAATTCAGGGCAAATCAAGGTTCCCCAATTTCAACGTCAGTTTGTATGGAAAGAAGAGCAAGCATTGAAGTTGCTTGATTCTATTGCCAGTAATTATCCGGTTGGAAGCCTGTTGCTTTGGAGAACAAAGAACTCTCTGGCGGTGGAAAGGAATATTGGTGCTTTTAAATTGCCTAATACGGATGATATGTCGCCAACAGACTATGTCTTGGATGGGCAACAACGACTTACCGTCATCTATTCAACTTTAGGTGCGCCAGAAGGTCAAGGTGGCTTCGATGCAGTATATGATTTAAATGAACAAAGCTTCCTTGAGGCACCTGAAGAATTCAGTCAAACAAAATTTCCACTAAGGATAAATTACAACACAACAAAACTCCTGAATTTTCGATCCGGACTGGTTAGTTATCCAAGCTCAGATAAATTACAGATGAGGCTAGATTCTCTAATCGATGTAATTACTAACTACAGAATCCCTGTTGTGACATTGAAAGAGTTAACAGTCGAAGAAGTGTGCCCCATTTTCGAAAGGATCAATAGCTCAGGAACGAGGCTATCAACTTATGATTTGATGGTTGCAGCAACATGGACAGAAAATTTTGACCTAAATGAAGAGGCTCAAAAAATTGCTGTATCGTTGAAACCAAAAGGTTTTGATGATATTGATGGAAATACTGTTCTAAAGTGTCTTTCTGCCATCAAGCATAAAGGAATAAAGAAAGATCAAGTATTGTCTCTTCGCAACTTATCGAAAGAGGATATGGATGAATTGGTTGAGGTGGCGAAAGAGGCGCTACTAAAGGCCGTAGATTTACTAAAAACGGAATTCAGAATATATAGTTGGGACTTCCTTCCATATGAAGCGATTGCTGTAATTCTTACATACATCTTTTCAGTTAGAAAAACCTTGAGCGCGGAAGATGTTCGCCGTGTGCGCCAATGGTTCTGGCTGGGTGCATTCTCGGAAAGATACCGAGGAGCATCTGAGTCATTCGTCTCTCAAGACTTAAAGGCAATCGA
The DNA here is from genome assembly GCA_942491925.1 of Synechococcales cyanobacterium. GTDB lineage: Bacteria > Cyanobacteriota > Cyanobacteriia > PCC-6307 > Cyanobiaceae > Cyanobium. The sequence continues at coordinate 146,121 of CALOCJ010000006.1, forward strand.
TTCATACGTAATATTTGGGGAAGAACCAAAGAAATCATTCGGCGTAATCCCCTCACAAGAAAGTTTCAAAAAGCTAGTCTTCAGAAGTAACAACTCACGTTCTAGAGCGCTAATCATCGTATTGGCGTTAAAATCCCCTAAAAATCTTACCAATGCAGCATTAATTGACCCAGAGGTAGCGCTTTCAAATTACAACAAGAAACAGTTCCATCATATATACCCAAAGGCCTATTTGAAACGGATTGATGCACCGGGCGAGCATAATTGTCTTGCTAATATCTGCATGTTGGCCGCGTCAGAGAACAATGCGATTAGCGATGATGACCCTAATGATTATTTGCCACGCTTGGCTGTTGAGCTAGGTGATGATGTAGATGCAGTGTTTGGATCAAACTACATGCCATTAACAAGTACTGTCGATTACGCAGGCCTGGATTACCCGAGTTTCATAGAGGCACGTGCAGCATTACTTCTTGCGGACATCAATAAACTAGCCAATGGTGAAAGCATATAACAAGGCCAATCCAGCCGACGCGCCAAAGGCGCGCGCGGCTGATTGGCGGCTTTATGCCGCAAAGGATTTAGCTCATTTTGCTTCCCAAGGCATTAGCATAAGCATATGAATTTAAAGAGATGAGCTTGCCTATGACATGTAACCATTCCTCGGTTATCTGCATTAATCCTTACGAATATATTCGAAAGTATCGTTGCGATTCGTGCGCTGAGGTAATGATGTGTTCGTGTGACAAGGATTTCGCGCTGCGTTGCTTGCCACACCAGGTTGCAGAAGGAATAGAATCAAGTACACAAAAGCGAGTTCTAGTAACATTGGGATTTCAACCTAATATCTGTAATACTTGCAGGGGCATACAAGAGCAACCTGCACCTAAAGCGGCAATGTATGGCCGAATGTCAAAAATCTATCGCTATTACTGGAGAGAGATTGAGACTGAAACAATTCGTCGATTTGCAGATTGGGCAGACGACGAAGGCTACACTGACTGGGTTTGCGCTCAAGAAGAAAACAAAGATAAGTATAATGCTATTGAAAAACAAGTAGTTAATGAAATCAAAGAACTGCATCGTAAGCCTCCTATATATATTTATGATCAGAAGACCCAAGATGAAGTCCTTTCTCAGTGCGAAGTCATAGTAGTAAACTTGGATGCCTTTTATATAAAAACGTCAGATCGAAAAGCAAAAATTCTGGATAAAGGTCAAGAGTTTACGGCTGAAGAGTTTGCTGCAAACTACTATAAGCAGAATGGTTATAGTGTAGTCTTTGCTGAAAGCGTGCCCTTTCATGCTTTGTTTGGTACTTTAATGTGGATTTTAATTCAAGACCCAAAGGATGAAAGAAATCGAGTTGTGGCTTTTGGCGACCGTATAGCTTTTGAAGAAGGAAGAAAAGGAGAATTGATATGGACAGTTCTACCAGATGATTTTGGTTCAAGTGGCTACTTTTCTCGCCGAAAGGACGATATCGACAACCATCTAGACAGTCTTCCTGAAGAGAAAGAAGAAATTATGTGGACGTTTGATTACTGGATACATCACAGTTATCAGCTTCGTCATTATCTTTGGGCACATGAAGACAAAGATATTGAAAAAGCACGAAAAATTCTTGAAAACTTACCAGTCAAAGTTATCAAAAAAATACTCAATTTTCTTGTAGAGAATTATTGGGATCACTACATTGGTTGGCCTGATCTGATTCTGTATAATGACAGCGATGATAGATTCCTCTTTGCCGAAGTGAAATCATCTAATGACAAACTGAGTGATGAACAAAAAAATTGGATAGAAAATAATTTTCAGCGTCTTAAATTGCCATTCAATCTGGTTAAGATTCATAAAAAGGGAATGCTGGAAAGTGTGCCTGAAACTGATAGCTAAGAGTGCGTTAAAGCCATGACTATTTTATGCGTTCCTGTTCGAAGATTACATTCCTAAGCAGGCTTAACACTACTTTGGTGCGGACGGAATAGGGGTTATTGGTGGGCTTTCAAAGTTATCTGCCGCCGCAGAACTTCATCGTTAGGCACCAAAAGGAGAATTATGCCAGCCGAAACTGATCATCCATGTTTTTTGTCCTCGTGAAAAAAAAGGGAAAATGGGATTTTGTTGTTTGGTTTTTTGGAATGGTGGGTTGGTGGGTGAAAAAGAGGGGGGTGAGGTGGGGGAAAGGGAGATTTGTGGTTGGGGGGGGTGTATTTGGGAACTTTTTTTGTGGTTTTTGTGTGGGAATGTTCGTCAAGATAGAGACATTTCACAATGGATGACTACTCACTTTTGATTGATCTACGTAGGCAAGGCCTCCGGGAAGGGCCGGGCGGAGATGCCAAAACCTAACCCGCTCTCATCCTCTCGGTGGTCGACCACAATGCCCCGCTGAAAATTGCAGATATCGCTTGTGGCAGAGGTGCTTCGCGGGGATTCTGCTTGCACGACGATTGAAGAAGTTTCACATCACGACGGTAGGCTTCCTCCGAGATTTTCTCAACGTTCTGAATGAGAATGCAAAAAATTAAGGAGTTTCCTGCCGGATATGCGCACTTCTATACTGGATGGAAAACTACCCTTTCGTGGATGAAGAGCTAGATATGATCTGGTCGGAAGGTACAATCTATAATCTGGCACTTGAAAAGGGGGGTACTGGAGTGGAGACGCTTCTTGACAACGGGTGGTCTGCTGGTTGCTTCCGAGATCACCTGGCTGATGGTCGCTCGACCGAAGCAACTCCAGCAATATTGTGAAAGAGAGCATTCTAAAACCGGTACGGCATCTGGGAAAATCCGTGTGCTTGAGAAACACGGTTCTGCTCTCATTGGCTATTTCGTTGAACGGTAGGAGACTGATTTTCACGAAAGCAATAAAGCCCTCATCAGTTGCGGGGACTATGTCATCAGAAAACTCACTTGGAGTGGCGTACAATCCCCTCAACGATATGTCGTTCCACCCTTGCAGTGCCTGGCGATCGGAGCGTCTTCCCTGCTGAGTGGGCGGCGCTGTCCCAACCCCCCCATGAAGCTTTTGCTCCTCGCGACATGATTGAACGATGGCTGGATGGTCTGGCCAGATCGCTTCCTCTGACCCATGGGGGGGTGGGCCTCACCCTGCTGGTGGGCCTTTCGATTTCCCTGTCCCATGTCTTCGGACTGTTCGCCAATCGTCTCAGGCCGCGTCAGATCCTGCTGCAGCTCCTGCTCGATGGGCTGCTGCTCTCCCTGGCCCTGTTGATCTCCGCTCTGGTGGACATGTTGCTGCTCTCGGCCTTCAGTGATCAGCCGGTACCTCCCAGGGCATTCATGGAACAGATGGGTGTGGCCCTGCTGCCCGGCCTGTTCTACGTCTTGGTGGCCGCTCCCTACATCAGTGATCTGATCGCGGTCGGCATCTGGTTCTCCATTCATCTCAACGTGATCCTGCTGCTCCATGCCCGCTTCGCCCTGCCCTATGGAGATGCCCTGCAGTTGGCCACCCCCGGCTATGTCCTCTCGCTCGTGGTGGTGGCGATCATGTTCCGTCAGCGCTGGCAGGCCGGTTATCGCAAGCTCGCCGCACAGACCGAGGCCTGAAATGACGACCGTGCCATGAGCGTCCGCGCCCTTCTGCGTCTGCAACGGCGCGCCCATCAGCTCGCGCTGCGGGGACTGGGGGTGGTACTGGCAGTGGTTGCCCTGTGGGTCTTCCTGAGCCTGGGCATGCTGCGTTCCCTGCTGGATGCGGTGTTCAACCGCGCCGATCTGCAGATCCTGCTGAGCCTTTCCCTCACCCTGCTTCTGCTGCTGATTCCCATCAGCGGCATCTATTCCCTGCTCAGTCAGTACGCATACTGGGAAGGTTGGCTGGATGGGTTGCCCCAACTGGAGCCAACGCCTGGCCCCCCGGAACCGGCCCATGCGCCAAACCTGCGGCGCTTCGTGGTGTATCTCGACGGTATTCATCAGGTGGAGCGGGACCATCCACCGCGGGTGAAGAATCTGCTGGCCCAGGTGGAGGAGGGGCTGGATTCCTCCACCGTGTTGCTCCGGGGGCTGGATTCCTACACGGTTCAGCCGGTGAAGCTGGCGGAGGATCGGGGCAGCGCCTGGTTCTGGCAACGGTTGTTTGCCCTGCAGGAGGAGCATCCCAACGGGGTGGTGCGCTTCTGCTCCTCCTTCCTGGTGGAGGCCAACAACGTGATCAAGGTGGGGATCTCCTCCGATCGGCGCTACGGACCGATTGCCAACTACCTCCTGGCGGTGAAGATCCTCCGCCAGCTTCAGCAGGCGGGCTTCGCCATTGATCAGGGCCAGGAAGTGGTGCTGATGGGCTATAGCGGCGGTGGGGAAATGGCGATGGGAGCCGCCGAGTATCTGCACCAGCTCACCCGTAGTCCCATCCGGATTCTCACCTTCTGTGGTGTGTTCAGCGGCAACCAACCATTGCAGAACGTTGACGATATCGCCATGGTGGTGGGTAGCGCCGATCCCGTTGCGGCCCTTGGCACCATCATCTATCCAGGTCGCCTGCCCTGGTTGCCTCTTTCCAACTGGAACAAGGCCCGACGTCGCGGCCAGGTGCAGCGGGTGTGCATGGAAGGACTCAACCACAATGGGGAAGATGGTCCCTTCTCAGAACAATTTTCCGTTCAGGTGGCTCAGCGATTGCTGCACCTGCTGGGGCCAAGCCGGATCGAGACCGCGGCATGATGCGATCCCGAGCGGCTTACTCGCCACCTGCAGCCAGCAGCCGTAGCGCTTGAAGGGGGCAGTGAATTCACGCCCGGTGCTCGGGATTGGCCCGTTCCTTGTGGCAACCCGTCTCCCATTGGGCCGGCGCATTGCCATGGGCTGGAACACCACCGGCATCCTTGAGCATGCGGGCCAGATGCAGGCAATTCCAGGCCAGGAAGACCGTATTCCGGTTGGTGAAATCGTTTTCCGGGCCGCCTGAGCCAGGATCGCGATAGGAGGGGCCCGGCCCCGCCTCTCCCACCCAGCCCGCATCCGCCTGGGGTGGAATCGTGTAGCCGATGTGGGAGAGGGAGAAGAGGATGTTCATGGCGCAGTGTTTGATGCCATCCTCATTGCCGGTGATCAGGGTGGCTCCCACCTTGCCGTAGTCACGGTACTGGCCCTTCCCATTCACCAGATGGGTGTAGCCGTACATGCGCTCCAGCACCCGATTGCACACCGAGGTCTTCTCCCCCAGCCACACAGACGTGCAGAGCAGCAGGATGTCGCACTGGTCGATCTTGGCCTGGATCTGGGGCCAGTCGTCCCGATCCCATTCCGGTGTCTGGCTCATGTCGACCCCGAGACCGGCGGGGATTTCGTAATCGACAGGCCGGAGCAGTTCATAGCTGACGTCCACCGAATCGAATACATCACAGGCGATGGAGATGACCCCTTCGGTGTGCGAAAGAACGGGGGTGCGATTGAGGGTGCAGTTGAGTATTAATACCTTCAGGTCTGAATAACGGGCTGGAGGTGATGCACTCAGATCGCGGATCTTCTGCGCACACTGTTCACTGGTCATTGTACGACTCCTGCTGTAGGTTTACTGTACCAGTTCAGGGAGAGAACTTTTTCATCCTTATGAAGTTTGATGCGGGAGCGTGGACTGTTCTTGAAGCAGCGGAGTAGGTTCATACGAACGCCCGTTTTTGTGGAGCTTAAGCCTCGCCAAGCCCTCAACTTCCGTGTTTGAGAAGCGCCGCCGAATAACACAGCTATAATAAGGCCCTCCCTGGATGTGATGGCACTGAAGTGAATCGTGTCATCTCGTCCCGCGCTTTGAACCATCCAACTTCGCCGATGGCCGCTGTCATGCCAGCATCTGTTCAGGACCTATCACTGCCCCCAGATCCCCCCATGGTCATCACCGTAGAAATCAGCATGTATCCGTTTCACGAGAAGTTCCGTCCCTTGATCCGGGCCTTCATCCAGAAACTAATGCAGTATGCGCACCTCAAGCCGACCCCTGGAGCCACCTCCACCGTGATTCATGGTGAGTATCAAGCGGTGATGCAATGCATCACCGAAATGCTCGCCTGGAGTCATGAAACCCAGGGTCAGTCGGTATTCGTCACAAAATTCCTTCCCGGTTACAGCCCCTGATCGCCATCACAGCCAGCGAACATGGCCAGATACATGGTCAACTGCTGGCGTGAGGTGGAACGTGGAGGGTTACCCATCGGGGGCCAGCTGGGAGATGGCCCGTTCACGCAGTTGCCGGCGGTCGATCTTGCCGGTGCTGTTGCGGGGAACTTCCGAGGTGGGCAGGACGTGCAGCGGCAGCTTGTTGGCCGCCAGGCGTTGGGCCAGGTAGGTCCGCATTGTTTCCGCATCCGGTGAGGTGACTCCGGGCTGTGCCTGGAGCCACACCAACGGCACCTCGATATCGCGTCGATCGGGCACTCCCACCACCACGGCGGCATGGATGGCCGGATGGGCGTCAAGCAGTTCTTCGATCTCCGGCGGGGCTATGTCGGAGCCGCGCCGCCCGATCAGCATCTTTTGCCGCCCCCAGAACCAGAGGCTGCCATCCGGATCGCGCCGGCCCAGATCCCCCGTCATCAACCAGCCATAGCCATGTCTGAACAGCGCTCCCGTAGCCCCGGGGTCCTTCCAGTATCCGATCGTGGCCGAGGTGGTCCGCACGACAATCTCTCCCACTTTGCCGTCCCCCACCTCGACCGCTTCCACCTCGCCGTCCTCCACTGCCCAGGCCTCCACCGCTGGGATTCGCCATTGCGGCACAATCCGCAGTTCCGTGCCTGGGTTGGGAATGCATCACCCCCTTCGGTTGGCCCGTGTTGCCGGAGGTGAACAGGGTCAGGGCAGCACCACACAACCCGCCTCGATGCGGGTGGGCATCGCCTTCACTTCCGCCACCGCCAGCGGGTATGGATCGGCACGGAGTTCGCCCCGAATCGATAGCAGGCCAGGGAGAGCATCACGGCTTCCGTCGGGGCCATTGGGCAGGCACCAGGCAACCCGCTCACCAGGCCGGATGCCCGGGGCCCACAAGCTTGCAGCCACCCTGCAGGCCAATGACCAGAGCGTGTTCGAGGGCGGCAACCCCCTGTTCACCCACGAGCGGATCGAAGGGCCAGGCAATGTGAGCGACTGCACGTTGGCCGGCGAGCTGGATGGACAGCCGGTGACGTTCGGCTTGTCTTTCCTGGTGCCAGGAGACTTAGAGCGACAGCCTTGCTGAAGCGACGGCAGCGCGGGTTCGTTTGGTTCTGATCATTGAGCGGTGGCTATTACAATCAATCAACGAAAAATCGCACTGCGGCCATGACCGTTGCTGCCAGCGCAGGTCCTGCCCCCGGCGCTTTTCACGCGCTGGCCCCGTTGCGGTTGCCGCTTGATCTGCGTCTCACGCCGGCGCAGTTTGAGCTGGTCTGCGCTGAAAATCCCGATGCGGTGCTCGAACTTGCTGCTGATGGCCAGCTGATCACGATGACGCCCACCGGCAGCGAAACAGGCGCGCGCAATTCCCGTTTGGTGATGCGGTTGCTGCTTTGGGCGGATCAACAGGGCGGCTGGAAAGTGTTCGACAGCTCATCCGGTTTCCACTTTCCCGATGGCTCCGTGCTGAGCCCGGACGCTGCGGTGGTGCGGCTAAGCCGATGGCTGGGGCTCACGGCGGAACAGCGTCGTGGTTTCGCACCCCTTTGCCCGGACCTGGTGGTGGAACTTGCCAGCCCCAGCGACGAAGGTCCGCAGGGTGTCACGTCCCTGCGCCGCAAGATGGCCCGCTACCAGACCAATGGTGCCCGGTTGGGCTGGTTGCTGCTACCGGAGGAGCAAGCCGTTGAGATCTGGCCCGCCAGCGGGGAACCCCGGCGGATCGAGTCGCCTGAAGTGCTTGAAGCTGGCGCGGATTTTCCTGGGCTGCAGTTGGAATTGGATGAGATCTGGGCAGGGTGAATGATCAGCCTGTGTATATTCGCCGACGATGAAGTCGGCCGGTGATCTGGAAGGACAGGTCTGACAGCGGGAGTCTTGCCCTAGACGCCGCCCCTGAGACCTGTCGATTCGAGGGGCTTGTTCAAACGTGCAACAGCATGACTTGGTTCAATCCATTGACCCTCTGGCGATTGACCATAGACAGCTGGAAACTGCACAGGACGATGCAATCAAAGTCTTCCTAGAGCCTCATGCTTTTTTCTCTTCATCGCTTAGCAGACGTTCAAAGGGATTATGTGCCGTAAGTATGTGAATCGGAGTTGGCATTGGCGAACCATGCACTCCAGCAACGGCTTCCGCTGAGTCCATCCCAAACTTGAGCGTGGTTCTCTGGTCAGATAGCCATAGGTTCTGATCAACCACAGAATCAGCAAGACTTCTCACTCCCAGCAGCCCTCGCTTGAGCACCTGATGCTCCTGTAGACCGTCAACCCCCTGGCGTAGTTTTTTGCGCTGCTGAGCTGTTGCTTCCCCATCCGGTGGGAGCCCTGGTCCCTCATCTCTGCTTGGCTCAGGCTGTCGCTGTTCTTTTCGCCGGTTTGCCCATCAGTGGATGAACCACCTCCCGGGTGATGAATCGCTACTCTTCGAGAAGCCTTCGGCCAGAGGCAGTGCAGGCTGTCCTTGTTGCTGAGGCCCACTCCAGCTCAGCGTTGCGATATTTCCTTGCCACCTTTGCCATCACGAACCATCAGGGGCCAGGGTGTGGGGCAGGTGGCCGGTCTTGACCAGAATCGTGCAGCCCTCACGGCTGAAGGGGCGATGGGCGCTGCCGGGTGGATTGCGCAGCCAGGTGCCGGGGAGGTAGCGGCCGCCCTCGTCTTCGAAGACGCCCTCCAGCACGAAGATTTCCTCGCCGCCGGGATGGCCGTGGGCCTGGAAGGTGGTGCCCGGGGCCCAGCGCACCAGGGCCACGTGCTCGGATCCAAAGGCGTGCAGGGGCATCACCTCCAGGCCCGGTACAAGGCCGGGGTGCCAGCTCTCGGCCTGGGTGTCGATCACCCGCTGCTCCTGATCGCCCGGATGCATCTGCCACAGTTTCACCAGGATCGTGCAGCCGGGCTCGCTGAACGGCGTGTGGCTGGTGCCGGCCGGATTGCGCAGGTAGGTGCCCGGGCCGCAATGGCCGTGTTCATCAGAGAAGACGCCTTCCAGCACCAGGATTTCCTCGCCGCCGCCGTGGCTGTGGCGGGCAAAGGAACTGCCCGGGGCGTAGCGCACCAGGCTGGTGGCCCGAGCCACCTCATCGCCGAGCCGATCAAGCATCTTGCGCTCCACCCCCTGCAGGGGCGAGGGGAGCCAGTCGAGGGCGGTGGTGTCAAGCACCACCCGCTGGCTGAGATCGGCATTCAGCTGCATCGCTGGTTGGGGAAGGAGCCACAGGCCTGGCCAACCTGGCGGGCCATGGCGTCGGGGAAGAAATGAAAGTCTTGCCCAAAGTCTTGCCCATCCATGGCTTCGAACAGCGCCTCGGCCACCACAGCGGGCGGTTCAGCGACATCGCTGGGACCGGCGGCGGCGCCCATGTCGGTGGCGATCGGCCAGGGAGAGCCGCAGCCCCTGGGTGATGGCATAGGAGGCCGCCATTGATCAGCAGCACCAGGCCCGTCCAGATCCAGGCCTTGCCCAGGTCGCCGGCATCCACCGCCGCAAAGATGGCCAACGGCAGCGTCTGGGTCTGGCCGGGGATGTTGCCCGCCAGCATCAAGGTGGTGCCGAATTCCCCCAGGGCCCTGGCGAAGCTGAGGCTGACGCCCGCCACCAGGCCGGGCATGGCCAGCGGCAGGGTGATGCGCCGCAGCACCCGCCATTCGGAGGCCCCCAGGCTGCGGGCCACATGGGGCAGGGAGGCATCGATCTGATCCAGGGAGGCCAGGGCCGAGCGATACATCAGTGGGAATGCCACCACCGCCGCACTGATCACCGTGGCCGGCCAGCTGAACACGATGTCGATCCCGACGCTGTGGAGAATCGAACCGAGCGGCCCGGAGCGGCTGAGCAGCTGCAGCAGGATCAGACCCACCACCGTGGGAGGCAGCACCAGGGGGGAGAGCAGCAGCAGATCGGCCGCGGTGCGCCGTGGGCCGTGCCAGTGGCGCAGCCTCTCGGCGGCCCATACCCCCAGCGGTGCCACGACCAGCGTGGCCAGTCCGGCACTGCGCAGCGACAGCACCAGGGGAGAGAGATCGTTCCCCAGCAGCGTCATCGGCTGGCTGCCGCCGCCGCAGGTGCCTGGGTTGTCAGGGGCCGCAGGCCATAGCTGTTGAACACCTGGCTGGCCGGGGCGCTGCTGAGCGCTGAGATGTAGGCCCGGGCCCGGGCCGGCTGCCGGCTGGATCTCACCACCGCCACGCTGTAGAGGATCGGGGCGTGACTGTTCTCGGGGGCTATCGCCACGATGCGCAGGTCCGACCGATTACGGGCGTCACTGCGGTAGATGAACCCAGCATCCACATCCCCAGCCGCCACCGCCTGGGCCACGGCCCGCACCGAACCCAGCGGCACCAGCTTGGCCCGCACCGCATCGCGGAGCCTGAAGTGGGCCAGGCTCTGGCGGGTGTAGTCCCCCGCCGGCACGGAGCGATCGCCGATGGCGATGCGGCGGATCCCGTCACCGCCCAGCTCAGCGAAGCTCAGGCTCCGATGGGGAGAGCCGGCCGGCACCACCAGCACCAGTTGATTGGCCAGCAGCTCGCGGCGCGTCCCCTCCAGCAGAAACCCCCCGTTCTCGAGGCTGTCCATCTGCCGGACCCCGGCCGAAACAAACACATCCACGGGTGCTCCCAGCTCAATCTGCCGCTGCAGGGCCCCCGAACTGGCGAAGTTGAACCGTGCTGCCGGCACCGATCGGGATCATGCCCAAGGCGAGGGCGCCGCAGGCTCCCAGACCCACGGCGACGCCGAGACGCAGACCGATCAAGGACAGGCGAACGGAGAATGGCGGCCAACCAGGCAATGGCACCCAGGCAGTGGCGGGGGCTATGGGGCTGTGGGGTTCAGGCAGCCTGCCCACTCCCGGATCTAGCGGAGGTGCTTCCGTATCGACAGGGGAGATCATGCAATCGCCATCACCTGAGGCAAAGGGCTGGGATCGACATCATGCCGCTGTTTCCACCATGCCCCGATCCAGCAGGCACTCGAATGGGTCTGTTCTCAGCTCAGAATGGCTTGATCACTGTCACAACTTCAGGCCTATTCTCCTCATTGATCTGCATCACCACAAGCTCACCCGGGGCGACGCCGGCACCTGAAACCGCAACGATGTTGACAAAGTGGGTGACCAATACCGTCACACCCTTGTCAGCTTGATGCTCAACCATGAATTGTTTCAGGGCTTCGGTGCGTCTGGCCTGTGCAGCGCGCTGGTTAAAAAATGAATTCAAGCCAGGGAATGGTTGAACCGTACCGAGCTGCAGCTGGTTCGCCGTATCAAGACATCGGCACCATTCACTGGAGAGTACCTGCCGTACAGCGATCTGCCGGTTGCGGAACCCATCTCCCGTGCGTCTGGCCTGGGCGATGCCAGCCATCGACAGGTTGCGTTGTGTCGTGCAATCCCTGAGTTCAAAGTTGGGCGGATCGCCTGTTCCGGGAGCGATGGCATGCCGCATCAGCACGTAGTAGTGGGTTTCCGCCTGCCGGAGTTGGGACCAGATTCCATCCCCGGAATCAGCGATCGCTTCCGTAACCGCTGGTTTCGTTTCCTGTTTCGCCTCCGTGACGCCCTGAGCAGAAATCGTCTTCGCCAGTGGGCCTGGCTGGTGGGTTGGATGACGTGACAGGGCCTGAGGAGCATGTCCACAGCTGCCCAGACAGAACAGCAAGGATGCTGCCGAGCCGATCAGTCTGTTCCTTGAGCAGATCAAGCCCTGCAATGCAGCCATCGGCTTGGCAAACGGACGTTGTGAAAGATGGGATCACCCAGGAGTGGCTGGCTAAGGCATGTGACTTCTACGTTGTCGGCCGCTCATGATGGCATCAATGGAAAACTGATTATACTCTGCTCCAGCTAGCAAGATGAACAAAACAATATTGTAGATCAGTTGTGAAGATGCCGCATCCCAGTTTTGCACAATGGTAACGCCATACATCAGAACAGCCATCAACACAAACAACGTCACCAGGGTCATTCGGGTGCCTAGGCCGACGATCAGCAGCAGGCCGCAGATCAGCTCCACTGGAGAGACAAAATAGGCCGTTATCCTCACCAGGGCATCGGGCATCCAGGCACCCTCCATCGCCTTGACCATGGAATCGGCAAAGCCGGGGATCGCATGGATGCGAGTAAAGCCATGGTTGAAATAGTTCACACCCACAACCAGTCGAAGCAGCAGGTAGGCCGAGGAAATATCGGCAATTTTGAGCGCAGGTTGTTGACGGGAATTGAACATGGGGCAAAGGAAAGGATAATTATCACCAGAATCGAACCTAGGCAGCCAGGCTCGTATCGTCGGTATCTAAGAATTCATTTCCTTTTCAATCGTCACCAGGAAAACCAACATGTTGCTGCCTTGCAGTAGTACGCCATGGGTTGAACATAGCCTTGGGCGAGGAATCAACATGGCCACACTCTGCACCAGTTCTCCAGTCCCACCCTGGCACCGTCCGATCAGCAACAGATCTTCAGCAACGTGAGTTTCGAATCTGTAGGCAGGCTTCCTGCAGGCGAGCCGCGGGAGCTCTGCAGCTTCCCGCGTGCTGCCCCGCCCTACGATCCGCTCTGCCCGACATCCTGGCGCATGCGCTTCAGCAGCCTCCTTACCCGGCTCAGCGAAGTGACGGACGCCAGCCCCCGCCAGCTGGCCGCCGACCCGGAGCTCAGCGGAGCCGAAGCCCTGGATCGCGCCGCCTCTGGGCAGCTCAGCTTTCTCGAACCCGGCAACGCCCTGGCTGCCGCCCTGGCCGCCACCGGTGCCGCCGCCCTGCTGATCCCCTGTGATGAGCGGCTCCAGCACCAGGCCAGCGATCGGGGCATCGCCTGGGTGGCGGTGAAGGATCCGCGCCTGGCCTTCGCCGAGGCCCTCGAAGCCCTGTTCCCCAGACTCGCCAAACCGCCTGGCATCCACCCCAGCGCCGTGGTGGACCCCAGCGCGGCGATCGGCAACGGTGTTCACATCGGCCCCGGGGTGGTCGTGGGCTCCGGCACCAGCGTGGCCGACGGCTGCACGCTCCATCCCGGAGCCATCCTCTACGAAGACGTCCACCTGGCGGAGAGTTGCGAGATCCACGCCAACGCCGTGCTCCATCCCCGCAGCCACCTCGGCCGGGGCTGCGTGGTGCAGTCGAATGCCGTGATCGGCGCTGAAGGCTTCGGCTTCGTGCCCACCGCCAACGGGTGGCGCAAGATGCCCCAGACCGGCCAGGTGGTGCTCGAAGAGGGCGTGGAAGTGGGCTGCGGCAGCGCCATCGATCGGCCCGCCGTGGGTGAAACCCGCATCGGCGCCGGCACCAAGATCGACAATCTGGTCCACATCGGCCATGGCGTCGTCACCGGCCGGGGCTGCGCCCTGGCGGCCCAGGTGGGCATCGCCGGCGGCGCCCGCCTCGGCGATGGCGTCATCCTGGCGGGCCAGGTGGGGGTGGCCAACAAGGCCACCATCGGCGATCGCGCCATCGCCTCCTCCAAATCCGGCATCCACGGTGAAGTGGCGGCCGGCGAGGTGGTGAGCGGCTATCCGGCGATCCCCAACCGCCTCTGGCTGCGCTGTTCGGCCGCCTACAACAAGTTGCCTGACATGGTCCGCGCCCTGCGCAAACTCAAGGGGAGTGACTGAAGCATCGCGAGGGAAAGATCCGGTGGGCGCTGCCGGAAACGCCGGGCCGTAGCCTCGCCCTCCCAATCGCTCCGCCCCGGATCCCCTCGCGATGACCAGCTACCGGATCACCCTGCTTCCCGGCGACGGCATCGGCCCGGAGATCACCGCGGTGACCCGCCAGCTGCTCGATGCGGTCAGCGCCCGCCATGGCTTCGAGCTGCACTACGACGAGCAACCGATCGGTGGCGCGGCGATCGAGGCGGCCGGTGAGCCCCTGCCGGCCGCCACCCTGGAGGCCTGCCGCCGTGCTGATGCGGTGCTGCTGGCCTGCATCGGCAGCCCCCTCTACGACGACCTGCCCCGCTCCCAGCGGCCCGAAACCGGCCTGCTTGGCCTGCGTGCCGGCCTGGGCCTGTTCGCCAATCTGCGCCCCGTCAAGATCATTCCCGCCCTGATCGGAGCCAGCACCCTGCGGCCCGAGGTGATCGAGGGGGTGGATCTGCTGGTGGTGCGGGAACTCACCGGCGGCATCTATTTCGGTTCCCCCAAGGGCAGGGTGGAGGCCGAAGGCCGGGTGCGGGCCTTCAACACCATGATCTACAGCGATGGGGAGATCGACCGCATCGCCCGGGTGGGGTTCGACCTGGCCACCCAGCGGCGCGGCCGGCTCTGCTCGGTGGACAAGGCCAACGTGCTGGATGTGAGCCAGCTCTGGCGCGACCGGGTGGAGGCCATCGCCGCCGACTACCCCGGCGTGGAGCTTTCCCATCTCTATGTGGACAACGCCGCCATGCAGCTGGTGCGGGCCCCGCGTCAGTTCGACGTGCTGCTCACCGGCAATCTGTTCGGCGACATCCTCAGTGATGAGGCCTCCATGCTCACCGGCTCGATCGGCATGCTGCCCTCCGCCTCCCTGGGCGGCGAGGGCCCCGGCCTGTTCGAACCGGTGCACGGTTCCGCCCCCGACATCGCCGGCCAGGACAAGGCCAACCCCATGGCCATGGTGCTCTCCGCCGCCATGATGCTGCGGGTGGGCCTTCAGCAGGAGACCGCGGCCGCTGATCTGGAGGCCGCCGTGGATCGGGTGCTGGCGGCGGGCCACCGCACCGGTGATCTGGTGGAGCCGGGCGGCGAAGCCCTGGGCTGCCAGGCCATGGGAGATCGGCTGCTGGCGGCCCTGGAGGGGTGAAGGGACGGTGCCGGTGATCTGCGAAACTCGACCCGTCTTGTGATTCCCTGCGACGATGTCGAAGCGTCATCCGGTTGTTGCTGTCACCGGTTCCTCCGGGGCTGGCACCAGCACTGTCAAGCGCGCTTTCGAATACATCTTCGTCCAGGAAAAAATCCACCCGGCCGTGGTCGAGGGAGACAGCTACCACCGCTACGAGCGGGGCCCGATGAAGCAGGCCATGGCCGAGGCCCTCGCCCGGGGGGAGAACTTCTCCCATTTCGGACCGGACGCCAACCTGTTCACCAAGCTGGAAGAGCTGTTCCGGGTGTACGGGGAGAGCGGCAACGGGGAGAAGCGCTACTACCTCCACTCCATCGAGGAGGCGGCAGCCCACAACGACCGCCTCGGCACCAAGTTGGAGCCGGGCCAGTTCACCCCCTGGGAACCCCTCCCCACAAAGACCGATCTGCTCTTTTATGAGGGTCTGCATGGCGGCGTGGTGGGAGACGGCTACAACGTCGCCTCCTTCGCCGACCTGCTGGTGGGGGTGGTGCCGATCACCAACCTGGAATGGATTCAGAAGATTTCCCGGGACAACGCCGAACGGGGCTACTCGGCTGAAGCAATCGTGGACACGATCCTGCGCCGCATGCCCGATTACATCAACCACATCTGCCCCCAGTTCAGCCTCACTGACATCAACTTTCAGCGGGTGCCCACGGTGGACACCTCCAACCCCTTCATCTGCCGCAACATTCCCACCCCGGACGAGAGCTTCGTGATCGTCCACTTCCGCAAGGGAGCACGCAGAAAATGGGATATCGATTTCCAGTACCTGCTCAGCATGATCCACGACTCCTTCATGTCGAGTCCCACCAGCATCGTGGTGAACGGCGGCAAGATGGGTTTCGCCATGGAGCTCATCCTCACTCCCATCATCCACCGCATGATCGAGGAGAAGAAAACGCTCGGCTGAATGCATCCAGCCCTGACACTTTCACCCGCTCAGGACAATCCGCCCTTAAGATCCGCCCAGCGACAACGGTGAATTTCCTCACCGCAAGCCCATCGCCGATGGTCCCGCCCCCTGCAGTCCATCCTTCCCCATCCGTGGTGCCGGAGGGAATGGGGCGGGGTCCAATCCCCTGGCCCTGCGCCTTGATCGGGTCAACAGCAGGGAATTGATCCGAACGGCCCGTTCGATCTACTTCCGCTACCTGGAATCCTGCCAGGTAGCGCCCGATCCGGTCGGAGTCGTCATGGTGGGTGAATCGGGTCTGGGGCGTGTGGTGTTCGACCTGCCGGTATTGCTGATCGACGAACATTTCCTGCCGATCGATCTACTCCGCAACCGCACCACCTCCCGCTCCCGCAACTCCCGGCCCCAGCCGCCCCGTACCCAGTCCGGCCGGTCCTCATCCGTCCCGGTGCCCCCCTCCACCTCCATCCCCGCCTCCCCCCAGGATCCCGTCGTCGATGTGGGCGGCAGGGCGTCCTGATTCGCTTGGCAATGCTGGCCTTCCTCTCCGCCTCCCCCCTTCCGGCCGATCCTCTCCTCGCCTCGTTGGCCCTGCCCGTCGTTCTGTTCGGGGCCGCCGTCGGCAGTTTCATCAATGTGGTGGCCTGGCGGCTGCCCCGGGAGGAATCCATCGTTCTCCCCCCCAGCCACTGCCCCCGCTGCGGCTCCCGGCTGGCCTGGTTCGAGAATGTGCCGGTGCTCGGCTGGGTGCTGCTGGCGGGCCGCTGCCGCCACTGCCATCGCCCGATCTCCCCGCGTTATCCCCTGGTGGAGTTGCTGTGCGCCGGCCTCTGGGTGGCGGTGCTGCTGGCCCGACCCGAGGCGATGGGAGCCGCCCCCAACCCCTGGCTGCTGCTGCTGGCCGGTTGGCTGCTGCTCAGCTGGCTGCTCCCCCTGGTGCTGATCGATCTCGACAGCCTCTGGCTGCCGGAGCCGCTCTGCCGCTGGGGGGTGGTGCTGGGGCTGGCGATGACGGGCCTGATCGGTTTTACCCAGGGGGCCGCGCCCGGTCGGGCCCTGTTGCTGTCCCATCTGATCGCCGCTGCCCTGGGGCTGCTCGGCTTCGAAGCAGTCAGTGCTCTGGCCGAACGGATCTACGGCAGGCCCGCCCTGGGGCTGGGGGACGCCAAGCTCGCCGCCTTGATGGGCGCCTGGCTGGGCCCCCTCGGTCTGGGACTGGGCGTGGCCCTGGCGGTGTTCAGCGGGGCCCTGATCGGTGGTATCGGTCGGCTCAGCGGCCGACTGGCTCCCCACCAGCCCTTCCCCTTCGGTCCGTTCCTGGCGTTCGGTGCGGCGGCGGTCTGGCTCGGCGGCCATCAGGTCTGGCTGCAGCTGCTGGGCCTGGGACCCCTGATCAGCGCGGGGCTTTAATGGAGGGCTTCGCGTCCACGACCCCAAGGGTTACCCATGTCGCTGTTCGACTGGTTCGCCGATCGTCGCAAGAACGCTCCCGTGGCTCGGGCCGGCAAGGGTCCCGATCCTGAGGAGGGGGATGGGCTGTGGAGCAAGTGTCCGGAATGCTCCCAGGTCGTCTACCGCAAAGACCTGATCGCCAATGCCAGCGTCTGCAAGGGGTGCGGTCATCACAACCGCATCGACAGCGGCGAACGCATCCGCCTGCTGGCTGATCCGGACAGCTTTGAGGAGCTGGACGCCGACCTGGCTCCCACAGACCCGCTGCAGTTCAAGGACCGTCGCGCCTACACCGACCGTCTGCTCGACAGCCAGCGGGCCACCGGTCTGCGGGATGCGGTGGTGACCGGGCTGTGCCGTCTGGAGACCATGCCCCTGGCCCTCGGAGTGATGGACTTTCGCTTCATGGGGGGGTCGATGGGATCGGTGGTGGGGGAGAAACTCACCCGCCTGATCGAGGCGGCCACCCTGCGCCGCTACCCCCTGCTGATCATCTGCGCCTCCGGTGGGGCCCGCATGCAGGAAGGCATGCTCAGCCTGATGCAGATGGCGAAGATCTCCGGCGCCCTGGAGCGGCACCGACGGGCCGAACTCCTCTACATGCCCCTGCTCACCCATCCCACCACCGGCGGTGTCACCGCCAGCTTCGCCATGCTGGGTGACCTGATCCTGGCGGAGCCGAAGGCCCTGATCGGCTTCGCCGGCCGCCGCGTCATCGAGCAGACCCTGGGGGAGAAGCTCCCGGATGCCTTCCAGACGGCCGAGTACCTCCAGGAGCATGGCTTCGTCGACACGATCGTGCCCCGGCCCGAGCTGCGTTCCACCCTGGCCACCCTGCTGCGCCTGCATGGAACTGCCAGGAGCCCCCAACGCGAGCGCCAGCCGGTGGCGCCATGACCCGTGGTTCCCGCCTTGCTTCCGGCGCTGCCCACCGCTGGGCCCGCTGGCGGCTGGGTCCGCCGGCCTGGATAAGGGCCAGGCTGAGGACCTGGCTGCCGGCCCTGATCCTGGGCCTCTTCTGTCTGCTGAGCGCGGCCCTCCCCCTGGCTGCCGCCCCGGTGGAATGGCGGGAGGTGGCCCCCACCCCAGATGGTCGCCAATGGTGGGACGCGGGCAGTCTGCGGCTCAATCGCTCCGACCACCTCACCGTGCTGAGCCGCTTTCAACCAGCCAGCCAAGACTCGAGCCAAGACTCCAGCCAGGGCGCCCGACAGGGCTCCGGCGGCCTCTACGTGATGGAACTGGACTGCGACCAGAACCTCTACCGCGATACGTCCATCAACGGGATTCCCCGCTGGCGGGCCGAATGGCAACCCGGTGGAGAGGACGACCTCACCGCCGAGGTGATTCGCGCCGTCTGTGCCGCCGGCGAGGGCCTGACCAGCTCCTCCCGGCCATGACCTCTTCCTCCTGCCTGCGGGTGGCCATCGCCGGGCTCGGCTTCGGCGAGAAGGTGCTCCTGCCGGCCCTTCGGGATTGCCCCGGCATCGAACCGATGGCCCTGTGGCATCCCCGCTCCGATCGCCTGGAGCAGGCCTGCCGGGCGGCTGGTTTGAAAGGATTTTCCGACTACGACGCTCTGCTGGCCGATCCCCGTATCGACGCCATCGTCATCGCCACCCCGCCTGAACCCCGCTTTGCCCTGGCCCGCTCGGCCCTGGAGGCGGGCAAGCACCTGCTGCTGGAAAAACCGGTGGCCCTCGATGCCGATCAGGTGGAGGAGCTGCAACGACTGGCGATCCAGCGTCGCCTCTGTGTGGCGGTGGACTTTGAATATCGGGCCGTTCCCCTGTTCCAGCAGCTGCAGGCCCTGCTGGCGGCCGGGGCGGTGGGAGATCCCTGGCTGGTGAAACTGGACTGGTTGATGGGTGGCAGGGCCGATGCCCGCCGGCCCTGGACCTGGTATGCCCAGGCCGCCGCCGGCGGGGGGGTGCTGGGTGCCCTGGGGACCCACGCCTTCGATACCCTGCACTGGTTGGTGGGGCCCACCCGCCAGCTGCAGGCCCGGCTCAGCACTGCCATCACCGAACGCCCCCTGGCTGATGGCAGTGGCCGCAGCGCCCGGGTGGACGCGGAAGACATCGCGCTGATTCAACTCGACCTGGAGCATCCGAACGGACGCCTCGTGCCGGCCCAGATGAACCTGGCCTCCGTGACCCGCAACGGCAGGGGCTACTGGATCGAGATCTACGGCAGTGAGGCCACCCTGGTGCTCGGATCCAGCAACCAGTCCGACTATGTGCACGGCTTCCAGCTCTGGATGGCCCGGCCGGGCGAGCCCCTGCGCCCGCTGGAGGCCGATCCCGCCCTGGCCTTTGCCCGCACCTGGGAGGACGGCCGCATCGCGCCGGTGCGGCGGCTGCTGCTCTGGTGGTCGGCAGCGATCAGCGAGGGGCGGCCGATGGTGCCAGGCCTGGCGGAGGCGGCCAGCAGCCAGCGTTGCTGTGATCGGGCCCGCGGGTCGGGGGCTGCTGTCAGCGCCTCTGGCGGCATCGCCTAGACTCCTGCCCAGACCCGGGCAGGCTTTCCCTGCCAGTTGTCCGCTTCACAGCAACCCTTCCCTTACACCCCTTCCCGCGAGGTATCTCCATGGCTCTCGTACCGCTTCGCCTGCTGCTTGATCACGCAGCAGAAAACGGTTACGGCATTCCTGCCTTCAATGTGAACAACCTTGAGCAGGTGCAGTCGATCATGGAGGCTGCGCACGAAACCGACAGCCCCGTCATCCTGCAGGCTTCCCGCGGTGCTCGCAGCTACGCCGGCGAGATCTTTCTGCGCCACCTGATCATGGCGGCGGTGGAAACCTATCCCAACATCCCGGTGGTCATGCACCAGGACCACGGCAATGCCCCCAGCACCTGCTACTCCGCCGCCATCAACGGATTCACCTCCGTGATGATGGATGGTTCCCTGGAGGCTGACGCCAAAACTCCCGCCAGCTACGACTACAACGTTGCCGTCACCAAGGAGGTGGTCGACTTCGCCCACGCCGTGGGTGTGAGCGTGGAAGGGGAACTGGGTTGCCTGGGGTCCCTGGAGACCGGCAAGGGGGAAGCCGAGGACGGTCACGGATTCGAGGGTGCCCTCTCCAAGGATCAGTTGCTCACCGATCCGGTTGAAGCCGCCGACTTCGTCTCCAAGACCAAGGTCGATGCCCTCGCCATTGCCATCGGCACCAGCCACGGCGCCTACAAGTTCACCCGCAAGCCCACCGGTGAGGTGCTCGCCATCTCCCGGATCGCCGAGATCCACAAGGTCATCCCCAACACCCATCTGGTGATGCACGGCTCCAGTTCCGTTCCCCAGGAATGGCTGGACATGATCAACAAGTTCGGCGGCGCCATCCCCGAGACCTACGGCGTCCCGGTGGAGGAAATTCAGGAGGGCATCCGCAACGGTGTGCGCAAGGTGAACATCGACACCGACAACCGCCTTGCCTTCACCGCCGCCGTTCGGGAGGCCGCCGCCAAGGATCCTGCCAACTTCGACCCCCGCCACTTCAACAAGCCTGCCCGGGCCTACATGAAGAAGGTCTGCCTCGATCGCTACCAGCAGTTCTGGTGTGCCGGCAATGCCAGCAAGATCAAACAGCAGGGCATCAACTACTACGCCGCTCAGTACGCCAAGGGTGCGCTCGAGCCCAAGACCGCTGTTGCTGTCTGAGATGACTGAGGCCTAAAAACCTCGTGATCAAGGGGGGCGATACGCCCCCCTTTGTTTGTGCTCAGGGTTGTTCAAGAGGCGCAGCCGGCTGGCCCAGAGCGTCGGCGCCGGGTGCCAGCAGGGATTCGCTGGCGGGGATGGAGCGCCTTGGATCCATCAGTGCCTCGATGGCCTGCGCCAGGGTGGCTTCCATGGCGATGCGAGTGCCGTCACTCACGACCACCCGCGTCAGTGTGGGAAGGCCGCCTCGACGGGCCTTGAGGTATACCGGCTCCACATACAGCAGGGCCTGACCCACCGGCATCACCAGCAGATTGCCCTGAACCACCTCCGCTCCGGAGCGGCTCCAGAGCCCGAACTGCTGACTGATCTGGGGATTCTGGTTGATCAGCGCCGTGATCTGCTCCGGCCCCAGGATCGGGGTCTGGCTGGGGAAACGCAGCACCTCCAGCTTGCCGTAGTTGGGGGCGTCGCTGCGCGCGGCCAGCCATGCCACCAGATTGGGCCGGGCCAGCGGAGTGAGGGGCTGCAGCAGCAGGAACTCAGGCGGCAGGTCGGTCGCCAGCTGGCCGCTGATGTGATACGGCTCCAAGGGAACCAACTCGGAGCCGTAGATCTCCTTGGGGATCTGCCACACGTCGTCGCCGCTGTAGAAGACGGCAGGGTCGGTCACGTGATACCGGAGCAGCTGGGTCGTCTGCAGCTCGAACTGGGGAGTCGGATAGCGGATGTGGGCCTGGAGCGCTGGCGGCATCGCATCCAGTGGCTGGAACAGCTCGGGAAAGAGCCGCTGCCAGCCGCCGATCAGCGGGTCGTTGGGTTCAGCCACGAAGAGGGCGACGCGGCCCTCGTAGGCATCCACCACAGCCTTCACCGAATTGCGGAGATAGCGCACATCAGGCCGGTCCGGCACCGGAGCGCTGTAGGGATAGGTGCGGCTGATGGTGAAGCCGTCCACGATCCAGAACTGGTGCTGACCCGCTTCAAATGGGCCCGCATCTTCACCCAGGCGCACGGAGGCGAGGTAGGGCTCCGCCGTGAACGCCACGAAGGGCACCAGCTGCCGTACCCGTTCGCGCACCTCCCGCCTCAGCAGCAGGCGGGTGTCCTCCGTCAGGGCGCCTCCCACCAGGAGTCTTGGCTCCCGGAGGTAGACAGCCGCCGCAAGGCGTGCGGCCGTGGTGCGCAGCGGCACCCCGGCGGAGCCGTTGTAGTGGATGTAGAAGTTTTCGTCTCCCTTGGGGTAGTTGAATTCCCGCACTTCGGTGGGAGCCAGTCCATAGGGCCCGGGCAGGGTGCCGAAGTAAAGACTGGGCTGACCCACCGGGATCGCTTCCAGCACCTGCTCGCGGCTGATGCCGAGGTCGCGGCTGCCGCTCACCCGGCTGTTCGCGCCCAGGTCGCTGATGAAGAACTCGGGCAGCCCGTCCGGTGTGCTCGTGTTCACCGGCGACACCGTGAAGCCCTGGCCATGGGTGAACACCAGATGGCGGTTCAGCCAGGTGCGTGCCGCAGGCTGCAGGCCGGAGATGTCCACCTCCCGTGCCGTGATGATCACCTGCTGTTGCTGGGGTGAGTCATCGCCGGCGGCGATGGCGTATCGGTCAACCGTGGGCTCGGAAAAGCGATAGAAGACCCGAAGCTGCTGCAGCTGACGGTTGGTCACCAGCATGGGCTGGCTGTCCCACAGGCGAATGTTGCGGATGGTCGCCTGGCTGCTCTCCAGGTCGTCGCGGGTGATGCGGTCGTTGGGGTTGACGTTGCGGGTGTTGATGCGGTCCAGCTGGAAGGCGGCCCTTGTGGCAGCGATGGATCGCGCCAGGTAGGGGGTTTCCCGCTCCAGCTCCCGCGGGTTCACCACCAACAGCTGCATCAGCGGTAGAAGCATCGCCTCCAGCAGCAGCACCAGCAGCAGCACCGCCCCACTCACCACGAATGTGCGGCTCCGCCAGCCCCGTCGCGGCAGCGGCAACAGCAGCAGCAGGCCGGTGATCAGCGCCAGGAGAGCAGCGAGCGTGCGCAGCGGCAGAGACACATGCACGTCCACCCAGCCGGCCCCGGGCACACTCCCAAGGGTGCTGAGCAGCAGCTGATGGCGGCTGAGCCAGAAGCCCGCTGCCAGGGCCAGCGCAAACAACCCCCAGGGCAGGCGCAGAGCCCGCAGCTGGACGGAACTGAAGCCGCCGAAGCGGCCGTCGCTGAGCTGGGGGGGGCGCGCCATCATTCCCCAGATCGCGGCGGCCCCATGGGCGATGCCCAGGCTCAGGGCCAGAGTGAGACCGAACGCCAGGGCCGGAAAACGCACCAGCGTGAAACTCACATCGGCGCCGAGCATGGGCTCCCTCAGTCCGCTGTCCGGGGCCAGCAGGGCCAGGCTCCAGAGCCCCCAACCCCTCGCCAGTGCCACGGCGGCCGCTCCACTGGCGATGGCGGCCAACAGGCGCGGGGTGCGCAGCGGGGCCCGCAGCATGGCCAGCAGCAGCAGCAGGGCCACCAGGATCACGGGCACCCAGGGTGTGTCCGTCAGAGCGACCAGGCCATAGAGCCGGCGCGGATCGAAGGGATTGAACAGAAGCCTGTGGGCCAGGCGCAGCAGGAGCAGCACGGACAGCAACTGGGAGGCCGCCACCACGATCAGCACCACCAGGTAGGGGAATGGAGCCAGGGCGAAGCGGGTGGCGTCGCCAGGACCGGCCGCGGGCCGGCGCCACAGCCAGTCGATCCAGCCCTGCAGACCCACCCCTAGGGCGAGCCCCAGTACCAGGCCGAGACCCTGCAGCAGCCAGCGGCGCAGCAGCACTGTCCCCCAGCCGAACTGTTCGAACCACTGCCACTCCACCCACATCCGGGCACTGACCCCTATCAGCAGGACCGGCAGCAAGGTGACCACCAGCAGGGTGGGCCGGAACTTCATCGCGTGATGTGCCACCCCCCGACCCTAGGGATCTCCCCGGATCGGGCAAGGGATCCCGCTGCGAGAGAGCCGGGGACCTCCTTCATCATTAAAACCGACCTCTGTGGTCGGGATTTGTCAGCCCGTCTGTTTGCCGCTGTTAGCCTTCCTCCCACTTGAGTGGGCTATCTGTGACCGTTACCCTTTCACGCTCCACATTCACCGGCCTTCGCTGCAAGGAATGTGGTCATGCCTATGCGGCTGAAGCCCGCCACGTCTGCGAAGACGTCTGTTTCGGCCCCCTTGAGGTGGTCTACGACTACGAAGCGATCCGGCAACGGGTCAGCCGAACCACCATCGAAGCGGGCCCCAACTCCATCTGGCGCTATCGCGAGTTCCTGCCCGTCGAGGGCGAGCCCATCGATGTGGGCACCGGTTTCACCCCCCTGCTGAAGGCCGATCGCCTGGCCCGCCGTCTCGGCCTGAACAACCTCTACATCAAGAACGATGGGGTGAACATGCCCACCCTCTCCTTCAAGGACCGGGTGGTTTCCGTGGCCCTCACCCGCGCCCGGGAGCTGGGTTTCACCACGGTGAGCTGTGCCAGCACCGGCAACCTGGCCAACTCCACCGCCGCCATCGCCGCCCACGCCGGCCTGGAGTGCTGCGTTTTCATCCCCTCCGACCTGGAGCTGGGCAAGATCCTCGGCACCCTTGTTTACAACCCCACCTTGATGGCGGTGAAGGGCAACTACGACCAGGTGAATCGCCTCTGCTCCGAGGTGGCCAATACCTACGGCTGGGGTTTCGTCAACATCAATCTGCGGCCCTATTACTCCGAGGGCTCCAAGACCCTGGGCTATGAGGTGATCGAGCAACTGGGCTGGCAACTCCCCGACCACATCGTGGCTCCCCTGGCCTCCGGTTCCCTGTTCACCAAGATCCGCAAGGGCTTCAACGAATTCATCCAGGTCGGTCTGGTGGAGGAGAAGGCGGTCCGCTTCAGTGGTGCCCAGGCCGAAGGCTGTTCCCCGATCGCCCAGGCCTTTGCCGAAGGCCGTGACTTCATCACTCCGGTGAAGCCCAACACCATTGCCAAGTCGATCGCCATCGGCAACCCCGCCGATGGTCCCTACGCCATCGACATCGCCCGAAGCACCGGTGGCAGCATTGCCGCCGTCAGCGACGCGGAGATCATCGAGGGCATCAAGTTGCTGGCCGAAACGGAGGGCGTCTTCACCGAAACGGCAGGCGGCACCACCATTGCCGTGCTGGAGAAACTGGTGAAGCAGGGCAAGATCGATCCGGCGGAAACCACGGTGGCCTACATCACCGGCAACGGCTTGAAAACCACCGAGGCGGTGGCTTCCTCCATCGGAGAACCGCTCACGATCGAACCCCAGCTGTCCAGTTTCAACGCTGCCTGGGAACGGGCCCAGGCGATGCATCCAGCCTCCTGAGCACCCGTGCTCTGAGCCCCAGCGCCCCGGATCCCCGCCCGGCTTCCATCCTTCTTCATTCCCTTTCCCTGATCCCGATTCCCCCGTCATGGCCGTCCAGGTTCTGATTCCAACCCCGCTGCAGAAGTTCACCAATGGCGAGGCGAGCCTGAGCCTCGAAGCCACCAGTGTTGACGGCTTGTTGCACTCGCTGGAAAGCCGCTTTCCTGGCATCCTGGCTCGTCTTTGTGATGAGCAGGGCAAACTGCGCCGCTTCCTGAATGTCTACGTCAACAGTGAGGACATTCGCTTCCTCGACAACCAGGCCACGGCCCTCAGCGATGGAGATGAAGTGAGCATCGTGCCTGCGGTGGCAGGTGGCTGACCACCCCCCAGGACCGGTCCGGTGCCCATAAAGTCTGCATCTCAAACCCAGGTCGTCTGACAGGACGGCATTTCCATGACCCGGAGTCTCTCTCGCCCCACATCGGCGCAGGAATGCCAGGCCCACGGCAGGATCTTCGACTATCGGCAGGCCGCCAACCCAATCCGCTCCGGACTCACCGAACCGATCCCCATCCACTCCTGGGGGAACGGGCTTCACGCCAGCGGGCCCAGCGCCATCCTTCCCCTTGATCTCAGTCATCAGCTCGGCTGTGCCGCACCTGCCACCAGTCCCGCCCTGGCGGCTCACTTCCTGCGGCTGCTGGCCGGGGAAAGCCTGAAGGCCGCCTCCGTTTCCAGCAGCTCGCTGTTTTACGTCTGGAAGGGCCGCGGCGAACTGCATCGCCCCCCCATCAGCGCTGGAATCGATGCCGAGCCCTTCCAGTTGTCCTGGAATCAGGGTGATGTTTTCGTGCTGCCAGCAGGAACGACTCCGCTGCTGCAGGCAGAGGAAGAGAGCGTCCTCTACTGGGTGCATGACGGGCCCCTGCTTCGCTACCTGGGTGTGGAACCCACCCTGGCCCGATTCTCACCCTGTCATTACCCCGCGCAGCGGCTGGAAGTGGAGCTGCAACGGCTGCTGGAGGATCCCGGCGCCAGTCGTGCCAATCGGCTCAGCATCCTGCTGGGTCACGATGAACTGCCCGCCACCCGCACGGTGAGTCACACCCTCTGGGCCATGCTGGGTCTGGTGCCCGATGGAGCCATCCAGCCTGCCCACCGGCATCAATCCGTGGCGATCGATCTGATCATCGATTGTGATCCTGGCTGCTACACCCTGGTGGGCACCGAGATCGATGCCCACGGCACCATCCTCAACCCCACCCGGGTGGACTGGCAGAGCGGCGGTGTGTTCATCACCCCTCCGGGTCACTGGCATGCCCATGGCAACGAAAGTGGCCGCCAGGCCCGGCTGCTGCCGATTCAGGATGCCGGCCTACACACCTACCTGCGTAGCCTCGACATTCGCTTTGTCTGAGTCGCCATCCACGCCTGAGCCGCCATTCAGGTCCTTGGAGGCCGATGAAGATGGTTGATCGGATCCATGGGGCAGGCCCGGGTGGGCAGCTTCCCAGGCTTCCACACTGGCCCGGAAGCTTTCACCGCTGATGGTTTCCTCAGCCATCAGGCGTTCGACCAATTCGTCCATCAACTCCCTCCGGGGGGTCAGCACGGCCAGGGCCTGGTCCAGGGCCTGACAGGCCATCGAGCGCACCTGGGCATCGATCTCCTGACCGGTGCGGCCGGAATAGTGGGGGTCGGATCGAATCCAGTCGCGGCCAAGAAAGACCTCCGTCGCATCACCCTCCAGGGCGATCGGACCGAGGCTGGAGAAGCCATAGCGGGTCACCATTTCGCGGCAGATCCGACCGACCAGTTGCAGATCATTGGAGGCACCCTGGGTCACCTCACTCGGTCCGAACACGATAATTTCGGCGGCCCGTCCGCCCAGGGCCACCACCAACCGTGCCTTGAGGTAAGCCCTGCTGATCAGGCCGGAGTCGAGGATGTCTTCATCCGGCATGGTGCGAGCGAATCCGCCCACACCGCCGGCCCGGGGCAGCAAGGTGACTTTGTCGAGTTTGTCGGCGTTGGGAACCAGGCTGGTGAGCAGGGCATGGCCCACCTCGTGGTAAGCGATCAGGCGTTTTTTGGCGCTGTCCTGGAGCGGGGCCGCCGTCAGGCCCATGGTGATGCGCTCCAGAGCATCACCGATCGCCGCGTCGTCGATGCTGGTGCGCTGGCGGCGGGCCGTGAGGATGGCCGCCTCGTTGAGCAGGTTGGAGAGATCCGCCCCTGAAAATCCCGGCGTGCGAGCGGCCCAGTCGGCCAGAACGACGGCGTCGTTGAGGGGACGGGAGCGGGCGTGGACGGAGAGAATGTCTTCCCGGCCACGGCGATCCGGCAGGTCGACGGTGATGCGTCGATCGAACCGACCGGGCCGCATCAACGCCGAATCCAGCACGTCCGGTCGATTCGTGGCGGCCAGAAGAATCACCCCGGAATTCTCCTCAAAACCATCCATCTCGGTGAGCAGCTGGTTGAGGGTCTGCTCGCGCTCATCGTTTCCTCCGCCGATGCCGGCACCCCGCTGGCGCCCCACCGCATCGATCTCGTCTATGAAGATGATGCAGGGGGACTTTTCCTTGGCCTTGCGGAAGAGATCCCTCACCCGGCTGGCTCCCACCCCCACAAAAAGCTCAACGAATTCCGACGCCGCCATGGAGAAAAAGGGCACACCCGCCTCTCCAGCGATGGCGCGGGCCAGCAGGGTCTTGCCCGTGCCAGGCGGGCCCACGAGAAGCACACCCTTGGGAATCTTGGCGCCGATGGAGGTGAACCGCTCCGGTGCCTTGAGGAAGGTGACCACTTCCTGGAGCTCCTGCTTGGCCTCCCCGATGCCGGCCACGTCCTCGAAGCGAACCTCCACCCCACCCTCGGGCTGGAGGCGTGGCTGACTCTTGCCGAAGCCCATCGCCTTGTTGGCCACCTGGGCCGATCGCCGGAAGAGCAGGGCCAGACCCGCCAGCAGCACCAGCACCAGCAGGGCGTTGGTGAGCATGCCGGCCATGGCCTGATCCCGGCTTTCATCTCGAACCGTGAGTGGCACCCCCGCCGCCTCCGCTGTGCGCAACAGCTGCTGGTTGTCCCGGAAGACGGGAACATCAAGGCGGCGTCCATTCTTGAACTGAACGTTGGCCAGACCGCTGAGCGGAGCAAGCTCCAGCTCCTTGACTTTCCCAGCGGTGATGTCCTGCAGCAGCTGGCTGTAGGAAGGTGTCTTCTGCTCCTGTTGGTTGCCGATGGTGAAGGGTCGGGATTCCGACGCTCCCCCTTCGTTGCCGGGGGGGCCGGAGCCACCCGATTCCTGCATCGGTGAGGCGGGTGCCTGGGATTGGGGAATCGGCTCGCCGGCCGCTGGTGAACTCTTGCTCACAGGCTGTACTGACTGGAACTCAGCTTAACCATTTGACGAATGGTCAGTCCGCGCCGGAAGATCAGGAATCAAAGCAGGTAAGGACATGGCTGTCCCCAAAAAGAAAACATCCAAGGGCAAGCGCAACCAACGCCACGCCCATTGGAAGGCCAAGGCAGGGGTCGCCGCCGCCAAAGCCCTCTCGATCGGCAAGTCGGTGTTGAGCGGCAGGGCTCAGGGCTTCGAGTACCCCATCGCTGAAGACGCCGAGGCCGAAGAAAGCTGAGTCTGCGACGCCCTGCAGCGGCGCAATCCATCCAGCAGGGCGACGCCCTGCACGGCCAGTTCCTCTGACCCCCTGACAACCCGATCGACTGATTCCGGTTCCGCGGGCTGAAACTCCCGGAACAGGGGGTCCTGATAGAGGGGCGGAGGTAAGGAATGAAGGCTGGCCCGCACCAGGTCGTTCACTTGTCTGGCGGATAACCAGCCACCCCCTCGGCGCCGCTGCCGCGACTCCGCCTGAAGCCGCCAGCGTCCCGGCAGGGACCAGCGACAAGGCCGCAGCAGCCACAATCCATCACAGGCTTTCCAAAGGGCCCCATAGGCCTGAAGTTCCCTGTCCCAGCGGGGCAGCCACTCCCGTTCCGGGCCGCTGAGTTCAGCCATGCCCTCCCCGGCCGCGATTTTTTCCTGGAGCAGGGTGGGGCCGAGGGCGCGGCAGCCCATCAGCCAACCTTCGATCACCACCGCGTCAGCGGGGCTTTCGCTCCAACCCTTCCGGTCCCCCTGGCCGCCGGCCAGAGTTTTGTCGAATCGGGGCAACCGCAACACGCCATGGCGACGCCAGAGCTCCAGCTGTTCCACCAGCAGGGGAATGTCATGGCTGCCGGGGGGAACACGCCAGACACCGAAGGGATTGCCTTGCAGAACCCGCCGCCGTTCCGGCCAGGGCAGATAGAGATCGTCGATCGACGCCACCGCCAGCCGCAGCCCCGCCAGGGGGGCCAGCCGGGCCAGCACCCGCACCAGGCTGGATTTACCGCACCCCACCGGTCCGTTCAGGGCCAGGAACGGGAGTCGACTCCGGCGGCCGCTGAGGTGGTACCGCTCCAGCCGGCTCAGCATCGGCACCACCAGGCCCCATAACAGGCTGGGATGGATCTCCAGCGGCCCTGCTGCCCCTGCCAGGCGCTCTTGCCAGCGCAGCTGATCAGGTTCCAAGTTTGAAAGCCTCAAGCACCACCGCGTAGATGGCGCCGACCCGCAGGTTGTCGGCCACCACCCAGCCCGTCGGCACCCAGCCGGTGGAGGCAGTTCCCCGCAGCCAGCGGGATCGCAATCGCACCATCGCTTCCACCACCAGGACCATGGCGAGGGCGGCCCCGGGCCGCCCGCCCGGCAGATGAATCATCAGCAGGGTGGTGAGATTCTGGGCCAGGTAGAAACCAGACAGCAGTGCAAGCACGGACAGACTGCCAGCCCTCCAGCTGCGGCGCAGCTGTCCCAGGAAGCTGAGGCCCAACCGACTGACCACGGCCTGCAGGCGAGTTCGTTGCACGACAGGGGGCGTCAAGGGGCCTGCAGGGAAAGGCTCTCGACCCCACAGCTAAGACCCCCATCGCCGGCATGGCGGAGAGCGGCTGGAGGTGGGATGAGCTTCAGCCTGATGGATGGGTTCAGGTTACGGATGCCAATCTGCCCTCCCCAGCCCACAATGCAAGGGCCCGCTGATGTCACCGTTGCTCCACGCCGCCGCCGAGCAGCACTGGCAACTGCCCTCCCCCCTGCCGTCTGCCGGGCCGGAGCCGGAGGCCAGCCCCGCCACTGGGCTGCCCCCTGAGATTCTTTCGGTTCTGCGACGCAGGGGGTACCAGAACCCGGAGGAGCTGCGGGAGCTGCTGGAGCCCCCGGCGGCCCCCGATGCTCTGCGGCACTTTCCCGATCTGGCTCGAGCTGTTCAGCGGCTGGAGCGGGCCTGCCGCCAGGGCGAGACGGTGGCGATCTGCGGTGATTACGACGCGGATGGGATGACCAGCACGGCCCTGCTGGTGGGCGTGCTGCAACGGCTCGGAGCCGTGGCCCATCCAGCGATCCCCAGCCGCATGGAGGAGGGCTACGGGCTCAATCCGGCCATGGTGGAGCGATTGGCGGCCCAGGAGATCGGCCTGCTGATCACCGTGGACAACGGAGTGGCCGCCGTCGAGGCCCTGGAGACGGCTGATCGTCTCGGCCTGGAGGTGATTCTCACCGACCACCACAGCCTGCCGGCCCAGCTGGCCCCCCATCTCGCCCTCCTCCATCCCGCCGTCACTCCCGAGCACTCTCCCTATCGCGGCCTGGCGGGAGTAGGGCTGGCCCATGTGCTGGCAACGGCCCTGTGCCAACGCATGAACGACCGGGCGGGACTGGAGGTGGCCCTGAATCTCTTCTGCATCGGCACCATCGCCGACATGGCCCCCCTGCTGGGGGTGAACCGCCGCTGGTTGCTCGATGGGCTGGCGGGTCTGGGCAACAGCAGCCTGGTGGGGTTGCGGTCGTTGCAGCAACTGGCCGGACTGGACGACACCCCAATGGATGCCGGCACCATTGGGTTCCAGCTGGCCCCCCGCATCAATGCGGTGGGTCGCCTGGGAGATCCCCTCCTGGTGGTGGAACTGCTCACCACGCAGGATCCGGTGCGGGCCCTGGAACTGGCCCGCAGCTGCGAAGCGCTCAACCGGCAGCGTCGTGAGCTCTGCCAGGCGATCGAGGCCGAAGCACTGGCCCTGCTGGAGGCCGATGGGCCGCAACGGCCAGGCTTCCTGCTCCTGGCGCAGAACCACTGGCACCACGGAGTGATCGGCATCGTGGCGGCTCGACTGGTGGAGCGTTTCGGACTCCCGGTGGCCTTGCTGGCCGGGGAGGGCCAGGGACGATTGCGGGCCTCGGTTCGGGCGCCGAAAGGTTTTGCGGTGGACATGGCCCTGCAGGCCTGTGCCGATCTTCTGGAACGTCATGGCGGCCATCCCGCCGCGGGGGGATTCACCGTCAAGGCAGCCTGCGTCAGCCAGCTGCAGGAGAGGCTGGATGGGCTGGCCCGCTCCTGGCTGGGGGATGGCAGCCCCGGCCTGCCGGTTGAGCCGGAGGCACTGCTGCGGCTGGACCGGATCGATCGTGATTTCTGGGGCCAGCTGCGCCGCCTGGAACCCTTCGGCATCGGTCATCCAGCCCCGGTGTTCTGGAGCAGTGGCTGCCGTGTGGTGGAGAGGAAGGTGCTGCGCGGGGGCCACCTGCACCTGCAGCTCGAGCAGGACGGTTGCCAGGTTCGCGCCATCGCCTGGCGATGGACGGGGCAAACGGAATTTCCGGGATTGGTGGACGCCGCCTACCGTTTACGGCTGGATCGCTGGCAGGGGCGGGAACGACTGCAACTGGAGCTGGTGGGGTTGCGGCCCAGCGGCGGGGAGGAGGTGGTGTTGCGGCGGCGGGGGCGTACCTACTGGTGCCGAAGAAGAGGGGAAGAGCTGGTGATCCGCAATGCCGCCGGCAAGGAATTGCTCTCGCCGCTCCATGACGAAGGCTCGGTGGAGGAAAGTGGTGCCGCCGCTTGGCGACACCCCTACGTGCGCTCCCTGGTGCGGGAGGCGGCCATGGCGATGGGCCTGACGACCTGAAGGGAGTAACCAGCTGGCGACCTGAACAAGCTCAGCAGCTGCCGCCCTGATCGCTGATCTTGCGCTGGTTCAGAGGGCGCCGCGCCGGTAGAAGAGGATGAAGATGACGGCTGGACCGGCCAGGGTGATCAGGGCCAGGGCCCCGAAATTGGAGATCAGGTGGAAGTCGATGCCCATGGTTCCGCCGCGGAAAGCTCGATAATCGCAGATATTAGGGCTCCATGTGCGGGGCTCATCACGTCAGAGACAATGAGCCTGGAATTCAAGCGGTGGTCCTGTATCGGCGGTTGCGGATCCTGCTGTCGCCTCGATCCCTCCCAGCGCCAGGACTCCATCGCGGCCCTCTCGCAGCAGCAGCAGGCCACCTACCTGCGGATGGTGGGGCCAGACGGCTGGTGCATCCATTTCGATTCCGGATCTCTCCGTTGCCGGATCTACGACCGCCGGCCTGACTTCTGCCGCGTCGACAATCTCGTCAACCTGTTCGGAATTGAAGGGAAGGACGACCCGGATCAGCTGGCGATCGCCTGCTGCAAACAACAGATCCGGGCCGAACATGGCGGGCGTGGCAGGGTGATGCGACGGTTCCTCAGCTCGACCCGCAAGCAGCCATGACCAGTTCTCCAGAGGACCGATCCGGCAGCTGGATTGCCGTCTTCCTGGCCACGGCCACCAC
The DNA here is from genome assembly GCA_942491925.1 of Synechococcales cyanobacterium. Classification (GTDB taxonomy): domain Bacteria; phylum Cyanobacteriota; class Cyanobacteriia; order PCC-6307; family Cyanobiaceae; genus Cyanobium. The sequence continues at coordinate 179,131 of CALOCJ010000006.1, forward strand.
GGTCTTTCTGGCCGAACTCGGTGATAAAACCCAGTTGGCTGCCCTCTTCCTCTCAGCGGAATCGGGACGGCCGCTCGTGGTCTTTCTCGGGGCCTCCCTGGCCCTGGTTTGCTCCAGCCTGGTGGGGGTGCTGCTCGGTCGCTGGCTCTCCACCCTGATCCCCGCCCAGCAACTGGAGCGGTCCTCAGGCTTGCTGATGGTCGCCCTGGGTCTCTGGCTCGGGCGCCAGGCGGTGCTGCACCTGGCACCGATCACACCACCCCTGGGTTGAAGCCCCTTTGCCCCTCCAGCTACTGGCACCGATGCCGATCCCCATTGCCCTGCTCGCCTCCACCTTCGCCACCGTGTTCGTGGCCGAACTGGGGGACAAGACCCAGCTCGCCATCGTCAGCATCAGCGGCTCCTCCAGCCGTCCGGGGGCCGTCTTCGCGGGAAGTGCGGCAGCCCTGGTGCTGGCCAGTCTGCTGGGAGCCGCCGCAGGTGGTTCGCTTTCCTCGGTGATTTCCACTGACATCCTCCAGCTGGCGGCCTCCCTGGGCTTCCTGATCATCGGCGGGCGCCTGATTCAGCGGTCCCTGGTCGTGGTCCCGGCCGAGGCTTCTGCCCTGCCAGGAACAGAGACGGAGAACGAGCTGGAGTCCGCTGATCCGGAAGCAAAACCACCCACTGCCTAAAGTCAGCCGTTCACCGTCCCGCCGGGCCGATGAGTCGCTGTTTCAGCCGCCCTCACCAGGACGGCAACACCTGGTAGGCAGACCCTGCCCAAGGGTGGCCAGCCAGCTCTCCCGTTCCCTGCCGCCGATTCCCTGGCGTCGTCCGTTGCGCACCCCCCGAAGCCGATGAAGTTCACGGTCGCCGACCTGCTCAACCAGCTCTCCCTTTCCAACCCCCTGCCTCTGGCCAAACTGGAAAAGGCCCTTGCTCTGACCACCACAACCCAGAAACAGCACCTGCGGATCGCTCTTGATGGCCTGGTGCGTCTGGGTCTGATCGAGGAGAGCGAGGCCGGGTTGTGCCGGCTCGACCGCCCCGATCTGGTGACGGCTCGATTGCGTTGTTCCAGCAAGGGCTTCTGCTTTGCCTTGCGAGAAGATGGCGGTGAAGACATCTACATCCGGGACCATCAGCTCAACCACGCCTGGAACGGCGATCAGGTGCTGGTGAAGATCACCCGGGAAGGGGGGCGACGTCGCTCTCCGGAGGGGGGGGTGCAGTGCATCCTGGAGCGCCACACCTCGAGCCTGCTGGCCCAGGTGGAGAGGCACTCCGATCAGTTGCTGGCCGTGCCCCTCGACGACCGTTTTCTGACCAGCGTCGTCCTTCCCGCCGAAGACGCCAGCCATCTGGAGCCGGAGCAGGAGTCGGTGGTGGAGGTGCTGATCGATCGTTTTCCGGTGGCCCAGTTTTCCCCCCAGGGGCATGTGTCCCGCAGCCTGCCGGTGAATGGGGGGCCGGAGGCGGACATCGACCTGCTCCTCACCAAGCACCATCTTCAGGACCGGCCGGCCCCTCCTCGGACCAGCTTGAAAGCACCGGTGGCGAAGGGGCGGGAGGATCTCACGGCACTCCCGACCCTGCTGCTGGATCTCTGGAAGGGTGCCGCTGCTCCTTCCCTGCCGGCCGTCTCTCTGGAGGAGAGGGATGGGGGCTGGAGGCTCTGGGTCCATGCGGTGGATATCGCCGAACGGATGGCATTGGGGGGCAGCCTGGATCGTTGGATCGGGGGCCAGACCGAAGCGATCTGCCTGGGCGATCGTTGGATCCCGTTCCTGCCTGCGGCCCTGGCCAATGCCAGTGCCTTTGAGCCGGCCAGCACCCAGGCGGCCCTCTCGGTCGCCCTGGAGATCAGTTCGGAAGGGGAACTGGAGCATTACCGCTTCTATCGGAGCCTGATCAAACCCGATGGGCGCGTCGATCGCATCGCCATGGAGGCCCTGGCGGAACGCAAGCCAAAGGCACGCACCCTTCCCGCCGCCCTGAAGCCGATCAAGGGTTCCATCCCGATGCTGGAACAGCTGGCTGCTCTCAGCGTCCAGCTTCGAGCCCGGCGCCTGGCCGCGGGATCGATCGATCTCGACCTGCCGACGCCTCCCCTGGACAGGCTGGCGGATCTGCGCGAACCGGCCCCCGACGCTGCCCTGCAGGGCTGGTTCGTCGAACTGCCCGCCAGCTCCCCCGGGGCCATGCTGCGGGAATGTGTGCTGCTGGCCCATCGCGCCCTGGGTCGGCACCTGGCCACTCTGGATCTCCCCGGCCTGTTCGCCACCCAGTCAGTCCCTGAATCGGCCGAGGTCCACGAGGTGGCCAAGGCCGCCCTGGCCCTCGACATTCCCCTCGAACTCAGCAGCGATGGGGAGGTGAGCACGGCCGAACTGGCGGCGGCCTTTGCCGCCACCGACCGCAGCCGGGCCCTCCAGCAGCAGTTACGGGATTGCCTGCGGCCGGTCGTGCTGTCGGATCAGCCCGGCGGCCACGCCCTGGCCGGCGAGACAATGGCCTACGCGCCCTGGTGCTGTCCCAGCCTCCACTACGCCGATCTGTGGAATCAACATCTGCTGGTCAGCCTCCTCACCGACGCCAAGGATCGGCCGAGTGTGAGGCACAAGAGCGGGGTCGACCTGAGCAGCGACCAGTGCCATGGCTCGATCACCTGGTCCCTGCTCACCCCCAGCCAGCTGGCCGTCTTCCAGGAGGCCCGTCAGCACGGTCTGGCCCAACGGCTGAACGGCCGTGCCCGTTTCGCCATGGAGTTCCAGGCCGATGCCCTCGCCATGACCCAGGCCCGCTACGCGGAACCGCTGGTGGGCCAGATCCTGCCGGGAGTGATCAGCGGTGTGCAGAGCTATGGATTCTTCGTCGAGGTCCCTCCCTCCCAGGTGGAGGGACTGGTGCACGTCAGTTCCCTCAAGGACGACTGGTACGAATACCGTTCCCGCCAGAACAAGCTGGTCGGACGAAAAGGCCGACGCTGCTACATGGTGGGCGACAGCGTCGATGTCGAGATCCAGAAGGTGGATGTGTTGCGACACCAGATCGACCTGGCCGTCCTGCAACCTGAAGAAGGTGGCTCCGATGGGTTCGGGGACGGGGAGGAAGCCCAGGAAGCCACCCCGTCCTCTGGAAACTCCGACGAATTCCGACCGGTGGCCCTGCTCGAGAGCTGATCCCCCTTTGTCGCCAAGACTGCTGATCCTGCTCCCCCTGTTGAGCCCCCTGGTGATGACCTTGTGGGTGGCGGCGATCAATCCCCGGCCGCAGGTCTCCCTCCGGTTCCTGACCTTCCGCTCCCCCCCACTGCCATTGGGGGTGTGGATGGCCATCGCGGCTGTGGGGGGCGCCGCCGTCAGCGGCACGGCCAGCGCCCTGGCACTCCGGCAAGGATCCCCTCAGCGGCAGCGGCAGGTGAGGATCCCCATCGGCCGTCCGCATGGGGCTGATCAGGGCCAATGGTCCGACCCCGTCCCTGACCAGCCCCACCACGAATCAGCATGGGCGGGTTCAACCGGCCCCGCCCGACCGCCCGGCGAGCCTGCTCCCACCCTCTCGGTGCCGTTTCGGGTGATCCGCCCGGGGCGGGCCCCTGCCCAGGTGGTGGATGAACCTGCCGCTCCGGAACCTGTCGTGCCGGAATCTGCCGTCTCTGCAACGGCCAGGCCAGCTGGAGCAGCCCAGGGGATGGATGACTGGACACCCGTGGAGGACGAAGAGTGGTGAGGTGTCGGCAGGTGGGGCAGAGATCCCTAAAGTTGCTGGCACCACTCCTTCGACGAGGCCCGCTCCGGTGACCGAACGAGCCAGTTCCGACAACACCACTCCGGAGGAGGCCAGCGCGTCCTCCCCCGGCGGGCAGCCGGCCGCCGTCGCGGCGCTCGCTGCCGACAAGCCGAAGCCGAAGCCGAAACCACCGGCTCCCGAGGACAAGCCCTTCGACGAATTCGTTCCCCAGCTGCTGATCCCGGCCCTGGCGAAAGAGGTTGAGGCCTATGGGGGGCCCGCTCCCGAGCTCAGCTTCGAAGCTGGGCCCATGCCGGTGGTGGGGGGGGATTGCTGGATGGTGAAGGGCAGCCTCCCCGGTGAACGGCGCTTCTGGCTCTGCTTCACCGATGCGGACATCAAGTCCGTCAAGACGGTTGCCATCACCGAAGGGGGCGGCCCACCCAGCCTGCTGGAGTCGTTCCTGATCGATGAGAAAAAAATGACCCTGGCCCTGCTGGTTTCCCGGCTGGTTCAGCGGCTCAACGGCCAGAAATGGCTGGGGCCCAACTAGCCACCCTTCCCTACAGTCGTCGTCACAACCAGGCTGGACCATCGGGATCCCGCCTACGATGGCGTCCATTCGCTCTGTACCGACGCTCGATGGTGCCTCCCACCGCTGCTGCCACCACTACGGCCACAGATCCCTCTTTGCTCGCCGACCAGACGGTGGGTACGCCTGATGCTCCCGCCATCAAGGATCCAGTGAAGGACACGATCCTCACCCCGCGGTTCTACACCACGGATTTCGACGCCATGGCGGCGATGGATCTGAAGCTGAACGAGGCCGAACTGGAGGCGATCTGCGAAGAGTTCCGCAAGGATTACAACCGTCACCACTTCGTTCGCCAGGGTGAGTTCGAGGGGGCCGCAGACAAACTGGATCCAGAAACGCGAAAAGTCTTCGTTGAATTTCTTGAACAGAGCTGCACCTCGGAATTCTCCGGTTTTCTGCTCTACAAAGAGCTCAGCAGACGCATCAAGCACAAAAATCCATTGCTGGCTGAGTGCTTCGCTCACATGGCTCGCGATGAGGCACGCCACGCAGGCTTCCTCAATAAATCAATGGCGGATTTTGGTCTGCAGCTGGATCTGGGATTTTTGACCGCCAATAAGGCTTACACGTATTTCAAGCCAAAATTCATCTTCTACGCCACCTATCTCTCTGAAAAAATCGGATACTGGCGCTACATCGCTATCTATCGTCACCTACAGGAGAATCCAGAGAGCAAGATCTTCCCGATTTTCAATTTCTTTGAAAATTGGTGTCAGGATGAAAACCGTCATGGCGACTTTTTCGATGCCCTGATGAAGGCTCAGCCCGATACCGTTCGTGGCCTGGTGTCCCGGCTCTGGTGTCGATTCTTTTTGTTGGCTGTGTTCGCCACCATGTATGTGCGAGATGTGGCCCGCAAGGAATTCTATGAAGCCCTGGGGCTGGATGCCCGCAGCTACGACAAGTATGTGATTGGTAAAACCAACGAAACGTCTGCCCGGGTTTTTCCTGTTGTCCTCAATGTGGACCACCCTGAGTTCTACGAGCGTCTCGAGAACTTGGTGACCAACAACGCGGCCCTCGCAGCAGTGGACCAATCCGCCGCTCCAGCTCCGATCAAGGCCCTGCGCAAGCTGCCCCACTGGATGGCCAATGGTCTGCAGATGGCCCGGCTGTTCCTGATGGCACCGATCCCCAGCGAGCGTTTCCAGCCGGCCGTCCGCTGAACCTCGCCACCGCCTCAATTTCTCCAGCAGAGGATCCAGCTTTCCTCCCCGTCTTTGGGTAGCGTCTGGAGATGTGATTGATGAGCGTCTCGATTGGTTCTCTCTGCCCCTGCCACAAGCCCCGCCACCCAGCCGCTGGACACCACCTCTCCGCCGGCTGATCTCTGTGATTCCGGCTGGAAGGACCGTCTGGAGTCCTTGCTAGGTGCTGGGAGGGCGGCGGGCAGTGATCTGGTGGAGGTGTTCCTGGCCAGCACCAATCACATCGGCCTGCTCGCCGAGCAGGACACGATCACGAACGTGTCCCCGGGTTTTGCCAGGGGAGCGGGGATCAGGGTGTTTCGAGGTCTGCGCGACGGCTTCGTCTCCACCAACGACCTCAGCGAAGCTGGGCTGATGGCCGCCCTCGACCAGGCCCTTGCCATGCTCGGCCTGGTGCGCTCCCCTCTCAGCCGGGAGGGCCGCTTCGAGGGGTTGTCCTCCCTGAAGGACCACGGCTCCGAGAAGGCGGGCTGGCTGGAACGTTGTCCGAGCCTCAAAGAGGCCTGCGCCAGGCTGCTGGAAGGCACTGATCGTCTCCAGCAGCACGGTCGCCACCTCCAGTCCCGCCGCGGCAGCTACGCCCGGGACTGGCAGGAGGTGCTCGTGGCAGCCAGTGATGGCACCTTTGCCCGTGACATCCGTCTGCATCAGTCCCTCGGTCTTTCCCTGCTCGCCGCCGATGGGGACCATCGCGCCAGCCTGGGGCGCCGCTACGGCACTTCCGGCCTCCCCGATGATCTGCGCCAGTGGGATGCGGATGCCTCCGCCGCTGATCTCTGTGCCAGTGCGGCATCGATGCTTTACGCCGATTACGTCGAGGCCGGCCAGTTTCCCGTGGTGCTGGCCAACCGCTTCGGGGGGGTGATCTTCCACGAAGCCTGCGGCCATCTGCTCGAAACCACCCAGGTGGAGCGAGGCATCACCCCCTTCGCCGACAAAGTCGGCGAACCGATCGCCCATGCAGCCGTCACCGCCATCGATGAGGGTCTGAGTGACGGGGCCTTCGGTTCCCTTTCCATGGACGACGAGGGCATGGAGCCCCAGCGCACCGTCCTGATCGAGAACGGCATCCTCAAACGCTTTCTGAGTGACCGGGCCGGCGAACTGCGCACCGGCCACCCCCGCACCGGCAGTGGTCGTCGGCAGAGCTATTCCTTCGCCGCAGCCAGCCGCATGCGCAACACCTACATCGCTCCTGGTCCCCACAGCCCCGAGGAGCTGATCGCCTCGGTGGACCGCGGCTTGTACTGCAAAACCATGGGGGGCGGGAGCGTCGGGCCCACCGGCCAGTTCAACTTCGCCGTGGATGAGGGCTACCTGATCGAAAACGGCACCCTGACCAAGCCCGTCAAAGGCGCCACCCTGATCGGGGAAGCCCGGGAGGTGATGCCCCGCATCTCCATGTGCGCCAACGATCTGGAGCTGGCCGCCGGCTTCTGTGGTTCGGTGAGCGGCACCATCAACGTGACGGTGGGCCAGCCCCACATCAAGGTGGAATCCATCACCGTGGGAGGCCGCTGATCATGGGCACCCAGCAAGCAAGCGGCCTACCAGCACAATCGGCCCCCTCCAGTGCCGGCACCATTCCTGCCTCCGGCCTCGACGCCCACATCCTGCGGGATCGTCTCCAGCGCCTGGCGGCCCTTCAGGGCGTCAAGCAGTGGGATCTGGGAGCATCCTGCGGCACGGATACGTCCGTGCAGGTCGACCGGGGAGAGGCCAAGCAGATGAAGGGCGCCCAACGCAGCGCCATCACCGTGCGGGTCTGGAACCAGGATGGTCTGGTGGGAGTGACCAGCACCTCCGATCTCTCCGATAACGGTCTGGCCCTGGCCCTGGCCAGCGCCCATGAAGCCAGCCCCTTCGGCAACGCGGAAGACACCCCAGCCTTCTCACCCCTGGCCACGGCGCCGCTGCCCAGCATCGAGCAACCCCTCCAGCCGCAGCGGAGCATCCTCGAGCTGCTGGACACCCTCAAGGACGCCGAGCGCCAGGTGCTTGATCGCCATCCCGCCATCGGCACCCTTCCCTACAACGGACTGGGCCAGCGAGACAGCGAGCGGCTCTATCTCAACAGCGAGGGGGCCTGTCGGCAACAGCGGCTGACCACCGCCAGCATCTACCTCTATGCCCGGGCCGAGGAGGTGGGCCGCAAACCCCGCAGCGCCGGGGCGGTACGGCTGGCCTACGGCGCCGCGGACCTCGATATCGCCGGATGTGTGGAGGAGGCCGCCGAACGGACCATTGCCCACCTTGACTACGCGCCGATCAGCACCGGTCGGTACGTCTGCGTCTTCAGTCCGGAGGCCTTTCTGGACCTGATCGGAGCCTTCAGCGGCATGTTCAATGCCCGGGCGGTGCTCGACGGGGTGAGCCTGAGCCGGCGGGACTCCCTCGGGGAATCGCTGGCCGTTCCCTTTCTGTCCATTCACGACAACGGACTGCACCCAGGCAACATCGGTGCCACCGCCTTCGATGGCGAAGGCACTCCCACCCAGCGGCTGGCCCTGCTGGAGGGTGGGGTGTTGCGCAATTTTCTGCACTCCGAAGCCACGGCACGGGCCTTCGGCGTACCGCCCACGGGTCATGCCGGCATGGGCGCCAAGGTCTCCGTGGGTCCGGACTGGTTCGAGGTCGGTCCCACCCCTGGTAGCCAGGGGGGTGAGCAGGGCCTGGATCGGTTCTCCCCTTCCAGCGGTGCCAATGGCGGCGGACCTGGGCTGGTGGTGATTGATTCCCTTTCCGCTCTTCATGCCGGCGTCAAGGCCAGCCAGGGATCCTTTTCCCTGCCGTTCGATGGCTGGCTGATCCGGGGAGGGGAGCGCCGCTCGATCGAGGCGGCCACGGTGGCCGGAGATATCCGCGAGCTGTTGAAGCGGATCGTGGGCTTCGAAGGCGAAGCGAGGATCACCCCCGATGGGCTCTGTCCCCATGTGTGGGTGGAGGGGCTCTCGATCACGGGTGAAGGCTGAGGACCGGATCCAGCGGGGGCCACCATGAAGATTCTTTTCTGGGGCACACCCGCCTATGCAGTGCCCAGTCTCGATGCCCTCGTGGCCGCCGGCCACCAGCTGGTGGGAGTGGTGAGCCAACCCGACCGACGCCGGGGTCGGGGGGGCCGTCTGGTGCCTTCCGCCGTGAAGGCCAGGGGGATGGAGCTGGGTCTGCCCGTGTTCACCCCGGTGCGGATCCGTCGGGATGGGGAGTGCCGGGAGCAACTCGCCTGCCTGGCTGCCGAGGTGTATGTGGTGGTGGCCTTTGGGCAGATCCTGCCCCTGGAGGTGCTGGAGCAGCCACCCCTTGGCTGCTGGAATGGCCACGGCTCGCTGCTGCCCCGCTGGAGAGGAGCGGCTCCGATCCAATGGTCGCTGATGTCCGGCGACTCCCACACCGGCGTGGGCATCATGGCCATGGAGGAGGGGCTGGATACGGGACCGGTGTTGCTGGAACGTCGAATTCCGATCGGCCTGCTGGAGAACGCGGAGCAGTTGGCCGTCCGCCTGGCTGGCCTCACCGCCGACCTGTTGGTTGAGGCCATGGAGCGCATCCAGGCCGCCGGCCCGGGTGAGCAGGCTGAGCGTTGGCGGCTGCTCGGGGTACGCCCCCAGGCGGAGGAGGGCATGACCTACGCCCGCCTGCTCAGCAAGGAAGACTTTCAGATCGATTGGAGCCTCGACGCCTCCCGCATCCACCAGCGAGTCATGGGTCTCTACCCGGGGGCCGCCAGCCGCTGGCGGGGCCGAAGGATCAAATTGCTGGCCACCGAACCGTTGGCTGCCGGCGATTCGCCCAGCCTTGCCGGAACGGTGATCGAGCTGGTGGATGGGGTCGGTCTCAGGCTGGCCTGTGGTGGGGAGGGATCACTGCTGTTGCGTCAGGCCCAGCTCGAGGGCAAGGAGGCGGCGGAGGGCACGCGGTTGCTGCAGCAGATGGGGGCCGCTCCAGGGGATCGGCTGGGCTGACACTTCCTCCCCGCCCACGGCCCCTTCCCTTGCCGGCATGTGTTGGTTTTGTGAAGCTGAATTGCGAGAACAAAGACGAGAACAATGAGCATAAATTCCATAGCAGAGGCCGACATCAGCGAGATATTTACGTTCTGTGTTGTTATGGGTTTCTTTCCGCTGGGAGCCCCTCAATGGGGGCTAGGTTTCATTTATTCCAGGTGGCTTTGAGATGGGCAATTTAATCAGCTCAAATCACACGCGCAGTGATGTTGATCATCCTGCTTTTACCAATGAGCAATCTATTGAAGATAGGGATCTTTCCCTTGTGAACACCATCGGCAAGGATTGTCGTATCTATCGGGAAACCTGCGGTCGCTACGTGGTCAGTCTTGACGAAGATCCTCGCCACCGTCGCGAGGTGGCAACGCTGGCCTGTGCCTACGCCACCTGTCGCAGCTGGGAACATCCCCATCCTCCGGCTTCCACCGGCGGACCTGCTCCACCTCCTTGATGGGCAGGTTGGTTCAACCAGACCTCTGAGGGATTCAGTCGTGAATTCTTCCCACATGCTCTGGACCAACCGCAGGGAGGCAGGCAGGGCACTGGCACGGCGCTTCACCGACCTGCGGGGCCAACCAGGCGCCATCCTGGTGGCATTGCCACGGGGAGGGGTCCCCGTCGCAGCGGCGATGGCGGAAGAGTTGGCCTTGCCGGTGGTCAGCTGGGCCGTACGCAAGCTGGCCCACCCCTCCAGCCCTGAATTCGCCATCGGGGCAGTGGCGCCGGGCGGGGTGATCCTCTGGGATCAGGACGGTGGGGGGATGGGGTTGCTGCCGGAGCGGACCCGCACCTGGTTGGTTCGAGAACAGCAGCGGGAATTGGTGAGGCGCCAGCAGGTGTTTGGCGACCCGGCGGCCCATCGCCTGCGGGGCCGTGATCTGGTGGTGGTGGATGACGGCATCGCCACGGGGATGACCGCCAAGGCTGCCCTGGTATCTCTGCGCCAACTGGAGCCAGCCTCCCTTGCCCTTGGTGTGCCGGTGCTGGATCGCAGGGTGCTGCCGGATCTCGAAGCCCTGGTGGACCGATTGGAGGCACTGGCAGTGGTGGATCGACTCAGGGCTGTGGGGGAATGGTTCCGGGAGTTCGGTCAACTCGATGATGGGGAGGTGATCCGTTTACTGGATCGCCATCGCCTGGATGTCGACCTGAGGGATCCAGCTCAGCTGTAGAGCCCAGCTCAGCTTTTGTATCAGCTTTTGTACGAGGGCATTGGACCTGAAGCAAGGGAGAGGATCCACCACGGCCGGATGGCTGGATGCTGGGATGGTTGGGCCGGATGGCCCTCGCCCGCACAGGCGGACTCACCCGTTGAGCAGCTCCCTAAACTGCGGTCCCGAACTGAGGTAGCGTTGTTGGTTCAGGTGCTCGAATCTTGTGGTATCCCCGTGCTGAATCACTGATCGGTTTCGCTTACCTGATAACCCTTCGCCCTCCCAAGCCGTGCCTGAATCGCAGTCAGAACCACTGGTTAAAATCTACAACTCAACAGAACACGGTTGTAGCGGAAAAGTTTATTTTACCGATCAGACAGAGGAGGAGTTTGCAATCATTCAATGGGACAGTTGGGCGGATGAAGCTCGGGCTGAGCAACCAGAGGTTATGAAGATCACGGCCAGCGTGATGCTTTCATCGGGTATTCCTGTCGACGCCATTCCCTATACGTCAACAGGCAATGCTCACCATCTATTTGCAGTCATCAAGTGTGGTAAGGAATTTGTTGTTACCCGTATCGACGCCCAGGAACCCGGCAGCTAGCAATCCAGCCGGCAAACCATGAACGCAATCCCTGAACATTTCTGAAGGGCCCGTCGAGGGGACATGGGCAGCACCACCATCGCATCGCCCATCTCCCGAGCAGGAATCAGACCAGGCCCGCCACCGCGGCTCTCAGGGCTTCAGCCCGGCTCAGCCCGGTGTGGTCGGCGGCCAGTTTCTTGTAGAGGCCGAGCTTCTCAAGCCGTTTTCGGGTGGTGCCAACGGCTCCCACCACATACACATCACGGCCATTCTCCACCGCCTCCTCAACGGCGTTCTCGAGGGCCAGGGCCGCTGTGACCCCCAGATGGGAAGCGGAGCCCAGATCGAAGATCACAGCTCGGCACTGCTGGATGGCTTTGTGTTCCCGGTCGATCGCCTTGGCCACCCCGAAGATCATCGCTCCCGCCAGTTGCACCAGCAGCACCTGGCCCTGGGCCTGATCAAGCAGCTCCTTTTCTTCAGCGGGCACGTCCAGGTCGCCATCGGCGGTGCTGATCGATTTCACCGACTTGGATTGGAGGGCGCTCATCCGGTCGATGGTGAGGATGTTGGCGATGAACACACCGATGCCCACGGCGGCGATCAGATCCACCAGCACGGTGAGGCCGATCACCAGATACATGATCAGGGCGCCCTTGATCGAAATGCGATGGGCCCGTTTCAGGAAGCTCCAGTCGACGATGTCGAAGCCCACCTTGAGGGCGATGCCGGCCAGCACCGCCTGGGGAATCCGGGCCGCCAGGCCAGATCCCGCCAGGATGACCAGCATCAGGATCAGGGCGCGGCTGATGCCCGAAAGGGCGGAACGGCCACCGGCCTGAATGTTCACCACCGTGCCCATGGTGGCCCCCGCCCCGGCGATGCCACCGAACAGGCCGGAGGCCAGGTTGCCCAGGCCCTGGCCGATCAGTTCCTTGTTGGAATTGTGTTCCGTGCGGGTGATGCTGTCGGCCACCACGGACGTCAGCAGGGCATCGATACAACCGAGCATGCCCAGCACGGCGGCGTCGATCAGCATCAGCCGCAACTGGGGCAGTTCGAAATGGGGCAGATGCAGGCTGGGGAACCCGGCGGCGATGGCGCCGATGCGGCGGATCCCCTCCCCCTCCACCGTGCCGTCGCCCACGCCGCCGGTGAGCAGGGTGAGGGACAGGACGGTGCCCAGAATCAGGGCAATCAACTGGGGCGGTGCGATCTTCTTGACGGCGCCGGGGGTGAACCAGAGGATGGCCAGGGTGAGGAGGGCAAGGCTCACCTCGGCGGGCCGGGCTGAGCTGATCAGGCTGGGCAATACCTTGAGAGTGCCGACCACACCTCCCTTTGGAATGGCCTGGCCGAGGAAGGGGCCGATCTGGAGGATCATCAGGATGATCCCGATGCCGCTCATGAAGCCCGAGATCACCGTGTAGGGCATCTGGGTGATGTAGCGGCCCAGCTTGCAGAGGCCGAAGATGATCTGGAAGACCCCTGCCAGCATCACCACGGTGAAGGCCATGGCCAGGCCGTTCTCCGGATCGCTGGCGGTCAAGCTGGCAATGACCGCCGTCATCACCACGGTCATCGGTCCGGTGGGTTCGGAAATCAGGGTGGGGGTGCCGCCGAACAGGGCCGCGAACAGACCGACCAGAACGGCGCCCCACAGGCCGGCGGCGGCTCCGGCTCCGGAGGCGACCCCGAAGGCCAGGGCCATGGGCAGCGCAATCACCGCGGCGGTGACGCCACCGAAGAGATCACCTTTGATATGGCTTGTGCTGATGCGATTAAAGATCTGCGGCGCAAGTGCGACCATCGAGTCGGTCCGTTTGTAGGCCGAGAATGTAGGTCGGCGGGTGCCTCCCGCCCGGGGGTTGATCAAGGCAGGGCAAGGCGGGAACGGATCGGGTCAGGCCATCGCCTGGGCGAGGGCCACCAGGCCGAAGGCCAGGAACAGGACGCCGCTGAGCCGGTAGAGCAGCCGTTCGCTGATCCGCTGGCCGATCCATTTGCCGGCACCCACGGCCAGGCAGGTGACCAAGGCGTGGCCCGCCAAGGCACCGGCCAGCAGGCCGGCAAAGGTGAATCTGGGTCCTGTGGCCAGAAAGATGGTGGCGAACTGGGTGCGATCCCCCAGTTCCGCCAGGAACACCAGGGAAAACGCCTCACCGATCACCGCCCTGGGCCCCACGAACATCTGGTGGGCCTCGGCCCGCATCACCAGTGCCTGGGCCTGCTCCTCCTCTTCTCCATCTTCGTCCCGCCCCATGGACTGGGCATCGATCAGCAGCTTGACCCCAAAGCTCAGAAACAGCAACGCCGCCAACCAGGGCACCAGTTCCGCCGGCACCAACTCCCGCACGCCAAAGCCGACCAGGAGGGAGAGAATCGTCACCACCGCAAGGGCGGCGAAGGCACCCACAAACACCCAGCGGGCCCGGTGGCGGGCGGCCAGGATCAGGGCCACAAAGAAGGTCTTGTCGCCCAGCTCGGCCAGGGTGATCGCGATCATGCTGGAGCCGAAGGCCGCCAGCGGGGAGTTGGCCGCTGCTGGTAACACCATGGACCCACTCTGCCTGTCGATCAGCTAGGCCAGGCTGTCTGCCGATGCCAGGCGGCCCAATCCGTTGAGGAGTCTGTGGAGGGCTTCGGCCAGCTCGGCTTCCTGCAGCATGCCGTAGCTGATGCGCAGGACCTGCCGGCCCGGGGTGGAGACCAGGCCGAAGCTCTCCCCGGGCAGGACCGCCACGTCATGGTCCCGCACCAACCGCTCCATCAGCTCCAGACCGCCCAGGGGGGTGGCGCACTCCAGCAGGCCGTAGAAGGCCCCATCGGGTGGGGCCACCAGCCCGGCATCCAGCCCCCCCCTGCGGGCGGCCGCCACCGCATCGAGCAGCTGGCGCCTTCGTTGTCCCAGCTGCGCGATCCTGGGCCGACACCAGGCCGGGCCAGCCTCGAGGGCAGCCAGGGCGGCCCGCTGGGGCAGCCGGGGAGGACAGATCAGATTCGTGTCCTGCACCTTGGCCAGGGATTCCACCAACTGGCTGGGCACCGCCGCGTAGCCAACCCGCCAACCGGCCATGCCATAGGCCTTGGACAGGGAGTAGAGGGAAATCGTGTGGCCCCCACTGCCCGCGGCCCTGCCGGGGCTCCAATGGCATACCTGGCCGTGAACGAATTCGGCATAGGCCTCGTCGCTGATGTGAAACAACCCATGGCGGGCGCATAGCCGGTTGATCGCCTCCAGCACCACCGCCGGCAGGACCACGCCACTGGGGTTGTTGGGCGAGATGGTCACGATGGCGCGGGTCCGGGGTGTGATGGCCGCAGCCAGCGCCTCCGGATCCGGGATGAAGCCGGCATTCACGCCCACTGCCACGCCGCCGGCCAGCTGAATGGCCATGGCGTGATTGAAATACCAGGGGAGCGGCAGGATCACCTCGTCGAGGGGATCGCAGATCACCTGGGCGACGGCATGGAAGGCCATGTTGCTGCCCGCCGTCACCATCACCGTGCTGCCATCGAGATCGAGCTGGCGGACCCCCTCCAGCTCCGTCCGCACCGCTTGTCTCAGGTCGGGTTCTCCCAGCCCCTGCCCGTAGCGATCCAGCTGGGCGGCCGCCACGGGATCGGTGCGGGCAAGGGCGAGGGCCTGGCCCAGCACCTCGCGCACCGCGGCGGGAGGCCCCCAGGCCGCCACCCCCTGGGCAAGGGACAGGGCCCGGGGATTCAGGCCCAGCAACCGCGTCACCCGGGGAATCACGGGCTGGATCACCCGGGCCATGCGGACGGAGGGCTGGGGCAGGACCATCAGCCCTGCTCAGCGGTCGCGGGCGCACCCACCGGCAGGACCAGTTCGATCAGGGCCCCACCCTCGGGATGGTTGCTCGCCTGGACGCGGCCTCCGTGGGTGACGGCGATCTGCTGCACGATCGAAAGCCCCAGACCGCTGCCACCGCCCCGATTCCGGGCCCGGGAGGAATCGCCTCGGTAGAAACGCTCGAACAGCCGCTCCAGGTCCTCCTCCCCCAACCCAGCCCCCTCATCCCGCACCGACACCAGACACCACTCCGTTTTGCACTGCAGCGTCACCCACACCGTGCCGCCGGCAGGACTGAACCGAATCGCGTTATCGAGCAGGTTGAGCAGGGCCCGATGCAGCCGGGACCCGTCCGCCCGGATCGGACGCGCCTGGGCCGTCTCCAGCCTCAGCCCCACCTTCCGCTCCTCGGCCATGGGCCGTAATCCCCCCCAGACCTGCCCCACCAGGGCGACCAGATCCACCTCATCGCGCCCGTTCCTCTCGCCAGGAAGGGTGTTCTCCAGCCGGGAGAGTTCCAGCAGATCCCCCACCAGAAGCTGCAGCCGCAGCAACTCCCGCTGCAGCCGCTCCACCAGCACCGCACTGCGGCTGTTCACCGACGCAGCCAGGCTGTCGCCCACCAACAGCAGGGCGGTGAGCGGAGTCTTGAGTTCGTGGGCCACATCACTCACCCAGCGCTCCTGCTGTTCGAGCTGGGCCTCCAGGGATCGACGGCTGTGGAGCACCACGGCGACCCAGTCGCCTTCACCGGGAAGGGCGTAGGCCTCCAGTTCCTGGTCCCCCAGTTGCCACTGCCGGCGCTGCAGTCGCCCGCGGCGCCGGGCGTTGTGGATCACCTCCAGCAACTCCGGGGCCGGGCAGACGTCCCGCAGGGATTCGGGCTGGCGTGACAGGCCCGACGGGCATTGCAGCAGGCGCTCGGCCCGGGGGTTGATCAGGTGCAGCATGTCGGCCGGATCGAGCACCAGCCACCCGACCGGGCTGTCCTCGATCCAGCGCAGCAGCTGAACATGCCGCAGGCCGAGGGGGCCGGTCTGCCGCTGGCGGGAGCGAGACAGCAACCAGCCCAGAGCCAGGCCAGCGATCAACGCCAGGAGGATGGCCACTCAGCCGAAGCGGTAGCCGAATCCCCTCACCGTGATCAGGTGTTGCGGGGTCGAAGGGTTCTCCTCTAATTTTTCCCGTAACCAGCGGATATGCACGTCCACGGTTTTGCTGTCCCCGAAGTAATCGAAACCCCACACCTGCTCCAGCAACTTGTCCCGGCTCCAGACTCGCCGGGGATTCTGCATGAACAACTCCAGCAGCCGGTATTCCTTGGGGGAGAGATTGACTTCCTGACCATTCCGCATGACGCGGCATTCCTCGGGGTAGAGGCGCAGGTTGGCGTGCTCCAGCACCTTGCCGGCCAGGGAGGAGGCATGGCTGCGTCGCAACAGCGCACGGCAGCGGGCCACGAGTTCCCGCATGCCGAAGGGCTTGACCAGATAGTCGTCAGCCCCGACCTCCAGGCCCAGCACCCGGTCCGCTTCCGTATCCCTGGCACTGACCACGAGGATCGGTGTCCGCCCATCGCTCTGGCGCAACCGCCGACAGATGTCGAGACCACTGAGGCCGGGCAACATCAGATCCAGTACCACCAGGGAATAGGAGTTTTCATTGCTGTTGGCAGCCTGGAGATCGCGCAGTGCCTCCAGGCCGTTGCCACAGGCGGTCACCCGAAAGCCCTCCAGATTCAGAGCGTCCCGGATTGTGTCGCGGATCGTGTCGTCATCCTCCACGAGCAGGAGAGAAGGTTGCATACCTCCATTCTCCCTCACCAGGGACGCGCCCCAGAAAGGGGGATCAAAGGAGCGGGTCAACGGATTGGCAGATGGCTGATGGTCATGCGGCGTTGATGATCGAAGCGCAGAAATCCCTCATCCTTGAGCACTCCGATCACCCGGGTGACGGTGACGCGGGTGGTGCCCAGGGCACCGGCGATCTCGTGGTGGGTGAGCCGAGGGTTGAGGCGCAGGCCGTGCTCGCAGGGCTGGCCGTATTCATTGGCCAGCAGCTCCAGAAACCCCCGCACCCTGTCCTCGACGCGGCGCAGACCCATCAGGGCCAGCAGCGACTGGCCCTGCCTCACCCGGAGGGTCACCGCGTTCAGCAGGGCGGCGGTGAGCTGGGGATCGTTGTGGATGTCGGCACAGCTCAGACAGAGCAGATCGCTGTCTGAAAGGGTGCGGGCTTCGTAGGTTTCCACGCTGGTGAGGGGGTCACCGAAGGGTTCGTTGGGCCCCGCCAGGCCCAGCAGCAGCTCGTCCCCATGGACGGTGATGGCTCCCAGCTTGACCATGCCCCGCACCACCAGCCAGATGTGACCTTTCAGCAGGGGGACGGTACTTCCAGCCCCCAGATGAACAAGGCTGCGTTTCTGATAATTTTCTTCCAGAAGATCTCGAAATCCATCACTGCTTCCAGCCTCACGAGACCGTGTGAAGACCATGGAAAAGCCTTTGCTTTGTTGGGGTGATTGTATGGAGCATTGCCGGGCTGAGGAGCAAAGACCTGGTAGTGGTTCGGTTAAGATCTGAACAAGAGCCATGGTTGGGAATCGCCTGTGAGGGGCGGTTCACTCCCGCCGTGGCGCTCCCCGTCGTCTTGCCAGCACCTCCTGAACCCGGCGCCACTCCACGCCGTGGTGGGCCATGGCCACCTGCAGGTGGAAGATCAGATCCGCCGCTTCCGCTGCAATCTCTTCCGGGCTGTTGTCCTTGCAGGCCATCACGAATTCGGTACTTTCTTCGCCGATCTTCTTGAGAATGCGGTTGTCCCCCCCCTCCAGCAGCCTGTTGGTATAACTCTGCGGCTCGGGATTGCGGCGCCGGCCGCTGATCACCCTGTAGAGCTCCGTGCAGGCGTCCGCCGGAGGTTGGGGCGCTTCGGGATTGCCCTCGATCGGCGCCGAGCCCCGGGCCACCGCGAGCCCATCGCCGTAGAAGCAACTTCGGGCACCGGTGTGGCAGGCACCACCTCCCAGTTGCTCGATCGTGAGCAGCAGGGCATCGGCGTCGCAGTCGTAGCGCAGGCCCTTGAGGCGTTGGATCTGGCCGCTGGTGGCCCCTTTATGCCACAGCTCCTGGCGGGAGCGGCTCCAGTAGTGCACCTCCCCCGTTTCGATGCTGCGCCGCAGCGACTCCCGGTTCATCCAGGCCTGCATCAGCACGGCTCCATCCAACCAGTCCTGGGCCACCGCCGGCATCAGACCCGCTTCGTTGAACGTCAATCCCTGCAGCCATGCTTCAGCCCCAGCCGCCAGGGAAGCCGCCCCCTGCGGGGCCGCGCCATTGGGGGCTCCCCCTCCGGGGGCTCCCCTTTCGGGGGCGGGGGGCTGGAATGATGCAGAAGCGTCTGCGGGCAGGGATTCCATGGCAGGCGTTTCCGGCAGTTGCGATCCTCTCCCATGTCCACCCCCGCCGGCCATACCTGCAGCAAGCGTTTCAGTGACTATCCCTGTTGCCACCGGCAGTGGCGCCACAGCGGCCACTGCCGTTTCGTGCATGGGTACAGCCGCAGCTTCACCTGCTGGTTCCAGGCCCACCAGCTCGACAGCCACGGCTTCGTGGTGGATTTCTCCAGCCTGCGGGAGCTGGAGGAACGCCTCGCCGACCAGTTCGACCACACCTTTCTGGTGAATGGGGACGATCCGCTGTTGGAGCAGTGGCGCGGTCTGCATGAGCAGGGAGCCCTGGATCTGCGGGTGATGACCAACGTGGGCATGGAGGCCAGCGCCGAGCTGGTCTGGGGCTGGGCCAATGAGCTGCTGCTGGGCCGCGACGGGGGGCGCAGTTGCTGCTGGCGGGTGGAGGCCCGGGAGAACGAAAAGAACGCTGCCTGCTTCAGCAACGTTCCCGAGTGGTTCAACAGTGGCTTGCCTGCCGCCCCTGTCGACCCATCGATACCGGAGATCTGGCCCGCTCCTTAGCAGCGGTTGCCGCGTCAGCTTTGGGATGCCGCCCTGGGAGGGGCAGATGGAAGTTCGTAGACAGATACGGATTCAGTAGCCGGACGGTGGGTGAAAGCCGCCCACGATCGCATCGATCCCTCTGGCGATTTCCAGCAATTCCATTTCCCGCCATCGTTTACCGACGAGTTGCAGCCCAATGGGCAATCCAGCTCGTGTTCGGCCGATCGGAATCACCACCACAGGATGGCCCGTAAAGGCAAACGGCATGGTGTAAGCGCCCGATGCCAGGATATAGGGCACCTTCCTGCCATTGACAGCAACGGCGGTTCCAGTCGGACGATGGGTGAAGGCGGTGGTGGCGGCTACGGGGCAGAGCCATACATCCCAGGGCTGGAGTGCCTGATCCAATTCCACAATGAATTGATCCCGTTGGGTCAGGGCGTGGAAATAGGCTTTCAGCCGAGGACGGAGCAAGGTGGGTATCAGCTGAGATAAGTTATACAATTTTCTCAGTGCCGGCTCCCCCTGGGTGGCCTCTCGGAGCATGAAAACAGCAACTTCACGCCTCGCCTGCCAGTCCGCCACCTGGGCATAGACGTTGTTGAACGCCGTCACTTGACTGCAGCAATGAAACATCGCTGGCAAGGAAGGTTGTTCGGGGATCCAGTTGACAACCCGGGCTCCTGCCTCAGACAGCAGTCCACAGGCCGATTGAATCGCCTGTCTGATCTCCAGGCACACGGGAATTTCATCCAGCCCGTCCATCCAGGCAATCCTCAGGCTGGCAAGGGAGCGTGGCGGAGCGTTGCCCAGGGGTACGGGGGGGACATCAGGTTGGTGGGGATCAACACCGGCAAGCAGGGAAAAGCACAATTCAAGATCATCAACAGAGCGGGAGAAACATCCCACGGTCATCATCTGACGAATACATTTCGGCATGCCAGGCACTTCCGGGATATGGCCTCGTGTAGAAACGCGACGATCGGTGGGCTTCAAGCTATAAACACCACAGAAGTGGGCGGGTTGGCGCAGGGAACCGCCAAAATCACTGCCCAACTCCAGAGCGGAAAAACCCGCGGCAATGGATGCGGCACTGCCGCCGGAACTCCCTCCCGCCGTGTAGTCGGTATTCCAGGGATTGTTCACCCTGGGAAACAGATCATTGACGCTTTGAAAATCACCGGCCAATCGCGCCAGATTTGATTTTCCCAGGATGATTGCCCCTGCGGCCCTGAGGCGCTCCACCGCCGCCGCATCCCGCTGGGGCACATGGTTCTGCAGGGGCCTGTAGCCGGATGTGGTGCGCAGTCCAGCGGTTTCGAATACGTCTTTTACCGTGATCGAAAGGCCATGCAGTTTGCCCCAGCTCTTGCCTGCGGCCAGATCTTCATCCGCTTGGCGGGCCCGTTGGCGGGCGCGGTCTTCATCCAGGCTGCAGATCGCGTGGATGGTGGGATTGTGTCGCTGGATCTGATCCAGCTGGGCTTCAAGCAGCTCAAGGGCGGAGATCTGGCGTGCCTGAATCAGGCGGCTTAATTCACAAGCTGAGCTGAACAGCAGATCGCCCATGGCTGCCTGTGCTGGAGGTCCGTTTGCTGGAAATCATCCCTGGGCCGATGACGGGCCAGGGGTTGGGACTGGCCTCAGGAGTTTGCTGGGGACGGGCCACGGGCCGCCAGCATTTGCCGGCAGACCGTCTGGGCAGAGAGGCTCACCCCCGCGGTGCCCTCGCCGGGGTGGACCGAGTCTCCACAGAGCCAGAGCCCGGGGAGGGGTGTGCGACTGGCAAGGGCGAAGGGGCCGAAGCGGCTGGGGTGCTGCCCCAGACCGCCCACGTAGCCCCAGGGGCGACCGGTCCAGCGGGCGAAGCCCCTCGGTGTGGCCAGCTCCCGGTGCAGCCAGCCGTTCTGGCTGATGCCGAGCAACTCCTGCAGGCCGGTCTGGATCTGGGACAGGGCTTCAGCCTTGCGGACCCGGTAGGCGGCTCGGTCCAGGGCGAACCAGGGTTTGGCGGCGGTGAACACACTGGCGATCACCGTGGCCTGCCCGAGCGGTGCCCGGCCGTCCCCCTCCTGGCTCACCGAGACGAACAACGAGCCTGGGGTGGCGCCATCCCGCTGCAGGTGGGAGGGGCAGGACGCGGGCAGCTGCTCACGCCCCACCGCTCCGTAGAAGACCAGCGCTCCGGAGGGTTCCGGCAACCGCTCCAGCCGCCGGCGGTAGCCCGCCGGGAGGGTTTCACCCAGCAGCTGGGGCAGGGCCTGGGGCGGCAGGGTGATCACCACATCGGCGGCCTCCAGGGCAAAGGGCTCCAGATCACCGGCGCCGGCCGGCGTCCCCGGGCGGACAGCCCGTTGGCCCCGCACCCTCCAGCCCGCTCCGACCCGTTCCACACCCTGCACCCGGTGCCCCAGGCGCAGGCTTCCTCCCGCCTGGGCCAGGGCACGCTCCAACGCCTCACTGAGGGCCTGCATCGAACCGTGCAGATGCCAGAGACCCAGCGGTTCCTGCACCATGGCCAGCACCGTCGCCCCATAGAGGGCCGCCGTGCGGTCCGCCGGTTCCTGGGAGTAGAGCTTCAGCTGCAGATCCAGGAAGCGCCGCAGCCGCCCGTCGCCGCCGCAACCCGTGAGCCAGAGCAGATCGGCCATCGAGGCGGTGATCAACAGCCCGGCAGGCAGGTTGGCGGGTCGCAGGGCGCCCAGCAGCTGGCCCAGGTCCCAGAAGTTGCGGGGAGGCAGCACCGGATCCCTGGCCGCGAATCCCCAGTTGGCCTGATGCAGGGCGTCGCAGAGGGCCCAGAACCGTTCACTGCCGGGAAACTGCCTCTCCCTTTCCTCCCGCCACCGCTTCGGGTCCCGCCAGATCCGCACCGGTTCCCTGCCATCGGCCAGGTCCACCACACAACCGGGGTCGAGGGGGCTGGCCGCCGGGGGGGACACCCCGAGCTGGCGAAACAGCCGTTCATGGATGCCTTCGGGCTCCAGCCCCGCCACCTGGGTGGCGCCCACATCAAAGGTGTAGGGACCGCGACGGAAGGTGCCGGCGCAGCCACCGCTCTGGCTGTGGGCTTCCAGCAGTTCCACCCGCAGTCCGTGGTGGGCCGCCAGGGCCGCCGCGGTGAGGCCGGCGATGCCGGCCCCCACCACCACCACATCCGTCTCAGTCTTCATGGGGGCATGGTGGCAAGGCCAGGCCAGTGCTGCTCTGGCTGGACCCTGCAACGACCCCCCGGTCATGGGCCCAATCGGGGCCACAGGCTTCATGAAGAGTGTTCTCTTTACATGAAGGCAGGTGTCTTTCACCTCCCTACCCCTTGCATCTCCGGGGTGTTGGCAGGACAGTTACCTCAACCGATTCGGAGGCCCAGTCATGGATGACACACCCCCCGGTCAGCCGCCAGGAGTGCGCTGACGATCCGGCCCCTGCTCCAACACTCTCAACGGATCACTGGTTTCCCTGGCGTGTGACGCCGTCGCCGTTCATTGCACCGCTTCAGGTGCCCCGAACCCACCGGGAAGCCCCACTGGAACCCTGGCCCCAGGTGCCAGCGCCAGCAGCTCCGCCCCACAACCGAATCCAGCGGCAGCTTTGCTGCCGCTCACGAAACGCCCGGCATCCTCGTTGCCGGGCGTTTTCATGGGAATGTTGCATGGGAGCGAAGTGATTCGTCCAGCTGGTCATTCCGCGGGATCGCCGGATCTGGGGCCCAGGGCGCCCTGCACCCCATGGCCCAGGAGCATGGTGACCGATGGGATCCGCCCGGCTTCCGCTGAGGACGGCTGGATTTCCATGGCATGAATCCAGACCAGAAAGAGGCGGTGCTGAGCAGTATCCAGCCCATGCTGCGGAACAGCAAATCCCGTCTGCTTACGAACGTCGTCTTTTTCCTGAAGGAATACGTGCAGGCATACGTGCAGGCAGGTTTGCATGCAGAGTACTTTCAAGGTGTGGGATCCGGGGCTTGGTTCGAGACAAGGACTGGGCAAACTCTGGACTTTATTTTTGGTGGTTTCTTTGGAATTGGTGCCAAGGGCATCGTGGGTTCGGCCCTGAAACGGCTCAGGCGAAACATTCAGAGAGGGCATTTAACCATCGACATCGTGGGCTAGAGCCGTTTCTGGGCCTCATGGACACGGTGGCCTCCTTTGGCAACCCTTTCAATGAGAATGAAGTCTTCTTCCAACCCACCCTCCCGTTCACCGTGAGTCAGGCCGTGCATGCCATGGCCTACGACCTCAACCGCAGGGGCTTCGGACTGGATCGTGTATTCGGCAACCAAGTGCTGGAGGTCTGGTTTCGAGGCGGTCATGGCGATATCGGCGGCAATGTGGAAGTTGGCATCAACAAGCCGAATCGATCCCGCACCAATATTGTTCTCAATTTTCTGCAAAAAAAGCAGTGGCTGCTGGTGTGGAACTCGCTAATAACGATGCAGGCCCCTATCCTTTCGATCTCGATGCGCCACTTTCCGTGTATGACGACAATCCCCTGAATCGGAAGGGCAAGGAACGCGATCCCTCCCGTCTACTGCGAGCTGATGACATCCTGCACCATTCCATCTTTAGGGATGAAACACCCCGTCGGTTACTCGACGGCTGGTCCGGGAGGCAGGTGGAATGGTTTCCACCGTTAGCTAACCGCAGTGGCTACGTGATTGAAGAACCCAGCAATGAGGATGAAGTGGCCGACCGCCGCATTCTTCAACTCACACCCGAACTGACCGGGGCCTTCCCTACCACCCAGGCGATCTATGCCGCCCTCGACCGGGCGGCCACGACATCGGGATGAGACAGGGAGGAGTTGCGGGAAGTCTGAATGTTCCTGCATCCTTGAATTCGCTGCTTGAGACATCATTTTTATCGAGCTGGATCGGGGGCATCGGATTAGGAAGTCCACCACAAGATCGGCCGCGAACCGCCCCGGGCTCGGTCATCGGTGTGGGCGCGGCAGGCGCAGTCGGGCCTGCATCAGGCGTTGCAGGCCATTGCTGCCGCGCCAGGGTCCTGGGCAATGGTGACCTGCAGCGTCAGAGGGACCACTGCTGGATAGCCATCAGGGGGCTGGCAGCGTGAACGGCACGGATGTCGGCCCTGGAACTCCACCCTGAGCGCCTCACTCTGGATCGTCTGCTGCTGATCACCGCCGCCCTTGACCTTCGTTCGGAGAAGCCTGCGGTTAGAGCAGGTTGTGCGTGGCGGCGATCAGGTGCCATTCGCCGTTCACCTTTTCTCTACCCAGCAACAGGAAGCGCCGCATACCCCGGGCTTCCTGGATCTGCCCGTTCACCGGCTCCACGATCGCTTTGCGCCGGGCGTAGGTCTTGATGCCCTTCTTACTCCTGAGCTTGCGGACCATGTGCGCCAGCATTTCGCCATGCGCTCCAGCATGGGCCCCAGATGCTCGCTGTCCGGTGGCTGGTGGCTCACCCCGATCGCCACGATCACCTGGTGGTCGTTGAGCTTGAGTGCGGCATCAGCCTTGCGGCGGCGAGCCGGCGGATGGCGAATCAGCGAGCCCTGACTGGATTCCTGGCCATGGTGGTGGTGGAGGATTGGCCAGCGGAAGCCGCCAGCATCTACGGCGAGCAACGGGCCGCCCTGCGCAGGGCTGGACAGCCGATCGGGGCCAATGATCTGCTGATCGGCTGCCACGCCCTCTACCGCCAGCGGGTGCTGGTCACGCAGAACCTGCGGGTGTTCGAAGGGCTGGAGGGGCTGCGTCTTGAGGACTGGTCCGCTTTCGGCAGCTGAGTTGATCTGATCCAGGCGATCTGCCTGATGCAGAGCGGATAAAAATCCTGGGCAGTTGTCGACGCACGGATCCTGGCGCGTTTTCATTCCTCACCCAGGAGCAGAGAGCTTCGCTCTGCAAGGGGTTTGGGGACGATTGCAAACTCCCTGCCAGAGGTTCGGAGGACAGCTGGGTCTACAGCCGGGATCAGTGAGCATCTTGCAACAAATCCACCTGAGGTGACGGGCGATACGTCAACCCCTTGAGATGCTCTGTAACTTTTTATCAGTGAGCATTTCTACTCATGACCAGCTCCAACCTTCCCTCCTCCTCCTCCTCCTCCCAGGCAGACGACACCTGGTTCCTCGACACGGCCGCCAAGCAGATCCGCGCTGAGGAGCTGCAACGGGCCGAGCGCCTCAACGGCCGGGTCGCCATGCTCGGCTTCGTGTTTGGCCTGGTCCTCGAAGCCATCAGCGGTGACGGCATCCTCCAGCAGCTGGTCGACCTGGCCCTGCTGTTCCAGCGCTGAGCCCCTTCCCTTCCCTTCCCCGGGCTTTTCTCTGAGGTTCGGAGCATGGCCCTGGCAGCAGCCAGGGCCTCCCAGCTGTTCCGTCTCCCCCTTGTGCCTCCCGGTACGTTGGGCCGGCCTGTTCAGAACGTTGGATCCGATGAGATTCCTGTACCTGCTGCCCGTCATCCTCCTGTCAGCCGGTCCCGCCCTCGCCGGGCCTCCGCCCAACCGGCTCAGAGACCAACTCAATTCCGTCAGCCCATCGGTCAACAGTCAACGACGGCCTCAATCCAGAACCTCCTCCCAGGCGGCCTCCAATCAGGGATTTGCTAAAGCTGGCCCCCAGAGCCTGCCGGTCATTCCCTATCGGGGCGGTTGATGCCGCCTGGGCCGGAACCTCAGCCCTGATCCGTCACCGCCCCCTGGCTGCTGCTGCTCACCAGGCGGGCGTACTTGCCGAGTACACCGGTGGTGTAGCGGGGGGCCGGGGGCACCCAGGCGGCGCGGCGACGCTCCAGTTCGGCCTTGTCGACGTTGAGCTGGATCAGCAGCTGGTGGGCGTCGACTGTGATGCTGTCGCCCTCCTCCACCAGAGCGATGGTGCCGCCCACGGCCGCTTCCGGGGCCACATGGCCCACCACCAGCCCGTAGGTGCCGCCACTGAAGCGGCCGTCGGTGATCAGGGCCACCTTGTCCCCCAGGCCCCTGCCGATGATCGCCGAGGTGGGCGCCAGCATTTCCCGCATCCCGGGCCCGCCCACGGGACCCTCGTAGCGGATCACGATCACATCCCCTTCGCGGATCCCATCGGCCAGGATCGCCGCCAGACACTCCTCCTCGCTTTCGAACACCCGGGCGGGCCCGGTGATGGTGGGGGTCTTGACGCCGCTGATCTTGGCCACGCAGCCCTCCTCGGCCAGGTTCCCCTTCAGCACCGCCAGGTGACCCCTGGCATAGATCGGATCCGCAAGCGGACGAATCACGTCCTGACCCGCCGGTGGCTGGCTGGGCACAGCGGCCAGCAGCTCTTGGAGGGTCTTGCCTTCGATCGTGCGGCACTCGCCATGCAGCAGGCCCCCATCCAGCAGCAGTTTCATCACCTGCGGGATGCCGCCGGCCTGGTGCAGATCCACCGT
Source organism: Synechococcales cyanobacterium (assembly GCA_942491925.1). GTDB lineage: Bacteria > Cyanobacteriota > Cyanobacteriia > PCC-6307 > Cyanobiaceae > Cyanobium. Next base: position 205,544 of record CALOCJ010000006.1, read on the forward strand.
CACGTAGCGGCCGCTGGGCTTGAGGTCGCAGATCACCGGCACCCGCTGGCGGATCGTCTCGAAGTCATCGATCGACAGAGGCACCCCGGCGGTGCGGGCGATGGCCAGCAGATGCAGCACCGCATTGGTGGAGCCCCCCACCGCCATCACCACACTGATGGCGTTCTCGAACGCTTCTCGCGTCAACAGATCGCGGGGGCGGATGTTGGCCTTCACCGCCTCCACCAGCACCTCGGCCGAGCGGGCGGCACTGTCGGCCTTTTCCGGATCCTCCGCCGCCATGGTGGAGCTGCCCGGCAGGCTCAGGCCCATGGCCTCGATCGCCGAACTCATCGTGTTGGCAGTGAACATGCCGCCGCAGCTGCCGGCCCCCGGGCAGGCGTTCTTCTCGATCGCCAGCAGCTGGGCTTCGTCGATACGGCCGCTGGTGATCTGGCCCACCGCCTCGAAGGCGCTCACCACGGTGAGATCACAGCCCCCCAGTTTGCCCGGTTTGATCGTGCCGCCGTACACGAAGATCGCCGGGATGTTCATGCGGGCCATGGCGATCATGGCGCCGGGCATGTTCTTGTCGCAGCCGCCGATCGCCAGCACCCCGTCCATGCTCTGGCCGTTGCAGGCGGTTTCGATCGCGTCGGCGATCACTTCTCTGGATACAAGCGAATATTTCATCCCCTCGGTGCCCATGGAGATCCCGTCGCTGACGGTGATGGTGCCGAAGGTCTGGGGCATGCCGCCGGCCTGGTGGGCCGCCACTTCGGCCCGGCGGGCCAGGTCGTTCAGCCCCACGTTGCAGGGGGTGATCGTGCTGTAGCCGTTGGCAATGCCGATGATCGGCTTGCCGAAGTCATCGTCTCCGAAGCCCACCGCCCGCAGCATGGCCCGGTTGGGCGAGCGCGATATCCCTTTGGTGATGGCGTCGGAGCGGAGCATGGCCGGCGGAATCGTCAATCCAGCAACCTAACCAGTGGCAGGCCCGGGACCTGATCCGCTCCCATCAGGATCAGGGCTCGGTCTTGAGTTCCTCCAGCTGGCGGCGCACCTCTTCGATCGCTTTATTCAACTGGTTGACCCGATGCTGGAGCTGGGCATCCGGGACCCCGTCGGCCTGGAAGGGGGGATCCCCTCCGCTCAGGCGGGAGAGGCGAAACATCCTCAGCTGATGCTGGGCCCGGCGGCGGCGTTCCGCCTTGCTCAGCAGCCACCAGGCCAGACCGGCGGCCCCGGCGATCGCGCCCACGGCGGCACTGATCACCAGGGCGCTGGCCATGGAGCTGGTTGGTTCCCTGGATGCGGCCATGGGTTGGGTCAGAAGCGGATGGGGATGGGGTTGAAGTTCGGCTTTGGCAACCTCCTTTCAGCCTAGAGAGTGCAGGCCTCCGGTTCCGTACAGGCGGAGGGGGACGTCGCCGATGCCGGGCAGGGGCCGCCCCTGGCCATCCAGATCGGCATCGATGCAGGAACAGTAGATGGTGAGATCGGGCACGGCCTCCCCGATCGCCTTCAGCCCCGGGCCCGTGGCCAGGGCCGTGATCATCCGCAGCCGATCCCCCGTCACCCCCAGCTGCCGCAGGCGCTCCAGCAGGGCCAGGGCGGAGCGGCCCGTGGCGATCGAAGCGATGAACAGCAGCACCCCCACCCGCTCCCCCACCGCCGCGGGCAGGGCATCGATGGGCCAGCGCACCGCCGCTGCGGAAGCCTCAAGCTCCAGGGCCACATGGGCCACATGGGCCGAGGGCAGCACCTGCTGAGCCCCCTGCCACAGCCCCAGGCCCCCCCGCAGCAGGGGCACACAGAGCAGGGGAATGGCGGGGTCCACCACCATGCCCGGACTGGAGGCCAGGGGGGTGTCCACGTCCACCCGCCGCTGGGGAAGCCAGTCCCGCATGGCCTCGTAGGTGAGCCAGCGCCCCAGTTCCGCCATGGCGGTGGCGTAGAGGGGGGAGGGGGTGGACCTGTCGCGCAGCAGGGTGAGCCAGTGGGCGATCAGGGGGTGGGGGGGGACCACCACCCTCAGGGACATGGCCATGCCTGCCATAACTTGGGCAGGCAGCGTAACGGTGAGACATGCAGCCAGATTTTGGCCGCTTCTTCGCAACTCTCTTCTCCTGGCGCCCTGGAGGCGGAGGCATCGTTTTTTTCAGATCCCGGTCTCGCAGGATCACCTCACTGGAGCTTCCCCGCAGGGCTCCGGCAGGTCTCTCTTCATCCAGCTTGCCCTCACCGCGTTTGCCTGTGCCTCGGATGGCTGCGGCCTGGTGGCTGCCGTTGCTCGCTTGTCTGGCGGTGTTGCTGCCCCTCTCCGGGATGCCCTCCTCTGCCCTGGCGATGACGGCACCGGAATTGCGGGGCCAGCGCACGGTTCAGGACCTGCAGCCCGACATGCACGGCCGCAATCTGCAGCAACAGGAATTTCTCAAGGCCGATCTGGAGAACTTCGATCTGCATGGCGCTGATCTGCGTGGCGCCGTGTTCAACACCACCAACCTGCGCGGTGCCGACCTGCGGGACGCCGACCTCCAGGACGTGGTGGCCTTCTCCAGCCGTTTCGATGATGCGGTGCTGGACGGGGCCCGGTTCAACAACGCCATGCTGATGCAGAGCAGATTCCGCGACGCCCGGATCGAGGGGGCCGACTTCACCGACGCGGTGCTGGACATGGCCGAGCGCAAGGCCCTCTGCGGCCGGGCAGCGGGGACCAATCCGGTCAGCGGGATTGCCACAAGGGACAGCCTGGAATGCCGCTGAAGCTCTGTCTGATCCGGTGAAGCCCCGCCGTCCGGTGCTGGAGCTGGGGATAGATTCTGGCTGAACGGTTCCGTGGGGAGACAGCCCACGGAGGAAACGGGGAAAGTCCGGTGCGAATCCGGCGCTGTCCCGCAGCTGTGAAGGTCCCTCCGGGGACCCAGTCAGAAGGCCCGCCGCTCGTCTCCCCACCCCCGGCGAGGACCGGACACCATGAATTCTCTTTCCCTTCCCGCCGCAAAACCTGCCGCGACGGCCAGGATCGCCGCGATCCTGCTCCTGCCACTGCTGGGCTCGCTGCTGCTGGCACCCGCTGCCCGGGCCCACCACATGCTCGACATCACCAGCCTGGAGCCCACCGCGCTGAACGGGTTGCTCAGCGGCCTGGTCCATCCGGTGCTCGGCCCTGACCACCTCCTGTTCCTGCTGGCCCTTTCCCTGGTGGGGCTGCGCCACCGGGGCGGCTGGATGCTGGGCCTGCTGATCTGCGGCCTGGGCGGCAGTGCCCTGGGGCTGATTCTTCCCGGCCTGCCCGGCGCCGAAGCCCTGGTGGCCTTCAGCCTGGTGGTGGTGGGCCTGGTGCTGCTGGGGGTCTGGCCCAGGCCCCTGCTCCTGCCCGCCATTGCCCTGCACGGCTACGTGCTGAGCGCCACGGTGATCGGCTGGAACACGACTCCGCTCAGCACCTACCTGCTGGGACTGGTGATCAGCCAGGGCACCCTGCTGTTGATCGCCCTCACCGTCCTTGGACGCCTCTCCGCCGGACTGTCGCCGCGGCGCCAGGGCATGGCGGCGGCTGCCCTGATCGGCTGCGGTGCCGCCTGGACCTGGTCCGGACTGGTGGGCTGAGATGACATCCACCCCAACCCAGCGGCTGCCGGTCACCGTGGTGACCGGATTTCTCGGGGCCGGCAAAACCACCCTGCTGCGTCACCTGCTGCAGCACAGCGGCCAACGGCTGGCGGTGCTGGTGAATGAATTCGGTGAGGTGGGCATCGACGGAGACCTGATCGCCGCCTGCGGGTTCTGCCCCGAAGAGGAGCTGGAGGGTCGCCTGGTGGAACTGGCCAACGGCTGCCTCTGCTGCACCGTGCAGGAGGAGTTTCTGCCCACCATGACCCGCCTGCTGGAGCGAGCCCACCAGCTCGACGGCATCGTGGTGGAAACCAGTGGCCTGGCCCTGCCTGAGCCCCTGGTGGCCGCCTTCGGATGGCCCGAGATCCGCTCCCGCACCCGGATCAACGCCGTGGTGACCGTGGTGGACGGCGAAGCCCTGGCGGCCGGCCACGTGGTGGGCGACGCGGCCGCGGTGGAGGCGCAGCGGCAGGCAGACCCCAGCCTCGATCACCTCACGGCCATCGAGGATCTGTTCGACGACCAGCTCAGCGCCGCCGACCTGGTGCTGGTGAGTCGCTCCGATCGCCTCGATCCCGGCGCCCTGGCGGCGGTGGCGGAGCGGCTGCGGTCCGGCCTGCGGGCGGGCACACCGGTGCTGCCCATGGCCCGGGGCGGCATCGATCCGGCCGTGATTCTCGATGCCCAGGCGGGACCATCGCGCTCAGACCAGGTCGCGCCTCCCGATCACCATGGCGATCACGGCGATCACGATCACGAGCACCACGACCATGCCCATGTGGCGATGGGATCGGTGATCGTGCGGCGGCAGGGGCAGTGGGAACGCCCCGATCTGGAGGCGCGCCTCAGGGACCTGCTGCGGGCGGAACCGATCCTGCGGCTCAAGGGCCGCTACCACCAGGCCGGTAAGCGGCTGCCCCTGCAGATCCAGGCGGTGGGACCCCGGCTGGAGTGCTGGTACGAAGCCAGTCCGGCGGACCTTCCCCTCCAGCCAGGGCTGGAACTGGTGCTGCTGGGGGCGGCGGTGGATGCGGAGCGGATCGAAGCCGCCTGCGCCCAGCTCTGAGCCCCACCGCCCTTGGGCCCGGGTCCCTCGCCCTTGGGCCCGGGTCCCTGGTCCTGGGTCCCTGTGCGAGGCCAGGTGCGAGGCCAGGTGCGAGACCAGCTGCGAGGAGGTGAGCGGATCAGTCCAGGGGGATATCTCCCTTGGCGCAGACCCCATCCCAGCAAAGGCTGGCGTCCTCCTGCCAGCGGCTGGAGACCGGCCGCCAGCCGGATCCCTCTCCTGCCCCCTGCATGGTCACGGTGCCGGATCCGTCGTGGCGGAATTCCACCTGCTGCTCCCCGATCAACAGCCACCAGTGCCCCCCCACCTGCTCCACCCGCATCTGGCACTGCTGCCAGGGGCCGTCCCCCAGGCGGCATTCCAGGGGGATCAGCAGTCCATCGGGCACGGCCCAGGCGGTCGCCGGTACGGTCAGGCAGCTCAGCACCAACGCCAGCAGAGGCCCCCTCAGCATCCCCATCCCCAGGGCCATCGCCCGTAGCGGACCAGCGGCTGGTGATGGAAGGGAGGCCACGGTTCGGGGGCTGGGTGCCAGCTCCAACCTGCCAACCGGCGGATCCGTTCAGGGGGTCCGGCTGTCAATATTTAATCAACAGCTCTCGCCGCCGTGCCCCTCTATTCCGCCCGCGTCCAGGTGAGCCTGCGGCCATCCGTGCTCGATCCGGCCGGGGAGGCCACCCGGGCCGCCGCGGGTCGGCTGGGGGTGAGCGGTCTGAAGCGCCTGCGCATCGGCAAGGCGATCGAGGTGGATCTGGAGGCCCCCAATCGCGCCACCGCCCAGAGCCAGCTGGAACTGCTCAGCGACCGGTTGCTCGCCAATGCGGTGATCGAGGATTGGTCCCTCGAGATCTCCGAGGCCGGCTGAATCCCCCATGACCATCGGCATCGTGGTGTTTCCCGGCTCCAACTGCGACCGGGACGTGGGCTGGGCCCTGGCAGGTTGCCTGGGCAGGCCCATCCGTTTCCTCTGGCATGAGGAACGGGATCTGAGCGGCATCGAGGCGGTGGTGCTGCCGGGAGGCTTCAGCTACGGCGACTATCTGCGTTGCGGGGCCATCGCCCGTTTCGCCCCCCTGCTCCAGGAAGTGCGCAGCTTCGCCGAGCGGGGCGGCCCGGTGCTGGGCATCTGCAACGGCTTCCAGATCCTCACGGAAATGGGCCTCTTGCCTGGTGTTCTCACCCGCAATCGGGACCTCCACTTCATCTGTGACGACGCCCAGCTGGAGGTGAGACCCGGCCATTGCCACTGGCTGCAGGGCTACGCAGACGGCGAGATCATCAGCCTGCCGATTGCCCACGGCGAGGGACGGTTCCAGATCGCCGAGCAGGGACTGGCCGACCTGGAGGCTGGTGGTGGTGTGGTGCTGCGCTACCGGGACAATCCGAACGGTTCCCTGGGGGACGTGGCTGGACTCACCAACCCACGGGGCAATGTGCTGGGCCTGATGCCCCACCCCGAACGGGCCTGTGATCCGCTGATCGGTGGCACCGATGGGCGTCGCCTCTGCAGCGCCTGAGCTGTCCAGTTCACAAGCGATGCAGCGGCTGAACGGGGGGTCAGGGGATGGAACAGGGAATCAAGGGATGGAGGCAAAGAAATCCTTGCTTTTGACCGGGTCTGGATTCATGGTCTTTGCACCGGGTGTCCAGTCGGCAGGGCAGACCTCATCCTGATGGGCCTGAACATGCTGGAAGGCCTGCAGAATCCGCAGGGTTTCATCCACACTGCGACCCACCGAAGGAGCGTTGACCGTGCAGTGCAGGATCACACCCTTGGGATCGATCAGGAACAGACCGCGCAAGGCCACCCCTGCGTCCTCATCAAGAACGTTATAGGCAGACGCAATCTGTTTGTTCAGATCTGAAATCAACGGATAGGCGATATCCCCGACCCCACCACTTTTACGATCGGTCTGGATCCAGGCCAGATGACTGTAATGACTGTCGACAGAAACCCCGAGCACTTCAGTGTTCCTGGAGGAAAAATCCTCGTAGCGATCGCTGAAGGCCGTCACCTCCGTAGGACAGACAAAGGTGAAATCGAGAGGGTAGAAAAACAACACCACATAGCTGCCACGGTACTGAGACAGACGGATCTGCTCAAACTCCTGATCCACCACCGCCGTGGCAGAGAAGTCGGGAGCGGCGCGACCGACGCGTAAACAGCCGTTACTGGACATGAAACAACGAAAGAAGAAATGGTCCGTAGAATAGCTGGGAAACTAAATAGATGCCAAGTTACTATCATTGCAACCTATCACATGTCGTCGAAAAGAGAAGGGAACAGCTCCACCGTCGCTGCCAAGCCTTACGATGGCTGGAACCTTATACGGCATGTCTATGGCCTGGGATCCCAGTATCCTGCGCAAATACAACATCACCGGCCATTTCCGGCTGATCAACCAGTTGCGATCCGAACTGCGGGGAAATCCCCTGATCCGCCCGAAAGAAGGCGAAACCATTGGCGATGTGAATCGCAGCAGGAGCCTGATCCGGGCTCTTGAGGTACGTCCCCGCTCCGGGGGAGGCCAGGGTCGCTTCCGCAGGCCCCTGCAATCGGCCGGTACCGCCCCCGTGGTCACCCCCCCGGCGGACGACACGGAAGCGGGGGGATCCTCCACCTTCCGCGAACGGCTGAACGCCATCGAAATGCGCTGAGCAGCCGTCCACCCTCAGCTGGACAGGGGCGGATGCCCGGATTCCTCCAACCGACAGAGGCAACGGAATCGCAGCGCCACCAACTGGTCGTAGAGGGGGTTGATCTTGCACATCGGCGGGATATGCACCACCTTCCAGCCGAACAGGGTCACGTCCCGTTCGAAGGGGCACTGGGCCGGTATCAGCCGCACCAGGAAGTGGGCGACCTCCGGATCGGATGGATCGATGTCATCCATCCAGCGCCGCACCCCATCCAGCAGATCCGGATGCTGATCGGTGTCGCAGCGCACGTCGATGCTGCCAACCCGGTGGGTCGGGACGCGCTGCAGTTCATCGATGATGTCCTGTCCCACCTGGAGCACCTCACTCCAGCGGCGCAGCATCTCAAGCTCGATCGCACTGACGTGGCCATCGCTCAGGGCCACCAGCACGGCGGACTGCAGGAACTCCTGGGCCAGGGGGGTACCAACCCCGAAGCGGTGCGCGAGGGCCGCGGCGCCGGGATTGTGCAGGTGGTCGAGGCTCAGGCCAGGCAGTTTCCTTGTCAGTGTCTCCACCAGCAGTTGTTCCTCGGCGGGGGAGAAGTCACCGTCGGCCAGCGCAAGCTGATGCAGGGCGGCGAGCCACAGCCGCTGTCGAGCCTCCGTGGCGTTCAGGCCGTCGGTGCAAGCAGGGTTGTCCATGGATGGGGCGAGGCCAATCGGGAGCATGCGGCGCCGGGGGGGCTGGGATCACCCTCACGACCCCTCAGCAGTCTCCGCCCATTCTGTGGTATTCGAGGCTGCCGGGCTGCTGGCGCTGTGGGGTGGATCCCTTCCCCTTCAAGACGGTGTGTCGCCGATCGCCAGGACCGGGGAAGGTGGCGGGGATAGGGTCGTCTGCTGAGAACCAACCGGCCGGTGGCGCCATGACCTATTGCATCGGCTACTGGTTGGAGCAGGGGCTGGTGCTTGCCTCCGATTCACGCACCAATGCGGGGGTCGACTACATCTCCAGCTACAGCAAGATGCATGTCTTTCAGCCGGGGCCTGATCGGCTGTTCGTGCTGCTGGCGGCGGGAAGCCTGGCCACCACCCAGGCGGTGATCAACTGGATCCGCCGGGATCTCGATCGCGCTGTCGATTCGGAGATGGGGTCAGGCAAGGATCTGCGGCACTGCGACTATCTTTTCGAAGCGGCGGCCTATATCGGCCACGTGAGTGTGGCCGTTCAGAAAGAGAACGAGGTGTCCCTGCGGGAGGCCAATACCAGCGGTGGAGCTTCCTTCATTCTGGGTGGACAGATCGGCAGCGAACCCCATGGCCTCTATCTGATCTATTCCCAGGGCAATGCCATCATGGCCACGCGCGAAACTCCCTATCTGCAGATCGGCGAGAGCAAATACGGCAAGCCTCCGCTCGACAATGTGGGCCACACCAACCTCTCCCTTGAAGATGCGGCCCGGCTCTGCCTGATCTCGGAAGTGCTCACCCAGCGCTCCAATCTCAGCGTGGGTCCGCCATTTGAGCTCGCCGTGATCCCCACCGGCAGCCTGGCGATTGCCTACCAGCTCAAGCTGGAGGCCGACGCCCCCGAACTCACCGCCATGGTGGAGATCTGGAGTGATGCCCAACGCGAAGCTCTCTACCGCCTGCCCCGCTTCAGCTGGGAACAGGCCGAAGCGGCCTAGCGGCATGAATTCCCCCCTTCTGCCCAGCGAGTTCGCCTGGGTTTCGACAGGCCATCTGCCCACAGGCGAGGTGGTGCAGCCGTTGGTGCAGGACGCCCACCACCGCTTCCGCCCGGTTCAGGAGGGCAACGTGGCGGATTACATCCCCGCCCTGGCCACGCTTGCATGGTTTCCACTGCATGGCATCCACCGAATTCACAGTCCCGACTCCAGCCCAGAAGCAGCACCACCCACCTGGTTTGTTATCTGCTCCAAGTGGCCTGCCTCGGGGTCATGTTTGAACCGTCCTGATCATCGTGCAACATCAACGTGCAACATCATCGTGTAACTTGCTCGATCGCCATTGCTGCTGATTTTGCCCCCCCATGCAGTTCGAAAGTTTCGCTACCTTTAATATCACTATCGTGGGACTGGCGATCGGTCGCTGGTTGAATTGAAAAGTTGCCCTCCTGCGGGAATTCCATAGTCCAGAGCCGATCACCAGTGGCTTGCCGGTCTGCATTCTGTTGGCCTTGATCCATGCCGTTAATGGGTTGGAGATTCAGTATCAACCTGCTGACGCGGGTTGTTCTGACGCTGCTCTCCGGCGGGTGGCCCCTGTTGATTCACATAGCAGCCACTGTGGGTTCCATGATCCTGCGGAGCCTGGGACCTGAAGGCGGTTCACGAATTCATAACCAGAAAGTGTGGCTAGGTTGAAGTGTTGGTTCGGATCGGTGGTGGTTGGAGATGCTGGAACTGCTGATTTCGAACCGCTGGCTGATCAGACTGCTGGGCCGGCTGGCCGTGATCCCCGTGCTGGGACGGGCCATCAACCGCTTCCTCACCAACCGGATCGCATCGGCCACCGTGCCGCGGCCCCGGCCCTTCAGCCTCTGGTCGGCCGAGCCCCTTCCGGACCCCGGCGATCCAGGTCAGGCGGGTCCGATCACCGATTACAGCTCCTGGCCTTCCCTCACCGACCGCCGGTTCTCGGGCCGTCATCTGCCTCCCGCCAGCGAGGAAGCGATCGCGGCATTGCCCGCCGACCCCCATCCCCAGAAGCCCGGGGAGCCCTGGGGTCCGGTGACCAGCCTGTTCGAACGGCAGGGGGCGATGAGCACCGACCGCTCCTCGGTGCTGTTCATGTTCTTTGCCCAGTGGTTCACCGACAGCGTGTTGCGGGTCGATCCGACCGACCGCCGCAGGAACACCTCCAATCACAACGTGGATCTCTGCCAGATCTATGGGCTGAAGGAGTCGGAAGCTCGGCTGTTGCGCAGCGAACACGGCGGCAAGCTGCGTTCCCGCTGGCTGGGAGGAGAGGAATTCCCCGATCTGCTGGGGGAACGCATCGATGGCCAATGGCGGGTGAAGCCCTGCTACGAGGGCCTGTATCCCCATGGCAGCACCGAGTGGATGCAACAGGCGCTGGCGGGTTCCTTGGGGTCTGGCCCTCTGGATCCTGATCTGGAGGCCCGCAAGGACGGCCTCTATGCCACCGGACTGGAGCGGGGCAATTCATCGGTGGGCTACGTGGCCCTCAGCACCCTGTTTCTGCGGGAGCACAACCGCATCTGTGATGTGCTGGCCCGCGCGCAGCCCGGCTGGGGAGATGAGCGGCTGTTTCAGACGGCCCGCATGATCAACACCGTGCTGCTGCTGAAGTTCGTGGTGGACGATTACATCAACCACATTGCGGGCGTGCCCCTGTTTCAACTAAAGCCTGGCCTGGCCGAGGGCGAGCGCTGGTATCGCACCAACTGGATCGCCCTGGAATTCGACCTGCTCTACCGCTGGCACGGGCTGGTGCCCGATGCCCTGGTGGTGAACGGGGAGCGCGTACCTTCCTCCAGCTACCGCTGGAATAACGCCCTGTTCGAGCAGGTGGGCATGGCGGCGGTGGTGAGCAGCAGTTCGGCCCAGGCGGCCGGGCGGATCGGGCTGGCCAACAACCCCCGCTTCCTGATGGAGGCGGAATTCCAGACGGTGAAGATGGGGCGCGATTTCCGGCTGCGCAGCTTCAACGACTACCGCGAACAGTTCGGCTTGAAACGGCTGCGCAGCTTCGAGCAGCTCACCGCCAACCCTGAATTGCGGCAACGGCTTGCTGCTCTGTATGGCTCCATCGACCAGCTGGAGGTGGTGGTGGGCCTGTTCGCCGAGGATCCGTTCCCCGGTGGTCTGTTCGGCCCGCTGATGCTGTCGATGGTGGCCTACGACGCCTTCACGCAGATCTACACCAACCCGTTGCTGTCGATGAATGTGTTCTCGGCGGAAACCTTCAGCAAGGCAGGCCTGGAATTGATCCACTCCACCACCACCTTTGCCGATCTGGTGCGGCGCAATGTGCCGGAGGGATCCGATCTGCTGGTGTCGCTGGCGGTCTGAGGGCCGGCCGGGTGCTGCTGATCCCGGAGCTGGCTCTCAGCTGGCCTACGGCCAGGTAGCTGCCTCTGTACTCGTTCCGAGAAGCGTTCCGCTAAGGAGCTGAATCGTCTTCGCTGTCGGTTCACTGTGGTGGAAGCAGGCGGCTGAATGGCCTGTCCATCGAATCGGGGGGGGCCACCAGATCACGCCGTACAGAAATGCTGTAATCGAAGAATATTTCCTAATCTGATCTCTGTTTCAAGCAAACAGGCGTGACCACTTTCTGGCAGTAGTACCGAGCATGAATTGGCTAAATGTTTTGCCAACCTTCCTGCCTCTGCCACTGATGGAAGCAGACGATCTGCACCGGAGGCCAGGATTAAGGCTGGTTGCAAAATCTGGTTCAGCGGTAATTGCTCCAGGACGAACTGGCTGAGCAAAGATATTCTCCAGGCAGCACTCATAGGGGAAACCGATTGCATGGCCCTCAATAAGGCCTGTTGATTGGAGAGTGAGACGCGCTCAGGCGAAATCAGGAGTGGCAAAAGACCAAAGGTGGAGAGTCGGTAAAGGGACTGGGGCAACCACTTCGTGAGGGATGCTCCCCAATTCAGCCAAGGCTGGTTGACCGCCGAAGATGCTGGGTTGACCAGGATCAATCGATCACAGAGCCGTGGGAAGTAGGAGGCTAGTTGCAAGGCGAGACAGCCGCCAAATGATTCACCACAAAGATAAATCGGGCATGATGGGGAACGTTGTTTCTCCTGATCAATCAAATGGGCGACTTGTTCACGCAGACCGTCCCACCCGGTTAAATCGTCTGCAGGTATCGATAGATAACGGATGTTGAAACGATCTTTCAACCCATCCAGCTGAGGCCGTAGCAATTCACCCGTCCCGTCCATACCTGGCAAAAAGATAAACAGGGGACGGTCGGCAATGGACTCCGTATGATTTGAAACGGGCAGGGATTTGATTGCAATCGACATGATTAAGCTGGATTCATTAGTAGCAACCTTGACCGAGAAGCTCGTTGATCTGATTCCAGCACGAATGGGTCAATTCTTTTGCCAAAGTGCCTCCTTGGCGACCGCGATATTCGCGACGCTGGGCCTCATCGATCCAGATAGGCTGACCAATAACAAGATGGACTCGCCGATAGACAGTTGCATAGTGCCAGCCGCCGCCATCAAACAACGGTTCTGAAGGATCGACCAAACGAAATAGCTTGAGGGGAAGAAGGTTATGGGTTTCCTCTTCGATGGAAGCGATGGCTACGGGCAAGATGGCCAGATCGTCAACGTGTGCTCGCAGGGCAAGATGGGCAAAACCACGATTAAATGGTCCGACTTGATTTCGTTGTGTGAGCTGAATCATGGGCTTTGCCCCTTCGGGGAAAATTCCTACAATCTGCCTTGATTCCAACAATCCCACTGACTTCTGAAAGAAACTTTTTTGCCTTGCGTGAGGAGCATCGAGCGGAAAAGCGCCCATTGCTGAAACCATTTCCCGCAGAACAGGAACGCGACTCATGTAGTAGTGACAGGCGAATCGAACGGAGCGATTCATGGCTGCCATTAATAAGGGAGCATCAAACAAGCTACGATGATTGCTGATAACTATAATTCTTCCGGCATCTGGCAGACGCTCTCTGTGTTGCAGGGAAGTATGGATGCCAGCAGCTCCTAGAAAGCCGCGTGACAGATGTAAGGGAGTATTAAAGACCATGCACCCTGCAATGCCATGGGTGAATGCTAGCAGGATCTGTAATGCTTACTAGACTCACCGTGTAATTACACCAATCAATTGCTTATAAGCCTAGCAACTCATTGTTAAAACTGTGAAACCAATGTACGCAACTGATTTCGTGATTGCCGCACCTTGGCACTATCAGTGAGCTGGACCAGCCAGGCTGAATCGTCTCTCTTCGCCGATCGGGCGGAGGTCATCGCTGCCTCCGCCGGAAGCTCCACGGCCGGGTGATCCCACCAGGCTCTCGCCACACCCCGAGGCGACGGCGGGAGGCCCGGAACTCCGCGTTGAGGTAGTCCTTGCTGTCGCACTGGTCCAGGTAGCGGCGATAGGCAAAGGCCTGGCCGTCCTCCACCAGGGCCAGGCCGAGGTTGGTCTCACCGATCACTTCCGCCACAATGCGACCGTAGCGGTCAGTGGCTTTCACGGCCAGCGTCACCGAACTGCCGATCGGCAACCGCATCCGCAGGTATTCCTGAGCCTGCTGGCCGTAGGGGGCCTGGGTCAATTCCGGGGTATCGATGCAGGCCAGCCGCACCGTGATCGTGCGGCCTGCTTGCAGGACGCGGATCGTGTCGCCATCACCAATCGAAACCACAGTGGCGCCGGCGCCCGAGGCTGGAATCTCCCGAGCACAGGCCCCTGACACCACCAGGGCGGCCACTGCCACCAGGCCGGTCAGGGGCTGAACGGTCACCATGGGGTGATGAACGCAGGAAATGGACCACGACGCCCTGGTATGAGACCGCCTCAACCAACAGCAAACCCTGGCTGGAAAAGACACGAAGGGATGGCTCGGGGGAGACTTGAACTCCCGACCTTGGGGTTATGAATCCCACGCTCTAACCAGCTGAGCTACCGAGCCCCGGTGAGAGAAGTTTAGTCGATGGTCCGCTGCCCAAACCCCGATCAGGCTCTCGGGGGCAGCAGCTTGAGGGGATTGGTGGCGCCCCTGCCAGGGGGATGAATCTCAAAATGAAGATGGGGCCCGGTGCTGCGACCCGTGCTGCCCATCCGGCTGATCATTTGTCCCTGTTGGACCACATCGCCCTTGCGGACTTCCAATCGACTGTTGTGGGCGTAGCGGCTTTTGCTGCCATCGGGATGCAGGATTTCGACCATGTATCCATAGCCTCCATCACTCCATCCAGAGAAGCTGACCTGTCCGTCCCGTGCGGCGACGATGGGAGTGCCGACATTGTTGGCCACGTCGATGCCCTTGTGCATGCGGCCCCAACGCCAGCCGTAGCCTGAAGTGAAGACACCTTTGGTGGGCCAGGTCCAGAGGGTGCCGGCAACGGGGCGTTGAAAGCGTGTGCTGCCGGGACGTTCAGTGCCGAAATCCGGCAGTTCCGGCCAGCTCACACCGCCACTGGTGGTGGGTTTGAGGGCGAGCAAGGCGCGGGAGCGAACCGGCCCAGACTGGGCCAGGCGAACCTGGCTTCCCACCACCAGTCGGGCGGTTTCCAGCCCGGGATTCAGTCGCAACAGGTCGCTGAGGGTGATGCCGTAGCGCTGGGCGATCTTGATCAGGGTGTCACCGAACCGGACCACACCATTGCGGTTCTGATTGCTGCCCTGCTTCTGGGAAAGGGACGCGTCAGTGGCGGCATCAGAGGCGTCCGGATCAGCGGAGGCCATCCGATCGGCTGGATCTTCGAATGTGGACGCTCCCGAGGGGAGCCATTGATCGGCCACCGGTTCCGAGGAGGCAGCCTCAAGGTCGCCAGGACCTGGGGGCAGGAGGTCAGCCGAAATCTGCTCAGAAACCGGAACGGTCCTGTTGTCGAATGCCACGGCGGCGACCAGTGGCACGATCACTGGTGCAGCCAGCAGGGAAGGAATAACGAACCAAGGCTTCATGCATTTTCACCCATTCGGACAAGACCCGTAGAGAAGCCAACATCTGCGAGCCGGGCAGAGAGTAGCTCCTTCACCCCGGGTCCGCAAGGTTGGCAGGTGCCATCCCTGTGGCCGTCCCCTGACGAAGCGCCTCGAAGACCACCACACCCACCGCCACCGAAAGGTTGAGGCTCCGCACCCCTCCCGTACCCGCCGCTCGGGACTGGGGCATGGGAATCGTCAACCGGGCGTCCGTCCGGGCCAGCAGGTCGGCGGGAAGACCATCACTCTCCCGCCCGAACAGCAACCAGTCGTCAGGCAGGAAGGGGAAGGCGTGGTAGGCCTGCTGGGCATGGGCGCTGAGGGCGACCAGGCGACCACCACGTTGACGCCGGCTGGCCAGGAATGCTTCCTGGTCCGGGTGGCGGTGCAACCGCACCCAGGGCCAGTAGTCCAGTCCGGCCCGGCGCAGCTGGCGGTCGTCGATGGAAAAGCCCAGCGGTTCGATCAGGTGCAGTTCGGTTCCGGTGGCCGCGCAGGTGCGCGCCACATTGCCCGTGTTCGGCGGGATCTGAGGCTGGAACAGCACCACTCTCGGCATCCTGTTCACGGCGCGGCGTTCGCCGTCCATCCGTTGGGACCGGCGGGTACGGGCACACTGCAGGCATGCAGATCGATGGCCCGTCCCTGAAGCACCAACCAGGCGGTGTCGGACTGGGCCGTCAACCGAAGCTGCACGGCGGCAAGGCGGTCGCGGAAACGGCCACCCACCCTGGTGGGGGGCACCACACCCCAGCCGACTTCCTCACAGACCAGGATCAGGGGGATGGGGCGCTGATCGATGGCTGCCTGCAGGTCATCCCAGCGTTGATCCCATTCCATCGGCTCCACGTCCACATGGGCGGCCACCCAGGTGCCGAGAGAATCGACCAGACCGATCTGACCCGGCTCCAGCCGATCCAGCGCCGGGGCCAGATCCCCTCCCACCTCCCGGCAGTGCCAGTGGGGGGGACGTCTGCGGCGGTGGCGCTCGATTCTGCGCTGCCAGGACGGTTGATCCGGAAGGCTGGGGCCCGTGGCCAGGTAGACGACCTCCAGTCCACTGGTTTCGGCCAGGTGCTCGGCCCAGCGGCTCTTGCCGCTGCCCGTGGGGCCACTGACCAGAGCAAGATCCGGCCGGGTGGCGGGCGGGAAGGAATCAACCGCCACCGTTCATGTTGCGCAGGGTGGCAACGGAAGAGGGCGAGACCCGGTTCAGGTAGCGGAAGATCCAGTACTTGAAGATCGTGGCCAGCACCACAGGGAAGGTGGCGATGAACAGCAGGATGAAATTCTCCCGGGCGGGCAGTCCGAAGTGTTCGGCGACCCCCGCCAGCAAAACAGTCCACCCCTCCGGGCTGTGGAAACCCACAAAGATATCGGTGAACATGATGATCGCGAAGGCCTTGGCGCTGTCACTCAGTCCGTAGACCTGTTCATCGATGAATCCTCTCAGCACCTGGATGTCTTTCTGGCCGAAGCCGCAGACGAGGGTGAAACCGATCAGGCCGCAGAGGTCGGCCAGCACATTCTTGATGGCCTGGGTGCTTTCCTCGTCCGCCTCCCGCTTCAATTCCTGGGCCTTGGAGGCGAGCAGCACATGCAATTCCTCCCGACTCGGCAGGGGTTCGTCATGGAGCAGGGCGTCGAATTCGATCTCCGCCTGAAACACCCTCAGCCTCTCCACCGCCCGTTCTTCCAGTTTCGGCTTTGGGTAAGTGAGGAACGAATTCAGCGGAGCGAAGCGGTCCACCATCGGACCGACCAGGTAGGTGCGTGTGACCTGTTGAATCAGGATCGGCACCAGGATCATCAGCAACAGGATCCGCAGGGATACCAGGGTGGAATCCCGGCGCCGGCGAAATCCAGCCACCACACTGGCTTCCGCTTCCGGATCCAGCTGACGCCGCACCTGATCGAACACACCGATCAGGCTGCGGGGCAGCATTTCCGGTGAACGGCTCAGGCTGGGCAGGGGTTTGCGATTCTGGTTGTAGCGATTCACCACCGAATCGATCAGCTGCAGCTGACGCAATTCCTGCCCGGAGAATTCCCTGCGATAGGGAGCGAGCGCTTCGAGGGACTGCCGGCAGACCTGGAGTGCGGCCCGAAAACGGCGCAGCACCTGGGCCTGCATCGCCTTTGAAATCCGCAGTTCCAGCTCCGGCCGCACCGGGCGGTCGTTGTAATGCTCGAGCTCGATGCTCTGGATCAACAGTGCCGCCTCGTAACCACGCTCCAGGTCATTGCTCATGTCGACCGAACGCGCCCGGCCGAACGTTCCCATCCAGTCGGTCAGGCCCATGGTGAGAACGGCATTGCTTGGATCGATGGGGTCAGCGGGAGAACACCCACCAGGTGAGCATGGGGACGATCGAGCCGACCACAAGCAACACCACCACCCAGGTGAAAGCGTTGCTGCTGGCCGTTTCTTCCTGACTCGGTACGTTACTGGCGATGACGGGAGCTTCCTGTACGACGGGCTCACCGGGATCTTCGCCGCCCCGCAGCACCGTGGAGAGCCGGGCCAGGCCATCGACGATCGACTGCCGGTAGCGGTCTCCGCTGCGCAACGGCAGGGCCATGGTGGTTCGCGCCGTACTCCGCAACAGGCTGGCGGGAAGCTGGCGCTCCAGAGGTGAGCCGATCTCCACGGCTGTGGCCTTGGTCTTGGCGTCGATCAGCAGCAGCAGCACGGGGGAGGCGGGCGCTTGGGCTCCGGCTTGAGGCACGCTCCAGCCTTCCACCAGCTGGCGACCCAGTTCGTTCAGGCTGAGGCCGTAATCCAGCCGGTCGACCGTGACCAGGCGAGCCTCCACCCGTTCCGTGCTGAATTCCTGCAGCAACGCTTCGATTTCCGCACGGCTGGCCCGGCTCAGTACGCCGGCGGAATCGAGAACGCGATCCTGGGGCAGCGATGGCGGCAGGTCCGCCGCCGACAGGGCCCAGGCGGGGGCGACGGCGCTCCCCACGGCAAGGAACAGGGCCAGCAGCAGGGCCAGCAGGCGGGCTGCGCCGAGGGTTCGCAGGGCCAACGCTTCGGTTACCAAGGGCTTGGGGAGGTCTGGACCCAGTCTGCCCTCAGATTGCCAGGCTGTCCCTGTTCAATACATCAATCACTTCCAGAATCTGACCGGTCCGCTCCTTGGGCAGATCCACCTGGAAGGCCATGGCGTCGAGAAATTCCTGTTGCGCCGGGTCCACCACCTGGTTGGCGTAGACCAGCTGGGCGGCCATGGCCAGGGCTGTGGCCTGCTGATCCGGAGTGAGGGCGGGAACGGCCTCGCTCAACAGCGTCGACCAGCCGCTGTCGCGAAGACGGGCCAGGAGGCCATCGAACAGTTCAGCCATCGACCGTTCGGACAGGTCCCGGTAGGGAGAACGACACTCCAGCTGGCTGCGCAGGGCTTTGGATTCCTGCTGATCAAGGACACCGTCACAGGCCACCGCCACCAGGGCGATTGCGGCAAAGGCCTCACGTGGGGTCATCCGGGTGCGGAATATGGGATCCCTATCTTCCATCGTCGAGTCCACCATGGAGATGCCTCCAGCCGCCCGGGCGGTGCTTGGAATCGGGCTGAGTGGCCTGATGCTGTCGGTGCTGAACCAGGCCACCGCTCCCGCCCTGGATCCACCCCTGGAACGGGCCGCCGTGCTGGCGAGCATCCTGGCGGTGGTGTTGATGCTGGTGGGATTCCTGTGGAGTCGGGTGGAGCCGGCCGCGGCGGGCCGGGCCGATCTGCAGGGCAGGGAGGGTCTGGAGCTGAACCAGGGCCTGCCCGAGCCCCTGGCCCGCGAACTCGCCTGGGGCAGCCAGATGCTTCTGACCGCGACACCGGCTGCCGTTGTGCTGGTGTGCTGGCGGGGCACCACCCTGTTGCGGCGGGGACTGCTGGGGGAGGATCGGTTCGTGCCCGGTCCCACCTGCCAGCGAAGCCATGAACGGCAACAGGTGATTTCCCTGGTGGATCTGTCGCTCTATCCCGGCCGGGGGGAATTTGATTCGCTGCTGAGCGGGCTGCCGGCGGTGGTGATCCAACCCCTGGGAAAGGACGGTCTGCTGCTGCTGGGCGGTTGGGCCCCCCGCAGTTTCAGCCGGGCCGATCTGCTCTGGACCGATGGCTGGGCCCGACGCCTCACAGACGAATGGGCTCCGGTTTTGGCCGCTGCCGCCGAGGCTTCGGAGGGCCCGACTTCTGGGGAACCTGGAACTGGCTGAACACGCGCCCCCCCGGGGCCGTGATCTCCAGCTGGCCCTTGGCGCCCAGCTGGCCGGTCAACCGCTCGCCCCGGGTGAATTGCCTGTTGGTGTTGCGACGCAGCCGTATCGATCCCTGGGCCGTCACAGCCTGGGTTGTCCAGTTCCAGGAGCAGCTTTCGGCCCGCAGACTCTCGCCAGGACGATCCAGTTCACAGCCGCTGGGAATCAGCACGGTGTCCCGGGTGCCGTCAACGACCAGGACCCGACCCCGCACCTGCAGGTCGCCCCGGTTGCCGGTGAAGGGCTGGTCCGAACGGATCCGGTTGTCCTTCACGTCGATGAGCAGCTTGCTGGCCTTGAGGGTGGTGTTCTGGGCGGAGTCGATCAGATTCACCGGTCCGTTCAGCACGAACTCCTGCTTGATGGTGTTGCCCTGCAGGGCGGAGGCGGTGAGGGTCATGGGCTTCTGGCCCGCCGGGCTGCCCGCCGCTGGGCGGCGGGTGGCACGCACGGGCCCCCGCACATCCAGCAGCCCAGTTTCCGGTTGCCAGTCGGCCTGGCTCGCCTTGATCACCAGCTCGGGGCTGGGACGCTTTTCATCCTTGAGGGGATCGAAACGCTTCGACCACCTCTGAAGCTGGGGTTTGCCCCTCAACTCCAGTTGCTGCTTATCCAGGAGAAAGCGGGCCTTGGAGGCAACGATGCGGTTCTGGCGATCGAGGGCCTCTGGATCGCGATCGATCTGCATCAAATCCTGTTGGGGATACCAGCGCAGGCGGGAGGCCTTGATCAGCAGGGGATTCTTGCCGAGCTGCCGGAGCCGGATGCGCCCCTCCATCAGAATCACCTCCCCATCGTTGATCACCGTGCCGCTGGAGGCCTCCAGTTCGTAGCTGGGCTTGCCGTTTCGGTAAATCACGCCGCGGGGATTGATCGCCCTGGCCAGCCGACGGCGCACGTCGTAGCGAGCCTCCGGGCTGGTGAGCTCCCAGGCGGGCCGTCCCTGCTTGTCCTGCTGGCGCAGGTTCAGGGAACGGAACACGAAGGGGGGAACGGTGTCATCGACCTGCAGGGGGGTGCGGTTACAACCGCTCAAGACGGCCAGCAGGGTGATCAGCACCAGAACGCCACGGGAGGATCGCCGGCTCACAGGGGCTCGTCCAGCTCGAGCCGTTGCATCACCGGTTCCGGAACGGGCAGGGGGGAAGCCGCAGGCAGGAGCCCCCATCGTCGTGACGACGACCAGGACAGGCTGCCGTCCCGATCAGGGGGGGGTGCTTCGGCCCCTGAAGAGCAGCCACTGACAAATGCCGAGAGGCCGAGCTGGTTCAGCATCCGGCCCGAAAGCTCCGGCAGCAGGGGTGCCAGCAGCAGGCCCACCCAACGACAGGTTTCGAGCACCGCGTAGAGATCGGCGCCCACCTCCTGCCGGTTGGTCTCCTGTTTCATCAACTTCCAGGGGGCCCGTTGGTTGAGGAAGCCATTGGCCTCTCCCGCCAGTTCCAACACCGCCTCGGCGGCGGATTTGAAATCGAGAGCTTCCATCGCCCCATCCACCCGGCGGACGACCTCGGCCGCCTTGAGGGCCAGAGGATGGTCGCTGGCGGCGCCCGCACCGGCGGGGGGAACGCCCCCGTCGAACCACTTGCGGGCCATCGAAAGGGTGCGGTTCAGCAGGTTTCCGATCGTATTGGCCAGGTCGTTGTTGACCAGATCACTGAACCGTTGTTGCTGGAAATCGCCGTCTTCCCCGAAGGAGATATCACGCAACAGGTACCAGCGCACCGCATCTCGACCGCAACGCTCCAGCAACACCTCCGGATCGAGCACATTGCCGAGAGATTTGCCCATTTTCTGCCCCTCCCGGGTCAGGAAGCCATGGCCGAACACCTGTTCAGGCAGAGGTAACTCTGCCGACATCAACATCGCCGGCCAGAACACCGCATGGAAACGCAGGATGTCCTTGCCGATCACGTGGAGGCTGGCAGGCCATCCCCTCTGGGTGATCAGATCCAGATCCACGGGGTCGTCCGGCTCCAGCAAGGCGGAGAGATAGCCCAGAAGGGCATCGAACCACACGTAGAAGGTGTGTCCCGGGTGGCCCGGAACGGGGATGCCCCAGGCCAGATCCAGCCTTGAAATGGAGAAGTCCTTCAACCCTCCCGCCACGAAATTCTCCACCTCCCTGCGGCGGGACGCAGGGGCGATGAAGTGGGGGGATGCGACCAGTTCCTCGATGCTCCGTTGATAACGGGAGAGCCGGAAGAACAGGTTGATTTCGTCCCGCCATTCCAGTGGCCGCAGGTGGATCGGACACTCCGGCGCCCGGGCTTCGGGATGATCATCCTTGAATTCTTCGCAGGCCACGCAGTACCAGCCCCGTTGCGGCCCTTCCACCACATCGCCGCGCGCCACGACGCGGGAGAAGAACTGCTCCACGATCGACCGATGGCGTGGATCGGTGGTGCGGATGAAGCGATCATTGCTGATCTGCCAGCGGTCCCACAGGTCGCGATAGTCAGCACTGATCCTGTCGCAGTGGGCCTGGGGGCTCAACCCCGCCGCCTGGGCGGTGCGCTGAATCTTCAGGCCGTGCTCATCGCAGCCGGTGATGAACATCACCTGTTCACCCCTGAGCCGCCGGTATCGGGCGATGGCATCACAGGCCAGGGTGGTGTAGGTGCTGCCCAGATGGGCGCGGTCGTTGACGTAGTAAAGCGGGGTGGTGAGGGTGTAGGACATCAGCGCGGGTGAAGGGCTTGCTGCGCCGCACGGTCGGCCCTGGCTCGGGCCGGATCCTACCCATCAAACGGCCCAGAGCCCACAAATCCTCTTCCCCCATCCCGTGACCTCGCACCGGACCCCCACCCAACGCTCGGTTCTGATCTGGGGGGGTGGGACCGGCGGGGTGGCCGCCGCCCTGCAGGCGGCCCGGTCGGGGGCTTCCAGCCTGTTGATGACCCCCGGCGGTTGGCTGGGAGGCATGGTGAGTGCCGCGGGGGTCTGCGCGCCGGATGGCAATGAACTCACCCCCTGGCAGACGGGATTGTGGGGGGCCTTGCTGCGCGCCCTGGCCCGGGAGGAACCGGAGGGGCTGGACCAGAACTGGGTGAGCTGCTTCGGCTACCGACCCTCGAGCGCGGAATCGATCCTGAGGCGCTGGGTGGCGGCCGAGCCGCTGCTGGACTGGTGGCCTGGCTGCCGGGTCCTGGAGGTGGGGAGGCGGCAGGACCGCATCACCCACCTGGTGGTGGAGCGAACTGATCCTGATGGCTCCGACAAGCTCCACCGGGTGGAAGGCCGGATCGTGATCGACGGCAGTGACCGCGGCGATCTGTTCCCCCTCGCCGCCGTGCCCTTTCGCCTGGGTTGGGAAGCCCGTCAGCAGTGGCAGGAGCCCAGTGCCCCTGACCTGGATGCGTTGGAAACCCAGCCGTTTTTCCGGGAGCATCCGGTGCAATCTCCCACCTGGGTCACCCTGGGTCGGCTCAGGGGGGAGCCCACCCAGCCGCCGGGTTGCATGGCCGCGCCATTCGAGCAGGCCACGGCTCGTTTCGGTCTGGAGCGCTGCCTCAGCTACGGACGCCTGCCCGGTGGGCTGGTGATGCTCAACTGGCCGATTCACGGCAACGACTGGCACTGGGGTCTGGAGCGGGCCTTCGCGGACGGTCCCGCCGGTCCGTTCCCCAGCCAGACAGGCGCGGAACAGGAACTCGCTACGCAGATGCAGGACCACAGCAGCGCATTCTGTGCCGCACTTGCGGAGGCCAGTGGCGGCAGTTTGGAGCCTGCCGCCGTGTTTCCCACCCAGCGGCGGGCCCTGCTCGGGGATCTGGCGGGGGAGGAAAGCCTGGCTCTGATGCCCTACTGGCGTGAGGGCCGGAGGTTGAAGGGCCGCACGGTGTTGCATGAGCGTCATCTGTTGCCCTTGGGTCCCGGCGCCCGGATCGCATCGTTGCCGTTGGACGACCAGGGAGCTCCCACCAGCATCGCGGTGGGAAATTACGCCAATGACCATCACTATCCCGGTGCCGACTGGCCCCTGGCAGCCAAGAGTTGCCGCTGGGGCGGCCGCTGGAGCGGTACTCCCTTCACCATCCCCTACACCGCCCTGGTCAGTGAGGCGGTGGTCAATCTGCTGGCGGCCGACAAGTGCTTCAGTGTCAGCCATATCGCCAACGGGGCCACGCGGCTGCAGCCGCTGGTGCTCAACCTGGGCCAGGCGGCCGGCATGGCGGCAGCTTTGTGTGTCCAGCAGAACGTGGACCCGGGAGATCTTCCGGTGCTGCACGTTCAGGAGGCCCTGATCGAAGATTTCCAGGCTCCCGCCGGACCCATGCCCCTGTGGGATACCCCATGGCACCACCCCCACTGGAAACAACGCCAGAAACAGGCCCTGGCAGATCCCGGCGCTCTCCATGCCGGTGGCGAGCTGGTGGGAGCGGCACTGTCGATGGAACAGGTGCCGGCCGAGAGGGGCGAACAGGTGTGGAGTGGTTGGGTTCGACCCCAGGAAAACCACACCTATGAAATGGAAGTGGAGGGTCGCGTCTGGCCCGTGATCAGCCTCGAACCGGTGATGCACGACTGGCTCAACAACCTGGAAAAACCTCGTAAAGTGAGCTTGGCGGGACGTGCAAATCCATGGGGTCCATGGTTGCGTATCAACCGATTAATAACATAATCAATTGACTGTATAGGTGGGCAAATGAAATGCCAGTCGAAAGAAAGTATGTGGTAAGTGGAGTATCACCTTTTATAGATAAGAGTGATGCCCAGCAATTTCAGATTTTTGCGTGGAATCCCAGCGACGAATCAAGAAGCCTGTTCGTAAAGCTTTTCGAGTCTTTCGCGGCTCAGATCGATGTAAAGGACCTCATCGCCGGGATTCGGTGCTTCAGGATGACGGTTCGGACGGGATGTAGGAGTTGAAGCTGTACGAAGATTCTGAGTCATCAAAGCAAAAGCTCCACCAGCGATCAAAGCAAAACAGACGAAGTAGAGAATTGAAAAGATGGGTGCCATGGCTGGGAAATGGTGCTTTTCCCCATCCTAGTGTTACGAAGTGTGAACTGTGGCCATGGTCCCTTGCCGCTGGTGGCAATGGCTTCATCGGGGAGCTGGGCGGGCGAGAACGAATTGATTCACCAGAAAGGCACGGACCAGGCGTGACCACTGGACCCAGCCGGTTGCTGGACCCATCAATGAAAGCATCCGTTTTCCTTTCAGGCGGTCCTCACCCTTGAGCGATGGCCGACCGACTGAAAGCACTGATCAGGGTTGGACACAGTCGTACTGGCTTGTTCCTCCTTGATTGAGCAGGAGAAGAGGTTGCTGCGGATCTTCAAGTATCCACATCCATTTATTATCGCTATAAATAGGAGCCTTGGCGATGTTGGTGCGAGGCAGTTGCAGCTTCAGATCCCGCCATTGGAGTACAACGAATGATCCAGGCAGGGTTCCGTAAATCGTATTGGGGAGACCATCGGCATCGACAGGGCCTTGATCGTAGGTGGCAACCAAAGGATCCCCCGCACATACATAATTCTCCATGGTCGTGGACCACGCCGGTAGGGGGGCCAAGACCAACAACAGACCCTGGAACAAGCAGACGAGTAGGGGAAACAGTTTCAAGGTCAGCAGAGTGAACCGATTCTGAACACTATGGTGGTCTATGGAATGTCGATGCCTTCCTGTCAATCTCAGAAAACGACTCCCAGTATCTCCACAACTCAAGGGGATGGTCCGGTACCGGGGAGACTGTTCTGAGCTAATCAACCAGCGGCCGCGAATACCAGGCTTACCAAGATCAACCCAGTCAAACCCGTAGCCGCAAGCAAAGATAATTGTTGAACCATGGTCCAGCTTCAGGTAGGCACCTTTCTAAAGGAAACCTTAAGCCAGATACTGTGCCTGCCGCCACGCAATCGGAATTCGTTACGCAAGGTTTCATCACAAACCTACCGGGAAGTTAACGGCTGCGTGGTCTGTGGGGGATTCGCAAAATTCGTACCGAACCTGAGCTACATTCTTGCCATCGCTTTTACTTTGGCTAATTTCTGGACGTCCAAGCCACTGAGTTCTTCAATGCTCAAAAGTCCGTCCTTGACCAAACTGGCGAAAACAAACAACATGTTATTGTATCGATAATCATATTTGCCATCAATCTCATATCGTTTCGTCGATAAATGGTCATGAAGCTCCCATACTTCGTCTACAGAAGAAATTGTTTGTACTCTTTGCCGCAGTGAATTGATCAAAACGTCAATTTCACGTCTATAGGCGAGATCAAAAGCTTTTCTGGCTATCTCCTGCTCGGAGAGGGACCAGCCGATGGAGTCAGGTTCAGCAACTTCAATCATCATGGTAACAAAACACCTTTTTCGACATTAACGTGAACAATATCCAATCGCGAGCATGGGCTGGGAGCATGACGTGAAGAAAATATTGAGCTTCGTTCATCCCAAAGCCTTCGGCCGGAAGCATGGATCCATGGATCCTGCCGTCATCCATAGTGTGGGGCAGGATCCGCTGTTGCGGTCAAGAAATGGCAGAAGATGTAAAATCTATTGGATAGTCCCATAATTCATCCCTAGGTTTGTCTGGGACGAAATGGCACCGATATTTGTTAACGGATCAAGCCAAGCAGTTCTTTGGGCGAAGCAAGTAAGTCAATAGCAACAAAATATATTTTGCCCGCAGGATCAATCAGGAATCTCCAAGCGACATTCATCCCCACACCAGCACCAAACCACGGAGTTTCAACTTTACCAGTAATCTTATGCTGGGTGAAATCTCCCTCGGATGACTCACTGATACCTTTTTCAGGTAGTAGGCGAAGATTCTGACACTCCTCACGGAAGAATCGCAGGATTGCCTCTTTACCCACAATGGGCCTTTGGAAGGGAGGTTGCAGAGCTCCATCAGGAAGAAAAAGCTCAATTAACTGGTCAAAATCATTCGCATTCAACAGATTCATATAGGATATAATTGTTGAGTTCGTAACTCCTTCTATGCTTACAGAGACACGCTTTTCTACGTCAGTGGGCGGTACCACAGGCTCGGCCACTGTGGCTGTTTCGTCTAACTTGCTGGGGTCATATCCCATATCCACAACGAAGTTGCGCAAAACTGTTATTTGCTGGCCTGCTTCAATCAGCTTGATGCTATTGAGAAGGGCTGCGGCGTTGGCCGAAAGTTGGTATCCTTCTGGGATTGGTGCCACAATTCCTTCATTCATCCATTCGCCGAGTTGATACCAGAATCCCAATTTGATGTTGGGTGACCAGATCGCATACGTACGAGAGATCTCGGTGTCAGTACGGTTGGCAAGATCACACATGGCCTGGCTTTGCTCTGGAAAGCTCATCTGCCGAATTTCGTTGAGAGTTCGTTCGGCAAATTGCATTCTTGCCGCACCTGGAGCGGCAATGGTGATGGATTTCCCCATCTCAAGATAGGCATACCAGATCAGGGCCAACTGATCTTCTGCGCTGAGCAGATTGAATCGGGCAGTGAGGGCCGGCACCGCATCTGCTGAGCGGGTATCCGGAAAAATCTTTGCTGCCCTTTCAATGGTGTACGTCATATGTGGGCTGAGTTGGATTGGAAATGTGGAGTTGATTCCAGCCTAGGCTCGCAAGGGTTCGAATCGCTCTTGTGACATAGTCTGAAATTTTTAATTGTCTTTCGTAATTAAGGCAAACAAAGTGCCACCGACTGAAAGTCATTCAGGCCTGAGCAGCCCTCTCAGCAGTTGGGATGAATGGCACCCAGGGAAGGGAGGGGGCGATCCGGGCCCCTACGACCGGCACCGGGCTGTACTGGGCGGTGGGCAAAGGCGCTGAGAGAAGATGGAGGGGGAGTGGAACGAAAGATCATGAATTTGTATGACGATGCCTGCCGAACGTTGGCTCCAGATCCGGATCGATCAAGATTCGTGATTCCACTGGATCACCACCGATCACCCCTGACCGAACTGTCCGCATTGGCTGAATAGAGTCCACTCAATCATCCACCTTACCTGCGGGTGGCATGAGCCCCTGCCCTCGCACGGGTTGAACCACTCCTTCCGGAGCGCCCCCCTTTCGTGATCGGGACTGGTTAAGATGATTTGGATTAAGTTCTTTTCAGCACCTGCTGTGTCAGCAGAAATACTCATTTTCCATTGCTCATCCATCGCAATGGCTCTTCTCTGATGTCCCTTATCAGCTCCCGCAACACTCCAGCCGTGATGGGAGCCGTCACAACGTTGATTGCGGCGGCCAGAGGAATCATCCTGATATCCGCCATTGTGTTGCTGATCACCACCCTGGTGATTCCCCAGGTGATCAAGCACCCGTATCAAAATAGATCCCAAGGGCTGATGGATCTGAACCGTGTCAAAACAATCTGTTCAAGTGCGAATCGGGCCACCAATCCGGCTGCGTCGATCACTTGCGAGTTGCTGAATTTGAATAAAGATAGAGTGGAATGATGAAGTGGTTTACGCAGTTCAATTGCCTTTTTAGCGTCATATTAGTACAGCTTGTTTATAGGCCGTACTCACCTCGATCCCTGGCCTGGCAGAGAATTTCAGACCTCAACTCCAAGCCCGTAGCCCGAAAAATCTGGGCACGCAGCTGATCGCGGAGCTCCCGGAGAGGGCTCTCAGGCCGATTGTCTCCTGTGGAGACGGGTACGCCCTGTACATACCAACCGTGGCTTTCGAACACGATTTTACTGATTGTCAGAGTTCGGCCCAGATGAGCCGGGCTGGTGACCACCGTGAGGTTGCCAGGTTCCGTGAAGGTCTTCAGCCAGTTGTAGAGAGATGCGATCTGTCCCATGGTGTCGCAGCCTTCCGTCAAAGTGACAATTTTATTCGCTTCCAGCGGCCATTTCCCCTGTTGTTGGAGATAGGTTCTGCTTTCGATCTGGCTGGACGGACGACCCTGCATCACGAGGATGGACCCTGGTTGTTGCTGCCATAGGTCGATCGCTGCGATCGTTCGCTGTGGATCTTCGACGAAGGTGGTAATGACATTGGGGGGGCCATCGGGAGTTGATGCATCTGCCGTCGAACCGAATGGAGCCTGGACAGGTGGGCGCAGCCAGGGCCACCACCACCACAGGCCGACCATCGTTGTGATCACCGCCAGAGCGACAACGCGCCGCCCCCCCAGCTTGGCCACGGTCTCTCCAATTTCCAGCGCCGGGATCACCAGCCAGCGTTGAAGCCGTGATCTCCTTCGTCGTCTGGATTTTCGCCGTATGCGGAGATAGGGATTCTCGTCCTGACTGCGGTGAGTGGGGCGTTCCTCCTGCATGAATGCCTGCCATCGAGATCGGCGAAATGTAGCCGCTTTCCGTCGTTCGTCCGCACTGGCAGGGGACCCGATCAGAATGGATTCATGGCCCAGCCCTCCCCCCAGCCGATGCGGCGGATCGTCCTGATTGCGGGATTTGAAACCTTCAACGCCGATCTGTATCGTCTGGCCGCCAGAAACGCCCAGAACCGCTGCCCGGGAGTTGAGATCAGGGTGTTCAGCGATCGGGAGCTCTCCGATCGTCCCCAGGAGGTGGAAGAGGCTCTGCGGAGGGCTGATGCCCTGTTCGCCAGCCTGATTTTCGATTACGACCAGGTGCTCTGGCTGAAGGAGAGGGTCAGCAACGTGCCGATCCGGCTCGTGTTCGAGTCGTCGATCGAGCTGATGGCCCTGACGCGCCTGGGCCGGTTTGAGATCGGCGGCGGCCCTGATGGCACCCCGGCTGGCAAGGCTGCCGGCCTGCCGAAGCCGATCCAGGCGATCCTGGCCAAATTCAGCGGCGGCAGGGAAGAGGACCGGTTGGCCGGCTACCTGAGCTTCCTCAAGGTGGGGCCGAGGCTGCTGCGCTTCATCCCCCTGCGGAAGGTGCAGGATCTGCGCCGCTGGCTGGTGATCTACGGCTACTGGAATGCGGGGGGAGAGGAGAACGTCACAACGCTGTTCCTGTATCTGGCCCAGGAATGCTTCGGTCTGGCGGTCGGTGCCATCCCCCCACCGCTGGAAACCCCCAACCTGGGCCTGCTGCACCCCGATCACGAGGGTTTCTTCACCTCGCCGCGCCGCTACCTGGAATGGTTTCACCGTATCCGGCCCGCCAGTCGCGACTGGCCCGTGGTGGGGGTGCTGCTGTATCGGAAGCATGTGATCACCGCCCAGCCCTACATCGGCGAGCTGATTCGCCACTTCGAGCGGGCCGAGCTGCTGCCCCTGCCGGTGTTCATCAACGGGGTGGAAGGTCACATGGCCGTTCGGGACTGGATGACCACCGCCTCCGAACGGATGCACTCGTCAGCAGGGTCGAGGCGCCGCAGGTCGGAGGCCGTGACGGTGGACGCCATCGTCTCCACCATCGGGTTTCCCCTGGTGGGCGGTCCGGCCGGTTCCATGCAGGCCGGACGGCGGGAGGAGGTGGCGCAGCGCATCCTGCGGGCCAAGAATGTGCCCTACCTGGTGTCGGCCCCCCTGCTGATTCAGGACATCCATTCCTGGACGCGGCAGGGCATCGGCGGATTGCAGAGCGTGGTGCTGTACGCCCTGCCGGAACTGGATGGGGCGATCGATCCGGTGCCCCTCGGCGGCCTGGT
Organism: Synechococcales cyanobacterium; assembly: GCA_942491925.1. Taxonomy (GTDB): domain Bacteria; phylum Cyanobacteriota; class Cyanobacteriia; order PCC-6307; family Cyanobiaceae; genus Cyanobium. The sequence continues at coordinate 235,332 of CALOCJ010000006.1, forward strand.
GGGGGAGCGGATCCTGCTGATCCCCGATCGGGTGCGGCGGCTCACCGGGCGCCTGCGCCATTGGATCGAGCTGCGGCGCAAGCCCCGGCCCAGCGGCGCATCGCCATCATTCTCTACGGATTTCCCCCCGGCTACGGCGCCATCGGCACGGCAGCCCTGCTGCAGGTTCCCCACTCGCTGATCAACCTGCTCCTGGCCCTTCAACAGCAGGGCTATGACCTTGGCGAGGACCTTCCCACCGATGGAGAGGATCTGATCGCCAGGGTGCGAGAAGCCGACCAGGCCTGGATGGGTCAGATTCCAACCGATCGGTCCTTTGAGGATGACCCGGGCACCAGCGTCAGCACCGCCACCCTGGCGGCATGGCTGGGGCCGCTGCGGACGCGCCGGATCGAAAAGCAGTGGACCTCCCTGGGCGGCAGCGGCATCCGCACCCTGGGGGATCGCTTCCTGCTGGGCGGCGTGCGCTTCGGCAATGTGTGGATCGGGGTGCAGCCCCCCCTGGGGTTGGCCGGGGATCCGATGCGGCTGATGTATGAGCGCGATCTCACTCCCCATCCCCAGTACGCCGCGTTTTACCAATGGCTGCAGAACGATTTTCAGGCGGATGCATTGGTGCATTTCGGCATGCACGGCACGGTGGAATGGTTGCCGGGTTCACCCCTTGGCAACACGGGCTATTGCTGGCCCGACATCCTGATCGGTGACCTGCCCAATCTTTATATCTACGCCGCCAACAATCCTTCGGAATCGATGCTGGCCAAGCGGCGGGGCTACGGCGTGCTGATTTCCCACAACGTTCCCCCCTATGGCCGCGCCGGTCTCTACAAGGAACTGGTGAACCTGCGCGATCTGATCGCTGAGGTGCGTGAGGATCCGTCGCGCAACACGGCCCTGGTCGAGGCGATTCTGCGGAAGGTGATCGATACCGGGCTCGATGCTGATTGCCCTCCGCCCGCTTCCCTCAGCGGCGACAATGGCGTTGACGCCACCGACCTGTGTGGCTCCCGAGCCGGGGATGTGCTGGCCTACCTGAACCGGCTGAACAACTACCTGCAGCAGCTGGAACAACGCCTTTTCTCCAGTGGCCTGCACGTGCTCGGTGAGCCCCCCGACCCTGAGCAGCTGCTGGGCTATCTGTCGGCCTATTTCGGCGACGGGCTTTCCAGCGAGTTGTTGCAGGCCATCAGCCAGACCAGCTTCCAATCCGATCCGACAGGACCGGGAGCAGGACCAACCAAGCCAGCTTCCAACGCATCCATCTCGCACGAGGAAGCCATCGATGCCCTGCTTCGAGCCCACGGAGACCCAGACCACGACACCACCCTGCGGGCAAAGGTTGGAGAGGCGCTCGAGATCACCCGCCTGCTGGCCCGCAGCACGGAAGAGCTCACCAACCTGCTGCGGGGCCTCAACGGCGAATACATTCCGCCGGCCCCCGGTGGTGACCTGCTCCGCGATGGCCCTGGCGTGCTGCCCACCGGCCGCAACATCCATGCCCTCGATCCCTACCGCATGCCCTCCCCCGGGGCCTTCGAACGGGGCCGGGCGATCGCCCAGAAGATCCTGGAGAGCCATCGCGCCCAGACCGGTGCCTGGCCGGAAACCATCGCCGTGATGCTGTGGGGCCTCGACGCGATCAAGACCCGGGGCGAATCCCTCGGCATCCTGCTGGAGCTGGTGGGCGCCGAACCGGTGAAGGAAGGAACGGGCCGGATCGTGCGCTATGACCTGCGGCCCCTCGACGGCCTCGGCCATCCGCGGGTGGATGTGCTGGTGAACCTGTCGGGCATCTTCCGCGACAGCTTCGTGAACATCATCGAGCTGCTCGACGACCTGTTCCAGCGGGCCGCCAGCGCCGATGAGGCGGACAGCGACAACTTCATCCGCAAGCATGTGCAGGCCCTGCAGGCGCAGGGGGTGGAGAACCCCACGGCCCGGATGTTCTCCAATCCGGCCGGCGATTTCGGTTCCCTGGTGAACGACCGGGTCACCGACGCCAACTGGGAATCGGGCGACGAACTGGGCAGCACCTGGCAGGATCGCAACACCTTCAGCTATGGCCGCGCCGACAAAGGCCAGTCGCGCCCGGAGGTGCTCGCCACCCTGCTGAACAGCACCGAGCGGGTGGTGCAGCAGATCGATTCGGTGGAATACGGCCTCACCGACATCCAGGAGTACTACGCCAACACCGGCGGTCTGAAACGGGCCGCCGAGATGCGCCGGGGCCGCAAGGTGAACGCCAGCTTCGTGGAGAGTTTTTCCAACGACACCACCCCCCGGGAGCTGGAGGAGCTGCTGCGGATGGAATACCGCACCAAGCTGCTCAACCCCCGCTGGGCCGAGTCGATGGCGGCGATGGGTTCGGGGGGCGCCTACGAGATCTCCCAGCGGATGACGGCCCTGATCGGCTGGGCCGGCACATCCGATTTCCGAGATGGTTGGGTGTACGACCAGGCGGCCGACACCTATGCGCTCGACGCCGCGATGGCGGAGCGGCTGCGGCAGGCCAACCCGGAGGCGTTCCGCAACGTAGTGGGTCGCATGCTGGAAGCCCACAGTCGCGGCATCTGGGAGGCCCCAGGCGACAAGCTGGAGAAGCTGCGCCAGCTCTACGACCTCACCGACGCCGAACTGGAAGGCGTGACGGCCTAGTGGAAGCGGCCCCGCCGACCGCCGACACCACCGGCGGTTTCCCCCTCACTGCGGTGGTGGGCCAGGAGGCGATCAAGACCGCCCTGCTGCTGCTGGCGGTGGATCCCGGCCTGGGCGGGGTGGTGATCGCCGGGCGGCGGGGCACGGCGAAATCGGTGCTGGCCCGGGCCCTGCATGGCCTCCTCCCCCCCATCCGGTCGATCATCGGCTCCTGCTGCCAGGCCGATCCAGCCGCCCCCGGCGAGTGGGACGACCGGACCCGGGACCGCCGGGCCGCCATCCACCGGGCCTTGCCCAGCCGGATGATCCCGCCCCCCTTCGTGCAGGTGCCCCTGGGGGTCACTGAAGACCGGCTGCTGGGTTCGGTGGATGTGGCCCGCTCGATCCGGGCGGGGGAGCCGATCTTCCTGCCTGGGCTGCTGGCCCAGGCCCATCGCGGCGTTCTGTATGTGGATGAGATCAACCTGCTCGAGGACACCATCGGCAACCTGTTGCTCACCACCCTGGCCGAAGGCATCAACCGGGTGGAACGGGAGGGGATCAGCTTTCAACATCCCTGCCGCCCCCTGCTGATCGCCACCTACAACCCGGCCGAGGGGGAGCTGCGGCCCCACCTGGTGGATCGCTTCGCCATCACCCTCAGCGCCGATCAGGAGCTGGAACTGGAGCAGCGGGTGGAGGCGGTGAAGCGGGTGCTGCAGCGGCAGGAAACGCCAGAGCGGTTCTGGCATCGGTTCGGCCCCGGCATCGGGGAGCTGCGCCAGCGGGTGGCCCAAGCCCGCAAGCGACTGGCCAAGGTGCGGGAGGATCGCCCGGCGGTCCGTTATCTCGTGGAGGAGGCGATCCGCGCCCGGGTGGAGGGCCAGCGGGCCGATCTGTTCGCCCTGCGGGTGGCCCGGGCCAGCGCCGCCCTGGAGGGCCGCAACGCGCTGAACGCCGATGACCTGCGCCGGGCGGTGGAACTGGTGATCCTGCCCCGGGCCGCCCTGCTGCTGGCACCGCCGGAAGGGCCGCCACCGCCCCCCGAGCCGCCACCTCCCGAAACACCGCCGCCCTCCGACAACGAGCCAGCCGAGGCCGAGCCGGAACAGCCGGACTCTCCGCCGCCGGACATGGGAGCTCTCCCGGAGGAATTCATCTTCAGCCCCCAGGGGGTGGTGCTGGATCCCAAATTGCTGGCCTTCGCCCAGCGCTTGCGCCGCCAGCACGGCAAGGCCGGAGGGCGAGGCCTGATCCGCTCCCAGGAGCGGGGGCATTACATCAAACCCATGCTCCCCCGGGGGCCGATCCAGCGGGTCGCCATCGACGCCACCCTGCGGGCCGCCGCCCCCCATCAGAAAGCCCGCCGGCGGCTTGGCCGCCAGCGGCTTGGCCGCCAGCGGCATGGCCGCCATCAGCGGGGGCTGGGTCCGCGGCGCCCCAGGAATCAACGGCGGGTATGGATCACCGACGATGACCTGCGCGCCAAACTTCTGGCCCGCAAAGCCGGGGCTCTGATCCTGTTCGTGGTGGATGCGTCGGGCTCCATGGCCCTCAACCGCATGCAGGCCGCCAAGGGGGCGGTGCTGCAGCTGCTCAGCCAGGCCTACCGCAGCCGGGATCAGATCGCCCTGATCGTGTTCCGGGGGGAGCGGGCCGAGGTGCTGCTGCCCCCCACCCGCTCGATCACCGCCGCCAGCCGGCGGCTGGAGCGCCTGCCCTGCGGCGGCGGATCCCCCCTGGCCCATGGCCTGTCCCTGGCCCTGCGGCTGGGTCAGAACGCCCGCCAGTCGAAGGACGTGGGGGAGGTGGTGATCGTGCTGATCAGCGATGGCAAGGCGAATGTGTCGCTGTCGCGCTCCTTGCGCCCGCCGGGCCCGGCCCCGGCTGGCCGTGCACCGTCTGCCGACGGTCCGGCGGCGGCCGAGGCAACGGGCCTGAGCCTCCGGGAGGAACTGCTGGGCATCGCCGCGGTGATCCGGCGCCTGGAGATGGCCCTGCTGGTGATCGACACGGGCAACCGCCACGTTTCCTCCGGTCTGGCCGAGGAGCTGGCCGCCCGGGCCGGGGGGCACCTTCACCGCCTGCCCAAGCTGCCCCCGAGGGAAATGGAGCAAACGATGGCGTCGCTGGCCGTGGAGGCCCAGAGCCTGCGCAGGTCCGCTGCCAGGGCCTGAGCCCTCCGTGGGCTGCTCCGGAGCCAGGTTCCCGCAGGATCTCGAATTCGCCTGGGGTATGGATCAGGGCAACCCAGGCCAGGGGCAGCGCTTCAAGGGGCCGTTCCGGCAGGCGCTGGCTTTGCGTTCCCAAGGCCTGACGATCGATCAGCAGCAGATCCAGATCACTCCCCACAGCCACCGCCTTGGCCTGATTGCCACCAGGCCCTGGCAGAGGCCAGGATCGCCAGGGAGTTGGCAACGGGCAATCGATCGCTTGTGCGCCTTCATCTCAAGATCCTGAAAGGGGTCATGGCCCGATCTGCGATGGCCCCTTCTACGTGGTCATGCTGAAGGATTCAGGGGCCCGAGACCCGGGAGTGATCAACGGGACGGTACTGATCCTTTGATGCGCTGCCTCAGCCGACGGCTGTAGAAGAAGGCCATGGAAACGCCCAGGGCAGGCAAGGGGCCGGGAACCTTGTGGACCACGGAGTTGAACAGGGCATTCCCCACCTGCTGATACAGGGCAGTGGTGGGATGGATGGGATCCCAGAACAGGCGACGGTCGGCGACGATGGGGTCAGCGACGCAAGCTGCATCGAGAATACAAGGCATGAAATCGTTGTCAAATCCGAACGCGTCAGGATCGGCATAGATATCGCTGGTCAGCGTAAAGAAGTCAAACAGTTCGATGTTGGCATCGGGCAGAAATGGCTCCAGATCGGTCAACGAATTCTGTAGGGCCGAATTGAATACAGTTGAAAGAAATGATAAGGTTTGCGCTTGTATTGGGTCCTGAAGAACGGCTGGCAGGCTGCCCAGATCTGCGGAATTGAATACCAGGATATTGACGGCACCTTGCTGATGCAACTCCATGATTGATCCTGTTATATTATTGATGGCATTGCCAATCAACTGGTCGACAACAGACGGCATTGCTGCTGGAGGGCCTGGCTGCGTCGTTCCGTCGTAGCTCCCCACAAGATCTCCAGGGCTGACCATCGGTACAGCGGTGGACTGGAGATAAAGCACATCATTGGCGAAGAACTCAATGACGAACAGTGAAGTCTCCGGGTCAAAGAACGGAGCATCAGCCATGAATTCATCAAGTTGCCAGGCATTCCCTATATTTTCAAAATAGCCGGGGATATCGGGACCCAGCATCGTCGATACTCCATTGTTGTTGGCAACACCGCTGCTGGCCCCTCCGATCGCATAGTTCGTTCCGCCGGCCAAGGAGGGACGGAACGGTGCCAGGGGATCGCTGGAGCTGTAGAAAGGATCCGCTGGGTTGAAGCGATTCCATAGGTATTCAACAGAGGTGGGGCCGTTGCTGAAGCGGCCATCCGCGTAAGGAGGAGGGGGGAAGGTAATGGCTCCACCGGATAGATCGTTGCTGAGCAGGCCAGCGTTGCCCCCATCCAGCACGCTGTCGCCGAATACGAACAGGTTGGTCAGCTGCGAAAGGTTGGCTTGTGCCGGCAGGGGGGAGAGCAAGGCTGCGCCGACGGCCGCCATACCAAGCCATCGTGAATGGGGAAGGACTGATGCCAGGAGAGCTGGAAGTCTTATCATGCGTCTTACAAAAAGATAAGCCCAAAACTTATAGGCGGATCCAGCCAATGGAAAGGTTTATGCAATAACATTTATTGTATATTTAGGGAGTAATCTTGCCGTGTTTTCGATTCGTGATCTACATCCTGATTCCGCATGCTGAAACTGAGGCGCGAACTCAGGCCTCAGCGATCTGTCGGCAGATCAGACAAACGGCAAATCAATCCATCCAGCGGCAGTGAGTATCCTCAATCTCCCATCCTTGATCACTTCACCAATTCCGGAAACTCGGCCTTGAAACGGGCGATCTTGGGCAGATCGTGGACCACTACGTAGGGATTGGCTGGATTGCGCTCGATATAATCCTGGTGATAGGGTTCAGCGGGATAGAAGGCGGTGGAATTCTCCACCTTGGTCACGATCGGGCTGTTGAACGCTCCGGCCCTCTCCAACTGCTTGACATAGGCCGTTGCCACTTTTTGCTGCTGGGCCGTGGTGGGGAAGATGGCGGAGCGATACTGCGGTCCCACATCCGGGCCCTGACGGTTCAGCTGGGTGGGATCGTGGGCCACGGAGAAATACACCTTCAGCAACTGTCCGTAGGTCACCCGAGCCGGGTCGTAAGTGATCCGGATTCCTTCGGCGTGGCCCGTGGAACCACTGCTCACCTGCTGGTAGCCGGCCGTGGAGGCGGTGCCGCCGGCATAGCCGGTGACCACCTCACTCACCCCCTTGACCCGTTCGAAGATGCCTTCCATGCCCCAGAAGCAGCCCCCCGCCAGCACAGCGGTCCGCTGGGGACCAGCGGCCAGGGGGCTGTCGAGGGCTGGATCCGGCAGGCGGGCCTGGGCCGGGGGCTGGGGCGTGAAGGCGGCCGCGATCAGCGGGATGGCGATCAGGCCTCCAGCGAGGGCCGCCAGGGCGGGTGGTTTCATCAGTCCCATGGGGATATCTGGCGTACTCAGTCTGGATACCGCTGAAGGCTCGGCGCGGATTGGGTCGGCAACCGCGGCAGCCACCCCCTCGGCCTGATCAGTGCAGCAACGCTTTCATGCTGGCCAGCTTCTGCTCCATGGTCTGGTTTCTGAAGGTTCACACCCGGCCTGACCGGCACCACGCAGAGATCCACGATCAGCTTCATGGTTGTGGGTTCTTGGCTGGCGGATCCCAGAAAATGGTGCATTGATGGCGTTTGTTCACCATCGGCTGACTGACGTCCCTGCATTCATACCGCTTCATCACCGCCCCCGGGGGCATCAGCTGCAGGGCTTTGTTCATGGCATCCTGCTTGCCCAGACTGGATTGGGCCGTGGCGGACTGAACCGTGGTGGATTCATTCCTGGCGGTTTCAGCCACCGCCGCCATCCCACCCATACAGGCCAGGGACAGGCCCAGGCCGATCAGGGGCTTGGGCAGAAAGGGAGCAGAAGACATCGTTCCCAGGCTGAATGAAGCAATTATCACCGCTTCGATCAATCGCCGGGACGGTGGCCGTGAGGCCCCCCCATGGGGTGTCCCCCCTTCCAGGTTCACCGCTTTGATTGCCGGTAGCTTCAGGGCAGCTACCTAGACAGCGATGGCCGTCGTCAACCGCTGCGCCATCTCCGTTGGACCCAGACAGCCCTTGATCGACTGGTCCCGCCAGATCAGGCCGGCCGACGGCATGGAGTGGTCGAACGAGGATCACAGCCTGTATCTGATTCCCACCTATGAAACCGATCAGGAGGCCATCGAGCTGCTGAAGGATGGCTATGAAGCGATCTTTGAGGCCGAACTGGACTCCTGGTGTACAGATCCGGCCACCTGGCCCAGCCCCCGCAGCTTCGAGCTCTTTCAGGAGTGGTTTGACATTCGCTTCTATCCCCTGATCGAGGACCTCTGCGAGGAGGAGCTGGAAAGGGATCAGGTGGATGAGGAGTTCATCGAAACCGTGCGCCACGCCCTGGAAAATCTGAAAGAGCGCTCCTGATCGGTTGGATGGCAGACAGGCACAGTCCATGGTGAGCCCTGGGCTGCCACCCGAGTGCTGCTGACCAGCGCAACCTTTGCGGGATGAGGGGATCGGGTCCTGTCCAGGGGCTATTAATAAGGCTTATATGGAGTCTGTAGCTAAATAAGTTTATGCTTCAGTGGTAAGGGTAATCTTGCCGTAGCAGCATGGTCTTCCCGTTTAGAGCTAATCACGATGTAGCCATTTCCTACCGGGCTGAAGATATCAGTAAAGCCGAAGCATTATATGAGGCACTTGCTTCCACAAAGCTTCGCGTATTTTTTGATCGTAATGCTGATTCCCAAATTACCTTGTGGGGTAAAAATGTCAAACGATCTCTGGCAAAAACCTATAGGCAATCATCATGCTGTGTCTTGCTCCTATCGGATAACTATTTCCAGAGTCAATGGACAAAACTTGAACTGCGCTCATCCAGCAATGCCCTTCCAGTCGTTGTTGGCCCCCTGAAGGATGACCATCGGAAACTTCATGATATAGAATGGCCATTAGAGGGAGCGCCAGCTCTTGTACCGATAATTACTGACAAACTTGAAAGAATCAAACAGGAGCAGGAAGAGTTTAAGAAAAAAGTACTTCTCGGCATTGGTGGACTCGTCACCAGCGTTGCAGCAACAGCAATCGCAAACAAGCATACGCAAGATCAGCTCGAAGAAAGCACGGGCTCTATCGATGGACATTGGGCTGATCACTTCAATCGAAGTTCTTGGCAAATAGAGCAAAATGGACATCAAGTCAGCTTGCGAGGAAAATTGCCAAATGGTATTGATATTTTAGCCTTCGGAAGTCGCCATGGTCGTGATGTAACCGCAGAATGGTCGTCTCCTATGGGTAGAGGCACAATTCAAGCAAAGATTTCCTCTGGTGGAAAGATGATCCAGGGCCAGGTTCTGGGTATGTATGGCCATTTCCCATTCCATCTGGTGCGATAACTGTTAACCAACCCTTTCGCTTGGGGGCACACTGGGTTGCTCCGGTACTTATCGAATGGCGGTGGAAGTGGCCCTGGCGATGCTGCGGCGGGAAGGGCGATGGTTGCTGCAGTTGCGCGACAACATCGAAGGCATCGCCGCCCCCGGCACCTGGGGCCTGTTCGGCGGTCATCTCGATCCCGGTGAGGCACCGGAGGCGGCCCTGCGCCGGGAACTGCGGGAGGAGATCAGCTGGTGCGCCGGGGAGCTGGCCTACTGGTTCCGTCACAGCAACCCCCAGCGGCTGGCCCACTTCTTCCTCGGGGAGCTTTCCTCACCCCTGGAGGCCCTGGAATTGCAGGAGGGGCAGGACATGGCCCTGGCCAGTGCGGAGCAGCTGCGCAGCGGCTCGATCCGGAGTGCGCGCACAGGAGAGCGGCATCCGCTGGCCCCTTCCCTGCAGGTGGCCGTCCAGGAGATGGAGGCCAGCGGCTGGAGGCTGCCCCAGCTGGATCTGGCCCAGCGCTACGAACGGCTGCGGAAGTCAATGCGGGAGCGGACCGATTTCGCCGCCAGCGACCTGGAAGCCAGCCGTGCCCTCTTCGAGGAACAGGACGGACAGCTGCGACCCCGGGCTTTCGACGTGTGGACCCTGCTGGCCGGCCTGCCGGCCCCCGAACCCCTCACCCGCTCCCTGGCGGCCCTGGCCGAAGAAATCGCCGCCCTGCTTCCGCCGGAGGCGCGCTTCTATCGCGTCGATCCGGCCACCTACCACTGGGAAACCTTCATCCTGCAGCGGCCCGACGAACAGCTCAGCGGCGCTGAGCGGCAGGCCGTGGTGGAGAGGGGGGCGGAGATCCTGGCGGCGGCCCCACCCCTCAGCCTGAGCTTTCGGGGCTGGTTGCTCACCCCCGACGGCACCCTGATCGCCTGCGGCCATGGCCCCATCGACGGCCTGCGCCAGCAGCTGCACCGCCACTTCCCCTGGGGCTCGATGCGGCAGTCGGAACTGGGCCACATCTCCCTGGGGCGCCTGCTGGATCCGGTCGGTCCCGCCGTCTACGCCCGGCTGCTGGAGCGAATGGAGGCGGAGCGGGATCGTGACCTCGGCGAGTTCCGGATCGATCAGTTGCGCTACGTGCATGAAACCCGCTGGTACATGCGGGAGTGGCGGCAGCTGGCCGCTTTTGCCCTGGGGGAATCTGAGGAACCCGTGGCCATCGTGCAGGGCTGAAGGTGTGACCGGACCGGCTGCACGAACCGCTGAGTGGCTGAGACGGCGGCTGGGGCCGCTCGTGGGCGTGGGCCTGCTGCTGCTCTTCTTCGCCCAGATCCTTCGTTACGGCCAATCCATCCACCAGTGGGACTGGTTGCTGCTCTCCGGCGCCCTCACGTTCCTGACGGGGCTTCACCTGGCCGGCCAGGTGCCGGAGAAGTTGGATCACGCCCTGGACCGTCTGGTGCATCGCGGCACCCTTATGGCCAGCCAGGCCCGGATCACGGCCCTGAAAACCCTTGTCCGTTCGACGGGGAGGACCTGGTCCCGCCGGGGAGCGGTGCTCTCGGCAGCGTCAATTCTGCTGGCCTTCCTCTGGATCTACGGGCTCAGCAATCCGCTGCTGACCTGCCTGGAGAGCGTGGGCGGCTTCCTGGCCGGGTGGTGGCTGGGCCGGATGGCCTCCTATGGATCTCTGCCGATCCTTCTGCATGGCGCGGGGCTTCAGCTCCATGCCGAACCCGGCCATGTGGACCAGGTGTGCGGCTACAGGCCCCTGGGGGATTTCTACCTGTTCCAGGCCATGGTGTCGGCGATTCCCGCCGTATTCCTGGCGGCATGGTGGTTGATCATTCCTGTCTTTCCACGCTCCTATCAGCATTGGCGCCAACCCTATCTCTGGTTGTTGGCACTGGCGCTGCTGTTCGAGATTCTCTGCTTTGCGGTGCCGATGTTGCTGCTTCATCAGCAGATGACGGAGCAGAAGCAGGTGTTGCTCCTGGAGGCGGATCGGCTGAGCCACGAGATCATCACCGTGCAACAGCAATTGCTGCAGGAGACGCCTGGGAATCAGCGGGAGGAACTGGAGATCCATCTCAGCCGCATGCGTGAACGGCATCGAGGCATCGAAACGATGGCCACCTGGCCCCTGCAGGCCACATCTTTCCTCCGCTATTCCCTGCGCCATGCGGTGCTGTGCATCCCCCTCGTAAGTGAATTCACGGGAAATCCCCGCCTCTGGAGCCTCCTTACGGAGGTGCTGAAGGGGCTGACACCCTGAGCAACCCCATGGCCTCGTACGGAAGCAGAAGGTGCATGGTTCAGCTACACGCGGCATGATCCCACGGGAAAGCCACAGGCCTAACCTGATCAAGACACCCTGACCACCAGGAGCCGTTCGCTGATGAAGCCGAAGCTGCTCTTCTGGCACCTCGTGATTCCGGCGGCGGTGCTGGCCCTGTTGATCGCGGTGGGCCTCAGCTGGTGGATCGCCCTGCTGATCGTGATCGTGGGCATGGGCGTGATCCAGACCGTGCGCAAACGCATGGCATGAGCCCCTGTTCAGCGCTCAGGGCTGGGGCCGGCAGGCAAAGGGGCGACCCAGCCCAAGACTGGATTAGGGGCTTTTATGGCTGAGCCATAATTATCACTCCTAGATAAAACCATCTATTCATGGCCGCCATCTACCGCCGGCCCGATCTGGCCCATCAGATGGCCGACCAGCTGCTCCATCCGGGCGTGCTGGACGAAGGGCTGCGCTCCGGCCTGTTTCTCTCGGGCCTGCGCCGCACGGGCAAGACCACCTTTCTGCGCAATGACCTGATCCCGGAGCTCGAGCGGCAGGGCGCTCTGGTGATCTACGTGGATCTCTGGAGTGACACCAAGGCCAGCCCGGCGCTGCTGGTGCACGACGCCGTTCGCCAGACGCTGATCAAGCTGAGATCCCCCGCCTCCTCCCTGCTGGCCCGATTGCGGCGCTTGCGGGGGGTGGATCTGGGTGGCATGGGCCTCAGCTTCGGCTTCCAGCTGGAAACGGTGGGAGAGCAGGGGGGCGCCACCCTGGCCGAGGCCTTCATCCAGCTGGTGGATCAACTGCGGACCGATGTGGTGCTGATCGTGGATGAGGTGCAGCAGGCGATCACCAGTGAGGAGGGTCACCAACTGCTCCTGGCCCTCAAGGCCAGCCGGGATGCGATCAATCCCAGGCCCGACACCCCCGGGCACTTCCTGTTCCTGGGCACCGGCTCCCATCGGGCCCTGGTGAGCGAGCTCACGGCCCGCCGCAACCAGGCCTTCGACGGGGCCACCTCCGTGCCCTATCCCGTGCTCGGCACCGACTATGTGCGCTATGTGCTGGAGCGGCTGCGGGCCGAAGGGTTGAGCCCGCTCCCCTCGGAAGACGCCGCCGCCGCGGCGTTCGAGGTGCTGGGCCACCGGCCGGAAGAGTTCCTGCGCGCCCTGGGCCAGCTGCGGGCCAGTGCCGCCTCGGGCCTGGAACCCGACCAGCTCCTGCCCGTGATCGCGGCCACCCTGCAATCCACCGCGGCCGATGCGGAGCTTCAGAAGCTGGAGCAGATCGGCGGGCTGGCTGTGGAGATCTTTGCCCGCGTCGCCCGGGAACAGGCTCCGGTGCGGGGTCTGTTCTCCGCTGAGGCCGCTGCTGACTACTCCCGGGCCATCGGCCGGGAGGTGCGGATCGAAGAGATTCAGCCGGTGGTGAACGAACTCATGGCCGCCAACATCCTGATGCGCCGGGGCCATGGCCTCTATGGCGTCACCGATCCCGTCGTGCAGACCATCTGGCTCCAACGGCAGCGCCTGGCCCTTCCGGGCTGACCCTTCCGGGCTGACCCTTCCGGGCTGACCCTTCCGGGCTGACCGCTCAGCTGGCGCCCCGGCCCAGCAGCAGATCCCGGGCACCGTTCACCAGCTGCATGGTGTCGTGCTCTCCACCGCGATCGGGATGGTGCTCCGCGGCGGCCGCCTTCCAGGCCCGGTTCACCTCACCCTCCCGGATCCGACCGGAGAGGGGCAGGTGCAGGCGCTGGCGGGCGACGATCGCGTCGAGGTCCGGGTGTTTGCCGAGGGGCCCCCAGTCGGCCTTGCTGAGACCGCTGGTTTTCTTCTTGCCACCCTTGCGTCTGGCGGCCTTGCGGCTGTCGCCCTTCCCGCTGCCGCCGCCGCCGAATCCCCTGGGGTCTTCCGCCGGCTCGGGCCGGGCCGGTCCCGGCTGCGCCGTGGTGGAACGGGTTTTCACCAAGGGCTCGGCCCGCTCGCGCAGAGTGTGGGTCATCTTCAAAGCTGCTCGTGGCTCCAGCCTCTCCCATGGGGTGCCCGGCAGGTCAGCATCCAGCGCCACCACATTCGTCAGCAGGATGACAGGCCGATCGTTCTGGATCCGTTCCCCTTTCCCAGAGACTCCTGATCGGTGGAGCGCTACGAGCGAATCATTTCCACCCTGTCTTGTCAGCCAAGCCAGGGCAAGAGTGCGCATGCCCGAATCCTGCTCCAAGACACCTGACTGATCAGCATCGGCAAAGAGGGAATCTCAGCTATCGAGCGATGTGAAATCCTCCTCCTGTTGAGAATCATCAACCCAAGGGACCAAACCCTGCATGGGGAGCATGTACCCCCCCGATGGGATCAGCGCTCGAATTCAGCTCCTCACCCGGGGCCCTGCCGCGAGGTGAAAAGCGAACGCAGATCCTTCATTCCTCAATTACCGCTATGGGCCCTGACACCGCAGCGGGGCCGACCCGGTATCCACACCGACAGTCTGGGCAGCAGGATGGGTTTCATTCGTGGACGTCTGCTTCGAGAAAACAGGCCGATACACGCTCTGAAGTGTGTAGCATGGTGAGAGTAAATTGCCACCCGAGTTATGCTTCAACAAATGGCAAAACAGGCCGTAACCTCGTTGCTTTTTGTATCAGCAGTCACTTTCGGGGTCGCACCCTCCCGTGCCCAGAACGATATCGTCGTGAACGGGGATTTTGAAACGGGAGACCTGACGGGTTGGACGCCGATCTTTACCCCTCTTGGAACGTCGACACCGCCGGCATCCGTCACCCTTTTTGATGTCACCGGTCTGGGTGCCAGCGATGCCGCAACCTTTAATGTTGGTCGAATCAATCAGAACGTTTCCGGCCAACAAGGGGCAGGGATTTCCCAGCTTTTATCAGGAGGTCCAGGAGACTATTCATTTTCTGTAGACGTTGCCAGTTCAACACTACTATCTGGTTCAGCCAACAGTAACGGTGGTAGATTCTCAATACTTTTCAACGGAGCTGTTATCGATTTCTTCGATACTGGTTTGATTGACGCCAACACAGTCGAGCGAGGCACGCTGACAGGATCCCTGAATGGAGTGACGACCGCTGTCAATACCCTGGAGCTGCTCGTGACACGGCCTTTCACCCCGAGCGGCATCACCCCGCTTCAATATTTCGACAATGTCGTCGTCGACTACACCCCCGCAGTCGGCCTTGCCTCCGTCCCTGGCCCCCTTCCCCTGCTGGGGGTCGGTGCGGCATTTGGATTCAGCCGCAAGCTGAGAACACGCATCAAAGCCAGCACGCTCCCTACCACCTGCTGCATCGATTGACGGCAGGCTCATCCCCCTCCCACAGATCCATCACCAGGGCAACACCTGGCCGTTGGCGTGCCAGAAGGTTCCGGAGGTCTCCAGGCTGAGCCCATCGATGCGGGCCAGCAGACCATGCACCGCCTGCTCCGGGCTGATGGCCTGGTCGCTGAAGCCGGTCATGCGGGTGCGCACCAGGCCGGGATGGAGCAGGGCCACGGCGATGCCGCGGGGGCGCAGGTCGATGGCCAGCGACTTGCCCGCCATGCACAGCGCCACTTTCGACATGCGGTAGCCGTAGGAGCCGCCGGATGTGTTGTCGTCGATCGAGCCCATGCGGCTGGTCATCAGGATCAGTTTGGAGCCGGGATGCAGCTGGCCCAGCAGGGCGCGGCTGAGCCGCAGGGGGCCGAGGGCGTTCACCTCGAACTGGCGGCGCAGGCTTTCGATGTCCAGATCGGCCAGGCTGGTGCGCTCAAGGATGCCGGCGTTGTGGATCAACACGTCGATGGCCAGGCCGTCGAGTCGTTCCACCAGGGCGGCGATGTCGGCTTCGGAGCTGATGTCCACCCCCGGCTCGATGCGAACGCCCAGGGCTTCCAGTTCTGCTGAAGCGGTGCGACAGACTGCAATCACCGTGTCACCCCGGGCCTGGAGCTGGCGGCAGTATTCCAGGCCGATGCCGCGATTGGCGCCGCTGATCAGGTACGTGGCCATGAAGGCAGGAGGCTGACGCCATCATGCAGGAGATGACAATTCCCCCCCAACGGCGCATCCTGCTCACCGGCGCCAGCTCCGGCATCGGTTACCAGGCCGCCCTGCGACTGCGCCGTGCCGGCCATGCGCTCACCCTGCCCTGCCGGGATCAGGCCACGGCTGCCATCACCCTGGAACGGCTCGAACAGGAGGCCGGTTCCGAACCCAGCACCCACGGCGCCAGCCACACGGCCAGCCCCGTGGCTCCCATCTGTGACCTGGCCGACCTGACCAGCGTGGAGGACCTGGCCGCCGAGCTGCTGCGCCAGGGGAAACCGATCGATACCCTGGCCCTCAATGCCGGCCTGCAATACACCGGAGCCAGTGCGCCCAGGCGTTCCGCCCAGGGCCATGAACTCACCATCGCGGTGAACCACCTGGCCCACCAGGCCCTGGCCCAGCGCCTGCTCCCCCTGCTGGTGGCGGGCCAGGACCCCCGGGTGGTGGTCACCGCTTCGGAGGTGCACGATCCCGGCGCCCCCGGCGGCCGCGTCGGCAAACCCGCCGGCCTGGGGGATCTGGAGGGCCTGCGGAGCAGCGGGGCAACGGGCGTTGCTGAGGGCAGGGCTGGATTTTCGATGCTGGATGGGCAGGCGCCTTTCGATGCCGACAAGGCCTACAAGGACAGCAAGCTCTGCAACCTGCTGTTCGCCCGGGAACTGGAGCGGCGCCTGCGGCTGCGGGCCACGCCGATGCCGGTGCTGGCCTGGAGTCCGGGCCTCGTGATCCCCCGCGGCGACGGCGGCTTCTTCCGCTACAGCCGCCGCCACAACGAATGGGGCCAGCGGCTGTTTGCCCTTGTGGCCCGCGATCTGCTGCGCGTCACCGCCTCACCGGAGCAGGCCGGGGCGTTGCTGGCGGACCTCTGCGTCGATCCGGCCTATGGGGAGCCTGGGTTTCGCTACCAGAGCAACCGGTTGCAGGGGCCGGGACGTCTGCGCTTCGAGGTCGCCGAACCCAGCGAGGAAGCCCGGAATGACCAGCTCGCCCGGGAGCTCTGGAACCTCAGTGCCCAGCTGGCGGGGTTGCCCGCCGAGTTGGAGGCGTGAGCCGGCACTTCCCTCCGCTCGGCCACAATTCTTCAAACCCATCCACCGATCCATGCCTCGCACCAACCAGCGGCCGCCTCACCGCCCTGGGGAGGTGCTGTTGCAGGACAGAGGAGAAGACCTGATGGCGAAGCCGGTCAGCGACCCCGGCTGTGGCGGCAGGCCCAGGCTGCTGGCCGTAGGCATCGCCCCCCTGGGGATCATCTCGATCGGCATTGTGCCGATGGGGGTGGTGAGCATCGGTGTGGTGCCCATGGGAGTGCTCTCGATCGGTGCCGTGGGCATGGGTCTGATCAATGCCTGCGTGGTGGGCATGGGGGTGCTGGTGGCCGGGGTGAATGTGATGGGCGTCTGGTGGGCAGGCATGGAGGGCATGGGTCCCTACAGGCTGGGATCCGGCCCGGCTCATGTGCACCGGCGCCAGACCGCTGGGCCGACCAGCCCCATGCCCAATACCTACGCAAGCAAAGACGAAGCCTTGGAGAAGGCCAGGCAACTTGGCTGCGAGGGCGCCCATCGCATGGGTTCGCTTTGGATGCCCTGTGAGCACCACCCAGAGCCTTGAGAAGGCCCAGCGAGGCGTGTCCCACCCGTCGAGGTTGGGCAGCTGGTGGCCCGGAGCCCGCCTTCGCCAGCCTTGGCAGCCCCCCGAGCCATGGGTGGCCGGAATGAAATGGCCGAAGATTTCGACACCCCGCTCGATGGGCTGTGTGAGCCCTGCATAGAGGCCTTGCAATGACGCGGCCCCGGGCCGCTGGCGCCACGGTGATCGTGGCTTCAAGCCTGGAAGGTTCGCTCAGGTGAGGGGGGTGGGGATCGATCAGACCAATCAGAACTGGAAGCTGGTCTTGATCAGGCCCCCCAGCTGGGTGAAGCCGTCACCGGGCGGAGTGAATCCCCCCAGGGGGCGACTGAGATAGAAGAGCGCCGGGGTGACGGCGATGTTGTCGCTGACCTGGAACTTGTACCACCACTCCCACACGTAGTTACCGTCCCGCGGGCTGTCGCCGCCCTTGAGGCTGGTGGCGAAGGTGGGCTGCCCCACGGCCATCCCCAGGGCATTGCCCTCGAACAAGGCATCACTCCACTGCAGGCCCACCGACCAGGACTGGCTGGTGCCGGTCAGACCATCGTCGTCGATGTTGTGGGCGTAGGTGGTGCTGTTAATGCCCCAGCCGGCGCTGATCGATGGGATCCAGCTGGATTGTTGCGGCTGCCAGTAGCCACTCAGCCCGAAAGCATCAGTGCTGCCCGGGGCTTCGAAGCTGTCGAGGGCGAAGTTGGTGGCAACCACGACGATGTCGTTGCCGTTCTGGATGCGGGAGTAGATCGCGGCGATCCCCCAGTTTTCCTTGCCGTAGCCGACCTGCACGGTGCCGGTCCCAGCGGCGCCGTCGGTGGCGATGCCACCCTCAGCGGGCGCCCCTCCATCTCCATTGGCGGCCACGTAGCTGGCGCTGATGCTGAAGCCACCGCTCTGCCACCACAGGCCGGCGCCCGCACCGAGATTCTTGTTGTAGGCCGCCGGTGCCCCGCCCAGGGTGAGCCCATCGAGGACGGTTTCAGACGGATAGGCACTGGGCCAGAGGGCCAGCATGTCTTCCTGCCCCACCACGCCCCCCAACGTGGCGGTGAGGTTCGAGCCGATCGGGAACTGGTAGTAGAGGCGATCGATGCCCAGCACGTCAGGGCCGGCATCTTCCTGGAAGGCCACCTCCAGGGTGGAGAGAGCGCTGGGGCCGGCACCGCCGAAGCTGTTGCTGTCGCCGTTGAAGTTGCCGGCCCGCAGGATGGTGCGCAGCAGATCCTTGCCCGTGAAGCTGGTGTCCAGGCTCAGCTGCACGTCGTAGTTGAAGCTGGTGGCGCCGAACGAGCGCTGGCTGGCCCTCACCAGATCAGAAGCGCTGCCGCCGAAGCTGTTGGCGCCCACCACGAAGCTGGCCAGGCCTGAGAGTTTGGTGGTGGTGGAGAACTGGGTGGCCTCCAGCTCCCCCAGCTTGGCTTCGAGGCCATCAACGCGGCCGCGCAGGATGGCGCGTTCTTTTTCGAACTCCTTCATCAGACGCTTGAGCTCGTCGGTGATCTCGGTGATGCGATCGAGACAGGCGTTGAGCAGGGCGGCCGCTTCAAAGCGGGTCATCGCCTTGCCGCCCCGGAAGGTGCCGTCGGGATAGCCGGCCACGCAGCCATAGCGCTCGATCAGGTTGCTGAGGGCCTGATAGGCCCAGTCGGTGGGCTGGACGTCGGGGAACGGGTCGATGCTGGTGACCTGCTCCGCGCTGGCGTAGCGGTTCATGCCATCGAGATTCAAGTCGCCGGCATCTGCCGCCGGGGGGGCCAGCAGCAAGAGCCCCGACGGCAGCGCCAGGGCGGAAATCAGCAGCGGCAGGCCGGAGGGAAGGGTCTGCATGCATCGATCAGGGGGGAAATTCACAGAGATGGGGAGTTTCAGCAGCAGTGGCGTCAGGGAATGGCCGTCCAGCGCTTGTTCAGATCCGCCGCGCCCACCTCGTCGCAGCGGCCGCCCCAGCCGGTCACGATTGTGCAGGTGTTACGGGTGAGGCTGGCCACCAGGCTGAGGGGGCCGTTTTGACCCTGGGCAAGGCCATCGGCGGCCAGGGGCACAGGCGCGATCGGCACCCCGCTCAGCTCGCTGATGCGCTGCAGGCTGCGGGGGGCGGGCAGCTGCTCGGCGAACAGCTGGGGCACCCGCTCGGTGCGCAGGTTTTCCACCACGACGCGAAATTGCTCGGGGCGAAGGGTTTCACTGCTGCTGTGTGCATCCACCAGGGACAGCTCCCTGAGGCCATAGGCCTGGGCGAGGCTGGCGAAGGCCCGGTGGCCGCTGGCCAAGGGCGGGGGCGGGGCCGGCACCGTGGCGAACTGGGCCGTGTTCCAGCTGTTGAGCCGCTGGAGCACCTCCTCCATGGCCGCCGCCCTCTGCCGGATCGGCCCGGCCGCACCGGGAACAAGAGCAGAGAAGCGATCGGCGATCACTCCCACCATCGCGGCGGAGTTGGCGGGGTTGTGCCAGACGTGGGGATCCTGATCCCCATGATCGTGATCATGGTCCTGGTCGTGATGCTGTTGATCAGCGGATTCTGAGAGCAGCAGGCTGGCTGGAACGGCCAGCTCGGAGACCGCCACGGCCCCGGGCAGATCCGCCAGGGCCGGCGTGAGGCCGTAGCCACTGATCAACACGAGTGGGGCGGAGCTGAGCAGGGCCTTCTGGCTGGGCTGCAGCCGGAAGGAATGGGGGTCGTCGCCAGCACGGAGCAGGCACTCCACCTTCAGATCGCCTGCGGCCAGCCGCTCGGCCAGATCGCAGAGCACCCCGTCGGCCGCCACCACCACAGGTGCGAAGTCATCTGCCTGGGCCTGGCCGGATGGGGTGGTGCTGGGTGATGTTCCGCCGCAGCCGGTCACGGTCACGGCCATGCCGAGAACGAAAACCGGCTTGGACATGAGGGTTTTCCAGCGGGGTGAAGCTGCCTGTCGACTCCTCCCAAAGAGGGGCAAAGCGTTGAGCAAGGGCAGAACTCCCATGGTGGAGAGAATGATAACAGTTCTCAGTCTCATCTCTCCAGTCTGCTCCCTGCCCTCGAGGGGCTGCCCCTTCGCCCCTAGTCGGTCGCCGTTGCGTGCAACGGTTCCCTGCATGCCTGGGGCAGGAACGCCTTCTCCTTCCCCCTCGCCAACCTCGATGACGCGGGCCGGCGGCGCTTCGCCATCGGTCACTCTTTCTTCAAGCGCAACTGGGTGGCGGCCCCGGCCTCCACCACCGCCCGGGGGGCGGCCGATGGCCCGGAGATCGACGAGAAGAGCCTGAATCAGGTGGCCTCTTATCAGACCAGCCGGCCCCCCGCCGCCCGTCGCGACGGGACGCAGGCGCTGGTGGCCGCGCCGATGGTGAGCTGGAGGCGATCCTGTGGCACGGCGGTGAGGCCCTGGAGTCGTGCCAGCGTTAGGGGAGCATGCTTGTCACCAACTGTTTTCCGTGATGGCGAATTCCGTTTTTCTTCTTCTCGCGCCAAGAAAGCCGTATTCATCATGTCCATGTCAGTCATCCGGACGGTGAAGCGAAGTTCTGGCTTAGTCCGTCCATTGAACTTGCCCGCAACATTGGGCTAAGCTCCTCAAAGATTAAAGATGCTCAACGGTACGTCGAGTCACGCCAGCAAGAGATCATCGATGCCCGGAACAACTATTTTGGAAGCTGAGGTCACCAACGTTTCCCGTCATTGCATTTTGATGCTTATCGATGATGAGGAACTGGCACTTCCGTATTCCCAGTTCCCTTGGTTCAAGTCGGCTACGATTCAGCAACGGATCAACGTTCTGAGACCCGGAGCTGATCATCTCTATTGGCCTGATCTGGATGTTGACTTGTCCGTTGAGTCAATTCGCCATCCCGTAAAGTTTCCTCTTCGGGCGAAGCGCACTTTCCAACAATGCCATTCCCCTGAACCACCTCCTCAAATTCACCAATGTCACGGAGCAGGCGGAAGCCATATTCTTTGCGGCCAGAGGATGATAAGCGTTTCCCATAGACGATGAAAACATCATGAAAAAAGCTTGTATCACCTTGGCAGTTGGTTTGTTGGCTTTCACAGTCATAGATAAAGCGTCGGCCAGCGGGGAAGGTCCGCCCACCGAAGCGTCCAGAGCTGTAACGATCGCGGATCGGCGGGTGATTGTCGACTTCAGCGAGACGTCTTTTCCTGGCGGATGGGAGGTACAGGATGATGTGGTGATGGGTGGGCGGTCCAGGGGGAGCTTCGCCATCAATGGCGACGGACACGCCGTGTTTTCCGGTGATGTATCCCTGGAGAACAACGGCGGCTTCTCTTCCGTTCAGTACGCTTTCGACCCCATCGATGTCTCGCCCTACCGCACGGCCTGCTTGCGAGTGAAAGGTGACGGCAAGTCTTACCAGTTTCTCGTGGAGGCTGAACGTGATGCTCGCCATTATTACGTCTATGAGTTTCAAACTGGCCAGAATTGGCAGACCATCAAGGTGCCGCTGGCGGATATGGTTGCCGCGAGACGAGGTGACCGGCTGAGCATCCCCAACTTTCCGCTCCAGACCATGACAATGGTTCGATTCCTGATCGGTAACAACAAGGCAGAATCCTTTCAGCTGAAGATTGAATCCATTTGGCTGGAATGAAGGCTAATAGAGCGATCAGCACGGCTAATCGTGTTGCAGAGGTCTTCGTGGCGTTGTTTTCCCCTTGAACCGGGTGCGCCTTCGTCGGGGCGTTTCACGCAGGCGCCCTAGAGTCGTCATGAATCAGGATGGAGACGCAGTTGAGCTGGCAACAAAAAGCCCTTTTCTCAGCCGCAGTGTGTGGGGTGCTGGTCGTCGTGGCTCCCGCCAGCTGGGGCAAGCCCGCCGGCCCCATTGCTCAAACTGCAAGTCCAGCCGCCATGGCATCGACACCGAGCAGCGCGGAAGTACAGGCCATTGCTGAAGAAGGCTTCATCTACGGTCTGCCGATCGTGATGAATTACGCCGTGATGTTCGATTATGCGGTGGACAGGAACTCGGGCCAGTTCAAGGCACCCTTCAACCAGATCCATAACGAGGCCCGCGTCTACACCTACAAAGACACGGCGATCGTCACGCCCAACAGCGACACGCCTTACTCCCTGCTGTGGATGGATTTGCGCGCCGAGCCGATGGTGCTGTCGGTACCGGCGGTGGAGAAGAAGCGCTACTACGCCGTGCAATTGACCGACGGCAACACCTTCAATTATGGCTACATCGGCAGCCGTGCCACCGGCAATGACGCCGGCGATTACATGGTCGTCGGCCCCAACTGGAAAGGCGAAAAGCCGCCTGGCATCAAGAAGCTTTTCCGCTCGACTACGGAATTCTCGCTCGCCGTGTACCGCACCCAGCTCTTCGACGCCAAGGACATGGCCAACGTCGAGAAGGTGCAGGCGGGCTACAAGGCGCAGCCGTTATCGGCGTACCTCAAGCAACCGCCGCCTCCGGCGGCGCCGGCCATCGATTTCCCCAAGATCGACAAGGACCTGCTGAAGACCAACTTCTTCGACTACCTGGATTTCGCTCTGCAGTTCGCACCGGCCGGTCCAGGGGAAGAAGCGATCCGCACCAGGCTCGCCTCCATCGGCGTCGGCCCCGACAAGACGTTCAACTTCAAGGACCTATCGGCCGAGCACAAGGCCGCCCTTCTGTTGGCGATGAAGAAAGGCGAGAGCAAAGTCGAAACCTACCTGCAGAAAGGACAGAAGGACATCAACGGCTGGAAGGTCGGCTCGCTGTTCGGTGACCGCGCCTTCTACAACGGCGACTGGCTCAAGCGTGCCGCTGCCGCCAAGGGGGGCATCTACGGCAACGATGCCATCGAAGCCATGTATCCCCTCACCAAGACGCTGGCCAGCGGCGAAGTGCTCGACGGCAGCAAACACACCTATACCCTCACCTTCGCGAAGGATCAGTTCCCGCCGGTCAACGCCTTCTGGTCGGTGACCATGTACGACGGCATCACCCAGCTGCTGATCAAGAACCCGATCAATCGCTACCTGATCAACTCGCCGATGCTGTCGTCGATGAAGAAAAATGCGGACGGTTCGCTGACGCTTTATATCCAGCAGGATTCGCCCGGCAAGAACAAGGAGTCGAACTGGCTGCCGGCGCCGGATGGCCCCATCTATCTGGTGATGCGGCTCTATTGGCCGAAGACCGAACCGCCGTCGATCCTGCCCCCCGGCGCGGGCACCTGGAGTCCGCCGGGTCTGACGCAGGTGCCGTAGCTCGGGGGCGCAGGCCTGACGATGGGGCACATCAACTGCCAGCCAGGGCACTGAACAACGCCAGCGCGTTTGTCATCACAACAACTGTCATCACAGGAAGGAGCGATATTCACCTCAAGGAGCGACATGGGCCATGGCTCCAGGCTCTCCATGAGCTGTCTACTGAGCCATCCACATCCGGGCACTACGGGCCGGCAGTTTGAACGTGTAGCTGGGTCCCTTGATTTCTGGTAACAGGCTGTCCGTCAGGCTGTCACGGTAGGGGTGGTTCCACTTGAACTTGAAGCGGGTATCCACCGTGACCTCCCGTTCCTCATCGCATTTGTTGATCGCCACAATGCCATCCTCCTGCCGTCGCCAGAGCAGGGTGCAGGAATCGGCGGCCACCATCTCCATCGGCTTGCCCTGCATGCGGTTGTGGAATCCAACCATGCGCTTCATCCTGTCACTGCTCCATACATCTCGCCAGCGGCCGTTGTTGGACCTGCCCTCGGACTGATCATCAAAGACTAGAGGCGTGCCACCATCCCGGCCCATGATGTAGGCATAGGCCAGGTCTTCATCTGTTGAAGTATCTGCATTTTGATCGAAAATCAGCGGCCGGAAGACGTCGTTGTAAGGGATGTCGTGCGTTACCACCACCGTCACGGCCCGACTCTTCTCAAGGGCATTGCCTGTGGAATAGGGGAACGCCAGATCAGAGAGAGGATTCCCAAAGGAGAAGGCTTGCTTAAGAGCATTGAACAAGGGGAAATCATAGGCCCCGAACTGGGGTGGCAGCTCCCTGAGGTAAGGCTCTAAAAACTGCTGGTAATCGCTGGAAGTGGCGCCACCTGAAGTAATGATTTCCGCGAAGATCTGGGAGTTGTTGGCTACTTCACTGGGTACAAAATATTCGATGGCTCCATTGGGCATGTGCTTGGCGGCATCGATGCGAAAGCCCCTCACCCCCAGGTCATAGAGTGCCTGAATATATTGCTTGCGTTGATTGTTCACCCAGTTCTTGCTGGGGTCCGTATCCTTCAGATCCGGCAGACCGGGATCGGAACCACTTCCACAGATGCGATCGCGGATGACAGATGTCTTGTTGTTGTAGTCCCGAATGCAGGCTGCTGGGTGGAAATCCTGCGGCCCGAACAATCCATCTGGCTTGCCATCATCAGGAAGAATGCCGTTATCCAGGACTCCATTGCCATTGCTGTCGCCGTAGAGAATCTGATCGTTCCAGTACTGCCGGTTTTCTTCATACTCCCGCAAGGTGACAGGACCAGGGAAGGTGGTGGCCCCATTTCTCTCATTGGCCATGTGGTTGACCACCACATCAGCGTAGGTGCGCACGCCATTCGCCTTGAGCGCCTCAATCGCAGCAACAAAAGATTGCTTGTTGCCATCACAATGATCGATGACCCGTAAATCCTGGGGTTGATAACGCAGCCACCATTCACATCCTGCAGACTTCGGTGATTTCAACGGAGGCGTGACCAGCACCGCCTTGTAGCCCGCCGCCGCAATCGCGTCGGCCTTCTGAGCAATGTCCGCATAGGACCAGTCGAATGCATGCAGAATCACATCCGCTTTGCTCGCGCCAGCGAAGCCCACGCTGAACCCAGCGAGAGAAAGCACCATGCTTGTCAGGGAAGTGGCAAGGGAGAGGTACTTCATTGGGTTGGGAAGTGATTGGGATTGAAGCAATAATCACACATGCGAATCCATACGGTGGTTTGGCTATTCCCGTTGGATCAGATCGAGGCAGATGGCAAAGACTGACTCTCAAGGCTCAGCGTTGCAGAGGGAAGGTGATGCCGTGTTTTCGCTTGGGGCTGGGGCGCCATTGGGATTGGGCTCAGGTTTCTGGTTGAAATGCCTTCTTTGGCGCACCACAAATGGGACAGACCCAATCGTCCGGTAGGTCTTCGAAGGGGGTACCGGGGGGAATGTCAGCCTCTGGGTCGCCCTCGGCCGGGTCGTAGATGTAGCCGCAGTCTTCACAGACAAACTTCATGCCCAACGCCTCTGTTGTGTGGGCTTTCAGCCTAGTTGGAGTCCTGTTTCACAACAGCCGGCGACGGGAGTGAGGCCTGGCAGTGCGGGGTCCACCGAACGACCTGCTGGCCCGCCTTGATGCCGAGGGGTTTCACCACCCCCTGCGTGCTTTTGGTGACTCCAGTTCGTGACCGTTCATGTCCGATCGGACGTCCCCGCGTGCAACGGTTGCTGTCTGCCGGTCGCTTCCCTCGCCTGTGGTCTCTCTGCGCTCCTCCCTGTTCGGGGTGACCCTGGCGGGGGCGCTGTTCGTCTTCGGCTGCGGGCCCCAGCCGGGTCCGGACAGGGCCGCAAGCACCCCGGTTCTGGAGACCTACGCGGCCCTGGTGCATCGCACCTACGGCGACACCCGCCAGGCCTGGCGGACGGCCCGATCGATGACCAGGACGGCCCCGAAGGGCGGCTCAACGCCTGGCCGATGGATGAGATCTACCTCGATGGGGGCGACGATGCCGCCGTGGAGGGTCTGATCAACGATCCCTCCTTCACCATCAGCAAAGCGACGATCGTCGATTCAAACGAGCGCGATGGCGAGGAGAACATCTCCAGCGGATGGCATGCCATTGAGTTCCTCCTCTGGGGGACCGACACCTCCCCCGATGGCCCTGGCAACCGGCCGCCCAGCGATTACCTGCCGGGCCAGGGGCGCGATGCCGAGCGGCGGGGCCTTTACCTCAAGACCGTCACCGCCCTGCTGGTGGACGACCTCAGCGGCCTGGAGCGGCAATGGGCGGCGAACCAGCCCGGCAACTACCGCACCGCCTTCCGGGCCGGTGGCGCCGATTCGATCCGCAGGATGTTCGTGGGCCTGGGTTCCCTCTCCAGCGACGAGCTGGCCGGCGAGCGGCTGGAGGTGGCGCTCAGCTCCCAGGACCAGGAGGACGAGCAGTCCTGCTTCTCCGACAACACCCACCGGGATGCGATCACCAACGCCCTCGGCATCCGCAACGTCTGGCTGGGGCAAGCGGAGTAGGGCCATGCCGCGACCCCGCCGCTGGATCCTGCTCGCCCTCATCGGCCTGGTCGCCCTGGTGGGTGTGCTGGCCGGGGCCGGCGACGCTTCGCCATCGGCAATTCCTTCTTCAAGCGCAACTGGGTGGCGGCCCGGGCCTCCACCACCGCCCGCGACGGACTGGGGCCCCAGTTCATCGCCCGCTCCTGCGGCGCCTGCCACCTGCTCGATGGGCGCGGAGCTCCGCCGAAGAACGGGGAAGCGGCCGTGGCCCTGTTGATCCGCCTCTCCCTGCCGGGCCAGGGGCCCCACGGCGGGGTGGTGCCCGAACCCCGCTACGGCGATCAGTTCAGCAACGCTGCCCTGCGGGGCGTGCAGCCGGAGGGAACGGTGACGATCGAGCATCAGGAGCTGCAGCGCCGGCTTGCTGACGGCACCCCTTACACCCTGCGGCAACCCCGCTACCGCCTCACCGACCTGGCCTACGGCCCCTGGATCCCCAGGCGCAGATGTCGCCGCGCATCGCGCCCCAGCTGGCGGGGGTGGGGCTGATCGAGGCCATCCCTGAGTGGCAGATCCTGGCCAAGGTGCAGCGGCAGGCGGTCCGCCCGGGGCCGGTGAAGGGGCAGGCCAATCGCGTCTGGGACGCCTACACCGGCAGGACCATGATCGGGCGGTTCGGCTGGAAGGCCAACGTGGCCACCCTGGCCCACCAGAGCGCCGGCGCCTTCCTGGGCGACATCGGCATCACCTCCAGCCGTTTCCCAAAGGAAGCCTGCACCCAGGCCCAGGCCGATTGCCTTGCCGCCGCCGCCCGGGGGGCCGGGATGCGCCAGCTGCCATGTGCCCTCCTATCGCACCGGGCGGCCACCCCTTCCCGCCTTCAGCAGTCCCCGGCTGGAAGGCCAGCGGATCTGGCCCTTCACCGACCTGCTGCTGCATGACCTGGGCGACGAGCTGGCCGATGGCCGGCCCGACGGCCAGGCGAATGGACAGCAGTGGAAGACACCGCCGTTGTGGGGGGTGGGGCTGATCCCCGAGGTGAACGGCCACCAGCGGCTGCTGCACGATGGCCGCGCCGATGGTGTGCTGGAGGCGATCCTGTGGCACGGCGGTGAGGCCCTGGAGTCGCGCCAGCGGGTGGCCGCAATGAAGGCGACGGCTCGAAACGATCTGGTGGCCTTCGTGAATTCCCTCTGACCACACCTCTGGTTGCTCAGGCGCCCGGCTCGTCCAGCAATCCGGTGAGGTCTTCGGTGCCGAACACCTGGCGGTAGGCGGCGGTGCTGACGCACATCACCACGGGAACCGCCACCAGCAGCCCCACCAGGCAAGCCAGCAGACCCAGCAGGACGATGGCGAATTCCAGCAGGGTCAGGAGCAGAACCGAGCCCCACTGGGGATCGATCAGGACGCGGCCGCGGGCGATTGAGGCCACCGGTCCCGCGCCTTCCAGCAGGGCAATCTGGGTCAGAAACTTCTGGTTCACCGCCAGGTAGATCACCACCACCAGGGCTGCCAGGAAGGGCAGCAGCGCCAGGAACTGGTTGAGCAGAGCGGCACCCATCCCCACCAGGGCGGCCACCAGCAGAATCGCAGCGAACAGAAGCCCCAGCACTATCCCATTGCGCAGCAACCGCCAGTTGGCCTGACCGTCCCAGCGGGTGAAGGTGCCCAGGACTGGACGGCCACCGCCGAGAGCCACCCAGGCGCCTCGTACCATGCCCGTGGTGCTCCACAGGTTCACCAGCACGCTGAGCACCGCACCGATCAGCGCCCTGATCAGCTGGACTCCGGTCACCGGGCTGGCGTCGTCAACGTCGATCTGGCCCTGAATCAGGGAACAGATGATGCTCAGTACCCCGGCGATCAAGGTGAAGCCGATGAACACCCAGGGGGCCCGGGCAAAGGCCTGCCAGCCCTGTTTCACGGCCTCGATCACCTGCAGGGAGGAGCCACCGGTTGGATCCTTCATCAGTGATTCGGCCATCTTTCCCTCAATCAGTTACGGGGGAGACTAGACAGCGGCAGCCTGGGGATCCCCCGATCAAGGGCGGCTCACTTCCCGACACCGCGCAGGAAGACATCCCCTTGATCCGATACGTTCTGGCGTGGATGCCCTGCTGCTCATTGGCGTTGCCCTTGGGGCGCTGCGGGAGTTCACATTGGCCAAAATCCCTACGGAGCTTCGCACCGATCAGCTCTGCACCTTCAGTGGCATCGAGTTCCTCCGGGGGCAGAGGGGCGAGCCGGTCTGACGATCGAAGCCATAGGCATCACCTTCAGAACCCTGTGGATACCCAACCCCACCACCGCTAGGGTCAGCGCCGTCACGGCTGACGGACCATTTTGGTATCAGAACAGCGAATGCATGCGGTGCGCTGGGTGCTCACCACCGGCTGGGTGGTGATCATCGCCTCGCTGCTCTATGACCCCTTCACGCCTCGATTCACGGCGCCGGATCATCCCTGGAGCCCGCTGCGGATCAGCGACACCTGCGTGCAGGTGCAGGGGACCTGTCTGCCCGTCACGCCCTATCCCCTGGGCACCACGGTGTTCTGGGGCGCTGTCGTTCCCTCGGGCATCTTCATCCTGCTGGTGTTCGGCCATGAACTCTGGCGACGCATCTGTCCCCTCTCCTTTCTCTCCCAGATTCCCCGGGCCCTTGGGCTGCAGCGCCAGATCGTGCGGGTGAATCCGAAAACCGGAGCCCAGCGCACGCAACTTGCCAAGGTTCCGGCTGATTCATGGCTTGGGAAGCACTACTCCAGTCTGCAGTTCGGCTGGCTGTTTACAGGCCTCTGCGGCCGCATTCTGTTCTTCAATGCCGATCGTCTGGTGCTGTTCGGCTGGTTGACGTTCACCATCATCGCTGCGATTGCCGTGGGTTGGTTGTATGGGGGCAAGAGCTGGTGTCAGTACTTCTGCCCGATGGCACCGGTGCAGAACATCTACTCCACCCCCAGCGGATTGCTGGGCAGCAAGGCCCAGATGGCACCCGGTCCGATCACCCAGTCGATGTGCCGCACCGTGCTCGCCGATGGATCCGAGCAGAGCGCCTGTGTGGCCTGCCAGCAACCCTGCGTCGACATCGATTCCGAACGCATGTACTGGGCAAAGATCCCCACACCTGGCTTCGCCTTCGACCGTTATGGCTACGTGGGTCTGGTGGTGGGCTATTTCCTCTACTACTACCTCTATGCCGGCAACTGGGAGTACTACTTCTCCGGACTCTGGCAACACCAGAGCGATCAGCTGGCCCTGTTGCTGCGGCCAGGGCTTTATCTGTTCGGTCAGGCCATCGCCATTCCGCGCCTGGTGGCGGTGCCCCTGGTGCTGGGGGGCTTCACCTGGCTGGGGGTGCTGACGGGGCGGGGGATCGAGTCGGCCGCGCGCACCCGGGTGCGCCGCAAAGGGGGTTCCCCTGATCGGGACCGGATTCGGCACCGTGTCTTTGTGGTGGCCACCTTTCTGGTGTTCAACTTCTTCTTCCTGTTTGCCGCTCGTCCCTTGATCCGCTTGCTGCCCACCTGGCTGCAGATCATTTACGACGGAGCCCTGGTGACGCTCAGCGCCTTCTGGCTGAGCCGCGCCTGGGGACGCTCCCCAGCGCTGTACGGCCGCGAGAATCTGGCCGAACGGTTCCGCAAGCAGCTCAGCCGGCTCAATCTCGACGTGGGCAGCTTTCTGGACGGCCGTTCCCTGCAGGACCTGGGCACGGATGAGGTCTATGTGCTGGCCAAGGTGCTGCCTGGATTCACCGGTCAGAAACGGCTCGAGGCCTACAAAGGTGTGGTGAAGGAGGCCCTCGAGGAGGGCTTCGTCAACATCTCCAGCAGCCTGGCGGTGCTGCGGCAGATGCGCATCTCGCTCGGCATTTCCGACGACGAGCACCGCAAAGTGCTGGAGGAGCTGGGGGTGGAGGATCCGTCCCTGCTGGATCCAGACCGGCGCCGCAGCCTGGAGGATCAGATCCGCTTGAGCGGCTACCGCAGATCGCTTGAACGGCTGATGGAATTGCGTCGGCCCGGGGTCGCCGGGGCCGACACGTTGGCCTCAACCCATCGCTCCCTGCGCCAGGAGTACGGCATCACGCCATGGGAAGAATCCCTGGTGGAGGCGGATCTCTCCGCCACCGTCAGCGCCCAGCGCAAAGCGGAGGAGCTGCTGACGCGTCTCAGCACACTGGTGGATGGCTACCGGGCCCTGCATCAGCCCTCTCTGAGGCGCCATCACCTGGTGCTGGCTCTGCTCGACGACCGGCTGCAGCACCGCAAGGAACTGATCATGAGGGCCATCCTGGGCTGTCTGGCCACCCTCCAGCGCGAGCCCGCCGCATCCGGCCTGGTGGAACGGCTGCAGGAGATCTCTCCTTTGTCGTTGCAGGAGATCCTGGAGCAGGAGGGCTGGCAGAAGCGCCTGCCACCCGATGTGATCCAGGCCCTGCGCAAACCGGGCCCGCGGCCCCCTTCCTGCTCGCTGCTCTTGCCCGCCCAGGAAACGCTCGCCTTCCTCACCACCCTGGTGGCCGATCCCAATCCGATCCTGGCCTCCTCGGCCCTCTTCCTTGTCGCCTGTCTCGATGCCAGCCAGGGGCAGGCCCTGGCTGGCCGGATCCACGAAAGGGAGTCCCCTCCCCTGCTGGCCCATACGTCCGAGGCACTCCTAACCATGCAGGGATGGCCCGAGTTGGCCGCTTGTCCAGAACTGGAGAAACGGGTGTTCCTCGCCACCAGCGACTTCTTCGCCCGAACCGACAGCGATACCCTCAACGCCCTGGCCCAATGCGCCGAAGTGAGGCGTTATGCCGACGGCGACGTGATCACGGAGGCGGGTGACACCTGCCGGGAGCTGCTGCTGTTGATCGAGGGATCAGCCAGCGTGGTTCATCGCCAGGGTGAGCAAGGAACAACGGAGAAACTCCTCCCCGGCCGGGTGCTCGACGAACTGGAGGTGCTCAGCCACAGCAGCTCCGAAAGCACGATCGTGGCTGATGAGGATGGAACCCGATTGCTGGCCGTGCCGGTGGATGGCTTCGATGCGGTGCTGCAGAAGGATCCCGATTTCGCTCGACGGGTGCTGGAGCTGGAGAGTCGCCAGCTGCAGCGGCTGCTGCGTCAGTCCCCCATTCAGGTTCGGGAGCCGGACGGCTGACGGGGGGGTGATGGTGGGCTTGTTGAGGGCCGACCTGGAGTTTCGCTGGCCCCGGTGGGCCCTCGGCCAACCGTCCCTGCAGATAGGCCCCAGCCCACACCGAAGATCACCGCACCGGGCACCGTGCCGGGCAGCATCCGCTTCACCTCCTGGGAGAAGGGCAGCCCCAGCAGCGAGGCCTTCGAAAACGAGGCCACCCCACAGATGCCATGGCCGGACGTGCAGCCGGAAGAGAGCCGGGTGCCGAAGCCCACCAGCAGTCCCCCCAGCGCCAGGCGCCATCCGCTCACCGTGGTGGTGAAGAACTCCTGGTGAGTTGAGGCGAACAGCCAGGCGCCGAGCACCAGCCCAAGGGCGAACAGCAGCCGCCACTGGCTCGAACTCCGCTCAGCCCTGAGGGGCGTGACATAGGTGAGGGTGGAGCTCAGGAAGGAACTGGCTCCGGCTTTGACACCGAGGGTGAGATAGGTGACCATCAGCCCCAGCCCGAGCAGAAGCCCCCCGGACAGGTAGGACGTGACGCCATGGGGGAAGGGGAAACCCATCAATCAGCAGTCACAAGGTGACGGCTGAAAACTAGCCATGGAAGTGCATCTGCGGCCAATGGGTGGGACTTCCTTATCAGTAGATTCTGTCAGTCTTTAGCCTCTCATTGCAGAGACTGAATGGCTTCAGCCTCAATCAAACGACCACGTTCTCATCGAGATTGCGGTGCAGATTCCAGGCTTTGATCTGAATGGTACTGCTCACCAGAAGAGGTACGCCCAATACCGACAAACCTGAATCTCTAACAAGAATTTCACATTGGGAAAAGCCATCTGCGTGAGACCCGTTTTGTCATTCCAGACCACACGATCAAAAACCGACAGATGGCAAAGCGTCTCCGGAGGATTTGAGCACCGCACCCATCGCCGCTGCCCGCCCCTCGATCCGGGCTGAGGCTGCCAGGTCGGGGTACCGAGGCCAGGGCCGCGAAACGGTCGGCGATCATCCTCACCAAGGCGATGGCATGGCGGAGGGTGTGCCCGACGTGCGAAACGTGCTCCCCGTGGTCGTCGTGGACGTGATGGACGTGATGGGTGTGGTGGGTGTGGCCATGGTCGGAACGGGCGGAGTGGAGCCCGTTTCAGCCGCAACCCCTTTCAGCCAAAGCAAGACCGGTGGCCAGGAGTGGACAACTCCAGGGGAACCGAACGAACAGCCAGTTTGCCGCAGACAATTTGGCGTAGAATCAAAATGATAACAATTCTCACTCTCGATTCCTGACTACTCCAGTCGCGCCCCTCGGTACCCTGCCCCATGCTCAGGCCTCTCTGCCGTTGGCTCTGGAGGTCCACGATCTGAGCGTTCGCCGGGGAGGTGAACGGGCCCTTCATGGCATCCACTTCGCTTTGGAGCCGGGCAGTCTCACAGCCCTGGTGGGCCCCAACGGAGCGGGTAAAAGCACGTTGTTGCAGGCGATCGAGGGCCAGCTGCCCCTGGAGACCGGCGAGATCCGCCTCGATGGGGAGCTCCTCACCCCGCGCCTGGCCCGCCGCCGGCTGGCCCTGATGCCCCAGCGCGGCGAGATCGCCTGGCACTTCCCGATCAACGTGCGCGATCTGGTCGGTCTTGGCCGCCTGGCGGCCGCCCACCCCGGCTGTTGTGCGGTGGATGCCGCCCTGCAGCGGGTAGGACTGGATGGGCTGGCGGAGCGGCGGCTCGATCAGCTGTCGGGTGGTCAGCAGCAGCGGGCCCTGCTGGCCCGCACCCTGGTGCAGCCGGCCCGGGTGCTGTTGCTCGATGAGCCCTGTGCCGCCATCGATCCCCCCTCCCGCACCCAGCTGCTGGGCGTGATGGCCCAGTTGCGGGATTCCGGATACACCTTGCTGGTGAGCAGCCATGACTGGGGCAAGGACCTGGACGCCTACGACCGGGTGCTGGTGATCGACCGGCACCTGCTGGCCGATGGACGCCCCGCCGAGGTGCGCCACGCCCTGGGGGATCTGCGCGTGGGCAACCATCACTGTGGCTGACTGCAGACCATGACGGAGCTCTGGTGGCTGCTTCCCCTGGTGATGGCCTTGCTCTGCGGCTTGGTCAGCGCCCTGGCTGGCACCCTGCTGCTGGTGCAGAAAAGGCTGTTCCAGGCCAATCTGATCTCCCACGCCGTCCTGCCCGGCCTGGCCCTGGCGGTGGCGATGGGCATCGATCCCGGCCTGGGTGGTGTGGTCAGTGGCCTGGCCGGAGCCCTGCTGGCGGAGCGGCTCAGCGGTGGGGAGCGGGGCTCCGGCGGCGGCGATGACGCCGTGCTGAACACGGTGCTGGCGGGGTTTCTGGGGCTGGGGGTGCTGTTGATCCCCCTGCTGGGGATCCGGGTGGATCTGGAGGCCGTGTTGTTCGGGGATCTGCTCGCCGCCTCTTCCGCCGACCTGGTTCGCACCCTGCTGGCCCTGGCCGCGGTGCTGGCCTTGCTGGCCTTGCGCTATCGCGAACTGGTCTTCCTCGGGGTGGATCCCCTCGGCGCCGCCAGCGCCGGGCTGCCGGTGCGGGCCATGCGGCTGCTGGTCACCCTGGTGACCGCCTTCACGGTGGTGAGTGCCATGACGGCGGTGGGGGTGGTGCTGGTGATCGCCCTGATGGGTGCCCCCGCCCTGCTGGCCCTGAACGGCGCCACCAGCCTGCGGCAAGCCCTGCGGCGAGCTGCCGCCATCGGCATGGCCCTGGCGGGGACGGGCTTCCTGCTGGCCATCCAGCCCGCCGTCAACCTCCCCCCCGGCCCCCTGATCGGGGTGCTGAGCATGCTGCTGCTGCCGTTGAGCTCCCTGGCCCGCCGCTGAGGAAGGCCTCCATTGTCAGCCAGGCAGTCCGCTGGGCCGGGGGAGGTGCGGGGCGGAGGTGCTGCCGTTGATTCGGTCAGAGCTCCAGATGGATTTCACAGATGGATTTCACATATCGGTTTCACAGATAGCTTTTACAGATAGCTTTTACAGATAGCGAAGTGCGTTGCGCAGGATCCAGACGAGCGCGATCAGAATGGCGTAGAGCAGTGCCGGGATCATCAGGGGAAAGGCGCCCACACCCGGGAGGGTGAAAGCCGGGACAGAACCTTTGAGCAGAAGGAAGGGATACCAGAGGGGAAACAGGAGCAGAAAGAGCAGGACAGGCACGATCAATGCTCCGATGCTGATGCGAAGCAGGCCGAGGATCAGGCTGGCCGGCAAGCCGCGGGAAACCTTCTGCAGAGGATGGTGTGGATCCTGAAGAGCCAATGGCTCAAGAATCGTCTCCATGCTGACCTGATCACCCATGGCCTCGTTGTCCTCTTCGACGATGAAGCTGGCGATCGCCTTCCAGCAATCCTCCTGAATCGCAGCGCCATGTCCGCCGCGAATCATCCGCTGGCTGCCTGACGGTGGCAACTGGTGAAATCCGAAGGCACCGGCGCCGCCGACGTTGAGAATGGTATTGAGGATCGGAATGGTCTCCATCGCGCCCGGCAACAGGGCCACGATCAGATCTTCCCTGCCGATGAAGTTGTGAAAGGCCTTGAGCCGCTGCGGCAATCGTTTGATGGGTTTCATCCAGAAGTCACGGCGGACCACGCTGCCGGCAAACAGCATGCGGCGGAAAACGACCTCCTCACAGTCCCGCAGTGCCTGGGCGCCGAGATAGGTGCCGTTGCTATGGGCAATCAGGTCGATCCTGGTGGCTGATGGATACAGCCTGCGGATGTTGGCATACATATCCAGAAACCAGTACAGGGCCTTTGTGCGGCCTCCGGGGAACAGAAAATCCCACATTCTGAAAAACCCATAGGAAGGGGTGACGGTGCGCAGGCTCCTTGTGCTGTCGCCAGGATGTCTGGAGCGGTAAAGAGTTTTGATCTCTCGCGAAATCCTCTTGGCCCAGAAGCCATCGTCTCGGATGCCATGCATCACAATCACCACATGCTTCACATTCTGATCAGGTAGTTAGTCGTCCTTGAGGTCGAGGGGATTCAGATAATCATCGATATCACTCAGAACTGCGGCATAGGTCTTCCATTCTTCGGTATAGCTGGCTGAGCCATTTCCATTCCTGCCCGGGGCCATTGCCTCGGCAATCAGCCGTGGAACCAACCCTTTCCTCTCATCTTCCCGCCCTTTCGTCTCACCAGCCTGATTGAGCATTTCTACATGGGTGGTATGGGGGATCTCCAGGTAATGGGAATCCGCTGCTGGATCGAGGTCGAGACAATCACTGGGGGTGACGAATTCATCCTGGGAACCCAGGAGAAATATGGTTCGGTGCTGCTGCCGGCTGGCTGCCCCATGGGGTGGCGAAAGGTCAACAGCAGCGGAGAAGGCCCTGGCATAGGCCAGGCGTGTGTTGACCACGAAGGGTGAGCCCCGGTAGAGCTTCCAGATCAGCAGATCCAGGGGGGCCAGAAAGCGCACGGCTTGCCCGAAGAAGCGAAGCGGTGCAGGCACTGCAGTGGTGAACTGCCAGCCCTTGGTGATGCCGGAGAGGATCACCTCTGTTGTTACCGCCTCCGGCCACCTCCTGGAATCCGCCAGCCCCGCGTCGGATTCCAATCCCACCACCATGGCCCGACGGGCCAGCAGAGCTCCTGCGCTGAAGCTCAGCAGTACCACGCTGACGTGGGCATCCTTGCTGAGAGTTCTCTACGTTCCTTCGATCTGCGTGCTGATCTGTTTGGCCAGCTCAATCGGGCAATGCCGGTTCAGTGCACCCAGACTGAACTGACCGTGAAAGCTGATCGGCAGAAAGGTGATTTCGGAGTCCGGCATTCGCTTGCGCAGCTCGTCACGGAGGGCAATCTCGATATTCTTGATCGTCCGGATTTCTGATTGCTTCGCGAATCGTTCTGGCCACACCGTCGCCGGCATGCGGCGCCAGGTATCTGGCCGCTGCCACTTCATTCCCTCACCGACGTAGCCATTGCTCAATCCCCCGACCAGCGCCACCAGGACACGCTCCATGGCTGCTTCTCCTTAGCCTTTTTTCAGAGTATGGCCACATTCTCTGATTTCGGCTACACCTGCATCCCATTCCGCTATCGGTCCAGAGCCTGAGGATGGCGTCAGCCGTGGCTGGCCTGATTCAGCATAAATGATCGTTATCTATAAGTTAGAGAAATGGAAGGAAGAATGTGCACCGTTCGCTTGCATGGGACCCGGCACACATGCTCAGAAGGAGTGTTCCCTGTCGCTCGTTAGCCCGGGGCCGTCCTTCCGCCGGGCCAGTGACTGATGCCGCCTGGGAATGGCTGGTGCAGCTGAGGACCAAGGAGGCCAACCTCCGCGTCGATCAGCTGCTGATCTGGCCCGTGCTGTGGGCCTGGAGGTTCCTGCGGGCGTTTCGATCGCCGCCGTGACGGATGGCCCGCCGCGCTGGGTGTGCACCCTTGGCCCCCGCCCACGGCTGCACCGCGTGCGTGGAAGAGAAGGCCACCGAACAGGGCAGGGAGATGGAGGTTTCGGCAACGGCCCCAGCACTGCCAACCCTGCCCCAGCTGCAGGGCCCTGACCAGAAGGTTCCCAGCTGTTGGCTAAATCTGAGGTTGTTGATAAGATTGAGAAACGCAAAAATCGACCACACTCAGCTCTAATCTTTAATAGCAACGATTTACTATCTGCCTGCTCAGCCTGCGAGGTTTCTGTGACAGTTGGCGACATTTTCCGCATCATCCTTGCCTTCATCCTGCCACCACTGGCCGTAGCCACCCAGGTGGGGTTCACTGGTGCCTTCTGGCTGAATCTTCTCTTCTGGCTGCTGAGCTTCGGCGCCCTGGGCCTGCCCTTGATGGGAGTGATGTGGCCAGTGGCCATCATCCATGCCATCTATATCATCATCACGCGCAAGTAATCCTTCAAAAAAAGCTGCATCAATCGTTTTCGCATCTTCATCCACACTTACATCGTCATGAGCCAATCTCCAGACCAGAACCCCCAGCAGGATCCCCAGAGAAATCAGCAGCCGATCGTGGTGCAGCAGGGCGGGAACGGCACCGCCATCGGCCTGGTGATCGCCGCCGTGATCCTGGCCGGTGGAGCCATCTGGGCGGTCAATATCTGGTCAAACACCCAGCAGAAGATGATCAATGCTCCGGCAGAGGCCATCAAGGAGGGAACAAAGGCCATCAAGGAGGGAGCGGAGACCATCAAGGAGGGGGTGGAAGGCGCCGCTGAAACCATCAAACCTGGCTCCTGAACAGTGGAGGCCCCTAACCGCACCAGGCGCCTCGGCTGGCCAGTGTTTGCTGGCGGTGTGGCCGAACGGGTGAGATGTCGTTTTTCCAGACAGGGGTACCGCCGACGGGCTTACCACGGGAAAAGGCAAACACGAGCCATGGCCTCATGCCTTGGTGGACTCCTGGTCAAGACCGACCCCTGGAGAGCATCGCATGGTGGACCAAGTTGAAGGGAATTCGCTGCTGATCGCCCAGTTGCGTTCTCGCTACTGAGGTGTCTTTGCGCTGTTGTTGGCAGAACCGAAACGTTGAACTTCCTGCCCTCGCCGTGAAGGGCAGCAGCATGGACCACACGGCCCAGATCTCCGCCAGTTCGATCACCAGGCCGGGGACAAGGACGCCGCCCTCAAGCCGGTTTGCCGGCGCGATGCGAGCTGGCTCGCCCTGATCAGCAGGCCAGATCTCCACGGCCTGCCCATTGGGCAGCAGCCGCGGTGGTCATGGCGTTTGGATGCAGCCTCGGCCTCATCCGGCCGGCAGCCAGCGCACGCGCCGCACGGGTCGCTTCAGCAGGGTGAGCTGGAGGGTTTCGGCATCGATCAGGGCTGGACGGGCCTGGGGACTCGGCAACAGGCCGGAAGCCTGCGAGGCACTGAACTCCGGTTCCGATCCAGGCGGGGGCAGGGGCCGCAGGGCCAGCAGCAGCCTGTCGCCGGTCGGGTCGTAGTGGAGGCCGGTGCCCGGTTCCAGCTCCCATCCCTCCAACCGCTGCCGTCCCAGCTCCCGGCCCTGCCGATCCAGGGCCAGCACGGTGAGCCTGGGCTGGCCGATTCCTTCGATCAGCAGTGCCCAGATCCGCTCTCCCCCCCGGGAGCAGGCGCTGGCCACCAGGGCCTCCTCGCCGATCCAGAGCGGCCGGGGTGCCTGGCCGGGTTCCACGATCTCGAGGGAGCGGCGGAAGTCGGGCCAGTGGCGCAGCAGCAGGGCGCGACCGGCCACCGGGCAGAAGCTGCTCAGGTCGCGGCTGCCGGGCAGGATCTGGCGCAGGGGTTGCCTCGGTGGCAGGGAGCGCAGCGACAGTCCGTCCCGTTCGGGCACGATCGCCGCTCCCCCCTGGGGCAGCAGGGAGACCGGACCCGCCGGGTCCAGATCGAGCTGCTGGCGGCTGCCATCGCGCCTCCAGATCACCACCCGGTCACTCTCGGGCCTGGTTCCACCGGATTGCACCAGCAGATCCCCGAAGCGGTTGGTGCTGAGATGGGCGAACAGCAACGCCCTGCGATCGAAGCGCTCCAGCCGTCTGCCGCGCACCTCATCCAGATCCTGGACGTTGCGGCCCAGGGGATCCCGATCCAGGCTCAGCCGCCACACCTGATGGGCCCCGGACCCATTCCGGCTGACCAGCCCCACCCCGGACCCATCCCCCAGGGGGACCAACTCCGGGATCTCCGCCCAGACGGGTGACAACGGGCTCCAGCGGCCGTCCGGCTGGCGCAGCTGCAGCTGCTCCCCTCCCGGTACGGGCACCACCGCCACCAGCAGGGGGCGCGGATCCCAGTGCCAGAGGCGTTCTCGCAGGGCCAGCCCCCGCCGGTCACGCCCCGCCAGCCGCACGGCCACCGGCCCCACGATCCGCTGCCCCGCCTCCGGCAGCAGCAGCAGGGGATTGTGTTCACCCTGAACGGTGAAGCGGAGATCGGGGTTGAGGGCCGTGCCCTTCTCCACGCTGAGGCGATCCATGGGCCGGCTGAACCGGAGGCTCAGGGCGGCGGGCCCGGAGCTGGCGGCAGCCTGCTCCAGGGCCAGCAATCGGGGGGGACGATTCACCAGCAGAAGCTGCTGCACCAGGGCGAGCACCAGGCCCGCCGTCAGCGCTGGTGCCAGCCTTCTCCAGGACGCCACCCTGCTGCGGGAATCAACCCGGGTCATGGTTCCAGGGGGCGCCGCGGTCTGGGGATCGGCCGCACGGTTCGCGCGATCACCAGGTTGCGGGGCTGGCCCTTCCAGGTTTCGGTACCCATCACCCCCTCGACGGCCAGCCAGCGATCGGCCTGCGGCTCCGGCCCGCCCTCCGGCCAGCGCACCGGCAGGCCAACCGGGCTGGCATCCACCAGGCAACAGCGCACGATCAGGCGGGCCAGCTGGGGCCGATCCCCTTCCACGGGCAGAACGAAGCCGCTGATCCGTACCGCACCGCCGGCATGGAGGCTCGGGTCGGGCTCGCTGCGCAGCAACCGGACCCAGTCGGTGAGGCTGCGCTGGGCCGGCGGTGACACGAAGCTGAGGGCGGGCTCCTCCAGCAGGTTCGAATCCCGATTGGAGGCCAGATCAGCGAAGGAAGGGCGGGGCGGCTGGGCCAGCACCAGCACGGCGATGGCGCAGCTGAGCAGCAGCACCCGCGGGCCGGGGCTGGAGCGCCGGGGAGCGCGGGAGGCGGCGGCCCGCAGCTCCACGGCAGCCAGCAGCAGCAGCACGCCTCCACTGATCCAGACCAAAGGATGGAACACGGCGCGCAGCAGCAGATCGAGACGACCGCTGATGGCGCTCTGCAGCAGCACACTGCCCCAGAGGGCAAGGGAAAGGGCTCGCCACATGGTCAGAGCAGCCACAGGTTGACCCACTGGCCGATCACCAGCACCAGCAGCCCCGCCCCCGCGGCCGTCACCAGGATCGCCCTGGGTTGGAACAGGATCCCGAACAGCCCGATCAGCTTCAGGTCGATCACCGGGCCGAGCAGCAGAAACGCCAGCACGGCCCCCGGGGTCACCTGGGCGGCGAATCCGAGCGCCAGGAACGCATCCACGCTGGAGCAGACCGACACCACCAGGCTGAGCAGCATCAGGCTGAGAATCGAGAGGGTCGGGGCGCCCCCTACGGCCAGCAACCAGGCCCGGGGCACCAGGGTCTGCACCAGGGCCGCGATCGCGCAGCCCATCACCAGCAGCAGGGCGAGATCGAGAAATTCACCCGTGGCGTGGCCCAGCACCTCCCGCAGCGGGGTCCGGGCGGGCTGCACGGGCAGCGGTGTGACCCCCGGACTCCCTTGCGGCGCCCCGATCAGGCCGCCCCGCCGCTCCAGCAGGCTCACCCGTTCCAGGGGCTGGTTCATGCGGCGTTCCTCCAGCAGATCGGCCGTGAGCAGCTGCCCTTCCGGCAACCGCCGCAGCAGGGTGGCCAGACCGAGGGAGATCAGCAGGGCACCCAGGGGACGGGCCGCCAGCAACCAGGGTTGATCGGGGAAGGCGGCCCAGGTGCTGGCCAGCACGATCGGGTTCAGCACCGGCGCGGCAAACAGGAAGCCCAGGGCCGTGCCAAGCGGAGCGCCGGCCGCCAGCAGCCGGCGGCTCACCGGCACATTGCCGCACTCGCAGGCGGGTAAGGCAAAACCCAGGGCCGCCCCGGTGAGGGGGCCCAGCAGGGGGTGGGCGGGCAAGTTCCTCACCCAGCGGCCGCCCGGGCTGAGCCAACGGGCGGCGGCGGAGATGAGCACGCCGATCAACAGAAACGGCATCGCTTCCACCAGCAGAGCCTGGAACAGGGCCCAGGCGGTGGCCAAGCGTTCCACACTCACCTCTGGCTTGCCGGTGGTTGCAGAGTTTTCGCGGCTGGGAGCCGGTTCAGGTCGACCGTGCTGATCAACGGGCCAGCAGCCCGATCGGCCCGAGGGCCACCACACCGCCCGCCAGGGCAATCAGCAGGGCCACCCCGGCGGTCCAGGCCATCGGCAGGCGGCGCAGCAGCAGGAAGCTGGCGCTGCTCACCAGCACCGAGCTGGCCCCAGCCCCCAGCCACCACAGGGCGGCATCGCCGCCGGCCGGGGCCTCCAGGCCGTGAAGCATGGCGTGAACCCCCACCGCAGCGGCCACCACGCCGGCACAGAAGCCCAATCCGGGCGCCGGTTTCGAGCTGACGCTGAGCAGCACCAGGCCCGCCACCGCCGTGATCGCCAGGGCGGCCAGCAACTCCTGGGCCGGCAGGGAGCCGCCCAGCGCCCCGAACATCCCCCCGGCGATGGCGCCGGCCAGACCCCAGCCCAGTAACTGGGAGGAAACGCAGGCGGCGGCCGCACCCACGCCGATCAACAGCAACAGGTGGTCGGCCGCTGAGATCGGGTGCAGGAAGCCGGCGGCGGCGCCGACGTCGCTGATGCCATGGGCCTGGGCCGGCTGATCCAGCAGCAGGGCCAGGGCAGAGGCGCCGGCGAGAAGGGCCAGGGATCTGGCCCGGAAGGCGTGATGCATCGAGAAACCGTATGAAGCCGTTTCACCATTGTGCGGCACCTGGGCGGAGACAGACGCCAAGGACCACGATTCTGAGACCGAGATCGGCAGAACAAGTTCGGCAGACCGAGATGGTGATGCAGGCGGTCGCCAGAGCCACCACCCATCCAGGCCGTGCTGAGCCATCCCTGGAGGACAGGACGGAATGGGGGGAGAAAGAGGATGCGCCGGGCTGAGGCGGCCATGGTCTGTGGTGGGGGTGTGAAGGGGCTGTCCCCTTGGCTGCCTGAACCGTGTCTCTCCTGCATGGCTGTGCTTGCCCATCCTGGTGCAGTGCTCTCCGTGCTCAGGCCGTCATGGCAACGCTGGCTGTCGCACCCGCTTGTGGAAATGCCAGGCCAGCGATGGCGCCATCCGTGAGCTGCGGCCGGGCGACGGCAGCGGCCACTTCCCCTACGTGTGTCTCAGCGATGGTGCCGCCGCGCTGCGACTGCCCTGGCTCGCCGTGGGTGCCAGCCAGGATTGTCGGCTGCCCCTGCCGCTGCCCCCGGGCCGGCACGACCTGCTGGTGCTGGTGAATCCGGAACGCGACGTGCTCGAACCGCAGGAGTGCCGGACGAACAATGGGGTAAGGCTCTGGGTGGAGGGGGAGCCCGCCTGATGGTTCGGGCTGGCTCGAATCCATCGAATGCCATAGGTTTGTTTTGTGACTCTTGGCGCAACTGGTTGGCGCAACTGGCTCAGTATCTGGAAGAACTGTGAATCCAATTCTGGCTTCTCAAGCATCAAGGTGATTGTTAATTTAGATTTCCACATTTCATCTGAATGAAAAGGATTGGAGCGATGAATCAAGAAATTGGCCACAGTGGCGCCGGCCGGCCAGGGAGGATGATAGCCAGGCTGTTGAATGGAATAGCTGATCCCTACTCCAAAGTCTGCGATGCTGATGGTCTCTGCACCTACAGGGATGAAAGTCTGGGAATTTCATTCAGCTTCAGATCACTTCCCACCTTGATTCCAGTGCCTCTCGATACTCACAAAGAGGGGTTTTTGGCTCCTTTGCGGGGGGCAAGTTCACGACGTCTCTTTGAGCTAAGTGAAGACTGGAAAATTACGATCGAGTTCAATGGTCCAACTATTGACGGGAATCTGAAGAGACTCAATGGAACAGTTGTGATTCCAGTGGCCTTTTCCAACCAAAATGACTCTTCTGAGCACGCCGCAAAAACCATTCTCGACGGCGCCTCCGTTCCCTCGCCATGGGTCATCAGCTTTCTAAGCTTTGGCTTGCTTCGTCCGCTTGGAGTGATGCTCACAGCATCTGTCGTGCATGACTTTGCCTTTCAACACGGCGGTTTACTCTATGTAGAAAAATATTCAGAAAAAGACGATCAGCAATCAGCTGCCAACACGTTCCAGCATGTCGAGAGGCATGAAGCTGACTATCTTTTTCGCAGCATAATCAGAATCGTCAATAAAATGCCGTTGACGGCAGCATTGGCTTGGCTTGCTGTGCGTCTTGGCTGGTACTTTGTGGATTACAATGGCCACCCACGAGATAACCACTCACAAAATGGCCACCCCCCAATAGTT
Source organism: Synechococcales cyanobacterium (assembly GCA_942491925.1). Taxonomy (GTDB): domain Bacteria; phylum Cyanobacteriota; class Cyanobacteriia; order PCC-6307; family Cyanobiaceae; genus Cyanobium. The sequence continues at coordinate 278,902 of CALOCJ010000006.1, forward strand.
GCCACCATGGTGCTCGTGGCAATCATTCTGGGTGTAGGTACAGCCACCTATAAGTTTGGTTTCAGCAATATTCTCATCGTTGCAGCAATTGTATACACATTCATTTATGTTCTCCTTGCCTGGAGCGCCTATCCCTCCCGTCAGCAGCGATAACCGCCCTGGCAGTCAATGCCCACACTTCGCCCTACATCCTCTCCAGGCTGGGAATCCCCAATAAGCCCAGTCCCAGTTTCAAGGTATCGGCTGTCAGCCGGCAGAGCGCCAGCCTGGAGCTGCGAGCCGGTTCCTCTGCCTTCAACACCGGCACCTGGTCATACAGGCGATTGAATATCTGGCTGAGCTCGAACAGGTAGGTGCAGAGCCGGTTGGGCAGGAGTTCCTCCTCCACCTCGGCGATCACGGCATCGAACTGCAACAGCTGCCGCACCAGCGCCCATTCCTGCGGTTCGGTCAACACCAGCGGATCGGAATCATCCGCCCGTTCAGCTTCTCCGGTATCAGCCTTTCTGCCCATGCGGGCAATCCCGGCGATCCGCACCACCGCATACAGCAAATAGGGGGCTGTGTTTCCCTGCAGGGCCAGCATGCGGTCAAAGCTGAACTGGTAATTCGTGGTGCGGTTCTGGCTGAGGTCGGCGTACTTCACTGCCGCCAGACCCACGGTGGCGGCCACATGCTGAATGAAGTCTTCCTCTTCCTGACGTTCCTCCTGCTGCAGGCGGCGGCGCAGGTCGGCCTCGGCCCGTTCCACGGCCTCATCGAGCAGATCCTTCAGTCGCACCGTGTCGCCGGCGCGGGTCTTGAGTTTCTTTCCATCCGGCCCCTGCACCAGACCGAACGGCACGTGCTCCAGCCGGGCACCTTGGGGAATCCAGCCCGCCCTGCGGGCCACCTGGAAGACTCCAGCGAAGTGGGAGGCCTGACCGGCGTCGGTCACGTAGATCACCCGCCCGGCCCCATCGCCTTTGGGTTTCGCGGCAAAGCGGTAGCGGATCGCCGCCAGATCGGTGGTGGCGTAGTTGAAGCCCCCATCCCGTTTCTGCACGATCACCGGCAGGGGCTTGCCGTCCTTGCCGGTCACCCCTTCGAGGAAGACACACCGGGCGCCGTCGTCGGTCACCAGCAGGCCAGCGGTCTCCAGGTCCTGCACCACGCTTTCCAGATAGGGGTTGTAGAACGACTCGCCCCGTTCATCGATCTGGATGTCCAGCCGGTCGTAGATCCGCTGGAATTCCCGCCTCGACTGCTGACACAGCAAACCCCAGGCCTTCAGGGAGGTGGCATCCCCCCCCTGCAGTTTCACCACCTCCTGGCGCGAAGCGAGTTGAAACGATTCCTCGGCGTCGAAGCGGCCCTTGGCCTGCCGGTAGAAGGTCACCAGGTCGCCCAGATCCACAGCGTCGGCCGTGCGCAACGCTTCGGGGGCCATCTGTTTGAGGTGGGTGATCAACATGCCGAACTGGGTGCCCCAGTCCCCCACGTGGTTCAGCCGCAACACCGGGTAGCCGCGGAACTCCAGCACCCGGGCCAGCACATCTCCGATGATCGTGGAGCGCAGATGCCCCACATGCATTTCCTTGGCGATGTTGGGGCTGGAGAAATCCACGATCACCGGCTGGGCGTCCCCCATCGCGTCCGTCACGCTCGGCACGCCGAGGCGGGGATCGTGCAGCCTGGAGGCCAGCTGCTTCACCAGGGCCTCCGGCCGCAGGGTGAGGTTGATGAACCCTGGGCCGGCAATCTCCGGCGGCAGGCACAACTCTGTGAAAGCGGCATCCGTCGCCAGTGCCTCGCTGATGGCGGTGGCGATCTGGCGGGGGGGCTGCTTCAGGGGTTTGGCCAGGGCCAGGGCACCATTGGCCTGGAAGTCCCCGAATTCCGGCCGGGACGCCGGCGTCAGCTGGGGATCCAGGGGGGTTCCCGCCTGTCGAGCGGCGGTGGCGGCTTCGGGGAAGGCCCGCTCCATGGCAGCCGACACCCTCGCCTCAAGCGCATGGAAGACAGTCAGCATGGAGTGGTGGGGTTGGTCGGGTGGAGGCTTGTCTAGCCCTTGATCATGCCGTTGCAGCCTTTCAAGCCTCTTCCCCTTCCCTCGGGACTCAGGGGATGGGATGGCCGAAACGCTGTGCAAGCTCAGGCATCGATGGATCCTGGCTGCTGAATTGACTGTCGCCAATGTTTAAATGTGTTTTGATTAAGTGATAAAAACTCACAGCACCGCAAAAATTATGTTAGGTTGGATTGATATTAATGAACAAATCCTTCCATTTGCATTGACATTGCCAAGCCAAGCAGAAAACGCAGTCCTCCTACCCCACGCCTCCGGTTTGACCATATCCATCCCTGCCCAGCAGCCCACCCCCATTGAGGCTGATCAATTAGGAACAAGCAAATTCGTGCTTGTTTACCATCGCTCCCCCTATGAAGAAAAGATTGGGCCTGACGGTGAGCGCCAATGGGTCGACCAGAAAAGCCCCAATGGAATCATTCCCACACTACGTAATCTTTTTCAGGAAGAGCGTTCCGGCACCTGGATCTCCTGGCGTGAAGATCCCGATGGATCGGCCACCGGCGACGAGCGGCTCAGCATCACATCCCCAAGCCCATTCTCCCTCAGGAGACTGCCACTCACCCCCGATCAGATATCCAGTTTTTATCATGTAACGTCCAAAGAATCATTCTGGCCGATTCTACATAGTTTCCCGGGCCTTTTCAGTGTCGATAATTCTGATTGGCCCATTTTTGAGGAGGTGAATCGATCCTTTGCCCGGGCTGCCTGCGAAGAGGCCGCTCCCGGCGCCACAATCTGGATTCATGATTACAACCTCTGGCTCACTCCGGCCCTGATCCGCCAGCAGCGGCCGGATGTGAGGATCGCTTTTTTCCACCACACGCCCTTTCCCTCCAATGACGTGTTCAGCATCCTGCCCTGGCGGGATGAGATCCTCGACAGTCTGCTGAGTTGTGATCTGGTGGGGTTCCATATCCCCCGCTACGCCAACAATTTCGCCCGCTCCGCCATGAATCTGCGCGGGGTGGAAGGAGGCGATCCGGTGCCGGTCGCCACCAAATTCCGCCGCTACGGCAGTGCCCTTTCCGAACCATCCGTGGTGCCCTGGCTGCAGACGAAGGATCGCCGCGTGCACATCCAGGCCTCCCCGGTGGGAACTTCCCCCGAGGTGATCCGTCAGCTGAAGAACTCAGCAGACGTGCAGCGCATGGCAGCTCAGATCGCCGATCAGCACAAGGATTGCAAGCTGATTCTCTCGGCCTCCCGGGTGGATTACACCAAGGGCAACGAGGAAATGCTGCTCGCCTACGAGCGCCTGCTGGAGAAGGAGCCCGAGTGGCACGAGAAGGTGGAGTTATTCCTGGCCTGTGTGGCCGCCGCCAGCGGCATGCGCATCTACGAAGACATCCAACGCTCAGTGGAGGAGATCGTGGGTCGCATCAACGGCCGCTTCGGCCGCCTCGACTGGACCCCCGTGCGCCTCTCCACCCGCCGCACCCCCTATGAGGAGCTGGTGGCCTGGTTCAGCCAGGCGGATGTCTGCTGGATCACGCCCTTGCGGGATGGTCTCAACCTTGTGGCCAAGGAATACGTGGCGGCTCGCCAGGGCCAGGGTGGCGTGCTGGTGCTTTCGGAATTCACCGGCGCCTCGGTGGAACTGGAGGACGCCGTTCTGACCAATCCCTATTCCCTGCGCAGCATGGACCAGGCCATTTCTTCGGCCCTGCGCATGCCGGAGCAGGAGCAGCGCGATCGGATGGAGTCCATGACTCAGGCCGTGGAGAAGTTCACGGTGCGGCACTGGGCCGAACAACAGCTGGGCACCCTGCGGGCCATCTGAGCCGCAGGCGATCTGGGCCAGGGGCAGGGTCTTAGGTTTCTGCTTTGACCCTGATCAGAAAAGGGATCAGCCCGCCGATGACCAACCGAACGCACCACTGGTGGGAAGGGTGCGTGATCTATCAGTTGATGCCCCGCAGTTTTGCCGATGGCGATGGCGACGGCATCGGCGACCTGAACGGCATCACCAGCAAGCTGCCCTATCTGGAGTGGTTGGGCGTGGATGCGATCTGGCTGACGCCGATCTACCCCTCTCCGCTCAAAGACGGCGGCTACGACATCACCGATTTCACGGCCATCCATCCCGATCTGGGCAGCCTGGAGGATCTGAGCACCCTGCTGGAGCGGGCCCACGGCCATGGCATCCGGGTGATTCTCGATCTGGTGCTCAACCACACCAGTGTGTTGCATCCCTGGTTTCAGCGGGCCCGCTGGGCCGCCAGCGGCAGCAGTGAGCGGGAGTTCTACGTCTGGCGTGACGACGACAAGGGCTATGCCGAAGCACCAGTGCTGTTTCGCCACTTCGAAGACTCGAACTGGGAGTGGGATTCGGTGGCCGGCCAGTTCTACCTGCACCGTTTTCTGCGCCACCAGCCCGACCTCAACTACGCCAACCCGGCGGTCCAGGAGGCGATGCTGGAAGTGGTGGACTTCTGGCTGGGGCAGGGGGTGGACGGGTTCCGGCTCGATGCGGTCCCCTTTCTGTTCGAGCGGGAGGGCAGCCGCTGTGAGGGTCTGCCGGAAACCCATGCCTTTCTGAAGCGGCTGCGGGCCCGGGTGGACGGCTGTGGCCGCGACGTGCTGTTGATCGCCGAGGCCATCCAGCCGGTGAACGAATCGGCGCCCTACCTGGCGGATGACGAACTCCACGCCGCCTTCGACTTCGCCCTCACCGCCCATCTGTTTGCCGCCGTGGCCCATGGGGACTGTGCCGAACTGCGCAGCTGCCTGGAGCATGCCCAGGCCATGGTGCCGGGCTGCCGCTGGGCCCTGCCCCTGCGCAACCACGACGAACTCTGGCTGGGGGATGGCCACCTGGTGGACAACGCCGTGGTTGAAACCGTGCGCACCGGGTTTCCCAATGCCAGGGAGCACTGGTTGAACTGGGGCATCAACCGGCGGCTGGCACCGCTGCTGAACGGCGACCCCCGGCCCAACACCCTTTTGCATGGACTCCTCTACAGCCTGCCGGGCCTGCCCTGCCTCTACTACGGCGACGAAATCGGCATGGGCGACTGGCCCGGCCTGCGGGATCGGGATGCCAACCGCACCCCCATGGCCTGGACGGGGAAGCGCAACGGTGGGTTCTCCACCGCCCCTGACCCCCTGCTGGTGCTCCCTCCGATCACTGCTCCCGGCTACGACTACCGGGTGGTGAATGTGGCCGTGCAGCAGCAGCTGTCCGGCTCTCTGATCAACTGGCACCAGCGCATGCTCACCAGCCGTCGGATCCTGCCGGCCCTGCGCCATGGAGACTTCCAGCTGCTGGAGAGCAACCATCCCAGTGTGCTCTGCTATGCCCGCTCCAGCGAGGGCATGACGGTGGTGGTGGCGGCCAACCTGGGGGCGACCGGTGCCTCCACCTGGCTGGATCTGGGCAGCTGGAGCGGCAGCCGGGTGCGGGAGGTGCTGGCGGGATGCGAGTTCTCCGAGGCCAGTGACAGCTGGTTTGTGTACCTGCCGGCCTATGGGTTTTTCTGGTGGCTTGTGGGGGAAGACGGCCGGGAGGCCTGCTCCTGATCCACCAGCTCCTGCACCAGGGGCCCAAGACGCTCGCTCTCGGCCCGATCCACGAAGGCCAGCCGGCAACGGCGGGCCAGCACGTCATCGGCACTGCGGGCCCACTCATGGCGAACGGCATGGCGCACCTCGGCGGCGGTGAGGGGGATCACGTCGCTGAGGGGCTCGAGCTCGGCCGGACCGGCGGCGCAGGCCAGCACCTCCTCGGCCCCCAGCCCGTGACTGGCCAGCAGATGCTCGATCAGGGCACCGGAAGACTGGGGCAACTGCTGGGCCATGGTGTGCCGCAGGCGATCGAGTCCCTGCAGCGTGGCCTCGCAGCTGGCGGCGGCGCCGTGCAGGAGGGGGGCGTCTGCCGCCTGCGTTGGGGCGGGCAGGGGACGATCCAGCAGCTGGGCCGCCGCTTCCAGGCCTTCGAGGGCCATCGGCCGGCAGGTGGTCCACTTGCCGCCCATCACGCTCACCAGCCCGCAGGGAAGGGTTTCCACCACGTGCTCCCGCACCACCGTGGAGGTCTTGCCGGAGCCGCCATCGCTCCGCAGCAGCGGTCGCCCGCCCGCCCAGCGGCTGCTCACCACGGGCTCACCCAGGCCGGGAAACCAGCGGCGCACGTAATCGAGCAGGTAGGCCTCTCCGTCGGCACTGGGCTGTTCGGCGTCGCTGCCGGCACAGCCCGTGTCGGTGGTGCCCACCAGGGTGCGGCCATAAAAAGGCAACAGGAACAGCACCCGGCCGTCGTCGGTGGCGGGAATCAGCAGACCGATGCCCTCTGGGCAGAGGTCCGCCTCCAGCACCAGATGCATGCCCCGGCTCACCTGCAGCCGGGGTTCCAGATCGGGCTGGGCCATGCGGCGGATGGCATCGGCCCCGATGCCCGTGGCATTGATCACCACCCGGGCCTCCAGGTGTCGTTGTACGCCCGTGTCGGTGTCTTTCAGCACGGCGCCATTGAGCCGGTCCCCCGATCGCGTCAGCTCCACCACCGCGGTGCGGGTGACCACGTCCGTGCCCAGATCAGCGGCGGTGCGGGCGATCAGCAGGTTGAGCCGGGCATCGTCGAACTGACCATCGCTGTAGGCCACACCGCCATAACCAGCTGCCAGGTCGGGCAGCACCTGCCGCACGGCGTCGGGCAGCAGCCACCGACTGGCGCCGATGCCCTGTCGCCCCGCCAGGGCGTCGTACACCCCCAGGCCGATCCCGTAATAGAGCTTGAGCAGGGGATTGGGGGTGGGCAGCAGCAGCTCCAGACGGCGGGCCAGAAAGGGGGCCGTCGCCAACCAGTGCCCCCGTTCAGAGAGAGCTTCCCGAACCAGGCGGAACTGGCTCCAGTCGAGGGTTTTGAAGGCCAGCTCCAGGTAGCGAACCCCGCCATGCAGGAGTTTGGTGCTGCGGCTGCTGGTGCCGATGGCGATGTCGCCCGCTTCCACCAGAGCCACCTTCAAGCCACGCCGTGAGGCCTCCAGGGCGATGGAGGCTCCCGTGGCCCCCGCCCCGATCACCAAAAGGTCCACGCTCATCGGTCACCTTCGTGCCAATGGAGGCTGCGTTCGACGGCCGAATGCCAGCGGTGGCGCCACTGTTCTCGCTGCTGGGGGTCGATCAAGGGCACAAAACGTTGCGTTCCATTCTGCTCCGATTCGGTCCCCCATGCCTGCAGGGTGGGCAGCACGCCAGCCTCCACGCCGGCCAGCAGGGCCACGCCCCGGCTGGTGCTCTCCAGATCGGCCCGGCGGCGGACGGGCAGTCCGGTGGTGTCCGCCTGCGCCTGCAGCAGCAGGTCGGAGGCAGCGGCACCCCCGTCGGCGGCCAGCTCACCCAGGGGATGGCCCAGGGCGGTCTCCGCCAGCTCCACCAGGGTGGCCACGGCCAGGGCGATGCCCTCCAGGGCCGCACGAGCGATCTGGGCTGGACCGCTGTCGCGGGTCAGACCGATCAGCAGCCCCCGGGCCGCCGGGTCCAGTGCGGGGTGCCCCAGCCGGTGAACGCCGGCACGAGCATCACGCCGCCGCTGCTGCTGCAACGTTCGACCAGCCCATTGATCTGATCCGAACGCTCGATCA
>CALOCJ010000007.1:0-138591 GCA_942491925.1 Synechococcales cyanobacterium
CCATGGCGCATACCGGCGGGGCGGGGAGCTCCAGGGCGCCGGCAACGGCTCCCACCATCTCCACCAGGGCAGCGGCCGAGCGATCCAGGATCGCTGCCGCCTGCGGATTCCCCTGGCCGGCCAGCCCGTCCACCACAGGCGCCAGTCGGGCGAAGCCGGCGGGGCCGAAACCCGGCGCCACCACCATTGCCTTGAGGCGCTGGGGCGCTGAGGCATCGGCCGGATCCAGATCCAGGGCTCGCCACAGGGCCTCGCGCAAGGGTGTGTCCGGGGCTCGGCCATCGGCCATGCGCAGGCTCAGGGCCAGCCCGTCGCGGCCGATGTCCATGGCCGAACCGGCCCCATCCAGAAGCCAGCCCCAGCCGCCGCAGCGATGCTCCCGGCCGTCGGGACCGCGGCCCACCGTGATCGTGCCGGTGCCGCTGATCACCACGATCCCTTCACCGCCTGAGAAGGCACCGCGCAGGGCCGTGCGCTCGTCACCGGTCACCACCACCCGGGATGGATTCAGCCCCAGGGCCTGGGCCGCCAGCCGCTGGCCTTCATCCGCCACGGTGCTGCCCAGCTCGATACCGCTGGCCCCGATCGCCGCGGCCCGCAATCGAGCCGCCGCCTGCCTCCCTGCCGCTCTGCCTGTCGTTGCCACTCCGATTTGGTGAGAGGCCCGGTCCCGGGCCCTGTGAAGGCTGGTTTCCAGGGCCTCGATGAAGCGCTCCGGCCCTCCCACGGCGGCCAGATGGGACACTCCGGGCCCTTCCGCCTCGGCCAGGATGCCGCCCGTGGCGGCGTCGGCCAGCCGGCAGAGGGTGTGGGTCTGGCCGGCATCGAACCCGGCCAGCAGCCCCACGCCATCGCTGTCACCACCGTCTCCTGCGCCCTGGCGACCCTCAACCACCATCAGGCCCTTCCGCCGCCTCGCTCGCCTGGGCCGCAGGCGCGGTGGAGGCCGCCAGGGTGGCCAGGCTGAACAGGGCCACCAGCTGCACCTCCGGCCGGAAGAAGATCGTGTCGGTGAGGCCCTGGACCCCCAGGCCCACGAACACGGCCACCGCCGCCAGGCCCGGCAGCACCAGCGGCCCATCCGCCGTCCAGCGGGACAGCCCCACCCGGACGCTGCTCCACACCACCCCAAGGCCCGCCAGCAGGCCGGGGATGCCCGCTTCCACCAGCAGCTCCAGCGGCACCGAGTAGGCACTCAGGGCGTTGAACTTGGGCTGCTGATAGAGCGGATAGATCAGGTTGAAAGCGTTGTTGCCGGGGCCGATCCCCAGCCAGGGACGGTCCCGCACCATCGCCAGGGCCGAGGTCCACACATTGATGCGGAAGTTGTTGGAGCTGTCCTCCCGCCCCGCCACCAGGCTCAGCACCCGCACCCGCAGCGGTTCCACCTGGCTCACCAGCAGGGCGAGCACCACAGAGCCGCCCAGCAGCAGCAGCAACGGGAACAGCTTGCGCCACAGGGGCGGCCAGGAGGTGGTGAGCCGCAGGGCAAGCAGCAGCAGCAAGGCGCCCAGGGAGGCCACCATCCCCAGCCAGGCGCCCCGGCTGTAGGTGAGCACCAGGGCCACCAGACCCAGCAGAAGAGCGGCCAGGGCAAACAGTTTGCGGGCCCGTCCGGGCCAGCGCAGCAACGCCACCAGGGCCAGGGGCAGGATCGGCAGCAGGTAGCCCCCCAACAGGTTGGGATTGCCCAGGGTGCTGTAGACGCGCACCGTGCCCCGGGCCACGGAATTGGCGTCCGACCAACGGGCCAGGGCGTCGGTGTCGGCATAGAGCTGGCGGATGCCGATCACGCTGGTGATCAGCTCGCCCGCCAGCAGGGCCGCCACGATCCGGTCCCACCAGGGGGGCGCCTGGCTCAACAGCTGGTGTGCCAGGGCGTAGACCCCCAGATAGACCACCAGCTTCAGCAGTCCCTTGAACGCCGCCACCGGAACCGGTGAAAATCCGGTGGCCACGACCGCCACCGCCAGCACCACCAGCAGCCAGCCGTTGATCGCGCCGATCCGGCCGGGTGGCGTGCGCAGGGCCCAGAGCAACCAGAGCAGGCCGCAGGCGAACACCAGCAGGCTGAGGCCGGAGCGGGTCACCAGGGGCAGGCCGGCCATCAAGGCGCAGAGCACCCAGCCCGCCAGCAACGGCAGGTGGCGGGCCAGCCAGCCAGCGGGGGCGTGGGCCAGCATCCCCTGCCAGCGCAGCAGCAGGGGAGGGGGAGACAGGGAGGCTTGCGCCATCGGCGGCCGGCTCAGACGGGTGGAATGGGGGCAGGGCAGGCGGGGGCCCCGTCGGGATTATCCGTCGCCTGGTCCTCCCCAGCCAGGCCCCCAGGGGCGGCCAGGGGGTTGGCATTGCGGTGGTACAGCGCCCGGTACACCGGCAGACCACGGCTGAGCACGAGGACCTCCCGCTCGGTCGCAACGGGCAGAGGATTTTCTTCCGTCTCCGGGCAGGGCTCAGCCCAGGGGCCGGCGGGGGTGGTGGCGGCAGCGGCGGTGAGGGTGGCGGCGGGCCATGGGGTCGGGTGCTGGAGCTGGAGATCGAAGGCGCCACTGGCCGCCACCGGCCCCTGCAGCGCCTGCATCACCGCCGGCACATCGCTCTGCAGAAACAGGGCTCCCCCCGGAGCCAGGGCGGTGGCAATCCCCCGCAGCAGGGCCGGCTGCAGCACCCGCCGTTTCTGATGTTTCTTCTTGAACCAGGGGTCGGGAAACTGAATCGTCACCAGTTCCAGGCAACCGTTGGGCAGTCGTTCCAGCCAGGGCCCCAGATTGACGCTGGCGTTGTTGTAGACAAAGCGCAGATTGGTGCGCTCCAGCCCGATCGGATCCGCCGCCCCGCTGCCTTGCACCCCGATCCGCTCCGCCTCAGCGGCCTCCACCAGGGGCCGGCGGATTTCCACCCCAAGATGATTGCGCAGCGGGTGGAGCCGGGCCATGGCCAGGAGAAAGCGGCCGCGAGCGGAGCCGATATCCAGATGCAGCGGCAGGCTGGGCCGGGCGAATAAGTCCTCCAGGGGAGGCAACGGCCGCTGCACCTGGTGAACACGACTGAGGGGATTGACGTGCTGCCGCACCTTGCTTGCCTGACTCAGGTTTCCTGGGAAGGCACCAGGAAGCCCCAGCTGGCGGTGTAGCCATGCAGATGGGTGGTACCGCCGACCGGCCCGACCTCGCCATTGCAGAACACACCGGTGATCGGTACCTGGCTGAAGGATTCCCGGCAGAGCTTCACGTCCCCGTCCGCCTCGCCGTAGAGCCCTTCCCCCCTGCCCAGACAGGCGAACAACAGGGCCGCCAGGGGCTTGGCCTGGGCCTCGGCCTGGCGGGAGAGCAGCTGGCGGGATTCCTCCCGGGAAGCGCCCGCGTCCCGCAGCTGGAACTGCACCCGCTGACCGGCCCGCATGCTTTCCCCCACCGCCACGGCGCCGTTGCGGGGATCGACCCCCATCAGGTTGCGGACCAGGAAGGCCGATCCATCCTGCTTGGCGCTGGGAAAGCTGAAGTCGCTGCGTCCCACCCCGAGGAACAGGGAGTTCTTCACCTGCTCCCGTTCCAGGGGGGTGAGGTCCGTGAGGATGGCCTGCAACGCCGCCACCGGGCTGCGCCGCTCCTCCCCGCTGCTCACTTCGATCAAAACGTTGCGCTCGGCCTGCTGCACCTCCAGCACCGGCCCGATCGGCCGGCATCCCTGGGCCACCACCGGATCGATGCGCCAGGCCCCACCGATCACGCATCCCACCACCCCCTGGCGGACCTGTTCCCCCAGCAGGAGGGATCCATGGTTACCGCTGTGCTGCCCGGCGATCCCGCCCACCTTTTCGCAACCGGGATAGGCGTAATCCAGACCACTGATCAGATCATTGATGCGGCTGCCGCTCGGGTCGATCATCACCAGCATCGACTGGCCTTTGCTGAACGGGGCTCCGACCAGCGCGCGCCACGGTTCCGCCGGGCCATCCAGATCGGGCAGCTCGGTGGTGTCGAAGCTGAAGGGTTGCAGCACAGCCCCCGGCAGACCCAACAGGGTGACGCTCAGGGCCGGTTCCCGTTCCAGCTCCCGCGGAGCGCCGGAGGGCTCGGTGCCCACCACGCCGCCGCCGGCGCAACCCAGCCAGATGCCGGCCTGCAGTTTCTGTCGCAGCAACGGCAGCAACCGGGGCAGGTCACTGGCGTAGCTGGTGGAGGCGAATACGAGGGCGAGATCGGCTTGCCTGGCTCCAGCCAGCTGGCGGGTGACCGCTTCGACAGCCCCCTGCAGGGACACATCCCTGGCCAGGGCCGTTCGGCACCAGGCTTCCGGTTGACGCGTAGCCAGCCAGGGAAATGAAGGAAAGCCTGCCATGGTCGGACCCTATCGCCACGGGTGTAACTGGATAATGGCGCCTTACCGAACCCAGCATCTGTGCCGGATCCGCTCTATCGCTCCCTGGTCTGGCTGGACGTCCGCCTCGGCGTCCTGTTCGCCGTGGGCCTGCCCCTCGTCCTCCTGGTCTGGGCGGTCCTGCGCAAGGAGGAAGCTCTGGTGCGCCTGCTGGGGATCTACTGGAAAGTGTCCAGCCTGCTGCTGATTGCCCTGCTGCTGCTCACCGACGGCCAGGTGCTTGGATTCCCGCTGCTGGTGCTGGCGCCCCTGTTGATCGTGGCAGGGCTGTGGTTCTGGGTGGATCTGAACGAGGAGCTGGATGATCTGCCCCCCTGGCGCGCCCTGCCGCTGACCCTGCGGATCTGGCGCTGGAGTGTGACCCTGTTCTCCCTGGCCAGCGCCGCCCTGGCCGCCACCGCCCTTCCCTGCCTGGGTGGTGCCGACCAGGCCCCGTTCTGCCGGGTGTGGCTGGAGGCTCCCGCCGGCCTCCACGGCGTGGTGGCGAAAGTATTCGGCTTCATCTTCGGGGGCCAGTGGACCCCGGGGGTGGCCGCCTTCGTGGGCTACGCCGCCCTGGTGGCCTACGTGGTGGGTCTGCTGCAATGGCTGCTGGTGCGCCTGCCCCGGCTGGGCCGGGTGGCCGGAGAGTTCTGAGCGCCGCCATGGAGATCCCCACCACCATCGCCGCCCTGCTGGCCCGCCTGGAGGGGATCAGCCGCGACCGCCCGGACCGGGTGCTGCGCCTGCTGGGCAGGCTGCCGGCCGACCCGGCGAACGACCGCCCGGAGCCGGAGCCCTTCGAGCTGCTGATCTTCCGGGGGTTTTCCAGCAGCGTCACCCACCCCACAGCCTTCGATCCCGATCAGCCCGCCCTGCCGGAGGGAACGCGGGTGGAGACGGCGGAGTTGCTGGAGGGGCCCCTGCGGCCTGGGGCGGAACGACTGCTGCGCAGCGGTGACGTGGCGGTTTTCCTGGAGGGCAGCGCCTGGCAGGGGTGAAGCGATCAACACACCACGCCGCAGCAACGGCATCACTTCAGGGCAGGTGACGCGCTTGGCAGGGGAGTGGCGACCACGATCCGCATGGCGTCCGGTTCGTTGAACCCGCTCTGCACAAGGGCTTGGTAGAGATTTCTCTTGAAGCTGGCAATTCTTGCCGCCGTCTCTGGCTTCGCCGCTGTGGCCAGCTGCGCCTCGATCACAGCCGCCGTCATCGGCCCCATGACGGAGACCATGACGCCCATCGTGGTCTGCATGAACTGTTTCATCTGTTCAGGAGATGAGGGCGGTTGCTCTGCTTGCTGGGCCAACGCTCCCCCCGAAAGGAGTGTGGCAGTGACGGCGACGGCCGCCACAAGCGGTCTTGGATTCATGGTGAGCCGGAAGATGATGGCTTGTAGTAACAGAATTCAGGCACACCAGCTGGAGCGCTTGGATGGGGGGGGTTGGCGGCAAGTTGCGGAGTAGGCGGCAGGATCAATGTTTGATAGAACCCAACCAGGCCGTTCCCACATCACAGCTCTATGCCAATCACTGCCATTCGAGCCTGCGGCATCAAAGGATTCCTTAAGCTCACAAATGAACGATCAGGAACTGGTCGAACTCACCGGTTGCCTCGAGTTGTTGCCCGAATCGCTGGATATCGGTTCGTGGGATCGGTCCGATCGTTCGGGCGGTTCCGTCCCGACGGAGGCCGGTAATGTGGGCCATCCGGATCGGGAAGTGTTCATCCAGGCGCGCATCAAACGCTGCGTCGTCGCGAAAGTTGCACACATTCTCACGGTTGAAAGGAGACGGGACCGCGGGACCTGAACGCCAAACGCCTTGAAGGATCAACTGTCTCGCCGCGCAGAGGCGCATGGCGACCTGATATTCGTCGAACACCCAACCGTCTTCCACCACGAGAGCAGCGTGGGGCTGGATTTCGACGCGTCGGCGATACCCCTCGGTAAGAATCGGCACGAAATGCGTGCACCCAGCGATCAGCGCGACGAGGTTGGGGACAGGGAGCGACTCGCTCCTCCCGCTCTGTACCGTGCGGTCGAAAACCACGTCATAGCCGCGTGACTCGAGCGCGCTCACGAGTCGCACGACCCATGCGTCTTGCTCCTCATTGCCCCATCGATAGGAGATGAACAGTCGCGGCGGCTTGGCTGGCGGCGTCTCGCCCGTCGCGGTCGCATTCACGAGTTCCGCCACACGATCCAGCTCTTGCTTCGAGCGGCGGCCCCGGATGACCAGGGATTCCCGCTGCGGTGCAGGGTATTGGATATCGGGCAGGGCCTCCGGACTGGACATGAGGCGTCTTTTCATCTGACGGGCGTCGCTGTCGTCCGCGTCGAGCCTGAGAAGACGTTCAATGATCACAATGGCGTCGCCCGCCCGGCCCAGCTGCGCGAGTGCGCCGGCGTAGTCAAACAGCGTCTGTGTGTCGTTGGGCGCCAAGTCAAGCGAGCGCTCGTACGCCTCGATGGATTCCTGGGGCTTGCCGGCCCCTGAAAGCGCGATGGCGAGATTTCTCCAGGTGATCGCCTGGTCGGGGTGCTCCTCGACCACGGTGCGAAATCCGGCGACCGCCTCAGCGAAATCACCGCGCAGGAGCAACGACTCCGAACGGCCTTCCAGAGCCTTCGAGTACGTCGGTTCGATGTCGAGTGCACGCTCGAATGCGGCTACGGCCTCGTCCAGGTGCCCCCAGTCGCGGTTGACCACGCCACGATTGTTCGAGAGGTAGCGATCGTTCGGAAACCAGCGCTCACCCAGGTCATAGGTGAGGAGCGCCTCGTGGTACAGCCGCTGATGGCGAAGATTCGACGCTACGTCGATGACGGCATCGAGATCTCGGCCGCGCTGCTCAAGGTAGGCGCCCAGCTCCTCAGCCATCTGAGTGGCCATGCCGAGCTCGAGCCAGGTCTTGCGGAGCTGCTCTACGTCTGCGGCGATTGACATACTCTCTTCTCGCAAAGGTAAAAGATCGTGAGCGCTTGGAGAGCAACTGCTTGCGTCATATCTTCGTCCGTCCAACGCTCAAGGTCTGAAGCGGGCGAGCAGGGTTAGGCGTTGCCGATTCCCTCCGCTCCCGTCTTCTATGTCTTGATGATAGAAGGTCCATTTATCTGTAGACATCTCTTCTGTGGCCAACCTTAACAACATCGACAACACGTGACTGATTATCGACGGAGTAAATCACCCGATAGTTGCCTTGACGGATGCGATAGAGGTTCGGCCTTCCGGCGAGCTTTTCAGACCCTAATGGCCGAGGTTGAGTCGCCAGTGAACTAATCTTCACAATCAATCGTTTCAACGTCGCCTTGCCAGATACCGCCTGTAGTTCTTTTGCAGCTGATGGCTTAATCGAGAGGCTATATTCGGCCACTATCTCTTAGGGCCGTGACAAACTCTTCGAAGCCAGAGCTTGGCTCAGCTTGCCTTTGATCAGCATCTTTCAAATCATCAGCATCCTCTGCCAAGGTCATGCGTACTGCTTCATTGACCATCTCCGAAATTGAGCGGTTACATGCAGCAGCTCTTAGGCGCAGTGCGCGATGAACATCCGCGTCGAAGTAGATGGTGGCACGTTTCGTTGCATCCATTCCTCAACCTTAGCGCTGTGACGTCAAGACGTCAAGGCAGCGTCGCTTCCGGCTTCGCTCTGATCCTAACGCTTGCCATCACCTGGCCGCAGTGAGCTCAGGTAGGAACCAGAAACACCCAAGACGCGGCTCAGGTGAATGGCATTGTTAGTTTGCGTCATGGCAGCCATCCAACAGCTCAGTAACCTCTGCCTTCAGCACGATCAGGTCTGAGTAGACAAGTCCGAAAACCGCATCGTCATCAACTGCTCCATAGTCATGAGCAAGCAGATTTCGGAAATCAACGATCGCACGAGAATTAGATATGGAGCTAAACAGCCTTTCATCGAGGGCATTGACCCTTCTAAGTGCCTCACCAATAATGATGAACTCTCGCTCGACAGCAGATCTCACAGCACGCTTACTTCTGTACTCATCCAACGAAATGCCGCTCATTACGTCTTCAATCGAATTGCAGGCATCAAGAACATCCTGTAAATATGCAGTTAGATCACGCGCCATAGACCAGCTTCTTTGTTCGATCAATCTCGCCAGCAATAACTTTGTTCTTCACCGCTCCTTGCATCACCAAGTCAACGTCGGCTTGGAGGATATTCTTAAACGCCTCGCGAGCGTCAAGAAAGACATGGAATCGCTTGGTGATTTCCATTGGGCCAAACTCAACAAGAAGGTCAATATCGCTTTCTCCAGGTCTAAAGTCTTCTCTCAAAGCTGAGCCAAAGACAAACAGACGCTCAATACCGTATCGCTGGCACGCTGCAGCGATCTCCTCTAGCTTCTCGTCAATGAGAACTGACATGACTCACCTCCTAGCCCCATTGTACCCAGGAACCCAGGGAGTCCACCAAGAGACCCTGCGTAAGGGCTTCGCAACGTCAAACTAACGCCACACATCACCTGCCCGCAGAGAGCCATGGGTGAATGCCCAAAGTGGGCGCAGTAGCTTTGCGGTGGCGGGTCAGGTGCATGGCTGTGTTAGGCCAATGTTGCATGGCGCTTACCTTCTGCGTGCCACATAGAAGCCGTAGCTGTAAATGGCTCGGCACCGTTCGTACATGGATGCTTCTTGACGCTCCATTTCGACCAACTCGTCGGCTTCCGGCTTCCCGGCATTGCGTCGCAAGAAGTCACTAATCCTTGCTTCCGTTGGTCGATAATAATTTTCGATCCAGCACTCCGGTGGAAGAACGAGGTATCCCAGAAGGTCATAGCCAATACCTTCAAGAATCGTGATCTTTTTAGAGGCCGTGGCTATTTCAGGATATTCCGTTTCCCAGAACTGCTTGATGTCATCCGGTGGATTAGGATGAAGCCAAGTGATCTCGGAAACTGCGAGGACACCACCAGGTCGCAGAAATCGGCGCCACGATTCGACGCCATTAGCAAAGCCCATGTTGTAAATAGCGCCTTCAGACCAGATGAGATCCAAAGATTCATCTGCGAACGGAAGTGCCTCCATTGACCCTTCCGTGGGTAGTACGCGGTCAGAACAAGCTGCTTCGCGTGCACCATCCTCGAGGACTTTCAAGAATTCTGGGAACAGATCGACTGCCGTGATTCGTGCGTTCGGAAGTTTATCTGCCAATACCAGTGTAGACGCGCCAGTTCCGCAGCCGATATCGGCAACCTCAACATTTGATTCCGGATCGATGCCAGACAACTTCAACGCAAGTGAGGTCTGCTCCTTGCCGCCCGGACCTTGACGCTCCCCATCACAATGCAAGTCCACCATCAGGGAGTGCATTACTGATTCGTCCATTAGCTGCAAGACTCAAGATCGCTATGCAGCTTAACTCAATCCACTGAGCTGTCTAACGTTCAAGATCAGAAGCGGGCCATGACTTTGGCATAGGCGACAGCATTAGCTCCCGCCTTCTGAATGTTGATGTTAGGCCCCCTTCGCATCGTCAGTGGAGTGAGCTTCAACATATTCCTTGAGCACAGCATCCATACGAGCTTGCCAACCAGCTCCTGAAGCCCTGAAATATTCAATAACCTCAGGACTATATCGGATTGAAACCAGCTTCTTTCTATTCGCTAACTTTGGACGACCGCGCACCACCCGAATGGGGACCATCGCGCTCATCTGCTCGTCTGTAAGCGGAAGGGCATCAGGATCTGACTCCGCTGCCGCTGTAATCAACTGATCTTCCTCAAGTGTCGGCATCTTCAGGCTGATCTTCTTTAATGGCTTTGACATAGTGACTGACCTCGCGGCGATTGGCTCTGCGTAGACTAATAATTCTCCTTGCCGGATCACGATCTACAAAGGCTACAAAAAAGAGTACGTCTCCAATTGGAGCCAAGGCAACCATCCTTGCTTCACCATAGTCAGCCCGATTATCAATCCAGACGAGTGCTGCATCCCAGCTGAGCTCCGCTGCGGCCGCCAAGGAAAGGCCGTGCTTGCTCAGATTGGCCGCGTCCTTGCCAGGGTCGAAATCAAACTGCACGCTTTACATTAGCTACGAAAAGACTGCCCGTCAACTTCGACTCAGCAAGCAGCCTTCAGGTGGGCCTAACGCTCCCGATCAGAAGCGGGCAGGTGTTGCTGGTAGAAGCAGCAATTCAAGGCCCCCGTCTTCTGTATCTGGTTGTTAGCCGGCCAGTACTAGACTTAGAGCCCTCGACCTGATCTCCACGACCGGACACGCCACCCAGGGTTAGCTCGTGCGTGGGGCTCTTAGTTTGCAGCAACCGGCATGACCCCCGGGGGGCCCTGGAACGTTGCGCGATCCTTGAGCCTCCCCCGGTTTTAAGGACAGTCTGACAAGGGTCGCCCCAAACCCGTCAAACTGGGGTTCCCCCGGTTTTGAGGACAGGTCGTTTGGGGTCACGCCATGACCACCAGACTGCCCATCGATGACCAACCCCACCAGAACCCGGCGCCGGTTCACGGCGCAGCAGAAGGCCGAGGCCGTGGAGCTCTGCCTGAAGGAGTGTCTCTCCTGCAATGCCGTGGCCGATCGGCTCGGCCTTCCTTCCAGCAGCCTGGCCCGCTGGGTGCGCCAGGCCCGCATTGACAGGGGCCAGGCCGGCCCTCGCGAGCAGGGCCTGCTCACCAGTGAGGAGCGCGCTGAACTCAACCGGCTCCGCAAGGAGGTGCGCGAGCTCAGGAGAGAGAAGGATTTTTTCAGGCTGGCAGCAGCGCACTTTGCCAAAGAGCAGCTGCCGCCGAAAGGTTTCGCCTGATCGATCAGTTCAGCTCGCAGCACTCCGTCTCCTGGCTGTGCCGGCAGCTGGGGGTGGCCCGCAGTGGCTACTACGCCTGGCGGCAGCGGCAGGAGGCGCCGGGAAAGCGGGCGGCGGAAAATGCACGGTTGACAGCTGAGATCCAAGCGGTTTTCCAGGAGCACCGGGGCTTCTACGGCTCGCCTCGGATCCACCAGGAACTGCGCGCTGCCGGCCACCCGGTAGGTCGTCACCGTGTCGCCCGGCTCATGCAGCGGGCCCAGCTCAGGGCCAGGACCCGCAAGCCCTTCCGGCCCTGCTCCGGGGCCAGCAGGGGAGCCACTGGAGTGGTAGGGAACCTGCTGCAGCAGGACTTCCAGCCCCCGGCTCCAAACCGCTGCTGGGTGGGCGACATCACCTACATCCGCACCACAGTCGGCTGGCGGCATCAGGGCTGCCTAAAAGTATGAATCAAGTCGTGGCCCCAGCCATCGTCACGCCCCCCAGCGCCAGCATTCCCTTGATGTCGTAGGCCAGCTCCCGTAACCCCTGGCGGATGGAGCGGTAGCCGCCGCGCCGCAGCAGGTTCATCACGATGGTGCGCAGGAATGCGAACACCGGCGCCCCGATGCGGTTGGCGTAGCGGTGGGCGTCCTCTCCGAGCTGGGCCTCGCGGGCCCAGTGCCACTCGTTCTCAATGCTCCAGCGCTACCGGATCAGGCGTAGCAGGGCGTCTGGCGTGGTGCGGATGCTGGTGAGAAACCGGTGCCGCGTCGTCGTGCGCTTCCCTTTGCGGATCGTCGTCGTGGTGACCATCTCCACGATCCAGGCGCTGCCCGGCCAGTTGGCCTTGATGTGCTCCGGCGCCTCCTTGGCCCGCAGTTCCCAGGTGGTGCCACGTCCGTGGCGTTTCTCGTGATCGGTTGCAGTGAAGGGAATGTGACGCTTTCCCTGGAACTGGCAGCCGATCTGGCGGTAGAGCATCTTCTGGTTCGATTTGACGGTCAGGAGCACGTCGGCCCCCGGCTCCAGGCACCAGCGAAAAACGCCTGCGTCGTGTGCAGGGCATCCGCCTGGATCAGGACCCCATCGAGATCCAGGGTGCTGAGCAGCTCCCGGAGTGCGGCACGCTCGCTGGATGCGTGGGTGTCGTAGCTCTTCTGGGCCAGGGCGACGCCGAGCGCCCGGGCATAGACCGTCACCTGGGCGACAAACCGGTGACTGCCGTCTTCCGTCTCCACCGCAGAGCCGCGCAGCGTCTTGCCGTAGCACACCAGCTGGTCCAAACCCTCGGCCCCGCCAGGGATCTGGCTGATCATCCAGGCCTGGAGCACCTGGCCGAATTCCTGCAGGTGGGCGTTATTGAACAGGTAGAGGAAGGTGGCGTCAGATGGCCAGCGCTTGAAATCCAGGCCCAGCTCCTGGTTCAGTGCCTCACGGTGGCGCCGAGCAAAGGCCTCCAGATCACGGGAGCTGCGGCAGCCGCTCAGGATGCCGAGCACTGCCACCAGCAGCAGGAACCACTGCGGATAACGCACCCCGCGGCGGTAGCGACCATCGGATGGTGATCATTTGTTTCGTTGTTGGTTTGAGTTAATGGTGTTGGTCAAGGCAAATGGCGATGATTCTTAAGCAGGCTTAATCATTGTGCGGTGCCGAGAAGCACGCCGTAGTTGTCTGCCCTTGGCATGAACCACAGTGACCGAAGCTGATGAGCAGGGTCAAAGGTCTGATGGTGAATAGATTTTGGATTCGGGGCCTCCAATTTCTAGCCGTCGTTCACGGGCCTGATCATCAACTGTTGATCCTGAAACACAATTCGTGATGACGTCCTGCGAGGCAGCAGATAGTGGCCGCGCTTGACTTTCACCCATGGCTGTTCAAACGTCGGCCGAACGCTTGCCATCACCTGGCCGCAAGGATTCCATGCGACGAAAAGGAGTCATTTGGAGGCGGCACAGGTGTATGGCATTGTTAGACAGCCGTCTCCGCGTCAACAGAAGGACTGGCATGCAGTTGAAGACCGAGTGCAGAGATAACCTTCAAGACGGTTGCGAGTTCAGGATTACCGCTTGATGAGAGAGCCTTATAGAGACTTTCCCGACCCAGTCCAGCTTCACGTGCAATCTGCGTCATGCCCTTGGCACGAGCAATGTCACCCAAGGCAGCAGCCACCAGTCTTGGATCTCCATCCTCCAAAGCGGCTTCAAGATAGGCTGCCATGTCTTCACTGTTTTTGAAATGATTGACTGGATCCCAGACAGTTGTTTCAGTTTTGGTCATTTGTTTCTCCCTAAAGGTTACGGGCAAGATCCTTGGCATGCTGGATGTCTTTTGCTTGAGAGCTCTTGTCGCCACCAGCGAGAAGGACAATAAGCATGTTGCCTTGGCTTATGAAATAGATCCGGTATCCAGGGCCATAACGAATCCGAAGCTCAGAGACACCTTCTCCGACGGGCCGGACATCACCTGGATTTCCCAGGGATAAACGCCTGATCCGAATGTCGATGCGGGCTTTTGCCGCTCGATCACGCAGCCCACTGAACCATTCGGCATAGGCAGGTGTCTCCCGAATCTCCACCATGCCACCATTGTATCTCAAGGGATACGGCGCCGCAACCGGTTTTCGGCCTGTCTAACGCTGCCATCACCAAGCCGCAGTGATCTGTCCTAGCTGAATGAGCCTGTATGGGGGCGGCTCTGGTGGATGGCAATGTTAGAATCTCAATCGGTAGAATACGTACGGAGCTATAAATGTCCAGATAAGGATAAGAACCCATATTCTACCATTTAGTATATTGTAGTCTTGTAGCAGCCTACCCCAGGAATGACCGGCTACGTAGTGACCGAATATGAATTCAAAGATGACTGTCATTAACAGCCAACTCCCGCCTATCACAAATGCTTCAGCGGCTGATTGAATTCGGAATTGCCCGGTAAGAATGAATACGTAAATGCCAAACAAAAGGATCAAGATAATTGTCGACAATTGATGTGCCGCAAGTGCTGACATTGAATGGCCATATGTATTGTTGCGCATAATGCCATTCGCTATCGCAAGGACCACCATTCCCAACCAAGCGCATATGTAGATGAGAATTGTCTTCATGTATGGCTCATGATTCTAACGCTTGCCATCACCAGGCCGCAGAGGGTTTTAGTAATCGAAGGTACCTTCAGGTGGCGGCACTGATGAATGGCATTGTTAGCGGTCATCTATGCGATTCTGCCAGTACTCTGGTCGACGTGCGTGATGCGCAAGTGCAAAGACAACTATTCCTTCTTCATCCGGCCGATACACAAGCGCAAAGGGAAAGTCCCTGAGGAACACACGTCGAGTATTTTTGGATGCAGGTGTACCTGTCAGGGGGTAGGCGAGGGCGCGAGAGGTTGCATCTTCAACAGAAGCAAGAAATCGGGAGCCAAGCCCTAACTCTTTGGTGTTGTAGTAGGTAACCTCTGCAAGAAGCTCGCGCCTGGCAGGAGCAACAAAGCGTGCGGGCTTCACTGCAGAGTTCGATGCGCTTCAGCAAAAACTTCTTCGGCAGAGTAAGAAGGAATCTCGCCACGATCAAACGCACTGACACGCTCTTCAACGTCTTCCGCCCAAGCAGCCTCAATTTCAGTGATTGAAGTATGCAGTGACTCCAGCATGCTTTCAGCAAGCCTTGCCCGATCTTCTGCACTAAGAGCGCGTGCCTGCTCCTCAATGTTCTTCAACAAGGCTGACATGGCCCTCAACCCAGGTGTATGAACCAGAATTCTACTCCGTTTTTATCCGGTGTCGGGTACCGCTAACGCTCGCCATCACTTGGCCGCAAGGACAATACGGGAATCAAGCCATCTATTCGGTGGCGGCTCAAGTGGATGGCGATGTTATGCGTGCCTCACTACACGACAAATACCTTCTTCGAGACTCGCCCAGAGGCATTTACGAAGAAACTATCGAAACTTGCTCCCACAACACCTCCTACTATCGGAACCATCTTCGCTACGTTTACGACTCCCTTTGCCCCAGCCTTAGTTACCAATCGAAAGCCAACGCGCTTATTGATCTCAATTAGTACCTTGCCAGGAATCTGTTGGATAAGATTCTTGGTTAGCTTGGTCCCAATCGCAATGCCAGCATTCTTAAGTATTTGCTCTCCACTCTCGCCTATAAGACAACTTGATTACCCAGATGCTCCCAAGCCCAGATCCCTCCGGCGGCCCCCGGCCCCCGCAAGGCAGTCATGGCCGCTAAGTTGAATCGGCGGTTGACCGAACAGAGCCCCAGTACCGTTGCATGAAGAAGGCGAACGCCGTTGAGGCTGGTTTTGAGTTGCTAGACCGTGTTGATCCAGCGGATGAGGATCAGGGTGGCGACCACCGTGACATGAATGTTCTCACATCCAGCATCGATAACGGAGCGGAAGCAACCAGGCCATCGAGACCACAGCCCCTCCAAGTGCTCCTTGGGCCCAAAGGCCATCTTTGAAGTGAAGCCACATACTGGAGAAATCTTCCGTGAATTGGGTTGCCTGCCTGATTCAGTGACACCGCTGCCACAATTGGTACCTTGTTCTCAGATCCTCGACCAGCCTTGCCACCAGGTCGTTCTCCCCCGAGATAGGCATCATCTATCTGGACGTTTCCTTTCAGAACATAGGTTTCTTCCCGCTCGGTCATGGCCCTCATGATCTTGCTTTGTAAAAGCCATGCAGTGTCATAGTTGACGCCTAGACTGCGACTGAGCTCTAGCGAAGAGATGCCGTTTTTAGCCTGGCCAATCAGATAGAAGGCGAGAAACCAGATCGTTAACGGTAGTTTCGTGGCCTCCATGATCGTGCCGGCAGTAAGGGTTGCCTGATGGCGGCATTGTCTGCATTGATAGCGCTTGTGTCGTCGGCCATGGACGATTCCATAGTCCTGCCCACCACAGCGGGGACAACAGAAGCCATCAGGCCAACGCATTTTTCCAGTGCCGCCTCACATTGCTCCTCAGTGGCATAGAGCGCGTTGAATTGTGGGATGGAAAGCCTTCCTGGAACTGGATGAGATTGCGGGCCTGAGCGGAGTGGTATCTCTGTACCACTATAGGCCAGATGGGCCTCGCGGAGTTCTGGGTAATCAAGTAAGACAAAGCAGAATCATCGTGCGTGTTTGCTCTGAATGGATGTCATAGCCACGCAGATAGGCAATTGCTGCGGCCGTGTTTGCTGCTAACGCATATGACGCAAGAAGTGCCGCTGGTATTGCTACAGGCATTGCCGCTATCCCTCCGACACCCGAAACAAATCCAGTCCCGGCTGCGTAAGTGGTTCTCCAAAGAATGATGGAATCAATCGCTGACTCGACATCTCCTGCATTGCGAAGATGATCTTCCGCAACCTTCCTGGCTGAAGGTAGTACTCCTAATCCATTTACTCCTGCCTCTACAATCCAATCAAGAGTCTTCTTGACAAGACTACTGTCGTCTCTATCTGAGCTGGCGTAAGCCATGGTCTAGGCAGAAACTCACGATCGACATGACCCTACAGCAGGAAAAAGGATTCTGCTGATCAGGCCCATGGGCACGCTACGCATAATATTGAGCTCAACCGCACCTCCGCTCTTCGAGCGTGGGGGGGTGAGCGTTTGGGGGGTGTCGGTTGCAGCGATTGTTGGTTTGCCGTGCAGAGATTCTAAGCACCGCTCACAAGCGTAAAAACACGGTCAAATCAACATATGTTTCGACGGACCGCATAACTCCCCTCCCGACCTCCACTGCTTCCACATAACACGCCGAGGTTGCTCCTCATGAATGGCTCAGATCGGTTTCGCTGCATAGGGTCTCAGGGATGAAGATGATCCTGCCTGGTGTGTTGGGCAGACCCGCATAGCGCACCGATTCTAGCCCTTGGATCCCCTGATGTCCATTGCCTCGGACAGTGGCTCGGAAAAGAGCAGATCCGCCGGGCTTCTCACCCCAGCCGGCCCACGATTGAGCACATGGGTGTAGATCATGGTGGTCTTCACGTCGCTGTGCCCCAGCAACTCCTGGATCGTGCGAATGTCGACGCCCCGCTCCAGCAGGTGGGTGGCAAACGAATGGCGCAGCGTGTGACAGGTTGCAGGCTTGTGGATCCCAGCCGCCTGCACAGCGGCATGCATCGCTTTTTGAACCAGGCTGGAATCCATGTGGTGGCGAGATCCTGCTGGTGCAGCGCCCGCACGTCGTTGAGATGGGCCTTCAGGGGTATTTTGAGGCTCTCCGGCAACACCGTGATCCTGTCTTTATGCCCCTTGGCATTGCGAACCACAATGCAGGATTGGTCGAAGTCCACATCTTTGATCCTCAAGCGCAGCGCCTCCTTGAGCCGCAACCCACTGCCGTACAGAACTTTCCCCACCAGCGCCGAAGTGCCCTGCAGGTGGACGAACACGCGGCGCACCTCGTCTTCGCTGAGCACCACCGGCAGGCGGCGTGGCCGATGGGCGCGCACCACGCCCTCCAGGCTGCCCACATCCCCGCCGAGCACGGTGCGATAGAGGAACAGCAAGGCCGCCAGCGCCTGATTTTGGCTGGTAGCGGCTAGTTTCTCCTTCACGGCCAGGTGGGTGAGGAATGCGTTGATCTCCTCCTGGCCCATCTCCCTCGGATGGCGCAGCTGATGAAAGCGCAAGTAACGTCGCACCCAACTCACGTAACTCTGCACGGTGCGCTTGGCGTAGTGCCTCACAACCATCTCCTCGCGGTAGCGATCCAACAGGCGCGGCGATCTGGTGGGAGTGTTCATGGCGACATGACGGTTCTGGGTTCAGAGTTCCCCCACGCTTCCATCCCCGAAAGGACGAACTCCTGATGCCTGCTCCTGGTGGACTCTTCTTCTCAGTCACAGCTTGCCAACCTGTCTGCACTGCCCCCAGCGCGTCTACACACGCCGAGTCTTGGCTCTCAACAGCCGCAATCCGGAGGCCGATCGTCTGGCCAGTGAGGTGGCGGCCCTCTCGGGCCAGACCGAGACCGCGGCGGTGATCCAGGCGTTGCGGGAACGGCTCCGCCGGCTCGAACAGGGTCGCGAAAGCCATCCTCCTACGGTTCTGTACATGGGTAGAGATCATGGTGGTCTTCACACCGCCGTGTCCCAGCAACTCCTGGATCGTGCGGATGTCCAGGCCTCACTCCAACACCCCCACACACCGCCCACACAGATCCGGGTGGGAAGGATGCTCTCCGATGTCAGTCTCCACGTGCCAGCAGCGTTCGCACTTGCGTCCCTCGGCTTTGCCGACGCGGATTGTCACGCCGTTCTCGCTGGCCTCGGTCAGGGGATCCGCCAGGGGCTCGCCGCCGATCGGCAGGGCGGATACCAATAACCAATCGGCCAGGTTGTCCACCTCCGGATGGGGGCTGCCCGTCAGCAGGGCCAGGTCCGCCTGAAGGGTTTCCCCATCTGCCGCCGCCTGCGGGTCGAAGCTGATCTGCACACGGGCCTCCAGCGAAGCGCCCAGCTCGCCTCTGCCTCGGCATTCCTCCATCAACCGGTTCACCCGCGCCCGCAACTCCAGGATGCGGCGCATCGGCTCGATCAGCTCCGGTGCCGTCCAGCTGCCGGGCGCCGCGGGCCAGCCCCGCTCGAACACCGAGGCCTCGGCCACCGGATAGGGGAGGTTCTGCCAGATGTCCTCGGCCATGTGGCACAGCACCGGCGCGATCAGGCCCGCCAACCGTTCCACCACCAGCTGCAGCACGGTCTGGCAGCTGCGGCGGCGAAACTCCGAAGCACCGCTCACATAGAGGCGATCCTTGGCGATGTCGAGGTACACATTCGACAGATCCACCACGCAGAAGTTCTGCAGGGCCTGGAAGAAGCGGTAGAACTCGAACCGCTCGAAATCGGCACTCACCGCTTCGATCAGCTGGGCGGTGCGCTGCAGCATCCAGCGATCCAGCAGCGGCAAGTCAGCGATCGGTATCGCGTCTTGGGCCGGATCGAAGTCATGCAGGTTGCCCAGCAGATAGCGGGCCGTATTGCGCACCTTGCGGTACACATCGGCCAGCTGCTTCACGATCCCGGGCCCCAGGGGCACATCGGCGGAATAGTCCACCGAACTCACCCACAGCCGCAGCACGTCGGCGCCGTAGGGGGGATCCTGCTTCTGGTTGCTGCCCCCCTCCACCAGCACCGTGGGATCCACCACGTTGCCCAGGGATTTGCTCATCTTGCGGCCCTTTTCATCCAGGGTGAAGCCATGGGTGAGCACCCGCCGGTAGGGCGCCTGCCCCTTCACCGCCACCGAGGTGAGCAGGCTCGACTGGAACCAGCCCCGGTGCTGGTCGGATCCTTCCAGATACAGATCCGCCGGATAGCGCAGGGCTGGCTCATCCCCGGTCTCCACGGCGGCATCCCCCGCCGAAGCTGCCGGCTCCGCATCACACGCCAGCCCCCCCAGCACCCCAGCCCAGGAGGAGCCGGAATCGAACCACACGTCCATGGTGTCGGTGCCCTTGCGCCACTGCTCCGCCTCGGCGGCATAGGCAGGGGGCAGCAGACCGGCTTCGTCCCGCTCCCACCACACATCGGAGCCATGGGCTGCGATCAGCTCCTGGATGTGGGCAAGGGTGGCGGCATTCAGCAGCGTTTCGCCCGTCTGGCGGTGATAAAACACCGGGATCGGCACCCCCCAGGACCGTTGCCGGGAGATGCACCAGTCGCCCCGGTCCCGCACCATCGCCTCGATGCGGTTGCGGCCGCTGGCCGGCAGCCAGTCCACCGTGGCGATCGCCTCCAGGGCCCGCTCCCGGAACCCCTCCACCGAGGCGAACCACTGCTCGGTGGCCCGGAAGATGGTGGGTTTCTTGGTGCGCCAGTCGTAGGGATAACGGTGCTCGTAGCGCTGTTCGGCCAGCAGGGCACCCGCCTCCCCCAGGGCCGTGATGATCGCCCCGTTGGCGTCCTTCAGCACGTTGAGCCCCGCGAACGGGCCCGCCTCGGCCGTGAGCACGCCGGCCTCATCCACCGGGCAGAGCACCGCCAACCCATGGGCCTTGGCGGTATGGAAGTCGTCCACCCCGTGGCCCGGCGCCGTGTGTACCAGGCCCGTACCCGATTCGGTGGTCACGTACTCGCCCCCCACCACCACCGGGCTGGTGCGCTCCAGCAGCGGGTGGCGGTAGATCATCCCCGCCAGTTCCTCGCCCTTGAGGCGCAGCACCGGTTCGAGCGGACGCTCCAGGCGGGCCGCCAGGCTTTCCACCAGATCGGCCGCCACCACCAGATAGCGGTGGCTGCCGCCGCTGCCGACGGATCCAGCTCCATCGCGGCAGATGGCGTACTCCAGCCGGCCATTCACCGACACCGCCAGGTTGGCGGGCAGGGTCCAGGGGGTGGTGGTCCAGATCGCCACCTGCAGCTGCTCCCCTTCCCCCTGCCAGGGGCCGCCGATGCCCGCCTTCGCCAGTCGCTCCGCCAGGGCCGCGGGCACCTCCACCACGGGGAACGCCACGTAGACGCTGGGGGATGTGTGGCCGTCGGGGTATTCCAGCTCCGCCTCCGCCAGGGCCGTGCGGGAGCTGGGGCTCCAGTGCACCGGCTTCAGGCCCCGGTAGATGTGGCCCGCCGCCACCATCTGGCCGAACACCCCGATCTGGGCCGCTTCGTACTCCTTGTTCAGGGTCAGGTAGGGCCGCTCCCAGTCGGCCCAGATGCCCCAGCGCCGAAAGCCCTGCCGTTGGTTGTCCACCTGCTCGAGGGCATAGGCGCGGGCCTTGCGGCGCAGATCCAGCGGGGTCAGGCCACGCCGTTCCCCCTGCCCCATGGCCTGCAGCACCTTCAGTTCGATCGGCAGCCCATGGCAGTCCCAGCCCGGCACGAAGCGGGCCCGCTTGCCCTGCAGCAGGGCGTGCTTGTTGATGATGTCCTTGAGGATCTTGTTGAGGGCGTGGCCCACATGCAGGGCCCCGTTGGCGTAGGGCGGGCCGTCGTGGAGCGTGAACACCGGGCCGGGGTTCTCGCGGCTGAGCCGCCCGTAGAGATCCATCTCCCGCCAGAAGGCCTGCAGCTCCGGCTCCCGCACCCTGGCGTTGGCCCGCATGCCGAAGGGGGTCTGCAGCAGGTTGAGGGTCTCCTTGTAGGAGGCCGGGGTGGCGGTCACGGCGCCGGGGGCAACAAAGGGGGATTATCCCGCTTCGGGTTCGCCGGGCGGCTCGGGGCTGTCCTCCGTGGGGGTGGCGGCCAGCAGGGCGTCGATCTCGGCGAACCCACTCACCACGGTTGCCTCCGCTTCAGAAGGCTCGCCGGCCGCTTCAGCATCGCCGGAATCGTTGCTGTCGCCGCCATCAACTCGATCGGCCGGGGGGTCAGCCTCGGCGGCAGAGGGCTGGGACTGGGGTTGGGGTTGGGAGGGCGGTTCCGGTGACAGCTCCGTCACAGCGGGTGTTGGGGCGGGCTCGGTGACGGGTTCGGTGACGGGTTCGGAGACAGAGGGTTCGGCGGCCGGGGGGGATTCGACCGAAGGTGATGCCGCCTCAGCAGCAGGAGATTCCGGCCGCACCCAGCGTTTGGTGGTGCTTGTCGGTGGTTTGCGCCGCTCGGCGATCCAGGCTGCCAGGCCGGCCACCACGCCAGCGGCCATCTGCAGCAATCGGGCGATGGAGGCTCCGAGCTGGTTGAAACTGGTGCTCCAGCGTTCGGCTGACGCGAGCCGTTGCCGCTCTTCCAGCGTCAGTTGCATCCAGCGTGCCTGCGCCACCTCACTGCCCAGGCGGCCGACCAGCAGCCCACCCAGCAGCACCGCCAGCATCGGTTCGCCGCTCAGTCGCTCCGCACTGGTGACCAGCACCAGACCGAGCAGCAGCACCAGGCCTCCCCAGGCCGAATCCCGCGGCCGGCTCAGTTCGCTCACCAGCAAGGGCAGGACCAGGAGCACCAGGCCCACCACCAGGGCCAGCGTTCCTCCAAGGGTGGCAAGCATGGCCAGACGTGAGGCAATCCCCATTCTGGCCATTGCCTAAGCTGAGCCTTCGCCCACCTGGCGGAATTGGTAGACGCGCTGGGTTTAGGTTCCAGTGGCTCAGGCTGTGGGGGTTCAAGTCCCCCGGTGGGCATACTCCGCACGGCTCAGCGCAACGAAGCCTTCACAATTGCTGATCATTAACGCTGACGCGCTCGTTTAACGCTCCCGCGCTAATTTCTTGGCGACGCGGATCGCCTTGCTCCGCGATCGTTCCCACAGCCTCACCCATGGCGGTGGCGGCGGTGGGGGTTGCCCGTCGAAAGGAACATCCGCCCACGGTGTTTCCTTTTGCAGTGCACGATAGTGATCGGCCCAGGGATGTTGGCAACGGAAATGCCATGGCTTGGACGTACCGGCACCAGCAAAGTGGATGACCGCAGGCTGATCCCTGGTTCTTTCCTCAGCCGCTGTGAGCGAGTAGCCGGGCTTTCCCGCCTGCATGTACATGCCCCATAGATGGGGGAGGGCATTGAATCTTGCGTCAATTTGCAACCATTGCCCCTCAAACAGATGGTTCAGCACATCCTGATCCCAGAATTCAATTTTTTCCACATTATTGACGGCGAATTGAAGCCCTTTCTTAAGGATTTCCTGTTCACGCCATTGCTTGAGGTCAATCAGCAATACTCCTCCATTGAAATATTTGGAGCCGTCAGCAAGGCCTATTCGTTTGCAGTTTTCTGCCTGGCTGCGGTCGATGATCGCACCCAAAGGATGCTCTTCAAGCGGGCTGTTCCAGAGCTCACGGATGGAATCGACCACAATCATGTCGCAGTCAAGAAAGATGACCTTGTCAACAGCCCAGGGCAGAATCGCAGGCAAAAGCAGACGAAAATAGGTAGCTATCGTGATATGCCCATGCACGGGAAAACCATCGAGCATGCCCTGATTCAGTTGTATGAATGAAACGGAGTCAAGGAAGGTGCCCAGGTAGCCAGCCAACAGGGCCCGTTGCTGGGGATCCAGTTCATTATGAATGATATAGATATTGATATCCTCTCCAGGGTTGGAGTCATGGAGTGACTTCAACATCACGGCACAATGCCTGATGTAATTTCCGTCAATGGTGCAGGCAATATTCATGGCGTTCCTATGGGCTCGAACACAAGGCACTTCTGAGGAGCTGCGACATTGTTGCCTTGCTGCGACATTGTTGCCTTGTTTGTGCCCAGCTGGTCATCAATAGTTTGGAGATGATATCACGCATGCTGAACAGGGTTGAGTAAGCCAATTTGTCGAGCCGACCCAATGGACAAGGCTGCGGCCCACCTCCCCGCTGCGGTGGGCGACCGTGAGCCCTGCTGCTATCCGGGCCAGCCGAACCCATGCCTGTCGGTCCCATCCCGGTTCCCTTTCTCCCCGGTCGGCCCCTCACCTCCACCTCCAGATCCGCAGCCAGGGAATCGCCCTGCGGACGATGATCGGTTTTCGTAACGTGGAGCGCTCCCGGCGATCCGGTTTCCTGTTCTGGTGATGACCCAAGCGCTCCCAACCCGGCCTGGTTCGAGGGCTGCTTCCCCGCAGCCCTTGCCGAGGAGTGTGCCCAGGGAATTTCTGGACCCCCCGGGCCCCTGGAACCCCACCGTGCTGCTGTTCCTGGCCGGGTACGGGTTGGCCGCCATCACCATCTGGGGCTGGTTCGGCCCCGGCTGGCCCCTACCGGTTCTGCTCTGCCTGGGGTTCCTGGCCCTCCATCTGGAGGGCACCGTCATTCACGACGCCTGCCACAACGCCGCCCATCCCAACCGGATCTGCAACGCGGTCATGGGCCACGGTGCCGCCCTGCTGCTCGGCTTCAGCTTTCCCGTCTTCACCCGGGTGCACCTGCAGCACCACGCCCACGTCAATGATCCGAAGCACGATCCCGACCACATCGTCAGCACATTTGGGCCCTTGTGGTTGATCGCACCTCGCTTTTTTTACCACGAGGTCTTTTTCTTTCGCAAACGTCTATGGAGGCGTTATGAACTGCTCGAGTGGGGAATCGCCAGGGCCATCTTCATCACCATTGTGCTGGCGGCAGCAAAATATGGCTTCCTCCCATTCATCTTTAATTGCTGGTTTGCCCCTGCCTTGATGGTGGGTGTCACCCTGGGCTTGTTCTTTGATTATCTTCCCCATCGTCCTTTCAAATCTCGCAACCGTTGGCATAACGCACGCGTGTATCCCAGTCGGATGATGAATTGGTTGGTGATGGGACAGAACTATCACCTGATCCATCATCTTTGGCCCTCCATCCCCTGGTTCGAATACCGCCCGGCTTATCACGCCACCCAACATATTCTCCAGGCCAAAGGTTCGCCCCAGCGGCTTGGGCTGTTTGAAACCCGTTCTGACGGGCTCAATTTTCTCTATGACATCTTCCTCGGAGTTCGCAGCCACAAACATCGGCGCAGCAGATTACGTCCCGTAGCGGCCCTGATGCCCACCCGCCATGCCCGCCGCAGGGTGCTCGAGCTGCTGCATCGCACCGCCGTGTCACCCGTTCGATGAACAGGGTCGGCCTATTCGCTGGCCAGGATCCTCGGCACCCGGAAGAAATCCCCCTCCCGATGGGGGGCGAGATCCAGCAGCTCGTCCCGCACCTCCGAGGGTTCCACCCGATCGGCGCGGGTCACATTCACCACCTCCACCGCTCTGGTGGTGGGGGGAATGCCCTCGGTATCCACCTGCTCCAGGTGGGCGACATAGTCCAGGATCCGTTCCAGCTGCCCGGTGTAGGTGGTGATTTTGTCCTCCGGCAGCTCCAGCCGGGCCAACTGGGCCACCTTGCGCACGTCTTCGGCAGAGATTCGGCTCACCGTTTCCTTTCGATGCTTGGCTGAACCTACTCGGCCGGTTCAGCCAGAAACTCCAGCAGATCGGCGGCAAGGGCGGTGGCGGCCAGGTCGAGCAACCGCTCGCCGTGCTCGGCCTTGGCCAGGAAGGGATCCGATCCCATGCGCCCATCGGGATGGCGGCGACGAAAATCCTCCGGGCCGTGGATGGGCCCCGCCGGCGCCGCTTCCGGCAGGGGTCGCTGCTTGGCCACCAGGCTGGGCTCCAGATGCATGGTGAGGGCAATCTCGCTGGGGGTGGCGTGGTGCCCCTCCCGATTCCCATACAGCTGCCGGGCCTCGCGCATCACCGGCCCTGCCATGAACCAGTTGGCCAGGCGGCAACGCAGCCGTCCTGCCCCGGGGAGGCCCCGGGCGGCGGCTGTGCCGTAGGCCTGGGCGAAGGCGGCCCGGGCGGTGGCGATGTTGCCGCCGTGGCCGTTGATCACAAAGATGCGCTCGAAGCCATGGCCCGCCAATGACAGCACCACGTCGTGAATCACGGCCAGCAGGGTGGAGGGTTGCAGGCTCACGGTTCCGGCAAAGCCCAGGTGGTGTTCCGCCATGCCGAAGGCCTGGGCAGGGGTGACCAGAACTCCCGTGCGGCGGCCCACTTCCAGGGCGACCGACTCCGCGGTGAGGGCATCGGTGCCGATGGCGCCGGTGGGGCCGTGCTGCTCCGTGGACCCCAGCGGCAGGATCACCCCTTTGCAACGTTCCAGGTAGGCCTCCACCTCGGGCCAGCTGCGCAGCTGCAGACGGATTTCGGAGAAACGTTCCGCGGCAGGGGCCGCGACTGACTGGGTCATGGTGAACAGGAGGCCGGGGACGATCTGATTAGAATCTTTCGCAATCGGGGTACGGTCATGCTGCACCGCAAACTATCCCAGTTCAGCGTCGAACAGCGCCCGGTCTGGGTGTTTCTGCGGGACCAGCAGTGTTGGATCGAAGCCGCCCTTGTGGTTGAGATCGATGGAGACCTGGTCACCCTCCGCTACCACGAAGATGACGACGACGAGCTGATCAGCTGGGAAGAGAGCGTTCGGCTCGATTCGATCGGGGCGGTCAGGGCTCGCCTGGGCTCGGTCAGCCGCAGCGCCGAGGACATCCTGACCACGGGGGACTGCCCCGAAGCTGAGCGGCTGGGGCGTCCCTGAGCACGTCAGCCTCAGTGGGCGGTGCCGTTACCGTCGTAGCTGTCCGTGTCGTAGTAGCCACCCTTGGTGCCGAAGAACAGGGTGGCCAGGCAGAACAGACCGCTGGTGAACACGAGCACGGTGGCGAGGGTGAAGCCGTCGGATGACATGGGGAAAGGCCGGCAGGGTTCACCGGTGGCACTGCTGCCATCCTGCCCCGGCCCCGGCGGCGGTGGCGCCAACGGCGTCGATCAGCTGACGCAGCCCTCAGCCCTGCAGGAAGCGGCGCTTCCCGCCCCCTTCTTCGCTCGACCGGCCGAGCTGGTCGCTCCGGAATTGCTGGGCTGCCTGTTGGTGAGGCAATGGGAGAACGGGGATCTTCACTGGGGCGTGGTGGTGGAAACGGAGGCCTACTCCCAGGCCGAGCCCGCCTGCCATGGCTACCGCCGTCGTTCCGCCTCCAACGAAACCCTGTTCGGAGCTCCAGGGCGTTTTTACGTGTATGTGAGTTACGGCATCCACCACTGCGTCAATGTGGTCACCGATCGGGCGGAATGGGCCAATGGGGTGTTGCTCAGGGCGGCCTGCCTGCCTGGAGCCGCCGAGCGGGCGGCGGCCGGTCCTGGCCTGCTGGCCCGATGCTTCGGCATCGACCGCCGCCATGACGCCCTGCCCGCCTCACCGGCCGCCGGCCTCTGGCTGGCGGCTCGCGACCCAAGCATGCAGACCCTGATCGACAGTCCGGCCGCTGAAGAAGGAGAGGTGATCCTGCGCACCGGGCGCATCGGCGTCAGCGCCGGAGCGGACCTGCCCTTGCGCTGGTACCTGAGGCCAAGCCGCAGCGTCAGTCGCCGGGCCCGCGGGGATCGACAACCCAGGTTCGACGGGATTGCAGCGGCCTACGGTTGGCAGAGCCATCGTCAGCGCTGATTTGAGCGGCTGGAGTCACCGCCATGTGATTGATCTGGCCTCCTTCTCGGTCGGGGATTTCGCCACCGTTCTCGAACTCGCCCAGCGGTTCCGGGCCCTGCCCGTCGCCGGGGCCCGCAAGCTGCCGGCCCTGCAGGGCCGGTTGATGGCCAGCCTGTTCTTCGAGCCCAGCACCCGTACCCGCAGCAGCTTCGACCTGGCGGCCCGCCGGCTGTCCGCCGACGTGCAGCACTTCGTCCCCTCGGCCAGTTCCCTCAGCAAGGGGGAAAGTCTGCTCGACACCGCCCGGGCCTATGTGGCGATGGGGGCCAACGTGCTGGTGGTGCGGCATCGCTGTGCCGGTGTGCCCCGCACCCTGGCGCGGGACCTGGATCGCTGCGGCGAACGGGTGGCGGTGCTGAACGGCGGCGATGGGCTCCACAGCCACCCCAGCCAGGGCCTGCTTGATCTGTTCACCCTGGCCCGGGTCTTCAATCCCCAGGCCCCTGGCCCCGGCTTGCCTGAAGGGGAAGCGGGTGGTGATCGTGGGGGATGTGCTGCATTCCCGGGTGGCCCGCTCCAATCTCTGGGCCCTCACCGCCTGTGGCGCCGATGTGGTGCTCTGCGGCCCCCCCACTCTGCTGCCGGACTGTTTCGAGCAGTTCGTCGCGGCGCCACCCCCTGGCCAGGCAACGGATCCGGTGGCCGGCCGGGGGGGCGTTCATGTGGTCCGCAGCCTGGAGGAGGCCTTGCCGGGTGCGGATGCGGTGATGACCCTCAGGCTGCAGAAAGAGCGGATGCGCCAGCACTTTCTCACCAGCCTTGATTCCTATCACCGTCACTACGGCCTCACCCATGCACGGCTGGAGCTCTGCGGCAAGGCCGTGCCTCTGCTCCACCCCGGCCCGGTGAATCGGGGGGTGGAACTGGCCGGTGAACTGCTCGATGACGAAAGGATCTGCCTGGTGGAAGAGCAGGTCCGCAACGGCATCCCGATTCGCATGGCCCTGCTGTATCTGCTTGTCACCGGGGAAATGGGGGAAGGCGGCCCGGCCCCATCGAAGCCGGAAGCCCAGGAACCGTTCAGAGCACCTTGAAACCGTCGAGCAGCAGGCCATAGAGCAGCCCCATGCGTGCCATGTCGAGCAGTTGCAGGCCCAGCCGGTCGCCAGGGCGCTCCAACAGGGGCCTGCGGCAACGGGCTGCCACCTCGATGGCCACCACACAGACCAGTGCCGACATCTGATCGAGGTAAGCGAGGGCACCGGTGATGCTGCCGAGCCCCCCGCCGACAACAAAGCCGAGCAGCAGGACGATCAGCAGCAGGGAAAGCCTGCGCCAGGGGTTGGCGGCCCAGTCAGCCAGCCGGTCACTCACCTGGGCCACCCGTTGCTGGAAGCGGGTCTGCTGGAACCGGGGTTTCGTTCTGCGGGCCATCGTTCTGCGGGCCATCGGTCAGCGGGGGGCCAGTCAGCGGAGATCTGGTCAGCGGTGGGCTGGTCAGCGGGGGGCCAGTCAGCGGTGGGCCAGTCAGCGGTGGGCCTTGGTCTCAGGCGTCAGCCCGTTGGTAGGGCTGGATGGTGCGGAAGAAGGTGGCAGGTACCGCTCTCAGATGCAAAAACTCAATGTCTCAGCATCTATGATTGAGATCGCGCCGGTGATCCCCATCACCCAGCCTGTAGCTCTGCCAATCCATTTCTACACCATCCCTGGGGTTTTCGCTGCTTTTTCACCCCACAGGTAGCGGAATTCCATAAAAAAGCCCTGGCTGGAGGCCGGGGCAGGGAATGGGGACGACCAAGCGAAACGACCAAGGCCTCTCTGGGCAAACGGCAGGGGCCGATCAGGAGAGCGTCCTGCGAGGGGCTTGACCTGTTCAGTCGCTCTGGCGCTGGCCTTGGGTGATCTGGCTGCAGGGCTGTCAGCTCTCGCTGTCTTTTTTGCGGGAGCCTTTGCCCTCCAGCAGTTCCAGCAAGGCCTCCATCTGGGCCATCACCCCCCGCACCTCCCCGGCCTCCGGCAGGAGACCGTCTTCCATCACCCCCTGATGCATCTCCCGAAGTTCCTGCCGGATGTAGCGCAGATGGCTCACAACCTGTTCCCGTTTGGACTGCGACATCGATTCCGGTCATGGCCAACCACTTTTTAACCCATGGCGGTTCCGCTTACGGTTCAAAGGGCTCGACTCCACACTGGGATCGAGATCAGAGAAGTTGCCTGGAGCCCCCTGAAGACAGACCCATCAATCGCCGGTGGGCTCCCCTACCCGGAAGCGATGGGGATGCTGAGGTTCCGCACTGAGTTCGGCGGCAAAGGCAACCGCCTCACCACGATCGGCAAAGCTCTTCACCTGAACCGTCCCATCCGGCAGCACGAAAGCCTCAGACCGACAATGCTGTCGCACATCCTCCAGCGACTCGGGGGGGCCGATCACTGTCCATCGGCTGGACGACGGGCCTTTATCCGCTGACAGCTCCGGATCATCGGAACCCTGGCAGGCCTGCCAGGCCAGGGCAGAGGAGGCTGGATCCATCGGAACTTGTTCCGTGCCCGCCAAGGGAGGGGTGGACACCAGCTCCATTCCAGCAGGGGATGCAGACGCGTCAACGGAGAGCTGAACGGGTTCCGGTGGCGGCTCTTGCTCGACTCGGCCGATCGTGGTGGTGGCGGGTTGACTGATGGCCAGTTTCTGATTGGAGGCGATGATCCTGTTGCTCCCCATGCGCGCGATGGGTGCGAAGAGAGCGGAGGCGACCAATCCACCGCCGGCAATCCAGAGGAGCACCCGGTAGGACGATCCTGAAACCGGTACGGGTGCACTCCTGGTCTGAATCGATACAGGAACCCCTCCATGGCGATGGCTGAAACCGATGCTTTCATCGATGCCCCGAACCAGGGCCAGCACCCTGTCTGAAGTGATCGTGACCTTGGCGGCGATCTCGTTCGCGCCTTGCAACCTCAGGGTTTCATTGGTGTCGAGAAGGGGGAGCAGCCCGGCGGTGAGCAAGGGCTGAAAACGTTGGACAACCTCCCTGGTCCTGACATCGCTGGCCTTGCGCTCCATCAGGGTGAGCAGCTCAGTGGAGTCCATGGCCCGCATGGCGGGCCAGCCGTGGGTGAACTTGAGGGTGCGCAGCAACTGAGCGAACTGGTTGATGTCCTTGGGCTCAGGGGGGCGGTAGGGAAGTCGTAGGGACACGAATGGCTAATCCGATGGAGATTGGCTGGAGCGATTGAGCGATTGTAGTTGCGATATCTCAAGAATGGGTATGCATTTGGCTGCCCATATCTGCTCAAAATGTACCAAATGCAACAATGAGTGCTCCAGGGCCTGGGCCAGCTCAAGGATTGGGATCCATGGCCGCAAATCCCCTCATCGCTTCTGCCACGAAGCTCTTTACCTTTCTGGGACACTTCCTGCCCTGCGCGTCCTCCAGCCCCGTATGGGCATCCACCCCAGCGGGATGAACCCTGGAGATGGCGGCGCCCACATTCTCCGGGTTCAGGCCGCCGGCCAGGATCAGGGGGCGTGCTGAAGCCCTGACCAGACGCAGGCTCACGGACCAGTTATGGCAGCTGCCGGTAGCTCCCCATGCGCCCGATGCGGGATCGTAGGTGTCAGTGAGGAAAGCATCCACACAGGGAGAGAAGCTGTTCACATCCGCGACCAGTTCATCGGTGGGGCCCAGGCCGACGATCAGACTCTTGATGATGACGAGATCGGGGCGAAGCCGCTTGATCCTTGCCAGCGCCGAGAGGCTGACTTTCCCGTGCAGCTGAACCAGGCGGGTGCCAAGAAAATCGCTCAGGCTGATGATCTCTTCGGCGTCATCGAGATAGGTGATCAGAATGCCTTCGCAGGACAGGGGCAGGGAATGAATGATCGAGCGGGCCGCCAGCTCGCTGAGATCCTCCCTGTGAACAGGAAGACGCAGGGGAAAACCCAGAAATTTCACGCCACAATTGCATAACAACTCGGCCTCTTCCTGATCGATCACACCGGCCACCTGGATGAACTGATGGAATCGCATGGCGGGCAGACTGCTCGGGTCACGCTTCAACACAGCGAACTGGTCAGGGAGAGCGTTGAAATCTGATCTCTGAGGGAAATAAACATCACGAGACTGCAGGAAAAGGAGGGACTTCGATCCACTTTCCAGTTTCAGCCAACGGCGGCCAGCATCAGGAAGTTGGCCACACAGGCCAACTCAAAGCTGCACCAGGACCCGGCAACAATGGAGAATAGGGGACTCGAACCCCTGACCTCTGCGGTGCGATCGCAGCGCTCTACCAGCTGAGCTAATTCCCCGTTCTGCTGCAATTATTACTGTCTCCATCCCCCCTGTGGCCGATTCCGTGGCTGAAACCGGCACCCCCATCACGCCTGAGCGGCTGGCCGCCTTCGACGAGGCCTCGGTCGCGGAGCTGGCCCGCCGTCTGGAGGACGACGACTACCCCACACCCTTCGCCGGTCTCTCCGACTGGCACCTGTTGCGGGCTCTGGCCATCCACCGCCCCGACCTGGCCCGCCCCTATGTGCATCTGGTGGACCAGGAACCCTTCGATGAGGATTGACCGGGAGCCCTCCAGTGAGGAAACACCGGTGGCAACCGGTTTCCCCGGCGACGACTCCGGGCCCGATCCCCTCAGGGGTCGCCGCGTCCTGGTGCTGATCAGCGGCAGCATTGCCGCCGTCAAGTTGCCCATGCTGGTCAGCGCCCTGGTCAAGCGGGGCGCCCAGGTGCGCTGCGTGCTCACCCCCAGTGCCTCGAACCTGGTCAGTCCCGTGGCCCTGGCCAGTCTCAGCCGCAATCCCTGCCACCTCGATGGCGACCAGTGGAGCCATCGGGCCCCCAGACCTCTGCATATCGAGCTGGCGGAATGGGCCGAGTTCGTGCTGCTCGCCCCCCTCAGCGCCACCAGCCTGGGCCGCTGGGTGCATGGCCTGGCGGACACCCTCGTGGCCAGCGTCCTCATGGCCACAGAGGCCCCCGTGGTGGCCGCCCCGGCCATGAACACTTCCATGTGGGCGGCCCCGCCGCTGCGGGACAACTGGCGGCGGCTGCTGGATTGGGAGCGGGTGGTTCCCCTCCTCCCGAGCCATGGTCTGCTGGCCTGCGACAGGATCGGTGCGGGCCGCATGGCGGCACCGGAGCGCCTGTTGCTGGCCCTTGAATCCCTGGCCTGCTGGGGCTGGCGCCGCGATTGGGCGGGGCGCCGCCTGCTGGTCACCGCCGGCCCCACCCGCGAACCCCTCGATCCCGCCCGCTGCCTCAC
Source organism: Synechococcales cyanobacterium (assembly GCA_942491925.1). Classification (GTDB taxonomy): domain Bacteria; phylum Cyanobacteriota; class Cyanobacteriia; order PCC-6307; family Cyanobiaceae; genus Cyanobium. The sequence goes on from CALOCJ010000007.1 coordinate 32,241, forward strand.
CAACCGCAGCAGCGGCTGGATGGGGGTGCTGGTGGCCCAGGCAGCCCGGCTGCGGGGAGCGGAGGTGGAATTGGTCCACGGTCCCCTCACCGTCCCGGCAGCTCTGCTGGAGGACATCTCCTGCCAGCCGATCGAGACGGCCGCCGACCTGGGCACGGCACTGGCCCGCTTGCAGCCCCAGGTGGATGCCATCGCCATGGCCGCTGCCGTGGCCGACCACCGTCGCGCCGAACCGATGGCCGCCAAGTTGCCCAAGCGGGATCTGGAGGCCCAGCTCACGGCAGGCTGGCAGGCGGTGCCCGACCTGCTGGCCGAGCTCGTCGCCAGACGAATACCGCCCCAGGTGATCCTCGGCTTCGCTGCCCACAGTGGCGACGTGCTGCCCCAGGCCAGAGCCAAATTTGCCCGCAAGGGTTGCGATCTGCTGTTCGCCAATCCGATCGACCGGCCCGGGGCGGGCTTCGGGGCCCCCACCAATGAAGGCTGGCTGCTGGGGCCTGGCCAGCGGGAACGCCGCCTGGCCCGGGGCACAAAGCTCGCCCTTGCCCACCAGTTGCTCACCGCCCTGGGGAGTGCCTCCTCCATACAGGTTGTTGAGAGGCCGGGCCCGCAGGCGGAAAGGGGGATTTCGCACCGGTAGGATCCCGCCCAGCCCAGTTCCTGTTCCGTCCCTGCGGCTTTTCCCCATGCGATTTCGTCCCCTGCTGGCCATCGCGCTGGCGCTGTGTCTGACCCTGGTGACCGCATGTGGCGGCGGTGCCAAGGCCAAGGACCGCTCCAACGTCACCTACGACGACATCGTCAACACCGGCCGGGCCAATGATTGCCCCACCCTTTCCGATGCGGCCCGCGGCACCATTCCCCTGGATCCCTCCGGCAAGTACCAGTTGCGGGAAATCTGCATGCATCCCTCCCAGGTGTTCGTGAAGGGAGAACCCGCCAACAAGCGGCAGGAAGCCCGCTTTGTGGAAGGCCGCATTCTCACCCGCTACACCTCCAGCCTGGATCAGATCTATGGCGACCTGAAGGTGGGCGATGACAGCCTCACCTTCACTGAGCTGGGTGGCATCGACTTCCAGCCCGTCACCGTGTTGCTCCCTGGCGGAGAAGAAGTGCCCTTCACCTTCTCCAGCAAGGAACTGGTGGCCAGCTCGGTCGGCGCCTCCATCTCCACCAGCACCGACTTCACCGGCAGCTACCGCACCCCCAGCTACCGCACCAGCAACTTCCTCGATCCCAAGGGGCGGGGCCTCACCACCGGCTATGGAAGCGCCGTGGGCCTGGTACCCGCCGGTGACGACGAGGATCTGATCAAGGAAAATGTGAAGCGTTATATCGAGGGCAAGGGCTCCATGGAGCTCGCGATCACCAAGGTCGATCCCTCCACAGGTGAATTCTCCGGAACCTTCACCGCCATCCAGCCTTCCGACACCGATATGGGCGGCAAGCAGGCCGTCGACGTCAAAATCACCGGTGAGCTCTACGGCCGCCTGGAAGAGGTCTGAGCCCGGTCCCCCTCCGGCTTGCTCGCTTTCCGGCTCCAACCCCATCCCTGCCAGGCCCCCCCGCGGGGCCTTTTGTTTGAGGGGTCACGGGAAGTGGTCTGGGAGAATCCCGTCCCATAGTTGTTCCCACCCTCGTTCGCCATGACGATCGCCCATTCCGCCCCCGCTGATCACTCGGGGGGGACCGAGTCCGGCCTGATCCCTCCCCACGGGGGCTCGTTGGTCGATCTGATGGCACCTGCGGACCAACCCGAGGCGGTGCGGGCCGGAGTGGATCGGGTGGTGGAATGCAGCGATCGCAATGCCTGCGACGTGGAGCTGTTGATGGTGGGTGGCTTCTCCCCCCTGCGCGGCTTCATGCATCAGGAGGATTACGAGTCCGTTGTGGAGCGCTACCGCACCAGCAGTGGTCTGCTGTTCGGCCTGCCGATCGTCTTCGACACCAACGATGCCTCGATCGCCATCGGTGAGCGGTTGCTGCTCACCTATCGGGGACAGGATCTGGCCGTGCTCACGGTGGACAGCCGCTGGGAGCCCGACAAGGTGCGTGAGGCGAAGGGTTGCTACGGCACCACCTCCCTGGAACACCCCGCTGTGCGGATGATCGCCACCGAGCGTGGGCGTATCTATCTGGGGGGCAAGGTGGAGGGACTCCATCTCCCCGATCGGGTGTTTCCCTGCAGAACTCCCGCCCAGGTGCGCTCCACCCTGCCCGCTTCTGAAGACGTGGTGGCGTTCCAGTGCCGCAATCCCATCCACCGGGCCCATTACGAGCTGTTCACCCGGGCCCTCCATGCCACCAACGTCAGCAAGAACGCCGTGGTGCTGGTCCACCCCACCTGCGGCCCCACCCAGGAGGACGACATCGCCGGTGAGGTGCGCTTCCAGACCTACGAGCGGCTGGCGGACGAGGTGGCCAATCCATCGATCCGGTGGGCCTACCTGCCGTATTCGATGCACATGGCGGGCCCCCGGGAGGCGCTGCAGCACATGATCATCCGCAAGAATTACGGCTGCACCCACTTCATCATTGGCCGCGACATGGCCGGCTGCAAGTCCTCCCTCAGCGGCGAAGACTTCTATGGCCCCTACGAGGCCCAGGATTTCGCCCGCGACCACTCCACGGAACTGGGCATGGAAACCGTGCCCTCCCTCAACCTCGTCTACACGGAGGAGGAGGGCTATGTGACGGCCGAGCACGCCGAGGCCAGGGGCCTGCATGTGAAGAAACTGAGCGGGACTCAGTTTCGAAAGATGCTGCGCGGCGGGGAGGAGATTCCGGAATGGTTCGCGTTCCGCAGCGTCGTGGATGTGCTGCGGGGCGCGTCTTGACCACCGCAGCCGGGTAACATTCCTTTACCAGGTTTCTCAGGGAGTTCAATTTTGAAAAAGCGTTGGCGCAACGTGGGGCTCTACGTGCTCCTGGTGATCGTGTTCATTGCGGTCGGGACCGCCTTCCTGGATCGTCCCGATCCCCAGAACGCCCCCCGCACGCTGCGCTACAGCGATTTCGTCGAGGCGGTGCAGTCCAATGAAGTTTCCAGAGTCCTGATCGCCCCCGACCGGGGCACCGCCCAGGTGGTCGAGAACAATGGCCAACGAGCCGTGGTCAACCTCGCTCCCGACAAGGATCTGCTCAAACTCCTCACCGACCACAACGTCGACATCGCCGTCCAGCCCAATCGGGAACCGGCGGCCTGGCAGCAGGCGATCAGCAGCCTGATCTTCCCCCTGCTGCTGCTTGGTGGCCTGTTCTTCCTGCTGCGGCGGGCCGGTGGGGGAGGCGGCAACCCCGCCATGAATTTCGGCAAGAGCAAGGCCAGGGTTCAGATGGAACCCCAGACCCAGGTCACCTTCGGGGATGTGGCCGGCATCGAAGGGGCCAAGCTCGAGCTCAGCGAAGTGGTCGACTTCCTCAAGAACCCCGATCGCTTCACCGCTGTCGGCGCCAAGATTCCCAAAGGAGTGTTGCTGGTGGGCCCTCCCGGCACCGGCAAGACCCTGCTCGCCAAGGCCGTGGCCGGAGAGGCCGGTGTGCCGTTCTTCTCGATCTCCGGCTCTGAGTTCGTTGAAATGTTCGTCGGCGTCGGCGCCAGCCGGGTCCGGGACCTGTTCGAACAGGCCAAGAAAAACGCCCCCTGCATCGTGTTCATCGACGAGATCGATGCCGTCGGTCGCCAGCGGGGCGCCGGCCTCGGCGGTGGCAACGACGAGCGTGAGCAGACCCTGAACCAGTTGCTCACCGAGATGGATGGCTTTGAGGGCAACACCGGCATCATCATCGTGGCCGCCACCAACCGGCCCGACGTCCTGGACCAGGCCCTGTTGCGCCCCGGCCGCTTCGATCGCCAGGTGGTGGTCGACCGGCCTGACTACGCCGGCCGGCTCCAGATCCTCGGAGTCCACGCCAGGGGCAAGACCATGGCCAAGGATGTGGATCTCGACAAGGTGGCCCGCCGCACCCCCGGCTTCACCGGAGCCGATCTGGCCAACCTGCTCAATGAAGCGGCCATCCTGGCCGCCCGCCGCCAGCTCACCGAAATCTCCATGGATGAGGTGAACGACGCGATCGAACGGGTGATGGCGGGGCCGGAGAAGAAGGACCGGGTGATGAGCGAGAAGCGCAAGCGCCTGGTGGCCTATCACGAAGCGGGCCACGCCCTGGTGGGTGCCCTGATGCCCGATTACGACCCGGTCCAGAAGATCAGCATCATTCCCCGCGGCCAGGCCGGCGGTCTCACCTTCTTCACCCCCAGCGAAGAGCGGATGGAATCCGGCCTTTATTCCAGGAGTTATCTGCAGAACCAGATGGCCGTCGCCCTGGGTGGCCGCGTCGCCGAGGAAATCGTCTATGGGGAGGATGAGGTCACCACCGGTGCCTCCAACGACCTGCAGCAGGTGGCCCGGGTGGCCCGGCAGATGATCACCCGCTTCGGCATGAGTGATCGGCTCGGCCCCGTGGCCCTGGGCCGCGCCCAGGGGGGCATGTTCCTGGGTCGGGACATCGCCGCGGAACGGGACTTCTCCGAAGACACCGCCGCCGCCATCGACGAGGAGGTCTCCGACCTGGTGGCCGAGGCCTACAAGCGGGCCACCCATGTGCTCACCTCCAATCGCTCCGTGCTCGACGAGCTGGCCGAACTGCTGGTGGAGAAGGAGACCGTTGACGCCGAACAACTGCAGGAGCTGCTGATCAACAGCGACGTGACCGTGGCCGCCTACGTCTGAATCCACCGAGTCCACGCAGCCAGCGAACCCTTCGGAGCGCTTGCTTCAATCCCTGCGCCGCCAGCCCCTGCTGGTGGTGCTTCGGCCCCGGACCCCCATCGAAGCCTCTCCCCAGTTGGAGCGGCTGAGGGATCTGGGGCTTCGCCATGGGGAGATCGCCTGGAACCAGCACCCCGACTGGAGCGAGCAGTGCCGGGAGCTGGGGCGGCGCTTTCCCACCCTCGCCCTGGGGGCCGCGTCGGTCTGTGATGAGGCAGGAGTGACGGCCGCTGCCGTGGCGGGCTTCCGCTATGTGGTCTCACCGGTATTGGAGAAGTCGTTGATCGAATCCGCCGCTCGTCTCGATCTCGCCCTGGTGCCGGGGGTGATGACGCCGAGCGAGGTGCACCGGGCCAGGAGTTGGGGCTGCGGGATCGTGAAGCTGTTTCCTGCCGCCACCCTGGGGCCGGGTTACTGGAGCCGGTTGCGGGGGCCGCTGGGTGAGCCGCTGCCTTTCTGCATCGCCGCGGGCGGCATCGGACCCTCGGAGGTGATGCGCTGGTTGGAGGCGGGGGTGGATGCGGTGGCGTTGGGGTCGGGGCTGGGGGGGGATCTGGGGGTGCTGGGGGAGGTGGTGCGGCGGATCACCAGCAAGATTCAAGCGGCGTAAAGATGCATTGGGCAAATATATCTCTCCTGAAGCCTGATTCTTACATCATCTCCAGGCTCACCTCAGCTTCCAGCAGCTGCTGAACAGGCGTCCATAGATCCACCTCTGTGGCAGCAGTCTCGATGGAAATGATCAAGGCGTAGGCGACAGACGCATCAGGCCGGGCTCGCTTCGGCTGATCCTTCCACCATCCGCCCACGGGATAGACGCCCACCAATCCGCATTCCGCCAGCTCGGCGCCGGTGGAAGTGAAGCAGTCGGAATGGAGGGAGCCACGCTCTCTGACCCTGCTGCCGATGGTCCACCCATGGGAATCACCACTGGGCTCTGGTTTCGTCTCATCGTCATCCAGTGCGGCCTGATTCAGCCGTTTTTCGAAGACATCCAGGCTGTCTGTCGGGCGCTTCACATCGAAACGCAGCCGGGCAGAGGCATAGCGATGCCGTTGGCGCCATCCCATCCGTTTTCGTTGCTTTCTTCGGGAGATGGCGGCGCATCTGGGCCGTCCATCGAGCCGAATGCACCATCAAGGCTCTGATCGCCTCTGGCCAGAGGTTGGGATAGGCCTCGGAGATCGTGGCGGCCATCCTCGCCGCCTGGGCACAGGCGGCACTGGTGGCCCTGGTGGGGCCATACCAATTTTGACTTTGGCCTTCGAAAGGGCGGATCGTGGTGAGCAGGTCAAGTTCCTGGCAGCCGCAATCGACTTCACCATTCGGCGCCAGCATCGCATTTCCCCCTTCCATCACGATCTCCGGTTTGTTGGGCCACTCCTTCTCGAAGGCCACGCCGGTGCAGCTCCAGGGGCTCAGATCCCCGTCAGCGGCGAGGGGCTGATAGCCCTCCCAGTCGGCATCGGGAAGATGCACCTTTTCGGTGTAGGCACCCACCGTGAGGGCATTCCAGGCCTGGCCTGGATCCTGCACCACCTCCAGGTCGCAGCGGTCCATATATCCAGCCCCTGCTTCCGCCACTCGCTCGGGGGGGATGTTGCCGGCACTGATCACGAAGAGCCGCCGTTGTGCATCCGCCTCCTGCTCGAACAACTCCAGCCCCTGGCTGGAAGCATCGAACCTGCGGCCACTGGCCAGGGCATCGATGGCTGCCGACCAGGACGTTGGCTGCCCGCCATCGCTGAACTGGGGCGCGGTGACGGCCATGGAAAACACACGCGGGCGCCCAGGAGCCTCCACCTCCACCAGACTGGTGGCCATGGCACTCAGCGCACCATAGAGATCCGGTTGGTTCTGCCCCTCTGGCGGCAAGATCTTCACTGATTCCAATCGGTGCGACAGGCGAATCTCTTCGGAGGCCATCAACGGATAGAGCAGATCGCCATACAACGCCAGACCAGCCATCTCGGTGCCATGGCCATCGGTATCGAAAGACCCCCATGCCGGATCACAGGCATGGCAATCCTCCGCGGCAAGAGAAGGCTCCAGCAACGGATGGTGGCGATGGATTCCCGTATCCAGCACGCAGATCGCCGGGGCGTTGGGTGGTGCCGGTACCGTGCGCTCGATCAGATCCCTGCCCCACGCGGCCTGATCCACGGCCGGCAAGCGGGCAAAGAATGCGGCCGTCTCCTGCGCACGCCGCAGTTCAGCCAGATCCCCCATCACCACCATGGAAGCAGCGAGCTGGTTGGGGCTCGTATGGGCCAACAGCACGGTTCGATCATCGAAGCTGAGGCGGCGCCCACCCAGAAGGATTCCCTGGTGGTCTGCGAATTCCTTAAACCGGCGCACCTCATGGCCGTCAGTCCGCCGCAACCACACCTCCATCCAGATGGTCTTGTTGTCGGCTGGGAAATAGCTGGGATTGTCGGTCCAGAGTGCCTTCGGATCAGCTCTGCCAAGCGCGGCCACCGGGTCGAAGGCTGCTTCATGGCGCGGTTCTCTGGGTTGTTTGGGTTCATCGTTGGCATACGTCTGCAGGCGTTTGCTGAATCCATCAACGGCCTTCTCCGGCAGGAAGAGGGTGGCGGTCTGTCTGGGAGCTGTGCTCCCCTCTGCTTCAGGAATGGCCTGGTTCACCGCCACCACTTCGACGCCGCGGGTTTCCAGCCCTGGCAGATTCAGCTCGCTCTGCTGTGTGCTCGCCAGCTGGAGGTAGAGGCCTGGCTTGGTGTGCTCGCCAGGCGGTCTCCCCCCGCGTACCCGCCAGCGCCGCCGCGGTCATGGTCTTGCCGGTCCCCGGCGGGCCTACCAGCAGCAGTTTGCGCAGCGGCCGCAGGCCGAACTCCTGCAGGCGATGCCGCTGTCGCTGTTCGGTGATCACCTGAGCCAGCCGCTCGGCCAGGGAGGATTCGAGCACCATGTCGCTCAGCAGGGTGGTGGGCTGGCGTAGCGAGAGGAGTCCCGCCAGCTCCTGCGGCAGTGGCGGCCCGCTCTCCACCCGGCCCGGTCTGCGAGCCGGGGTGGTGCCGGAACAGGTCCGCACCTGATCCACCAGGGTTTTGAGATCTCTGGCGAACCGGCTGTGCCCCTGGTGGGCCGCCTTGGCGGCCACCTGCATGGCCACGGCGTAGAAGCGCGTGTCGTCCCCCTCCGCGTGGCTGCGAATCAACGCTTTCAGCTGCTCAGCGGTGGCCATGGCTTGAACCTCCTGCATGAGAGGGGCTGGTGGGCCGGGGGAAGGCGCCGTTGGAGGGCCTCATTCCGGGTAGTTTGCCGGATGGAGCAAGGCAGGGGGGCTCAAACCCGATCCACTGCAACGCGTTGAAGGTCCATCTTTTCGAAGGCCGCGTCCCCTTGAGGCACGCGTCGTCCACCGGAAGTGGCATCGCCGGGAACGCGGTGGCAACCTGAACACCCCAAGGAAGGGATCAGAGCCCATGGGGCTGGCCAGCGACAAGCTGTTCTACTGGCTGTTCCAGAGCCGCCCCGATCGCATTCTGCAGCTCGTCGATGACCTCCCCGCCGATGCCGGCGGCTATCGCTTCACGGCCCCGGTCCTCAAAGAGCGGGAATACCGGCTCGATGGGCTGTTCTTGCCCCCAGCCGATCGGCCGGAGCTGCCCGCGGTGATCCTGGAGGCCCAGATGGCCAGTGATCCAGGCTTTCTGCGCAGGCTCTACGCCGAATGTGCTCGCCTGCTGCAACAGCAGCCAGGCCTCAGCCATTGGGGGGTGGTGGTGCTCTGCCCCGGTCGCCACCTCAACTTCGGCGATCCCGAACCGGTGGCAGAGTTTCTGGAGCACAGGGTGCGCTGGATCGAGCTGCAGCCGGCCCGGCTGCCCCCCCAAGCCCCCGCCTTGCAGCGAGCCCTGGCTCTGCTGGTGGAACCGGAGAGCGACCTGGCGCCAATGGTCCGGCGGCTCACGGCTGAACTGGACCAGACGCCCTCGGACCGGGAGGATCTGGCGGATGCCATTACCGCTATCGTTCTGACACGGCTGCTGGGCCGTTCGATTCAGGAGATCTGCCAGATGAGCGGGCTGACCGTCGACGACATCACCCAGAGCGTCGCCTACCGCGAGATCTTTGGGCTGGGTCTCCAGGAAGGTCGGCAGGAAGGCCGCGAGGAGGGCCGCCAGGCCGAAGCCGCAGCCCTGGCCTTGCAGCTGATGCGGCACCGCGTCTGCGCCCTCCGTGGCGACCAGGAGGCCGCTGTGAGGGCCCTGCCGATCGAGTCCCTGGAGGCGCTGGCGGTCGCCTTGCTCGACTTCAACAGCCCCGACGATCTGGCGAACTGGTTGGCGGAGCACGGCTGATCAGCCCCACACCAGCCGCAGGGCTCAGGTGTTTGCTGCCTCCAGCGGCGCCTCGGCCCCCCCTGAACTCACCAGAGGCTGCACTGCCCCTGCTGCCGCAGCAGGTGATCGGCCAGCACCAGGGCCACCATGGCTTCCACCATCGGCACGGCCCTGGGTAACACACAGGGGTCGTGCCGGCCCTTGGCCTCCAACGTCGTCGCCGCGCCGCTGGTGTCCACGGTCTGCTGGGCTTTGCGGATCGTGGCGGTGGGTTTGAACGCCACCCGCACAATGATCTCCTCCCCGTTGCTGATGCCCCCCTGGATGCCCCCCGAGTTGTTGGTGGCGGTGTGGAGCCGGCCGTCGTCCGTCGGCAGGAAGGCATCGTTGTGCTCGCTTCCCTTCAGCAGGGTGCCGGCGAAGCCCGAGCCGATCTCCACCCCCTTGGTGGCCGGCAGCGACATCAACGCCTTGGCCAGCTCGGCCTCCAGCTTGTCGAACACCGGCATCCCCAGCCCCACGGGCGGACGCCGCACCACACACTCGATCACCCCGCCGCAGGAATCCCCCTCCCGGCCGATCGCCTCGATTCGCTCGATCATGCGCTGGGCCACCACCGGATTGGGGCAGCGGACGATGGTGGCCTCCACCGCCTCCAGGCTCACCTCGGCTGGAACGATCTCCGCCTCGATGGTGTGGATCCGCCGCACCCAGGCGATCACCTCAGTGCCGTTGGCCCTGGCCAGCAGTTGTTTGGCGATGGCGCCCGCCGCCACCCGGCCGATCGTTTCCCGCGCCGAAGCCCGGCCGCCGCCGCTGCGGGCCTGGATGCCGTACTTGGCCTGGTAGGTGGCGTCGGCATGGGAGGGCCGGAAGGCCACCGCCATGTCCTTGTAATCGCCGGGGCGTTGGTCCTTGTTGCGCACCAGCATGGCGATGGGGGTGCCGAGCGTCATCCCATCAAGCAGACCACTGAGGATCTCAACCCGGTCCTCTTCCTTACGGGGCGTGGTGATGCGGCTCTGGCCGGGTTTGCGGCGATCCAGATCCGCCTGGATCACATCCACCCCGATCTCCAGCCGCGGCGGGCAGCCATCCACGATCACCCCCACCCCGCCGCCGTGGGATTCGCCGAAGGTGCTGATCCGAAAAAGCTGCCCGAAACTGCTGCCCATGGGGGAATGCCGCTGATTGGAGCCTAAAAGGGGGCCTGGGTATCTCTGTCGCCTCGCCGTTCCACCCTTCCTCGGCCACGCCCGCTGCGCGGGCAACGCCGCCTCAGGGTGGACCACGGCGAATGGGCTGAAACCATCACCGCTCCGATGGGGTTGGGGTGAATCCCTCACCCAAAGATCAGGTGATGTTGTGTTGGTTGTGGGTTGTCGCTGGCGCCTGGGCTATCAGCCAGGGCAGTCAGGCAAGCTGGCGCCCCAACAAAAAACCCCCTCATCAGAGGGGGAATGTCCTGAATGGATATCAGTTGAATGGAATCGGGTCGGTCGGCTGAGAAACCTCATCCCGACCCCCTGACCCGATCCGAGCCGTCAGATCCGATCGAAACCCCCTGCCTCCCGGAGGCCGCCTTGCCAGCAAAGCTGGCGTGAGCGGCCGTAAGGAGACAGGGGGCTTGAACTATGGAGCCCGGAGGCTCCGAGCGATCAGCCGATCGCCGGGGCGCTCAGCGCCACGGGGGTGGCGGTGGCGGAAGCCAGATCGAGCGGGAAGTTGTGGGCATTGCGCTCGTGCATCACTTCCATGCCCAGACCGGCACGGTTCAGCACATCGGCCCAGGTGTTCACCACACGGCCCTGGCCGTCGAGGATCGACTGGTTGAAGTTGAAACCGTTCAGGTTGAAGGCCATCGTGCTCACTCCCAGGGAGGTGAACCAGATGCCCACCACGGGCCAGGCGGCCAGGAAGAAGTGCAGGCTGCGGCTGTTGTTGAACGAGGCGTACTGGAAGATCAGGCGACCGAAGTAACCGTGGGCGGCCACGATGTTGTAGGTCTCCTCTTCCTGGCCGAACTTGTAGCCGTAGTTCTGGCTCTCGCTCTCGGTGGTTTCACGCACCAGCGAGGAGGTGACCAGCGAACCGTGCATGGCGGAGAACAGGCTGCCACCGAAGACACCAGCCACTCCCAGCATGTGGAAGGGGTGCATCAGGATGTTGTGCTCGGCCTGGAACACCAGCATGAAGTTGAAGGTGCCGGAGATGCCGAGGGGCATGCCGTCGGAGAAGGAACCCTGGCCGAAGGGATAGACCAGGAAGACGGCGGAGGCGGCGGCCACGGGGGCGCTGTAGGCCACGCAGATCCAGGGGCGCATGCCGAGGCGGTAGGAGAGTTCCCACTCGCGGCCCATGTAGGCGAAGATGCCGATCAGGAAGTGGAAGACCACCAGCTGATAGGGGCCACCGTTGTACAGCCACTCATCGAGGCTGGCGGCTTCCCAGATGGGATAGAAGTGCAGGCCGATGGCGTTGCTGGAGGGCACAACAGCACCGGAGATGATGTTGTTGCCATACATCAGGCTGCCGGCAACGGGCTCACGGATGCCGTCGATGTCGACGGGGGGAGCGGCGATGAAGGCGACGATGAAGCAGGTGGTGGCGGCCAGCAGGCAGGGGATCATCAGCACACCGAACCAGCCCACGTAGAGGCGGTTGTTGGTGGAGGTGACCCACTCGCAGAAGCTGGACCACACCGAAGCGCCGGAGCGCTGTTGGATTGTTGCGGTCATGAGTGCAGGTGAAGATGCCCGGTGCGGCAGCAAAAGCTGTCGTCCGGTGCGGAGGGAAGACGCCGGGCCGCCAAGCGGCGGTTGTCCAGACGTGAACAAAACTTACAGCACCGTGTTGCGCTTTGTAAAGGGGTGGTCTCAGGAAGGCCTGGTCTCAGGAAGGGGCGGGCGGCTCTGGCCCTCACACCGCCGCGATCAAGGGCACCAGTTCCCGCACCTCGTCTTCGGATTTCAGGGGGAGGTTCAGGCCGGAGCCGGTCGTGTCTTCCACCATCAGTGGATCGAGCATCAGCCGCAGGCTGCGGCCATCACCGGCGGCCAGTCGCACCCCCAGCAGGGAGCACTCATCACCCCGCAGGTCCACCAACCGGTCGTCCCGCTGCAGAAACCGCAGGCCGATCTGGCCGATGTCGCCCCGCTGGCAGAGGCGCAGGCTCTCCACCCCCAGGCGCTTGATCTGCCCCCGCCGGCTGGCCAGCAACACGGAACCCGTGGGGGCGGCGGCCGCCGCCCCCACCACCTGTTCGCCGGGCAGCAGCCGCAGCAGCAACGGCCCCTGGGCGGCCCGGCCCATCAACGGCAGATTGGCCTCGTTCACAGCCAGCCGCAGCATGCGGCCGGTGCTGCTGGCCACCACCACTTCCCGGTCCTGGCGACAGATCACCACCCGCAGCAGTTCCACCCCATCCTTCAGCTTCAGCACGGAAGCAGCCCGTCCTGACAACTCCTGGAACTCATCAATCGACAGTCGTTTGAAGCGGCCATCGGTGCTGAGCAGACCCAGGCTGCCTTCGCTGGGCAACGGCAGCACCTGCACCACCCGCTCACCGGTGAGGCTGTCGGGCAGAAATTTCTCCAGCCCACCGGGGGTCTGACCGGCGAATTCCCAGCGCAGCAGCGCCACCTTGCCGCCGGCGGTGAAGGCGAGCAGAGATGGCGCCGGGGTGATCGGCAATATCAGCCGAGCCGGAGGCGACTGGTCGCCCAACTCGGCGGCCTCCGCCAGGTGGAGCCGACCCAGCACCTGGGGGGCCACGATCCGCACCTGACCATCGGCCAGGATCAGCAGGCGGTTGTCGCCGGGAAGGGCATCGAGGGCCTGCTGGCGCTGCACTTCCGTGTTGGGCCGTACGGCGGCGGCCCGCTGGGCCACCAGTTCATCCCCCCCCTCCACGAGCCGGGTGCGGCGTGGAGTGGCATGGCGTTTCTTCAGGGCCTTGAGTTCCTTGACCATCGCCGCCAGCAGCGTGTCCCGGTCGTCGAGCAGATGGCGCAGCTCCGTCTGCTCCAGCTTCAGATCCTTCACCTCCTTGCGCAGACTTTCCTGCTCCAGGCCGGTGAGCCGCCGCAACGGCATCGCCAGCACCGCATCGGCCTGCCGCTCGGTGAGATCCAGATGAACCTGGAGGCTGGCCCGGGCCGCCGCGGCGTCGCTGGCTGCCTGGATCATGTCGATCACCTGGCGCAGGGCGTCCAGGGCCTTGATCAGGCCTTCCACCACCTCGAGCCGGTCCTCGCAGCGCCTGAGCGCATGGCGAATGCGGCGGATCAGGGTCAGTTCCCGATACTCGAGGAAATGGCGCAGCAGCTGACGCAGGGTCAGCTGCTGCGGTTGGCCGTTCACCAGGGCCAGCAGGATGGCGCCGAAATTGTTCTGCAGAGCCGTGCGGCGCCGCAGTTCTTCCAGCACCTTGTCGGCTTCAGCGTCCCGTCGCACCTCCACCACCACGCGCATCCCGTCCCGATCACTTTCATCGCGGATGTCGGCGATGCCGCCGATCTTGCCGTCGTTCACCTGTTCGGCCAGCTTCTCGATCCAGCCCGCCTTGCTGAGCTGGTACGGCAGCTCGGTGATCACCACCGCGCCACGCCGATGGCGCCCCTTGCCCGGCTGGACCTCCTCGATGTGGGCGACCCCACGCATCGGGATGCTGCCGCGGCCGGTGAGGTAGGTGTCGCGCAGGCCACTGCCGGTGAGCACCTCTCCACCCGTGGGGAAGTCGGGACCGGGCACCAGCTTCAGCAGGGCTTCGTCACTGAGTTCCGGATCGTGGACCAGGGCGATCAGGGCATCCACCACCTCCGCCAGGTTGTGGGGGGGGATGCTTGTGGCCATACCCACGGCGATCCCTGAGCAGCCATTCAGCAGCAGGAAGGGCAACTGGGCAGGCAGAACGGTGGGTTCCTGCTGGGAGCCATCGAAGTTGGCGGCGAAATCGACCGTGTCATTGCCGATCTCGTCCAGCATCGCCTCATTGGCGATCGGCGCCAGGCGCGTTTCCGTGTACCGCATCGCCGCCGGTGGGTCGTCGTCCACCGATCCGAAATTGCCGTGCCCGTCGAGCAGGGGATGGCGACTGGCGAAGGTCTGCACCAGCCGCACCAGGGCGTCGTAGACCGCCTGATCACCATGGGGGTGGTATTTGCCCAGCACATCCCCCACCACTCGGGCACACTTGCGGTAGGGGCGATCGGGGGTCAACCCCAGTTCGTGCATGGCGAACAGGATGCGCCGTTGCACGGGTTTGAGACCATCCCGCACGTCGGGCAGAGCTCGGCCCACGATCACGCTCATCGCGTACTCGAGGTAGGAGCGCTGCATCTCCTGGTGCAGGGCGATCGGTTGGATGCGCTCCTCGGCCATCCGGACCTGGGATCGTGTGGCTCTGAAGGCTCAGCCTACAGATCACGGATCACCACCCTGGCTCTCTTCGTCTTCGCTGCTGGCCGTTGCGTTGGCCATCGCCCGTTCCACCGAATCCTTCAGTTCAGGCAGGTCGAGCAGGCGACGCGTCGCCTGGCGGAGCTTGTCTCCCCAGAGCTGTTCCTTCTGATAACTGTCAAGCACGTAGTTGGGCTCACTGTCCAGGGCAGCCTCGGCCAGCGCCATCGATTCCGTGGGATCCGACGAAGCTTCCCCGTAGAGCCCGGCGGCGAGAGCGAGAGATGTTTCCGCCACTTCCGGTTTGAGTTTCAGCACCTGCCGCCAGCGACGGATCGCCTCGGGACGGTTGCCGATTTCATACAAAACCAGTCCCTGGTTGTTGATCGCCTCCCAGAAATCCTTGCGCAACCCGGCAGCCCGCTCAAAGGAGCCCAGGGCCGCCTTGGGATCGCCAAGCAACAGCTGGGCGTTGCCGAGGTCGAAGTAGGCACCGGCATTGTTGCTTTCCAGTTCCAGTCCCTTGCGCAGCAGGGGGATGGCCTCGGCGGGCTTGCCGTCCCGCAAGGCGATCGAACCTTCGGCGAACCAGATGCCGGGATTGTTGGGGTCGAGCTGCTTGGCCTTGCTGAGGGAGTACTGGGCCTTGGTGATCATGTCGCTGCGCAACTGGGCCTCCGCCAGCAGGGCCCAACCCCGCGGGTCATTGGGCAGCAGGCGAACGGTCAGTTCCGCCAGCCGTGCCGCATCCCCGGCCTGGCCCAATCGCAGCAGGCGGGTGGCCACACGGGCAATGCCCAGACCCGCCCCCTCCAGCTCCTCGGCCTTGGGCAGATAGACGTAGGGAACGATGGCCTGGGCAGGGCTGAATTCAGCCAGCAGGAGGGTCGCTGCCAGGGGCATCGACAGCGAAAGTGAGCAAAGCTGAGGCCACCGGCGCCGTCCCACGGAATTGGTTCGTATTAGGACCACCCTAGGGACGGATCGACATTCCACCCTCTCCATCACCGCTGGCCGACCGGATGTTGCGCCGCCACATCCAGGGCCGGATGCGCCGCAGGGCGGAGGCCCTCAGCCGCAGGTCCCAGTCGGCGTCAGTCCAGCCCAGGGCTGGCTCAGGTCGCAGATCCAGCAGCCAGGGGCGGGGCAGCAGGTCGGCATCGCCTGAACTGGGCGGCGGCGGCTGATTCCAGGGACAGACCTCCTGGCAGATGTCACAGCCGGCCACCCAACCGTTCAGGGAAGCGGCGATGGCCTGCGGCAGCTCCGGGTCGCGATTTTCAATTGTGTGGTACGCGATGCAGCGCCTGGCATCGACCACGAAGGGCTCCGTGATGGCTCCCGTGGGGCAGGCGCCGATGCAGCGGCTGCATCGACCGCAGAGGCTCTGGGCCGGCTGATCCGACGGCAGATCGAGGCTGGTGAGCAAATGACCGAGCAACAGCCAGGATCCCCGTTGCCGGTGGATCAGATTGCCGTTCTTGCCGATCCAGCCGATGCCGGCCTCCTCCGCCCAGGCCTTGTCCAGCAGTGGAGCGGTGTCCACGCAGGCACGCCAGCGGATATCCGGCGCCCGGGCTTCCAGCCAGCGACCCAGCCAGCGCAAGCGGCGGTCCATGACGCGGTGGTAATCGCGACCCCATCCGTAGCGGGCCACCTTCAGGCTGCCTTCCTGGCGGGGAGTTGCCACGTAGTAGTTCAGGCCCACCGCCAGCAGACTGCGGACCCCTGGCAGCAGGCCTTCGATGGCGCCGCGGCGGGGATCCGCCATCCAGCCCATGGCCCCGTGATGGCCGGCCGCCAGCCAGCGTTCAAGAGCGGCGCTGCGGAGGCGCAGGCGAGCCCCGCCTGGAACGGCGGCGATCCCCACGGGGTCAAAGCCCAGCTTGCGGGCTTCCGAGCGCAGGGCCTCGGCGAGCTGGATCGTCGAACTGCCCGGCATGGCTGGTCGGTAAAGTCCGAATCAAATGATTCTCACAGCGTGACCTCAACGTCCCGTTTCAGTCCGCTGCTCCGCTGGATCGGCATCACCCTGGTGGTGCTCCTGATCCTGCAGATGGTCGGGGTGCTCACCCTGTGGCAATGGGATGACCCCTCCTTCCGTCTCCTGGTGGTGGAGCGGTTGATCAACCAGTCTCCGATGGCCCTGGTGGGTCTGGTGCTGATGTATCTCTCGGCGAGGATCGAGGACGATTCCGAGTCCCGTTCTCCTGTCCTATGGGCTGTCTGTGTGATCAGTGCCCTGCTGGCGGTGTTCCTCACCGCCTCGCTGACCGTCAGTTTCGGTGGAGATCGGGTTCTGCAGGAACAGGCCGAGCAGCAGATCGCCAGCCAGCGAGGACAACTGGAGATGGCGCGGCAACAGAGCCAGGATCCAGCGGTGCTGCAGCAGTTGATTCAGCGCGCCGAAGCGAGTGGTCAGGTCCCTCCTGGTGCCTCCGCCGCCCAGAAAACCCAGTCGGCACGGGCCTTCATGGAGCGTCAGCTGGAGCAGATGGAGCAACAGGTCAACAAGGCCGAGCAAAGCGGCAAATTGGCCATCAATCAGCGGGTCTACGGAGGATCAGGCGGCTCGATCGTTCTGATCGTGGCTTTCACGATTCTTTGTCTTGGCAGCGTGCTGTAGGCCCCCATGCCCCCTAAGGCAGGCAACCAATCAGTATAGGTAGCGTGGCTACCCCCCAGCTCCTTCCCCCCTCTTGGTCCCCTCCAGTCCCAGATCCGAGCAGCCGCCGCTGGGCACCCGCCTTCAGCAGGATCTCAAGAATGATCTGATCGCCGGGCTGCTGGTGGTGATTCCCCTGGCGACCACGATCTGGCTTGCCACCACGGTGAGTCGGTTTGTGCTGGCATTCCTCACCTCGATTCCGAAGCAGTTCAACCCGTTCAACACTCTCAATCCCCTCTGGCAGGAACTGATCAACCTGGGGGTGGGACTGGTGGTACCCCTGCTCGGCATCCTGCTGATCGGTCTGATGGCGCGGAATATCGTCGGCCGCTGGCTGCTGGAGTTCGGCGAAGGAACCCTGTTGCGCATTCCCCTGGCGGGATCGGTCTACAAGACCCTCAAACAGCTGCTCGAAACGTTTCTTCGCGACAACTCCAACCGGTTCCGTCGGGTCGTGCTGGTGGAATACCCCCGCAAGGGGCTGTTTGCCGTCGGTTTCGTCACCGGCACCCTCTCCTCCAGCCTGCAGAACGCTTTTCCAGAATCGATGCTCAGTGTCTTCATCCCCACCGCCCCCAATCCCACCACCGGCTGGTACGCGGTGGTGCCGGAAACATCCGTCAGAGACCTGGACCTCAGCGTGGAGGAAGCGTTTCGCACCATCATCTCGGCTGGGATCGTCACCCCTGACCAGCCCGATTCAACAGCCAGCCGCAGCTTTTCCAGCCTGCTGGCCCAACTGCGCGCCCCCCAGGCTTCCTGATGCAGAGCCGCAGCCTTTCCCGGGAACTGGCCCTGCTGATGCTGGGACAGATCAGCGACCGCGGCGGTGGCAAGGCCCCGGCGCAGGCGGATGAACTCGGCCTCGACCAGCTGTTGCAGCAGGCCCAGGCCAGCCTTTCTCAGCATGTGCGTGATGCTCTCGACCGCTCCGCCACGGATCTGGAGGAGGCACAGAAACAGCTGCTGGACAGTGAATTGCAGGAACGGGACGACCATGGGCTGCCCCGGGTGCGCCAGCATCTGCGGCAGGGCCTGGACCATGCCGAGCAGGCGATCAACCGGCTGTCCGCCTGCCTGGAACTTCCCCGCCTGCTGATGCTCTCCGACCAGGATGAGGTGCGACGAGGTGCCATCGAGCGCACCCGGGCCGTCCTGCGGGACCGGCAGGCCATCGACGCCGGCTTGGACCGGGTGATGGAGGGCTGGCGGCTGACCCGTCTGCCCCGCATCGATCGCGACATCCTGAGGCTGGCGGCGGTGGATCTGGACACCTTTTCCACACCCCCTGCGGTGGCCTGCAACGAGGCGGTGGAACTGGCCCACCGCTACAGCGATGAGCAGGGCCGCCGCATGATCAATGGGGTCCTGCGCCGCTACACCGCGGCGAAGGTGTAGCGGCCATGGTCTTCGACTGGTTCCGACGCCGGCTGGATCCGAAACAGCCCCCCCAGCCCCCCGCAGAGGGGGGCGACGATGGGGGCGATGAGTCCGATCGGGCCCCGACCGGCCCCCAGGCTGGGCCTGAGCCGGCACTGGCAGCCGCCCCCCCCCTGTCTGCCCCTCCCCAGACCGACTTGCCCCCGGCTGCGGAGACCGCCGCTGCTTCCCCCTCGCCAGAGCCTGGAGAGCCGACTACCGCAGCCGTCGATCAGGACGCCCTGGCCTGGGCCCGTCAGGCCTACGCCCGGCTGAAGGCCGAACAGGAAGCGGTGCTCCAGGAAGCGCCGCAGGAGCCGGAGGAGCAGCCGGAGGAATCCGCCGTGGAGCCGCCAACGCCGGCAGCCATCCCGGAGTCGGCCCCAGCTGCACCGGAGTCCATCGCCGCGCCTGTGGGCGCCGAGCCCGTTGCGGCAACGCAGACGCCGGAAGCACCAACCCAGGCCGGGTTGTCGCTGCTGGAGCAGGCCGCGGCCCGCCGTCAGGAGCGGCAGCGGGAGCTGATCGCCTCCGACTCGATCGCCCCAGCGGAGCAGACCGACACACCCGATCGGCCGTCGACTCCCTCCCGCGCCGCGGCTGTGGAAGCCCTGCCGCAAGAGCGGCCCGCAGCTCTCGCTCAGGAGGCTGATCCCCGCCTGGGGGCTTTCGACGCCGATTTCACCTGGTCGGCGGAGGTGCTGGCGGCCCAGGGGCGCCAGGTGGACCAGGTTTCCCTGGAGGAAATCGACTGGCTCGGGCGGCTGCGACGCGGGCTGGAGAAAACCCGCCGCGGCTTCGTCACCCAGCTGCTGGAGAATCTCGGCGATGACCCCCTCACCCCTGAGGTGCTGGAGGATCTGGAGAGCACCCTGCTGCGGGCTGATGTGGGGGTGAAGGCCACGGATCAGGTCCTCGCTGCCCTTCGCCAGCGGCTCAACGAAGAAGTGGTGGATCCTTCGGAAGGGCTTCAGTTCCTCAAGGACCAGCTGCAGGGCCTCCTCGACACCCCGATCCATGCCTGCGATCAACCCCTGCTGGCGCCGCAGCGGGATCGGCTCAACGTCTGGCTGCTGGTGGGGGTGAACGGGGTCGGCAAGACCACCACCCTGGGCAAGCTGGCCAACCTGGCAGTGCGCAGCGGCTACAGCTGCCTGATCGCCGCCGCCGACACCTTCCGCGCCGGTGCGGTTCGGCAGGTGTCGGTGTGGGGTGAACGCAGCGGTGTCCCGGTGATTGCCAACCCCAGCTCCAACGCGGATCCGGCGGCGGTCGTCTACGACGCCATCGGCGCCGCCCGGGCCAAGGGCACGGAGCTCGTGCTGGTGGACACGGCCGGTCGGCTCCAGACCAAGCACAACCTGATGGAGGAACTCGCCAAGGTGCGCCGCATCGTCGGCAAGCTGGCACCCGAGGCGGTGGTGGAGTCGCTGCTGGTGCTTGATGCCAGCCAGGGCCAGAACGGCCTGCGTCAGGCCATGGCCTTCGCCAGCGCCGCCGGCCTGACCGGCGTGGTGCTGACCAAGCTGGATGGCAGCGCCCGGGGCGGTGTGGCTCTGGCCGTGACATCGGAGACGGGCCTGCCGATCCGCTTTGTGGGGGCCGGGGAGGGCATCCGCGACCTGCGGCCCTTCAACAGTTTTGAATTCGTGGAGGCTCTGCTGGCCAACTGATGGGATGGAGAAGCCCCCGCACCATGGCCGATCAACGACCAACCCCTCCCAGCCAAAACGAAGCGCGGCCGACCGGGCCGCGGAGCGGAGGCACCGTGGTGGCCCTCGGGTTGGCCGCGGTTCTGATGCTCGGAATCGGGTTGGGAGGGGGTCTTCGCTGGAGATATCACCGCCTCATGCTGCAGTTCCAGGGAGCCGTGCTGGGGCTTGTTGTTGGTTATGTCGCTGGCAGGATGTCAGCATCGCGGCGATGAGCAAGAAGGCATCGCAGAGACGCAAAGATTTCAGATCTCGGCAAGCCAATGATCCCGAGCAAAGCCATCCAATTCAACAGCGAACACTTAGCGACCACACCCATATCTTGCAAGCCTAAAGACAACAGCAAAGACTTCGATCACAATTTCGATCACACTTATTTGCTGCCTAGAATGGGTTTATCATGTATGCTTCAAGGAATAGGTCAAATGTTTACCGCTGATGATGCCCAACATTGATTTCAGCTTTCAGATATCTCCATCTGCGGGTCTTGCGGATAAATTGGCCTTTCAATTCAGCTTTCTCTATACATTAGGATCCCGTTGCGGTTGGCGTTATCGCCTGATCGAGCCCGTGCTTTGCACACGGATCATACGTTTTGACGGTCGCCGAAAACGTCTGCTCAGGAAAGCTGCAAAACTGACGAGACTTGATCACACCAAAGGGTACCAGAAAATATTTCCGAGCGACTCTGTGGCCCCGTATCTAGGGCTGGAACAACCGGAAGCAAGCATGTCGGATTATCCTCTTGTTCTTGATGTTCCCCTGGCAGATCTACTTGAGAACGTGACTTCTTTGGATGACGTGAATCAGAGACTTATCTCTTTGATTGAAGCTGCGTACTCAAACCAGGCTTCAGCAGAGCTTAAGCCTGAAAGAATCCTGGTAAGAATCACAAAAGATCATTCCTTCTACCTGCTGCTGAACCGCATCAAGGAGGTGCTCTCGATGACAACCGATGAGATCAATATCTTTGCAGGAGATACCTACCTGCGCCCTCACATCAACACATCCAAGAGCGGCCTTGCCCACTTACCACTGTTGGAGCAACTACCTTCCCAGCGGATACCACTTGTCCATTTAAGGCTGGGAGACAGTCTCTATCTCTCGACGGAGAAGGGATTGCTGATCCTTAGTGGCGGCACAAGTTATTTTTCGCTGCAGGAATATATTGACCAGGTTAAACCCATCGACCCTGACCGTCGCCCATGGTTTGATCCCTACCAAATCAGCTGCACGGTGCATCGGGAGCTCGCTGATCGGAAGCTCGATCCAACGACAACTTTCCTGATCTCTGATGGTTTCAAGCCATCCCGCCTGGCCCTGAAAGCAATTGCGCATAAATATCCGGATCGTGTCAGCCCCGCGCTACTGGCAGCAGCATCAAGACGCATCAACGAATTGGAAAAGCAATTCAAGCGTGCCTTCGACTGGGTGCCAAAGGATCAGCTGATCATCGGCGATGGAGATGGGGAAACAATTCAATCACTCCACCTGATTGCCCATTCCAAGTTGATCCTCTGCAACAGCGGCGGCTTCAGCTTGTTCATGAGCCGCATCTATGGCCTGCCAGGCGACAAGCCAGAGTTTGTCTGGCTTGTAAAGGATTTCTAGGCAGCGTACCCATGAAAGAACCAATCCATGTAAAGGGGAAGTCGAATTGATACGGGTGCTCGGGTTCATTCTGCTGCTCTATATTGGATGGGCGGCCTTTCTCTATACGCAACAACGACACATTCTTTTCCCCGGCGCCGATCTGCCTGCCCCTGCCGCTGTTCCTGGCCTGCCTCACGAGGGCGTGGAGAAAACGCGGCTCCCCTTCTCCTCCGGGAGTGTGGAAGCACTGTTTTTCCCCGCAGCCCGTTCGGGTCAGGCAGGTCCCGCCCTGGTGTTCGCCCACGGCAATGGAGAGCTGATCAGCGACAACCTCCCCATCGGCCGGCAGATCGCCGGGCTGGGAATCTCCGTGCTGATGGTGGAGTATCCCGGCTATGGACGCTCCGATGGCACGCCATCCCGTCGCGCCATCGCAGAGGTATTCATTTCCGGCTTCGACTGGCTCAGCGCCCGCCCGGAGGTGGACCGTGAACGAATCGTGGGTTTCGGCCGTTCGCTTGGCAGCGGGGCCATCACCGATCTGGCCGGGCAGCGGTCCCTCAAGGCCCTGATCCTGCAATCTTCTTTCCTTTCTGTGTCTCACCTCGCCAGTCGCTACCTGGTGCCGGGCCTGCTGGTGCGCGATCGTTTCAACAACCTGGCGGCCCTGCGGCGTTATGGGGGGCCGGTGCTGCTGATCCACGGCAGGGAGGATGAAATCGTCCCCCATGCCCACAGCGAACGCCTTGCTGAAGCGGCCTCAGCGGCGGAACTGCTCAGCCTTGACTGCGGCCACAACGATTGCCCCCCCGACCCGGTGGCCTATCTCAGGGCCATCGAAACCTTCCTGACGCGATCAGGAATGCTGGGGGCGTCGCCCCCCGGCGCCATGGATTCAGGCTCCACTCGCTAGCCCGATCCAATTCGCTATCCCCCGGCCGCGCCAGCCAGGATTGCCTGGTGTGGCGGTCGCTGCCGCCCCCTCTGGCGGAACGTTGCTACCTTTCCCATCCCTTGCGGCCGCTCCTTGAGCAGCATGCCGCCGCCCCATTCCGTGCCATCCCCATCGCCATCGCGCCCCGCTCCGGCGCTGACGGCGGATGTCTTACTGCGGCAACTGCTCGATAGCCTGAGCCGAGAGCAGCGCCGCAACCAGGAGTTGCTGGCTTCGCTGGCCTTCTCGCTGCGCAGTTTCACCAACCTGAACCGCTTTCTGGAACTGGTGCCTCTGGTGGCATCCCGGCTGGTGGGGGCGGAAGGGGCCGTTCTGGTGGTCTTTCATCCCGACGGTCGCCTCTGGCGGGAGCACCTTCAGGCCACTCCCTCCAGCCAGAGTGCCGAAATTCTGCGCCGCCTGGCCGCTTTGCCCGACAGCCAGATCCAGGCCCAGACGGAGAAAGAGGAGGTGGCGGCCCTGCTGGACCCCCTGCTCAAGCGATGGCTGGGGGGCGTCGAGATGGTTGCCACCTCCGTGGTGGCCCGCAACCGCCAGCGGGGACGGATTTATGTCTACAGCGCGCAAGAGGGTTATGCCTGGAG
The DNA here is from genome assembly GCA_942491925.1 of Synechococcales cyanobacterium. Taxonomy (GTDB): domain Bacteria; phylum Cyanobacteriota; class Cyanobacteriia; order PCC-6307; family Cyanobiaceae; genus Cyanobium. Next base: position 55,651 of record CALOCJ010000007.1, read on the forward strand.
CGAGGTCCACCGCAAGCACTTCCAGCTGGTGGCCGACCTCACCGCAGTGGCCCTGGAGACCGAACTGCTTCAGGAGGACATGCGCCGCCATGAGCGGCTGGATCGTCAGCTCAGCATCGGCGCCGAGATCCAGGCCCAACTGCTCCCCGACCACTGCCCGGTCATCGAGGGGGTGGAACTGGCTGCCCGATGCCGTCCCGCCTTTCAGGTGGGGGGCGACTACTACGACTTCATCCCCACCCGCCCCCAACTCACCGGCCGGGGGAGGGAACAGGGACGCTGGGCCCTGGTGATGGGCGACGTGATGGGCAAGGGGGTGCCGGCCGGCCTGCTGATGACCCTGCTGCGGGGCATGCTGCGAGCGGAAGTGCTGAGCGACCTGCCCCCCGATCGCATCCTCCATGACCTCAACCAACTGGCCCTGGAAGACCTGGCCCATTCCCACCGCTTCGTCACCCTCTTCTATTCCGATTACGACCCCCGCAGCCGTCGCCTGCGCTTCGCCAACGCCGCCCACAACCCGCCGTTGGTCTGGAGGCGCCATTCGTCCCTGGTGGGACGCCTCGACACCGCCGGGCTGCTGATCGGTCTGCAGAGGGACGCGGAGTATGGCTGCGCCGAGGTGAGGCTGGAGCCGGGTGACGTCATCCTGTACTACACCGATGGGGTCACCGAGGCCAGCGGCTTCAGCGGCAAACGGTTCGATGAGGAGCGGCTGGTACGAACCTTCCATGGCATCTGCCGGTTGGGCATCGGAGCCCAGGGCATTCTCGACCAGCTGTTCGCCCGCCTGGATCAATTTGTAGGCAGTGACCGCCACCTGGAAGATGACGCCTCGATGGTGGTGATGAAGGTGCGGGAGGAGGTGACCCTGCCCCCCCTGACCCAGCTCGGAAGCCGAGTGTCAAGCTGACCCCCTGACCCAGACCCTGCGATGGCCGCCGACCCCACGTCTCCCGCCACCTGGAGTGCTCGTTTCGAGCAGGGTCTGAACCCGGCGATCGAGCGTTTCAACGCCTCGATTGGTTTCGATATCCAGCTTCTGCAGCACGACCTGGACGGCTCCATCGCCCACGCCCGCATGCTGGGCCGTTGCGCCGTGATCCAGGCCAGCGAGGCCGACCAGCTGATCGGCGGGTTGGAGGCGATCCGCGCCGAGGCGGCCGCGGGCCGCTTCAACCCCGGCCTGGAGGCTGAGGATGTGCACTTCGCCGTGGAACGACGGCTGATCGAGTTGCTCGGTCCGCTCGGCAAGAAACTCCACACCGGCCGCAGCCGCAATGACCAGGTGGGCACCGATCTGCGCTTGTGGCTGCGGGGCCGTATCGCTGTCATCGACCAGGCGCTGCTGCGGTTCGAGCGAGCCCTGCTGGACCAGGCGGAGGCCCACGCCGACACCCTCATCCCCGGCTACACCCATCTGCAGCGGGCCCAGCCCGTCTGTCTGGCCCACCACCTGCTGGCCTACATCGAGATGGCCGAGCGAGACCGGGCTCGCCTCAAAGACCTGAGGGTGCGGGTGAATGTCTGCCCCCTCGGGGCGGCGGCCCTGGCCGGCACCCCGGTGCCGATCGATCGTCGCCAGACCGCACTGGAACTGGGCTTCGCCTCGATCTACGCCAACAGCCTCGACGCGGTCAGCGATCGGGACTTCACCGTGGAATTCATGGCCGCCGCCAGCCTGGTGATGGTGCACCTGAGCCGGCTGGCCGAGGAGGTGATTCTCTGGGCCAGTGAGGAATTCGGCTTCGTGGGCCTCACCGATCGCTGCGCCACCGGCAGCAGCCTGATGCCCCAGAAGAAAAACCCCGACGTGCCCGAACTCGTGCGGGGCAAAAGCGGGCGGGTCTTCGGCCATCTGGTGGGCCTGCTGACCATGATCAAAGGTCTTCCCCTTGCCTACAACAAGGACTTCCAGGAAGACAAGGAGGCCCTGTTCGATGGCGTTGCCACCGTTCTGGACTGCCTGGAGGCCATGGCGATCCTGCTGGAGGAGGGGCTGGAGTTCCGTCCCGCGCGGCTGGAGCAGGCCGTGGCAGCCGATTTCTCCAATGCCACCGACGTGGCTGATTATCTGGTGGCCCGTGGGGTTCCCTTCCGGGAGGCCTACCAGATCGTGGGGGGCCTGGTGAAGGAGTGCATGAGCGAGGGAATCCTGCTGCGGGATCTATCCACGGAGCGCTGGCAGCTGGTGCATCCGGCCTTTGACGAAGATATTCATGGGGCGATCTCCCCCCGACAAGTGGTGGCGGCCCGACGCAGCGAGGGTGGCACAGCTTTCGAGCGGGTGCAGATCGAACTGGAACGCTGCCGGCGAAGGCTCAGGAATGGAGGAACCGCAGCCGAGGATGGTGTTTCATCACCATGACGACCTCCATCGGGAGTTATCCCACCCATCGGTTTAATCTTGGCGGGTCGGAGGCGCCTGGGCGCCCGTCCAATCCCATCCCGTTGGTTACTTCGTCGGTCCGTGAGCATTTTTGTTGGCAATCTTCCCTTCCGCGCTGAACAGGAAGACGTTATTGAGTTGTTTGCTCCTTTTGGAGATGTCGTGAACTGTTCCCTACCCCTTGAACGGGACACCGGACGCAAGCGTGGTTTCGCCTTCGTTGAGATGGCTGATGACGAGGCCGAGAATCGGGCTATTGAAGGATTACAGGGCACCGAAATGATGGGTCGCCCCCTACGCATCAACAAGGCTGAACCCCGCGGTGCCGGTGGCCCCCGGCGGGGCGGCGGAGGCGGATACGGGGGCGGCGGTGGCTACGGCGGTGGTGGTGGCGGCTATGGCGGCGGCGGCGGAGGTGCCGGGGGGTGCCGGGGGTACGGCCGCGGCGGAGCCGGCGACGGTGGTGGCTATGGAGGCGGCTCCAGCGGTGGCGCTTTCAGTGCTGAACGGAGCTCCGGAGCGAAGGGTTGGGAGGATCGCAGTTATGGCGGCGGGGACCGCGGGGGCGAAGGACTTGACTCCGGCCGGATGCGGCGGCGGCGCAGCAGCGGAGCTGGCGGGGGTACCCCTGACAGTGGGAGCACGGGTGGTGGTGGAGATGACCAGTCCGCCGACTACGGCGGTGCCGAAGTCTGAGCGCCTTCCGAGGACGGATCCGATCGCCTGAATTCCGTTCTGGCGATCGCTGCACCCCGGGCTGGCTCAGTAACCCCGCTCCTCCAGTTGGCGGGCAGCCTCCCCCAGCAGTTCAGATCCGGCACCGGGAGTGCACGCGGCCTGGGTGAACCAGGCCCGCCAACGGCGAGCTCCAGCCACTCCCTCCACCAGCTGAACCAGATGGCGGGCGATCGGCCAGAGGCGGCCGCCATCTGCGCACCAGCGTTCAGCGTGGGGGATCAGTCCCCGAACGACCTGGGAAGCACGCGCCTGCGTTGCCATGCTGTCAGCAAAGATGTCCTCATCCACCGACCTCCATCGCAGCGGGTGGCTGTAGGCCGCACGCCCCACCATCACACCGTCGAGTCGAACCCCATCGAACGGGGTCAGCTGCTCCAGGCAATCGTCGAGGCTCTGCAGACCGCCATTGAGCTCGATCCCCAGGGCCGGTCGCTCCTGCTTCAGCCGCCGCACCATGTCCCAGCGAAGGGGGGGGACGGTGCGATTCTGCTTCGGGTCCAGCCCTTCCAGCCAGGCCTTGCGGGCGTGCACGGCGAAGCGCCGGGCACCGGCGGCCGCCACCCGGTCCACAAACAGGAGCAGCTCCTCAAAGGAATCACGCCCGTCGATGCCGATCCGGTGCTTCACCGTCACCGGCAGACTGCTTGCTGAGACCATCGCCTCAACGCAGCGGGCCACCAGATCGGGCTGGGCCATCAGGCAGGCCCCGAAATTGCCCTGCCGCACCTTCGGGCTCGGGCAGCCCACGTTGAGGTTGACCTCGTCGTAGCCCCACTCGGCCGCCAGCCTGGTCCCCTCCGCCAACTGGGCTGGATCGTCGCCACCCAGCTGCAGCACAAGCGGTCGCTCCGCCGGATCGAAGCCGATCAGCCGTTCCAGCCGCTGCCGCCGCTCTCCCATGCGGGTAAGGGGGGCTTCCAGGCGAATATGGTGCAGCGCCCGTGCCACCACCATCTCGCTGTAAAGCAGGCAATGCCTGCTGATCTGACGGATCAGCAGGCGGAAGTGGCGGTCCGTGCAGTCCATCATCGGCGCCACACTGAATCGGTAGCTTTGATCCATTCCCCCATGCTGCCCACTCGTGCGTCCGTGGTGGTGGTCGGGGGAGGACCGGCCGGTTTCATGGCGGCGATCACGGCGGCAGAGGCGGGCGTCAGGGAGGTGATCGTGTTGGAGGCCACCGCAGAACCGCTGCACAAAGTGCTGATCAGTGGGGGTGGACGTTGCAATGTCACCCATGCCTGTTGGGATCCCCGTGTTCTGGTGGAGCACTACCCACGGGGGGGCAAGGCTCTGCGGGGGGCCTTCTCCCGTTTTGCCCCGGCAGACACGGTGGCCTGGTTCGCCGCCCATGGGCTCCCCCTGGTGGAGGAGCACGACGGGCGAATGTTTCCCCTTTCGAATCGCTCCAGCTCGGTGGTGGCGACCATGCGAAATGCGGCGGCGGCCGCCGGAGTGAAACTCCATACCGGCCAGGCCCCACAACGGGTGGAGGCCATTGCCGGCGGTGGCTTCCGGCTCAGCCTGCGCAGTGGCGCCACCCTGGACGCCGAGCGATTGGTGATTGCCACCGGCAGCCATCCCAGTGGCCATCGCCTGGCGGCTTCCCTGGGCCACAGACTGGTGCCACCGGTTCCCTCCCTGTTCAGCCTCGCTCTCGCCGACCACCCCCTGGCCGCTCTGGCCGGAGTGGCCATGGACCCGGTGGTACTGGAGCTGCTGCCGGAGGCAGACGGTACGGGCCTGCCCTCCCAACCGTCCCAGGGGCAGCGAAAGGGGAAGAGCCAGGGGCAACGCGGAGCCGTCCTGATCACCCATCGTGGCCTGAGCGGACCAGCCACGCTGCGTCTCACCGCGTTCGCCGCACGGGATCTCCGGGCCCGCCGCTATCGGGGCGAGCTGGGAGTCGACTGGACAGGGCGGAATGGCGAGCGAGGAGGTGGATCGGTTGTTCGATCAGGCAAAGCAACTGCAGGCCCGCCGTCTGCTCGCCAACGCTCGGCCTTGGCCCGCCCTCAGCCGCCGTCTCTGGTCCCATCTGCTCACGGTTCAGGGCGTGGAGGCCGACCGGCGCTGGGCCGACCTGGCGAAAGTCCAGCGACGCGAGCTGATCCAGGGCTTGCGCCGCAGCCGCTATGCCATTTCAGGGCGAGGGCCCTTCGGAGAGGAGTTCGTCACCGCAGGAGGGGTGCCCCTTGAAGAGATGAACCTCGCCAGAATGGAAAGCCGCCTGCACCGGAATCTATTCATGGTGGGGGAACTCCTCGATGTGGATGGAGTCACCGGAGGATTCAACTTTCAGCACTGCTGGAGCGGGGGCTGGCTGGCTGGTCAGGCACTGGCAGCGCAGCCGATCTGATGGGGATCTGCAGAACTCAGATGATGTATTGGAACACGGAGAACATCGGCAGGTACATGGCCAAGAGAATTGAGCCGACAATCATTCCCACAAGAACGATCATGAAAGGCTCGATCATGGACGTAAGCAGCTTTACCGAATTAGTGACTTCGTCTTCATAAAAGTCTGCCACTTTCGAAAGCATGGCATCCATTTCACCAGTTTCCTCACCAATCGCCATCATGCTCACCATCATGTCGGGAAACACTCGCTTCGTGGAGAGGGCGATGCTCAGCGGGATCCCTTCCGTCACCTCATTCCGGGAACCTTGGATGGCATCACTGATGACACTGTTCCCGATTGTTTCGCGAACAATCTCGAGCGCCAACAAAATCGGCACGCCGGCCCTGGAGAGGGAGCCCAGGGTTCTGGAAAACTGAGCCGTGGCAGTTTTCTGGAGCAGATCGCCAAACAATGGCAGCTTCAGGATCAGGCCATCCACCTGACGACGGCCGAGAGGCGTGGTGTAATAACGATTGAAAAGATAAACACCCACGAATATAATTCCTATCAACACAATCGAGAAGGAAGACCGCAGGAGACTACTGAGATCAATCATAACTTGGGTGAACCAGGGCAACTCCGCATTGAGGTCCTTGAAGATCGTCGCGAAGGTAGGGATCAGGAAGACTGTCATGGCAAGGAAGACAAGAATCGCCACCACGAGCACTGTGATCGGATATCCAAGGGCAGATTTAATCTGGTTCTGCAAACGAGAATTTTCTTCAAGAAGTTTTGCGAGCCTGCGCAGAGTTTCATCCAGCACCCCACCGGCTTCGCCGGCTTCGACCAGGGCAATGGACAGCCGATCGAACACCTTCGGCCAGCGACGCATGGCGTTACCCAGGCTGTCACCCTGATTGATGTCCTGGGTCATGGCGGCCAGGGCTCTTCGAAACAGGGTCGATCGTTGTTGCGTACGCATCAGATCGAGACCTCGCAGGATGGGCACTCCAGCGTCCACAAGGGCAGAAAGTTTGTTGGCGAAGAGGGCCTTATCGCGGATTGTGATCCCCCCCTCCAGCAACTCTCTCCATCTGCTCAGGTCAAAGGAGCCGGATCGTTTCGGCAAATTATCCGGCAGGGTTGTGCCGTCCTTTCGCACCAGTGAAGTCGGCAGAATGCCACGCTGCCGCAGAGTTCTTCTGACCTGGGAAGGACTTTCAGCATTCAGGGTGATTTCTTTCTTGCGGCCTGATCGGGTCGCGTAGGTCACGACGAAGGTTGTCATTATTCCAGATGGGTCCGGTAACAGCGCTGTGGGTGGTGATGGTTCATTGCGGGCTGTCAGGAAGTCCCAAGAATCCTCATCAGCTCGTCTGGACGAGCGGTCTTCATCAAGGCCTCATCCTGACTGATCGCACCCTCGTTGATCAGATTCGCCAAGGCTCGCTCCAAGGTCTGCATCCCTTGTTGACGGCCGGTCTGTATCTGAGAGTAAATCTGGGCCGTTTTTCCTTCGCGAATCAGATTGGCAATAGCCGGATTATTGATCATGATCTCCTGCGCCATCACCCTGCCAAGGGCACCCCCCGCTGGGTTGAGCCTCTGGCACAGTGACTGGGAAAATACGGCCAGGAGGCTGGAGCTGAGCTGCACACGGATCTGGGTCTGCTGGCCGGCAGGGAACACGTCAACCATACGATCGACGGTCTGGGAAGCGGAACTGGTGTGGAGGGTACCAAAAACCAAGTGACCCGTTTCTGCAGCGGTGATCGCCAATTGAATGGTTTCCAGATCCCGCATCTCTCCCACAAGAATCACATCGGGGTCCTCCCGCAAGGCCGCTCTCAATGCATTGGAGAAACTACGTGTATCTTCATTGATTTCACGCTGATGGATCAGGGATTTTTGATTTTTGTAGGTGTACTCAATGGGATCTTCGATCGTGATGATGTGTTCCGATCGGGTTTGGTTGATATGGTCAAGCAGCGACGCCAGTGTGGTGGTCTTGCCGGATCCGGTGGGGCCGGTCACAAGAACAAGCCCTTTGGGTTTGCGGGTGGTTTCTTCCACCACGGGAGGCATCCCCAGCTTTTCAAGGGGAGGAATGGAGCTGCCTAAGGCCCTGAGGCAGGCGGCATAGCTGCCCCGTTGACGGTAGACATTGACCCGGAAGCGAGCCACACCGCTGAGCCCGTAGGCGCAATCAAGCTCCCAGTTCTGCTCCAGGTGCTTGCGCTGAGAATTGTTCAGCATCGAGAAAATCAGCCGATTACAGCCCTCTTCATCGAGGACATGGTCCCGATGAAACGGTCGTAGCTTTCCGTTGAATCGTCCGTAGGGAGGCTGACCGCTGGAAAGGTGAAGATCACTCCCCCCATCCTTGACCAAATCCTTCATCAGATCTTCGATCAACAGCTCCATGGCGCCTAATCTCTAAGGCTCAGGCAATAGGGGCATTCCAGCCACTCATCTTCCAGGCCAGCCCCGCATCCAAGGCAGGTAATGGACTGCAAGGCCCGGGCGCGACGCTCCGATTCCACTCCTGTATCGGTGAGCAGGATTCGCTCCACCTCCTCCAGGGTGGTGATGCCCTGTCGTACCAGGTTCAGCCCGTATCCCAGCAGGGTCTGCATCCCCGCCTCCAAGGCCAACCGCCGCAACTCATCGGTGCTGGACCGCTTGGCCACGGCGTGGGAAATGGTTTCATTCATGGGCAGGATCTCGTAGACCCCTACCCGGTCGGAGTACCCCCTGCCCCGACAACGGTCACAGCGATGCTCCCCCTCAGCGTGGGTGTTGTGGGCCCTGTAGAACGTGATGTCGCTTTCATCGCTGACTTCAAGCCCGAAATGGGCCAGTTCCTCAGCATCTGGCGTGTAGGGGATACGGCAATCTGGGCAGACCCTTCGCACCAGTCGCTGGGAGACCACCCCCAGCAGCGAGGAGCTGACCAGGAATGGCTCCACCCCCATCTCCTCGAGGCGGGCGAAAGCACCGGCGGCGTCATTGCAGTGCAGGGTTGTCAGCACCAGATGGCCCGTGAGGGCCGCTTCGATGGCGGTGCGGGCCGTCTCCAGGTCGCGGGTCTCACCGACGAGCATCACATCCGGGTCTTGCCGCATGAAAGCCCTCAGGGCCGTACTGAAGTTGAGCCCCTTCTCCCGATTCACCTGGGTCTGGGTGATCCCTTTGAGGGTGTACTCAATCGGATCCTCAACCGTGCAGATGTTGATCCCAGGCTGGTTCCGTTCCGAAAGCAGCGCGTAGAGAGTGGTGGATTTTCCGGATCCGGTGGGGCCCGTGACCAGAATCATGCCAAAGGGCTTCGCACCCATCGATCGAAGCATTCTTCTGGCCCGTTGATCGGTAATCAGATGATCGAGGCCCAGCTCCGTTGCGGAGCTGTCGAGGAGCCGGAGCACCACCTTTTCTCCCTGGCGACTGGGAAGGGTGCTGACCCGAAAGTCCATCGTGCGGCCGCGGAACTTCCTGCGGATGCGGCCGTCCTGGGGCATGCGCCTCTCGGCGATGTCCAGATCAGCCATGATCTTGAACCGGGAGGTGATGGCTGGAGCAAGGGTTTTCGGCAACAGCTCCAGCACATGCAGGACACCGTCCTGGCGCATACGGACCATCAGCCCGTCGTCCTGAGGTTCGACATGGACATCACTGGCGCCACTTGTCAGCGCCTCGACCATGATTCTGTCCACCAGACTTAATACTGGTGAAATACTGGTGGATCGACTGCTATCGGCAAGATCTTCAATTTCAAGCCCGGAACTTGAAGCTGTCTCGGGCGAGGGGCCCAGGTCTAGGTCGTCAAAAAGTGAGTTCCATTCAGGCTTCTCAACCTTCAACCCCTTGGATATTGATTCTGTTGACACAGTCATGTTTGCCAGGACGGTTCTGTCGAATTACGAAAGAAATCTCATTATCTACGATTCATAAATGTGCCAATTTAGAATCGGGATAGGGTGGTAAGTTGATGAGCAATGATTGATATCTTTTTGATAGAGCGCTTTCATCGAGCACAGCATCGAGCACAGCTTTACAAGGCTTGATCTTAGCCCATCCGGACCGTGAGAGTCCAGGAGGAGGTGGTTCGCCGAGGTGCGGGCTTCCGCCGGTTGTGGAAGGTGACCCGGTACAGCCAACCTATCTTGAGATGCATTTCCCGCTAGCCAGCATGAACGGCGACACCAACGCGGCCAAGCAGTCCCTGACCGGCCAGCATCCGGCTGCTGTCGACTCAGATTCGGTGGATGTCTCCTCCGGGTTGTCCGAGGGGTCCGTGGGCACCACCACAGAGCCCGCGGTCGCCGCCGATCCACCGCTGGGTGATACTCCCCAGCAGGATCGGGTGAAGGAGCTGGAAGCGCTCCTGCAGTCGCTCCAGACGGATCACGACAACCTGCGGGGCCAGTACATGCGGATGGCTGCCGATTTCGACAATTTCCGCAAGCGGCAGAGCAGGGACCAGGAGGATCTCAGGTTGCAGATCACCTGCTCGACCCTGGGCGAAATCCTTCCTGTGGTTGACAACTTCGACCGGGCTCGTCAGCAGTTGAGTCCCCAGAACGAGGAAGCGCAGAATCTGCATCGCAGCTACCAGGGTCTCTACAAGCAGCTGGTTGACGTGTTCAAACAGCTGGGGGTCTCACCGATGCGCGTCGAGGGCGAGCCCTTCGACCCCGCCCTTCATGAAGCCGTCCTCAGGGAGCCCAGCCAGGAGCATTCAGAGGATGTGGTGATCGAGGAACTCCAGCGGGGCTACCACCTGGATGGGCGCGTGCTGCGCCACGCTCTGGTGAAAGTGTCGATGGGGCCGGGCCCCACCACGGATGGAGCTGGCAGTCACGATGTGGGCAGCGGCGATGAGCGGTCTGAATAATGGCTGACTACTACGATCTGCTCGGGGTCGAGAGAGATGTCGATCCAGAAAATCTGAAGCGGGCCTATCGACGCCTGGCCCGCCAGTTCCATCCCGACGTCAACAAGGATCCTGCGGCGGAAGAGACGTTCAAGTCGATCGGCCGCGCCTATGAGGTGCTCAGCGACCCCCAGACCCGAGCCCGCTACGACCAGTTTGGTGAGGCGGGCCTCGGCGGCGGCGGCGGCATGCCCGACATGGGCGACATGGGCGGCTTCGCCGACCTGTTCGAGACATTCTTCAGCGGCTTCGGTGGTTCTGCTGCCGGTTCCGGCCCGCGCCGCAGGGGTCCCCGCCAGGGAGACGACCTCCGTCTCGATCTCACCATCACCTTCAGTGAAGCCATCGCAGGTATCGAGAAAGAGGTTCAGATCCGTCACCAGGAAACCTGCACCACCTGCAAGGGATCCGGGGCCAAGTCAGGCAGTGGGCCCACGAGTTGTGGCACCTGTGGGGGTGTGGGTCAGGTCCGTCGCGCCACCCGCACCCCCTTCGGCAGTTTCACCCAGGTGGCACCATGCCCAACCTGTGAAGGTAGCGGGCAGGTGATCGCCGACCCCTGCAACGCCTGCAAAGGCCTGGGTCTCCAGCAGGTGCCCAAGAAGCTGCGGATCAACATCCCCGCAGGCGTCGACTCCGGCACCCGGCTGCGGGTTTCGAACGAAGGCAATGGAGGTCAACGGGGTGGCCCCCCCGGGGATCTCTACGTGTTCCTCAACGTCAAACCCCACCCCCATCTGCATCGGGACGGGCTCACGATCCATTCCGAGGTACCCCTCAATTACCTGCAGGCCATTCTGGGCGACACCATCGAGGTGGAAACCGTCGACGGTATTGAGAAGCTGGACATTCCTCCCGGCACCCAGCCCGGCGCCGTTCTGACCATCAAGGGCAAGGGTGTGCCGAAGCTCGGCAATCCGGTGGCCCGTGGCAATCATCAGTTTTCGATCAATGTGCAGCTGCCCACCAAGCTCAGCAACGACGAACGGGAACTGCTGGAGGAACTGGCCGGGCACCACACCCGCAAGGGCCAGCGTCCTCACCACAAAAGCGGCCTGTTCGGCGGCCTGTTCGGCTGACCATGGAGGGGCCATCCCAGCAGCACGAAACCGCTCCTACGGAGAGCCCTCAGCCCCAGGCCAGTCTCGATCTTCGCGGTACCCCATGCCCGCTCAATTACATCCGCAGCCGTCTGGCCCTGGAGGCCTTGCCCCAGGGTGGCTGGCTCCGGGTGGAGCTGGATCATGGTGAGCCGGAGCAGATGGTGATCGAGGGTCTTCGGGGTGAAGGGCACCGGGTGGAAGCAAAAGCCATCGACCCCGGCTCACCCACTGCCGGGGTATGCCTGTTGATCTGCCGTGGGGGAGCCTGATCCCGATCGAAATCCTCCCTTGGCACGGATCGCCAAGGGGGAATTCCTCTGCGGGCAGGTGATGGCCGTTCAGGCCAATTTCTGTTTCGTTGACCTCGATCGTCCTGATTCCAGCGCCGCTGTCCGCGTGCTCTGCCCGCGGCGCACGCCCCGAGACGCGAATGGCCTGGGCATCCATGTGGGCGACCGGGTGCGGGTGGTCGGGATCGATGAGTCCGGCGAGCGCGGATCGATCACGGCGATCGCTCCCCGCAGGAATCTTCTGGAGCGTCCCGCCGTGGCCAATGTCTCCCGGGTGCTGGTTGTGGTGTCCTTGCGCGAGCCGGATCTGGATCCCCTGCAGCTCACCCGCTTCCTGATCACCGCCGCGGGGATGGATCTGCCGGTCCTGCTGGTGTTCAGCAAAGCCGATCTGCCGCCGGCCGCACTCGTGCGGGGCTGGTTGGGGCGAGCGCGGGAATGGGGGTATGCCGTCCATGCCATTTCGACACGCACCGGTGAGGGCCTCGAAGCCCTGAGGAAGGACCTCTGCCAACCGGGAATTTCCGTACTCTGCGGCCCCTCCGGAGTGGGCAAGAGCAGCCTGCTCAAGGCATTGCGACCGGATCTCGACCTCAGGATCGGGCCCGTGTCCGGGCGGCTGCGGCGGGGGCGTCACACCACGCGCCACGTGGAGCTGTTCGGGCTCGGCGACGGGGGCCTCGTGGCAGACACGCCGGGCTTCAATCGTCCTGGGCTGCCAGTCGATCCCCGTTCCCTGGCAAGGGCCTTTCCTGAACTCCGGGGGGCGGAGGGGGCAGGGACCTGTCGGTTCCGCGACTGTCTGCACCGGGGAGATCCGGGGTGCGCCTTCGGAACCGCCTGGGAACGCTATCCCCTCTACCACCAGTGTCTGGAGCAGGTGCTGGCCGACCAGGGGAGTGGACGCTGCGGCGGCCGGGTGGGTAAGAACGGAATCGCCACCACCTTGCAACGTCGTTCAGCTCGACGGGAGCGACAGGCGATGGTGGATGAGATCAGGATCCACCCATCCCAGGAAGATTGAGGTTGAGACCTCCGGTGAGTGATTCCATCCGTTCCCTCATGGTGGTGGTGGAAAGCTCATAGGCACTCTGCAGAGCCTCCATCACAGAGGATTCGGCGGCTTCGCTGGAATCGCCGAGCAGGTCGGGGGACACGCGCACGCGCAGAGGCTGCTGGTTGCCCGACAACCAGACACTGACGCGACCATCCGCGCTCTTGCCCTCCAGCTCCATGGCATCCAGCTCTTCCTGCAGTTGCTGGGCATCCTGCTGGATCTGCTGGGCTTTCTTGAAGGCCTCTGTGAGCTGACCGAAGTTGGGGAGACCGAAGCCAGCCATACCGGTGTCATTCGTACTGATCAAGGTTAGGGCCCCGGGGGCGGCTCAGAACCCCAGGCGCATCACTTCCGGATGCAACCCGATTCCGTGGGCCGCCCGCACCCTTGCCTGCACCAACTCGATCAGATCACGGATCTCCCAGGCACGCGCCGCCCCGGTATTCACGATGAAGTTGGCGTGGATAGGGGAAACCTGGGCACCGCCGATGCTGTGGCCCTTGAGGCCCAGAGCTTCGATCAGCCGTCCCGCCTTGAGAGGTTCGGGGTTGCGGAACACGCTGCCGCAACTCGGCTGCTGGTAGGGCTGGGTGCTGGTGCGGCTGAGCAGGTTGGCACTGGTGCGGGCCATCAGTTGATCGGGATCATGGCCGGGGCTGAGACGGAACCGGGCGGAGAGGACCAGCAGAGGTTCCACCTGGAGCCTGCTGTGCCGATAGGCGAAGTCGAGCTGGTGGGATTCCAGCCAAAAGGGCGCCTTGGGCCTGGAAGGATCCAGCACTTGCACGGAATCGAGCCACTCCGCCGTACAGCCCCCCTGGGCCCCGGCATTCATCACCACGGCCCCACCCACCGTGCCGGGGATGCCCACCGCCCACTCCAGCCCCTTCAGACCTGCTCTGGCCGCCTTGCGGGCCAGGGTGGGGATCGGCTCGCCAGCCTCTGCTTCCACCCAGCCGCTGTCCGCATCGATCCGACAACCCTGCAGCCTCCGATTACAGAGGGTGAGGCCGGCGAGTCCAGCATCGGCGATCAGCAGGTTGGAGCCGGCACCGATACAGCGGTAGGAGAGGTGGTTCTGCACCGCCCAGGCGGCCAGAGCGATCAGTTCAGGCTGGCTGGCCGGTTCAGCGAACCATTCCGCCGGACCTCCCACTTTCCAGGTGGTGAAGTCGCTCAGGGGGACGACCTGCCTGGGGACCGGGCAGGGATCGGTCATGACCGTCCCCATCAGGCAACCATGGCCGCGGAACTGTCATGCAGACCAAGGGGGATGAGGTGATTCCAGAGACCATTCACATCGCCGGCGCCCATCGCCAGAACCAGGTCCCCCTCCTGGGTGGCCTCGGCCACCAGCCGAGCCAGGTGGTCAAGGCTGTCGGCCACCAGCACCGGCAAAGCTGGGACCCGCTCCTGCAGCACACGGGCCAGGCTGGCGCTGGAAATGCCGTCGATGGGGGATTCTCCGGCGCTGTAGAGGGGTGCCAGAAGCACGAGGTCCGCCTCGGCGAGCGCCTCGGCGAAACCCTCCAGGAACTGGGCGGTACGGGAATACCGATGGGGTTGAAAAACGGCCACCAGCCGACGAGGGGGCAGCGGCAGGGTGCTCTGGCCGGTGCTGACCATCAACCGCGCCATCGTCACGGTGGCGGCCACTTCACTCGGATGGTGGGCGTAATCGTCGACGACCAGGCGACCCCGCCAGATGCCTCGAAAATCGAAACGTCGACTGGGGGACCGAAGGGCCGCCAGGACCTGCTGGAGCTGGCTGAACGCCACGCCCTCCAGCCGACAGACCGCCATGGCCGCTGTGGCGTTGCTGAGGTTGTGCCTGCCGGGCAGGGGCAACTCGATCGGGCCGATGTAGACGCCGCTTTCGTAGAAGGCCGCGCTGGTGCCATCCCCACGCTCGTCGGTGGCGAGGGCCGCGAAGGCCACACTGTCGCTTGTTTCGGTGGACCACCAGCTGTCGGCGTTGAAATGCTCCCGGAGAATCGGGCAGTCACGGTTGGCAAGCACCCGGTGGGAGGCGGAGGCGAACCGCTTCAGCGTGTGGACCAGCGACTGGATGTCGGGATAGTGGTCGGTGTGATCCAGCTCCACGTTGGTCAGCACCGCCAGGTGGGGGGAAAATTTGACCAAGGAACCATCGGACTCATCGGCCTCGGCCACCAACAGCCGTCCTTTGCCCTGACGGGCATTGCTGCCGAAGGCGGGCACGATGCCCCCGATCACCGCGGTGGGATCCAGATGCACCGCCTCCAGCAAGGTGGCGATCAGGGTGCTGGTGGTGGTCTTTCCGTGGCTGCCGGCAACGGCGATCGACGGCTGGTCGTTGATCAGGGCCGCCAGGACATCCGAGCGGTGCACGACCCGAAAGCCTGCCTTGCGCGCTTCGACCAGCTCGGGATTGGTGGGGGGGACCGCACTGCTGATCACCACCACCGGTTGGGGGGCGCCCCCCTGGCTCAGGGCCTCGATGGTTCCAGCCCCCTGCTGCTGGAACAGCCGCACACCGCTGCGGCTCAGACGATCCAGACTGGGGGTCTGGTGGGGGTCGGTCCCGCTGACGGCATAACCCCGTTCCGCCAGGATTCCCGCCAGGGCAGACATGCCAATGCCACCGACTCCGATGAAGTGGAGGGGCCTACGGCGGTCGAGCGTCAGGACCAATGAAGAGTGTCTCCAAGCCCTGCCGAAGCTAGGTCGGCGATGGCCGTTTGTCCTTTACGAGTTGCGTCGCTTTCCCAGTTGGCACCCCTTGGCCTGGCTGAAGGCCCCGGAGAAGGTGGGTACAGGATTTCTGTATGATTGAATGCCGAAATCAACCTTCCGGACGGTTCTTTACCGCTTTCACCATGACCCTGCGCGTTGCGATCAATGGATTTGGCCGGATTGGTCGTAACTTCATGCGCTGCTGGCTCAGCCGGGGTGAGGATACGGGCATAGAGGTGGTGGGTCTCAACGACACCTCCGATCCCAAGACCAACGCCCACCTGCTCCAGTACGACACCATGCTGGGCCACATCCGAAACGCGGAAGTAAGCTATACGGATGAAACGATTGTAGTGAATGGCAGACACATCAAATGCTTTTCCGATCGCAATCCTCTCAATCTTCCCTGGACAGAATGGGGGGTTGATCTGGTCATCGAAGCCACGGGGGTATTCATCGACCAGAAGGGGGCAGGCAAACACATCGAGGCAGGCGCGAAAAAAGTATTGATCACGGCACCAGGCAAGGGCGAAGGAGTCGGCACATTTGTCGTGGGTGTCAATGCTGATCAATACCGCCATGAGGACTTCGACATCATCAGCAATGCCAGTTGCACAACCAATTGCATGGCTCCTCTGGTGAAGGTGCTCGACCAGGCTTTCGGCATCGTCAAGGGCACCATGACCACCACCCACAGCTACACCGGTGATCAGCGCATCCTCGATGCCAGCCATCGTGATTTACGACGGGCTCGGGCAGCGGCTGTCAACATCGTGCCCACCTCCACTGGAGCCGCCAAGGCGGTTGCCCTGGTCTATCCACCCATGAAGGGCAAGCTCAATGGGATTGCCATGCGGGTGCCCACCCCTAACGTCTCGGTGGTGGACCTGGTGTTGGAAGTGGGCCGGGGTACCACCCGGGAAGAGGTGAATGCGGTCCTCAAAGAGTCGTCGGAAAACGGCATGAAGGGGATCATCAAATACAGCGACCTGCCCCTGGTCTCCACCGACCACGCCGGAACTGACGAATCCGCCATCGTTGATTCTGATCTCACCCTGGTGATGGGCGACAACATGGTGAAAGTGATCTCCTGGTATGACAACGAATGGGGGTACAGCCAGAGGGTTGTCGATCTGGCCGAAATCGTGGCCCGCAACTGGAAATAAGCGCCTCCACCGCCCGCTTCACTGGAAGTGGGTGAACCCGGCAGCGGAGATCTGCAGTGGTGCGCCGCTGTGGCTCCAGCGCGCTGATCCGGCTGATGGCGACGGCACCAGCGCACCGATTCGACTGGCTCCAGGCAACCGCTGCACCATTTCCCTGGCCCAGTCCGGATCAAGGGCCAACACCAGTTCAAAATCCTCCCCCCCGGTCAGGCCCCAGTCCTGGGCAAACGGCAGGGTGGCCATCAGCGGATCCAGGGGCAGATGGTGCTGATCCAGAAGAGCTCCACAACCACTGGCAGCGGCGATGGCCTGCACCGCCGCTGCCAGTCCATCGCTGCTGTCACAACCAGCCACGCGCCAGATCTGGTCCGGTGGCCGGCTGATCCCCAGCACCTCCACCGCATCAAAGCGGGGCTGGGGCCGTTGATGGGCCTGCAGGGCCCGCTGTCGCAGAGCGAGCGCCGCGGCCCGGGGAAGGGAATCGTCGATCCGGCTGACGACGGGCTCCTCAAGCAGAAAGGCCAGCCCCAGCCGACTGAGCCCATGGGGGCCCGTGGTCACCAGCGCGTCGCCCGGCCGTCCATCAGCGCGGCGGATCGGCCCGGCTTCGACCCGATCGAGGCGGCCCAGGGCCGTCACCGCCAGCACCCGTTCCCGGCCACCGCTGCAATCTCCCCCCAGCAGCGCCCCGCCGTGCTCGTCCAGGGCGCTCTTGAAGCCCCCATAGACCCCCTCCACCCAACTCCAGGGGGTGGTGGGCGGTGCCACCAGGCCCACCGTCAGCCCCAGGGCGCTGCGGCAGCCCATGGCGGCCAGATCGGAGAGGTTGGCCGCCGCGGCTCTCCAGCCCACGTCCGAAGGGGCGGTGGTGGCATCGCTGAAATGAACTCCCTCCACCAGCACATCGGTGCTGATCACCAGTTCACCGCCAGGCCCTGCGCTCCCCTCAGCGGCTGCCCTGACCAATTCCACCAAGGCCCCATCGTCAACGAACTGGCCTGGCGGAGCAAACGCTCCCAGCCGCTGGATCAGTTCCCATTCCCCCAGGTCGGCGAGGCTTGGGCCCTCAGCCATGGGGGAGAAAATGTTCGGCTCCTTCGATCACTCGCGCCTCCACGATGCCGTCTTCGGCGGTGAGCTCCTCGAGCACGTCAAAACCC
This sequence comes from Synechococcales cyanobacterium, assembly GCA_942491925.1. Lineage (GTDB taxonomy): Bacteria > Cyanobacteriota > Cyanobacteriia > PCC-6307 > Cyanobiaceae > Cyanobium. Next base: position 73,543 of record CALOCJ010000007.1, read on the forward strand.
TCCACCACGTAGCCGAAGGCGGCATAACGGCCATCGATCAGATTCAGGCCAGCTGGGGTCAACTCCGCTTCGAAGAGAAACAGGAAGAACTGGGAGGAGCCGTCATCCACCGCCTGGTCGGAGTGGGCCCAGCCCATGGTTCCCTTGGTGGCGAACGGAAGCACAGCTTCAGCCTTGAACAGGCCCAGATCCTCGAAGGTCTGATTGTAAAAAGGGGCCTGTTTGCCCGGTATCCGGATCTCCAGAGGGACCGTCCGCTCTGTGGAGGTCTCAGGGTCGATGTAGCCCGCCGCGGGGCCCTCCGGGTCGCCCGTCTGCAGCACATAAAAATCCTCAGCACGAATGAAGGGCAGACCGTCGTAGAAACGACGTTGCACCAGGTCCACGAAGGCACCGGCCGTGAGAGGTGCGTTGTAGCCATCCACTACGGCGGTCAGATCCCCTTTGGTGGTGCGCAGCCGCACGGTGGCCCTGCCCAGCAGCCTGGGCAGGGAGGCGAACTCCGCCGGAATCTCAAAGGGGAAGGGGCCCACCAGCAGGGATTCCGCACGGCCGATGCTGGAGAGGGCCTCCCTGCGGACGGCAAGGAAATCATCCCGATTCTGGGTCTCAGCCGCTGTCGAAAGCTGGCGCAGCTGTTGCTCCAGTTCATCGAGCAGGGTGGAAACCTGCTCCCTCTCGCCGCTGTCGAAACTGGAAAGAATCGTCTCGCGTCGACTGCTCAACTCGGACTGGCAGCGGCGCACCGCGCCCGTGAGAGCGTTCCAGCGCTTGGCCCGCAGGTCGTCACTGGTGTCTTCCAGGCGATGTTGCAGACGCTGAAGCTGGGACTGCTCGATCGGCAAGGCGTTCCGCAGCAGGGCGGCCGGATCGGACACCGCATTGCCCTGGGGCAGGGCCGCCCAGCCGGCCGGAACGGCCAGCTGCAGGACCAGAACGGCCACCAGGACCGCTCGGGTCAGCATGAACAGGATGGATCCGCCCCTGCGGGCGAGGCTGATGCCCCTGGCCATGGTTCCCCCGGTCACTGATCGGACTTTGCCACAACCCGGTGGCCGGGCGGCCCCTGCCGGTCAAGGCCTTTACGGTAGCCAGCCGTACAATTCGACCACCCGAGACGCCGGAATGATCTCCAGCAACGACTTTCGTACCGGCACATCGATCGAACTGGATGGCCAGGTCTGGCGTGTGGTCGAATTTCTCCACGTGAAGCCCGGCAAGGGGTCGGCATTCGTGCGCACCAAACTCAAGGCGGTTCAGAGCGGAAATGTCGTTGAAAAGACCTTTCGGGCCGGGGAGATGCTGCCCCAGGCCCTGCTGGAAAAAACCAAGCTTCAACATACCTATATGGACGGTGACGACTTTGTGTTCATGGACATGGCCAGCTACGAGGAGACCCGCCTCAGCGCCACCCAGATCGGCGATGGCCGCAAATATCTCAAGGAGGGGATGGAGGTGAGCGTGGTCTCCTGGAACGGCGCCCCCTTGGAGGTTGAACTTCCCAATTCCGTGGTGCTGGAAGTCACCCAGACCGACCCCGGCGTCAAGGGGGATACCGCCACCGGCGGCACCAAACCCGCCATCGTCGAAACGGGCGCCCAGGTGATGGTCCCCCTGTTCATCACGATCGGCGAGAAGATCAAGATCGACACCCGTTCCGACAGCTACCTCGGCCGGGAGTCCTGATCACCATGCAGCTCGACCACGACCAACTGCGTCATCTGCTGGCCCTGCTCGGCGACAGCGACATCCAGGAACTCAAGCTTGAGGGGGATGACTTCCGGCTTGAGGTGCGCCGCAATCTCCCCCCCCCAGCGGCGGCAGCCGCGGTCCCGGTGGCGGTGCCAGCTCAGGCGCCCCAGCCCGCCGTCCCGCCAGCGGCGGTGGCGCCCGCCGCCACCTCCTCGCCCCCGCCCGCCGCTGCGGCCCGGGCGGAGCTCCAGGAGATCACCGCGCCGATGGTGGGGACCTTCTACCGGTCCTCCGCCCCCGGCGAGCAGCCCTTCGTGGAGATCGGCAGCCGCATCAAGGCCGGCCAGACGGTCTGCATCCTGGATGCCATGAAGCTGATGAATGAGCTTGAAGCGGATGTGGGCGGCGAAGTGGTGGAGATCCTCGTGGAGAACGGCACACCGGTGGAGTTTGCTCAGGTATTGATGCGCATCAAGCCGGGTTGAGCTCGGCCGCCCCTGAGACCCCCAGTTCCCAGGCGGTCTCAAGGGCGGCACCCATGCTGTCGGGTCGAGCCACCCCCCTGCCGGCGATCCCGAAGGCGGTGCCATGGTCGGGGGATGTGCGCAGAAAAGGCAGGCCGAGGCTGGTGTTGACCGCCGCGTCGAAGGCAAGCAGCTTGACGGGGATCAATCCCTGGTCGTGGTAGAGGGCCAGGTAGCCGTCAGGGCCTGAGGTCTTCCCATGCCAGGCGGCCGCCGCCTCCATCCAGCAGGTGTCCGGAGGCAGGGGACCCTCCAGCCGCACGCCCGGCTGTCGATCCCGCCATCGCGTCAGGCAGGGGACAAGCCAGTCCCGCTCTTCATGCCCCAGGTGTCCTGCCTCGCCGGCGTGGGGATTCAGCCCCGCCACCACCAGGCGGGGATGGGGCGAGAAGCGTCGGCAGAAGGCCAAGAGCACATCGAGCTGACGGCTCACCAATTCCGGCCCCAGGCGGCGGGGCACCTCCGCGAGCGGAATGTGGGTGGTGACCAGCAGGGTGTTGAGGCGCCAATGGCCCCCGGGAGCCCTGGCGGTGAACAGCATCGAGGCGGCGGGCACCCCACCCAGCTCGGCCAACCGTTCCGTCTGCCCCGGGTAGGCATGGCCCGCCGCGTGCCAGCTCGCCTTGGCGATCGGCGCGGTGACCAGGGCCCTGCAGCCACGCTCCATCACCAGTTCGGTGGCGCGGGTGAGCCAGGCGAAGCTGGCTTCTCCGGCGGCGGCTCCGCTCTGGCCTGGGGTGATTGGAGTTTCCAGGGGCAGATCCACCACCTCGAACCGGTCTGGATCCGCCAGCACCACGTCAGGGAGCTGGCGCAGGTTCTGATAGGTGTCCGTCAGCCAGCGGCGGCATCCCACCAGCACTGGCTGCATCCCAGGGGGACGGTGCCGGGACAGCGCTTTGAGGGTGACTTCGGCGCCGATCCCGGCGGGATCGCCCAGGGCTATGACAACCTGGGTTTCACCGGGCTTGGATTGGTAAGAACCGAGGCACACTTCCATGATTCGGTGGCTGCTGGTGGGATCCCTGTTGATCGGCCTGGGGATGGGCTTTCAAAGGGGGTGGATCGCGGTGGACTGGGAAACGATCTCGAAGGACCTCAACATGCCCTTCCTGAGTGACAAGGAACCGCTCCGACGGATCAGTGATGACCTCTACGGCGATGACCTCTTCGGCGATAACTCCTCGGACAGGCAGGCTCCGTAGCCCTCCCGATAGGAGGGGAAGCGCAGCCGATAGCCCAGGCTGTGGCAGAGCAGGCGGTTGCTGACCCGCCGATTCTCGCCCCAGAATCCTCGGGCCATGGGTCCCATGCCCGCCGCGATCTGATCGAATCGCTCCAGATCGGGCAGCTTGCGGCCCAGCAGATGGGCGGCATAACCCAGGGTCTCCGTACTGGGACAGGGGACGTCATCAGCGACGTTCAGACAATCAGGCCGGGCAGCGGGCTCCAGATCGATGCAGTGGAGCAGGGCTCCGACGATGTCGTCCACATGGACACGGGAGAAGACCTGAGCGGGCTTGTGGATCAGACGGGCGCTGCCGTCAATGAGTTTGGCGAAGGGCGTGCGGTGGGGACCGTAGATCGCCGGCAGGCGGAAGACCTGGAGCGGAAGCCCGGTGGTCCGCCAGGCTGATTCGCAGGCCAGGCGGGCACGGCTGCGGGGCAGGGCGGCCGCGGTGGGGGTGGTTTCATCGACCCAGCCACCCCCCTGATCCCCGTAGACCCCCGTGGTGGAGAGGTATCCGAGCCATTCGATCGGCAAACCCTGCAGCAGATCGGAGAGATGGCGAAGGGCCGGATCGAGACCCAGCTTGCCTGGAGGGATGGTGACCAGCACATGGGTGGTGCCGGCGAGATCTGCCGGGGAGGGGATGACGCCCTGGTCAGGATCGAACCGGAGGCTGGCGTAAGGGGAGTCCCCAGGGCTGGGCTCTCGACGGGTGACGCGAGTTCGTACACCTCGGAGAGCCATGGCGGCCGCGAAGCGCCCACCGGTATATCCACCACCCAGCACCAGAAGCCCGCCGACCGACTGGGTGGTGCGAGGGCCCAGACCGACCGCCGGGTCCGACGGGTTGACAGGATTCACAATCATCAGTACACCTGTACCAACTGCATCAGATTCATGGTGGCTTTCCCCACCCTCTCAGCACCCCCCTCAGCATCCCCCCCAACATCCCCCTCAGCATCCCTGTCCTCGCGCCCGTCACCACCCCACTCGTCGCAGTTGCGCCGGGTCAGGGTGACCACGCCCCCCAGGCAGCTCCCGCTCAGCCAATCCACCGCTGCCAGCCCAGGGCACAACGGAGAGGGCCCGCTCCGGGGTCGACCCAGGAGCCATGGCGCGAGCTCGGGAGCGGGCCTGGCCCTGACGGCAGTCCTGGTGCTGCTCGCCGCCTTGATCGCACCGGAGCAACCCCGCTTTCAGGAAGCCATTTGCCAGCGCCACAACGGGGTGGCGGCCTGTCGGGTCTGGTGATCCCGGCTCCGGAGGGATGCAGGCGCTTGCCGGTCATCGGGGCGGGCCCATTGCAACAACCGCAGGGCCAGTTTCAGATCCCCATCCACCCAGGCCTGCAGGGCCATGGCGCGGCGCGGATCGTAAAAACTCTGGCGTCGATACCAATCAAAGGCTTCGCAGTCCCCCTTGTGGCCATTGCAGGCCAGGCACGCTGGCACACAGTTCTCCGTGACGCTCAGCCCACCCAGGCTGCGGGGGCTGACGTGGTCAATGGATTCGGATCGAGATCCGCAATAGATGCAGGCGTGCTCCGTAAAGGCGTGCAAAGACTGGCGCCATCGACGGTTGCGGGATTTGGGGCAGAGGTCTTCGAGGAAAACTCCATCCCTGGCCTGCATGCTGATGCTGCGGTTGCCAGCACTTTGCCTGCGGTGGTTTGGATGCCAGTGTGTCCGTGATTGCATTTCGGCGCCTTGGCCGTCCATCTGGTCCAGATGCGGCTGGGCCCCACAGGCCTGATTGAACTGGTCAGCCCCTTCGACGCCGTGACCCAGGCCCAGCTTCGGGGCGTGCGACCCCCGGGCCGCTGGAGCCAGCGGAGAGGCTGCTGGGAGTTTCCGCTCGAAGCGGCCCTGGTGCTGCACCAGCAATTCTCCAGTCGATTTCCCGTCACCCCTGAACTTGCCCGCTGGCTGGATTGGCTGCGGCAACCCCTGCCCCCCTTGCCACCCCATCGCGCCCTGGTCGCCGCGGCCGAGCTGAAGACTCCCCTCCCCGACGGCCGCCGCCTGTTCCGCCATCAGAGCCTGGCGGTGCGCTGGTTACTCGCCCGCCGGGGTGCGGTGCTGGCCGATGCCATGGGTCTGGGCAAAACCCTCTCCTCCCTTGTGGCGGCAAGGGCCATGGTCCGTCTCGCCGACTGTCGCATCGTGGTGCTTGCCCCCGCGGCCCTGAAGCCCCACTGGCAGCGGGAAGCCGCGTCGCTGGGCCTGCGCCTGGAGCTGCACAGCTGGGCACGGATGCCCCCGGAGCTACCCGAAGCCGGCACGGTGCTGATCGCCGATGAGGCCCACTACGCCCAATCGATCACGGCCTGCCGCACCCAGGCTTTTCTGAAGCTGGCCCGCCACCCCCGCCTGCGGGCCATCTGGCTGTTGACAGGCACACCGATGAAGAACGGTCGTCCTGTGCAGCTCTTTCCCCTGCTCGCCGCCATCGACCATCCCCTGGGCAGGGATCAGAGAGCCTTCGAGGAGCGTTATTGCCACGGACACTGGCGGGAACGCGGGGGCAGCAGGATCTGGGAGGCCCGTGGTGCCACCCATCTGGAGGAACTGCGGCGTCTGGTCCGCCCCCTGCTGCTGCACCGAGCCAAGCACCATTGCCTCGACCTGCCGCCGAAGCGGCGCTGTCTGCGGACCGTGCGGCTCAACGCCGCCGCCGCCCGCGGCTTCGAGCACCAGATGCAGAAGCGGGTGGAGGACTATCGGCGTCGGGCGGCTTGCGGAGAGGTGCGTCCAGACGCTGAAGCTCTGGCGGCCCTGACAGCCCTGCGCCAGATCGGTTCCCACTACAAGCTCCCTGCCACCCGTCAGCTGGTGACTGCCCTGGTGGCCGAGCCGGCAGCGGTGGTGGTGTTCACGGTGTTCCGGTCTTCCGCCCGCCTGCTGCATCAACACCTGGGAGGTGACGCAGAGGCCTTCCTGCTGACGGGAGCCCAGCCCGCGGCCCAGCGGCAGCGAGAGGTGGATCGGTTCCAGGCCGGTGATCGACAGCTGCTGGTGGCCACCTTTGGCGCCATCGGCCTCGGATTCACCCTGCACAGGGCCCGCCATGTGGTCCTGCTGGAGCGCCCCTGGACGCCGGGGGACACGGAGCAGGCGGAAGACCGTTGCCACCGCATCGGCATGGGGGCATCCCTGACCTGCCACTGGATGCAGCTCGGCGTCACCGACCAGTTGGTTGACGATCTGATCGCCAGCAAGACGGAGCGCATCAGCCAGGTGTTGGCGCGGCCTGAGCAACCGTCGGAGCAGGGGGCCATGGCGCACCTGGCCAGGCGGATGCTGGAAGGCTGGTGAACAACGCGGGGCAGAGCCCGCCGTCAGACGAACCGTGGCGGTTCAGCTGCCACAACTTGCCCGGCGCAATTCCAGGTCCTTGGCCAGCATGGGATCCATGCTGGTGGAGGGTAATTTCCCGGCCAGCTCCGCTGCCCTGGAGATGTCCCGGCAAGCGAGGTCATCCTTGCCCGCAAGGCTGTGCAGCAGAAACCGTTCGTTGAGGGGCAGGGGATCAGCAGGGAAGGCGGCAACCACCTGGTCACAGCGTTGGAGGGCCTCAGGGAGGCGATCCAGATTCACTTCTCGGAGACAGTCGTATCTGCTGATTTTTCGCTGGGGAAGGGGTTCTTCGACACAGGAGCTGAGCAGGGGAAGCAGCAGGAACGCAGCGGCCACAACTCTGCCCAGTCCTGTCCCACCAGAAGGGAGACCACCCTTGGTGGAGAGGCCCCATTCCTCAATACCCATACCGTTCACTGCGGGTCATCCCGGAGGTGGAGGGGGCTGCGCCCGTGCCTCCTTGATAGGAAGGGTTGGAGCCAAGGTCCACCGGGGACGATGCGGGTGAACTGTTTCTGTTGTAAAGGTCCCCCAGGTATCGCCCGCACTCGGGGTAGGTACCGGGATCCTCCACCACGGTTTCGGTGATCATCACGGCGGCATGCTCCGGGGAGGTTTTGAACACTCCCACGCTCTGGCGCTTGATCACGGCATAGGCCGCCGCCCAGCTCACATCATGACTGTTGCCGTTCGTCCGCATGAAGCAATAGACGTCGGCTCCCTTTGATCCGGTGGTGGGGGATGCGGCTCGGGCCGAACCCGGATGAACCAGGGAGCCCATCAGGCAACCAGCCAGGATGACCCCCAGAGAAACACCAGAACTGCGGAGGGAAAAGAAAGCCATTGTCAGAACTCGAAGGAGCTCAACGTATCGATCACGGCGGACCTGTCCAGGGTGGCCGGTGGCGGGTCCGGTCGAACGTTCGACCTGTGCCGCCATAGTTCATCCCGCCGGTGGGCTCCCTCCCGATTGCAACAGCAGTTTGACGGCGAGGGGCATGACCAGGAGCACCGTGATCAGGCGAACGGCATGCAGGGCCGCAACCGCGGCACCCACGCCGAATTCGGCCCCGACCAGGCTCATGCCTGTGATGCCTCCAGGGGCAGCCCCGAGCAGGGAGACCACCGGATCAATGCCCAGCAGTCGGCTGGACCAGAGCCCCACCACCACCCCGGCGAGCACCAGGGTCAGGGTGATCAGCAGGGCAGGGCGCCACAGCAGGCGGAGTTCAGCCAGGGCTCCACTGGTGAGGGCCGTGCCGATCACGGTGCCGATGGCGATCTCCAACACCGTGCGGGTGCCGCTGGGCCACTGGGCTGTCTCGACAGAGGTGAACATGCTCAGACAACCTGCCCCCAGCAGGGCCCCTGCGAGAGGTGCGGCGGGAATACCGGTTCGCAAGGCCAGCAAGCCTCCGCAAAGTCCCGCCAACGCGTACAGCACCAGGTTCCAGGGGTGCGTCATACGCCGTACCAGCGATCAAAAGTGCCTGCAGTCTGGAAGATCGCCAACCCCAGTGCTTGAGAGCTGGGCCCGGGTGTGCTGTCATGCGGCCCATACGCCATTGCCGCCATGACCCACCCCTCTGTGTCGTTCCGGATCAGTCGCAGTGCGGAGGATCTGGCGGAAACCATTCATGCCCTCTCCCAGCGTCTGGTGGCCATGGAACATCGGCTATCCGCCATGGAAGTTCAGATGGCTGATCAGGTGGAGGAAACGGACCCCGACCAGGAGGTGCGGCTGGAGAATGTGGAGCGACTGTTGCGGGATTGTCGAGACCTGTTGGCCATCGATCCTGAAGAGTCAGGGACGCCGCTTCTTCAGGCCCAAGGGCTTCAGGCGGGCATCCCCCATGGTGGAACGGTCCGGCTGGATGAAGAGGGCCGAGAGGTTGCTGCCTGAGCCTTGATCCGGGCGGACGCGACATCGATAGATCGACGCGTCCTCGCCGTTTGAGTGTCAAAATGGTAAGAAAGAGAACCATGGCTTTCCCCACTCCTCACGCAAGTACCACTCCCCGCACAATCCCAGGGGATCCGTCGGGTCTGGGCCAACCAACCGCTCCCCGCCCGGCAGGAATTCAAACCTCTGGCCGACATCAGGGCAGAACCAATGGCGGATTCGAGGCCGAAGGTGACCACAGGCTTGAAAAGCTCGAATTCGCCCTCGCCGTTGCCCTCACCCGGGGAGACCACGCCCGCACAACCTTGCTCCGCCAGCAGATCGCCGCTCTGGGCGGAAACCTGGAGGAGCCTGGAACCTGATTACTGCTCGAACAGACGCAGAGCCTGAAAGCCGCGATTCCTGCCCCCACAGAGATTAGGGAGTCGAGGATTGTGGGGGACCAATCGCAATTCTCAAGCAGACGCTTCATGTTCATGCAGATGCCTCTTGAGAACTGCCTGATCAGGCTGGGCTGACGCCAGGCGAGCAAAGACACTTCGAGACTATGTGCGAGGCCATGGTTGAATGGATGCAGCCTTACTGCATCGCTGGCGTTCCTCACAGATCTCAGCGGCTACAATAAAATTTACGTACGGCTTAAACCAAGATCTTCCGATCGCAGAGCCAGTTTTTACTCATGACGGTCACAACTCCTGCATCTATTCATACATTGAAACCCCTTCGCCAGCATCCACCTACCTCTCTTCACGCTCCAAACGGCAATAAACCCCCTGCCGACCCCCAGCGTCTTCAACTCCTGAACAAGGCGGCCCAGCTGGAATCCCTGGCCCGCGGGGCTGCCGAGCAGGGCGACCTGGTGACATCGGCCCGTTTGATCCTGGAAGGGCTCGACTGCGAGCGACGGGCAGGGGGGTTGGGGCTCCAGGTTCTCCAACTGATCAAGCCGCGCTCCTGATCATCAGGGCACACCCAGTTCTGAACCCAAACCCTGCCGCCACCCGGCCTGGGCCGCTCACGGTCTCCAAGCCCATCCGTCGTGGCCGGTGACTCCCCTGGCCCACCCACCGGTCCTCTCACGGAGGTGCTGGCCGGCTCTATCGAGCGCGTCACCTTCCACAACGGCGAGAACGGTTTCTGTGTGCTGCGCGTCAAGGTTCGTGGGCATCGTGATCTGGTGACGGTGGTGGGCCATGCCGCTGAGATCAGCGCCGGCGAATGGGTGACCCTGTCCGGCGTCTGGGTCAATGACCGCACCCACGGCCAGCAGTTCAAGGCCTCCTTCCTGCGCTCCTCCCCGCCCTCCAGCTCCGAAGGAATCGAGAAGTACCTGGGTTCCGGGATGATCCGGGGAATCGGACCGATCTACGCCAGCAAGCTCGTCACGGCCTTCGGGGACCAGGTGTTCAGCGTGATCGAATCCTCACCGGAGCGGCTGCGGGAGGTGCCGGGCATCGGCAAGGTTCGTGCCGCGAGCATCGCCAGGGCCTGGGCCGATCAGAAGGTGGTGCGGGAAATCATGGTCTTCCTGCACAGCCATGGCGTGGGTACAGCCCGGGCGGTGCGCATCTTCAAGACCTACGGCAATGACGCCGTCCGGGTGATGGGGGAGAACCCCTATCGCCTGGCCAGGGACATCCGCGGCATCGGTTTTCGCACCGCCGATGCCATCGCCGCCCGCCTGGGCATCGCCCCCGACGCCATGATCCGCCTGCGGGCGGGCATCAGCTACGCCCTGCTGGAGGCCTCCGGCGACGGGCACTGCGGCCTGCCCAGCGCTGACTTGCTGCAATCGGCCCGCGAGCTGTTGGCCGTGGAGCGCCCTGATCAGACGGGCGCCCTGACGCGGCTCCCGATGGAACCCAGCCTGATCCAGGGTGCCCTTGAACTGGAGCTGGCGGAGGGGTCCGTGGTGGCCTGTGAGCTGGCGGGGGAACCAGGGATCGTGATGGCCAAGCTGTATCGCGAGGAGCGCAGCATCGCCGAAGCCCTCGGTTGCCTCAGCCGCGGCACTCCTCCCTGGGGAGCGATCGATGCCGCCAAGGCCATCCCCTGGGTGGAGGGCCGCCTCGGGCTGGAACTGGCAGACAGCCAGAAAGCGGCGGTGGCTCAAGCCCTGGCCACCAAGGTGCTGGTGATCACCGGTGGACCGGGGGTGGGGAAGACCACCCTGATCAACGCCATCCTGCGCATCCTTGCCGCCAAGAAGCTGGCCATCCAGCTCTGCGCGCCCACGGGCCGGGCCGCCAAACGGATGGGAGAAGCCACCGGCCTGGAGGCGAAAACCATCCATCGATTGCTGGAGTTCGATCCCCAGGCCTACGGGTTCAGGCGCAATGCCGACCAGCCGCTGCAGGCCGACCTGCTGGTGGTGGATGAAACCTCGATGGTCGATGTGTCGATGATGGCTTCCCTGCTCGAAGCCCTGCCGCCGGCCGCCGCCCTGCTGCTGGTGGGCGACGTGGACCAATTGCCTTCCGTGGGACCGGGCCAGGTGCTGGCCGATGTGATCAACAGCGGCGCCCTGCCGGTCGCACGGCTCAGCGAAGTGTTCCGCCAGGCGGCCTGCAGCCGGATCATCACCACGGCCCACGCCATCAACGCCGGCTCCATCCCCGATCTACGCCCCCCGCCGGTGGAGGCCAGCACGGACTTCTACTTCCTGCCGGCCGACACCCCCGAGCAGGCCCTGGCCCTGATCCTCAAGGTGGTGGCGGAACGGATCCCGGCGCGCTTTGGCCTCGATCCGATCGCCCAGGTGCAGGTGCTCTGCCCGATGGCGCGGGGAGGTTGCGGCTCCCGATCGTTGAACATCGAGCTGCAACAGCGGCTCAATCCCGACCCGCCGGAGCAGGTGGAGCGGTTCGGCTGGCGCTTCGCGGCGGGGGACAAGGTGATGCAGGTAGCCAACGACTACGAAAAGGATGTATTCAACGGAGATGTGGGCACGATCGACAGCATCGACGTCGATGATGGTGTACTTGCCGTGCTGTTTGATGGCCGCACGGTGATCTACGGCTGGGGGGAGCTCGACCACCTGGTTCCGGCCTATGCCTGCACCATTCACAAGAGCCAGGGCAGTGAATACCCGGCGGTGGTGATTCCGCTGCTCAGCCAGCATTATCCGATGCTGCGGCGCAATCTCGTTTATACCGGCATCACCCGGGGTAAACAGCTGGTGGTGATCGTGGGCCAGAAGAAGGCCCTCGCCATGGCTGTGCGCAATCGCCTCGGCCGCCGACGCCACACCAAGCTGGCCGAATGGCTCGAGGACCGCACTGATCACGACGGTCAATTCCTGAGCGATGAATGAAGGTTTGCAGCTTGTCTATCAGATCAAGATTCACAATAAAGGCGAAAGATGTCTGGCAGCCTGAAATTACACGGGGAGACTGGCGCATCATCGCAACAATTTCCTGGCCCTAGCGAGCTAAGCTGGAAAGCCATTACGCACCAGGAACCATGTCGTCAAAATGGCAGAATTTTCTCAAGAATCTTGGCGAATGGCAGGGTTCCTTCACTACACTGGACACCCGTGGTCACGTGGTCAATTCAACCGCATCCATTCTGAGCCTGGAGAGTTTTGAAGATAATCAGTTGGTGCGCTTCCGGCTACGGCGGTTTCAACATGGAGATTACGAATCTGTACCATCTTCAGATTATCAACAGGAATATCGCTCTCTTGGCAACCAGGCCATCTTCTTCGAAACCGGCGCATTTTCCAAAGGCTCCCTTCAGGTCGCCCCAATCACCCCGTTCGGCGCTGAATATGGCTATGTCCATGGAGACAGGCGTTTCAGACTGGTTCAGCTTTATACAGAAGCAGGGGACTTGGATAGCTTCGTATTGATCAGAGAGTTTCGCAGTGGAACGGATGCTGAGGAGCGTCCGGCCTTGACCATGGACCAGTTGCTCGGCAGCTGGCGCGGCAAAGCGTCCACCATCACATCAGATTGGCCGGAACCTCTTCACCAGGAGTGCCAGACGGAATTCAGCCTCAGCCAAGCGGGCCGGGTACGCATTCATACAGCGTGTGGAGAATTCAGATCCTTGCGGGAGGGAGTTATTCAAAATGATTGCCTGCTCTTTGAAGGTGAAGACCCAATTCAAATGAATTTACTGCCCGATGGTGGATCCAGCCAGGCACCCATTCACATTTCTCACCGCAAGGAATTCAGCGTGGAGACAGGTTGGCTCCTGTCTCCTGACGAGCATCAACGCCTGATCAGAAACTATAACAGTCGCGGCGAATGGATTTCCTCCATCCACCTGATCGAGAAGCGATTCGCCTAGGTCGTCACCTGGCTGCCCGAAGCTGATGTGACCCGCTCGATAAATGCCTGTGCCAGAGAAAACAGGCGTAGCCGTTTCGTCTCCTCCATCCGATCGAGCAATGCCACCATCATGGAGAGACGGGGATTGGAGCGAAAGAAGCTGCGATGACGATCAATGAAACGCCAATAGAGACCATCCCAGATTTCACACCAGGAGCCTCGGGGCCCTCCCCCCATCTTGAGGATATAGTTGGAACCACAGATATAAGGCTTGGTAGCAAAGATTCCCCCATCACTCATCTGCCCCATGCCATAGACGTTCGGGCCCATCACCCATGCATAAGCATCGAGATAACGCTCCATGAACCAGCGGTACACTTCCTGGGGGTGAACCTCACACAGCAGCATCAGATTACTGATCACCATCAATCTTTCGATGTGATGGTTGTAGGCCAGCCGGTTGACCTTCTCAATGGCACGATCCAGGGGTGGCAGGCCTGTTGTCCCGTCATTCCAGCAGGGTTTGAGGCCTCGATGATGATCCCAGAAGTTGGTGGTGGCCTGGCGTTCGCCGAAGACCAGATCAATGCCTCGGACGAATTCCCGCCATCCGATCACCTGGCGCAGAAAGCCTTCCAGCGAGGCGATCGGTGGGCTGTGGCGCTGGGCGTGGGCGAGAGTCTGCTCCACGACGTCTGCCGGACTGAGCAGGCCGATGTTGAGCAGGGGGGACAGGAGGGAATGCTGCAGAACGTCCAGATCCGCACTGAGCGCATCCTCGTAGGGTCCGAAATCCTCGAGACGAAAGCGCAGAAAGTGATCCAGCCAGGCCTGGGCTCCCCCATGGTCGAACGGGACGAACAGAACGCCCAACCCACCCGGGTGATGGGCAAAATGACATTCGATCAGCGTGCGCACATCCGCATCGTGCCGGCTCGTGGCCACGGTGGGTAAGGGAGGCTCTCTGTAGTCCTTGGGGAGCTTGCGTCGGTTCTCGGTGTCGTAACTCCAACGGCCGCCGGTGGGAGTGCCATCGGGCTCGATCAGCACGTTCAACCGCCTTCGCTGCTGCTCATAGAACGTCTTCATCAAGGGTCGCTTGCGCCCCTGAAACAGAGGGCGACTTTCCGCTGAGGAGCTCAGGAAGGCAGGTGACGGCAACACCGTGAGGGACACCGAACGCTCCTGGCAAAAAGCCTCCACCAGCTGCTGAAATGCGGGATCGGGGATTTCTGCGATACGCAGCTCCCGCGCAGCGGATTGAAGGCTCGGATCGTCCAGTTCAAGGCCTATGCGTTCCCAGAAACTGATCCCCTTGGAGGCGGGAAGTTCGAAATAGCGAACGGTGATTCCTTTGCTGATGAGGGCGTCTCGAAAGGAGCGCATCGCCACGAAGGTATGCAGCAAGCGGAGTTTGTGATAGCGAAATGTGGAGGCCACCCCGAGGTCCTCCAGCATCAGGACCCGATCGGATCCATCCAGACACAGGGGTGACGGTGTCAACCACTCCCGGTGAAGTTGGTTGCCGAGAATGAGGGTCAGCCCCATGGACTCCTCAAGACTTCACACGCTGCAGCATCCAGCGCAAGAGCGACAGGCCGATGATCAAACCGATGCCGACATTCCAGATCACCGATGGCCTTCTGGAGAGCGCCTGCAGCCAGGTCGGCAGACGGTCTCCGCCGTGCTCCAGCAACAGGGTGAAGGCCAGCAGCAAGACCGCCGGGATCCCTACGGCCAGTACCAGATCCCCCATCATGGACTTCTCTCCACTCCCCCATCACCCTACCGGGGCTCGCGTCTCTCCCCCATTGGGTGGATTCAGGGCCTTCCTGATCTCGATGGGCGTCAGGGAAAGGGTTTCGAAGGGCATGTCCACACCAGCCTGGCGCAGGACCTCGAACGTCTGCTCGGTGAGTGCCTGACGGGCTGCGATGTGCTGCTTTTCATCCTGAAGCCAGACCTGCAGTTCCATGGCAACATTGTAATCGTTCAAGGCGGTGACCACCACGCTTGGAGCAGGATTCTTCAGCAGTTGTTCATTATTGAGACAGGGGGAAAGCACCGTGTCTCGCACCCTGCCCATACTTTCATCTACAGCTACAGTGAATGGAATATCAATGCGGATATGGGGAAAGTTGGTGTAGGAGGCAACGGTGGTATTCACCACAACTGTATTGGGCACAGCCAGCATCCTGCCATCGGGTGTGACGACCCGTGTGGAGCGCATCGTAATGCTGTCCACACGACCGTAGTGACCGCCCACCTCCACCAGATCACCCAGCACAAAAGGTCTGTCCCAGAAGATAAACAGACCGGAAATCATATTGGAAAGTACATCTTTTGCCGCAAAGCCCACCGTCAGCCCCGCCACACCCAGACTGGTGAGAAGGGATGTGGTATTGATACCTAGTTTTCCCAATGCAGCGACCACTCCAATGGTGAGAAGCGTATACTTCAGGACCGTAAGAATAAAGCTCACTGCTGTGCGATCAAGCTGGGCCCGGTGGGTTGCGAAGCGCACTCCCCGTCGCACCAATCGCCAGATCAACCAGAACAGCAACAAGATGACAATGGCCGTCAACAAGGAAGGAAGCCAGCTGATCAACACCTCAGCAAGTTGTCCCAGACCCATCAATTCCCCCAGTTGAGACCAGAAACTATTCATCCGCTGACTAGGAAAATTGTTCTATGTTACCTGGCCAGCTTTCCTCAACAATGCCTCACGAACCGATCAGCAAGCTGAGGCTGGAAGGAGCACGCCCTGAGTCGTCGCCAGATCAGCTGGCATGGAGTCGCCTCGTGCTGGCCCCGTCACGGGATGGCCCCATCAACGGAACCAAAGGAGCAGGCCTTGACAGAATGAGGCCCTTGTGTTAGATATTATGAAATGTTAAGCGCAGGTCGTGGTTCCTTTGTGCGCGCGGTGGCCAGTACCCACTGGGGCAGCCAGCACGCACCGGGCGGCCATCTCTCACCAGCCTGCTCAGCATGCACAACTACGGCGGGCTGCATTTTCTGGGAATGATTCACATCCCAGAATGTATGGCTGAACCAAGCCACTGTCCAGTCAAAACATTTGACTGGCTGATTTCCGTGCATGCCTGCCCGTGAATCTCTGTTCTTTGATTGCTCTTCATGGCTGAACCCGGCATTTTCATTCTGATTGCCGCAGGCAAGTTCCTGTTTGGCAGTCTTCTGGTTGTACTTTCCCTTCGCTATTTACGTGGCAAGTTACACAATCTGACGGCGAAGACCAGAACTAATGTTGACGATCGATTGATCCGACCCGTTCTCAGGAGCGCGGCACCCCTTGGCTATTTGGCAGCCTTCCTGTGGGGCTGGTCTTCCCTGGTGGCGGATTGGGATGCGCTCAATTTCAACACGGGCATCGACAGATTCATCGAAGCAGCAGTCACCTTGATCTTCATCGTGATGATCGTAAGGCTCGTGAACCCTGTCCTGCTGATCGTTGTCGACACGAGTCTGCGGCAGCTGGGCAAAGAGGAGCAATTGTCGCTGCTGAGGGGACTGGAACCACTGATTCGAACCCTGATCTGGGTGGTTGGCCTGCTTGTATTTCTGCAGAGCCAGGGGGTTCAGATGGGAGCCATCTACGCCTCCCTTGCGGGCGCAGGTATTGGACTAGGTCTGGCTTTGAAAGGTCCGATCTCAAATTTTCTCAATTACTTCACCATCCTGCTGGATGAGCCCTTCAAGATCGGTCAGTTCATCCGTTTTGACGATTTCCTTGGCACCGTCGAACGGGTTGGCATTCGCTCTACGGCTATCCGGAGCCTGAGTGGTGAGAGAGTTGTGCTCAGCAACGAAGATCTGCTCAACAAGACCATACAGAATTTTGGGGATCTTCCCAAGCGGCGTGTCTCCCATGTCATTGGTCTGGTCTATCAAACACCAGTGGAAATGGTCCGTTTGATACCATCATTCATTGAGCAGGTTATCCGAAGCAACCCACCGGCAGAGTTTGATCGCTGCCACCTGAATCGATTTGGAGACAGCGCGCTGGAATTTGAATTTGTCTTCTACGTGCCTGACTCAGACATGGTGCTCTTCCTCAACCTGCAACAAGAAATCATCCTGGGCATCATGCAGATATTCCAGGACAATAAGCTTGAATTCGCCTATCCCACACAGACTCTATTTCTGGAATCAACCAGCAGCAATGGCACAACCTCAACCAAACCCAAACCCAATCATTACGCCATGCTCTCCTGAAATCTAATCAAAGAACTCCCTTGGAATTCCCCGGAGAAACTTTGATCAAGCAAGCGGGTGACCGGACTCGAACCGGCGACGTTCAGCTTGGGAAGCTGACATTCTACCACTGAATTACACCCGCATTTAGTTAATAACCTCTATGGATATGAATCTTTTCCTATCCAAGCAGGGCAGCATGGAGCTCTTGGCGGGGGTTGTACCGGTACGGGAGTTGCTTGGGACTCTGTGATCGTACCCGCTGCACCCGGCCCTGAAGGGGCCGAAAGGGGCCGAGACGTGAGAGCAAGCCCGTCCTGGCCCCAGCGTGTTGCCTCAGGGCTGGGCTGGCTCAGGCTCACATTCGACCGCCTCGGACAACTGGGCCCGGGCTGCGATCACGGGCTGGGCCTTGTCCTTGAGTTGAGTGGCGGCCTGCTCAAGGGTGAGGCCATCCTTACTGGCCACCTGGGTCACCTCTGCCCGGAATTCCCTGAGCTGGGTCTTGAACTCCTCCAGCCTGAGTTTCTCAAGCTCCTGTTCCGTCCCTTCAAGAGCTTCGGTGGCTGCCGCGAGATTTTCATCCGCTTTCCTGGCATCGCCAACCGTTGATTCAGGCGTCAGCGCCGCAACACCTTCCAGAGCCATCCCCACGCTGGCCAGCTGGGGGCAGATTTTGCTCTCTGCCTTCTCCATGCGGGCGGTCAGATCCTCCTGCTGACAGCCTGTCGCCAGAACCATCAGCAGGAAAGCGGAAGCCTGAAGAGAGAATCGCATGGGTGGGCGGAGTGACCTTCTCCACCCTAAAGATCTCGGGACATTCAGACCAAGCCCGCCCAGAGAATCGTCGCATTCACCGCTGGGCCTGCCACCGGCATCACGGCGAGCGCGTGCCGATCAGCCCGTTGCAGCGTCTGTCAACGGGCCAGCTCCGTGGCGGCCGCCGCCACGCCAGCGCCGGTGGGAACCTTGCCCAAACCGAGCTCCTGCAGGGTGGCCTCGATGGCAGCCACGGCGGTGAGAACGTCGCGATCGCAGACAAAACCCAGGTGGCCGATGCGGAACACCGAGCCCTTGAGGTGGTCCTGGCCACCGGCCAGCAGGATGTCGAATCGATCCTTCACCTTCTTGCGGAGCACCTCAGCGTCGATGCCCTCGGGAGCCACGGCGGTGATCGAGGGGCTGCCATGGCCCTCGGCGGCATAGAGGGGCAGACCGATCGCCTTCATGGCAGCCTGGGTGGCGCGCCGATGGCGGTCATGGCGGGCAAAGATCGCTGCCAGCCCTTCCGCCTGCATCATCTCCAGGGCGGCATCGAGGGCGAAATAGAGGTTCACCGCCGGGGTGAAAGGAGTGCTGTCCTTGGCGGCGGCTTTCCGGTAGGGCGCCAGATCCAGATAGAACTTGGGCAGGTCCGACCGTTTCTGGGCCGCCCAGGCCCGCTCGCCCATGGCCACGAAGCTCAGGCCCGGCGGCATCATGTAACCCTTCTGGGATCCGGAACCCACCACATCGAGACCCCAGGCGTCCATCGGCACATCGCAGGCCCCCAGGCTGGTGACGCAGTCGGCGATGGTGAGGGCCGTGCCATGGGCCTTCACGTGGCGGGCGATCGCTTCCAGGTCGTTGATCACTCCGGTGGAGGTTTCCGAGTGGGTGAGGATCACGGCCTTGATCGCCTTGGCGGTGTCGGCCTCCAGGGCGAGGCGGAACGCCTCCGGGTCCAGGGGTTGGCCCCACTCCGCCTTCACCACCTGCACATCGAGCCCATAGGCCCGGGCCAGGTCCACCCATCGCTCCCCGAACTTGCCGTTATCCCCACAGAGCACCTTGTCGCCCCGGCTCAGCACATTGACGATGCCCGCTTCCATGGCGGCGGTGCCGCTGCCGGTGAGCACCAACACATCACCCGTGGTCTGATGCAGCCAACGCAGCTTTTCCGTGGTGCGCTTGACGATCGCCTGGAACTCGCCGCTGCGGTGGCCGATCGGATGGCGGCCCATCGATTGCAGGACAGTTTCCGGCACCGGCGTCGGGCCCGGGATCATCAGCGTCAGCTTGTCCTGCATGGAAAGGGGGAGGTGGTGGTGGGCGGGCGTTGGGGACTGCACGCCGATGGCGTAACAGAAGATGATAAAAAATCGACCGGCCCATCCCGGGCATGCTCCGCCACTGCCTGCTCCGTCCGGGTCATCGGCTCGATCCTGGGCCGAAGGGGGGCCTGAACCATGCCGGTGATGGAGGACCACGCACCGATCGGGGGCTACACCTTGCCGGTCTGGTTGGCCGCCGCCGCCCGTGCTGCCCTGGGGGTGTTGTTGGGGGAGCCCTTCCAGCCGGTGCGGAACCTGGAATTGCTGCAGCCCCCTGGCCCCGCTCCAGTGGCGGTGCGGGCCGCCGCGGCCCTGGCCGATGGCTGGGCCCTGGGGGAAGCCATCTGTGACCCCGGGGATCGGCTCGACCTCACCCGGGGTCTGGTGGTGTGGGTGCTGGCCTCCTGGAGCCAGGTCGCCCAGGCCGCCCCAGGGGCCGGCGAGGCGGGGGGCTGGCTGACCCTGGAACCAGGGGAAGGGGTGGGGGTCCATGCCGCCAACGGGGAAGCCTGCCTGTCGCGCTATGCCCGCGATCTACTGGAGGCAAATCTCCGCTCCCTGGTGCCGCCGCAGTGGCATCTGCTGCTGCGGGTCGTGCTGCCGGCGGGGCGCTCCCTGGCGGAGCGCACCAGCAACGCCGCTTTCGGCGTGGTGGACGGCCTGGCCCTGATCGGCACCCGGGCCGAGGTCCAGGCCGGGGCGGATCCCGACCAACTGGGACAGGCCTTGGCCAGCCTGGCGGAACGGGTGGCGGCCCCTGACTTCGACGGTGATCTGGTGCTGGTGATCGGTGAGAACGGACTGGATCTGGCCCCCCGTCTCGGGGTGCCGCGTCAACGACTGCTCAAGGCCGGCAACTGGCTGGGCCCGATGCTGGTGGCGGCGGCGGAGCGGGGGGTGAAGCGACTGCTGCTGTTCGGCTACCAGGGCAAGTTGATCAAACTGGCGGGAGGGATCTTTCATACCCACCACCATCTGGCCGATGGTCGCGCCGAGGTGCTCACCGCCCTGGCGGCCCTCGAAGGCCTGGGCGGGGATGCCCTCGCCGCCCTGCATGAGGCACCGACGGTGGAAGCGGCGCTTGGCGGCCTGGAGGACAGCGATGCGGCCTTTGCCGAGCGACTTCGCAGCCGGATGGCCCTGGAGATTGAACGGCGCAGCGGCCTCTATCTGGCCAGCCATGGCGCCCGGGCCATGGCGATCGGTGTGGTGCTGTTCGACCGGGCCCGCCGGGTACGCTCTCGCGGGCCGATCGGGGGCCCTCTGCTGGAGCAGCTGGCCACCCGTGCTGAGGGTCAATCCCCAGAGGGCCCGGCCTAGGGTGCGGTTCATGACCCGGCGGGAAGGTCCCTGGACACCCCATTGCTGATGATCCAGAAAGCCAAGATCGATCACCCGGGTTCCGGCCATCCCTCCCTTGTCGAAGCTGACCGCGACTCGGTGAGTGGATCCCTGCGCCACCCGGCCATCGTCATCCTCGATTTCGGCTCCCAGTATTCGGAGTTGATTGCCCGCCGCATCCGCGAAACCGAGGTGTTCTCCCTGGTGATGAGCCACACCACCCCGGTGGAACGACTCCGCACCCTGGCGCCGAAGGGAATCATCCTCAGCGGTGGGCCCAACTCCGTCTACGAGCCGCAGGCACCGCTCTGCGACCCCGGCATCTGGGAGCTGGGCATTCCTGTGCTGGGGGTCTGCTACGGCATGCAACTGATGGTGCAGCAGCTGGGGGGATCGGTGGTGGCCGCCGGCAAGGCCGAATACGGCAAGGCACCGCTCCAGGTGGACGATCCCATCGACCTGCTCACCAACGTGGCACAGGGGTCGACGATGTGGATGAGCCACGGTGATTCGGTGCAGGCCCTGCCGGAGGGATTCGTGCGGCTGGCCCACACCCTCAACACCCCGGAGGCGGCGGTGGCCGACCACCGGCGGCGGCTCTACGGCGTGCAGTTCCACCCCGAGGTGGTGCACTCCGTGGATGGCATGGTGCTGATCCGCAACTTCGTGCATCACATCTGTGGTTGCGAACCCGACTGGACCACGGCCGCCTTCATCGACGAAGCGGTGGCGGAAGTGCGGGCCCAGGTGGGGGAGAAGCGGGTGCTGCTGGCCCTTTCCGGCGGGGTGGATTCCTCCACCCTGGCCTTTCTGCTGCATCAGGCCATTGGCCCCCAGCTCACCTGCATGTTCATCGACCAGGGATTCATGCGCAAGGGGGAGCCCGAGTTCCTGATGGACTTCTTCGATCACCAGTTCCACATCCGGGTGGAATACATCAATGCGCGGGAACGGTTCATCGCCCGGCTGGCGGGCATCACCGATCCGGAGGAGAAGCGCAAGATCATCGGCACCGAATTCATCCGGGTGTTCGAAGAGGAGAGCCGCCGCCTCGGCCCCTTCGACTATCTGGCCCAGGGCACCCTCTATCCCGATGTGATCGAATCGGCCGGCACCAACCTGGATCCGAAGACCGGTGAGCGGGTGGCGGTGAAGATCAAGAGCCACCACAACGTGGGTGGCCTGCCCAAGGATCTGCGCTTCAAGCTGGTGGAACCGCTGCGGCGCCTGTTCAAGGACGAAGTGCGCAAGGTGGGCCGCAGCCTGGGACTGCCCGAGGAGATCGTGCGGCGCCATCCTTTTCCGGGACCGGGCCTGGCGATCCGGATCCTGGGGGAGGTGACCGACGAGCGCCTCAACATCCTGAGGGACGCCGATCTGATCGTGCGGGAGGAAGTGAACAACGCCGGCCTCTACACCCAGATCTGGCAGGCTTTCGCCGTGCTTCTGCCGGTGCGCAGCGTCGGGGTGATGGGAGATAAACGCACCTACGCCTACCCGATCGTGCTGCGTTGCGTCTCCAGTGAAGACGGCATGACCGCCGACTGGTCCCGCCTTCCCTATGACCTGCTGGAGCTGATCTCCAATCGGGTCGTCAATGAGGTGAAGGGGGTGAACCGGGTGGTGCTGGACATCACCAGCAAACCGCCCGGCACGATCGAATGGGAATGAGTCGTGCTGCGGCCGCCCCCCTGGCTGGCATCAACAACCACCGTTACCATCGGGCACCTTTTGCGTTCCCCCTCTGCCGTGAACGTCGCTGCACCCAACGCCACGTCCTCCACCCAGGATCCCCAGGTGCAACGCCGCCTCCAGCAGGACAGCATCCAGCTGGCAGGCAAGGTCGTTTATCTGAATCCTTTCCTTTACTGGCGGCGCTTCGACACCAACACCGACCGCTGGCTGAGGGAGCCGGGCCAACTGCCGGAGGAGCAGATCCAGGCCAACCGGCTCCGCTTCTATCCCGAGCTCGACGGCAACCTCGTCCCGGCCGAAGCTGAGCAGCTGGCCATCAAGGATGGGGCCGTGGAAATGTTCCTCAAGACCCTGGAGCTGATCAGCACCTTCAATCCAGAGCTCACCTCCGGTCAGTTGCTGGAGGTGGAGCGCAAGATGGCGGTCACCAAGAAAAAGGCCTTCGAGCGTTGGGTGGAGCGGGCCCTGCAGCGCCGTGCCCGAGAGGAACGAAAAGAACGCCGGCGGTTCGAGCGGGAACGGGCCTACCGGGGCTGGATGGAATGGTTCGCCCTGGATGGGACCCGTCAGGCCTTGCTGCCCCTGACAGCCGTCCTGGTGATTGCCATGGGGGCGGGCTGGTGGCTGGGCAGCCAGCGCTACTGCCGGCCGGTGATCGTCGATCCCGGGGTTCCGGGCACGCTTCGCTGAGCCGTCCGCCGCTGACCTGGCGCGTCAGACTGGAACGATTCACTCCACGGTTCCTCCACCATGGCGGCCGATCCCTTCGAAACTCTGCGTCTGACCCTGATGCAGGACGTGCTGCCCGTTGGCCTGGCCGTCGTGGAGCGGGCGCGCAAGGGGGGACCGCGGCAAGTGATCGCCGCCTTTGACGGCACCAGCTCCGATCCCCTCGATCAGCTGCGGCAGGAGGGGGAGCCGGCTGCTGGACAGGTCCGTGAAAACCTCGACCGGATCCAGCCCGGCCTGGGGAATCCGGTGATGCGGGTGGAGGTGCGGGATCTGGAGACGGAAGCGGAGTGGAGCGTCGCTGATCCCGGGGTCCAGGCCGCCGGGGACGACGAGGGAGCCCGCTCCGATCCGGCCGAACTCCAGGCCACCCTGGCGCGCATCTCGGCACGGCTCGAGGCCCTCGAACGACGGCTGGCCCCGGGCAAAGCACCCCTGGATCCTTCGGCCCACTCCTGATGGGCCGCGGTCCCTCCGGAGGGTTGGCCCCGGGCTCCTCCAGCCGCCACACCGGGGTGGACCAGCAGGCGGCCGTGCTCATGGCGCTGGTGCTGGTGGTCTCGGCCGCCATGACCTCCCGGCTGGCCTGGCTCCAGTTGTTCCATGGCCAGGAGCACAAGGCCATGGCCGATGAGAACCGCATTCGCCTGATCCCACGCGATCCCATCCGGGGCCGCTTTCTGGATCGAAATGGCAAGGTGCTGGCCACCAATCGGCTCACCTACCGGCTCTACGTGCAGCCGCGGCTGGTGACCGACAGCAGCTGGCCGGGCCTGAGGGACCGCCTGGCAGACCTGTTGTCCCTGCCGGCCAAGCGATTGGATCAGGCCCGCAGCGATGGGCAGAATGCCGAGGGTTACCGCATCGCCCTGAGCGGCCCCCTCAGCCCCGAGCAGGTGCTGCGCTTTCAGGAGCGGGCCCGTTCCCTGGCCGGGGCTGAGGTCTCCGCCGATGTGCTGCGTCATTACCCCTACGGACCCCTGGCGGCCCACGTCATGGGCTACACGAGCAGCATCAATGGCGAGGAGTACGAACGGCTGCGGGACAAGGGCTACCGCATCCGCGACCGGATCGGCCGCACCGGTCTGGAACATGCCTATGAGGCGCACCTCCGGGGGGAATGGGGGGGGCAGCAGCTGGAGGTGAACGCCATGGGACAGGTGCAACGGGTCCTGGGGGACAAGCCCGCCAAGGCAGGCAAGGACCTGCGCCTCACCATCGACCTGGAGCTGCAGAAGACCGCGGAGAAAGCCCTCGGAGGGCTCCGCAAGGGCGCCATCGTGGCCATGGACCCCAGCACGGGCGCGATCCGCGCCATGGCCAGCCGCCCCAACTTCGATCCCAACGTGTTTTCCGAAGGCCCCAGCACCGAGCAGTGGAGGGAGCTGAACAGCACGGACGCCCCCATGCTCAACCGGGCCTTCCGGGGATTCCCCCCCGCAAGCACGTTCAAGATCGTGACCACGATCGCCGGCCTCGAATCGGGCAAGTACACCCCGAATTCCAGGGTGCCGACCATGAACTCGTTCTGCTACTACGGCCAGTGCTACGCCGATCATGGTGCTTTCGGGCCGATTGGCTTCGAGCAGGCCCTGGCGGTGAGCAGCAACAGCTTCTACTACCAGGTCGGCCTGAAGGTGGGCCCGAAGGAACTGTTCGAGGCATCCCGTCGGATGGGCTACGGCCAGCTCACCGGCATCGAACTGAAGGAGGAGGAAACCCCTGGCCTGCTGGGCGATCCGGCCTGGAAGTTGAAGGTCCTCGACGAACCCTGGACACCGGTGGATACGATCACCTCGTCGATTGGCCAGGGGGCCGTCGATGTGACGCCCCTGCAGATGGCCCGGCTCTACGCGGCCGTCGCCAACGGGGGATGGCTGGTCACGCCCCACCTGGTGGAACGCCCCACCGAGCGCACCTGGATCGGCCTGAAGCCAGAAACCTTGCGGGTGCTGCGCAAGGGCCTGCGGATGGTGGTCACCGAGGGCACCGCCACCCTGCTCAATGACCCCAACCTGCCCGCCGTGGCTGGGAAGACCGGCACGGGGGAAGATCCCCCCCGCCCCGACCATGCCTGGTTCGGGGGATACGCCCCTGCCGGCAAGCCCACCCTGGTGATCGTGGCCCTCGGGGAGAACAGCGGTGGCTACGGCGGCACGGTGGCGGCGCCGATGGTGAAGGCCCTGATGACCACCTGGTTCAGGGGAACCACACCGGCAGGGGCCTCAACGGCTGGTCGCTGAGCGGGATCAGGCCGCCAGGGAAAGTCGGGGGCGTCCCAGGAGTTGGCGGTAGTAGCCACGAAGCTGTTCGGTGGCGCTGGCCCAGCCCCAGCGCTCGGCTTCCTGCCGAGCCGAGCGGCGCAGGGCGACGCGGGTCTCCAGGCTTCCCAGCAGCCGCTGGGCGGCCGAGATCAGGCTTTCACTGTTGTCGGGATCGTAGAGACAGCCGTTGACCCCATCACTGACGATGTCGGGGATGCCGCCCCGGTTGGCGCCCACCACCGGACAGCCGGCGGCCATGGCCTCCAGCAGCACCAGGCCCAGGGTTTCCGTGCTGGAGGGAAACAGAAAGGCATCGCCACTGGCGTAGGCGGAGGCCAGTTCCTCCCCCGCCAGATAGCCCACGAACGTGGTGGGGGTGCCCTCGAAGATCCGTTCCAGTTGCTGGCGGTGGGGTCCGTCCCCCACCAGGGCCAGTCGAACCTGGGGCATGGCGTCGAGAACGGGGCGGATGCGCTCGATCTGCTTCTCGGCTGAGAGGCGGCCGATGTACAGGGCCAGATGACCCGTATCCCCGTGGCCACCGTGCAGCCGTTGACGCATGGCGTCAGAGCGGAGTTCGGGGCGGAACAGATCCGTATCCACCCCCCGTTGCCAGAGGGCGGTGTGCTGGATGCCCTTCTCGCTCAGTTCCTCCACCATGGCCGTGGATGTGCACAGATTCAGCTGGGCCTGGTTGTGGGCGGCCTTGAGCAGTTCCCAGAGCAGGGGTTCGAGCATGCCCATGCCGTAGTACTCCAGGTATTTGGGCAGGTGGGTGTGGTAGCTGGCCACCAGAGGCACCCCCCGGGTCTTCGCCAACCAGATCCCCCCCAGCCCCAGCACCGCCGGATTCACGACATGAATCAGGTCTGGAGCAAACCGCTCCAGCGCTTCGGAAACCGCCGGACGGGGCAGGGCCAGCTTCAGCTCGGGGTAGAGGGGAAGCGGCATCGCCGGCACTCCCACCACGCGGGCCCCCATGTAGTCCTGGGGACCACCCTCCGGGCAGAAGATCAATACGTCATCTCCAGCCGCCACCAGGTGCTGAACGGTCTTGGTGAGCCGGGTGACGATGCCGTCGACCTTGGGCAGGAAGGTTTCGGTGAAGAAGGCGATCTTCACGGGCGCCGACCCGGGTTCAAGGCTTCACACCGATGGCCGCTGCCTGGCGGGTGGTCCAGGCTGAAAGACAGGGGATGCGGGAGCGGTCGCAGCGATCGGCCCACCGCCTCGCCACATCGACGACTTCGGCCAGCAGACCGTCGTCGAGGGTGGTGGGTTTGAGGCCCAGCTCAATGAAGCAACGGTTGTCGACGATCAGGTCGTTCTCGATCGCCTCCTTGCGCGGGTTGGGCTGATGGTTGATCTCGGCACCGGTGAGGGCCGCCACCTTGCGGGCGAGTTCACCCACCTGATGACTCTCTGTCATCTGGTTGAAGATCTTCACCTTCTCGCCGCTGGTCGGGGGATTCTCAAGGGCCAGCTGCACACAGCGCACCGAATCACGAATGTGGATGAACGCCCGGGTCTGTCCACCGGTGCCATGCACGGTGAGGGGGTAGCCGATCGCCGCCTGCATGAGGAAACGATTCAGAACCGTGCCGTAGTCGCCGTCGTAGTCAAAGCGATTGGTGAGCCGGGGATCCTTTTCGGTGAGGGCCGTGTTCGTGCCCCAGACAATGCCCTGGTGGAGATCGGTGACCCGGATGCCGTCATTCTTGTTGTAGTAAAAGAACAGCAGTTGATCGAGCGTCTTGGTCATGTGATAGACGCTGCCCGGATCGGTGGGGTGCAGGATTTTCTCGGTGAATCGGCTGCCGTCCGCCTGGGGCACCTCCACGGTGAGATAGCCCTCGGGAATGGTGGCGCCCCGGTGGGAGCCGTAGCCGTACACCCCCATGGTCCCGAGGTGAACGATGTGCACGTCAAGGCCGCTGTCGACGATGGCGGCCAGCAGGTTGTGGGTGCCGTTGACGTTGTTGTCCACCGTGTAGCGCTTGGTGGCGCTGTTCTTCATTGAGTAGGGAGCGGCCCGCTGCTCGGCGAAATGAACCACGGCCGCTGGCCGCTCTTCACGGAGCAGCTCCAGCAGGCGGTCGTACTCCCTGGCGATGTCGAGGGAGACGAAGCGGATGGTGCTGCCGCCCACCTGGGACCAGGCGCGCAGCCGATCCTGGATGGTGGCGATCGGGGTCAGCGATTCCACCCCCAGATCGATATCGATCTTGCGTCGGCTGAGGTTGTCGACGATGACCACATCGTGGCCCGCGTCGGACAGGTTGACCGCGCAAGGCCAACCGCAGAAGCCATCGCCACCGAGAACGAGAACTTTCACCCCAGACTCCAGAACGAGCAATTGCTCCAGTGGGCAAACTACTACAAGCCTCAGGCCGGCACCACGCCGGCGCTCAACAGGTGCGCCGGACCATGGCGGTCAAGCGTGGCGGTCAAGCGTGGCGCTCAGCTGATCGCCGCAGCCACAGCCACCATCGCCGCCACCAGGATCAGACCGCCCACCAGCAACAGGCGGTTGCCGTTGCCGCGCTGATCGCTCTCTTCCTTTTCGACCACGACCATCCGGGGTTCCCGGGCGAAGGCATTGAGCTTGCCGCCGTCTTCTTCGGTTACCTGCATGGGAAGGGGTAATCGGTGCATGAACCCTATGGAAGGGCAGCAGGAGCGACCCGTCTCCGGCATGGAACGTCACACAGGCACGGGCCGGGCCGGGCCCCTCAGGCCCCGACGCGCCCCTGGCTGGGGGAGCTGGCACTGGCCTGGGCCCGCACCGGCAGACGGCCGGCCCGGAAGGCGGTGCGACCCGCCTCGGTGGCCAGGGCCATCGCCCGCGCCATGGCGGCCGGATCCCCGGCCAGGGCGATGGCGCTGTTGATCAGCAAGGCGTCGGCTCCCATCTCCATCGCCTCAGCCGCCTCGCTGGGTACGCCGATGCCCGCATCCACCACCACGGGAACCCTGGCGTTCTCAATGATCAGGGCGATGTTGGCGGCGTTGCGGATCCCCTGACCGGAGCCGATCGGTGACCCCAGGGGCATCACCGTGGCGCAGCCGACCTCCTCCAGCCGCCAGGCCAGCAGGGGGTCGGCGTTGATGTAGGGCAGCACGGTGAAGCCCTCCTTCACCAACTGCTCCGCGGCCTCGAGGGTGCCGATCGGATCGGGCAGGAGGTGGCGGGAGTCGGGGATCACCTCCAGCTTCACGAAGGTGTTGTCCTCCTGACCCACCAACCGGGCCAGTTCCCTGCCCAGCCGGGCCACCCGGACCGCTTCCTCCGCGGTGGCACAGCCGGCGGTGTTGGGCAGCATCCAGATGCGTTCCCAGTCGATCGCCTCGATCAGGCCGCCATGGCCGGGGGCCTGGCTGCGTACGCGCCGCACCGCCACGGTGACGATCTGGCTTCCACTGGCCTCCAGGCTGGCCCCCATCACCGCGAGGGAGGGGTACTTGCCACTGCCGGTCATCAACCGGCTGCTGAAGCTCCTGCCGGCGATGACCAGGCGGTCGTCGCTGGCGATTGCCGGGGGGGCTGCCGCGCTGGGGGCCGCGATGATTGCGGGGGTAGGTGCCGCGGCGTCGGGCCTGGGATCGCCGCTGGCAGCGGAGGGAGGAGGGGTCAAGGCAGGTTGGGAGGCGGGGCCGTGGTTCGCAGGCAGCCAGCTTGGGCCTAGTCTGCGCCCTGACTGACCATGCCCGCCATCCCATGCCGCTGCCCCTTCCGCTGGCGGCCACGCCCGCGCTGTTCCTGCTCGCCGCCAGCCCGATGCCCGCCGACGTGGTCCTGCCTTCTTCACCCTTCCTGGACTCCGCCGCTGCCGCTGCCGAAGCCCAGCAGGGTGGCGCCTTCGTCCAGGTGGAGACCTTCGATCCCATTGCCCGGGCGCGGCTGATCGCTGAACAGATGCCCCGCCAGTGGAGCGGCAGCTATCAGTCGTTCATCTTCTCTCCCGCCGTGCCCGTGCAGCTGGCGATCGACGCGGTGCGTCCGATCGGGCAGATGGTGGATCTGCGCGGCCGCATGACCATCGGAGACCGGGAAACCCCGGTGCAGGGCAACCTCAATGCCAAATCTGATCAACTGGATCTGCTCCTGCTCGGCGATGAGCCGATCGAAGGATTGGAGCTGGGAGGGGAATTCCAGGGGCTCCAGGGCCTTTCCCTGAGCGGATGGCACGCCCCTCGCCTCACCTCTCCGGGCGGTCGTCTGCAGCTGGTTCCCCAGGCAGCGGCCCCCCAGCCCCCGTCACAGCCTGGAGCCCCGGTCCGCGGACTCTGGTAACTCTCCGCTGCGCCGTTCCAGGGTCTTGAGCCGTTTGCGGGCCGTGCTGTTGCCGGGATCGAGCAGCAGCACCTTCTCGTACGTGGCCTTGGCCTCCTCGGGCTTCACCTGTTTCTCCAGGGCGAAGGCCAGGTTGTTGAGGGCTACGGGATAGTCGGGTTTGACCTTCAGGGCTGAGCGGTAGTGGCGGATCGCAGCCTGATACTTGCTCTGGGCAGCAAGGGCGAAACCGAGCGCGTTCTGAATCAGGGCCTGGGCCTCCCGCGGAGCGCCCTCGTCGCTGGCGAGTTGGAGGGCCCGTTTCAGGTTGTCGCCTGCCTGGCCGTAGAGCCGTTTGCGCAGCTGCACCGAAGCCAGTTCGTACAGCTCCGCGGAATCCTGGCCCTTGCCACTGGAACTGGAGCCCTCCAGGCGGGCCAGGGTGATTTCGTCCTTGCGGACCCGCAGGATCTGGCGGGCCACCAGCACCGCGGCTCCACCCAACAGAACAATCAGGCCGATCAGATAGGTCTGGGGCAGGATCTCATTCATGGCTGCGGCCGGCTCGAGGGATTCAGTCGGCTGGTTCCGCCAGCGGGGGAGGGTCGGGTCAGGATCGGGTGGCGCTGACGACGGCGGAGAAGCTGGCCGGATCGACGACGGCCAACTGGGCCAGCATCTTGCGATTCAGGCGCACATCGGCCCGCTTGAGACCACCGA
The DNA here is from genome assembly GCA_942491925.1 of Synechococcales cyanobacterium. GTDB lineage: Bacteria > Cyanobacteriota > Cyanobacteriia > PCC-6307 > Cyanobiaceae > Cyanobium. Next base: position 103,853 of record CALOCJ010000007.1, read on the forward strand.
TCAGGCGGCTGTAGCTGAGCCCGTTGAGGCGAGCGGCCGCATTGATGCGGGCGATCCAGAGGCGACGAAAATCCCGCTTGCGGCGGCGACGGTCGCGATAGGCGTTGCAGAGCGCCTTCATCACCCGCTGGTTGGCGGTGCGGAACTGGCTGCCGTTGCTGCCGCGGAAGCCACGGGCCAGGCGAAGGATCTTGTTGCGGCGTTTGCGGGCGACATTGCCCCTTTTGACGCGGGCCATGGGGTGGGAAGGGGGGGATTCGGGGTCGGGAAGGAAAAGGCGTGCTGCCCGGGCTCAGCGGCCGTAGGGAAGCATCAGGGCAACGTTCTCAGCGTCGCGCTCATCGACGACGGCCTTGGTGGCCAGGTGCCGCTTGCGCTTCGGGCTCTTGTGATCGAGCAGGTGGTTGCGGAAGGCACGCCGGCGCATGAATTTGCCGGTGCTGGTGACCTTGAACCGCTTGGCGGCTGATTTGCGGGTCTTGAGCTTCGGCATTTCCTCAGGCGCAGGCACAAACAATCACACTACGACCTGGCAGCACCATCCACCAAATTGGGCCCGCTTCCATCCCCCTCCATGCCAACCCGCCTCCGCCTGCTTCCGCTTGCTTCCCTGCCTCCCCTGCTGCTGGCCGGTCTGCTGCTGGCCGGAGGGTGCCGGGCGGCCTCCGAAAACAGCGGTCCCCCTCCCCCACCCCAGCAGCTGTCGGCCCCGCCAGCCCCGGGCCAGACGGGCGGCGATGCCCTGCACTGGCCGGTGGCCGTACCCGCCCCGATGGCGCTCGACAATCCCGTGCTCTGGGTGGCCCTGGAGGCCCACCTGAAGCCCGCCGCCGGCGGCGACGTCTCCACAGCGCCCCCCCTGCGGCTGCGGAGCGGCAGCGGCGGCATGCTCACCCTGATCACCGCCGACGGCCAGCGGTTCATGGCCCCGGAACTGGTGCTCCACTGGCGACGCCAGCCGCTGGCCCAGCCCCTGCGGTTGCGCCGCGAAGTGATCGGGCCGTTCGCCAGTTTCGAGAGCGCCGAAAAGGCCGCCAACCGCTGGCGCGCCAAGGGAGTGGCCGCCGTGATCGCCCATCCGCGGGACTGGGAGGTGTGGGCCGCGGCCGGGGCCGAGCCACCGGAGGGAGTGTCCTCCCGGAGTGTGGAACGGCTGGAGACCAGCCGATTGAGCCTGGAGCTGCGGCGTGCCGATGGGGTGGTGGAGCTGGCCGGACCGATCCGCATCGAGGCGCCCGCCGGGTTGCGCTGGCGGGATGGGCTGTACGGAGGCCCCTTCCGCCTCCAGGGGGATGCCTACGGCAGCTGGAGCCTGGTGGAGGAAGTACCCCTGGAGCGCTACCTGGAGGGGGTGGTGCCCCATGAGATCGGCGCCGGCTCTCCCGCGGCGGCCCTGGCGGCCCAGGCCGTGCTGGCCCGCACCTGGGCGGTTCGCAACCAGCACCGGTTCGCGGTGGATGGCTACCACCTCTGCGCTGACACCCAATGCCAGGTGTACAGCGATCCCCGCCAGGCCGGCGCCGCCACCCGCTCCGCCATCGCCGCCACCCGCCACCGGGTGCTGGCCTGGCAGGGGCAACCCATCCATGCCGTGTATCACGCCACCAACGGCGGAGTCGCGGCTGGATTCGAGGAGGCCTGGAGCGGGGACCCCCTCCCTTACCTGAAGCCCTTCGCCGATGGTCCCAGCCCCTTCCCGGAGCGGTTCAGCCTGCCCCTGGCATCAGGGCCCCTGACGCAGCTGCTGGCCGATGGCCGAGGCGCCTACGGCGCCGGCCATCCCCGCTTCCGCTGGCGCCGAACCCTCACCGCGGCAGCGATCACGACGGCGCTGGGCAGCAACGCGGCGGGGATCGGACAACCCCGGGCGCTGCGGGTGCTGGAACGGGGGCCCAGCGGCAGGGTGCTGGCCCTGGAGATCGAAGGCGCCACGGGCAGCCGGGTGCTGCGGCTGGACGCCATCCGCCGCACCCTGCGCCAGCTGCCCAGCACCCTGTTCACCGTGACGCCCACGGCTGCCGGGTCCTGGCTGGTGGTGGGCGGCGGCTTCGGCCATGGCGCCGGCCTTTCCCAGGCGGGAGCCATCGACCTGGCGGGGCGGGGTTGGAACAGCACCCGTATCCTCCAGCACTATTACCCCGATACCCAACTGAGAACCCTCTCCGAACTGAACACGCCGACCCGAAACCTGAACGATGCCCTTTAACATCACGAGCAGATGAATCCATTCATCCAGGTGATGCCATGACCGCCGGCGGCACCGTTATCGATCGCCGCCGCGGGGCCGCCGCACTGTTCCTGGCGGCCTGTGGCCTGGCCGGTATCGCTCCCCACTGGCTCGGCCCGGTGCGAGGTCTGTTTCCTTCCATCACCCTCGCGTTGGTACTGGGGGGTTACAGCTTCCGCACCTTGCTGGCCAAGCCCAGCCAGGCCGAGCCTTCGCCCGCTGCGGCGGGGCTCGCCAGCGGTGAGCTTCCGCCGGTGGATGTGGTGGTGGCCGCACGGGACGAACAGGCCGTGATCGCGGGCCTGGTGGAGCGGCTCTCCCGGCTGCGCTACCCCAGCGATCAACTGCGGCTCTGGGTTGTGGACGACGGCAGCGCCGATCACACCCCCGACATCCTCGAGGAGCTGAAAGCACGGTATGGCCAGTTGCGGGTCGTGCGTCGTCCCAGAGACGCCGGCGGAGGAAAGTCGGGGGCGCTCAACCGGGTGCTGCAGGAGCTTCAGGGCCGCTGGCTGCTGGTGCTCGACGCGGATGCCGACCTCCAGAGCGATCTGCTGGAACGGTTGATCCGCTTTGCGGAGGCGGGGGGCTGGGCGGCGGTGCAGCTTCGCAAAGCGGAGGTGAACGGCGCTGTGAATCTGCTCACCCGAGCCCAGGCCATGGAGATGGCCCTGGACGCGGTGATTCAGGAGGGGCGGCTGGCCACCGGTGGGGTCGCCGAACTGCGGGGCAATGGCCAGTTGCTGCGGCGCGATGCGGTGGCCAGAGCCGGGGGGTTCAATGAGGCCACCGTCACCGACGATCTCGACCTCAGTTTTCGCTTCCTGCTGGCGGATCTCCCGATCGGTGTGCTCTGGGACCCTCCCGTCCAGGAGGAGGCGGTCCTGACGCTCCCGGCCCTGTGGCGTCAACGTCAACGTTGGGCCGAGGGGGGACTGCAGCGCTTCTTCGATTACTGGCCCCAGCTGCTTTCGGACCGCCTCAGCGCTCGACGCCGTCTGGATCTGGCCTGTTTCTTCCTGATCCAGTACGCGTTGCCCCAGATGGTGATCGCCGATCTGATCGGGGCCGTGCTGACCCAGACCCTGCCGATGATCTGGCCCTTCTCGATCCTGGCCCTCAGCCTGTCGGGGGTGGCGACGGTGAAGGGTTGCCGCCGCCGCAGCGAAGGGCCTCCCCTGCCGGCCATGACACCCTTCGATCTGGCCCTGGCGATGGCCTATCTCACCCACTGGTTCGTGGTGATTCCCTGGGTGACCCTGCGCATGGCCCTGCTGCCGAAGCGCCTGATCTGGGCCAAAACCACTCACCTCGGTGCCGATCTGGAGCTGTCCGGTCGCGGCGAACCTGGCTGTGGCCCGGAAGATACGGCGGATGGGGAGCCGGAACTGGCCGCCGGTGGCAGCAACATCTGAACCGGCCTGGAGCGGAACTCATGGCTGCACGAAACCGGGCCTGAGGCGCTCGGATCGTTGCAGGAAGCTGTGCAATTCCTGCCAGTCCTGGTGTTCCAGCAGGGTTTCCAGCTCCCTGATCGCCTCCCGGTAGTGGGCCAGCGCCTCCAGCAGGGCCCGCTGATTGCAGCGGGCCATCAACGTGCCCAGCTCCGGGTTGCCGCCCCCCACCCGGGTGGTGTCGGCGAAGCCGGAGGAGGCCAGCGACCGGGCCAGGGCCGGTAGATCGCCATCTCCTGATCCCCTGGCGCCCCGGTCGGCCGCCTCCAGCAGGGCGGCGCTGACCAGCACCGGCAGGTGGGAGATCAGAGCCACGGCCCGGTCATGGGCGGCCGCCTCGCAGGTGGTCCAGCGGGCTGCCACCAGTTCGGCCAACTGGCGCACCTGCTCCAGGGCCTCCGGATCGGTGCGCTGGTCAGGGGTGGCCACCCAGGGGCGCCCCCGGAACAGTCCTGGCTGGCCAGCCTCCACCCCGGCGCGGGCCGTGCCGGCCATCGGATGGCTGGCCACGAAGCGATGCCGTTGCCCCCAGCACTCCAGTACGGGGGTTTTGACGGAGCCCACATCGGTGACCACCGCCCTTGCGGGCAGGGCGGCCAGCAGGGACGGCTCGGGGCGCAAGAGCCGGTCCAGCGGCAGGGCCAGCACCACCAGGCCGCAATCGGCCAGCACGGCCGGATCCACACTCACCCGGGTGGCCAGGCGCCGTTCGGTGGCCCGCCCGGCGGTGGCAGGGCGATGGACCAGGCCATGCACCTGGAGGCCGGCGGCCTGGAGATCGAGGCCCAGCGAGCCGCCGATCAGGCCAAGCCCCACGATCCCCACCGGTCGTCGCTGCCAGGAGACTGTCATCGTCGCTGCAGTTCACTCGGGCCAGCTTCCTACGATCCAGCCATGTTGGAAGCCAGTTCCCACCAACAACTCAAGGCCCTGCTGCGGCGCGAGGGACTGCAGAGCTGGCCCCACCACCTCACCCTGAGTCGCCTGGTGGGCCGCAGTCTGCGGCGGGCTGACCACACCCTGGTGCGGCTGTTACCGGGCACCGACCCCAGCTGGTGGATCAGCCTGCTGGTGCCCCTGGCCCTGAGTGAGTCCCCCCTGGCCCTGGTGGTGAGCGATGGGCTGCGCCAGCGGTTGTTGCGGGTGGAATGGCCGCGGCTGCGGGCGGCGGGGTTGGCCCTTCCCTGCTGGGAAGGGGCCCGGGCCCCGGCCACGGCAGGAATCTGGATGCTGAACCACCAGGAGCTGCTGCAGGCCTGGCGTGGAGACCAGCTGGGCCAGCGCCAATTGGTGATCCCCGAGGCGGAGCACCTGGAGGTGGCCCTGCGGCAGGCCATGGAGGTGGTGGTGGAGCCCGATCACTGGGAGCTGCTGCGTCGGGCCCAGCCCAGCGCCGCCGACAGCCTGCTGACCCTGCACCGTCGCCTTTCCCAGCGGGTGCTGAGCCATTCCCGTCAAGGGCAGCCGACCGTGGCCCTTGACCCGGAGGACGAAGCCCCGCTGCGCCATCTGCTGCCCCTGCTCGGCGCTCTCCCCGCCCCCTGGCCCCAGTGGCTGGAGGCGGCTGGCGGCGGTTGGTGCGGCTGGGCTCGGGTGGAGCCGGGTCTGCTGCAGTGGCAGCTGCATCGGCAACCCCTCGACCCACTGGTCGAAATGCGCGACCTGCTGCAGAACCGCGGTGTGGTGCTCACGGGTGAGATGGGAGCGGGACGGGGCGGAAGCAACCCAGCCGCGGCCGGCGCGGCCAATGGATCCTTCCCGGGCCTGACCCCCCAGGTGATGGTGTGCCTGGGGGATCCCCTGCTGGTGAACGACCCCCTGCCGATCTATGCACCCCTGGGCCAGCCCCTGCCCAACAGCCCCCATTACGCGGAGCACCTGCTGAACCACTGCCGGCGGCTGGTGCTCGGCCAGGGCGGGCTGTCGGTGGTGCTGCTCGATGATCCCGCCCTGCGCAAGGGTCTGGCCAGCGGCCTGGCCGCCGAATTCGGCAGCCGGGTGACCCACGAATGCACGGCTCCGGAGAGCAACGGGGTGCTCTGTGCCAGCTGGGACTGGTGGCTGCAGCATCAGGACAGACTTCCCCTGCCCTGCCAGGTGTTGGTGGGATTGCTGCCGATCGCCAGCCTGGAGGACCCGCTCACCGCGGCCCGGGTGAGCCAGCTGCGCCGCCAGGGGCGCGACTGGTTCCGGGAGCTGCTCCTGCCGGACGCCCTGAATCGATTGCAGCGGGGCCTGGCGGGGCTGCGTCGCAGCAGCGGACGGCTGGCGATGCTGGACGGAAGGCTGCGCAGCCGCAGCTGGGGCCGGCAGGTGTTCAGCGCCCTGGAGCCCTGGGTGCAACTCAGCCGGCTGCTGCCGAACTAGGCCCCCCTTAGCCTGACGGGAGCCGTGATGAACCCCGATGGGGGAAGCCAAGCGCCGCGCCAGCCAGGGCCTGCCGCCCCGCGAGAAGAAAGCGGGCGGCACGGGGGCCGGCAAGAAGGCCGACACCTCGCCGCCCATTGTTTCCTGGCTGCCCCTGAGCCGAGATCAGGCCAACCGCTTCGTGGAGATCACCACGCGGGGGGCCTGGATCGGCATCGCCGCCCTGGTGGTGTTCTGGATCGTGGTGCGGTTCATCGGTCCGGCGGTGGGCTGGTGGACCCTGGCCGACGGGTGATGATCTCCCCACCCAGGCATTTATGCCTAGCCGGAATCCAAAGAAAACCTTAGGATCGGCGGACTTGTTTGGTACTCCTCCATGTTCGCCCGGCTTGCAGAGCAATACCGCGGGGTGGTTCACGACCTGGTCATGAGCCTCGAGGCCCTGGCCACCTGCCTGCGCCAGCGTGGCCAGGTGGCTTCCTGCTACCGCTGCGGCGACGGGCGGGATGGCCAGGGAGCCTCCTTCGTGGCCACCCTCGATGACAACCACATGGTGCGGTTCCTGGTGACCGATTTCGGCATCAGCTGGGTGGAATCCCGCAATGGCCAGGAACTGATGAAACTGGAGGGCGCCGATGCGATCCAGGAACTGCAACGGTTAGCCGAGCAGCTGCAGGCGCCGGCAGCCGCACCGATGGCGGCAAGCCGGCTGGATGGCTGAGCCGGGCCTCTAGGCGCTGGCCTTGGCGGCTTTCCCATCGCTGATGGGGATGCTGGCCGCCAGGGCAGGCTTGGCCTCCGTCGCCATGGCTGGCTCTGAAGCCGGATCCAGCTCCTGCGACGCTGTCGAGGACGATGCCGACGGCTGGCTGGCGGCCAGCTTGGCGGCGGCGGCGAGGGGCTTCATCGAATTGGCCGTCACGTCGGCCCCTTCGGTGAGCTTCTGGCGGGTGAGGCGCTCGATCTCCTCCTTGGGCCCGGGGTTCTGCTCCAGCCAGGTGATCGTGTTGTCGCGGCCCTGGCCGATGTTGTCACCCTCGTAGCTGTACCAGGCTCCCTTGCGGACCACCACACCGGTTTCCTCGGCCAGATCCAGCAGGCAGCCGAGGGTGCTGATGCCACGGCCGAAGAGGATGTCGAACTCGGCGATGCGGAACGGTGGCGCCACCTTGTTCTTGGCCACCTTCACCTTGGCCCGGATGCCGTATTCCTCCGTGCCGCGCTTCAGGGTCTGGATGCGGCGGATGTCGAGCCGCACCGAGGCGTAGAACTTGAGGGCATTGCCGCCGGTGGTGGTTTCCGGATTGCCGTAGGTGACGCCGATCTTCTGGCGCAGCTGGTTGAGGAAAATGACCGTGCAGCCGGACTTGCCGATGTTGCCGGTGATCTTGCGCATCGCCTGGCTCATCAGGCGGGCCTGGCTGCCGACCGCCAGATCGCCCATCTCCCCCTCGATCTCGGCCCGGGGGGTGAGGGCGGCCACCGAGTCGACCACCACCACGTCGACGGCGGCGGAGCGGACCAGCTGGTCGACGATTTCGAGGGCCATTTCGCCGGTGTCGGGCTGGGAGACCAGCAGATTTTCAATGTCCACGCCGAGGGCGGCGGCATAGACCGGATCGAGGGCATGCTCCGCGTCGACGAAGGCGGCGACGCCACCGCGGCGCTGCACCTCGGCGATGGCGTGGAGGGTGAGGGTGGTCTTACCGGAGCTTTCCGGCCCGTAGACCTCCACCACCCGGCCCTTGGGGTAGCCGCCGCCCAGGGCCAGATCAAGGGTGAGGGCACCGGTGGGGATGGTTTCCACCCGCATGCGGGAGGCATCTCCCAGGCGCATGATCGAGCCCTTACCGAAATTGCGCTCGATCTGGTTGAGCACCAGGCCCAGGGCCTTGTCCCGCTCAGCGGCGGCCTTGGCCTCGGCGCCGGAGCTGGAGGGCGCGGCCTTGCTGGAGGTGTAGGAGGTGGAGGGCCTGGTATCAGCGGCCCTGGAATCGGCAGGCATGGGAGTAATCAGCGGGGGAAGGGGGCCGCGGCGGACGAGGGCCGGGCGGGAAGAGGGGGCCCGGACAGGGAGCCGACCGGCGGCCTCCGAGAAACAAGTGCCACCAGAGGTATCTAGTACGGGCGTACTCTAGCGGTTCAGGGCCAGCCCGCCAGGGGGGCCTGGAACTCGGCCGGCTTCAGCAGGTGGATCCCGACCGGCAGCCCATGGATGTCGTCAGGGGCCAGGTATCCCCAGGCCACCAGGAAGCAGCGCACCGCCTCCAGGCCGGGGGTGGCCCGCACCCGCTCCAGGGTGGGGCGCCGATCCTCGATGAACCAGAGGGGCCGCCCCTGATCACAGAGCCGCAGCAGCACCTCGGGCTTGCTGCCATCTTCGTGGCCGTAGAGGGCTGACGGCCGGAGACCGGCCCCAGCCAGCAGGGCGGCGGCGAAGGCTCCACCCTTGGTGGTGAGCACGGCCCACTCGGCCCCTTCCGCCGCCAGGCGGCCCAGGCGCTCCACCACGCCGGGGTAGAAGCGATGCAGGGCCAGCCAGGCGGTCAGATCGGCGCTGATCGCCTCGCTGCGCACCGTCTCCAGGGCCCGTTGCAGGGTGTCGGGCTCGAAATCCCAGCGGATCAGGGCGGCGGCCAGGGCCTGGTCGTAATGGCGCTGGAAGGCGGGCAGATCGGGATCGCCGCTGCCCAGCTCGGCGGCCAGCAGCACCATCTCCCAGCCCTTGTGGATGCGGGGGCGCAGCAGGGTGAACGCCGGCGGAGCCTGCTCGGGCAGTTGCAGGCCGCTCACCAGGGCCAGGGCGGCCCGACGGGCGGACCACCAGTATTCGGCCATGCCGTCCACGAGCACGCCATCGAAATCGAAGACGAGCAGGGGGCTGCGAGCCAAGGGTGAGGGGGGAGAAAAACTGGGCCGCTAGGATTCGAACCTAGGAATGGCGGGACCAAAACCCGCTGCCTTACCACTTGGCGACGGCCCATCAACCAGGCCGACAATCGACCGGCGGCATCGGTGTGAACCGACGTCTAGTTAGTTACCCACAGCGGCCGGTCCTTCGTCAACTCACCGCCCCGGGGAAGGGACCAGGCCTTCAGGTGGCGCTGGGCCCGGGGGTTCAGGCAGGGAACACCCGCAGCCGCCGCAGGGCCCCGGAGCCGAACACGATGCTGCGCAGCCGGTAGCGGCTGATCAGCTCCTCCTGCATCTGGCGCACCCGCTCGTTGCGGGGCAGGAGCTCCACCGGCAAGCCCTGGGGCAGCACCACTTTCTCCACCGCCAGCCGGCATTCCTCCAGGGCGGCGTGGCTGTCATCGAGGCGCTGGCCGGCGCCTTCATCCTGGGCGGACGGGCCGGCTGAGGGCTCCTGGCGGCGGTCGAGGAGGCGCTCCATGGCCCGCTGCAACTGATGCAGGCTGTCGGATTTGATCACCAGGATCGGCAGGGAGCGGGCCTGGGCCTGGCGCCGCAGCTCGGGGTAACGCCCCAGCCGACCCCGCACGCTGAGCACGGCATCGGCCCGCTCCAGATCCGGCACCACCTCCACGGGCAGCTGACGCACCCGGGCCGCCTCCTCGAGCTGCCGCGCCGACAGGCCGACGCCGTGGAGCCGCAGGGCAGTCACCGCCGCCGGGGGCTGGGGGTAAGGCTCGGTGGGGGAATCCAGCGGAGACGGCGGATCCGCAGGGCCGAGGGGAGAGGGCGCCTGGCCGGGATCGGGCAGAGGCCTGGGGGCCAGCAGCTTGAGCGGGACCGCACCGAAGGCCCGGGGGGGATGGGGCCTGCCGGCGGTGGACTCCGCCGGGGCGGGGCGTTCGGGCTCTCGCGTGGAGACCAGACCATCGGGCCCGAGCTCGCGAACCTCGGGACGGGCGAGCTGGCCCCGCAGCATCAGATCCACCGTGCCGGCCACATCCCGATGCACCAGCCAGCGGTGACGGCTGCGCATCTCCACCGCCAATGGGAAGGTGGGGTCGGCAGCCCGCTCCAGCACCGTCTTCTGGGTGCGGCGGCGGCGGGCCTCCTCATCCCCCAGGGTGACCGACTGGATGCCCCCGACCAGATCGCTGAGGGTGGGGTTCTTGACCAGGTTGGCCAGCTCGTTGCCGTGGGCCGTGGCCACCAGCATCACGCCGCGCTCGGCGATGGTGCGGGCGGCCTGGGCCTCCAGTTCGGTGCCGATCTCATCGATCACGATCACCTCGGGCATGTGGTTCTCCACCGCCTCGATCATCACCTGATGCTGAAGTTCCGGTCGGGCCACCTGCATGCGGCGGGCGCGGCCGATGGCGGGATGGGGGATGTCGCCATCGCCGGCGATCTCGTTGCTGGTGTCGATCACCACCACCCGGCGTTCGAGGTCATCGGCCAGCACCCGGGCGATCTCCCGCAGGGCGGTGGTCTTGCCCACGCCGGGGCGACCCATCATCAGCAGGGACTGGCCGCTGTCGAGCAGATCCCGCACCATCGCCACGGTGCCGAACACGGCCCGGCCCACCCGGCAGGTGAGACCCACCACATCACCGCCACGATTGCGGATGGCGCTGATGCGGTGCAGGGTCCACTCGATGCCGGCCCGGTTGTCGCCACCGAAGGGTCCGAGCCTTTCAAGCACGGCCGCCAGGTCGGAGCGGTCAATCGGCCGTTCTCCCAGGGCCACGGCCCGGCCGGGGTAGCGGGCCTCGGGCACCCGGCCCAGATCGAGCACCACCTCCAGAAGCTGGTCGCGGCGCTCCGGCCCGTTCAGGGCTTCCCGCACGGGGGCGGGCAGCACCTCCAGCAGACGGTCGAGATCGTCGGTGACGCGCTGGGGGAGAACCCCGGTGGGGGGAGGGGGGAGGCGCAGATCCGGCAGGAGCGGAGGCGGGAATTCGTGGAAATGTTCTAGCCACCCTGAGGAGAGGTGCGGCAGAGCCAGGGACCCACCAGCTGGCGGGCCTCGGCCAGGGCGGCGGTCCAGAGGGGGGGCTCGTCCAGCAGGCGACAACGCCGCCGTTCGGCTTCGAGCAGGAAGGGCTGCAGCAGCCGGCGGGCCGCACCGCCGAAGGCGATCCCCGCCACGGGGGCTGCCTTACCGTCCCCGTGCCGGTGCCCGGGGCACCGGTTGAGACGGTCGAGGGTGTGGGCGTTGGTGCCGCCGGCCAGCTGCAGGGGCCCGGGGGGGGCCAGGGAAGCCACCCGCTCCAGGAGCCGGATGGCGGCATGGGCCGTGCCCGCCCCCACATCCCCGCTCATGGGCCGGCCATCCAGCTGCCAGAGGGGGAGGAATCCGGCCTGACGGAGCACGGCGAAGCGCTGCCACAGTTCTGCTGCCAGGCGTTCGGGGGTGGCGCCATGGCCCTCCAGGCCGCAGCTCACCCCCACGCGGGCCAGGGGCAGGGCCGATGCCTGCAGCTGGGCCACCCGGGCCGAGAAGGCGGCGGCACGACCGGGACTCGTGTGGAGTTCCACCGCGTCGGGCTGGAGGTCCGCCAGCAGGGGGGCCACCGCCGCCGGGGGCAACAGCCGCTGCCGTTCCTCGATCAACCCCAGGGGGCAGGACGGCAGACAGCGGCCGCAGCCGTAGCAGCGCTCTTCCAGGATGCCCACCGCACCGGAGGCGGACCCCTGCGCCGGAGGAATGGCCCGGGCGGGACAGATGCGTTCACAGGGCCGGGAGCAGGTGGCAGGACAGCGGCGCGGATCGAACCAGGCCTTGCGGAAATGGGGATCCTCGCCGTCGCTGAGGCTCACCATCAGCCAGGGAACCGGCAAGGGGGCAGCGGCTCCGGCTTCTTCGCCAAGGAGCTGCCGGGCCCAGGCGAAGCCGCGCCGGGCCGCCGCCACCACGGCCCCATCCGCTGCCACATCAACGCAGTGGACCCCGGCCAGGGCATAGATGGCGGCCAGATCCTCGATGGCGACCAGATCCTGATTGCTGGCGCCGGCGATCACCTTCACCCAGCGACCTGACCCCAGGGCCCGCGTGGGGGGGAGGAGGGGCAGGGAGGGGCGAGCCAAGGCCATCCGGCCATCCTCAGGCCCTGGGGAGCAAATTCATGCCTGCAATGCCCCCCAAGCAAAGAACGCCCGTTCGGCGATCACACGGAGGATACCCGTGACCCCACCTGGGAATGCTTGGACCATGGCCCAAGGTCTGCAACCATCCCGACAGCGCCCGAAGCTTTTGGAAGCATTCCGGGAGGAGATGAGAGTACGCCGCTATGCGCCAAGGACCGAGAAAAACTACGAAAGCTGGATTCGTCGTTTCATCCATTTTCACCAGCTTCGGCATCCCAGGGAGATGGGCACGGATGAAATCCACCAGTTCCTGACCCATCTGGCGGTGGTGGATCATGTGAGTGCGTCCACCCAGAATCAGGCGCTCTCCGCCCTGCTTTTCCTGTACCGCCACGTACTGAAGTCTGATGTGGGAAACCTGGAGGGTCTGGTGCGAGCGCATCGCCCGAGAAAGCTGCCGGTGGTACTGACACCGGAAGAAGTCCGGCGCGTTGTGAACCAGCTTGAAGGTATCCATGCGCTGGTGGTTCGGTTGAAAAGACCTGTCGGAGGGTTGGGGCAGGGTTTCGTTACCCGATGCCCTGGAACGGAAATATCCAGGCGCGGCACGGGAATGGGTCTGGCAATGGGTCTTCCCCCAGCAGCATCGCTGGAGAAACCGAAAGACCGGCACACAGGGGCGGCACCACCTTGATAAAAGTGTGATCCAGAAGGCGGTGAGGAAAGCTGTCATCGCCTCTGGGCTGAACAAGCCGGCCAGTTGCCACACCTTCCGTCATTCATTCGCCACCCATCTGCTGGAGGCTGGCGATGACATACGCACGATCCAGGAACTGCTGGGTCACAGTGACGTGAGGACGACAATGATTGACACGCATGTTCTGAACCGTGGACCAGGGGGAATTATCAGCCCCGAGGATAGGTTATAAGCCGAGAGACTGGCCCATTCATTGTTCCTACAGCTCGAAGCTCAGGTAGTCGTCAGGGCTTTCAAGGCCAGGCTTGCTATTGCAAAGCAAGCTGACTTGTTGGCAATGAAATCGCTTAACTGTCAGCAGCAAACACAACAAGGAGATCTGTGGCGCAATATAAAATCGCAATATAAAATATTTACCAGCTCAGTCGAAGGCAACTCTCTATGCACGGGCACAGAGATATTGATGGGAGACCTGCACCCTGCCAAGATAATCATACCCGATTAAGTGGGCTCAGAAAGTGTATCGAGCCAGCCATAAAGATTGCAGAATGATCGAACTATATTTTTACAGACTATACTCAATCTCCATGGGCGAACCAGCACCCTGAAGTCGCGAGCAAGCGAAGATTACTGGACAAGCCCCGTAATGAGTGGATTGTGCGTGATAGGCTGAAACTACGTATCTGTTCACGGGGTGGGACAGCTCGCTACGTCCGAGCGATGACCCTGGTCAACCCTTGACAGGCCCCTGATTCCTGGTTGCATCTCAAACAGAGATCGCCTGCGATGAGCGCCCCTCCAGCTGGAATTTCAGAAGCGGACTGGGCCGTTACTCCAGTGAGTGTCCAAGAGATTGTCGGCCAGGTTCAGGCTCAGCAGGAGGAGATTGAACAGCTCCGAGCACAGCTCACCGCCCTGGCCACAGAACTTGCCGAGCTGCGCGAGCGGATCGGCCGCAACTCCCGCAACTCCTCCAAACCGTCCTCCAGCAACGGCCTGGGTTTTAAGTCGACCCCTCGGCGTAAAGCCAATGGCCGCAAGCGGGGTGGGCAGCAGGGCCATCCCGGCGCCGGGCCGGAGTTGCTGCCAGTGGAGCGGTGCGATGCGGTGGAGGAGCACCATCCAGAGCACTGCCGCCGCTGCGGCACCCATCTGCAGGGTGAGGATCTTGAGCCACTGCGCCATCAGGTGATCGAGATCCCGCCGATCACCCCGCTGGTGATCGAACATCGCCTGCACCGGCTGATCTGCCCCTGCTGTGGCACCAGCACCTGCGCGGAGCTGCCGGCCGAGGTGGAACCCAGCCGCTACGGCCCACGCCTCAGTGCCCTGGTGGGCCTGCTGGGCAGCGCCTTCCCCTTGAGTTTTGGCCGAACCCAGGCCCTGCTGGATCAGTTGCTGGGGGTGGAGATCAGCCGCGGTGCTATTGCCACCATTCGCGAGCGCCTCAGCGCAGCGCTGCAGCACCCTGATGAGGAAGCCCTGGAGGTGGCCCGGCAGCAACCGGTGGCCTACGTGGATGAAACCGGCGCCCCCACCGGCAATGCCGACGGTGGTAATCCCGAGGGCAAGCGCGGCTGGCAGTGGGTCATGGTCACGCCAGTGGTGACGGTGTTCCTACAGGGCCTGAGCCGTTCGACCGCAGCAGCGAGGCAGCTGTTGGGAGATTTCGCTGGCATTGTGGTGAGCGATCGCTTCAGTGCCTACAACCACCTGCCGATCGAGCAACGTCAACTGTGCTGGGCGCACCTGATCCGCGACCTCACGGCCATGGCCGAGCGCCAAGGCGCCAGCGGTGAAATCGGCAGGGAGCTGGTGGCCCTGCAAAAGCAGCTGTTTGCGCACTGGCACCAGTGGAAGGATGGGCTGCTCGCCTGGCCCGAGCTCCAGCATCGATGTCGACCGATCCGGCTCCAATTCGAGACCACCCTGGAGCGAGCGGTGGATCTGGGCTGTGAGCGGGGCGAACGAACGCCGTGGGCCAAGACCGTGCGCACCTGCCGACAACTGGTGCAACGCAAGCAAGCACTCTGGACCTTCCTGGGGACACCAGGAATCGATCCCACCAACAATGCCGCGGAGAGGGCACTGCGTCCGTCCGTGATTCACCGCAAGATCAGTCATGGCGTCCAGTCCGCCAGCGGAGCGGTCTGCCGCAGTCGACTGCTTACGGTCACCGCCACCCTGCGTCAGCAGAACAGGGATGTGTGGGGGTTTCTGGAGCAGGCGTGGATCGCCCATCGGCTCGGTGGTGTGATGCCATCACTGCTGCCCGATCGCTGAAGGTTCGCTCACAACAAGAAGGATCCGATTGCCTCTCTCAGAGGAGCAATCTGAGGTTGATTGGCGGGATGGGGCGTCCCGGCCTGTGAACACGTACGAAACTACTTATCAATGATCGAATCTGAGCACAGCCTCAAGATCCCTTTCACCGTCTTAGCTCTCGAGTCATGAACGGTCTCAAACCTCTGCAAGATAAGAAGCAGGGGGCCCTAAGTTGAACGATAAGTGGGTCCTTCTATTCTATGTTGGACATCTTCGTATCTGGTTCCAGCTCAAAAGTCAAATGACCAATGCAATCTCTGCTAGTGTTATTACTGTTTTGCTTAACTGTACTGCTGGTTAGCTTTGTTGGATCTCTCTTCTGGCTATCGATTCCCTTACTTCTGCAATTGATTGTTGACAAGGTCTTGATCCAAAACTCCACAGATACTCTGAGTGTTTTAGGTATAGCATTGCTAGTCTCAACTCTTATCGCTAGTGCAGTTGAGGTTGGGCTAAACAGCCTGATCGCTGTCCTCGCCCGAAGTCAGATGGCGTCGAGAGAAACGTTACTACAACTTGCTGCAGTGCTCCCAAGAGCCTTGGTTATCATATCGGTCATAATGATTTACAACCTGCAAATTGGCGCTGCAACTACTGTGCTTACAGCAATCGCTTGTGGATCATATTATTTTCTGAATAAGACTATCGACAGCAGCAACCCCGGTAATTATCCGCTCCCTCTTTCCTTTAGATTGCCTCTCACGCTAATTCCTTTGGTCATCCTTTGGCATGGTGTATCTCTGGTCCTTTCTGACGAATTAAGTTTAGGCCAGTGGATTGCAATAGGCCTCCTTAGCTTACAATTTGCTGCCTGTCTATTGAGCTTTGCAACAGTAACGCTGGGTGTCCGGCGAGCGTAGTTGAATTGCAACCCTTGAAATCTTCAACTCAAGCTTGACGCTGTTGCCATGTACAACCACAACTTAAGATTCATGCGCTGTAATGAACAAAATATGTCCAACAATTCCCTCGAGTGGACAGGCCTCCACATCTCTGCTGTCGCAGCGCTGTGATTTCTGCCTGCCACTCAAGGGCAGCGTTAGAAGGATCAGAGCGAAGCCGGAAGCGACGCTGCCTTGCCTTGACGTCTTGACGTCACAGCGCTAAGGTTGAGGAATGGATGCAACGAAACGGGCCACCATCTACTTCGACGCGGATGTTCATCGCGCACTGCGCCTAAGAGCTGCTGCATGTAACCGCTCAATTTCGGAGATGGTCAATGAAGCAGTGCGCATGACCTTGGCCGAGGATGCTGATGATTTGAAAGATGCTGATCAAAGGCAAGCTGAGCCAAGCTCTGGCTTCGAAGAGTTTGTCACGGCCCTAAGAGATAGTGGCCGAATATAGCCTCTCGATTAAGCCATCAGCTGCAAAAGAACTACAGGCGGTATCTGGCAAGGCGACGTTGAAACGATTGATTGTGAAGGTTAGTTCACTGGCGACTCAACCTCGGCCATTAGGGTCTGAAAAGCTCGCCGGAAGGCCGAACCTCTATCGCATCCGTCAAGGCAACTATCGGGTGATTTACTCCGTCGATGATCAGTCACGTGTTGTCGATGTTGTTAAGGTTGGCCACAGAAGAGATGTCTATCGATGACTGGACCTTCTAACATCAAGATACAGAAGACGGGAGCGGAGTAAGTCTGCAATGCCCAAGTGCGTTCGCCCGCTTCTGACCTTGAGGGTTAGGCCACCTGAGCGTGTGCAGGAAGCTGACGGTGGGTTCCGTAGCCACGAGGGGCCTCGGGGGCTAATGAAGGGGCCCTTGCTGCCGTGCCGGCGGGGTTCGCAGCGTCAGCGCGCCTGGCGAGGTGTGGGCGCCGGGGGAGGGGAGCTCGGGTCGTACGAGCAAGTTCTTGCTCGCTTCTGATCTGGAGCGTTAGCTGTGCAGAAGAAACAGATCAGATAATTTAGATTTGATTGTGGTGATGCGGCGTGCTGCCAGCCTAAGAAGAGAATCTTAGAGGTTTTACTTTTACAGATCCAAATCTAATCAATCACCCCGCGTTGACGTAGTCCGAGATCAAGATTAATAAAGCCTGGCTCTTGCCGGTGGCATTTTCTTCCAGTCTTCGGCTGAGAGCAAGGGTGCCTCGTTAGGGGTAACGGCCGATCAGTGCGAGCACAACGATCCTTCTAAAAGCATGGGACGAGTTTCACAGCTAACTCTGGCGAGCGTGTCTTGGAAGTTGCCTGCACGGAGGACAAGCTGAAGATGGAGCTTGGAGACAGACGAATCAGTTCCAACCCGTTGGCAATGTGCCCCGCTCTCTTGCAAGCCTTGTCTGTGCAGGAAAAATTGAGCGGTCGCTGACGCTGATCTTTGCATCCACTGGCCGGATCGTGATGAGCATCTGAACGGGAGGGACTTACTTCGAGGAGCACCAGCAGCACGGGAGAAAGCGCATGGCGGTTAATGTCGTCATTGATCAGAGGTGTCAGCGAATGGCTTTTGGCTTCATCCATGCCTCCTTGCGGCCATGCCAGGCTGAACGTTGGGCAGAAAGAAATCCTCCCTTCAACGTTTTCTCCTTTACGTCCATTACAAGCAACATTTCAAGCCTTGGCGGCATAGGTTCCGCAAGGGTCAAATGACCATGCTATTAAATTCAGTGAATGCAGACATCTCATCCCTTGTTGTTGAGCTGAACGCTATTCTGACAAGTTTGTGTCAGCTGCTGGCGATCTTTGTGATCGGGATTGGCGTCATCAAGGCACTATACATATTTCTCAAGGATGGCTTGTTCAAGCCTGAATCATCCGAGGCTTTTCAAAATAGTCGTTTGTCGATGGGATACTCCTTTTCTCTGGGGCTTAGCTTTCTGATTGGGGCCACCATTCTTAAGACCATGATCTCCAGTCGCTGGGATGACATTGCCCGACTGGCGACAATCATTGCTGTTCGCACAGTTCTGAACTATCTACTCTTGGGAGCTATCAATACAGCAAAACCTGATTCCATGCTCAAAAAGATTTCTGCTTCTGCTTCCACCCCGGAGCCATCCTGATTGGTGAGGCATGGATCTAACACGCATCAATTTGTCCAGGGCATCGAACGCCCCTGCTGCAGGATCTGGGATTGGCTGTCAATATCTTGATCTGCCTCGATCCATGGCATGGCTCCAGCGCTGAACAGCCAGCTTCCTGAGCACCCCGCCAGCCGGCCCATGCGCCCCTGGATGTGGCGCATGTCTCCCATCGCCGCGGCCCTATCGCTTGAGCTGGGGCTGGGCTCTCCGCTGGCTTTCCAGCCCACGATCCGCGCCCGGGCGGCGGCACCGCAGGCGGCCCCCGCCCAGCCCGCAACGCAGCAGGACGCCCCCATCCCCCTGCCCCAACCCCAGGGCCAGTCCCTGCTGGAGCAGAGCGCCCATCGGGCCGATTACGGCCCCCTCAGCCAGGAGTTCCTCACCCAGGCCAACCTGGCCTATTGCGGTGTGGCCAGCATCGTGATGGTGCTCAACAGCCTGGGGGTGCCCGCGCCGGTGGTGCCGGGTTATCGCTCCTACCGCTTCTGGACCCAGGACAACATCTTCACCAGCGCGGCTGGCGCCGGTTCACCCCCGTCCTCCCATGCCACCGTTTCCCTGGCAACCTCAGCTGCCTCCAAGCTTTCGAAACCGGTGATCTCCGCCGAACTGGTGGCCCGGCAGGGCATGACCCTGGAGCAGCTGGAGGGCCTGCTGGCCAGCCATGGCCTGAGCACCCAGCGCAGCCATGGCGACCAGCTCAGCCTGGAGGCCTTCCGCACCCTGTTGCGGCGCAACACCGCCGCCCCGCAGGACCGGCTGCTGGTGAACTACCTGCGCCGCAGTGTGGGCCAGGAGGGGGGCGGCCACATCTCCCCGATCGCCGCCTACCACGCCCCCACCGACCGAGTGCTGATCCTGGACACGGCCCGCTATCGCTATCCGGCCATGTGGGTGAGCACGCCGGACCTCTGGCGGGCGATCCGGGCCGTTGACAGCAGTTCCGGCCGCAGCCGCGGGGTGGTGGAAATCAAGGCTGCCCCAGCACCTCGGAAAGCCACACTTCCACTTTCGCCGTGAACGCCGCGCGGGAGTGGTGCCGCTCCGCCCACTGGCGGCAGCTGGCCCGATCCAGCCCCCGGGCCCGGTTCACCGCGGCCGCCAGAGCCTCCAGATCGTCGGCAGGGGCCAGGGCCCCATTGATCCCCTCCCGCACCAGCTCTCCGGGGCCACCGCGGGCGTAGGCAGCCACCGGCACGCCGCAGGCCATGGCCTCCACCACCACATTGCCGAAGGCCTCATTCCACTTGGGGGTGTTCAACAACACCGCGCAGCGGCCCAGCTGCCGCTGAAAGGCCTCGGTGGGCAGGAAGCCACGCCATTGGATCGTGCCCGCCGGCACCGCCGCCTCCACCGCGGTCCGGTAGGCCTCATTTTCCCGCACCCCCCACACCCGCAGCGGCATCCCCAGCCGGGCCGCCACCCGGGCCGCATCCTCCAGGCCCTTTTCCGGCGTCAGCCGGCCCGCCCAACCCAGCACGGCCTCGGGCTGGCGTTGCAGCTCATAGGCAGATAGATCGAAGCCGTTCCCCACCAGCCGTGGTGGGCCCGACAGGCGGAAATCAGCGGCCTGGGTGGCGGTATGGAAAGCCAGCCGTTCCGGCCGCCACTGGTCCACCGCCTCGATCACCTCATCCATGGCCTCCGACACCGATCCCATGCTGATCAGGTGGCAGAGGGGCGTGGTGAACCAGCGGGTCAGCCAGAGGGGCAGCCAGTCGTAGGAGAGGTTGAGGATGAGCTCGAACTGAGCCTGGCACTCCAGGGCCCGTTGCCAGAAGCGGGGCAGCAGGCCCGCCGCCGGGATCTCCACCGGCGCCTGCCTCGACCGGTGCTGCCAGCTGGGCTGGGGCTGGCCCGGTTCACTCCAGAGGTTGGCGGTACCGCAGCCCGGCGGCAGCCGGGACCCCTCGGGGGCCAGCACGGTGATGGCATGGCCCCCAGCGAGCAGCCCCGCCACCAGGGTGCCGAGGGTGAGCTCCACGCCGCCCCCCAGACCGCTGCCCAGGGCACCGACCGGGGTGCTCACCACCAGGATCCTCACGGCACGGCGTCGATAGCGTCCAGCCACTCACAACCGCCGTCGACCCGATCACGGTGGGGGTGGAGGCGGTAGCAGCGCGCCGTGATCAGGTGAGGGTGGAACAGCTCGATGAAATTGAGCTGCAGGTGCAGAAAAAAGGAACGGACGATGGCTGGATCATCGAGGTGGAACGGATATTCGTTGTTGGCGCCCCGGGAGAAATACCAGTTGCAGATCAGCGTCCCATCCGGCCGCAGCAGCCGGAAGAACTGGCGCAACTGGGCCACCGGATCGGCCAGATGTTCCAGCACATCGAAGCAGAGGATCGTGTCGTAGGCGGGCAGGGCGGGAGCCTCCAGCACCGTCACGGAGTTGAGACCCAGATCCCGCACCCGATGGGCCACGAAGGCCCGGTTGATGGGGTTGAGATCCACATAATCCACCCGCTCCACCGCTGGCATCAGGGCCGCCGCGATCGAGTGGGTGCCGATGCCGCCGCCGAAATCCAGCACCGCTCCCTTCGCCCAGTCCGATACCAGGGAGATGGTGTCGCCGATGTAATCGGCGGAGTTTTCATGCCAGGCACTCAGCTCGTAGAGGTATTCCTGCCGTACCCGCTGGGAATAGAAGGCTTCCGGATCCTCCCAGTTGAAGGAAACCTCGCCCAATTCCTGCAGGTCCCGTTGTGAAGCCCGCAACCGCTCTTCCAGCTCCTCCGCTTCCACCCCCAGGTGGCTGAGCAGATGGGGACGCAGGCAGAAATGATCGCGCTTGAATTCCTGCAGAGAATCCCTGATCACCTTTTCTGTTTCAGCCATTGTTCCTCCTGCCACTACACCCGTGCCAGACCGGCCGGCTCCAGCATCAACTTGCTGGAGCGCACCGATTCATCCATCTCGATCGGATAGTTGCCATCGAAACAGGCGGTGCAGAAAGCACCGGAATCGGCATGGGCCGCCTCCAGCATGCCCGCCTGGCTGAGATAGGCCAGGGAATCCACCCCCAGATGCGCTTCGATCTCACTGAGCGACATCCTCGCGGCGATCAGGTGGTCCTGGGTGTCGGTGTCGATGCCGTAGAAGCAGGGATGGGTGACGGGCGGTGAGCTGATCCGCATGTGCACCTCCGTGGCGCCCGCATCCCGCAGGGCCTGCACCAGCTTGCGGCTGGTGGTGCCTCGCACGATCGAATCGTCGATCACCACCACCCGCTTGCCGGCCAGCACATCGGGCAGGGGGTTGAGCTTGACGCGGATCCCCGCTTCCCGCATCGCCTGGGTGGGCTGGATGAAGGTGCGGCCCACATAGCGGTTCTTGATCAGGCCATCGCCATAGGGGATGCCGCTGACCTCGGAATAGCCGATCGCCGCCGGGATACCGGAATCCGGCACGCCGATGACGATGTCGGCCGGCACCGGCGTTTCCCGGGCGAGGGTCTTGCCGATCCGCACCCTGTAGCTGTAAAGCGATTCACCGAAAAAACGGCTGTCGGGGCGGGCGAAATAAATCATCTCGAAGACACACAGCTTGGGCGGCTCCTCCAACCAGCGGCCCCGCTCCGGCGTGGGATCCCCGGCCCTGAACCAGACCAGCTCGCCGGGTTGGATATCACCCTCAAAGGTGGCGCCGATGATGTCGAGACCGCAACTTTCACTGCTCACCACCCACTGGGCCTGGTCCGGGTCGCCCATCCGGCCGAACACCAGGGGCCGGATGCCGTGGCCGTCCCGCAGGGCGAACAGACCCTCGGGGGTGCCGATCACCAGGCTGAAGGCTCCCCGGCAGCGGAGGGCCGACGCCCGGATCGCCTCGCTCCAGCCCATGCCCCCATCCACCGACTGCTGCAGAGCGAAGGCGATCAGCTCGGAATCGGTGGTGGAGGTGAACTCCCCGGCCAGATGCTGCAGGGAGGCGCGCAATTCAGCGGCATTGACCAGATTGCCGTTGTGGGCGAGGGCAAAGGGGCCCAGCCGGGTCATCAACACCACGGGCTGGGCATTGCAGATCTTGCTGCTGCCGGTGGTGGAATAGCGGTTGTGGCCGACGGCCAGTTCGCCGGGCATCCGCTCCAGCACTTCCTGGTCAAACACCTGGCTGACCAGACCCATGTCCTTGTGCAGCCGCACCTTGGCGCCGTCGAACACGGCGATCCCCGCCGATTCCTGGCCGCGGTGCTGCAGGGCGTAGAGACCGAAGTAGGTGAGGTTGGCCACCGCCTGGCCCGGGGCCAGGACGCCGTAGACACCACAGGCTTCCTGCGGCTTGTCGACGGGTTCGATGTCCGCGTCCTGGTGGTCAGCCTTGACAATCGGCAACAGTCAGGCCTGCATCAGTCCACCGTCATCATTGCATCGCCCCCGTCCATCGGGGCTCAGATCTGCGGGGGTGGTCCCCCCTGGCCCATGCGTCGCGGGATGGCAGCCTCGAAGGCCCCGCCCAGCTCGGAAATGGGCACCCGCAGCAGGGAGACACCCTGCCGCAGGATCGAGAGCAGCGGTTCGGCCTGCACCACCCCCAGCCGCTGGCCCGCCCGCCACCGCCGACCCATCCGCGGGGCCCTTCGCCGCCGCCGCGGCCAGGGCCTGCCGCCAGGCCGGCTCCTGATCCGGGGGCACACTCACCAGGATGCGGCCGCCCCCCTCGGCAAACAGCAGCCGGTCGGGGCGGAGATCACCGGCCGGCAGCTCGAGACGGGCACCCAGGCCGGCGCCGATGCAGCATTCCGCCGCGGCCACCGCCAGACCGCCGTCACTGAGGTCGTGCGCGGAGGCCACCAGACCGGCGGTGATGGCCTGGCGCAGGAAGGCCTGAACGGAACGCTCCAGATCCAGATCGGTGCGGGGGGGCCGGCCGGTGAGCTGGCCGTGGATCACCTGCAGGTAGCTGCTGGCCGCCAGGGAGACCCGATCATCGAGTCCACCCGTGGGTCCATCCGTCGTGGCATCCCGCGCCGCTCCCTCCTCCAGGGGCGCCCCCAGCAGCCAGATGGCATCGCCGGCCGCCCGCCAGGCCAGGCCCCGCACCTGATCGAGGTTGTGCACCAGCCCCACCATCCCCACCACCGGGGTGGGGTGGATCGGTTGCATCCGCCCATCGGGCAGACGGGTCTCGTTGTAGAGGGACACATTGCCCCCGGTCACCGGGGTGGCCAGGGCCTCGCAGGCCTCCGCCAGACCACGGCAGGCCATGGCCAGCTGCCAGTAGCCCGTGGGGGTGTCCGGGGAGGGGAAGTTGAGGTTGTCGGTGACCGCCAGGGGTTCGGCGCCGACGCAGCTGAGGTTGCGGGCCGCTTCCGCCACCGCCGCCATGCCGCCCCGCTCCGGATCGAGGGCCACCCAGCGGTTGGGGCAGTCCACCACCGCCGCCACCCCACGGCGGCCTGCGCTGGGGGCCGCCCCACCGCGCTGGGGCCGCAGCCGCAGCACCGCCGCGTCGGCGCCACCGGGGCGCAGCACCGTGTTGGCCTGCACCTGCTGGTCGTACTGGCGGTAGACCCAGCGCTTGCTGGCAA
Source organism: Synechococcales cyanobacterium (assembly GCA_942491925.1). GTDB lineage: Bacteria > Cyanobacteriota > Cyanobacteriia > PCC-6307 > Cyanobiaceae > Cyanobium. The sequence continues at coordinate 127,485 of CALOCJ010000007.1, forward strand.
TGGTGGGATCATCCAGCAGGCGCAGCAGCACCTCAGCCCAGGACAGCCGGCCGCCGCCATCGACCCCCACCCCGTCGCTGCCGACGGAGGGCAGCTGGGCTTCGCTCCAGCGCCAGTGGGCCTGGATCTCGGCGGGAGGCTCGGCAATCAGCTCGTGCTGGTTGATCGGGGTGTCATCGGCGAGGGCATCGGCGGGCACCTCCGCCGCCACCGCTCCGCCCTGCAGCACCCGCACCAGGTTCTCCTCCAGCACCCGGCCCACCACGGCGGCCTGGAGCCCCCAGCGGTGGAAGCGCGCCATCAGGGCCTCTTCCCGTCCCTGCCGCACCACGAACAGCATCCGTTCCTGGGATTCCGACAGCAGGAACTCGTAGGCGGTCATGCCGGTTTCCCGGGCCGGCACCCGGTCGAGGTCGAGTTCCACCCCCAGCCCCCCCTTGGCCGCCATCTCGGAGCAGCTGCAGGTGAGGCCGGCGGCCCCCATGTCCTGGGCCGCCAGCACATCGCCGCTCTGAAACGCCTCCAGGCAGGCCTCGATCAGCCCCTTGCCCAGAAAGGGATCGCCCACCTGCACGGCGGGACGATCATCCAGGGAGGCCTCGGTGAGTTCGGCGCTGGCGAAACTGGCGCCCCCCATGCCGTCCCGGCCGGTGGTGCTGCCCACATAGACCACCGGGTTGCCGACCCCGACGGCACCGGAGCAGACGATGTCGTCGGTTTCCATCAGCCCCAGGGCCATGGCGTTCACCAGGGGGTTGCCGCCGTAGCAGGCATCGAAGGCCACTTCCCCGCCCACGGTGGGCACACCGACGCAATTGCCGTAGTGGGCGATGCCCGCCACCACCCCTTCCATCAGGGCGGCATTGCGGGGATCGTCCAGGGGCCCGAACCGCAGGGCGTTGAGCAGGGCGATCGGCCGCGCCCCCATGGTGAAGATGTCCCGCAGGATGCCGCCCACTCCTGTGGCCGCCCCCTGGAACGGTTCCACCGCCGAGGGGTGGTTGTGGCTTTCGATCTTGAAGGCCAGCCGCTGCCCCTCGCCCAGATCCACCACCCCGGCGTTCTCTCCGGGTCCCACCAGGATGCGGGGACCGCTGGTGGGGAACTGGCTCAGCAGGGGACGGGAGTTGCGGTAGCAGCAGTGCTCCGACCACATCACCCCGAACATGCCCAGTTCGGCGCGGTTGGGAGCCCGCCCCAGCCGCCGCCGGATCTCCCCATAGTCCGCCTGGCTGAGACCCTCCTTCCGCAAGGCGTCGGGCAAGGAAAACGAGGAGGTCATTGACGGAAACGTTCAGCCTGACGTTACTCTCCGCGGCGGACCCGCTCCTGGCGGACCCGCTCCTGATCTCCCTCTCAGCCCCAGTCATCCTCCAGGGGGTCGGGCCGACGATCCCGGCGCCGGGGACGGCCGACGCCATCGTCGGGGGGATCGAGGGGACCCTGGTCGAGACCCTCCTCCTCCAGCTGCCAGGTTTCCAGCGGATCGTCGAGGAGCTCTTCGCGGGCTTGGCCCTGCCGGGGTGCGCCCGTCGGGTCGTTTCGATCCCACCCACCGGCCTGTTCCCAGGGCGGTTCCTCCAGCCATCCCTCCAGCTTGCCTTCAAATTCCCCACCCGCCTGCTGGAACTTCTCCCGCCAGAGGGTGGTCTTCTGCTCCACCCGTTCCCTCCAGCCGCGGGAACGACGCAGGAATTCCTGGCGCACACTGGCCCGGGCCAGGGGCAGGTCATCCAGCTCCACGAGGGCCGTGAGTACCCGCCCCGGCTGCTGATCCACGATCCGCTCCGGGCTCAGCCGCCAACGGCTTCCCCCCGGCAGGCGGGGGTCGCTGCGGGAGACGAGGTAGTGGAGGATGCGACCGGTGCGCAGCTCCACCGCCGCGTCGGCCACGGTGGCGAGGGGAAGGCCATCGGCGCCGATCAGGGCCGCGTCAAACAAGGTGGGCAGGCGGCTCAGGGTGGCGGGATCCGTCTCGGCCGGTTCCCCTTTGACGAAGGCCTCCCGTTCGTTGATGCCCCGCAGCTGATTCAATTTCCACACCAGCCGGCGCGTTCCGAAGGCGGAGGGGCGACTGACCCAGCCCAGCAAGCGATGGGTGGGGGGATGCATCCAGCCCTGTTGGCCAGGGCCCAGGTCGAGGCCCTGGTCAGAGCGAATCCGCAGCCGCAGCAGGTCGCTCAGCAGCAGTTGCGGCGGCAGCCCCATCGGCTCAGGCGCTGATCTGCACGGGCATCACCAGATAGGTGAAGGCGGCCTCCTCTCCGATCGGCACCAGCACCGCCGGGGTGGTGGGCGCATTGCACTGGATCGTCACCCGTTCGGCGTTCATCGCCTTGATGCCGTCCAGCAGGTAACGCACGTTGAAGGCGATCTCGATCGCCTCCCCCTCCATGCTGGCCGCCAGGGACTCGGCGCCACTGCCCACATCCTGGGCATCGGCTCGGATCATCACCTGGCCGAGGGAGGGATCACAGCTCAGCTTCACCACGTTGTTGTGGGCGTCGGCGAGCACCGCGACCCGTTCCAGAGCGGCCATGAAGGCGCGTCGATCGAGGTGGATGGAGCGGCTGAAGGCTTCGGGGATCAGCTGGCGGTAATTGGGATAGGAGCCATCGAGGCTGCGGCTGGTGAGCACCTGATCGGAGCTGAGCACCACCACCTGGCCCCGTTCGCAGAACAGGCTGAGGGGATCCTGGCTGGAGCGGCCGGAGAGCAGCCGCTCCAGTTCCCGCAGCGAGCGGGCCGGCACCGTCACTTCAAAGGCCTCGCCCTCGGGTTCTGCCTCCCCGCTGGGGTCCTCCGCCTCGGCCGTCAGGCCGTGGACGAGCCTGGAGATGGCCAGCCGGTGGCCATCGGTGGCGGCGCACTCGAGGCCATGGGCGTCGAGCCGCAGGTGGACACCGGTGAGGATCTGCTTGGCCTCGTCGCCGCTGCTGGCGAACACCGTGGCCCGCAGGCCCTTGACAAGGGCGTCGGCATCGAGCCGCACCGGCGTGCCGCTCTGGGCCAGGGGGAGTTCGGGAAAGTCCTCCGCCGGCATGGCCCGCATCCGGTAGCTGCCGGAAAGGCTGGTCAGCTCCACCTGTTCCTCGTCTTCGCCACAGCTGAGGGTGACCGGACTGTCGCTCGACAGGCGGGAGACGATCTCGCCGAACAGCCGGGCGGGCAGCGTGATGGCGCCACTGCTCTCGACCGCGGCCGGCAGGCTGGTCTGGATGCCGAGGCTGAGATCGAAGCCGGTCAGGCTGAGGCGGCCGGTGGCCCCATCGGCGGTGAGCAGCACGTTGGCCAGCACCGGGTGGGTGGGACGGGTGGCGACGGCCCGACTGACCAGCTGGAGGCTGGCGCTGAGTTCAGCCTGGGAGCAGACCAGCTTCATGGGGGCCAGGGAGGGGACGCAGAGGATTGGTGGCTCACAGTTTCACAGGCCGGCCGAAAGCGCAACGGCCGGAAGTCCGCCGGGTCGGTTCGACCGAATTTCGATCCAATCTTTCCCCCACCCTCTGAAACGGTTTTTTCTTTCTTCTTGAAAAGGATAAATAAACCGTCGTCGTAGAGGCGGTGGAAAAGGGGAAGAAGCGTCCAGAACGATGCTGGTTCGACGGATCTCGCTCCGGATGGCCTGGGGAGGGGAGAACTGGGCCGGCCTGGAGCCAGGGGTTTTCCACCGTTTCCCGCACCTGGGGAAACGGTGCCGATTCCGGCAGGCGATCCATGCCGATCCGCTCACCACGTTTCGGCTTGGTTTTCCCTGGGTTTTCCCTGGGCCAATTCGTGATGCGGACCAGGCGAGCGGAACCGTCCCTCGACCGAACCAGGCGAACGGGACCCCGCTTCGACCGGGCCTTGCCACGGGGTTTCAGCGGAAGGGATGGAGTCCGCCGGGTCCGGTTGCCTAGAAGCCCATCACTGCCGCCACCGTTGCGGTTTCGGCCTCCAGGCCGGTGTGGAACTTCGAATCGTTGTTTTCGATGGCCGTGTCGGGATCCTTGAGGCCGTTGCCGGTGAGCACGCAGACCACCGTGGCGCCGTTGGGCACCTCCTCGCGCCGCTTGAGCAGCCCCGCCACCGAGGCCGCACTGGCCGGTTCGCAGAACACCCCCTCCTCCTTGCCCAGCAGCTTGTAGGCCTCCAGGATCTCGGCGTCGGTGACGGCCATGAAATCCCCCTTGCTCTCGGCGCGGGCCCGGATCGCGTTGTCCCGGTTCACCGGATTGCCGATGCGGATCGCCGTGGCGATCGTGTCGGGTTGCTCCACCGTGTGACCCAGCACCAGGGGGGCCGAACCGGCCGCCTGGAAGCCCATCATGCGGGGCAGCCGCAGGCTCAGCCGGGCCCGGTGGTACTCCTTGAAGCCCATCCAGTAGGCGCTGATGTTGCCGGCGTTGCCCATCGGGATGCAGAGCCAGGTGGGGGCTTCACCGAGGGCATCGATCACCTCGAAGGCGGCGGTCTTCTGCCCCTGCAGCCGGTAGGGGTTGAGGGAGTTGACCAGGGTGACCGGGTAGCGGTCCGCCACCTCCCGCACGATGGCCAGGGCCCTGTCGAAGTTGCCCCGCACCGCCAGCACTTCGGCGCCGTAGACGAGGGCCTGGGCCAACTTCCCCTGGGCGACGTAACCATCCGGGATCAGCACGAAGGCGCGCATGCCGGCGCGGCGGGCGTAGGCGGCGGCCGAGGCGGAGGTGTTGCCGGTGCTGGCGCAGATCACCGCTTCGGAGCCCTCCTCACGGGCCTTGCTGATCGCCATCGTCATGCCCCGGTCCTTGAAGGAACCGGTGGGATTGAGGCCGTCGTACTTGAGGAACACCCGCACCCGCCGACCGATCCGCTCGGCGATGCTGGGGGCCGGGATCAGCGGGGTGCCCCCTTCCCGCAGGGTGATCACCGGCGTGCTGGCGGTGACGGGCAGCCAGTCGCGGTAGGCCTCGATCAGCCCTGGCCAGTCCTGCATCGTGGGTCGCTGGCCCAGGCGACGCAGAGCTCGTAGCAGTGGCACAGGGGAAGGCTGTCAGGCTGAGGTCAATCTACGACTTGCCTTGCCTGGGACGGGTGGCTCAGGTCTCCGGCTGGGGTGCCGGAGCCGATGGCTGGGCGGATTCCGGAGCGGATTCAGGGGTGGAGTCGGCTGGTTCCTGGCCATCTCCCCGCAGCCCATCGAGGGGGGACTCGGAGAAGAAGCTGACCAGATCGGCGATGGAGCTGGCCTGGCGCATCAGCGTCATCAACGCCGGCAGATTCACCTCCAGATCATTGCTCGGATAGGCCCGGAGGAAGGACATGGGCGAAAGGGCGCCATCCTTCCCTTCGACGATGCCCAGCACCACGGCGGAGCGCAGGGCGGGCAGGCCCACCTCATAGGCCTTGAGGGGGTAGACGATCCTGGCCAGCCGTTCCAGCAGGGCTTCGCCGATGCGGGTGTTGAGCAGGCGGCTGACCAGGGCGATCGGCAGCTGGATCGACGTGTTGAGCAGCTTGGAAACTTCCTCGGGTTGCTGGTTGGACAGCCGCAGCACATCACCGAGCAGGCCCCTCGATTCACCGGTGACGGCGAGATGCTCCAGATCGTCCACCGGTATGGAGCGACGGAAGGCACCGCTCACGAAGACCAGGTTCTGGGCGGCCATCGCGGCCGGTGCGCCGCAGCAGAGGCCCAGGCTCAGAGTCGCCGCCAGTAGTCGCTGCCGTTTGCGCAAGGGCTCAGTCTCGGGGACCAAAGGGTATGGGTAAATCTAGGCCGGAGCAGGGGGGCTCAGCCCGGGGCCATGCCGGCGGCCAGCTTCGCCTCGGGGGTGACGATCAGATCCCGCAGCAGGTGCACCACGCCCCGCTCGGCCAGCCCCTTGGCCATCTGCACCCCCATGCTGCGCAGTTCCCGTTCCCCCAGCACCCGGGGCAGGCGGCTGAGCAGCATGCGGGGCTCGAAACCGGGCAGGTCCCGCAGGATGGTGCTGAGCTGGCGCAGGGGTTCCAGGTCGAGCAGGGGATCGCTGGCGGGGGGTGCGGCGGGGAGTCCCCGCAGACCGGGGGGTTGGAAGCGGGGGGGCAGGCGTCGCCCCAGCCGCAGGGTGGTGCGCCAGGCCAGGGAATCCACCTGATCCACCGCCGCGTCCACCAGCTGCTGGCGCAGCAGGCCACCGTTGGGGGAGAAGAGGAAATCCAGCACCTGATCCAGCAGGCCTTCGATGTCGAGCTGCTCCTGCAGGGAGGCACTGCCGATCAGGCTTTCCAGCCGTTCCCAGCGGAATTGATCGCCGTCGAACAGCATTTCCCGCAGGCTGGCCCGCAACTGGGGATCGGGATCCTCCATCAGCCGCCGGGCGAAGTAGGGATAGGCGGCCCCGAGGATCTTGAAGGCAGGATCCACGCTCAAGGCAATCCCCTCCAGGGTGACCAGCGAGCGGATGATCAGGGCGTAGTAGGCGGGAACCTTGAAGGGAAATTCATACATCACGCCGGAAAGATCGTCGGTGACGGCCTTGAAATCCATCTGGCTGACGCCCATCTCCAGGGCCTGGCCGAATACCCCTTCGAAGGCCGGCACGATCGGCTCCAGGTTCACATCATTCTCGAGGAATCCCAGCTTGACGAAGTCCTTGGAGAGGGACCCGAAATTGCGGTTGACCAGATGGACCACCGCCTGGATCAGGCCGGTGCGGGATTCCCGGGTCACCTCACTCATCATGCCGAAATCCAGGTAGGCCAGTCGCCCGTCCTTCAGGGCCAGCAGGTTGCCGGGGTGGGGATCGGCGTGGAAGAAGCCATGCTCCAGCAGTTGCTGCAGGCTGCAGTTCACCCCCACCTCCACCATGTCGTTGGGGTCGATGCCCAGGGCCGCCACCGCATCGAGGTTGGTGAGTTTCACCCCTTCGATCCACTCCATGGTCAGCACCCGCCGGCTGGTGGCCTGGTGGTAGATGGCCGGTACGGCGATGCGGGAGTTGTGGCTGTGCAGCTCGGCGAAGCGTTCGGCGTTGGCCGCTTCATTGAGATAATCCATCTCCTCGAACACCCGGGTGCCCAGTTCATCGATCAGGGCCACCAGATCGCTGCGGATCAGGCGCACGCGGCGATTCAGCCAGGCGGCGATGTTGCGCACGATGTAGAGATCGAGGGTGATCTGTTCCCGCAGGCCCGGACGCTGCACCTTCACCGCCACCCGCTGGCCCCCCTTGATCACCCCCCGGTGCACCTGGCCGAGGGAAGCGGCGGAGATCGGTTCCCGCTCCAGCTGCTCGAAGATCTCCCCCACCGGAGCGCCCAGGTCCTCCTCGATGCAGGCCATGGCCAGGGCGCTGTCGAAGCCGGGCAGCTGGTCCTGCAGGGCCGCCAGCTCCTCCAGCAGGGTGGGGGGAATGATGTCGGGCCGGGTGGAGAGGGCCTGGCCGGCCTTGATGAAGGCGGGGCCCAGCTGGGTGAGCAGCTCAGCGCACTCCCTGGAACGCTCCCGCACCCGCTCGCGGCTGGCCAGCCGGCCGGTGATCTTGTCGACTCCCACCCCGATCAGATAGAGGGCGATCGGCACCAGGGTCTGCCAGAGGCGGCGGAACAGGCGGCCGGGATGGCCGGCATAGATGCGGGTGATGGCGGCCGGGTCGTAGCTCAGCAGGCCGGCGGCCTCCAGGAAATCGCCCGTCTCCTGCTGGGAAGGAGCTGATGGCTGTGGGGTCGAGGCTTCAGGGCTGGGAAGGGTCTCAGGGCTGAACCGGTCGTCCGGCGGATGGTCTTGGGGTGACTGGGAGTGGGGCAATGAGAAGGAAGGGGAGTGCACGGGGGGAGGGCCGTTTCCCTGCACCGATTCCCGCATGGCATCAACGGCGGCTTCGACGGGGGTGCGGACCATGGCGAAGGGCGCGCGGCGGCGGCGGTGAAGACTGTTGAAACCCTTCTAAACGAAAGTCACAGCCGCTACGGTCAGCCCACTACCGGAGGCCAGGGTGCTCACGGGTCTGCACCTGGAGAACATTGCCCTGATCGAACGCCTGGAGCTGGCGTTCAGCGATGGATTCACCGTGCTCACCGGAGAGACGGGGGCGGGCAAGTCGATCCTGCTGGATGCCCTTGATGCCCTGCTGGGCGGCGCCCAGGGCAGTGCGGGGGCACGGTTGCTGCGCCAGGGCAGCGAACGGGGCCGCATCGAGGCCGGTTTCACGTTGACGCCCCCCCTGCTGGCCTGGCTGGAGACCCAGGGACTGGAGCCGGAAGGAGAGGAGGTGCTGCTCAGCCGCGACTGGCGCCTGCAGGAGGAGCGCTGGAGCAGCCGGCATCGCATCGACGGGGTGGCGGTGAGCCGGACCCAGCTGCTGGAGCTGCGGCCCCTGCTGCTGGATCTGACGGTGCAGGGCCAGACCCAGCAGCTGGCCCGGCCGGGGCAGCAACGGCGCTGGCTGGATCGTTTTGCAGGGGAGGAGCTGCTGGAGCCCCTGGAGCGGGCCCGGGGGGCGTTCCGCGGCTGGAAAACGGCCGCGGCAGCTCTGGCGACTGCGATGGCGGACGCCGAAAGGTTGCAGGAGGAACGGCGCCAGCGTGAGCTGCTGCTGGAGGATCTGGAGGCGGCCCAGTTGGAGGATCCCGGCGAGCGCCAGCGGCTGCAGGGCGAGGAGGACCGGCTGGCCCACGGGGTGCGCTTGCAGGAGGGGGTGATGACCCTGCTGGGGCGGCTGGTGGAGGGGGCCGAGCAGGCCCCGTCGGTGCTGGATCACCTGGCCGCCTGCCAGCAGGAACTGGAGCAGATGGAGGGGCTGGATCCGGGTCTGGCGGAATGCCGCCAGACCTGCGCCGATGGCTTTGCGGCCCTGCAGGACCTGGCCCGCGACCTGGATCGCTACGGAGGCACGCTGGAGAGCGACCCCCAGAGCCTGGCGGAGCTGCAGGAGCGCATCGCCCAGCTCAAGGGGATCGAGCGGCGCCATGGCAAGGATCTGGGCGAACTGATCGAACTGCGGGATCGGTTGCGTGACGAACTGGCCCCTGGCGGCGTTGAAGCGTCGCTGGAAGCCCTGGCGGCGGCCGAGGCGGCGGCCCGCGGCGAGCGGGACCGGATCAACGGGACGCTGAGCAAGGCCCGCACGGAGGCGGCCTGCCGGCTGGAGATGCAGCTGATGGAAGCGTTGCGGCCGATGGGGCTGGCCAATGTGCGCTTCGAGGTGGCGATCGAGCCGGCCGATGCGGGCGAGGAGGGGGCCGATGCGGTGAGGTTTCTGTTTTCCGCCAACCCGGGCCAGCCCCTGGCTCCGTTGGTGGAGGTGGCCTCGGGGGGTGAGATGAGTCGCTTCCTGCTGGCCCTCAAAACCTGCCTGGCGGCGGCCGACCCCTACGTGACCCTGCTCTTCGACGAGATCGACACGGGGGTGAGTGGCCGGGTGAGCGGCGCCATGGCGGATCTGCTGCGGCGCCTGGCGGAGCGGCGCCAGGTGTTCTGCGTCACCCATCAACCCCTGCTGGCCGCGGCGGCGGACCATCACTTCCGCGTCTCCAAGGCGGTGGAAGACGGCGTCACCCACACGCGAGTGTCCCAGCTGCGGGACACTCACGAGCGCCAGGCCGAACTGGCGGAGCTGGCCGGGGGTGATTCCGGCGAGGCGCGGAGCTATGCGGCGAGTTTGCTGGGGAAAGGGATTGAGCCTGCCCGGCAGCGCTCAACATCAAAAAGAACAGATCAGAGAGCTGAAAATGAGTGAGATCCCTTGGTGGGCTTCAGTTGCTGCCAGCCATTCGGATTGAACGGTGCCTGGTATAACCCTCATGGATAGAGTTGGAATTCCATCCCTTGTGGCCGAGGTGGAGTGTCACTGAAGCCCCACGCCCGAGGCCGCAATGGGGAAGGACACGGAAGATCGGAACACCCGCCTGTTCGCCGCGCTTCGGGCCTCCGGCATGTCCGGGGTACCGGCTGAATTTTCGGTGGCAGGTGTCGCCCAGCAGATCCCCGCCGGGGTGCTTGCGGAGATCGGCGCGTTCGTTCGTGTCTTCGATCGCGTCACCTCACGCTCCAGCTGGAGGATGGGGGTGACTGCCACGGCCGCCGATTATGGGCGGCAGCCACGGGGGGGAGGTGTGCTTCTTCAGCGCCTGGGCCTTCCACCTCCCGCCTGGGACGCCCGAGCGCTGGCGGGTGGAGCCACCCCCGAGCGTGGAGGTCTTCAACGAGCGGCTGGTCGGAATGATCGAAAGGGAGCGGGCGGGCCTCTGCGACGAGGCCAGGGCCGGACTCATCCTGATCCTGGATGATCCCGCATCCCTCACCCAGGGAAAATTTCGAGACGAGCTGGGTTTGCCGCGTGATCTGCTGCGTCAGCGGGGTTGCGGCACTGTGGTCTCCAGCCCGGCAGCGCTCAGCTGGAACGGCCACGACCTGCTCCTGGGGGGCCAGGTCGTCGGCTTCGTGGTCAATCGCTCGGCCTACCGACAGGGGCGGGTGTACGTGGCGCCCAACCCGTTCTCCTATGCGACTCGCAGCGACAAGCGGCTGCTCGAGGCTCTCTCCCGTCCCGACCGTGACGGAGAGCTTGGCGTGCGGCCCGACGAGCGGGCCCTGTTGCGTGCCCACATTCCCGAGACCCGCCTGGTGACGGAGGAGACCATCGAGGAGCTGATGCTGCGCAAGCAGGAGCTGGTCTTCAAGCCAGCGTGCGGCTACGCCAGCCGTAGTCTGCTCCCCAGCGCCCATGTGGGCCGAGGGCGCCTGCGCCGCCTGCTGCGCAAGGGGGTGGAGTACGTGGCCCAACGCAGAGTGCCCAAAACCCCACTGCCCCTCCCTGGAGCCAAGCAGGATGGGCGGCTCTGGGGCGACCTGCGGGTGTGGGCTTACCGGGGCGAGTGTTATCTGATCTCGGGCCGCGGCTGCCGCGGCTCCCGCAGGCCAGATGTTCTTGATCTCCAGCCCCCCGGCGGCTGGCTTCCCAGCTGTGCCATGACACCCGGCTGAACGCCTGATCCAGGCCACGACTGACAACAAAAAGAGTGCTGCCGTGCAGCGAGCGGTACTTGCGGCACTGGAGGGATGTCGTACCGAACTGATGCCTGATGAGGCCGAGCGTGATGCGCAGCTGGCTGGGGATGGGGAGCTGCCCCCTGGAGTTGAGGGCCACGATGGTCATGGAGG
>CALOCJ010000008.1:0-281416 GCA_942491925.1 Synechococcales cyanobacterium
ATAGAGCGACCATGAGCCAGAGTGAATGGATGCTATTTCAAAGCCTTACTATAGAGCAGATGAAGCTCAGGCTTTCCATGAGATTTAGTCAATTTAGCAAACCAATTCCCCTAGAGAGGCTGAACCAACTAATGGAAGGAGCGGGAGAACCTGTCATCTTTGACTATCAACAGGCTATCAACATGATTAATTCGGAAACGGCCGTGGTTGCCTCCAATGAACCCCACTATTGATGCAAGAATTAGGGTAAAGCACTTCCTTCGTTACCACCAGCATCAACTTAATGGTAAGCACATAATGTGCTACGGAAACCATAGATCTTGCATCCTTGGCATTGGTGTAAAGGCGGGGATGGACAACAGACAAAATACAGACCCACCCAGATTCTGGACAGCCTTATATGAATTCCTTCAGAAGTATAAATACAATTGGATCCTTGGCTATATTGGGTTTGATCCCACCGGTGAGCTGAGACAGTGGAAAAGATCTGCCATGCCATCCTGTACACTTATTTGTTCCGCAGGTTCTGCTTGAATTCCAGGGTTCTACCTGTTCCTATATCCCTGAAGGATCAAGTTACTCCTTACCTGAGCCAGAGGATGTACCATGCTCTCCACATTTACCTTCATGCATAATCGATCCGAAGAGTTTGGACAGTGCAGAGGAAAAGAGTGCCTACATGAAATCTGTCAATGAAATATTGACTCTCATCGACAGTGGAAGCATGGAAAGGTTAACGCTTGCGAGACGCTTCACAACAAAGCAAAAGCTTGACCTTCTGTGGACATTTGGTTCTGACACTTGCCGCCACCCTGTATCGCGAAGCTTTTACTACTCAGATGATAACTTTAGTTTTGCCGGTCAGTCTCCAGAGCTCCTGGCTGAGGGAACACGAGCTTCCTTTCAATGTCACAAGCTTTCTGGAACCTGGAGAATCAATCCATCCTTCAGGCTTTCTGATCAACTCAAGGCATTTATTTCCAGCCCTAGGATCAAGTACGAACATGAGTCCTCTATACGGACTATTTATCGGGAATTATGTAGTCTTGGCTCTACGAAGAAAAGCATGCTTCGTGTTATGGTTCTACCAAGCCTCTTGCACGGCTGGACCCAATTCAGATGTCAGCCTAATGAAAATACAACGATTGCTAAATGCATCCAAAGTATTTTCCCCTATGGTATGTGGCCAATCAACCAAGGTATGCAATTCATTGCTAGTCATGAAGACTTTGACCGAGGTCCATATTTTGGTTTAGCTGGAGTTATCCGTCCAAATGGTAAATTTTCTTTTTCCCAAGTCCTAAGATGTGGATTTCAGAACCACTCTGACTCCTACCTAATGACAGGTGCAGCCATCACACGGGCTTCGACGCCAGAGATGGAGGCAGATGAAACAATGAACAAGGTGTGTTCCATCTCGATCGCTAGCTTATGAACCTTCATTCTTCATCTCAGTGCAATATACATCAAACAGATGTAGAAAGTACAACCATGAATCCAGATTCTTCCAGATGAGATCAGACTCCAAGTCTTTCCTGCTGCATGAATACACAGGCCCTAATCCCTGGTGTACGGGCCCAGCCTGGGAGGCATAGATCCGTGAACCTGGTTCTGAACAGAATCACAGTTGGCCCCGAATAGGGCAATGGATCAGGGAGCAGTTTCCCATCCTGGAGGCTGAGAAAAAATATCCAGATATGTTGACCACCTGCACGAGCGCGAAAGAGGTGCTCCGTGAAATCGCCTGGGTACTGATGCAACCGGCCCCTGTGGACTTGCTGATACCCTATGCGATCAACCCATCAATGCCTGCTGGTACTCTTTGGCTCGGATCGACCCAGCATGAAATCTGCGGACAAGCAATCCATCTGGCTGCCGAAGTTATTCTTTTCAGCCTGAGGGGTACAGCAGTATCTCAAACTGCCGCTGATGACAGAATCGTCAATGATCCAGGTAAAATACTTAGTTTAAAGTTATTCGATTCCTGCGAGATACAGAGAACTGCCGAAACAATGAAATTATGGCCTTATTGCTAAAACGTGCCACTGAAATGGGTTCTCCCATTATCTTGCTTGATTCGCTCAGCGGCATTTATAGCATCGGCCCATGTAGCGGTAGTCGATTAGTCTCCATGACAGGAAACGACCAGGATTCACATTTTGGTTCCGTGATCTGTAATCGGAAAGAAAAGAGCAATGCTCTATTTCGCCAATTAGGACTACCTGCTCCCAAGCAAGTCAAGATTAGTCGAGAGGAACTCTTACCTTTCGCGCAACAACGAATCGGATTTCCTTGTGTTGTAAAGCCAGCCAACGCAGAGCGTGGCATGGGAGTTACCGTAGGGATAAAAGATAGCATACAACTTAAAGCCGCATTTAAAAATGCAAAACTAATTCGAGACGATGTGCTCATAGAAGAGCATGTCTCGGGAAAAGATCATCGAATCACGGTGATAGATGGCCAGCTTCGATATGCCATCTGTAGAGACCCTCCAAGTATCATTGGCAATGGAATAGCAAGCGCTCGCCATATGATTTCTCAAGAGAATAAATATCGGCAACAAAAACGCGAACTGGACGGAGTATCCGGTCAGATTGCAATCGATACGGAGTCATCCAACGTCTTGCCGTACATGGATATGAGCTTGATGATGTAGTTTCTTCAGGCAAAGAAATTATTCTCAGAGGGAATTCCAACGTGAGCACTGGGGGAATCACTACGGATGTCAGCCATAATGTTCACCCCGAAGTGGAGCGGATGTGTTTGGCGGTGGCTACTACACTCCGGATGTCTGTTCTTGGTATTGACTACTTAAGTGATGATATTTCTCAGTTCAGGCCAGAAAGACCAGGCTGTTTTATTGAAGTCAATGCGATGCCTCAGATGAATCTGAAGCGAGCTGATTCACTTTTTGATGCTCTTTTTCCGGCTAAGTACATCACTAAATTCAATGAGTTTGCAGTTGTCCTTGTAGATAAAAAACGGATTAACGAGCTCAAAGATGTTGAGCCGATTAAAGAATCTCTCAACGATCGAAAACTAAAGACGATTGCCTGCCCCATAGACAGTGTGCTCTACCAGCATAGAGAAGCTATTCTCCCCAACATCCAGGTTGTCCCCTATCATCACCCCAACGAGATATTGCTTAATGCTAATATTGACCAAGCAGTCTTCCTGCTTGACCTGTATACCTTTCAAATATGGGGACTTCCATTCGAGGCTCCAGCCTTTTTATTTACACTCTTGAGCTCAAGAGCTAGAAATCATCGGACAACAGAGAATTTTCTTGAATCCTTGACTCGTACACAGATTATACACTATTAAAAAAAGATTCCGGCAAAAGTGAATGCAACCCTGTCTGAATATTGTTGCACTATATTCAGACAGGGTTGATCAGACGGTGTTGATCAGACGGTACTGAAAAGGCTGGGATTTGTCAGGAAGCTGTCAGGACTGATGGAGTTATAAAAGTTACTGGCAGTCTGCCCGACCACATAGTAGCTTGGATTTGACATTGTAGCCATATTGTAATCAGCAATGTAGCCAATAAACTGCTCAATACCACCAAACTCTGCTGATACAAGGGTTCCCGAGGCAAAGCCATGTAAGCTCGCATCCATGAAGTTGAGTTCTGCAAAGGAAGCGACTCCAGGAATAACTATTTTATCTCCGAAAAGATTAAAATCAACAATAGTATCTGCTTCTGCGGGATTGCCGGTAAGATTATTGTAGAAGATTCCATCAATCGTGGCTTGATCCGTGCGGAGGATGAATCTATTCTGCGTGAACTGGCCAAGCAGAAACTGTCCGTACAAGAAATCAGAGCCAAAGTCACCGATTAAAATATCATTACCACTTTCTCCAAAGATACTATCGTTGTCTTTCCCCCCTCTGGCGATATCATTCCCAGAACCACCGAAAACAAAATCATCGTCATTGTTTCCATTGACCCAGTCATCACCTTGATTGCCACGAAGATCATCTGATTCCTTGCCTCCCAGGAACCATTCCCGGGTATTGGCACCATTATCGGTTAGGCCAAGTAGATCATTACCAAGGTTACCATTGACGATATTGTCGTATCCTGGAGAATTGAACGTGGAGGCGATGACGAAGTCGTTGCCTCCCCACATGCGGATACGCTGCCCGTAGGAGTCAGAAAAGTTACTCAGATTAACGCTGTCTGCCTGATCAGAAAAATTCCAAACCCCGTCATCACTGAGGAACTGCTGGTTGACGATGGGATTGGGAGCCGGAACTGGCATTTGGAAATGGTAGATTTAGTTCGACATTAACGGCGAACTGCTGCTCACCGCCCGTCCAGTTCACAAAGCTTCATCTTGCTACCTGTACGGGGGCCAGGTAGCAACCTCACGCTCAGGGTAGGGCAGCAGCATGGAGGATCGGCGTGCAGGCAATCTGGAATAGGCTGGGTTGCTTGCAACGATCCCATGCGCAGAGACGCCGATGGTGGTGTAGAGGTCTTGAGGCTTGCCGGTCCAAGCAAGTATCTTGGACTCCCATCGATGCTGCTCACGTTTTCTAAGCATCAGGATGCCATCGCTAGCACCACAGTCTGGAAAATACTCCAGGCAGCAGGCTTGGCCCGCCAGCAACCCTTTGGAGACACGCCGATCTCCCTGTCCCAGGCTGTAGGCATCGTTGCTTCCAGGATCGAGGCCAGACAGAAGCCTGGCTGGCGCACAGGAATCGAGGGCGAGAGACAATGGGTATGTATGGGCTACGCCTATCCAGAGCTCACACGACAGGTGTTGATTGGGGTGCTTGATCTCCCTACTGTTGAGGCCGGTGCTTTTGATATTTATATCCAGAAAATAATCAGACTCGCAAAATTGCCCCGGTCGGTTGACTATATCAACCTCATGCTGATCGCCGAAGCGCGACGTAGAAACCTGGGCTTTTATTGTGTCAATCACACCATGAACATAATACAGATCGGGCAAGGTGTTAAAGGACGGCACATGTTTGAAATCGCATCCCAAGCTGATAGCCTCACCGGGTACCGAATAGCTGCCAATAAGGTTGCCACCATCCAACTTCTTTCAAAACTAGGCATCCCTACGACTCGCGCCATATTGATCAACAGCCTCAAGCAGGCAGTACAAGGCTCCAGAATCATCGGTTTCCCGTGTGTCATTAAGCCCAATGACCTCGGCAGGGGGACGGGCATCACTGTGAATATAAAGAGCTCGACTGAACTTGAGGCAGCCGTAAACTTTGCGACTCTATCAGGAGCCACGCAGATTCTTATTGAAGACTACATCCCCGGACTGGATCACCGCTTCAGTATTGTAAATGGAAAGGTTCTTTGGGTATATAACCGCATCCCCCCCTCTGTAATCGGAAATGGTACAGATGACCTAACCCGGCTCATCGATAAGGAGAACGTTCGCAGAAGAGAAGGCAAGCATCGACAAGATTCATACCTAGAAATCATCACTATAGATCAAGAGCTTATACGCCATATCGAAAGCAACTATTCGCTATCTCTTTCAAGTGTAGTTCCGGATGGACAGGTAATCTCTTTACGCGGCGTTGCCAACCTTGCCAAGGGAGGTGCCCTTCACAATGTATCCAGCTCTGTCCATCCTGATAACATGGAAATGGCTTTAGAGATTGCCAAGACATTGCGGCTTAGCTCAGTAGGGATTGATTTCATTATCCCAGACATCAGCAAATCATGGAAAGTCACCAAGTCAGCAGTCATTGAAATTAATGTGACCCCGGGAATCTCTGGAGCGGGAGACGCTTCCTTAGTTCTTCATACGATCTTCCCTTCGGATTTCCATGGTCGTATTCCTGTTTTTGTTGTGATTGGTCAAACAGAGTATCAATCCAGAATTACATCCACTCTGGAACGATACCTACAGGAGAAGATCAAGCTCACAGCTTCCATCGTTCCTGTGGATGGCCAGCAGATAGCTGATCAGAGTGCAGGTGATAGTCAGGGAAACAAGACCAGCGAGCGTTTGCTGCTGAGTCCCTCCACTGACGCATTGATCCTCTGTAGTTCCCACGACTATATTATTGATCATGGTCTACCCATTGATGCCTGCACTGCTATTTTCCTTGAGAAAGACTTTTCCAGTGCCCAGGAAGATGTTGTGGATGAGATCGCTCATAGCCAAGCAGGATGCAAGGTATTCTATAATTTCTTAGCTCAGGATTTTCGTACTTGGTTTGATCATCAGCTCCATTTCTTTCGGTATCCTGACTCGGCTCCATCCCATAGATTTCGGATCTTACCTGATCACAGCGTCACCTCGAAGGGACGAAGATATCGATTTTCTATCTCCTTGCAGAGAATTCACTGCATCCCATTTACCTGGATACGGCAGTATCTGGCTACTCGCAATAAACTTCCAATTTCCATGCCCGATGCCATTATTACGGATAGTAATATACTGCACCTGTTTATCCTGCTGCTGAAGGAGGTACTCGAGCAGGCTGGCGTGGTTGGCTGCCAGGTGAACATCGACGCTTTGCCGAAGGATTTTCAGAGTTGGCGGGACCCGGAGCAATCTGCCATGCTCGAAGTTGTCAACTTCCCGGATGAGAATGATGTTGTGGACTGTGTCCAGAAATCATTGAATATAGCCAACCAGCTCGTTCATGACCATCTCACTGCCCATGCAGTATCGACGTCTGGTTGTTAACCTCAAAGGCTTTTCTACCTTCGCAACCACGACTAGATCGTATTACCTATTCTGATTAACCAGTGCTTACTGACATTTTTCGAGGGATTGAATTGAGGGAGATTACCGGTCGGTGGCTCCTGTGTGATGGTCCGGGATGGTTGATGAGTCAATCATTTCCACAGCCAGGATTGGCTGTGGGTCAATGGCATCCAGTACTTCGGCGAATAGGGGAATTTTTCCCTTTGGCTCGTGATCTCTCTGCTTCCACGTTGGCGCGACTGAATTCGGAGCAGGAATCCACCGCCACAGACATGATCAGCATCCTCGCAGCGAGCTTGATCGCACCAGCGGAGATAGAGCTTGTACTATCGAAACAAGTTCAAATTGGAGGACAGAAATGTTCAATTTATTTCTACCAATCGTTGTTTCCTTCCATCCTTGGCAGGGCATTGATCTGCGCTCACAACATGCTTGAAGTAAGTCTTCAAAATACGACTATAGGCCAGCTGAAGGCCTCTAAGAAACAGCCATTCGTCAACTCAAAGTTTGACCGTTTACTGAGCGAGGTAAGAAGTTGTTGCCATCATCGGCTTACTAAGTCCATATTAATGGTGGCAAAAGATAGAGGAATACCCTATACACAGATCCAAGGCGAACAACGGCTATTCATGCTCGGCACAGGCTCCAGAGGACACCTTCTGACCTCATCATGTACTGATAGGGATTCTCATATTGGTGCCACAGTCTGTCAAGATAAACGACTCACAAATCGGGTTCTCCGAGAGCTTGGTATCCCCACAACAAGGCAGATTAATATCATGAATAAGGATGACATTATCCGAATCTTTCCCCAAGTGGCTGGTAAAGCCTGGGTACTGAAGCCCCCCAATCGTGACCGTGGCGAGGGAGTCACCACAGATATCCTTTCGACCGATGAAGCGCTGAAGTCTTACGATCGAATTGCTTCAATGTGTGGAGGGCATGCAATACTTGAACAGCAAGTTTCCGGATCCGATCATCGACTTACCGTGGTGAATGGCCGGCTTGCAAAATGTATAAGAAGAGACCCACCATCGGTCACAGGTGATGGCGTGCAGACCGTTGCAGGACTGATTGATCAGGTAAACAGCGAAAAACGACGGCAGAAATGGCGATCGGGTGTCTTTGGGGAAATTGAGATTGACGAAGAAGTAATCGACAGAGTCAAGCAGGCCGGTTTGGCCATCGATGATATCTTGACAAAAGGAGTAACTCTCCGCCTGAGGGGGAAGGCGAATCTGAGCACAGGTGGTATGCGAACGGATGTTACCGAACATGTGCATCCGAGCATTGCTGATATGTCCGTCCGCATCGCAGCATTCCTGAGTATGAATATACTTGGAATCGATTATTTTACAAGCGACATCTGCGAAGATCCTTCAACAACCAAGGGTGTCGTGATTGAGCTCAATGGTATGCCACAACTCCTGGAAGAGAGAGCGAGTCTTGTCGTTGATGCACTGTCCTTTGAATCCAAGCCATGCTGCACATTGGACTTGATGATCGTGTCATCAGAATCCCTCAGCAGCGCGCAAAGCGAAACAGGCCGTCGCCTGAGCCGCCTTCTCCGCGCACTTCTGAACCGGCACCATTATCGAGTGTTGGCTGTCTCAAGAAACCTGCAACCTATCATTTCAGACTTTCTGCAGCCGACCCGAGAGAATCCTCCAAGAATCAGAGTCTACGACGATCTCAATCAAATCCTCATTGACAAGACCATTGACGAGGGATTGTTAATCCTCCCCATGGAAACCGTATCCGCGACGGGTCTTCCCAATACGATACCGAGAAATGTGTACAGTGGATTTGATGCTGAGACATTGAAAAATCTGGGCCTTGCGGAATTCATGGAAAGGATCAATGCTCGTGAACCATGAATGCCTGAATGCTATGCTTATGTGAGCAGCGTTTGTTAATCAGGATGCTCATCACTACAGCTTTCTCGAATTCTTACGAAGCAATATTTCAGGAGAGAGGTAAGTCCTATCACTTGGCGATGAGTCAATTTCCCTATGCACGCAAGAACGAATTTCTTGAGCTATTCCGCTACAGGCCCTTGTCCACTGGCGAACACGTTCTTGATGTACCTTCATTAGGTGGATATATCAAGACGATTATCCCTGAAATCTCCGAGGTAATATCCCTCGACTTTTCCGCTCCATGGAAATCTGAAGTCAAGCATGTAAAACCTTTAGAGGATTGGAATCTGGGTGCCTCCTGCCAACGGGCCGTATGTCTTGCCGCCATGCACCACATGGAAGATCTTACCGGCTTCCTGGAGAATTTATCGCGTCATATTCTGCCGGGAGGAGTCATTCATTTAGCAGATGTCTGGAAGAATAGCCGTATTCGCACTTTTCTCGATGGTTTCGTCGATAGACATACAACGACAGGACACAGGGGACTTTATAGAGACTGGCATAGCGAATCATTCCCTGCTCAATTGAAGCCTTCCAATCCAGGTCTTAGAACGTGCCCATGGATCTTCAACAATGACCACGATATGGCGTTGTTCTGCAAACACCTATTCTGCATTCAAGATGTCAGCGATGAGGAAATCATCGACGTGCTCACTCATGAGATAGGTGTTACAAGAATGCCCCAACATCTCCAGCTGGAATGGGAGCTCGATTATGTTGAATTGACTCGTCTCTGAGGTCGTCGTATTGTTATATTGACGATGTCTCTATTTCTTTCCCTCTGTCTCAGGGTTTTGCTGTCGAGCCATGGAATTCTCAGATTGACGTTCTAATGCATTGCAGCTGGCAGAATAATATATATCGTTGGCTCATGTCATGTACATGGGATGTTGGCCGCTTGGAACCAGCATAGGTTTACATTTCAATTCCTCAGCTTGTCGAGTCTGCGTTGAATCAACGAAACGCGCTCCTCCGTGCTGCAGGGCTGCCGAGGCAGAAGCAGCACTTTTGATGCTGGAAGAAGTTGAAAACAGAGCCCAATAATCAGGGCTTGGTTCCTAAGATTTATCATCATCATAGGAGCACGCTCGATACCATCCTCGTTTCTGTTATCAATGGAATTCTGTTCCATTGATTCCAATAGTGGGATAACGACAAGGTCGACATGGGTCAATGCCTGATGAGCAACTTGAAAAAGCCTCTTCCACTCATGTTCAAGATAGAATCCTCTAACAAGTGAAATTGAAGGATGTCCATTGGGCCTCGGTCCATCACGAAGTCGCTCTCCGGAGAGATGCATAAGTTGATTCTACTTTGCAACCACTGGGTGGCTTTCTTGCGCAAGATTGCTATTTTTTGACTTTCTTCGGTCCCTTTCTTGAATCGAAGAAGAGAACCGTATTCTTCTTCGATAACTTCCTTCGCTGATAGGGCTTGAGCGAGGCATCGGGCCAGGGTTGTTTTTCCTACCCCAGCAACACCAGTTAAAATAATCTTAGGCATGGTGAACCGTAACTGATGCCATTGAAAGCCTGTCAATGAGCCAGACATGGTGAGCAAATGATCCATTCACCCTTCAATACCCCATGCTCAGATGAAGAAAACACAGGAATCACTTCTTCCATTTTATCAGGCAAGAGCCATCGTCCTGGCTTCATCGCCGCCTCCCCTGGATCCAGCCAGGCATTGGAAGTCGTGCCCGCAGTCCAATCACCGAGAGCGGGCCAGGCGGCCCATGGCCCTGGACAGCCTGGCCAGGAAGGTGCTGTTCCTTCTCTGGATGATCCGACACCGACCAGCGGTTCCCCACGCTCCCTTCGAGGAGTGATCTCCCCCATTGCCTGCGGGCATCACTCCGCTCTGGCCTTCAGCACGGTCTTGATCGTCTTCATCAGGATCACAAGGTCAAGAGCCGTGCACCAGTGGCGCAGGCAGTAGTGGTCCTAGCTCAGTTTCAGTTCCGCCTCCTTGACGCAGGCGGTGTGGCGGCACAGACCTGGGCGCAGCCGTTCAGGCCAGGAGGCATCCAATGGCGCTTGCGGTAGTGGGGGATCCGCTGCTCCAGCTCGGGGCTCTCCGGGCGCGGACCGATCAGGGTCAGCTCGCCCCGCAGCACGTTGCGCAGCTGGGGCAGTGCGTCGAGCCGAACCCGACGCAACAACCAGCCCACCCGGGTGATGCGCTGATCGCCCTGCACTGTCCAACGGGGCGGTTCTTCCGGTGCGGCTGGGCCTGGCGCATCGTCCGCAGCTTGTAGACCCGGAACACCCGGCCCATCAGGCCACTCCGCTCCTGGACGAAAACACAGGGCCCTTGTCCTAGTATCCCGTTCGAGCGTTATGCAGACGATGTGATCTGCCACTGCCACAGCCGCGCTGAGACTGAACGACTCATGGATGCCTTGCGGGAGCGACTTGCATCCTGCGGACTTTAGCTGAACCCACAGCAGACCCAGTGTTCTACTGCAAGGACAGCAGCCGCCGGGGTCAGTACCCTCAGATCCAGTTCACGTTTCCCGGCTTCTGCTTACGGCCACATATGGCTGGAAATCGCTATAGGGAGATCGTGACGAGCTTCCTCCCAGCGGTGAGTCCGCAGGCGCTCAATCGCATGCGGAAGAGGATCAGGCGAATGCATCTGCGACGTCGGATGCTTTTGCCTTTGGAAGAGATCGCCCGGTGTCTGAATCCGATCCTGCGGGGTTGGATTCAGTGGTTGGATTCAGTATTACGGACGGTTTTATCCAACTGAACTGAAGCCCAGGTTGTTCAGCTATCTCAATGAGCACCTGAGTGCCTGGCTGCGCAAGGAACACCGTCGATTGCTGGGGCATGGCCGCCGTAGTCGGCAAGTTCTGGCGCGAATTGCTCAGCAGCGACGGGATCTTTTCGTTTTCCTGGACATGATGACCCAGATTCGTCGCAACGTGATCTATTCGATGTTCATGTTCCAGCCTCAGATTGCCCAGGAGGTCAGCGTCTGAGATTGCTTCAATCAGCTGAGAGCTTCTACGCTCTGCTCCACTATCACTCCACCCGTTGTTCCACTATCTCTGGTGGACGACTGGCCAGGTTGGCACCGCCAATCTGTAGCAGTGGTTCACTTGCAGTGATGCGCAGTGCCAAGTAGTCGATCACGCGATGGACAAAGCGATGATCAGAGTTTTTGGTATTGTTTATGCCGCCACCGACGAAATAGACGCCAGGCCAAAGGCTGCCTGCGAAGTGGAAGAAAGCTTCCCATTTGGAATGCGCAGGCAGATCGATACCTTGCGCCTGCTCTCGGGGAAGGGATTGTCCAGTGATGCGGCTGCCGGTATGGTTGGCGATGTGGCAGGCTAGGCTCACTGCATGAAGCTGGGAGCTGGAAGAATATTGAAAACGGATGGAAAAACCTTCGCCGCAGGGTATGTTGTTGACCCTTACACCCCTTGCATCGAAAACAGTGATATCCTCGATTCTTGCCCCATGATCGGGATAAATCATGGTGGATTCAGGGGCGAGATGAGGGTCGAACCAGGCCTTTTCCAAGGCGGTTGCGGCTTGCCGGGATGGCTCCATTGTCCCATGTCCTGAACTTCCGATCGCTTGCTTTTCTATACTTGTTGCCTTGCTACTATTCAGGTATCCATCGACGACTTGCTTCCATTCTTCATCAGAGGAATTGATCAGTCGCTGGTAGAGAGCTGTTATGTTTTGAGGTTCATCGATCAGCCTCATGATCCCCTTGTGAATCAGGATGGCTTCATCGCAGTGCTGGTTGATCTGGGGGCAACTGTGGGTGACCAGCAGGATGGAAGTGCCTTTTTCCTTGAGGCTCTCCAGGTGGGTGTAACATTTCTTTTGGAATAGTTCATCGCCTACGGCTAACGCTTCATCCACCACCAAAATCTGCGGGTCGCAATGAGCTTGTACCGCAAAGGCAAGTCTTACGCTCATCCCACTGGAATAGGTTTTCACGGCCTGATCTATGAAAACGCCGATATCGGCAAAAGCCAATATGGAATCCATCCTTTCATCGATCTGGCGCCTGCTCAAGCCGAGCACCGTGCCATTCAGATAGATGTTTTCCCGACCGGTGAATTCAGGGTTGAAACCGCTTCCCAGCTCCAAAAGGGCCCCAATTCTGCCCGTTACGGTCACGCTGCCACGGCTTGGGGTGAGAGTGCCACAGATGAGCTGAAGCAAGGTGCTCTTCCCTGAACCGTTTCGGCCCACGATGCCAATGGTATGGCCACGGGATAACTGAAAACTGATGTCGTGAAGCGCCCAGAATTCTCGGTAGAGCTTTCGGCGTTGCCCGAGGAAGGCCTGCAGTATGCGATCACGGGGCTTTTCGTAGATGCGATAACACTTGGCCAGTTGATCCACCCTCAGGACCACTGATTCACGGGGCCTGTCCATGGAGGAATCAAAGGACATCGGCGAATCCTCGACGGGCCTTCTGGAAGCTGCGGTAGGCAGCCTCACAAAGGACAAGTCCTAGCAATGTGCCGAGGATGAGATAGGAAGCATTGGGGTTCAGGCCACTGACAGCCACCCTGCGTGTCTGCTCAATGATCGTGATCAGTGGGTTGAGCATCAGTAAGGGATGCCAGCGGTCAGGCAGGGCGCTTAAAGGATAGAACACGGCGCTCAGAAACATCAGCATGGTGACAAGTACGCCCACGATCTGCCCCGTGTCTCGAAGAAATACCCCCAGGGCTGACAACAACCAGGTAAGAGCAAGGCTGCCCAGCAGCAGGGGCAACCACACAAACGGAATCCAAAGGAATGTTCGGGGAAGGCCACCGCTGGCTACGATGCGGAAGAGCGCCAACACGGCCAGGCTCGTGAGGGCATGAAAGGTAGCCGCTCCCACAATCACCCCGCCAAGCACCTCAAGGGGAAACACCACTTTCTTCACGAATCCTGTGTTCTCAAGGATCAGTGTTGGAGCCCGGTTGGCACATTCTGAAAACAGATTGAACACCAGGAGGCCGGCAAAGAGGTTGATCGCAAAACCAAGGGATCCCTGGTCCTGGAGGTCTTCCCAGCGGGCCTGGAAGACCTGGGAAAAAACGAATGTGTACACCGCCAACATCAGCAGGGGTGTCAGCAGCGTCCAGGCCCAACCCAGTAGGGAACCCCGGTATCGGCCGGCCACTTCCCGCTCCGTCAGCACCCAGAGCAACTCACGATTTTTCCACAGGGCCCGAGGGAATTTCAGCATCACTGGTTTCTGGCGCTGAGCTCGTCGGTCCGGTTCCTGGTGGGGGCCGTATCCACACTGTTTCCCTTCTCCCAAGCGGTTGATGGCTGCTCCGGCGAGGGACTTCCGCCCACAGGCCGGGACCCTGGGGACAGGGGCCCTTTCGATTCGCCCAGGAACTCCAGGATCTCCCGGTCCCTGAGGCTCTGGGACCGCCATCCGCAGGGTTCGCTCAACGGCCTGCCGGCCGCCACCTCCCGCAGGCAGGACTGCAGCCGGGTGAGCTCGCTCTTCAGCACACCAATCCGCTCCATGAGGTTGCGGATCACGATGGCCTCCGCATCCGGCAGGGCGGAGTGGGCCAGGGGATCGATGCGCAACCCTGATGATGGATCACCCGACCGGGAATGCCCACCACCGGACTGTCGGGGGCCACGTTGCGCAGCACCACGGAGCCCGCTCCGATCCTCGTGTTGGCCCCCACCGTGATCGCCCCCAGCACCTTGGCTCCGGCCCCCACAACCACATTGTTTCTCAGGGTGGGGTGGCGCTTGCCATGCTCCTTGACCGTTCCCCCCAGGGTGACCCCCTGATACGGCAGGCAGTTGTCGCCCATCAGGCTGGTTTCGCCGATCACCACCCCCATGCCGTGGTCGATGAACACCCCGCGGCCGATCCAGGCACCGGGATGGATCTCCACTCCGGTGCCCAGCCGGGCGAGCTGGCTGAGCACTCGTGGCACCAGGGGCAGCCCCAGCCGCCAGAGGCGGTGGCTGAACCGATGCGGCACCAGGGCGTGGAAGCCGGGGTAACAGTGCAGGATCTCCAGGGTGCACCGGGCTGCGGGATCCCGTTCCCGGATGATGGCCAGGTTGGCTCTGATGGCGTCGAGCATTCCATTCCGGCTGGGCGATCAGGGGGCGCCAGGCGGCGCTGGGGGCGAGGCGCGATCCGTTTCAGGATCCCACGGCCTGCAGGCCGATCTCCTTGCGTAACTGCTCGATGGTGGCACTTCCCAGCTAACTCTGGGCGCAGTGGACGACAGGGAGCCGCATCAGCTGGGAACGGTTCTGACGGAGGGTCTGCTCCACCAGGGGGAGGCTGGGACGGTCGCACAGCAGATGGCTGGCTGCCCTGAGCAGGGCCAGCAGCCTGCTGCCGGTATCCGGATGGGCCGTCATCACCAGCAACTCGTTGCCGCGCATGCTGTGGAGAATCACTTCGGCGGCCCTCAGGATGCCCGGGCTGATGCTCACCAGACCGACACAGCTGTCGGCCCGGAGTTCCTTCAGCAGGTCGAGCTCATGGCGGAAGTCGTTGCGATCGACGGCCCCGGCCCGCACACCATGCTTCTTGGCGATCAGCATGCAGGCCCCGATGTCCTCCCGCGGGGTGCTCACCAGTACCCGGGCGCCGCAGCGGAGTCGCCAGTCGATCTCCCGGGTCAGCAGTTCGCGGGTCTGTTGCAGGCTGCAGCCCGCGTTGAGCAGCCTGTCGACGCTCTGGCGCTCCTCCTTGTCGATGTCGGGAATGGCCTTGTTCCGCAGGCCCGGTGGCGGTTTGATCTCCCGGGGCTTCTGCTGGTCACGTACGTAGAAGCCCGAGCCGGCCATCGCTTCGACGACCCCATCCGTTTCCAGCTGCCGGTAGATTTTGCTGCTGATGTTGTGGTGGAGGCCTGTCTGCATGGCCAGCTGGCGGGTGCTGGGCAGTCGGTGGCCGGGAGGTTAGTGGTGCGCCGCGATGGCGATGCAGATCCGGTTGTAGAGCTGGGTCGACCCCGAGGTCTGTTCGTGTACTCCTTCGCCAGGGCTCTGGCCCTGGCGGCCAGCCTGTCCCTTGCAGCGGTGGCTCCCCCTCCTGCGGGCGCCCTGGAGCTGCGGGGCAGCACCTATTTCAGCAAGCCCCCCTGGAAGGTGGAGCTGATCAGCTACACCACCAACACTGGAGAGCGAGGAGCCCGTTACTACTTCACGATCAAGCTTTCACCGCAGGCGGGGGCGCCGCTGGGCCGGCTGACCATCCAGCAGACCCGTGGAGCGGACTGGGATTTTCCCTTCGCTGTGGAACAGACCCGGGCCTTTCTGGGGGTACCCCGGCGGGAACGGCAGGCGGTGCCGGTGGAGGCTGTCTTTGATCCACAGGAGCGTCGCTTCCAGATCGATTTCCCCGAGCCCGTCGAGCCAGGCGAGACGGTGACGGTGGTGTTGAGGCCCTGGGCCAATCCCATCCAGGCCGATACCTATCTGTTTGCGGTCACCGCCTGGCCGGCGGGACCCGATCCGGTGGCCAGCCCGGTGGGGTTCGGCACCCTGCGGATCTACAACCCGGTTTCCTGGTGATGGGATTGGTACTGCCATGGGCCCATGTCCTGATCAGTCAGGGTCGGGGGCCGTGTCTTTGTCCAGCTTTTTCTTCAGCCGTTCGATCTCTTGCTTGAGTTCGCTGTATTCCTGGCGGGAACTATCAAGATCTTTCTGCACGCGATCTCGCTCTTCCCCCTGGTAATCCCGCAGTGATTTCAACATCAGGCCAGCCCCGCCCCCAATCATGGACACCATCGAGATCAGGCTCCAAAGGCTGACGGGTCTGAAGCTGAAAAACAGGCTCTGCAGAATTGCGGCCCCAATGGCTGCGGAGCAGGCCCAAACCAGAAACCAGCCCAGCTTCCTGTAGGTATCGGCCAGGAGTAAGGCCACCCCCGCTCCAAAGGGGATCATCAACAGACCGAAACCCTGCCCTCTTCCAAACGAGAATATCCCATGGAAAACGGATCCAAAGCCCCGGCCATAGGCTCGCCTCGAATGCAACCCAAACCCAAAGCCGAAGCCAGAACCCACGATCACTTGATTGGTGAATAGAAAGATCCCTGCTACAAACAGAGATCCGCCAATCAAGAACAAGAAAAAATCTTGAACCGGTTTCCGAGCCATGAATCTCCTGCCTGGAGGACCGGCACTTTACATCCTTTCATCCAAAAGATCAGTGATCAAGGCAGTTCCACGGCTCAAGAAATAGATCCGGCCAGTCCTGGTTCTGAGCCAATGGGTTTGAGCACAACCAGCCATGAAAACAGGGCATGCTTCTGAGTGAATTGAATCACAAACGGGTCAGAAACACAGCCAGCGAAACAGAATGAAATTGCGGTGTGGATCGGAGGCGAATCGCGCCACCAGGCGTCGATACAGTTCATTCACCAGCTGAGGCCGTTCCGGAGTGGAGGGAAAGGCCGCCACCACCACCGGCTCTGAAAAGGCGCGGATCAATCCGGCGAAACTCTCCGCCCAGAGGCGGGAGTCCCCGCTGCGGGCAAACTCCTCGTTGAAGGGAACACGGCACTCGCGAGCCTCAGCTTTGTCGACCCGGAAGGCCTCAGACGCTCCGCTCTCCTCTGGGGGTAGCAATAACTCCTGCAGAGATCGATAGAACACAGGAAAGATAAATGGCTCGTAGACAGCCGGGGTCAGAAGTCCGTCTTCCACCATGTCCAAGAGGGCATCGCTGAGGCCATCCACGCTTCCATGGCCGGTGTCGTAGGGATCATTGCGACCGAAGACCTGCACAAGCGGCTTTCCTCCAGGTCGCAACTCGGCGGCACGGGCCCGGTAAAAGTGAGGAGCAGCGGTTACGACAGATGCCTACAGACACCATGCGGCCTGAAACCCCGTTGTGCGCGCCTTGGAGCACCGCCAGGCTGAGCAGGCCGCCCGTCCGGTGTGCCCTGGGCCTTGCCGTCGGTGCGATGTCGCTGCTCGGCTCGCCCTTTCCGGGGGCAGCCTCCACCGACAGGTCGGACAGGGCGCAGAACCGCTTCGCCGATACGCCGGCGGTGGTGGTGGAGCTGGGGGAACCCATCCCCTATCGCTGTGCCGGTGGCAGCCAGCTGGTGGTGCGCTACGGCCGCCTCAGCGATGACAGCCTTTCCTTCGTACGCCTGTTTCTGCCCGGTGATCGCAGGGTGACCCTGCCTCAGCTGGTGTCGGCATCGGGAGCCCGCTACAGCGACGATCGGCAATGGCAATGGTGGAGCAAGGGATCCACCGGCTTCCTGGAGCAACGCGATGGCCAGGGCCAGTGGCAGAAGCTCTTCGAGCAGTGCCACCGCTGAAGCGGGAACGAAAGCATGGGCGGAGCGGGGCCTGTCTGAGAGTTCCGCGAAGATCTACTTCCCCACCGCGCCCATCCAGGCATCCGGCGTTCCGGTACCTGCTACGCCTGGCCTGGGTCTGGTCGCTGAATCAGCACCACGGAGTTGAATTCCACCCCCTCAGGAGTGTCCACTGCCTCAGGAGTGGCGGGACCATCGGATGGGGCGAGGTTGGCCAGATAGTCCCCGGTCCCAAGGTCGGCGCGATTGAGGGCCCGCCGGAAGATCCATTGCCGCTGGGATAGGCCCTGGTGCGGTCCCTCGTGCAGCAAGGCTCGCCGCACCTCGGTCCAGGACGGGGAATTCTTTGGGTGGTTGCCATGGTTGCGGTGGTGCCCCGCCGACTGCCCCTGGCCATGGGGCCCTTCCCCATGGATCAGCCCCAGCGCCCCATCCGCTCCTGGAGCGGGAATGGCCTGGATCCGCTAAGTCTGGGTTGCTCCGCCCACTGGCCCCGCCATGCCCAGCCGCAGCAGCATCCGAGGAAAATCCCAGCCCGCCCACCTGGTCTGGGCGGTGGGAACCAGCACGATGCCAGCGCTCATCAACGATGGCGATCGACCCGCCTTCCGGCCCGTTTTTGCGGCGGTGGTCAATGGCCACGGGTTTGTGATTGGCCACGGCGTCGGCACACCGGACGAACCGTTGGCGGGCGTGGAGGACGCCCTGCTCCAGGCGATCGGCGAGCCGGCCGCCGGCTTCGGGAGCGGCAGCACACCGCTGCGGGTCACGGTGGACGAGGAGGCGCTGCTGCCGCTGGTGCAGCGCCTGCTGCCCGGGGTGCCCGCCAAGGTGGGCCGCTCGGCGGAGCTCGAGGAGGTCTTCCAGCAGTTGCCGGCCATGGAGCCGTTGCCGGAAGCGAAAGGGATCATGGGGCTGACGACCTACCTGGACGGTGATCTCACCCCAGCCTCGGTGGAGAGCTTCTTCGATGCCTGCGCTGATCTCTACCGCCGCGCGCCCTGGGCGCTGTTTGCGGATGACCAGTGCCTGTTTCAGGTGACCAGCCGGGCACTGGCGATGGAGCAATGGTGCGGCTGCGTGCTCGGCCAGGCCGGGGAGAGCTACGGGGTGCTGCTGTTTGAATCGCGGTTGGATCAGCAACGTTTCATCCTCCTGGCCCAGACGGAGCCTGACCCCAGCAAGCTGGCCACCGCCAAGCTGCCCCATCAGCACGCCATCAGCTTCGAGCCGCTCGACACCCTCTGCCGCGAACTGGTGGCCGAGATTGAGCACCATCGCTGGCCCGTGGCCCCAGGTGACGCCTACCCGGTGCCTCTGCACATCGACCCCGATTTCATGGCGGTTCCCTCCAGCCGGAACGAACTGGCGCGACTGGAGGCCACGGCCCGAGCTCTGACACGGCTGATTGACAACGTGCCGGAGCTGGAGGACTACTGGCGATGGACGAACCAGGAACCTCTCCGCCGTCAGTACCGCGTGCCTGTGCAGGACCGGGGCCTGGTGTCGGTATCGCTCAGCCTGATCCCTCCCCAGGGCGAGGACGACGAGGACTGGCACGACGTGATGTGATGAAGCTGAAAACCAACGATTCATTGGTTCAGAAATGCAGGCATGGGGGTCAATCATCGTGGTCTGCCTGTCTTCGTGGACCAGTGCCTCTTGCCTCATTTCCAGACGCCAAACAACAACGGGACCATCGTTCAAGCGGAAGGCGTCAGAGTTTTCGACCATTCCCAGCCCCTCTCGTGGTTGGCACAGTTCTGCAGGCTGGTGAGCAGGCGGCTGTTGCGGCGGCTGTTCTCGCCACCGGTGGACTCATCGTGATCAGCTGGCTATCGGCCGCAAGTTCGAGCACGATCACCGCATCCGAATGGTATCGAACACGAGGCTGGATTTGGATAGAAGTTGAATCGAATTAAGCTCTGAATTCTGAAAAACGTTCCATCTGAAAAACGTTCCAGAGTAGAAGCGGGCAGGGCCTCTTGGGCATGAAAGTGAACCCCTGCGCCAGGCTGCTGCAACTGGATGTTGGATGGCGATTTCAATCCGGCCATCAATATGTCGTATGCCCCATACGGTCGCCTTCGCCTGATCTCCACATCGCATGACCCCTGATCCAGCTGTGGATCCCAATGATCAGGTCCCCAGCGAAGCGATTGTATGAGGACCCGCAAACACCTTGTCGTTGTTGGTATAAAAAATCAGCGGAGCTGCTCACGCCCAGCGGGCCACGGTTCAGCACATGGGCATAGATCATCGTGGTCTTCACATCGCCGTGTCCCTGCAACTCCTGGATCGTGCGGATGTCCTGCCCCCGGCCACGCGACCTGAAGGCCAGCACGGCCGGTAGGTCCGGCACGGAGCAGAGCCGAGCCAGCGCCTGGCCGCAGGCCGGCGGATTCAGTCCCGGACCCAGATCCACCAGGGGCTCCAGCGCCCGCGGCTGCCACCAGGGGATGGCGAGCGGATGGAACGGCTGGGCAGCGGCAGAGGCCATGAAGGAACGCTACCGGCCGCGAAGCTCGGTGAGCAGGAGGAGGCGCGGTGGGGGGAGAGGGAAGGCCAGACCCTCTGCCCAAAGCTTCAGAACAGCCCAAGAAAACGCTTGCGGGCTGGAGCCTCATCGCCAGGCGCATCCGGTTTTCCCTGGCCGCCATCCGCTGCTGCCTTCGGTTTTCCCTGGCCGCCATCCTGTTGATACCTCGGCTTGCTGTCACCGATGGTGAGCAGGGCCTCCTTGTTCTTCCACCAGATCCAGTCACGGATCGGAGGGGTGTTGTTGAGATCCCGGCGGCTCAGCCCCAGGCCCAGCTTGGCCGAGGCATTCAGCAGCACGTCGAGCATCTGCTCGCCGTCACTGCAGCGGGCCAGGGCCTCGTTGGTGCGTTTGGCCCCGTTCAGGGCCTTCACCAGGGCATTGACCCTCTGCGTCACCGTCAGCTCCTTCGGATCCATAGCCCTTCCCTCCGCGGAGGCCGCACCGTATCAGCGATTCAGCCGTGCTGATCCCCCCTCTCCGATCCTGATCCACCACTCCTGCCGCCACCCCAGGAACCGGGGCTGACAACCGCGCACGCGGCAGGCCAGGATGGAGAAGTAGCCATGCTTCCCATGGGTCCCCCTCAATCCCTGTTGCGCCACTGGGTGATCGGGGATGTTCACGGCTGTGATCAGGCCCTGCTGGAGCTGGTGAATCGGTTGCCGCGTGGCGACCGGCTCGTCCTGCTGGGCGATGTGATCAATCGCGGGCCCCGGGTGGAGGCCTCCATGGATATCGCCTGGGGGCTGGTGCGTTCCGGGCGTGCCGTGTGGCTGATGGGCAACCATGAATGGCGGCTGGTGAGGGATCTCGGCCGAAGCGATGCCGGGGCCCGTCGCAACCTGGAGCGCTGCCTCGCCTACCGCCAGCTCGGCGATCAACGTTGCCGCCAGTGGGGCGTGCGGCTGGCCCAGCTTCCCTTCCTGTACCGCGGCGATGGCTGGGTCGCCACCCACGCCGGTTTCGACCCCCACACCTGGGAACCCCATCTCACCATCCGCATGCCCTTCTGGCAGGCCTACGACGGCCGTTTCGGTGACGTGGTGGTGGGTCATACGCCCGGTCCGGGAGTGCGCCGTCTCGGCAGGATCGTGCTGATCGACACCGGGGCCTGCTACGGGGGCCAGCTCACCGCCTACTGCCCCCAGACTGGCCAGGTGGTCAGTGTCGAAGGTCTGCCCTCCGCGATGTTGCCCCCTTCCACCCCCCTGGTCGGGCAGCGAGCCCCGGGCGTCGGTGCCCGCTGATCCGCCCCGTGCCAACCCTTGCTGACCATCTACCGCAGCAACCGGGCTGAACTGCTCGCCCAGCTGCTCGCCACCCAGCTGCTGCTCACCCCGCCCGATCCCTTCGAGCAGGTGCAGGTGATGGTCAACACCTGGCCCACCAGCCGCTGGCTGGGGGAACAGCTGGCCATCCACCTGGGGGGCATCGTGGCCAACGTGCGCTTCCCCTTCCCCGGCGGCCGGCTGCGGCAGATCGTCGACCTGGTGCTGGCAGCCACCGCATCGGACAGCGACGATTCCAGCCCAGCGAAGCCAGAGCCAGGGGCGCAGGAGCCTCAGGCCCAGGAGCCACAGGCCCAGGCGCCGCAGACCCAGGAGGCCGGAGATCCCGATCCCTGGCGCGCCAACCGGCTGGTCTGGCCCCTGCTGGAACTTCTGCCCCAGATCGCCGCCCGTCCCGAAGGGGAACCCCTGCGCCGTTGGCTGCTGGATAGGGATCTCAGCCGCAGCCTGGACATCGGCAGCTGGCGGCTGGGGCGGGCCATCGCCGATGCCTTTGACGACTACGCCCTCTACCGCCCCGACCTGCTGCGGGCCTGGGAGCAGGGGGCCATCACTGCCACTCCCACTGCCACAGCTGAGAACCACGCGAAATTGCCACCGGCCCAGTCGTGGCAACCCCTGCTCTACCGCGCCCTGCGCCAACGGCTGATCGGCGAACCCTTCGGGTTGCGGGTGGAGGAGGCCATCCGGCGGCTGCGGCGCCGAGCATCCGTTGGCCCCCTGACCGGCCTCCCTTCCAGCACACCGATCCGGCTGTTCGGTCTGAGCAGCATGGCCCCGGTGCAGGTGGAACTGCTCCAGGCCCTCTCCGGCAGCGTGGACGTGGAGCTGTTCCTGCTCACCCCCTGCCGGGATCTCTGGGAGCGCTGCGCCAGGCGGCGGGATCAGCTCAGCGCCGCCAAAGCCCTTGATCGTCCCCTGGATGCGGAATGGTTGCTGGAGGCGCCGGCGCTGGAGGCCCGCTTTGGCCGGCTGGGGGGGGAATTCCACCAGCTGCTGGAGGGCACGGGCGAGGCCCAGCTGGGCAGCTGGGAGGAACGGGACCTGTTCTTCGCTCCCGCCACCGCCTTCACGGCCAGCACCGGCAGCCCCGCTCCAGCCCCCGCGCCGCTGCTGGCCCAGCTGCAGGAGCAGCTGGCCGATCCCCAGCTCCTGCCCCGCCTGAAGATGGGGCCCGGCGACCATTCGCTGGAGTTCCATCCCTGCCCCGGCCATCTGCGCCAGGTCGAGATCCTGCGGGATCGCCTGCTCCAGCTGCTGGCCGCCGACCCCAGCCTCGAACCCCGCCACATCCTGGTGATGACCCCCCAGGTGGACCGGTTCGCCCCCCTGGTGGCCTCCGTGTTCAGCGACACCAGCGCCACCGGGGTGGAGCTGCCCTGGCGGCTCACCGACCGCAGTCAGCAGAGCGAGGCGGGCATCGGTCGCACCCTGCTCACCCTGCTGGAACTGGCCTCTGAGCGCCTCACCGCCTCCGCCCTCGAAGCCCTGTTGGAGTCCCGTCCCCTGCAGCGGCGCTTCGGCCTGCTGCCGGAGGAGGCCGCCGCCCTGAGCGGCGAACTGCAGCGCTGCGGCTTCCGCTGGGGTCTGGATGGTCGCGAGCGCGGCGGCGATCCCACCCATAGCCTTTCCTGGGCGATCGATCGGCTGCTGCTGGGGCTGGTGCTGCCCGCCGCCCCCGGCCTGGCCCCCGGCGCCACCGCCCCCTGGCCCCTCTCCGTCTCCCTGGAGCTGGCGGGTCGCTGGTTGCATCTGCTCACCCGGTTGCGCCACTGGCTCGGGGAGCTGCGGCTGGGCCGCCCCTGCCGCGACTGGGGTCCCCGGCTGCGCCATCTGCTCGACGACCTGTTCGCCGCTGGTGGGGAGACGGCCTGGGAATGGCCCCCCCTGCTGGCCGCCATCGACGACTGGCTGCGGCTCGCCGGCAACTGTGACCTGCAGCTGGAAGCCCCCGTGGTGGCGGCCGTCCTGGATGAACGGCTCTCTGCCGACAGTGGCCGCTTCGGTCACCGCAGCGGCGCCCTCACGATCAGCGCCCTCGAGCCGATGCGCGCCATCCCCCACCGGGTGATCGTGCTGATGGGCCTCGACGCGGATGCCTTTCCCCGTCCGAACCAGCGGCCCGGTTTCCACCTGATGGAGATGGACCGGCGTCTGGGGGATCCCAGCCCGGCGGACCAGGACCGCTACGTGTTGCTGGAGGCGCTGCTCTCGGCCCGCGACCACCTGCTGATCAGCTGGAGTTGCAGGGACGATCACACCGGGGTGGATCTGGAGCCGGCCAGTCCGGTGCGGCAGTGGCAGCAGTGGCTGGAGGCCCAGCTGGGGGAGGGAGCGAAGGGGCTGACCATCTCCCATGCCGCCAGCTCCCTGGACCGGACCAACTTCCGGGCCCGGGCGGGACAGCCCCCGGCCAGCTGTGACGGCCGCCTGCTGGAGACCCGCCTCCTGCTCGACGGCACCACCCCTTCCGCCCCCCTTCCCCTGGCGGCCCAACCCATGCCCGATCGGCTGCCGGAGTCCTCCGTGGTGGCCGATCCGGCTGAAGATCTGCGCGATTGGCTGATGCGTCCCCAGGCCCGCTGGCTGCGGCAACTGGGCCTGCGGCCCCGGGAATGGGACGAGCGGCTCGACGATCTGGAGCCGCTCGAACTGGACGAACGGGCTCGGGCCGCCCTGCTGCGCCAGCGGCTGGCCGAGCTCTCCGATCCGCAGCCCCCTGAGGCTGAGCTCGCCGAGCCGGACCCCGCCAGCTGGCTGGACCGGACCCTTGGTCAGGGACTGCTCCCCCCCGGGGCCGCCGGAGCGCTGGAGGCTCGGGCCCTGGGGGAGCGCTGGGCCAGCCTGCAGGCCTGCCTCGATCAGCTGGGCCCCGCCAGCCAGCGGCCCCTCCTCTGGCAGGACTGGCGGGCCACTCCCCTCTGGCGTGGGGATTCGGTGGTGCTGATTCATGGGGGTTCTGAACAGGCGCCCCAGCGCATCGATCTCTGGCTGCAACTGCTGCTGGCCGCCGCCGCCCCCCACGACGACGGCCCCTCGCCCCGCCAGGGGGTGCTGATCGCCCGGGAGAAGGATCGGCTGGGGGCCATGGTCCGGCTGGCGGCCCCGGAGGCCGAAGCCGCCCGGCGGGAACTGGAGCGGCTGCAGGCCCTGCGGCGGCAATGGCTCCTCTCCTGCTGGCCCGTGCCCCCCCGCACCGGTCTGGCCTACCTGCTGGCGGAACGCAAGAAGCCGGGGACGGGCCCCGCCAGGGCCGCTGCCATCTGGGAGGGGGGGCCGAACCAATGGGGCGAGCGGGAGCAGGAGGAAATGGGGATCTGCTTCGGCGCCGACCTTCCCGCCCCGGCCCTGTTCGAGGGGTCCTTCGCGGCCTGCGCCGCCGAGCTCTATGGACCCCTGCTGGAGGCGGAGCTGTGACCCCGCAGGAGTTGGAGGCAGACCAGCAGTTCGAGGAGTTCGACGCCAATCGCTTCCCCCTCGGGCCAGGGGTGGTGCTGCTGGAGGCCAGCGCCGGCACGGGCAAGACCTTCGCCCTGGCCCATCTGGTGCTGCGACTGGTGGCGGAGCAGGGGATCCGCCTGCGCCGGCTGTTGGTGGTCACCTTCACCGACCCGGCGGCTGCGGAACTGCGGGATCGCATCAGTCGGCGCCTGCAGGAGGGCCTGCTGGGGCTGGAGCATCTCCATCCCTCCCGCCATCCCTCCCATCCCTGTGAGGCCCCGCCCTGGACACCCCCCGATCCCGTTCTGGCCGACTGGGTGGAGCGCTGGGGGAAGGGAGACAACGACGTACTGCGGGGGCGGCTGCTGCTGGCCCTGGAGGAACTGGACGGCGCTGACATCACCACCATCCATGGGTTCGCGCGCCGCAGCCTGCAGCGCCAGGCCATGGAAGCCGGCATGCCTCCCGATCTGCGTCTGGAGACCGACGCCAGCGGCCCCATCCAGCAGGTGGTCCACGACTACTGGCAGCAACAGGTGCTGGCCCTGCCCGCCACCTGGCTGAAGCTGCTGCGGCAGCGCGGGATCAGCCCGGAGAGCCTGCGTGGGTGGCTGCACCGTCTCGATGGGGACCCGGCCCTCAAGCTCGATCCCCTGCCGGCGGATCTGCCTCTCGATGCCCCCCTGGCGGAGTGGCTCCCAGCCCGCCTCTGTCAATGCTGGCAGCGGTTCCGGCGGGAATGGAAGCGGCGGGGGGAGGGCCTGGAGCAGGACTTCCGGACCGCCGCCACCCAGTGGCGCGCCAACGCCGTCGGCAGTGTCAAGACCGATCCCTACTCCCCGAAGCCGCGCACGAAGCGGGTGGAGTTGATCGATGCCTGGCTGGAGGGGTTGGACCAGCTCCCCGACCAGCTCCCCGACCAGCTCGATCCTGAGCTGATCCTGGAGGCCCTGATGGGGCAGGACCTGCTGCGGACCTACTTCCATCCCGGCGTGTTCAGCAAGACGGCCCGCCGCTTCGAGACGACTCCCAGCGGCGATCCCTCCCTGCCCCAGCGCCCCCTGCTGGAGGCGGTGGCGGATCTGGTCGATGGCCTGGCCGAACGGGTGGTGCTGCACGCCAGCCACCGCTGCCACGCCGAGCTGGAGCGCCGGCGGGAGCGGGCCGGCGGCATCGGCTTCTCCCAGCTGCTGCAACGGCTCGACCCCGGCACCAGCCGGCAGGATCCCCACCCATCCGACCCTTCAGCCGCTCCACTCGATCCGGGACCCCTGCTGCGGGCGGTGGCTGCCCGCTACGACGTGGCCCTGGTGGATGAATTTCAGGACACCGATCCGGTTCAGTGGCGCATCCTCTGGCGGGCTTTCGGCCAGGGACTGCATCAACTGGTCATGGTGGGAGATCCCAAACAGGCCATCTACCGCTTCCGGGGCGGGGATCTGAATACCTACCGACTGGCCAGCCAACAGGCGACGAGGCGGTTTTCCCTCGACCGCAACTTCAGGGCCACCCCGGAGCTGATCGGGGCCCTCAACACCCTGATGGCTCCTGGGCCGCGGCGGGAGACGGGCCTGCGCCGCTCCGGGCTGGCCGTGCCCCCGGTGCGGGCCCACTCCCGAAGGCGGGGTCCCCCGGGGCCACCGATCCAGCTGCTCTGGTTGGGGAGCGGGCGAACCGCGGGGGACAAACCCCCCAGCCGCGGCGCCCTGGAGCGGGAGCTGAGCGATCCCATCGCCGATCACATCCTGGGGCTGCTGGGTCGTTCGCTGCCCCTGGGGGAAGCGGACGGGCAGGGCGTCGTCAGCAGCAAGCCCCTGGAGGAGAAGGACATCTGTCTGCTGGTGGGGAAGCACCAGCAGGCGGAGCTGCTGCGGGAAGCCCTGGAGCGGCGCGGCATCGCCAGCCGCCTGGTGAGCAAGGCCGATGTCTTTTCCAGCCCCGCCGCCACGGCCCTGCAGCGGTTCCTTGATGCCCTGGCCGATCCGGCCGATGCCAACCGGCTGCGGCTGCTGGCCGCTTCACCCCTGCTGGGCTGGAGTGGCGCCGCCATCGCCGCTGCCCCGGCCGATGAGTGGAGTGCCCTGGCGGGCCAGCTCGACCGGCTGGCGCGGGGAATGGAACGGCAGGGATT
Organism: Synechococcales cyanobacterium; assembly: GCA_942491925.1. Taxonomy (GTDB): domain Bacteria; phylum Cyanobacteriota; class Cyanobacteriia; order PCC-6307; family Cyanobiaceae; genus Cyanobium. The sequence continues at coordinate 27,319 of CALOCJ010000008.1, forward strand.
GCAGGGGGGCCTGGCCCAACTGCTGGGCAGCGACGGGTTGGCAAGGCTGGCCCTGGGGGGACGGCTGCTGGCCGATCTGCACCAGGTGGCCGGACTGGTGGAGGAACGGCTCCACGCCGACCGGCTGGGGCCGGGGGCCGCTGCCGACTGGCTGCGGCGCCTGCGCCAGGAACCCGACCGCACCGTGCCGGAGGCCCATCGGGCCCAGAGCGACCGGGAGGACGGGGCCGTGTCGGTGGTGACGGTGCACCGCAGCAAGGGCCTGGAATATCCCGTGGTGATCTGCCCCTACCTCTGGCAGGCCGCCACGCCCCATACCGGTGGGCCCAGCCCGATCGGCGTGCGCTGGCATCCTCCGGCGGACGACCAGCCCCATCTCGATCTCCACCTGGATCACCACTGGGGCCCGGGCTACGCCGCCTCCCGGGAACATCTGCTGGCCGAGCAGGCGGAACGGGAGCGCCTGGCCTATGTGGCCCTCACCCGGGCCCAGCACCTGCTGGTGCTGGCCTGGGGGCCAGCGGCCGGTCAGCAGACCCACCCCCTCTTCCCCTGGCTGTTTCCCCACGAACCCCTGCCCACCGACGCGGACGACCGGATCCGGGCGCTGAGCGATGCCGACTGGCGCACGGCCCTGGAGGAGGAAATCCTCCGTCGCCAGCTCTCCCTCCAGCTCGTCGACCCCCCCGAATCCGGCGGAGTGATCGAACGGCGGCGGGTCCTGGTGCCGGAGGAGCCCCTGGGGCTGGGCCCGGTTCCCCAACGCCGGCTCTGGAGCGGTTGGGGCCGCAGCAGCTACACAAGCTGGACCCACGCCGATCCGGGGGGGCTGGCGCCTGAAGCCCTCGATGAGGGCCGCGACACCAACGATCCGGCGGCCGATTCAGGCTCCTTCAGCGGCGCCGAATCGGAAACCGGCACGCTCCCGGCACCGCCGGGGCCTGAATCAGGCCCCCTGGCGGACTTTCCCCGCGGCGCCGCCCCCGGTGATTGCCTGCACCGCATCCTCGAGCAGCTCGATTACCGGCAGGACGCGGGCAGCGCCACCAACCGGGAGACGGTGGAACGGGAGCTGGAGCGGGCCGGATTGGGGGATCAGGCGATCGAGCCCCTGGGTCGGGGGCTGGATCAGATGCTGGCCACCCCCTGTGGCGGTCCCCTCGGCGCCTTCCACCTGGGTCTGCTGGAACGGCAGGAGCGCCTCAACGAAATGAATTTCGATCTCTGCCTGGATCGGGTCCGGGCCGGTGATCTGGCGGCCCCCTTCCGGGACCATCCCGGCGGTGCCTTCGGCCCCGCCTACGCCGAGCGGCTGGCCCTGCTGCCGGTGGACAGCCAGGGGTTCCTGACCGGCTCGATCGACCTGGTGTTTCGCGCCCCCGACGCTCAGGGGGGACAGCGCTGGTGGGTGGCGGACTGGAAGAGCAACTGGCTGGGCCGCCGGGATTCGGAGGGCCGCCCTGTCGCCTGCGGACCCCGCCATTACGGTCCGGATGCCATGGCCCGGTTGATGGCCACCAACCACTACCCCCTCCAGGCCCACCTCTATCTGGTCGCCCTGCATCGCTACCTCAGCTGGCGCCTGACGGGCTATGACCCCCGTCGGGATCTGGGGGGCTATGTCTACGTGTTCCTGCGGGGCACTCCCGGTGCCGAGGCGATCCGGGGCCTGCCGGGACCCGTGCCGGGCATGTTCGTCGAGCAACCTCCCCTGGGCCGGCTTCTGGCCCTGGACGCCGCTCTCGGGCAGCAGCAGAGCAGCCGCGGGGAGGTGCTGGCCTGATGAGCGCCCCGATGCAGCCCAGTCCCTCCCGGGAGCCGCCCGACTGGCTGCCGCCCCTGGGGGAGAGCCTTGCCGAAGCCTTGCCCAGGCTCCATGGAGTCCCCCCCGACCCCCTGGTAGGGCAGCTGATCGTCGCCCTGAGCGCTGCCCTGGAGCGAGGTGATCTGGAGGTGTCCCTGGGCGGAGCTGCCCCCGATGGGGTCGTGGCCGACGGTTGGCCGGAGGCGTACCGACAGGCCCTGGTGAACTCTCCCCTCAGCCAGGACCCGGACGGGCCCCTCGCCGTGGATGGGGATCAGCTGCGCTGGCGCCGCTGGCAGACCCAACGCCGGGCGGTGCTGCAGGACCTGGTCCACCGGGCGGGGTCCCTGCCGACCCCGGGCCCGGGGCCTGAGAGAGGATCCGGGGACCGCCCGCTGCGACTGGATGGGCCCCAGCTCCGGGCCGTGGCGGCAGTGCTGAGCCATGGGCTGGTGTTGCTGGAGGGTGGCCCCGGTACCGGCAAGACCAGCACGGTGGCCGGCATGGTGCAGGCCCTGCAGAAGCACATGCCAGGGGCGCGGATCCATCTCGCCGCCCCCACCGGCAAGGCGGCGGCCCGGCTGCGCAGCGCCACCGGTTCGGCGACCCCCTGCAGCACCCTCCACCGCCTGCTGGAGAGCCGGGGCGACCATTTCGGCCGCAATCGTCGTCACCCTCTGGCCCTGGACCTGGTGGTGGTGGACGAGGTGTCGATGGTCGACATGGCCCTGATGGGAGCCCTGCTGGAGGCCCTTCCTGAGGACTGCCGACTCGTCCTGGTGGGAGATCCGGCCCAGCTGGCGCCGGTGGGTCCCGGCTCGGTGCTGCGGGAGCTGCAACGGCCGCAGTGGCGCAGCGCCATGGGACCCGCCGCGATCACCCTGCGCACCACTTACCGCAACGATGGCGCCATTGCCACGATCACTTCAGCATTGCGCCAGGCCAGCACGGGAGCCACCGACCCGATCGCCGCGATCCGCCCGTTGCTGGAGCAGCTTCCGCCGACAGCCAACCTGCGCTGGCTGGAGGCTTCTCCCCTGGCCCTGCCGGAGGAAGTGCTGCATCGGTTGGACCGGCATCACGGCGGGCTGGCATCCCTCGCCTCGACCTGTTCTGCGGCGGATACCTCGGCCATGGCGGCGTTGCTGCGGCTGCGGGATCAGTTGCTTGTGCTCTCTCCCCTGCGCAAAGGTCGCTGGGGGGTGGAGGCCATCCATGGGGCCCTGCTCGGCGCTCGGATCAGCGGGCCCCTGTCCACCTGGCCCATCGGCCTGCCCGTGCTCTGCAGCCGCAACTTACCGGAACTGGGGCTGGCCAATGGGGATGTGGGGATCCTGGTGGGGCCGGAATCGGCCCCCGACCAGCGGCGCCTCCTGTTCGGTGATGGCGCCATCGCCTTCACCCCCCAGCTTCTCCACCCGGCCCAGCTGGCGGGTGCGGTGGAACCGGCCCTGGCCCTCACGGTGCACAAGGCCCAGGGCAGCGAGGCGGAGGAGGTGATCGTGCTGCTGCCGGTCAGTGGCCGCCTTGATCCGGGTGTGCCTTACACCGGCCTGACCCGGGCGCGCCACAAGGCCCTGCTGATCACCCCTCGGGTCGACCCGCCCCGAACCTGAATCGAGGCCTCGCTCCCCTCTCCCCTTCAAGATGGACGTCATGACCGATGGCACCATGAGCCGCGTCGAACGTCCCTGGGGATGGTTCGAAACTCTTGGCGAGGCTTGCGGCTATCGGGTCAAACGGTTGTTGATCCGTGCCGGCAGGCGCATCAGTCTGCAGCGCCATCAGCACCGATGTGAGCACTGGGTGGTCGTCTCCGGCCAGGGGGAACTGGAGCTGGAGGGTCGCCGCATCCAGGCCGTGCCTGGAGCCACCCTGTTCATCCCCAGCGGAGCTATCCACCGGGCGAGCGCGTCCGGGGAAGATGATCTGGTGATCGTCGAAGTGCAGCGGGGTGAGGTACTGCTGGAAGAGGACATCGAAAGATTCGAGGATGATTTCGGCAGAGTGATAAGATCTTTAAACACCCTTTGATCAAGGGCAAGGCAGCTAGTGGTCGATGATCCAGGCTTCCCTCCTCGGAGGAAGTCGGAACCGGAGAGAAGGTTCCATGGACACGCCCCGTCAAGGGTTGTTGCCGGCCTGCGCTCAAGGATTCATCCGGCCATTCGCAGGCCTTATTTCGATTTGACTCACACCGCAGATGGCGGCGCCATGGCGCTTGCCGACAACACCATGCCCATGGGCAGCGGTCCGTTGGATTCCCATGCTCCTGAATCCTCCGCTTCTCCCGGGGCAGCCGAAAACACTCCCGCTGAACCCAATCCCACGAGCTCTCCAGCCGGAGCCGAAGCCAACGGCTTCACCCATTTCGGGCTCCGCCAGGAGCTGCTGAACGGCCTTGAGGCGATCGGCTTTCAGCAGCCTTCCCCCATCCAGATGGTCGCCATTCCCGAGCTGATGCTCGGTCGCGACCTGGTCGGCCAGGCCCAGACCGGCACCGGCAAGACCGCCGCCTTTGGTCTGCCCCTGCTCCATGGCCTGGATCTCGACCAGCGCACTCCCCAGGTGCTGGTGCTCACACCCACCCGGGAACTGGCCATCCAGGTGGCCGATGCCATCAGCAGCTATGCCTCCCAACTTCCCCAGGTCAAGGTGCTGGCCATCTACGGCGGTTCCGATTTTCGCGATCAGATCCAGCAGCTCCGCCGTGGCGTCCACATCGTGGTGGGCACCCCGGGTCGGGTGATGGATCACATGCGTCAGAGCACGCTGGATCTTTCCGGTCTTCGCAGCCTGGTGCTGGATGAGGCCGATGAAATGCTGCGCATGGGCTTCATCGACGATGTGGAGTGGGTGCTGGAACAGCTGCCGGCCCAGCGTCAGGTGGTGCTGTTCTCGGCCACCATGCCGCCTGAAATCCGTCGCATCTCCAAGAAATACCTCAACAGCCCCGCTGAGGCGACGATCCGCCAGAAGGCGGCGGACGGACTACGTATCCGTCAACGGTTTCTCACCGTTTCCTCTGCCCAGAAGCTGGAGGCCCTGGAGCGGGTGCTGGAGGCTGAACGCAGTGAGGGGGTGATCATCTTCGCCCGCACCAAGGTCATCACCCTCACTGTTGCCGAATCCCTGGAGCGGCACGGATACGACGTGGCGGTCCTGAATGGCGATGTTCCCCAGTCCCAGCGGGAGCGGACGATCGAACGGCTTCGCGACGGCCGGGTGGATGTGCTGGTGGCCACCGATGTGGCGGCCCGTGGTCTGGACGTGGACCGCATCGCCCTGGTGGTCAACTACGACATTCCCTTCGACGCGGAGGCCTACGTACACCGCATCGGGCGCACCGGGCGTGCCGGGCGCACCGGCGACGCCATCCTCTTTCTCACCCCCCGCGAACGTCGTTTCCTCACTGGGCTGGAGCGGGCCGTGGGCCAGCCCATCGAACCGATGGAGGTGCCCAGCAATGCCACCATCAACCAGCACCGGCTCGACCGGCTGCGGGAACGGCTCACCCAGACACTGCAGCACCCCTCCAGTGCGGCGGAGGAACGGGCCCTGCTTGCCGAAATCCTGCAACGGGTCGGCCAGGAACAGGGGGTCAGTCAGGATCAGCTGGCCCTGGCGGCCCTGCAGCTCAGCCTGGCGGGCAAACCTCTCCTGCTCCAGGGAGAACAACGCTGGATCCAGTCCAGGGGTTCAACAGCTGGCGGAGATGAGCGGGACCGGAACCGGCGCCCGCCTTCCGACCGTCCGGACTCGCCGCCGGATGACCACATGGAACGGTTCCGTATTGAGGTGGGTTGGCGTGATCGGGTCAAACCTGGAAATATCGTCGGCGCGATCGCCAATGAGGCCGGTCTCACGGGCCGTTCGATCGGGCGTATCCGCATTTTTGACGATCACAGCACCGTTGATCTGCCCAAAGGCATGCCTACGGACGTTTTTCAGGATCTGCAGCGGTTGCGGGTGCTGAACAAGGAACTGCGGATTTCCCGCCTGGCCGGCTGAGGCTTGCTGGTCAGGCCAGCCCTGTCGCTGTTCTCAGACGCAAAGGCTGGTGGTTTCTGAGCTGCCCAGCACGGATAGGTCCGCGATCGACAATCTTTCCACCGCGGCAATCAGGGCTGGCTGAAACTCCACGGCTTCACTTGCCACAAGGGTTTGCAGCAGATCAAAGCGGTCCTGGGGAGCCAGTTCTCCGTCTTCACACCAGGACAGGGACCAGGCAGCGGGGGCAGACATCGGGATGATCCCCTGAATGAGGGTTTGCTGACAATGAAGCCATTCCCGGCAGGGATCTCTTTTCTTAAGGATCCCTTCCATTCCGCTTCATGGTTCTCCATGGATCCACTGGCCTGGCCAACCGGTAAGATTGAAACGATTCCAAGGCACACCGGCTCCCACGGCACCTCCAGCCCGGTTTCGACCTCACTACGGATTGATGGTCCTCCTGGGACTCGGTCCATGGTCCTCTCCGTGCACGGGCTTTCTCTGGGACTTCCCGACCATCCCAGGAATCAGTTCCAGGCTTTTTCAGTGAATGACCATTTACGTCGGTAATCTTTCGTTCCAAGCTGAACGGGAAGATCTCGTCGATCTCTTTGCCCAGTATGGGGAAGTGCGCCAATGCAGTCTCCCCCTCGACCGGGAGACAGGTCGCAAGCGGGGCTTTGCTTTTGTTGAACTCAACGATGACGCCGCTGAGCAAAAGGCCATCGATGACCTCCAGGATGTGGAGTGGATGGGCCGCATGATCAGGGTCAACAAAGCAACTCCACGGGAAGGTGGTGGCGGCAATCGGGGTGGCGCCAGTCGGGGTGGAGGCGGATACGGAGGTGGTGGTAACCGCTGGTGATTCCAGACCCCATGCTTTGTCGGGCCTGCGGCGCTTACTGAGCAGCCTGCGGCCCCACGCCCGGTTGGTGCGTCTGGCTGCCCTGTGCTCCGTTCTCAACAAGATTTTCGATCTGGCTCCTCCGGTTCTGATCGGCCTTGCTGTTGATGTGGTGGTGCAACAGCAGACTTCCTGGCTTGCGGCTCTGGGTTTCAGCACTGTGCCCAGCCAACTGGCTTTTCTTGCCCTGCTCTCCTTCCTGATCTGGAGTGCGGAATCCCTGTTCCAATATTTATACAGCCTGCTCTGGCGCAATCTCGCCCAGACCGTTCAGCACGAATTACGGGTTGAAGCTTATGACCATCTCCAGAAGCTGGAGATGGCTTATTTCGAGGCGGGAAGCAGCGGCAGGCTGCTGGCCATCCTCAACGACGACATCAACCAACTGGAGCGCTTCCTCGATCTCGGCGCCAATGAAATCCTCCAGCTGATCACCACCGTGCTGGTGGTGGGTGGGGCGATGTTGGCCCTCTCCCCCGGTGTGGCGGGTCTTTCGTTCCTGCCCATTCCCCTCATTCTCTGGGGGTCGTTGGTATTTCAGCGGCGGCTCACTCCCCGCTACCGGGAGGTGCGGGAGCGGGCCAGCGATCTGGCCGGTCGCCTGGCCAACAACCTGGGCGGCATGCTCACCATCAAGAGTTATGCCGCCGAAAGCTGGGAAAAGCAACGGCTCTCCGTCCAGAGCCAGGCCTATCGACTCAGCAATCAAAAGGCGATTCGCCTTTCGGCGGCCTTTGTGCCCCTGATTCGTTTCGCCATCCTGTTCGCCTTTCTCTCCATCCTGGTTCTGGGTGGGCTTCAGGCCTGGCGTGGCGCCATCGCGGTGGGCACCTACAGCTTTCTGGTCTTCATCACCCAACGCCTGCTCTGGCCCTTGACCACCCTGGGGCGAACCCTCGATGACTATCAGAGGGCGATGGCCTCGACCCATCGGGTCATGGATCTGCTGGATACCCCGATCGCCATCCCGAGCGGCTCCCTGTCCCTGTCGGCGCGAAAGGTGCGAGGCGAGATCCGCTTTGAAGCGGTGAGTTTCGCTTATGAGGGACGCAGTCCGCTGATGCAGGACTTCGATCTGGAGATCCGGGCAGGCAGCACCGTCGGCATCGTTGGTGCCACCGGATCGGGCAAGAGCACGATTGTGAAACTGCTGTTGCGCCTGTATGAAATCCAACAGGGCAGGATCCTGCTGGACGGCATCCCGATCACCGATTTCCGGCTGCAGGACCTGCGGCGCTGCATCGGTCTGGTCAGCCAGGACGTGTTTCTCTTCCAGGGCACGGTGCGAGAAAACATCACCTACGGCAGTTTCGACGCTCCCCAGGCCGCGATCGAAAGGGCCGCACGCCTGGCTGAGGCGGCCGGGTTCATCGAGGCTCTGCCCGACGGGTACGAGACCGTGGTGGGGGAACGGGGGCAACGGCTTTCCGGGGGACAGCGACAACGCATCGCGTTGGCGAGGGCCATCCTCAAGAATCCCCCGATCCTGATTCTCGATGAAGCCACCGCTGCGGTCGACAACGACACCGAGGCGGCCATTCAGCGCTCCATCGAACAGATCACCGCTGAACGCACCACCCTTGTGATCGCCCACAGGCTCAGCACGGTGCGCCATGCCGATCGGATCATCGTGATGGACCACGGACGGATCGTGGAGTGCGGCAGGCATGACCAGCTCCTGGCACTGGACCGGGGCTATGCCAGCCTCTGGCGCGTCCAGGCCGGGCTCAGGTCCGGGGAAGCGCTGCGGTTGTGAAAGATGGTTTAGTTTTACTGCCATGAAGACATCCGTGGTCCGACGACCTTCCCCTTCTCGACAATCCCGTCGTCGTGGTCCCTTCTCTGTCGCCCTGGCCGTAGTGATCGGACTGGGTGGTGGTCTTCTCCTTTCAGGCCCCCTTTCGGAACTGATCAGTACCGGTTCCTTCGGCACATCGAAGGCTGCCCTGAATCCCTTCGCCGGCTGGACCCAGGGGATCTCTCAGAAGGATCTCCTCTTGCTGGGTACCGATGTGGGTGGAGGCAACACCGACGTGATTGCCACACTCCGGGTGGATGGCGGTGTCACCAGGGTCACCCAGATTCCCCGCGATACTTATATAGAGGCGGAGAGATATGGCCCTGTCAAAATTAATGCTCTCTACGCGATTGGTGGTACTGATGCAGTGAAGCGTGAAATTTCCTATCATCTCGGACGGCCAGTTTCCCATCACATAATCGTTAACCTTTCGGCTATCCGCCGCATTGCTGATGCGGTCGGCGGCATTGAAGTCGACGTCCCGAAGCGGATGTCCTATGTGGATAACAGCCAGGGACTGGTCATCGACCTCCAGCCTGGAGTGCAGAATCTGAAAGGTAGAGATCTGGAGGGTTTTCTGCGTTTCCGGCATGATGAGATGGGCGATATCGGCCGCTTGGAGCGTCAGCGACTTGCTCTCCAGGCCCTGTTCCGCAAGATCACCAGTCCCCAGTTGATCGTTCGCCTTCCTTCCCTGCTGATGGCGACCGGCAATGACATCAAGACCGACATGGGCCCCATGGAACTCGGGGGTCTCGTCACCGCCATGGGGGGCACCAAGCTGGAAACCCGCCAATTGGGCGGTCGGCCCTTTGATCTGAACGGCATCAGTTATTGGGAAGTCGACTGGCCCACCAAGGATCTGCCCGCCTCAAGCTCCGATGCAGACGTTGACGATCAGGATCGTTATCGATTCCTGTTTTAGGCGATTCACGTAGCGAATCACCAAGCGAATCCACTCCGGGGTTGATGGCTGCTTCACGACGGTGCCTGCCCGGTCTCGACCCGTTCACGACCGTCCATCAGGGCGTCCGCCATCCGTTCCGCCCAGGCCGGCACCAGGCTGAAGGCACCGCTGAACCCCGTGAACAGCCACAGACCCGGCCCATCCTGCACCGGCCCCGCCATCTGCCCGCCACCGACGCAGAAGGTCACCGGCACCTGGCGATAGGCACCCTCCAGGCAGGCCAGAGCGGGATCCAGGCGGCCCAGACCCTCCCGCAGACGAGCCTCCATCCGCACGGGATCGGGGGGCTCCAGCCGGTCCCCCGTGGCAGAGGGCCGCACCAGGCTGATCTGCCCGAGCAGCACGCCCTCCTCTCCCCATGGCGCCAGGCCCGCGTCCACGATCCAGCCCCCTTGACTGGTTTCGGGCAGTTGAGCTTCAAGGGCCGGCCGCCCCAGCCGGGCCGGCATCACGATGCGACCCCGGCGCACCTGGTCCAGCCAGGGATTGCCGCCTGGATTGCGCCGCAGGGCGAGGACGCCCGCCCAGCTCACTCCCAGTCGTGGCGGCAGGGTGGGCCAGAGAGAACGGCAGTGGGCGCCTGCCGCGAGCACCACCCGATCAGCGCTGATCTCTCCAGATCCTGCCTCGTGCGTCCTGGATCCTGCCTCGTGCGTCGCCGGCAGCCCTGATTCCCCTTGGACTCGCAGGCTCCAGCCATCCCTGCCCCGGGGCGCGATCGCCGCCACCGATGCGGTGCTTCGCTCCACTCCCGCCGCCGCCAGCGCGGCGGGGAGCGCCGTCCCCAGGACCCGGACATCCACTCTCCCGAACGAAAGCGGTGAAGCGAGCAGGGCCAGGGCAGAAGGAGGCAGCATGGAGAAGGGCCAGCCTCGTCCGTGCAGCACCAGCCCCCCCCGCCGCCAGCCCAAGGGACCATGGGAGCGCTCCAGACGCCTCCAGTGCCGGGCCGGCCCCCGGCCCACCACGCCGCCGTAGCTCAGGGCCGTCGCATTCAGGCCGGGCGTGCTGCCAAGGGCTGGGTCCAGCAGCAGCACCGAGGCTCCCCGCCGAGCCAGGGCGAGGCACAGGAGGGATCCGGCCAGCCCGGCACCGATAACGGCTATCCGGGGGCACGGCTCCATTCAGATCAGCAGGTTGAAGGAACCGACCACCCGCTCGAACAGTTCCTTCACCTTGGGCCAGCGCACCTCGTTGGTGCTGGCGGCAAGGGTGTAGAGCCGACCGCGATCCACCACCACCGTGGCCAGTTCATGCCGGTCCCGATCCGCCAGATGAACGGCGAACTCCAGGTCGTAGAACGTGCGCCCGGCCACCTCCCGCTCCCGAGCCTCCACCAGTTCGGCGTTCCGGCCGCTGCCCTCAGGGGCGATCACATTGCGGCGCAGGGTTTCCCCCACGGCCACCGCACTGCCCAGCTTGCTGAGGTCGCGGTCTTCCCTCACGTCCGACACCACCAGGCTGAGGGTCTCGTCGCTGTTGATCAGATCGTGGAAGACCACCTGGGGGCCATTGCTGACCTGCACCCGGGTCCAGCCGGTGGGATAGAGGAAGGCATAGCGTCCATCCGGGCTCTGGTAGGAATTCAGGCCGGCCGCGGCGGCGCTGCATCCCACCAGCACCAGGCAAAGCAGCAACCCCAGCAGGGCTGAAGGCCAGGACGAGGGCCACGCCAGCCCGGCTGGATCGGTTTCCCGAGCTGGGGACTGGGGGGTCAGAGCAGGCTGGGACGGGAGGGGAACACCCATGGGGCACCGAATGCTCGAGCCATTCTCCCCTGGGGGCTGCCACTGCCTAGATTCCCGCTATTCGCTTCGGATCGCTGAGCGGCTTCACCCGGCCCCTGGCCCGCCTGATCGACCAGTTCGAACGGCTGCCTGGCATCGGCCCCCGCACCGCCCAGAGACTGGCTCTCCACTTGCTGCGGCAGCCGCCTGACCAGACGCGGGCCTTCGCTGATGCCCTGCTGGCGGCCCGCAGCCAGGTGGGCCACTGCAGTCGCTGTTTTCATCTGGCGGCGGAGAACCTCTGTGACATTTGCAGTGACGAGCAGCGCCGCGTCGGCCTGATCTGCGTGGTGGCCGATTCCCGTGACCTGCTGGCCATGGAGCGAACCCGGGAATTTCACGGCCATTACCACGTGCTGGGGGGCCTGATCTCGCCGATGGATGGGATCGGCCCGGAGGGGCTCCAGATCCAGACCCTGGTGGAACGGGTGGATCGGGACGCGATCACGGAGGTGATTCTGGCGCTCACCCCCAGCGTCGAAGGGGATACCACCAGCCTTTATCTGGCCCGGCTGTTGAAGCCCTTCACCACTGTCAGCCGCATTGCCTACGGTCTGCCGGTGGGAGGAGAACTGGAATACGCCGATGAAGTCACCCTGGCCCGGGCCCTCGAAGGGCGCCGTCGCATGGAATGACCCCCCGCCTCTCCGGGAAACCACCATGACCCAGCGCACCAGTCGATTCAGCGGCCTCGCCCCCAGAGAACGGCTGCCCCCGTGGATCCGGCGACCGCTGGGCAACGCCTCATCCCTGGAAATGGTGCAGGGGGTGGTGAAGCGGCAACGGCTGCATACCATCTGCGAGGAGGGCCGCTGCCCCAACCGCGGCGAGTGCTATGCCGCCGGCACCGCCACCTTTCTGCTGGGTGGCCCGATCTGTACCCGCAGCTGTGCCTTCTGCCAGGTGGACAAGGGTAGGGCGCCCCTGCCTGCCGACCCTGGTGAGGCCGAGCGGGTGGCCGAAGCGGTGGAAACCCTGGCTCTGCGCTACGTGGTGCTCACCGCCGTTGCCCGGGACGACCTGGGCGACCAAGGCGCGTCCCTGTTCACCGCCACGATGGCGGCCATCCGGCGACGCCTGCCCCTGGTGGGAATCGAAGTGCTCACCCCCGATTTCTGGGGAGGCCATCCTGAAGAGAAGCAGGCGGTCGAGGCTCAGCGCCAGCGGCTGGCCACCGTGCTGGCGGCCCGGCCGGCGTGCTTCAACCACAACCTGGAAACGGTTCAGCGGCTGCAGGGGGTGGTGCGCCGGGGGGCCACCTATCGCCGCTCCCTGGGATTACTGGCGGCGGCCCGGGAGCTGGCCGCCTCCATCCCCACCAAATCAGGCCTGATGCTGGGGCTGGGGGAAAGCGTCGAGGAAGTGGTGGCTGCCATGGAGGATCTGCGGCGGGTGGATTGCCAACGGCTCACCCTGGGTCAGTACCTGCGGCCCTCCCTGGCCCATATTCCCGTGGACCGCTACTGGACACCCGAGGAATTCGAGCGGTTGGGAAGCATCGCCCGAGATCTGGGCTTCCAACAGGTGCGCAGCGGTCCTTTGGTGCGCAGCAGCTACCACGCCGAACAGACCGCGTAGGGGCCAATCCTCAACGGCGGGAGAGGATTTCTGGTCTGGACGACATACAGTTCTATTCTGGACGATTGTATTTCTTGCGGAACGTTCTGACGGCATCCACAACCGCTGGATCGGATTGATTGGTGATCATAAATAGGTCAAATGTTTCATCTTTGCTCAAATACTGCGCATAGGTAGATTGTAGATACTTGCGATATCCTTCATCATTGTCGACATGAACTTTGAAAAACGCAACTGAGGTGCTCTTGATGTAAGCTCCTATCAATCCCTCACTGGGTAGGGCAAGGTTTGTGACAGCTTCCAGGCTCTTCTTGATGCCCGGATCAATTTCATCAAAATTCACGTGGGCCTGCCCCTCCAGCAGCATCCAGTACTTGTCCGGCGCACGTAGCCACGTGAACGATGAGGTCTGCTCCAGAGCAGGGGGAGCGGCGAAGTCATAACTGCCTGAAGCCAGTAGAGTGGGAATGGCGATCTCGCCGATTCCCTTGGGGCCGAAAATATCCCTGTTTACAGGGTTGTAGGCATAGATGGCCTGGATCCGTTCATCCCGGAAGTTGTGCTTGGTGCGCGGCAGCCGCAGGGCCTGGCATTCCAGCAGTTGGGAGATATCCACTTGGCCAAAGGGCAGGTTGCAGCGTTTCTCCAGATAGTCGAAATCGATCGTGGCACCGCCGATCGCCAGAGCTGTATAGCCTCCATAGGAATGGCCAGCAATTCCAACCCTGTTCAACTTCAGATTGCTATCGAGCGTACCCTGATTGCGACGTTCCAGCTCGTCAATGACAAAGCTGATGTCTTTGGGACGATTGATGAATTCATTGACATCGAACACATCCGTGTGGAAGCCTTTGGCCATCCCCTTGAACCATTCCGTATCGCTGCCGGGATGCTGTGGTGCTGCCACCAGATACCCGCGGGAGGCCAGATTTCTGAGACCGTCCGCATAGGCCTCAGGACTGGACAACAAACCATGAGAAAAGATAATTACCGATGTCTTCGTAGGCTGTATTTCCCTTGGACGATAGATCTTCACATAAAAATCCCTATTGCGACTCTGGTCTGTCAGGTTCCAGGTCTTCTCGATCACTTCGTAGGGGCCTGACCTGGCAAGGTCTTCCTGCTGACTGTAATCAACTGCTGGGGCAAGCTTGGCTTCCTGGTCACTCAGTTTCCGCAGTAAATCAACAACTGTATTGGTGGCGAGAAGAACAACGTCTACGTCCTTTTTCACACCGAGAATATGCTCTCCATCGAAATTAACGTCCGTAGGTAAATTCTCCATTACATTCAGCAGCGACAGGCCGTCGCCATCAAGAGCAGCGCCCACCATGGCGCTTCTGATTGCCAATCTGCCGTTGGCACCACTGGGAAGTTTGATGGATTTACCCAGCAGCGTGATTACATCTTCACCAATATGGCTGTAGAGAAACCGAGACAGCAGCATGGGACTTATAGCAAGCTTCTTGTTCAGGATGCTTCTCAATCTCTCCTGCTTCTCTGCTGAAGTCTTCTTCAGGAAGGGTCTAAGATCATTGGAAACTTTTCCTGTGTCTGCGAATATTTGCAGCGATTTGACCGACAGGTTTCTGGAAAACGGACCGTAAGTGAAGGTGAGAGCTTCAGCTCCAAGAACCGGAGTGGCGACCAGACTTGCTGTGCCGATAAGGGCCGCCACGCCAGTGCCAAATTCACGCCTCAAGGACATGTCGTTTACTTTTTACAGGAAGATTGGTACGAATCAGAGCTCCCTCCAGAACTCCCTGAAGTCATCAGGGAGTTTGGAGATCGCCATCGAACCCAAACGGCTGATCCTCAAGTTTCGGCCCTGGTCTTGTCGCGGGTGGAGCCTGACGATCAGGCGGTGCCGCAGAAGGTGACATCGGGGAATTTGAGTTTTGCTTCCTCAAGCGATTTGCCGCGACCTTCCTCTTGCCAGTAGTTGATCACCTCGGTGGCCTTGTTGAGGATTTCGACGCGCTCGTGGTCGGTGATCCAGCTTTTTGCTTCCAGTTCGCTCTTGAGGGTTTCCCAGGCGTCTTCCCGGGGCCAGAAGAAGTAGGAGGTGAGCGGGCTTGGGCCGCCTCCCACGATCTGATCCACCGCCAGGGCGACATTGTCGGGTAACCAGAGGACCTTCACCAGGAAACGGCCCTCGTCCGCCTTGGGGGTGTAGCCGGAAGGAACGCCATCGGCGTCGATCGTGGCCGTGGCCAGGGCCGCGCTCCCACCGCGCATCACCGGACGGCCCTGGGCTGTTTCGCTGACCGGGGCCGCCTCCTGCGTGGCCGGTTCCGCCGTGGCCGTGCTGGTCACCTCCTCGGCTGCAGCGGCCTGCACCTCAGCCTGGGGCTCTGCAGGTTCGGCGGTGACGGCCTCTGCGGCGCTCTCAGGGGCGGTCATGGTGGCTTCGCTCAATTCCTAGACACAAACATCTACCCTACCAGCTGAAACAGAACCAACACCCTGTCTCCCAGAGCAGTTCTCCTCTTCGACATCGATGGCGTGATCAGGGATGTGGCCGGAAGTTACCGGCGAGCCCTGGTGGAAACAGTGTTTCACTTCTGCGGCTGGCGGCCTGACGCCGCCACCATCGATGCGCTCAAGGGCGAAGGACGCTGGAATAACGACTGGGAGGCGGCGCGGGAATTGCTGCGTCGCCATGGGTCCCCCGCTCTGCCGGCCTTTTCCGTGCTTGTGGATGTCTTCAGCGACTTCTACTTCGGCGGTGATCCCGGCGGTGACCCCGATCGATGGCAGGGATACATCCGGTCGGAACCTCTGCTGGTGGGCCCTGAGTTCTTTGCCGCCCTGTCCCGTGAGCGCATCGCCTGGGGGTTCGTCAGTGGGGCCGAACCCCCCTCGGCTCGCTACGTGCTGGAAACCCGCCTCGGCCTGGCCCATCCTCCCCTGATCGCCATGGGGGATGCCCCCGACAAGCCCGATCCCACCGGCCTGCTGCGGCTTGCGACCCAGCTACTGGGCACCGCACTGGGTCCGGGCAGGGCGCCGGTGGCCTACCTGGGGGACACGGTGGCGGACGTGCGGGTGGTGGTGCGGGCCCGGGAGCAGGTCCCGGGACAGGCGCTGCTCAGCCTGGCGGTGGTCCCTCCGCACCTGCAGGCCCCAGGACAGGAGGGGGCCCGGCGGCATTACGAGCACAATCTGCTGGCCGCCG
Source organism: Synechococcales cyanobacterium (assembly GCA_942491925.1). GTDB lineage: Bacteria > Cyanobacteriota > Cyanobacteriia > PCC-6307 > Cyanobiaceae > Cyanobium. Next base: position 43,328 of record CALOCJ010000008.1, read on the forward strand.
GAGCAGACCATCTGCTGCCCCGCACCGAATCTCTCACCCCCCAGCTGCTGCTCGACCGTCTCAACGTTCCATGGCGGCCGGTGCCTTGAGGGCTGCCGCTGTGAGCACCTCATGGCCGTGATCGCTCACCGCCACGTCATCCTCGATCCGGATGCCGATCCCCTTCCAGCGTTCCTCAATCGCGGGTTGCCCCTCGGGCACCGGCAGACGATCACTCACGTACAGCCCAGGCTCCACCGTGAGCACCATGCCCGGCTCCAGTTCCACCGGGTGCTCCCCAAGCCGGTAGGCCCCCACATCGTGCACATCAAGACCCAGCCAGTGGCCGGTGCGGTGCATGTAGAGATGGCGATAGTCTCCTTTTTCAATCAACTCCTGCACCGATCCCTTCAACAGCCCCAGCTCGATCAGCCCTTCCACCAGCACCTGCAGGGCGGAGGCGTGCACCTGGTCCGCGGTATGGCCCGGAGCCACCGTGGCCACCGCCTCCTCCTGGGCCGCCAGCACCAACTCGTAGAGGGCCCGTTGTTCACCGCTGAAGCGGCCGTTGATCGGGAAGGTGCGGGTGATGTCGCCGTTGTAATAGTCCCTCACACTGCAACCGGCATCGATCAACAGCAGGTCTCCATCCCTGAGCCGGTCATCGTTGGCGGTGTAATGGAGCACGCAGGCGTTGTCGCCGCCGGCCACGATCGATCCATAGGCCGGACCGCGGGCTCCCTGTTCGAGGAAATGCTGCTCGATCACCGCCTGCACCTGCCGCTCGCTGAGCCCGGGACGGGCGACCTGGCGAGCCAGTTCGTGGGCTTCGGCGGAGATCCTGGCCGCCTCCCGAAGCCGCTCCAGTTCCTCTGGTCCCTTGCGCAAGCGGAGCTGGTGGAGCAGGGGACAGGGCGCCACCAGCCCCAGGGCCGCCGTGCCCCTGCGGGGAGCGCGGTCGAGCTGGCGGGCCCAGGCCTGGAGCACCAGCGGCTCCACCTGGGGGTGGCGCCCCACTCGGAAGGCGATCCCCTCGGCCCCGTCCAGATAGCCGGCAAGACGCTCTGCCAGCTCGGCGCGGGGGTGGGAGAGGTCGGCGCCGAAGTGGGCCACCGCCCCTTCACAACCCCAGCGAAAGCCGTTCCACACCTCCGAGCCTGGATCCTTCGGCTCCACGAACAGCACGAAGGGATGATCCGGCTGGTGGGGCAGGAACAGGGCGACGGCCCCGGGCTCGTCGAAGCCGGTCAGGTACCAGAAGTCGCTGTTCTGGCGAAAGGCATGCTCCACATCGGCGTGGTGGGTCACCAGCGGAGCGGCGGGGATCACCGCCGCCGCTCCGCCCAGCTGGTGGAGGAAGCGATCGCGCCGATCGGCGAAGAGGGCCGCGTCGGTCGCGGAAGGCTGCTGCATCGAAACAAACGTCGCTACAGCGTGAAGATGGCACAGCCGATTAAATGAACGCGCTCCTCCCCCCCCCAGGCGTGCCCATGCCCCTCCCTCCAGCCGGATGAACGACGTCCTCCTGCTGGCGATCGCCGTGGTGGTGATGTTGCTGGGCTCCTCCCTCTCCTCCGGGGTGGAAGCCGCCCTGCTCACCGTCAATCCGATCAAGGTGCATGAGCTGGCCGGGCGTGACCGGCCGGTCAAGGGCGCTCGGCGGCTCAGCGCCCTGCGGCAACGGCTGGGCCGCACCCTGGCGGTGATGGTGATCGCCAACAACGTCTTCAACATCTTCGGCAGCCTGATGGTGGGCGGCTATGCCGCGGTTGTCTTCGCCACCCATGGCATCGGCGGGCCGGCCCTGCCCCTGTTTTCGGTGGGCCTGACCCTCCTGGTGATCCTGTTGGGGGAAATCCTGCCCAAGGCCCTGGGCAGCCGCATGGCCCTGCCGGTGGCCCTGGCCAGCGCCCCGGTGCTGGGGGTGATGCTGCGCCTGATGTTGCCGTTGGTGCTCTTGCTGGAGCGGATCCTGCCGGCGATCACCGCCGAGAATGAGATCACCACCAACGAGGAAGAAATCCGCCTGCTGGCCCGTCTGGGTTCCCAGAAGGGGGAGATCGAAGCCGATGAGGCCGCCATGATCGCCAAGGTGTTCCAGCTCAACGACCTGACTGCCCGTGATCTGATGGTGCCGCGGGTGTCGGCCCCAACCCTGGCCGGACTGGAGAGCCTGGAGGATCAGAGAGAGTTGCTGCTTGGCAACCACACCGCCTGGTGGGTGGTTCTGGGCGAGGAGGTGGATGAGGTGCTGGGCGTGGCCAGCCGGGAGTGCTTGCTCACGGCCCTGCTGCTGGAGCAGGGGTCGACCACGGCGGCACACTTGTGTGAACCGGTGGAATTTGTGCCGGAGATGATCCGGGCTGACCGGCTGTTGACCAGTTTCCGTCGCAACAGTTCGGGGGTGAGGGTGGTGGTGGACGAATTCGGAGGGTTCGTGGGGGTGATCGGACCCGACGCGGTGCTGGCGGTGCTGGCGGGCTGGTGGCGGCCCCCCCAGCCGCTCCAGGAGGCCTCCGACCCATGACGCCGACCTCCCCCTCCCCCATCCCCTCCACCCCTGAGCGCTGCCAGTTGTTTCTGGAGCGCTGGCGTTCGGAATTGCGTCTCAGTCCCCGGGAAGCCAACCTGCTGGGGCCGGAGCTGGCCAACGTTGACAGGCAACTGCTGCGCTTCGAGCGGCGCCGCCCCCGGGTGGCCGTCTTCGGCCGGGTGGGGGTCGGCAAATCGAGCCTGCTGAACGCCCTGCTGGGGGAGGATCACTTCAGCACCGATGTGGCCCACGGCTGTACCCGTCGCCAGGAGGGCAGGGCCTGGCAGCCCGCCATCGCCGGACTGGATGGGGTGGTTCTGGTGGACACCCCCGGCATCGACGAGATCGCCGCCGCCTCCCGCGAACGGCTGGCCGCCCGGGTGGCCCTGGGAGCGGATCTGGTGCTGCTGGTGATCGACGCCGATCTGGGCGAGGTGGAGGCCCGCGCCCTGGAGCGCCTGCTGGCCAGCGGCAAACCCCTGCTGCTGGTGCTGAACAGGATGGACTGCTGGCCGTCCCAGGAGCTCCCCGCTCTGCTGGCCAGCATCCGCGGCCGCCTGCCGCCCGCTGCCCGCCACCTGGAGCCTCTCGCCGTGGCCGCGGCACCGCGGCAGGCCCGCCTGCGGGCGGATGGCAGGGTTCGCAGCGATGCAGGGCCGCCCCAGGTGGCGCCGCTGCGTACGGCCCTGATTGACCTGCTGGAGCGCCAGGGCAGCCTGCTGCTGGCCCTCAACGCCCTGCGGGAGGCCGACCGCTTCAGCCAGTCCCTGCACCGCTGCCGGCTGCGCCATGGGCGCCGCCGCGCCCAGGGACTGATCGGTCGCTTTGCGGCCCTGAAGGCCTCGGCTGTGGCCGCCAATCCGCTGCCCCTGCTCGATCTGGCCGGCGGATTGGCCTGTGACAGCGCCCTGGTGATTCAGCTCTGTCAGCTCTATGACCTGCCGATGAGCGGCGCCGGGGCACGGCAGCTGCTGGGGCGTCTTTCGGGACAGAACGTTCTGCTGGGAGGGGTTCACCTGGGGCTCCAGGCCCTGCTGGCGGGCCTCCGCCAGGTGCTGCTGGTGGCAGCACCGTTCAGCGCCGGTCTCAGCCTGGCCCCCGCCGCTCCCGTGGCCATCGCCCAGGCGGCCCTGGCGGTTCACGCCACCCGCCGCACCGGGAGACTGGCGGCGGCCGAACTGCTGCGTGGGGCATCAGGGGCCGGCCGGCCTGGTGCTCTGCTGCGCCGCCTGGCCCAGGACGACCCCCTGACGCGAGGTTGGTTGGGGGAATGGCGGCAGGAAGGGGGAGCCGTCAGCGAACCCTCCGGCGGGCAACGCCCCAGCAGGGAACGTTCCAGCGGGGAACGTTCCCCAGGCTCCCCGGTCCGGCTGGGTCCCTTGTCCTGAATGGGTCTTCCCGCCATCGCCCTGTTCGGTACCAGTGCCGACCCTCCCACCCGCGGTCATCGGGTCCTGCTGGAGGGGCTGCTGCAGTTGTTCCCCCGGGTGGTCACCTGGGCCAGTGACAATCCGATCAAACGGCATGGGGCCAGCCTGGAGCTGCGCTCCCGCCTGCTGCGCGCCCTGGTGGAAGCGATCGCTGACCCGCGGCTGCGGGTCGAGCCGGAGCTCAGCAGCCCCTGGGCGATCGAAACCCTGGAACGGGCCCGGGCGCGCTGGCCAGGGCAGCGACTGGTCTTCGTGGTGGGCAGCGACCTGGTTCCCCAGCTGCCCGGTTGGCGACGAAGTCGGGAGATTCTCGCTGCCTGCGAACTGGCCATCGCCCCTCGCCATGGCTGGCCCCTGGCCGAGGCTGACCTCGAACGGCTGCGGGACCTCGGGGGTCGGCTCCGGGTGCTGCCCCTGGAGGTGCCGGCCAGTGCCAGCTCCCGGATTCGGGAGCGACCGGACCCCGCCTCGATTCCCCCGGAGCTCTGGCCTGTGCTGGTCCCCCACAATCCTTACGGCCTCACTCCCCCCTGATGCGCCTAGCCCTGGCCCAACTCAACCCCCTGGTGGGCGATCTTCCGGGAAATGGCCAGAAAATCCGCTCGGCCTGCCGTCAGGCCGCACGGGCTGGAGCGGATCTGGTGCTCACCCCCGAACTTTCCCTGTGGGGCTACCCGCCGCGGGACCTGCTGCTGCGCCCCTCCCTGGTGGCCCAGCAGGCCAGGATCCTCGACCAGCTGGCGGAGGAGCTGGCAGAGGGGCCAGCGGTCCTGGTGGGGGTGGCCGAGCCGATCGGCGATTCCCAGGTTCCCCGTCTGCACAACGCCCTGGCCCTGGTCAGGCGGGGTGGCTGGACGATCGCCTGCCGCAAGCGGTTACTTCCCACCTACGACGTATTCGATGAGCGGCGCTACTTCCGCCCCGGCCAGGCCGCCGAGGTGTTGGAGCTGGACCTGGGTGGCCGCCCCTGGCGGCTCGGCTTGACGATCTGCGAGGACCTCTGGGTGGAGGAGGAGCTTCAGGGTCACCGCCTGGCTGGTTCCGATCCGATCGCCGAATTGCTCAGCCAGGGAATCGAGCTGCTGCTCAATCTCTCCGCCTCCCCCTACGGCCAGGGGAAACCGGCCCTGCGGCGGGATCTGGCGGCCAGGGCCGCCCTCCGACTCGGGTGTCCGGTGCTGTACGTGAACCAGGTGGGTGGCAACGACGAACTGGTTTTCGATGGTGCCAGCTTCGTGGTGGACCGCAGCGGCGCCCCCTGCCTGGCCATGGCCTGTGCCGAAGAGCAGTTGGCGATCTGGGACAGCGACGCTGCCTCGCCATGGCCAGGGCCGGCTGCAGGATCCCTGACCTCCGCCCCACCCGGAATCCCGCCCGCCACCGCCTCGGCCGCGTCGGGGGCGTTCCTTCCCCTGCTGCTCTCCTCCGTCCGGGAGCCCTGCACGGAGGAGCAGTTGCTGCGGGTGCTGGTGCTCGGTCTTGGCGATTACACCCGTAAGTGTGGCTTTTCGCACGCCCTGCTGGGTCTCAGTGGGGGCATCGATTCAGCCCTTGTTGCCGTGATCGCCAGCGCCGCCCTCGGCGCCGAACGGATACGGGCCCTGCTGATGCCCTCCCCCTACAGCTCCCGTGGGTCCATTGATGACGCTTCCGACCTGGCCGGCCGGCTGGGCCTGACCACCAGCACGGTGCCGATCTCAACGCTGATGACCAGCTTTGACGCGGCCCTGACCGGCCCGCTGCAGGGTCCGCCGGCGGAGCTGACCGAGGAGAATCTGCAATCGAGGATCCGGGGCACCCTGTTGATGGCGGTGGCCAACCAGGAGGGCCGACTGCTGCTTTCCACCGGCAACAAGTCGGAGCTGGCGGTGGGGTACTGCACCCTCTACGGAGACATGAACGGCGGTCTGGCGGTGATCGGCGACCTGTACAAATCCACCGTGTTTCGCCTCTGTGACTGGATCGATTCAACCCAGGCCCTTCCTTGCCGCCGGTCTCTGGGGCTGCCCGCCGAGGGAGCGCTGATCGGTCCGATCATCCGGCAGAAGCCCCCCAGCGCCGAGCTCAGGCCTGACCAGAAGGACAGCGATTCCCTGCCCGACTACGCCGTGCTGGATCCCCTGCTCAAGGCCAGCATCGAGGACTTGGCCAGCCCTGAGGAGCTGATCGCGGCAGGCACCGATCCAGCCCTGGCCGAACGGGTGCACCAGTTGCTGCGGCGGGCGGAATTCAAGCGGCGCCAGGCCGCCCCGACCCTGAAGGTGAGCGGCCGCTCCTTCGGCGCTGGCTGGCGGATGCCGATCGCAGCGGCCTAGGGTTCCGGCTGGTGGTCGTGCTCCCTGGGGCGCGGCGGCCTTGCCTCCCTCCTTGGCACCAGCCTGCGGCCCATGGACGATTTCGGCCCCACTTCCCCGATGGCCAGCATCGGAGTGCCCACGGAGATCAAACGTGACGAGCAACGGGTGGCCATCACCCCTGACGGTGTCCATGAACTGGTGTCCCAGGGCATGGAGGTGCGGGTGCAGGAGGGTGCCGGGCTGGGGGCGGGATTCAGCGACGCGGACTACCGGATCTCCGGCGCCCGGCTCGTGGACCGGGAAGAGGCATGGGCCGCCCATCTGGTGGTGAAGGTAAAGGAACCCCGACCTGAAGAATTCCACTTTTTCAGGGACGATCTGGTGCTGTTCACCTATCTGCACCTGGCGGCCTATCCGGAGGTGGGCCGAGCCCTGATCGAGGCCGGCACCACGTCGTTGGCCTACGAAACGGTGCAGCTGGAAGATGGCAGCCTGCCCTTGCTGGCACCGATGAGCGAGGTGGCCGGGCGCCTGGCGGCCCAGGTGGGTGCCCGGCTGCTGGAGAAACCCCAGGGGGGCCGCGGGGTGCTGATGGGAGGCTGCACGGGAGTCAGGCCGGCCCGGGTGGTGGTGCTGGGGGCAGGCACCGTGGGTTGGAACGCGGCCCGGATCGCCGCCGCCATGGACGCTGAGGTGTTCCTGCTGGACAGGTCACCCCATCGCCTGCGCAGCCTGGAGGCGAGCCGCCGCGGCCGCATGGTGAATCTGGTGAGCAGCCGGCGTCTGATCGAGCGGCTGGTGCCAAGTGCGGACCTGCTGATCGGGGCGGTGCTGCTCCCCGGCGGCCGGGCCCCCACCCTGGTGGACAAGGATCTGGTGGCCTCGATGCGGGAGGGGTCGGTGATCGTCGATGTGGCCATTGACCAGGGGGGCTGCATCTCCACCAGCCGCGAAACCACCCACACGGATCCGGTGGTGACCATCGAGGGCATTCAGCACTACGCCGTCGGCAACATGCCTGGCGCGGTGCCATTCACTTCCACTCAGGCCCTGATGAGCGTCACCCTGCCTTACATCCTGGTGATGGCCGGCCGCGGCCTGATCGAGGCTGTCACCGACAGGCCCGAACTGCTCTCCGGGCTGAACACGGTGGGCGGAGCCGTCTGCCATCCGGGGGTCGCCAAGGCCCTGGACGTACCCCCCCGCCACCCGATGGCCTGCCTGAGGTGAAGCAAAGGTCTGATCTGTCCCTACCGCCGCCAACAGGCATCTCCAACCACTGGCACCGCTCCTTCACTTCTGAACATTCGCGTACGCCCCATCCCCAGCGGTTGCCATAGGGCTGCGTTGCCACGCTGCTGAACGCCAACAGGCTTCACTTGCCCTGGCCATCGAACGGCTGGATCCAGCCTCACCTCCTCGCCGGCGCCTGTTCACCGCTCCTCCAGACCAGAACCGGCAGGCTGCCATGGGTCAGAACCTTCTGCGTTTCACTGCCCAGCAGCAACGCTTCCAGGCCACGGTGGCCGTGGGAGGCCATGAAAATCAGATCGCAGCCATGGCGGTTCGCCGCATCCAGAATCACCTGGTAGGGGTGTTCGTGGATGACCTTCTCGGTGTTAAAGGCCACCTTGGCGTCGGCTGCCAGCTGACCCAGGGTCGCCAGATGGGTCTCTGCCAGCGCTTCCATCCGGTTGCGGATTTCCCCGGTGGTCATCAGGCTTGGATTCGTGTCCAGGTTGGGTGTGGCCAGGTTGATGTAATTCAGAACCGTCGGTGTGGGAAGAGCATGAACAAAGGTGATCCGTGCCCCGAGCGCGGCCGCGGTAGCGACGGCCTGCCGTGCCGCTTCGATGGAAAGGTCCGAGCGGTCGGTGGGTACGAGAAGATGCTTGTACATCGACAGGCCGAGGGAGAGCAGATTTTCACCCTAAGGGGCAAGCCAACCGGGGACCCAGCGGCCTGAGAGGAAGAAACGATCAAACCCCGCGGCCTGGCAGGAGAGAACTGCGTTCAAAATCACCGTGTACAGCAAACGATTCTTCTTCTCAGCGGGCATGAGAAATGGGATTATTGGGTCAGGCATCTTTTCGTGTCCACCAACCCCATCGTCGGCAACTTTATATTCAGCAAGCCTTTCGTTGCTGCCTACAAGGATTCATCCGGTCCCGTCGGCATCAAGCGGTTGGTCGCTTCCCTGCGCCGTTTGTCTCCCTCCCCCCGGGGACACCCGGCCGATGCTTGACGATGCCGCGGTAGGGGGAGATGGGATCACACCAGCCAGTGGAGGTACGGTGATGCCCCATCGAGCTGTTGTGGTTGCCTCCACCACCTCTTCGGCGATGACGGCCCGTTCCCGCTTCAGCCTGGCCCTGCTGGTCTTTCTTCCCGTCACGGTTGCAGCCGATCAGCTGCACTGGGGAGACAGCGTCGTGTTCTTCACCGCCATCGCCTCGATCATCCCCCTGGCTGTGTGGCTCAGTACCGCCACCGAAGAACTCTCGATCACCCTGGGCCCTCTGGTGGGTGCCCTGCTCAATGCCCTGTTCGGGAATGCCACCGAACTGATCATCGCCCTCACCGCCCTGAAGGCCGGCCTGGTGGACATCGTCAAGGCCAGCATCACCGGAACGGTGATGGGCAACCTGCTGCTGGCGCTGGGTTTGGCCATGCTGGCGGGCGGGATCGGCCGCAGCGAGCAGCGTTTCCAGCCCGTGCTGGCGCGGGTGAACGGTGCCGCCATGACCCTGGCGGTGCTGGCGATCCTGCTGCCCAGCCTGCGGGCGATGGGGGATGCGGCCTCCGGCAGGGCCAACGAGTCGTTCTCGATCTTCGTGGCCTGGGTGCTGCTGCTCGTCTACGGCCTCACCCTGCTGTTCTCCCTGGGCACCCATCGCACTCTCTACGCGGTGGCGGAGGTGGATCTGGCGCAGGAGTTCGGGCCAGCCACCGATACCGCCGCTGCCACCGCGGTCCACCGTCCGCCCCTGATTCCCTGGTTGGCGGTGCTGGTCGGCACGACCGCGGGGCTGGCCTTTGCCTCGGAACAATTCGTGGCCGTGGTGGAGCCCGTCACCGAACGGGTGGGGTTGACGCCCATCTTCACCGGGGTGATCCTGCTGCCCCTGCTGGGCGGGATCGCCGAGTATCTCACCGCCGTCTCCATGGCCCGCAAGGACAAGATGGACCTGTCGGTGTCGGTGGCCCTCGGTTCCACCCTGTTGTTTGCCCTGCTGGTGGTTCCCGTGCTGGTGCTGGTGGGGCCCCTGCTGGGTCACCCGATCGATCTTTCCTTCAACGTCTATGAACTGGTGGCGATCATCACCGCCGTGGTGGTGAGCAATCTGGTCAGCCTCGATGGTCGCTCCGACTGGCTGGAGGGGGTCCTGCTGCTGGCGGCCTATGTGATTCTGGCCGCCGGCTTCTTCTTCGAGGCGGGAGCGATCGCATGATCCCATCCGTGGACGGCACCGCCGCAGCTGAGTCACCACTCTCCGCGTCCGGGGCGCCCGCCTTCCGGGCCAGTGGCCCCTGGAGCCGGATGCGGCGTTCCGCTTCCCTGCGGTTGCTGCTGCCTTCCCTGCTGATGCTGGTGGGGGTGGCGGCGGGCTGGCCCTGGCTGGTGTTGCCGGCGGCGATCGTCACCCTGGTGCTGGCCCTGCTCCAGCTCCTGCCGCCCCTCTGGCGACAACTCCTCAGCCGCCTGGATGACATCCCCACGGCCAGGGTGCTGGCGGTGGGGGGGATCCTCCTCGCCCTGGTCGCCATCCCGGTGGCCCTTGGTTGGCTGGATCCGGTGCTGCGGCTCTATCGCAGCGGCAACTGGGAGGCGATCGCGGCCATCGGCGAGGGAGTGATCGGGGCCTTTGGCCAGATCCTGGTGGCCCTGGCCGCCCTGGCGATCGCCTGGCGCCAGGTGATGGTGGATCAGCGGCTCACCACCCAGCAGAACCGGATCACCCAGGCCCAGACGATCGACAACTTCATCCATGGCATCTCCCAGCTGGTCAGCGACGAGGAGGGGCTGCTGGAGGATTGGCCCCTGGAGCGCATGCTGGCCGAAGGCAGGCTGGCGGCGGTGTTGAGCAGCATCGATGGTGATGGCAAGGGCCGCATCATCCGCTTCCTCTCCCATGCGCGCCTGCTCACTCCTTTGCGGCGGGACGGCCGGCTGGGGCGGGCGATTCTCGATGGCAATGGCTGCTACGAGGAGGATCGCCTGCGGGGGCTGCCGGTGATCCAGCTGCATCGCATGCTGCAGGGCACCAATCTGTCGGGCACGGATCTGCGGGGGGTGGATTTCAACCGCGCCGACCTGCGGGGCACCGATCTCAGCCATGCCGATCTGAGCGATGCCAACCTGGCCGGCTGCCATCTGGGTGGCGCCAATCTGGAGGGGGCCCGGCTGGAGGGCACGATCTTTTTCTGGGGGAGAGCCCAGACCGCCACGCCCCTGGGCACCGTGCCGACCCCGGATCCAACCACCGGTGCGGGCAGCGGGGCCGTCGTGGAGAACATCAACCTCACGGCGGCCCGATCGATCGACCCCCAGGCCCTCCACTACCTGGCTTCCTGGAGCGGCAACCGTTCCCGCCGCTCCATCCCCGGGGGCTGCCGTGGCATTCCGAGCCAGTTGGAGGGGATCCCCAGCCCCTGAGGCGGCCATCGGATCCTGGCGGATGGGGCACGGTCATGGAAAAATGGTCAGGTCAATGGCTGCCAGCAGCCGATGACAGCTTCAGGAGGGGTGGTCGAGTGGTTGATGGCTCCGGTCTTGAAAACCGGCGAGGTGAAAGCCTCCGTGGGTTCGAATCCCACCCCCTCCGTGTTCACCAGCTGTTCACCAGCTGTTCATCAGCATCAATCCCACCCGCCCCAGCTGTCGCCCTATGGCGAGGCTTGACGGGAGAAAATCAGGGCTATGAAATATATTCCATCTGATGCTTCCATTGGAATTATTTCAATGGAAGTGATGGATCAGATCTGATCCATCAGATGTAATTTCATCCTTTCAATGTTCAGATTACTATTTTGACAAAGGCGCAACAAAGACTGAAAGCTGTCCTGCTGGGACGATCGGGGTTGAACTCCCTGCTGCTGTCGGCCTATTACCGATTCGTTCAGTTTGCACCTCCACGCCGCCAATACTATTAGCTTGTGCAGCTCTGCGCTGGGGCTTGTTCAGAAGAGACAGGCTCTTGATGAGAACTAGGGTCCTCAATCCTTCTACGCCAGCAATCTCTCATCTCTGCGACTGGAGTCTTACGGATCTAGGTTTTTATGGTGATTGCCGTCGGCAACCGAAAACCGTATTCCTGCAGGCGGATCCTCCCTATCTGGAAACATTTTTCAGGGATCTTCTTCCCCGTGTCAAGCAGAATACACGCTTTATTCTCATCACTGGCGCAGCGGATAGAACCTTGCCAGTTCAGACAGATCTTCGCTACGAGCGCTATCAAGGTACCCCCATGCAGATGCTTCTTGAAAGTATCGGTTCTGATCCCCGTATCAGCTCCTGGTATGCGGAGAATCTTGATTGCATGGATGCGCCCATCACTCCTATCCCACTGGGATATCTCCGCTCCGATGGAGATTTTATCTACGATTCTTTCCTCTATTCCTCCAAGCCGATCCGGCTCAGGGAAAAACCATTAAGGGCCCTGTGCAGCCATCGACTCCACAATGGTCCGCAATTTGATAAGCGGCGAAAAGTAAATCAACTTGCCGCCGATCACTGGAGCGATTGTGTTGACTTACTCCCGCTCATGCTGGAGAAAGACTTCTACGCCAAGGTGGCTGAGTACCCGTTTGTACTCTGTGTCAGCGGTGGAGGATTGGACCCTTCTCCCAAGGCATGGGTAGCCCTGCTCCATGGAGCTATTCCCGTGATGGAACGCAACGCTTTATCATCTGCCTACGAGGATCTCCCCGTCGCATTCGTTGATTCCTGGGATGCCGGCAGCATCAATAGAACCATTCTTCAGGAATGGTTGAATCAGCTGGCTCCTTACTATGAAAAACCAGCACTACGTCGTGATGTATTGCGAAAGCTATCCATGGCGTACTGGTGGCGGCGGATCAACCCGCCCCGAAGCCGCCGACGGGCCGGAGGGCAGGCCCAGGCAGCTGTTTCGGGCCAGCTTCAGCGCTGAAACCAGCCCGTCAGAGCCACGGCCAGAGCGTCGGCGGCATCATCGGGACGGGGGGGATCTTCGAGGTTCAGTTCCCGCATCACCGCCTCCAGCACCTCATTCTTTTCCGCGTGGCCGGAGCCGGCCAGGGCCAGTTTGATCTGCATCGGCGGAAACTCCACCACCGGGATGGCGAAGCGTGCCAGGGTCATCATCACCACGCCGCGGGCCTGAACCACCGCAATGGTGGTGCTGGAGCGATAGAAGAAAAACTTTTCCACCGCCGCCAGCTCGGGCCGCCAGCGGCGCACCAGCACCCGCAGGTCCCGGGCGATCTCCACCATCCGCTCCCCTTCACAGCGGCCGGGGTCGGTACGGATCATGCCGCAGTCGAGCATGCGCTGTGCTCCCGGGCCGCTTCCCTGCCGCACCTCGATCACTCCATAGCCGACGCGGGCCAGGCCGGGATCGATACCGAGGATGCGCATGGGAGGGAAGCGCGGCGGTGGAGGAGCCCTCAGCTGGCCATGGCCAGCTGGAAGTCGGCCGGATCGGCTTCACCCCGCTCGAACACCTTGCAGAACACCTTCACCACCCGATCGCCCGTGTCGATCGTCTCGAGGGGATCCTTGCGAAGGCGATGGCGCAGGCAGCAGGCCACCACCCGGGCCACGTCGTCGTCCGTCACCTCGTCGCGCCCCTCGAAGGCGGCCAGGGCCCGGGCCGCCCGGTTGGTGACGATGTCCCCCCGCAGTCCGTCCACATCCAGTTCGCCGCACACCGCAGAGATGCGCAGCCGCAGATCATCGTCGAGGCTCACCTGGGACAGCCGCTGCTGGGCTTCCACCACCCGTGCCCGCAGCGCCTCCTGGTGGGGGAGAAGCCGTTGGCTGAAACCATCGGGATCGGCGTCGAAGCCGGTGCGCTGATCCACCACCCGCACCCGGGACTCCGGGTCGCGGACGGTGCGAACCTCCACGCTCATGCCGAAGCGATCGAGCAACTGGGGCCGCAGTTCCCCCTCCTCAGGATTGCCGGAGCCGATCAGCACGAAGCGGGCCGGGTGCCGCACCGACACCCCTTCCCGCTCCACCGTGTTCCAGCCGGAAGCGGCCGAATCCAGCAGCACGTCCACCAGGTGGTCGTCCAGCAGGTTCACCTCATCCACGTACAGCAAGCCACGGTTGGCCTTGGCCAGCAGCCCCGGCTCGAAGGCCCTGATGCCTTCGCTGAGCGCCTTTTCAATGTCGATCGTGCCGCAGAGCCGGTCTTCCGTGGCTCCCAGGGGCAGATCCACCATCGGCACCTGCCGCTTCTCCACAGCCATCTCGTCTCCCCGCTCGATCCGCTGCCGCGCCTCCGAGCTCTGCAGATCGGGGTCCGTGGGGGAGCTGTTGTAGGGGTCGCCCGCCACGACATCGATCTCGGGCAGCAGGTCGGCCAGGGCCCGGATGGCCGTGGATTTGCCCGTGCCCCGGTCGCCCATGATCATCACACCGCCGATGCGGGGGTCGATCACGTTGAGCAGGAGGGCCAGCTTCATCTCCTCCTGCCCGACGATGGCGGTGAAAGGGAAGACCCTGCGCTTGCTGGATGGCGTCACGGACGAGGAATGGCCGGCGTCCCGGATTGTTTCACAGTCTCCAGGTCCCTCCCCTCGGGCTGGGAGCCGGATTCCGGTTCAGCAGCAGCGGGCAGGAGCGAAAGAACCTGCGGTGGAGTGGCATCCGCCGGGTAGATCATCCGCACCCGCAGGGTGCGCTCCTCTCCCGGGGCCAGGCTCACCGTGCCCATGGGCTGTCCCCGCTCCCCGGCCCTCAGCACCAGGTGGAAGCCCCGCAGACCCCGTCCCTCCCCCGCGCTCCCGTCCAGACCTGCCACCTGCACCGTGCCCCGGAACATCACCGCCTTGGACGGGGAGGTGCGGAACCGCAGCCCGCCCTCTGGCCGATCCGCCTTGATCGGTGATTCGAGTGCCAACGCCAGCCGCACCGGTGCCGCTGTGTCGTTGCGGAGGGGGAGGGAGAGGTCGTACTCGACGCCGTAATTTCCATGGGCCGCCCAGGCGGTGCCGGCATAAAACGTTTTCAATTCGGCGGTCTGGACCTGGTCCGTGCCCAGGCTGCCCCGCTCCAGACTGCTGATCGGCCAGGAGATCGGAGCCCGACGCACCGAAAGGGTGGCAGCCCCCGGATCGGTGAGGCGTCCCCGCCAGCGGCTGCCCACCTGGATGCCACTGACCCGGGAATAGATCACCCCCCCTTCCTGGCCCCGGGGCGTGGGGGCATGCTCCTTCGGGCTCAGGGGCCCATCCAGCAAACCCATCCACACCTTGTTGTCCGGTGGGTGGTCAACCGGGCCGAAGGCCGCCAGGGCGGCCACATCCACGGGGCCATCGCTGCGCAGGCGCATCTGCAGGTTGCGGCCGTTGAGCAGCGGATCCAGTCCCCTCACCGGCAGGGGCAGCACCACCAGGGTGGTGGGACGGCCTGGTTTCAGGGACCAGCCCTCCGGCAGCAGGGGACTGCGCTCCCGCCGCAGCAGTTCGGTGGCCACCCTGCTGCCGGGGCCGGCGAACACCGCGGTGGCCCCCTGGGGAAGCAGGCCTGGCAGGGGGAGGAAGGGGGCTGACGGCTGAGAGGAGTCGAGGGACTGGGACAGGGCGGTGGAGCCCTCGAGCACGGTCAGCCGCACCGGTCGCGATCCCCTCGGCTCCGCCAGCAGCGCCAGCCACAGGGTCGAATCGAGGCTTTCGGGACTCCCGGCGTAGACGTGATGGCTGAACAGGTCGAAACGCCCCGAAAGGGGCAGATCCAGATGGGCGGAGGGAACGCCCCGTCCCTTGCCCTGGAAGGTGGAGAGCAGGATCCCCGGTCCCTTGATCAACTCCGGATTGTTGTCGTTGATGATCGGAACCTGATCCAGCCCACCGGGCAGGGGGGCCACCGTCTGCCTCCGCAGCTGGGTCGTCGGCGCAGCGGCCACCGAGGCGGCCAGCGAGGCAGTGGGAGTGGCGGGCGGGTTGGCCCCGGCTGGAGCAGCGACGGCCAGGAAGCCTCCCAGGCCTGAGGCCAGGGCGAGCGCCCCGGCCAGGCCTGCCTTCGGCCGGGTGGATCGGAAGTTGGTCTCTCTGTTCATGACTGGGGTGCTGCGGGGGTCGGGGCGGCCGGTTTCGGCGCGGCTGGCTGCGATGCGAGGGGTTTTGGAATCAATGTCTTGGCCATGGCCCCAGCCATCGAACGGATCAAGTCGGCGGAGCGGGGGTCGTTGAAGGGGCCCTTCACCATGAAGGCCGCCACAGCCCGCTTGCCGTCGGGCAACTGGATCAGGGCGGCGTCGGCGTAGGCGATGCCGATGTCGCCGGTTTTGTTGTAAGCCGTAACACCAAAGGGCATCAGCTCGCTGTCCGGATCGGAGGAATCCTTGCCCAGGCCCAGCAGCAGGCCCAGGGGGATCAGGGTGTTGGTGCGGGAGGTGCCGAGGATCTCCCGAAACAGGTCCCGGGCCCGGGGGCTGAGCTTCTCTCCTGTGTCCACCAGGGCGATCGCCCTGGCCAGGTCCCGGGAGCTGGTGGTGTTGGTGCCGTCCAGGTCCGGCAGCCAGTTGTTCACCGCCGTCGCGGGCAGGCCGAGGGCCTGGAAGCGTTTGTTGAGCGGAACCTTGCCGCCCAGCCTCTTGATCAGCAGGTTGGTGGCGGTGTTGTCGCTGACCCGGATCATCTCGGTGGCCGCCTCGAAGAAGGGGAAGCGGGTGCCCATGGGTCGGGACGCCATCCAGCCAGCTCCTCCCCCGGCCACTTCCTTGGTGAGCGGCAGGGGTTCGTTCCAGCGCAGCTTGCCGGCGTCGAGATCCTCCAGGCCCGCCAGCAGGATCGGGGTCTTGATCGCGCTGGCGGCCGGGAGGGGCTGATCCGGATTCAGCTGGGCAAAGCGACCGTCATCGAGCACCAGCAGAAAGCCGCTGGCCGTGAGGTCCTTGTGGGCCCCCGCCAGGCTGGCCCATTGCTTGCTGAGGGCCTGGAGTTCCCGGCGGGCTTCGAAGCGGCCCATCGGCATGCCGCCTGACGGCTTCAGCTTGGGGCTGGGATCCGCCTTGGGCACCCCCACGGCCCCCTGGGCCAGCCGGGGCGCGAGCACCTTCAGCCCCGTTCCCACCATCACACCGAGACCGACACCGATCACGATCAGCCGCAGGATGAGAAAGAAAGGCTGGAACCAGGGGTTCGAGCGGGGACGGGGCGGACGGCCGGCGGTCACGGTACGGGTAGAAACGAAGTGCGCTGACCCTAGATGCCCTGTCCAGGAGGGGAAAGTCGACGGCTTGCCCAGCGCAACTGGCACACCATCCCCCGCAGCAGAGCCAGCTCGTCGTGCCCCACCTGGGCGCGCTGCAGCAGAGCCCTCAACTTGGCCATACGGGCATGGGCGGTGTGGGGGTACAGAAACCCCACCTCCAGCAGCAGAGCTTCGGCGTCAGCCAGGGCAGCCTCCAGTGCCTGGCGCGGGCAAGGTTCAGGGAAGGGTTCAGGGACCGGCGGGCGGGATGGGTCCTCCTTCGTCGCTGTCCGCCCATGCCTGAGGGAGTGGAGCTCATGCAGAACCACCGCCACGGCATGGGAAAGATTGAGAGAGGGGTAGGCCGCCGAGGTGCCGATGTGGAGCAATCGACCCGCCTGAAGGAGTTCGTCGTTGGAAAGGCCCCGATCCTCCCGGCCGAACACCAGGGCGCCAGGACTCGACGGTGGCTGGGCAGAGGGCAGGTGGGAGGGTTGCGGGGGGGCTTCCAGCCGGGTCCCAGGCGCTCGGCCTCCAGCAGCCAGGCCAGGGCCTGGCCTGGCTCCCCGAGAGGCAACGGCTCACCCTCCAGGCGGCCGCTGGTGGCCACCACACGGCCGCAGTCGGCGATGGCGGCGGCCAGGGTGGGGAAATGGGGGGCTGATTCCAGCAGGGATCTGCCCCCCACGGCCATCCTCCAGGCCTCGTCGCAGCGGGGATCGCAGCGAGGGGCCACCAGCCGCAATTGATCGATGCCGAAGTTGGCGCAGAGCCGGGCGACGCTGCCCACGTTCAAGGGACCGGCCGGCTCGACCAGCACCAGGTTCAGGGTCAAGGAAGGCTATGGAGAAAGGCCAGCAGATCCGCCATGGCCTGGGGTTCAGGCTGGAAGCTGGGCATGGGTGGCGTAGCGCCGCTGATCACCTGCCTGATCAGCTGACGATCGCTCTTGCGCCGGTCCACACCATGGAGGTTCGGCCCCACCAGTCCCTGGGCCGCCAGGCCGTGGCATCCGGCGCAATTGATCCGAAACAGGCGGCCGCCTTCCTGGGCTGAGCCCTGCAGCTGAAGGGTGGCATGGGCGTAGGGATCCTTACGAATCGCCGGCAGGATCACCAGCATCAACACGAAACAAGCCAGCACCGCGAAGACCGCCACAGCGGTGTTCAGCCCAGACCTGTCGTTGGTTGCGGTATCGGGAGGGGTGATCGTCACGATTGGCTCTGGGGGCTCGCCGGTGTGGTCCTGCCCATGAAAGAATGACGCATCGAACGTGCTTTCCGCTTCCCATGATCGAACCTCTGCTCTGCGGCATCGTGCTCGGTCTTGTCTCCGTCACTCTGGTGGGTCTGTTCGTTGCGGCCTGGAACCAATATCGCCGTGGCAGTGCCCTGGGCGGCTGATGGTCCTCCCCGTTGCAGGATCCTGGCGCTGCGGTGACCAGACTCAGCGGGCCATGTCGCCATGGTTTCATCTCTGCAACTCAGGATTCGCTTCTAGCAAAATCAGGCTGGTACCGCCATAACGGCGGCCATCAAAGGCCCGCCACCCTTGGGGTACATGAGGAAGTTGGTCAGTGGCGCACTCCCACACCATCGTTCCCGTCGGGGCTAACCATCCCCCCCGGGTCACCCGCTGGGCGATCCGTTCGTAGAGGTCTCCTCTGTAGGGAGGGTCCACATAAATCAGATCGAATCCCCGCTCGATGGCTCTCCCCGCCTCAGGGGCCTGAGCCTGGCTGCCATCGGTCCCAGCTCGTTCCAGCCAGCGCACCACCTCGTCGCTGACCAGGGTCACCTTCGTCACAGCCACCGGTTCCCCATCCTGGGATTCCCTCGGAACCAGGCTGGCCTGGATCAGCTCCAGATTGGCCCTTGCCACAGCGGCGACCCGGCGATCCCTTTCCACCGCCACCACCTCCCGGGCGCCACGCCGCATCGCCTCACAGGCCATCACCCCACTGCCGCAGCAGAGATCCAACCAACGACAACCAGGGATCTGCGGGGCGAGCATATTCATCACCGCCTGCCGCACCCGCGCCGCGGTAGGCCTGGCAGCGTTCCCGGGAGGACTGTGCAGCCGACGGCCACCGCTCAGCCGCAGACTCACCGCTCCGCCACCCAACGCAACCAGCGGCGCAGCATGGCTGCTCCCACAGGGCCCGATTTTTCGGGGTGGAACTGACAGGCCGCGATGCCATCGAGCCACACCGCCGCCGTGACCGGGGTGCCAGCCCAGTCCACCATGGCGGTACTGGCGGCAGGATCAGCCGGCTGAGCGGCGTAGGAGTGAACGAAATACACCCATTCCTCCTGCTCGGGCGTGCCTGCCGGCAGCAGGGGGCTGGGGGTGGCGGGGATCAACGGCGCCCAGCCCATGTGGGGGATCGGATGCCCTGCGCAGGCAGGCAGGGCCCGCACCCTTCCCCCCAGCAGACCCAGGCCCTGAGCCTGCCCCTCATCGCTGGCCTCGAACAGCAACTGCAGTCCCAGGCAGATGCCCAGCAGGGGGATCCCCGCTTGGCAGGAGCGGCGCAGGGCCCCCACCATGCCGGCAGCCTCAAGCCGTTGCATCGCAGGATCGAAAGCCCCCACTCCGGGCAGTACCAGGGCATGGCAGGGTTCAATCTGGGCTTCCTGACGCACGGTCACCACTTCGACGCCGAGCCGCTCGAAGGCGCGGGTCACGGAATGGAGGTTCCCCATGCCGTAGTCGATCAGGCCGATGCGGGTAGCCAGGGAAGTCATCGTGGCAGCGCCGTGCTCGTCGGTCGTTCGCCTGGATGCTCCAGGGCCGGGCAGGTGGGCAGATCCATGCCATTGAGATGGTCGATGAACTGATAAAGCCTTCCCATCCGACGTTTATCGAAGCGCAGCCGCAGACAGGGACGCAGATACCCGTTCTTGTCGACGCTTTCTCCAGCGTCAATCCCCCCTTCCTCCGGCAGGTCTTCGAAGATCCGATTGAGCCTGGCCAGGCATTCGCCCGGGACCGGCACGTTCAGGAGCAGTTCGATGCGGTCTTCCTCAAGACGGGCACTGCAGAAGACGCGGTAAAAACGACTGATCCGCTGCACCGCTTCCCTGGCACAGGAGGCTTCCACCAGGAGGGCGGGGTCTTCCGGGGAGATCAGGCCGCGGTTGCAGAGGCGCTCATGCATGTCACGGCGCCAGCTGCTCCAGAAATCATCCCCTTCCGGAGCGAGCAGCACCAGGGGAATCGGGGGCGTGCGGCCGGTCTGGATCAGGGTGAGGGACTCAAACAGCTCATCGAGAGTGCCGAAGCCCCCAGGCATCACCACCAGAGCATCGCTCTCCCGGAGGAAAAACAACTTGCGGGTGAAGAAATAGCGAAAATAGAGCAGTCGTCCCTGACCGCTGCTGACGAAGGGATTGGGGTGCTGTTCGAAGGGCAGATCGACGTTGAGGCCGATGCTGTGGTCGCGACCCGCACCGCTGTTGGCCCCCTCCATCACACCGCCACCGGCCCCGGTCATGACCTCGAAGCCCGCCGCTACGGCCAGACGGGCGACCTCCTCTGCCAGGGCATAGCAGGGGTCTTCCCGCCGGGTTCGGGCCGAACCGAACACCGTGATCTTGCGGCAATCCCGACGGGAGTGAAACACCGCCAGGGCTTCGCTGATGTCGGCCAGACATCCGCAGATCAGCCGCCATTCATCTGTTTCGTTTTCATTGCGCGCAATCTCAAGCAGAGACACCACCGCTCGCTCGATCTGGCGGCGTTGAGGATGGCCCTGGAGTTGTTCGGCCAGGGCCTGCAGCGGGCTCCGGGCCGGGGGGGAGGGAGTGGAGGTCAGAGGTGCTTGGAGATGCTTCCGGAGAGTGTGGTCTTGGGTACCGCTCCGACGACCGTGTCGACTTTCTGTCCAGCCTTGAAGATCATCAGGGTGGGGATGCTTCGGATGCCGTATTGACTGGCGACGTTGGGGTTCTCGTCCGTGTTGAGCTTGAAGACCTTGATCTTGCCGGCAAATTCCTTGGCGATTTCGTCGACGATCGGTGCGACCATCCGGCAAGGACCACACCAGGGGGCCCAGAAATCCACCAGCACGGGAACGTCACTTTTGAGAACGTCTTGCTCGAAGGAAGCGTCGGTGACGGCGGCAGCGCTGGACATCCGTTGCGGTGATCAGGATTGTGGGAATCTAGCAACCGGCTTCAGAGCCGATCCCGACTTCAAAGGGGCACTCGTTGCTCCCAGCGTCAACAGGGCCGGGTGAACGGGTCAGGGTGAAGCGGCTGGCCTGGCCGGGTTGCCCCGGAGTCGGCCCCCGTCCAGGCGAAGATGAAAAGCCCGGACGCGCCGGGCTGGAGGGTGTGAGGAGTGTGCGAGCCGTAGCCCCCACGGTCTGAGATTAGCCCTTCTGGCAGCGGCCAGATCGTTCATTTCGGATGGGTACGGTCGAGAAGGGACCGGGATCATTTCGGGATCATTTGCCCATTCCCAGCTGCTGGGCCTTTTGGTACACCTTCCCTTCGGTGAGCAGCGAGGGGGCTACCACCACCTCCACCTGCCGCAACTCCGCCAGGGTGCGAGCCCCCAGGGTGCCCATTGAGGTGCGTATGGCGCCCCAGAGGTTCTGGGTGCCGTCATCGATGCCGGCGGGGCCCCTGAGAATGGTCTTCAAGCTGCCGGTGGTGCCTACCTTGATGCGGGTGCCGCGGGGGAGCACCGGGCTGGGGGTGGCCATGCCCCAATGGAAACCCCGGCCCGGTGCCTCGGAGGCTCGGGCGATGGGGGATCCGATCATCACGGCGTCAGCGCCACAGGCCAGACATTTGCAGATGTCTCCACCGGTGACGATCCCCCCGTCAGCGACGATGGGAACGTAGACACCGGTTTGTTGTTGATGGTCATCCCGGGCGGCGGCACAGTCCGCCACCGCTGTGGCCTGAGGAATACCCACCCCAAGCACCCCGCGGGAGGTGCAGGCGGCCCCGGGACCGATCCCCACCAACACCGCGGCGGCTCCGGCTCGCATCAGCTGCAGCGCCACGTCGTAGGTCACGCAGTTGCCGATCACCACGGGAACGCCCATGTCGCGGCAGAGAACGGTGAGATCGAGGCTTTCGCGACCTTCCGGACCGATGTGCTCGGTGGAGACCACCGTGGCCTGGACGAAGAAGAGGTCGGCACCGGCTTCGGCTACGGCGGCGCCGAACTTCAGAGCCGCAACCGGAGTTGCGCTCACGGCTGCGATACCGCCACCCCGCTTGATTTCGGCGATTCGCTGCCGAATCAGGTCTTCGCGCACCGGCTGGCTGTACAGCTCCTGCATCAAGGCGACGAAGCCATCATTCCCCACCGCGGCGATCCGATCCAGAACGGGATTGGGGTCCTCGTAGCGACATTGCACCCCCTCCAGGTTGAGTACTCCGAGGGCGCCGAGGCGAGAGAGCTCCACACAGGTGTTCACGTCCACCACCCCGTCCATGGCGCTGGCGATGATGGGGATCTCACGGCGGATGCCCCCCAGACTCCAGCTGCTGTCAGTGATTTCGGGGTCGACGGTGCGGCCACCGGGAACGAGTGCGATCTCGTCGATGCCGTAGGCGCGGCGGACGGTGCGGGATCGGCCGAGCTGGATTTCCACCGGGGGACGACAAGTGTCGAGTCAAACTATCAACAGGACCGCTCCGGTTCATCAGTCCGGGCTTGCCATCGCCAGTCCAGACCCCGGCAGGCCCATCTCAGACCTTGCCACGGAATTCCCTCCAGCGGTTGCTCCAGCTGGAGATCAACTGCTCCCGCTCCCTGGCTCGCACCAGGTTTTTGAAGCTGAACCGCACCAGGTAGATCAGGCCCGCCAGTTCCAGCAGCCCGCCGATCACCGGAATACCGTCAATCGTTCCCACCAGCGAGCCGTAGACCCGAAGCAACAGCACCAGGCCGATCAGGATCGCCGCGGCCCTGAGCGGACCCCGCAGGCTCTCCCACTGTTTTCTCAGGTCCTCACTTGCGAACCAGGCGTTGAGCTTCTCCACCAACAGATTCCATTCCCCACCCCCTTCGCCCGCCACTCCTTCGGAGGGTTCTGAGGAGAAAGCTGGTTCAACCTGGGGATCAATGGAACCGGGAGCCCGTGCGTCCGTACGGGGCAGGGGGTCAGTGAGCGGCGGTACGTCGAGGGTGGCGGCAATGCTGGGCTCGCCGGTGATGGCGGGGGACGGCTCTGTGAGTTCCGCTGGCTTGGTAGGGGGTGGCTGCGGCGGCTCCGGCTCGGGGCTCGACCCTTCCGATGGCTTGGCGTTGGGGGCTTGCTGCGGGGGGGTGGGCGCCGGCGCCGGCACTGCGCTTTCCGTTGGTGGTTGCTGAGAAGCTTCCTCCAGGGGTGGCTTCGGAGGCTGTTTCGGAAGATCCGGGGACGGGGGGGAGTCGGCCATGGCAGACAAGCGCGAGCGCCCGAAAATCTTACGTTCGGCCACAATCACGGCCCCCGCTCAGGCATCGAGCGGCATCAGAGCGGGTCTGGGGCTGAGGGGCTGAAGCGGCAGGCGCAGGGGGAAACGGTCCTCCTCAAGCCAACGGATCAATTCCACGGCGATCGACCCGGCCAGTCGGGGGCTGTGGGCCGGGGCGCTGGGAACAGGGCGCCCCTCCACCTGGATCGTGCCGCTGCGCAGCTCGCTGTAGGACACCCAGCCGTACGTCGGCTTGATCCTCCGGGGGATCGACAGATCCAGCACGGGAACGTCCAGATGGTCATCCGTCACCGCTGCCTGCGCCGCCACGGCGGCGCTGATCAAGGGAATGGGAGCGGCGATCGCCACCAGCAGGGCGCTGCCCTGGCCATCAAAGAAACAGGGCCGCACCCACTCCGGTCGTAACTCCTGCAGATCCACGCACACCGCCGCCACCGCCCCGGGGCTGCGGGCGTGGCCGCTGGCAAGCCGACGAGGCTGGGGCTGGTGGGAGCTGCCGCATCCGATCACCCAGCCGATGCCGCCCCCCACCAGCACAGGCGATCCAGGTCCCAGCAGGGCCAATCCCGGCATCGCCAGACCGATGCTGTCGGCCCCGCCGCAGTTGTAGAGGGCATTGCCATGGAGCCCCAGCAGCGGTCCGTAGGGACTCTGAACGACTGCAGCGGCACTGCTGACCGCCACGATGCCGTTCTCACCGATGGCGCGATGCAGCAGCAGACGCCCCGTGGCGATCCGGTCCAGATTGAGCATGGTGTGAAGCTCCCGCCGGGGTTGCATGGGGGTTCCCACGCCAGCGGTGTTGAATTCCACATCTCGGCCCTGCAGCAGCTCGTCGAGTACCTGCCCACCGCCACGCCTCTGGCCCTCCACCAGCCCACCACCGATCGGGAGCACCAGATCACTGCCGGCCCCACCGGTCTGGGCGGTCACCCGTCCCAGCCTGGGGTCCCGGAAGCGGATGGGGGGATCGGTGGGACCAAGACTGAGGTGCAGGCTGGCCTGGTCGGTGAATTCCGCATTGGCGGCCACCACCACATCGGTGGCGAGGTAGGCCTCCGCCAGCCCCACGTCGGCCACCAGGCGACGGAAATCCGCCGCGGCCCGTACCCGCAACCGGCCCCGGCGCTGCCGCTGCCGCAGGCCCGCTTCCGTCCGCGAAGGCAGTTCGGAAAGCTCCCGGCGGCTGGTGTCAGTCATCAGACGGGTCTTCGATAAACTGGATGCCTACTTAGGCGGTCATGTATGGCGGATCCAACCGGACCCGGTGAATCCGACGGACGGATCATCCAGACCGACTTACGCAATGAGATGTCGCGCTCCTATCTGGAGTATGCGATGAGTGTGATCGTGGGCCGGGCCTTGCCTGACGCCCGCGACGGCCTCAAGCCGGTGCATCGCCGCATTCTCTACGCGATGTACGAGCTCGGGCTGACAAGTGATCGGCCCTACCGAAAATGCGCCCGGGTTGTCGGGGAGGTGCTCGGTAAATATCACCCCCACGGCGACACAGCGGTCTACGACGCCCTGGTGCGCATGGCGCAGGACTTCTCCATGCGCATGCCTTTGATCGATGGTCACGGCAACTTCGGTTCGGTGGACAACGACCCACCAGCTGCGATGAGGTACACCGAGTCCCGCCTCCAGTCGCTCACCACGGACAGCCTGCTGGAGGATATCGAAAGCGAAACCGTCGATCTAGCCGACAATTTCGATGGCTCCCAGCAGGAACCGACCGTTCTGCCGGCCAGGATTCCCCAGCTCCTGCTGAACGGTTCCTCCGGCATCGCGGTGGGGATGGCCACCAACATTCCTCCCCATAATCTCACCGAACTGATCGACGGCACCCTGGCCCTGATCGACGATCCAGAGATTGAGGATCGTGCCCTGATGGCGATCATTCCCGGTCCCGACTTTCCGACCGGGGGACAGATTCTCGGACGCCGGGGGATCCGCGAGACCTACACCACCGGCCGTGGTTCCGTCGCCATGCGCGGGGTGGCCTCCATTGAAACGGTGGAAGCGAAGGGTCGTCCTGATCGGGACGCCGTGATCATCACGGAACTTCCTTATCAGACCAACAAGGCGGCTCTGATTGAGCGGATCGCAGAACTGGTGAATGATAAGAAACTGGAAGGAATCGCTGACATTCGCGATGAAAGCGATCGTGATGGCATGCGCATCGTGGTCGAACTGAGGCGTGATGCCTATCCACAGGTCGTCCTCAACAACCTGTTCAAACTCACCCCACTGCAGAACAACTTCAGCGCCTACATGCTGGCCCTGGTGAAAGGAGAGCCGATCCTGCTCACCCTGCGGCGGATGTTGGAGGTGTTCATCGATTTTCGAATCGAGACCATTGAACGACGCACCCGCTATCTGCTGCGAAAGGCTGAAGAACGGGATCACATCCTGCTGGGTCTGCTGCTGGCCCTCGACCAGCTCGATCCGATCATTGCCCTGATCCGGGCAGCCGCGGACACCGCCACGGCCCGCCAGCAACTCCAGGATCGCCATGGCCTGACCGAGATCCAGTCCGATGCCATCCTGCAGATGCAGCTGCGTCGTCTCACCGCCCTGGAGGCCGACAAGATCCGCCTCGAGCATGAGGATCTGGTTGCCAAGATCGCCGATTACAGAGACATTCTCGGCCGGCGCGAGCGGGTGCTCGATCTGATCCGCGAGGAACTGGGGGTCATCCGCAATCGGTACCCCTCACCCAGGCGCACGGAGATCCTCGACCTCGAAGGGGGTCTGGAGGACATTGATCTGATCGCCAATGAGCGGTCGGTGGTCCTGTTGACCGAGACCGGCTACCTCAAGCGCATGCCGGTGAGTGAATTCGAGGCCACCAGCCGGGGCACCCGCGGCAAGGCGGGCACCCGCAGTCAGGGGGAGGAGGCCGTCAAGCTGTTCATCAGCTGCAACGACCACGACAGCCTGTTGTTGTTCAGCGATCGCGGCGTGGTGTACGCGCTCCCCGCTTACCGGGTTCCCCTCTCCAGTCGCACCGCCAAAGGGACCCCGATCGTCCAGTTGCTACCCATCCCCAGGGAAGAGGCGATCACCTCGTTGCTGGCCGTCAGCGCCTTCGAGGACGACGTCAATCTGGTCATGCTCACCAATGGGGGCTACATCAAACGCACCTCCTTATCGGCCTTTGCCAACATCCGCTCCAACGGCCTGATCGCCATCTCCCTGGCCGAAGGGGATGCCCTGCGCTGGGTACGTCTGGCCCTCACCGGTGACAGCGTGCTGATCGGCTCCCTGCAGGGGATGACCATCCATTTCCGGCTGATCGAGGAGGAGCTTCGGCCCCTGGGGCGCACGGCACGAGGGGTGAAGGCGATGAATCTGCGGCCCAAGGACCAACTGGTGAGCATGGATGTGTTGACAGCCGAGCTGGCCGACCGGGTGGCCCACAGC
Source organism: Synechococcales cyanobacterium (assembly GCA_942491925.1). Classification (GTDB taxonomy): domain Bacteria; phylum Cyanobacteriota; class Cyanobacteriia; order PCC-6307; family Cyanobiaceae; genus Cyanobium. Next base: position 69,841 of record CALOCJ010000008.1, read on the forward strand.
GCCGATGCCAGCTCCGAGGCGGAGGAAGAAAGCGAAGAGGTGGCTCCCAGTGAGGGGCCCTGGGTACTGGTGGCGAGCGCCAGCGGCCTGGGCAAGCGGGTGCCGGTGAATCAATTCCGTCTGCAGAAGCGGGCCGGCATGGGGCTGCGGGCGATCAAGTTCCGCCTCAGCGGCGATGTGCTGGTAGGTCTGAAGGTGCTCGGGGCGGGCGATGAATTGCTGCTGGTGAGTGAGCGGGGGGTGATCGTTCGCATGCCTGCCGATGCCATCCCCCAGCAGTCACGGGCCGCCACGGGGGTGCGGCTGCAGAAGCTGGACCGGGGTGACCGGCTTACCGAAGTGGTGCTGGTGCCGCCCTCCCTGGAGGAAGCAGACGCTGCGATCACTGAGGACGCACCCGACGACACCATCGATGAAATCGGCAACACCAGCGTCACAGACATCGTTGATACCAGCGTCGATGCCCCCGTCGAGGGCGAGCCGGAACCCGAAGCGTGAGCGCCGATGTGCTCGTGATCGGGGCGGGACCCGCCGCCCTGACCATCTGCGCCGCCCTGGCGGAGCGGGGTCTGGCGGTGGAAGCCCTCAGCCCCACCGATCCCCAGACCCCCTGGCTCAACACCTACGGCATCTGGGGCCAGGAAGTGGATGATCTGGGGCTGGGTCATCTGCTTGCTCACCGCTGGTCGAACACGCTGAGCTGGTTCGGAGAGAACCCCACCCAGCACGGCCGTGACTACGGCCTGTTTGACAAGACGGCCCTGCAACGCCACTGGCTGTCCCAGGGTGAAGCCATGGGTGTGGTGTGGCGGCAGGGTCTGGCGGCCGGCATCGAAAACGATGCGAAGGGATCCACCGTGACGACCCGTTGCGGCCAGACCCTGGAGGCCCGGCTGGTGGTGGATGCCACGGGCCACCAACCTGTTTTTGTACGCAGGCCAACCCAGGGCCCGGTGGCGGGCCAGGCCGCCTACGGGATCGTGGGCGGGTTCAGCGCACCACCGGTGGATCCGGATCAGTTCGTGCTGATGGACTATCGCGCCGACCATCTCAGCGAAAAGGAAAGGGCTGAACCGCCCAGTTTTCTCTACGCCATGGATCTGGGCGGTGGCCGGTTCTTTGTCGAGGAGACCTCCCTCGCCCTGGCACCGGCCCTTCCCTTCGAGCTGCTGCGCCAACGGCTGGAGCGACGGCTGGCCCACCGCGGCGTCGAGGTGGAGGAGGTCGAGCATGTGGAGCACTGCCTGTTTCCGATGAATCCTTCCCTCCCCTCCGCAGGCCAGCGGGTGATTGGCTTCGGCGGGTCCGCTTCGATGGTGCATCCCTCCTCGGGTTACCTGGTGGGAGGCCTGCTGCGCCGGGCGCCTGAGCTGGCGGCAGCGATCGCTCTGGGGCTCAACAGCGGCGGCGGCACCCGCAGCGGAACAGGCGATCCGGCCGCCGCTGCCGCTTTGGCCTGGGAAGCCCTCTGGCCCGTGGGGATGCGGCGCAAGCATGCCTTGTACCGCTTCGGACTGGAAAAGTTGATGCGTTTCTCCGAAACCCAGTTGCGCCACTTCTTCCTTTCCTTCTTCTCCCTCCCCAGCGACCAGTGGTACGGATTTCTGACCAACACCCAGCCAGTGCCTGAGCTGCTTGGGGCTATGGTCCGCCTGTTCGCTACGGCCCCGGGCGATGTGCGCTGGGGGCTGATGGAACCTCAGGGCAGGGAACTGACCCTGATCGGAAACATGCTGCTGGTCTGATGGCAACCCAACCTGACCAAGGGGAGAAGCGCTCTCCCGCCCCGGGGGGGATCGAAGCGATTCCCTCCAGCGCGGCTGAATGCCACCAGCAACTGCTTGCCTTGCTGCGAGAGCGGCCCCGCGGGGCTGCCAATCCTGCTTCGGTCCGGGTGCGGGCCCTGATCGAGAAACTGGAGCGGGATCGGCCGGTGAATCTGGCCCGCGATGGATCCCTGCTCGCTGGTGTTTGGGAACTGGCCTGGAATGATGGCAATCAGCCCTACCTGAAGGTGGCGCCCTGGTTGGAAAACCTGCAGATCCTTGATCCCGAGCAGAGCCGGGGCATGAATCTGTTGCGGTTGGCAGGTCCGCTCGGGTCGCTGGCGGGCATCGCAGTACAGGCCCAGATCGCGGTGGAGGGAGATCAGCGCGTCAGCGTCCGCTTTCGGCGAGGGGGCTGGCTCGGCCCAGCCTGGGGGAATGGCCGGCTGCAACTGCTGAGGGAGGTGCAGCAAAGCACGGCCGCCTGGCTGGATATCACGGTTCTGGATCGGGAACTGCGCATCTGCCGCGGCAATGCCGGCACCTTGTTTGCCCTGTTACGACGGGAGGACCTGGCCATGGATGAGCTGTTCCCCACGGATTGACCCAATTTCCCCGTCTGATGCCGATTTACTGTGATGGCCTTCGGAGAGTTCAGAGCCGAATGGAGTGAAGGAGATGGATCAACAAGATGGATCAACTCAGCTATTCAGATGCCAGCATCGGCCATGAAGAAAGCCTGATCCTGGATACCGCTGACCGTGGAGTTGGCTCTGATGACATCAGCAAGCGTAATATCTGGATCCATGAATACAGAGAGTGGCTTCATGACTGGATCGTTTTCATACCAGAATCTATCCCCGTCACGCAGGCGGGTGAACTGATCAGCAAGAATTGCCTGAAAGGTTTGCCCCACGGTGGCTCCCGCCCTATGGGGCTCGGCCAATCCTCCCACCCATAGATCAACATCGTCTATGGAATCGTAAACAGATTCAAATCTGCTGGCTAATTCGCAGGCTACATCTCCAGCTTCGTGATCATCAATGATCTCACAGCCAGTCAGCTCGTCAAAACTCGCATAGGGCTCCAGCCCCATCTGTTGACGCACGACATTCAAGCTGGGCAGGCCGTGATCTCTTCCACGCTGGATATTCAATGACGCGAGGTCAAAACCTCCAGCCCCCGGGGGTCCAAACAAAAAGTTTCGAACATCACTGATGATGAACGTATCCACAGCTTGAGCCTGTTGGGAAGCCAGGCCCAACAGCAGGCCATCGATCCCGCCAGTGGAGATGATGTCGGGTGAAAAGAATGAATCCTTCAGATCTATTGCATCCACACTGCCATCCTGCTGAACCCTCAACAGCTGGGGGGAGAGCATGGTATGGCCGACGCGATAAGCTGCTGTGGAAAACTCATTGGTGATACCAGGATTCACCTTTGAATCATATCCATTATAGGCAGGTAGCGTTTCTTTGCCGATCAGTAAAGGTAAAAATTCATTGTAGGTAATCGCTTGAATCTCTGCGCCAACAATGCGCCGGGCCGACTCGTATATAAAGTCTTCCATGCTCAAATTGGATTTCGAGTATAGCTTTTCGAGGTCTTTATATTGTTTTTCAAACTGCTTGAAGGCTTTCTTTTCAGCTTTATCCATTTTCTTCTGGTTGTTCGACGTCGTTAATTGATTCAGTACGCTCCAGATATCCTCGGCAATGCGGTTATGTTCACGAACAAACAGGGTATGAACTGCTGTCAGGCCTATCTGCTCATTGGCCCTGATATCACCAGCCATGAATAAACCGCTCCCTGGCGTAACGGTGTCAAAGGCTAAAATTGCTTCCCCATTGGCTGCTACGCCGCTCAACAGCCTGCCTTTGCCGTCCCAGGCTCGTAACCGATGAGCCGTATCCAGGTCTGACCCATAGACCATGGATGCATCCAAATAGGCAGTGATCTCGTTGATCTGTTGGCGGGAATTGGATGGATCGGTCCCTGTGGTGGGGTCATAGATGGATCGATTAAGGGAGATTGTAACGTCTCCTGTTGCCGCAGGATCAAAGTAGGGATCACCTGGTGGCACGTTGATCAGGAAGGGTTCTGCAGGAAAGGCAGATTCTGTTAAAGCAATATCATGGTCAATAAACTGCCCCCACTGCCAGAGCCAGTCAGTGTATTGATAGGGATTTCCCTGCTCATCCGTGGCTATCCCCTCACCATGATCGGTTGGAGAGAAATCCGAAATGGCGTTGCTGATTTCCCTGGGGCTGGGCAAGGAGCTTGCCAGGCCGCCGCGCGGTTCAGCAGTTCCATCTTGATAGGAAGTACCCGCAATGCGCAGCAGCTGAGTGCCAGAGGCACCCCATTGCGAATATTTTTTATTGTTATCTTGACCATCAATACTTCGGAATTTAATTTTAGATGATTTCTTTTTGCTTTCGGCAAATACTTCCTGCTCAATCACTTCGGCTTTAACTCTGGATGACTGGATCACCTGGTCCTCCAGGGTATTGATCGCTTCTGTAGGGGCATCGCCGCCCCGGAGAAAACTGGTCGCAACCGTTGGGCTGAGACCAGGGGTGAAGCCCCTGGTACCGAGCCCAATGGATTCAGTCGTCAGTCTGCCAACGAGCCTCGGCAGTGAATACAGCAAGCTACCGGGATCGATAGATAAATCATCGAGACCCCAGGGATCAGTACCACCAGTCAAAACATCCGAGCGAGCGATCTGACTGTAAATTTTGAAGAGGTAGGGGTCCAAGCCTGATGGATGAATTGATATGCATATCCTACCTATTCTGCCGGGGCCGACTATGATTCTTTAATGAGTAAATTAATGAATAATTCTTGTGAAGCTCATGGGGAGCCTCAGCGGCTTCACCACTCAGCCCAGTCGAGCACCACGGCCAAGCCATCTTGCTGAGCTGGATGGATCTGAGGCATCAGCCACCCATGCTGCATCTCGGATTCACCAGCTTGGAAAAAGATCGAGGCGAGGAATCTTCGTCCAAACAAGAGGGCCTGACTCAGCGCTGAAAATGAAACAAGCTCATCAAGCCATAACCCTGAATTTGTCAATGACTGGAGCCCCTCATTCGAGCTTTGTATGATGAATAAGTTCGCGTAAGTATTCGCGATTATGTTCGCGTAAGGCATGCTCGCGTAAGACATGTTCGCGTAAGACAAATACCGGAACTTTATGCTCCAGGGAGAGTATCGAAGTGGTGGCTTCCGGGAGGTTCTAGTAGGAGAAGTTCATTCAAATTTCATGACGTCTACCGTGTCGTTACCCAGGCGATTGAGCTCTCCGGCGGCACGAAGGGCGGCTTCATGGGTATGGAATCCGTAGGCCTGGTCGGCCGAGTGGACATCGATGAGACTCTGATCCTTTCCATCAATGGCGATAAAGCTGCCATTGGATAGACGGCGCAGTACGTATCGCTCTGCCTGAGTGCAATCCATCGGATGGGCTGGATCGATCTCGGGAGACCAGAAATGCATCGAAGTTGCTGATGCCATGGGTTGGGAAATCCCGCAATTGAAATCTACAGAACCGCACTCCCATTGAAGGCAGGGTCCGGAGGCAGTGGTGGGACGAAGGAATCAGGCGAAACCTCGATCAATCACCTATCCACCTCATTTTCCTATCTTAGTGAGGTCCAATGGGGTTGGTCGGTTCCTAGCGCAATTAATCGTTGCCAATCAGGCTGGGATCTCCAGGCAATGTCCGCATCACCCAGGGTCAGTCGCCGTCGCCGCCGAGTTCCTCGTCTGTCGCCTGGAAAGGCTCGAAATCAGTCCAACCGGGGCTTGCATTTCGAAACAGGCCGAACCGGGCGGCCTGATCACGCACCAACGTGTCGCCCGTGGGGACCGTGTCGCAGCTGATCGAGCCATCCACCCCCCGCTGGCAGTTTTCAAATTGGACACCCGCCCAGCCTGGAGCTGAACCCATGCCGATCAGGAAGAGGGTGAGGAACTGAGAAGATGGAAACGATCTTGCCATCAGAGGGATGTACACCGATTGGACCGCCGTGATCCTGCTGCTGTTGACTGCGGCTCCCTTGGCGGTCGTGGTGGCCACGGCTGCCTTCTTCATCTGGAGGCAGAAGCGGAAGCCGAGATCCTGAGGCTTTGATGAAGGAAGCGATCGGAGGGTTGATCCGGCACCTTCCCCTGCCCAAGGCAGTCCAGACAGGTGCGGAAGTGCTGATCACCGATCCGCAGGATGCCTCCGCCACCACAACGGGGACAGCGGCTGAGACCTGAAAGCCCCCCGCGGGCTGGGGATGGATGGCTCGTGCTGGGGACCATGGCCGGATGGTTCTGATGTGAACGTCAAGACTTCATCCTCAAGCCTGAGGGGCCTCGGGGACCCGTAGCGTTCCTTTAATTTCCGCCTTCAGAAAGCGGTGGGCCCAGGCACTGCTCCAGCTTGCCTCGATTCAGGGACCCTGCCAGCTCCAGAGCACTGAGGCGACTTCCCCTCGGCACCAGATCCAGGCTGCTGGCCAGATCACCGATCACCGCTGCCGCGTCCATCCCCCGATCCCGATAGGCCTGCAGTCCCTGGTCGTCAGTCCGTTTGCTCAGCCTTTGGCCCGCCGCATCGCACCAGAGCGGGATGTGGCCGTAACGGGGTGGGGCCATGCCCAGAGCCTCCATCACCGCCACCTGCACCGCCGTCGAAGACCAGAGATCGAAACCGCGCACGACATCGCTGATGCCGAGCACCAGTTCATCCACGCCCGTCGCCAGGTGGTAAGCCACCATGCCGTCGGCGCGCCGCAGAATCACATCCCCCACCTGGGAGGTCCCATCCAGTTGTCCGGCGGGCCCAAATCGCTCCCGCCAGTGGATGGGCCCCTCGGCAAGCCGGAACCTCCAGCTGGGTAATCGTCCCTGGCTCCATCCCCAGGATGGGGGCCGCTCCCGGCAGAAGCCTGGATAGGGGGCACCGGGCCCATGGGGAGCGGAGATGTCGGCCAGCAGGCGACGGCTGCAGCGGCAGGGATAGAGCCGTCCCGAACGACGCAGCCAGGACAGGATGGAGCCATAGATCCCCTGATGCTCGCTCTGGCGAAGTATGGGGCCGTCCCAGTGGAGCCCGAGCCAGCGGAGGTCCTCCAGAATGCTCTCCTGGGCTCCGGGTCGGTTGCGGGGCCGATCCAGATCGTCGAAGCGCACCATCCATTCACCCCCTGCCAGACGGGCATCCAGCCAGCTGATCAGGGCCGTCCGCAGATTGCCGCGGTGCAGGGCCCCCGTGGGGGAGGGGGCGAAGCGCCCCCGATAGCCCCGTGTGCGCCGCCGCACACCCTGCTCAAGACGTTGGCGCAGATGGCTCGGCAGGGTCAGTGGCTCAGGAGCCATGGCGGCTGGCCAGGAAAAAGCGGCCCGCTCGGGACCGCTCCCTCCACCGGTCGGCGTTGAATTCAGCCCTGGACGCGGTCCTTGAAATTCTTTCCGGCGGTGAAGGCCGGTACCCGTTTGGCAGGAATCTTGATCTTTTCACCGGTTTTGGGGTTGAGACCCTGGCGAGCTGATCGTTCGCGGGGCTCGAAGGAACCGAAGCCCAGGATCGAGACCTTCTTTCCCTCCACCACGGAATCGATGATGGTGTCGATGGCGGCATCCACCACCAGGGACACGTCGGACTTGGTCAGATCGGTGCGAGCGGCCACGAGGTTGACGAGATCAGCTTTGTTCATGGGTCGGGTAATTCCTACAGGGAGTGGCGGTGGATGGAGAGCTGTGGGTGGGGGGGGAAAGCCCCGGTCCACGCTGGGAGAAACCAGGTGGGCCGGGCGTTTCGTGGTTGGTAGTGAATCGGGAAGTTTCACCCGCCACATTTGATCAGCGCGCTAATCGTATGGGTGTTGGCGTCAACCGGCAACAGTGGAAGTCCGCTGTTCGCAATGGTTCTGACGCATTTTGCCCGGATTGGGAAGGAAATGTCACGGGTTGAAGAGCTCGGCGGATGGCTCCACCTGGGCCTCGAGGTCCAGCCCTGCCAGGAGTCTGGCCCCTTCCCAGACCAGCTTTTCACCCCGCAGGGACCCCAGGGGGGCCCCGCTGGCGATCCAATCGGGAGACCCGGCGGGCAGCCACTGCCTGAGAGTTTCAAGACTGCGACGTTGGCGATTCCAGTGAAAGCTTCGCCGGCTGCGAACCGGTGCCAGCCGGCCCGGCGCCACCGGCACCAGCAGCCGGCCACAGAAAAGGCCGTGTCCCCCGCCCGATCCAGCCGGAGCGATCTGAACCACACAGGCCCCCGGTGAGGGGCCGGGTGTCCAGAGCAGACGCACCCCGTCAAGCGGCTGGATCTCCCGTTCGAAGCGTGTGACAGCCTCCAGGCCGGGGAGAAGATAGGCCTCCTGCTCCTGCATCACCACGGGCCAGCCCAGTTTCCGCTGCAGCTGGCCGCAGCGGCCATGGCCGTCGCGACCCGTGAGCAGGATCCAGCCGGGGGTTCGTCCCTCCAGAAAGCTCAGATTGGCTGGGCTCAGGGCGGGACAGTCGATCAACAGATCGGCGGCGCCTGTCTCCAGCAGCCAGGAGCTGCCGCCCAGGGTGTCGCGATTGGGGGCGAAGAGCCACAGGCCGGGAATCACCTGGCGTGGAGGGCGATCTCCCCCTGGTGCCCGTGGGCCCACGGCGGGTTGCGGAGCTGGATGGTCCATGGGGAACCCGACGGCTGGAACGCAACGCAAGCATCCAGGAATCGACACCACCGTGGCGGTACGGATCTACCGTTGTCTGGCAACTGGCCAGTGCCTTGTCGGCGATCCGAATCGGACACCCCTGGCCACTGGGGGCCTCACCCACCAACAGGGGCACCAATTTTTCCGTGGTGGCCCCCCTGGCGAGCCGGGTGGAGCTGCTGCTGTTCTCCCACGCCGAGGCCAGCGAACCCCAGCGGGTGATCGGGCTGGACCGGCGCCACCGCTCCGGTGATCACTGGCATGTGGAGGTGGAGGGGGTCGGCATCGGCTGCTGTTACGGCTACCGGGTCTACGGGCCACTGCTGCCGGGTGGCCATGGTTTCAACCCCTCCAAGGTGCTGGTGGATCCCTGCGCCAGGGCCATCGCCGGCTGGCAGGTGTACGAACGCTCCGCCGCCATCGGTGCCGTGCCCAATACGGCCCGATGTCTGAAGGGGGTGGTGACCGAACGGGACCGCTTCGATTTCGATCGCGCCCCCCGGCCCCGGCATCCCTGGCAGCGAAGTGTGATTTACGAGCTGCACGTGGGTGGCTTCACCCAGGGGCATGGATGCGAGATAACGGCCTCTCGCCAGGGAACCCTGCTCGGCTTGATCGACACCCTGCCTTACCTGCGGGAGCTGGGCATCACCTGCATCGAGCTGTTGCCCGTGATGGCCTTCGATCCCCAGGATGCACCCCCCGGCCGTTACAACCACTGGGGCTACAGCCCTGTGAGCTGGATGGCTGCCCATCCCGGCTATCTGGCCACCGATGATCCCCTGCAGGCGCGCCAGGAGGTGCGGCGGCTGGTGGAGGCCTGCCACCAGGCCCACATCGAGGTGATCCTCGATGTGGTCTACAACCACACCGGTGAAGGGAACCAGCAGGGGCCGACCCTGAGCTGGCGGGGCTTCGGCGATTCCCTCTACTACTTCCAGAACGAGCGGGGCGACTACCTGGATGTGAGTGGATGCGGCAACAGCATCGCCGCCAATCGCCCCCTGGTCCGCCGTCTGATCCTGGAATCGCTGCGCTGCTGGGCGACCGAGCTGGGGGTGGATGGCTTCCGCTTTGACCTCGGCATCGCCCTCAGCCGGGGAGAACAGCTGGCTCCGCTCGATACTCCTCCCCTGTTCGAGGAGATGGAGGCCGACCCTGACCTCAGCGACCTGAAACTGATCAGCGAACCCTGGGATTGCGGCGGCCTGTATCGGCTGGCCGATTTCCCCGCCTCCCGGGTGGCCAGCTGGAACGGCCGCTTTCGCGATGATCTGCGCCGTTTCTGGAAGGGCGACGACAAATGCTGCTGGCCGCTGGGCCAGCGGCTGTCCGGCAACCCTGATCTGTTCGATGGCCAGGCGGCTCCGGTGGGTCGCACGATCACCTTCCTCACCGCCCACGACGGATTCACACTGGCGGATCTGGTCAGCTTCGACAGGAAGCACAACCTGGCCAATGGGGAGGACGACCGGGATGGCGACAACCACAACAACAGCTGGAATCACGGCATGGAAGGGCCCAGCACCGACCCGGCGGTCAAGGCCCTCCGCAACCGGCAGATCCGCAATCTGCTGGCTTCCCTGCTGCTCGCTCCCGGTGTGCCCATGCTGCTGATGGGCGATGAGGTGCGCCGCAGCCAGGGAGGGAACAACAACACCTGGTGCCAGAACAACCCGCTTGGTTGGATGCATTGGCAACCGGACGAGGACGACCTGGCCCTGCGGAACTTTCTGCGCCGATTGATCGGCCTGCGTCACCATCTGGCGGGGCTGTTCAATCCCGATCCCCCGCTCGGCGATCGCCCGATGGGAAAGGCCGGCGAAGACGGCCATCTCTGGCGGGAATGGCATGGGGTGGAGCTGCTCAAACCGGACTGGGCCAGCTGGTCCCATTCCCTGGCCTGGAGCCTGAACGACGGCAAACAAGGCCCCCTGCTGTGGTGTGGCATGAACGCCTTCTACAAGGCCATGCACTTCGATCTGCCCGAGGCGAGGGGGGGCTGGCTGCGGGTGATCGACACTGCCCTGCCGGCGGGCCAGGACCTGCCGGCCCGCCCGGAGCGATGGTTGCCTCAGGGCGTGCCGATGGAGAGCCGCAGCCTGATCCTGATGGTGGCCCCCTCCCTGCTGGCCCCAGGCAGCTTGCCGGAGTGACAGCCCGCCGATGGCCGTCATGCAAGGTCGTCGTGCAGCGTGAGCGTGGCCCCGAAGGCGCTGGTGGAGTTGCTCATGGCCGTGGGATCAGGTGTTGCTCGATCCGCTCCGCCAGTGCCAGGCAGCGATCCATTTCCTGCCAGAGCAGTTCGCGCCGCTCGGCCGTGACGTCAAAGGAGCGGTGGTGCAGGTCCCTGCCCTGGTAGCGAAGGGCATCACGGATCCGCCGCCAATCCTCTGGGCTGAATGGAGCGGGCGGCATGGTCATCGTCATGGTGTGGTCCCCGGGGGGCAGGGTTCCTGTGGGGCTTCCCCTGGAGATCGCCGCTCCTGCTGCCGCCGCGGTGTGACCGGTTGCTGACGGCTCGGTTTCAAGGGGTTGTGGATCCCTGTTCCCCGGTCGCTTTACGTCCATCGAGGTGGAGGGCCGCCATCCGGTTGGAACGTGCGGCCGGGGCGGGAACACGCAGTGGAGAAACGGAAGCGGGCGGCGGGAATCGAACCCGCATCATCAGCTTGGAAGGCTGAGGTTTTACCACTAAACTACGCCCGCATAAGTACAAAGGTATCAGAAGGTGAAACGATCTGATCGCCTTTTCCCAGCGGCGCCCGGGGAGCGCGGCACCATTATGGCCACCCAGGTGCTCCAACCTCCCCCGTGACCGATTCCTTGAACCCATCCACCGAGGTGAAAGGAGGTTCCCGGCGGAGGCTGATGCTCGGCTACGGCCTCGGCGATGCGGGGACCGGACTGGCGGCGACCCAGCTGGGTTTTTACCTCTTCGTGTTCTTCACCTGCACGGCGGGCCTGCCGGCGGTGATCGCGGGCTCCCTGCTGATGGTGATCAAGCTGTGGGATGGCTTCAACGATCCGATGATCGGGTGGCTGAGTGACCACACCTCCACCCGCTGGGGCCCACGCCTGCCCTGGATGCTGGGCGGCGCTGCGCCCCTGGGCATCACCCTGGCGGCGATGTGGTGGGTGCCCCCCGGAGGAGTGGCGGCCAAAACCACTTATTACATCGTGATGGCCATCCTGTTGATGACGGCCTACACCAGCGTCAACCTCCCCTACGCGGCCCTCTCCACCGAGCTCACCGAAGACACCCGCACCCGCACCCGCCTCAACGCCGCCCGCTTCACCGGCTCGATCCTCTCCGGCATGAGTGGTCTGGTGGTGGCCTCCCTGCTGGTGAACCAGGGTCCCGAGGGGTTCGTGCGCATGGGCCAGATCACCGGCACGATCGCCGCCGCAGCCACCCTGCTCTGCTGCTGGGGACTGGCCCCCTACGCCAAGAAGGCCCGCCGGCCCAGTGGGCACCCGGAACCGGTGGGCAAGCAGTTGCGCCGCATCCTGGCCAACGGCCGCTTCCTGAAGGTGCTGGGGCTTTACCTGATGCTCTGGTGCGCCCTGCAATTGATGCAGCCGGTCGCCCTGATCTACCTGGTGCAGCTGATGCATGTGCCCAGTTCCATGGCCACCTGGATCCTCTTGCCCTTCCAGGTCAGTGCCCTGCTGGGGCTGCAGCTGTGGAGCTACATCGCCAACCGCCACGGGCGGGTGATGGCGCTGCGGCTGGGGGCGATCCTCTGGATCGTCGCCTGTCTGGTGGCCATGGTGCTCACCCCCCTCGCCATCTCCGATCCCACCATTCCGGCCCAGGTGATGAGCGCCACCAACCTGCCCCGATTCATCCTGTTGATCGGCGTCATCCTGATGGTGGGCCTGGGGGCCTCCACCGCCTACCTGATTCCCTGGTCGTTGCTGCCTGACGCCATCGACGCAGACCCCGACAGGCCGGCTGGCCTCTACACCGCCTGGATGGTGCTGTGCCAGAAGATCGGGATCGGTCTGAGCATTCAGTTGCTGGGGATTCTGCTTTCGGTGAGTGGCTACCGCTCCGCCAGGGTCTGCAGCGGCGCCGTGGAGATGGTGGCCCAACCCGCCAGCGCCCTGCTCACCGTGCGCTTCTGCATGGGTCTGATTCCCGCTCTGCTGGTGGTCCTGGGCCTGGTCGTGATGCGAGGCTGGCCGGAGCGGGGTGCCCATCTCCAACCGCTTGCCCAGTGACCATGAGGCTCAAGTTCAAGCCCCCCCGCTGGTTGACCAGGCTCGGCACGAGCCTCATGCTGGGCGGCCAGGCCGTCAGTGCCATCGCCCACGGGCGCATCGGAATCACCGACCTGATGCAGGAATTGCTGGAGGCCGGTCCCGGCAGTTTTCTGATCGTGCTGATCACCGCCCTGGCCGCCGGCACGGTGTTCAACATCCAGGTGGCGGCTGAACTCTCCAGCCAGGGCGCCAGCGCCGCGGTGGGAGGCCTGCTCGCCCTCGGCCTGGCCCGGGAGATCGCCCCCCTGCTCACCGCCACCCTGCTCACCGGCAAGGTGGCGACGGCCTATGCCGCCCAGATCGGCACCATGAAGGTGACCGAGCAGATCGATGCCATCACCATGCTGCGCACCGATCCGGTCGACTACCTCATGGTTCCCAGGGTGCTGGCCATGGTGGTGATGTCTCCGGTGCAGTGCCTGCTCTTCTTCTACCTGGCCATCTGGTCCGGTCAGGTGAGCAGCAGCCTGCTCTACAACATTCCCCCCACCGTGTTCTGGACGTCCGTGCGCACCTGGATGGAACCCTCCGACATTCCGTCGATGCTGTTCAAGGCCCTGGTGTTCGGATTTCAGACGGCCGTGCTGGCCTGCGGCTGGGGTCTCACCACCCGCGGGGGCCCCAAGGAAGTGGGCTCCAGCACCACCGGCGCCGTGGTGATGATCCTTGTCACCGTGGCGTTGATGGATGTTTTGCTCACCCAGATCCTGTTTGCCTGATGGCCACTCCCCCTGCCGACAACCCGGAAGAAACCAGCCTCGGCAAGCCCCTGTCTGGCTCCGATGTCACCCTGGCGCCCCGGTTCTGGGTGCCGCTGGGCGTGGTGGGTCTGGCCTTTGCCCTGCTGCCCCTGCAACCCCTCTGGGAGGGGGTGCGGTGGGTGGCCCTGATCACAGCCCTGCTCGGGGTCTTCCTTGCGGTGCAGGCCAGCCTGCTGCGGCTGCGATTCAGTGACTCAGCCCTGCTGGTGTCCCGCCAGGACACCGTGATCCGTCAGTTCCCCTACAGCGAGTGGATCAGCTGGAAAATCTTCTGGACCCCGCTGCCGGTGATCTTCTATTTCCGGGAGCAAAACTCCCCCCACCTGCTGCCGATGCTGTTTGACGGCCAGGGGCTGCGGCAGGAGCTGGAGCGACGGATCGGCACCATTCAGGAGGCCCCTCCGGCGCCATGACCCACCCTTCCCAGGCTCCAGAGCCCCCCTCCAGCGACTCCGCCACCAGCCACTCCAGGGACAGCGGCACCACGGATGCCGGCACCACGGATGCCGGCACCAAGGATGCCGACACCACGGACAACCTCGCTGCGGTGTCCGCCGCTGCCGATTCCCTCCCCCTCGAACCAGGTGGCCCCACCGCAGCAGCCCTGAGCGATGGCCCTGCAGGGGTTCCAGAGGCGGATCCGGAAGCGGATCCGCCTGCGGATTCCGATGCCAAAGACCGTTTCTTCGCTCTGGCCCTGAAGGAACTGGAGGCACACCGCCAGGAGCTGCTGCAGGAAATCCTCAGCCTCGAACGGCGTCGGGATCAGATCCAGGCGGAGACCATCGCCAGCTTCGGTGGCCAGTCCGATGCGATCGCCCGCCGGGTGAAGGGGTTCCAGGAGTTTCTGGTGGGTGCCCTGCAGGACCTGGCCGCCTCGGCTGAGCAGATTGAACTGGTCGCCCAACCGGTGCTGGTGCGTCCTTCACCCCTCGACCAGGAGAGCGTCACCGCCGCCAGCCCGGAGTCACCGCCCGTTGTGGCGGGGGTCGGTCTCTTTGGCGCCGATGGGGACCTGATCCGTGATCAGCTGGGGCGTTTTCAGGGCCAGCCTGACTTCTTCGCCGATCCCTGGAAACTGCGCCGCACCCTGGAACCGGCCGGTGCCGCCCTGCTGGAGAACTGGTTTCTGGAACAGGGCGGTCGGGGTGCCCAACCCAGTGCGGGCAGTCGCAATCGCAACGTGCTGATCACGGCGGCCTCGATCGCCATCCTGGGGGAGCTCTACGGCGATCGTTTTCAGAGCCTCGTGCTGGCGGGCCAGCCCGAACGCCTGGGGGAATGGCGCCGTGGCCTGCAGGATTGTCTCGGCCTCAGCCGGGAGGACTTCGGCCCCAGCAGCGGCATCGTCCTGTTCGAACGCTCCGATGCCCTGGTCGAACGGGCCGATCGGCTGGAGGAGCGGGGCGAGTTGCCCTTCATCGTCATCGACGCGGCCGAGCGGCTGATCGACATCCCGATCCTGCAGTTCCCCCTCTGGCTGGCCTTCGCCGCCGGCCCCGACGAGATCACGATGGAAGAAGACCTCTACTGACCGCCTTCCCCGCTTCCCTTTCTTCTTCGTTTCCTTCCCTTCCCAGCTTTCCTTCGTCCCCCGATGGCGCCATGGCGATTCTCCCGAACCTGGCTGTGGTGCTGATGGGCTATCTGCTGGGCTCCATACCCAGTGGCTGGCTGGCGGGGCGTTGGCTGGCGGGTGTGGATCTGCGCCAGATGGGATCCGGGTCCACCGGAGCCACCAACGTGCTGCGGGTGGTGGGCCGGGGACCGGCCCTGGTGGTGTTTGTGCTGGACGTGTTGAAGGGCACCCTGGCCGTGGCACTGGCCCGGGCCATCCTTGAACCTGCCGCGGGTCCCGGCTCCTGGCAGGTCGATGCCTGGGTGGTGGCGGCGGGGATCGGAGCTCTGGCCGGCCACATCTGGCCCATCTGGCTGAAGGGACGGGGCGGCAAGGCGGTGGCCACGGGGCTGGGGATGCTGCTGGGCCTGGCCTGGCCGGTGGGCCTGGCCTGTCTGGGGATTTTTCTACTGGTGCTGAGCCTCACCCGCATCGTGTCCCTCGGCAGCGTGCTGGCCGCCCTGGCTCTCCCCTTGCTCATGCTCGGTTGGTTCGGCCAGGGCGATCCACGCCCTCCTTACCTGGCTCTGGCCCTGCTGACCTCGGTCCTGGTGGTGTGGCGCCACCGCAGCAATCTGCGACGGCTGCTGGCGGGCACCGAACCCCGGATCGGCCAGAAGGCCGACTCCACCCGCCCGTCACCCTGACAGGTTCCGGCTTCGTTCCGCCGCCGCCAGCACCGCTTCGATCAGGGCAGAGCGGAGCCCCGCCCGTTCCAGCTCACGCAGGCCGGCCATGGTGGTCCCCGCCGGACTGCCCACCATGTCCTTGAGCTGGCCGGGATGGAGCTCCTTCTGGTGCAGCAGGGCCGCAGTGCCGGCCATGGTGCGGTGGGCCAGGTGGTGGGCCAGAACCCGCGGCAGCCCTGCGGCGACGGCGCCGTCGGCCATGGCTTCGGCCACCAGGGCCAGGAAGGCGGGCCCTGAGGAGGTGAGGGCAAGAAAAGCGTCCAGCTGCGTTTCCGGCAGTTCCATCACTTCCCCCACCTGGGCGAAGATCCGCTCCACCCATTCCCTGCGGGTGGGGGAGACGGCCTCTCCCCAGGCCAGGGCGGTCAGCCCGGCCCGCACCAGCGATGGGGTGTTGGGGACGGCCCGCAGGCAGGCCCACCCCGGGAAGAGGGCCTGGAGCCGCTGCAGGGAGCTGCCGGCCACCACCGAAAGGAGCAGCCCGGGGGAGGTGGGCCAGAGCTTCGAGCCAGCCGCGGCCACGCTTTCCAGCTGCTGGGGTTTGACGGCGAGCAGCACGACAGGGGCCTGCCAGGCCTGAGCGGGATCGGTGCTGACCTGCAGGCCGTGGTCCTCGCGGAGCCGGCCGGCCGATGTCTCACTCGCCACCACGGCACGGACGGCGGAGCGCTGAATCAGGCCGGCATCGATCAGGGGAAACAGCAGGGCCTGGGCCATGCGACCCAGGCCGACCACTCCGAAGGTTTCAGGCAAGGGGGTCAGATGGTGTCCATTCGTCCCCAGGCGGGGCTGGGAGCGGCATCCTGGTTGCCGATGCCGTTGGTTGGGGTTGTGGGCACCACGCTGGTGGAGCTGGCCTCTTCTCCCGTGGCGGTGGTCACGGTGACACAGCTGGGGGCGAACAGGAAGATGCTCTCTCCCACCCGTTCCTGCTGGCCGTCGATCGCAAAGGTGCCACCGGCGACGAAATCAACCGCGCGTTGAGCCTGATCCGGTTCCATCATGGTGAGGTTGAGGATCACGGTTTTGCGTTCCCGAAGGGCCTGAATCGCCCGGGGCATTTCATCGAAACTCCGTGGTTCCATCAAACAGACTTCGGCCGCGGCATTGGTGAGGCCCGGCATTCCAATCACATTGGTGCCGGCAAATGGATCATCGGCCCCAAATCCGCCGCTCAGGGCAAGGGCGCTGGAACCTCCGATCGGGCTGACTGGTTCCGGTGTGGATTCTCCCGCCTCGTAATCAAGGTCATCCTCGTAGTCGCCATCGAGGTAGTCATCTCCTGAGACGACTGCACGCAGGCGAGAGAATAGCGACACTGGCGAGGGCCTCAGGATGAATGCTGGTTACTGAATAGCGTCTCACGTCAGTGCTGACAAGACCTCTGTCATGTCGAACCTGGGATCGGATCGCGGCGGGACGCTTCGAGGCTGGGTCTGGGGCCGAACAGCCCGCTGCCCACCCGGATCCAGGTGCTGCCCGCCTCCACGGCCTCCGGCCAGTCCCCACTCATTCCCATCGATAGCTGGTTCAGGCCGAGGTCCTGGGCCAGGGCGGCACAATCAGAAAACAGTCGCCGCCTCTCCTCCAGGCGGAGACCGGCCGGCGCGATGGTCATCAAACCCAGCGGCCGCAACGGTTCCAGCAGGCGCAGCCGGGGCCAGCAATCCCTCAGATCGCCCGGATCAAAACCCGTCTTGCCCGGGTCGGGCAGCAGTTTCACCTGCAGCAGGATGCCCGGACTGAGCCCCTCCTCCGCCGCGATGCGGGCCATCCTCTCGGCCAGGGCCAGGCTGTCGACGGAGTGGATGGTGGGGAACCGACGCAACACTCCACGCACCTTGTTGGCTTGAAGCCGGCCGATGAAGTGCCAGTCGAGGGGCTCGAGATCGTTGAGCAGCTCCTGTTTGGCGACCGCTTCCTGGAGGCGACTCTCCCCGAAGCTTCGCTGGCCGAGCTGGACAGCCTCACGGATCCGCTCGGCCGGTTGCCCCTTGCTCACCGCCAGCAGCCGGGTTCCGCCGGGGAGCTGGCGGAGCAGATCGGCCAGGCGATCCGCCAGCTCCGGGCCCACGACCATCAGATGAACGTCTGATCGAACAGTTGGCGCCAGCGGCCATGGGCTTCCTGGCCCTCACGACGGCTTCGGGCCAGGTTCTGCTCGGCGTAGTGACGGGCATCCATGAGCGGGATCACCTCGAAAATCGCCCCTCTGGCCTGGAGGGTGACCAGGAAAAAGATCCTCTGGGCGTAGAGGGTGGCGTAGAGGTCGCGGCTCTCACCCACCGGCGCCACTCGGTACAGCATCCCGAACGTGGGGTGATTGAGATAACGCTCGGCGCTCACGTGACAGGTCAGATTGCAGCCATTAAAGGCCACCGAGCCCCCAGCGCAGGCAGACCAGGAGCACCAGACCGGCTCCCCCCAGCAGGGTGGAAAGGTCGGCGGTGGCGGAGGGTTGATGCAACCGATCCGGTGGCAGCCAGCGGCCTCCCCGGGCCAGGAGGGCATCGGCCCCTTGCTCCGCCCGCAGCAGCACATTGGCCAGCAGGCGCTCCCCGACGGCGAGCACCAACCCCAGCCCCGGCTTCCAGCCCAGCTGCCGCAGGCTCACCGCCCGGGTCGCGATCGAGCGGAGCAGATTCTGGAATTCTTCCTGGACCAGGGGCAGGAAACGGAGCGCCAGCAGCAGGGTGAAACCCAGCCGTTCCATGGGCCAGCCCAGGGCCCCCAGCGGCCGCAGCCACCAGCTCAGGGCCCAGACCAGAGCTTCAGGGGTGGTGGTGAGCAGCAGCAGGTTGGCGCTGTGGATGAGGGTGAACAGCAGGGTGGCTCCATTGAGGCCGAGCTCGGCGGAGCGGCGGGTCACCACCAGGGGCCCCAGGGACACCGGCCCCACGGACAGGGGGCCCCAGCGGATCAGGTCCCAGCTCA
This sequence comes from Synechococcales cyanobacterium, assembly GCA_942491925.1. Classification (GTDB taxonomy): domain Bacteria; phylum Cyanobacteriota; class Cyanobacteriia; order PCC-6307; family Cyanobiaceae; genus Cyanobium. The sequence goes on from CALOCJ010000008.1 coordinate 88,582, forward strand.
GCCCGGACCGCTGGGCAGGCGGGCCGCCGGGGGCCGCTGGAACCAGCAACAGTTCGCTGGGGGGCCTCTGCAGGCTGGCGGAAGGGGTTCCGCCGGCCGGCAGGAACGAGGCCAGCAGACCCACCAGCAGGGCCAGGGCCAGCAGCAGGGGCAAGCCGCGTCGCCAGAGCCGCAGGGGCAACCCACTCAGGAAGGTGAGCAGCAGCAACAGACCCACCAGCGACAGGCGCCAGACGGGACCCGCCAGCACGGGCGTCATCAGGAACGCCACGGTCCAGGCCAGTTTGAGCCGGGGATCGAGGCGTTGCAACCAGCACCGGTTCTGGGCTCCGCCGTCATCCAGGTACTGGCCGATGGGAAGCTGACGCAGCCAGTCCATGGCGCTTCAGCGACCCTGGCTGTGTTGCCGGGCCAGATCCTTCTCGGCGTCACGCTGCTGCTTGCCGCGCCAGAACAGTCGGATCGGTGATCCCTCGAAGCCCAACCCCTCCCGGATCTGGCGCTCCACGTAGCGACGGTAGGTTTCACCGAACAGGCGGGGTTCGTTGACGAACAGCGTGAAACTGGGCGGTCGGCTGGCCACCTGGGTGCCGTAATACAGGCGGCCCTGACGTCCGCCCCGGCTGGTGGGAGGGGATCGCCAGCGCAGGGCCTCCTGGAGCACCTCGTTCACCACGGACGTGGTCACCCGACGGCGGTGCTGCTCCACCGCCAGGGAGGCCAGGGGAAACATGGCCGTCACCCGCTGGCCGGAAAGGGCCGAAACGAACACCATCGGGGCCCAGTCGAGGAAATAGAGCTTGGCGCGCAGCTCCTTTTCCATCGCCGGCAGGGTGTGGCTGTCTTTCTCGATCGCATCCCACTTGTTCACCACCACCACACAGGCCCGTCCTTCCTCCTCGATCCGGCCGGCCAACCGTTGATCCTGCTCCGTGACCCCATCGAGGGCATCGATCACCAGCACGCAGACATCGCTGCGCTCGATCGCCTTGAAACTGCGGTTGATGCCGAAATACTCCGGTCCGTAGTCGACGCTGCGGCGGCGCCGGATGCCGGCGGTGTCCACCAGTTTCCAGGTCTGGCCGTCGACGCTGATGGTGGTGTCGATCGTGTCGCGGGTGGTGCCCCGGATCGGGCTGACGATGGCCCGGTTCTCACCGCACACCGCATTGAGCAGACTCGACTTGCCCACGTTGGGGCGGCCGATGATGGCCAACTGAATCGGCTCCGTTTCTTCCCCTTCCGCCATGGCCGGCAGGAAACTCACCACCCGGTCGAGCAGATCGCCGGTGCCGGCACCGTGGATCGCGGAGATGGGATGGGGCTCTCCGAGCCCCAGGCTCCAGAACTCCGCCGCCATCGCCAGCCCCTGATCCGGCGATTCGCACTTGTTCACCGCCAGCAGGGCCGGCACCCCCTGGCCCCGCAACCAGGCGGCAATCGACTCATCAGCGGCCATCACCCCCTGCTGTCCGTCCACGATCACCACCGCCACGGCGGCCTCCGCCAGGGCCAGGTTGGCCTGCTCGCGAATTTCGGGCAGGAATTCACTGTCGTCATCGAACACCAGTCCGCCGGTGTCGACGACAAGAAAGGTGCGATCGCCCCAGAAGCCCTCCTGATAGCTGCGGTCGCGGGTCACACCGGGCTGGTCATGCACGATCGCCTCTCGGCTGCGGCAGAGCCGGTTCACCAGGGTGGATTTGCCCACGTTGGGGCGACCGATGATGGCGACGACGGGTAGCGCCAATGTATTGCGTGCCTGACGGAGATTTACCTTTGTTGACCTTACAGAGCCCTGCCCCTTCAGGAGGCAGGGCCACCGCCCTGGGAGATGGGGGGGTCACCGGGATGGCCGCGCACCGGCTCGGCTGGGGCGTCCAGCAGCTCCGGCAGGGGCCCCTGGTCGGGCAGCGACTCCCCTCGCTCGGCCAGATCGGCCAGCAGCCAGCTCACGGCCGTGGCCCGCCGGGTACGGCGGGGGTAGAGCTCCCCGATCCTGTAGCCGGCGAAGCCGAGCTGGCTCTTGAGCAGCTGCTTGTGGGGAGCGGGGATCGACCGGGTGAGCCGCACGCTGGCGCGCCGCTCAACGATCAGCTGGGGAGCCTCTGGAAACGCTTCCGCCCAGTCGGCCGTTGTCTGGGGGCCTGGTCGCCAGGGGGCGGACTCCCCGGGGGCTGCCCAGGACTCGCCGTCCGTTTGCTGCTCCTGGGGTGGGCGATAGCCCAGCCGCCACCAGACCAGCTCACAGACGAAGCGATCACTGACCCGATCGGCCAGCACCGCTTCCAGCAGGGCGCGACTCAGGGGGAGAGGGGGAGTCAGAGAGGAATACATCCGCAAAAGTTGCCGCGGACAGGCGAGCTGCTTCCACGGAAGGGTGTCCGAAGCTATCACGATAAAGTATCTGTCCGTCAGCAGAATTGTAGTTGCACTGATCACCTGGACAGAAGATGGAGAATAAATCAACGATCTTGATCTTGCCCTGTTGGCGAAGTGACTGGAGGGCTTTATCGAGCTCACTGCGGCGTTGAAGAGATTCGTTTCGATCGGGCATTGCGCAGGCCCCAGCTGGACCGCCAAAAGGAGAAAACCACTGTTTCATGGCGGTACTGGGTTCACACTGCGCTTCTCGTGCCAAGGGGTTTGCATGGAGAATCGCGAGCTGAATTCCCTTTTGAGCGAGCTGATCGGAAAATTGGGACAAGCTGTTCTTCAGACCGGAAATCATCCGGCGAGATTCGTTCGTCTGTTTTTCGGGAAGATACCGATGAAGATCACTGACAAGAAGGACCCAATCACCTCGATTCAGTTGATTGATTAAATTGGGCACGATTCGCTTCCAATAGTCATCATTGGCCAGATTCCATGGCCCGTCGTTGCTGAGCCCGGCAACGGGTGAGGCACCCCAGGAAGAAGTGATCGTCACTGCGTGGGAACCTTCATCTACCAATTCATCAAAAGCGTGACTGAACGCTGCTGCGTAGGAGTCTCCAGCCACCAGAATTCGACGTCTGGAATCTTGAAGATCACCCAAGGTACATTGGTCGGCGGGAATATTCTTGCCAACTTCTGAATTATCAGCCAGGAGGCATGGCTTGCCTTCCCAGGACGTTTTGGATCCTTGCGGGCGATGAGGATCCAGGAGGGTATCAACTCCGCGCGCAATCAATTGTGGAGACTGTCCTGTATAGAGAATATTGGATGGCAGGGCATTGACGATCAGAAGGATGCAGGCTGTGCCGATCGATGCCCCAAAGCCGTAAGCAATGGTGTGCCATCGCTTCATTCCCCATGGGGCGTGCCTGAGGGGTTGTTCGACAAAACGATAAGAGACAAGGGCCAGCGCCAGCATCAGGGCAAGCTGGAAAGGTGCCGACCACCAGTGGATGCCGATGGTCCACCGGCTGATGGAAAGCACACTCCAATGCCACAGGTACAGCGAATAGGAGATCAGGCCTATGAAAAGGACCGTTGAATTGGTGAGAATCCGGAAGATCATGGTGTCTTCCTTGACGGATGCAATCAGCAGAATGGTGAGGAGAACAATCAGAACTGTGGCTGGAATGGCGTAGCTTTCAGGCAGGGTGAAAACCAAAGCCATGGCAAGGAAGACAGGCATGGCAGGTAGCCTTTGCCACCACTTGTCTCCTGGCGAAAAATTATGCCCCCCAGCGCTACGTTTCAATATCAAAAACAGCAAGCAACCGGCTCCCATCTCCCAGAGCCTGGAGGAAGTGAGAAAATAGGCTGCGGGCTGATTCTGCGGGTAAAGATACAGAAAGCCAAGCAGCGAGGCAATGGACAACACCAGAATGACCCAGAATAATCGATCCACTCCATGCCTGCTGAGGCGACTAAATCCTGTCACCCAGGTGATCACGGGAAACAGCAGGTAAAATTGTTCTTCAACTCCCAAGGACCAGGTGTGAATGAAAGGATTTAAATCTGTTGAAGTTGAGAAGTAATCCGTGGACTGGCTGTAAAGCTTTATATTCGACAGACCGAATAGCGCTCTCCATCCTATTCCCAGGTCCGGCCCTGGGGCGGGGTTGAACATGGAGATCGCGAGACTCGTGAGAGCCACGAACACAACCAACGCTGGAATGAGCCGTTTGATTCTTCTTGAGTAGAAAGTAAGCAAGAAGTCTCCAAAACCATTGAAGGATTTCTTGGACAAGGACGATGTAATGACAAAGCCGGAGATGACGAAAAAGATATCTACACCCAGATAGCCGCTTGGTAGCAGCACTTTGTTGAAGTGATTGATGATGACAGCGATGACTGCGAATCCCCGTAGACCATCAATCTCAGGACGGTATTTCCCTACGTCCAACGATGTGTCCTGCCCACCGAGCTGGCTGCCCATTGACGTATCCAAGTTATCCATCCGCTGGGGAGATTGGCGCAGCTTTGAATGGAGTCCGGCTCAGGATCCACTCCTCCACCGGTCTGCCGCCGATCACGTGCTCGCGGACGATCCGCTCGATCCGCTCCGGCGTGACCCCGCCGTAGGTGATGCCGTCGGGCCAGATCAGCAGGATGGGGCCGTCGCGGCAGACCCGCAGACAATCGGCCTTGGTACGCAGCACGACTCCTTCGGAGCGGCAGGGTTGCTCCAGGTCGAGGTCCCGCAGCAGGGTTTTCAGCCGCTGCCAGCTGGCGGCCCCCAGGGCCGGATCGCCGCAGAGGGGCTTGGTGGGGGTGGCGCAGAGCAGCAGGTGGTACGCCACCCGTCGCCTTACGGAGTCAGCCCCGCTGGGTTCGGTCAACTCGAAGTCAGTCAGTTCGGAGTCAGGGACCACGATCAGGCCGGCAGCAAGGGAGGAGGGGTGGTGGAGGCTTCCCGCACGGCAGCCCGGGCCCAGCTGTCCACCGCAAGAACGTCATCGAGGGATGGCGCCGCCATCAGATCGGCGGCATGACGTTCGCAGACCGCTTCGATCAGCCGTGGGATAGCGAGAAAGGGGATCCGTCCTTCCAGGAACAGGGCCACCGCCTGCTCGTTGGCGGCATTCAACGCCGCGGGCATGGAGCCACCGGCCCGCCCGGCGGCGTAGGCCAGATTCATGCAGGGGTACTTGGCGTCGTCGGGCCTGCGGAAGCTGAGCTGGCCCACTTCGGCGAGATCGAGGCGCCGCCAGGGGGTTTCGATTCGTTCCGGCCAGCTGAGGCAGTAGAGCAGAGGCAACCGCATGTCGGGCCAGCCCAGTTGGGCCAGCACCGAGGAATCGGCCAGTTCCACCATCGAATGAATGATGCTCTGGGGGTGGATGACAATCTCAATGGCGTCGTAGCCGAGCCCGAACAGATAGTGGGCCTCGATCACTTCGAGGCCCTTGTTCATCAGGGTGGCGGAGTCCACGGTGATTTTGGGCCCCATGCTCCAGTTGGGGTGGTTGGTGGCGTCGGCCACGGTCGCCTTGGCCAGGTCGGCGGCGGGCCAGTCGCGGAAGGCGCCGCCGGAGGCGGTGAGCTGGATGCGTCGCAGGCCGGGGGTGGGAACACCGGTGGAGAGCCGGGCTGTATCGGCCCAGGGAGTGCCCTGCAGACACTGGAACAGGGCCGAGTGCTCCGAATCGGCGGGTAGCAGGCGGCTGCCGCTCTTCTTCAGTTCCGGCAGCACCACCGGACCTGCGGCGATCAGGGTTTCCTTGTTGGCCAGGGCCAGGTCCTTGCCGGCACGGATCGCGGCCAGGGTGGGCAGCAGGCCGGCGCAGCCGACGATCCCCGTGACCACCAGATCGGCGGTGCTCCAGGCGGCGGCGGCGCAGAGGCCGTCCATGCCGCCCAGCAGCTCAGGTGGATGGGCTGGTTGCCGGGCCGGATCGAGGGCGGCGAGACGGAGACGGAGTTCCGGCACCCGATCGGCATCGGCCAGGGCCACCACCTGGGGGGAATGGCGCAGGATCTGCTCGATCAGCAGGTCCAGATTGCGTCCGGCGGTCAGGGCCACCACCTGGAAGCGATCGGGAAATTCCTCGACGATGTCCAGGGTCTGGGTGCCGATCGATCCGGTCGAGCCGAGCACGGTGATGGCCTTCACGGCAGGGTCCCCGCATGGTTCGTGGCCTGAGGATTGTCCCATCCCGGTCTTCGTCCCATGCAGGAGCCTCTTTTCTGAAGATCTGGAGCCCGCAGAACGCTTCATCCTGGAGAAATGCGCTGGTGGGCCTGATCCGAGCCGTTCCCATCCTCATTTTGTCGGACCTCAGCCATTCCCTCGGAAACTAGTCCGGTTGGGTCTCCGCAAGGCGTGCAGCTTGTTCGCTGCTCGTCTTGTAGAAATATTTGTTTAATGAGCGAGCTTTATGATTGAGAAGATAGGCCAAGGAAACCCTGTCTTCTAGAAACCATCTTTGGTCGTACTTTACCGATTTGCGATTGCGCATTAGAAAATCCTTGTTTCCCATGGCGATATGTGATCTCTGATTCGAAAGATCGAAGGCTTCAATCTGGCTGATTCGGCTTTTCCGAAAAATCAAATTCATCTGTGCCAAGGGATCCAGGCAGAGGTGCTCGTACAGATTTACAATCAGCTCCCTTGATGTTTGCGTAAGCTCGCTTAGAATCTTGCTGTTCTGAGCTGCCCAGTAGTTCATGCTCCTGTAGGCTGAAAAAAAATCACGTCTTTGGCTTTTGCGTTGAAGTGAAGATGCAAAGCTTCGCGTATCTTTCACTGTAAAAATTGTAGAGAGATCATCCTCTGACAATCCTGTCCTGCCAATAGCCAGCGATAGGGCCGCATGGGCTTCGCTGGACTTGGAGGAGTCAGTCACTATCGTGTCATGGGGGTATCTGTCTTTAATGGTTAGCAATAGCTCTTCGTACTTTGCTTGAATTGGTGAGGATGAGTACAGACCGCAGAGATGCAGGATAGGAGACCAAAAGGTACAGTCTGACCAATCTTTGCCGCAGGAGCACATTCGTACATCTGAATAGCTTCCCCATCGCTTGTAATATTCTCTCATGTGGGAGGTCGAGAAGAAGGAGGCGATTTCTCCCAGGCTCAACACCTGCGGATGGCTGCTCAGCAGCTGTTCGCTCAAGGTGGTGCCACTGTGTTCAAGGCCGGCTACGAAGAAGAATTTCATGGGTTTGGGGGGGGGGTGATGTTGGGAATCTCGGCCTATTAGATTTGTATGACGTATGTCTGATGCCATAAAAGCAGCGTTACAGTGCCAAAGTCTGCTTTGAAACTTTCCGCCTGCGTAGCAAATTTCGGATCAGGAAGCCTGCATCGATCGGCTTGGTTCCATGCTCGAGGCTCGATGGCTGGCTTCAAGGGTGGGACCCATTTCCTTGCTCGATTCTTTCAGTCCTCACGATCCAGTCCCCCTGAACCACGAACCTCTCCCGAAACCGGCAAGGGATCGCTTGCTCGACCGAGTCCAGACCCAGGTCCCCCAGAGGCGTACGAGCCAGCACACCACCCAACAGTTTCGGCGCGATCACAGCGAAAATTTCCTGTACCGCCTCCTGCTTCAGGGCGGCCGCCGCCAGTTGGGGGCCGCATTCCCACAGCACTTGATTGCACCCCTTGTGGGCCAGGGCCTTCAGCAGGGCCTTCGGTTCGCAGGCCGACAGTTCGATCCGTTCGATCCCCTGGTCGTCCCATCGTGCCCGGGCTTTCATGGGTGCCTCTGGGCCATGGGCCACCAGGGTGGGAGCGGTGCGGGTGTTCCACAGCTTTGCTGCAACGGGTAGATCCAGGCTTCGACTCATCACCACCCGCAGCGGCTCCGGCCTGCGCCTCCCCCGGCTGGTGAGCAGGGGGTCGTCGGCTCGCACGGTGCCACCCCCCACGATCACGGCGTCGCAGCGGGCCCTGAGCTCATGCACCCAGTCGCGCGCCAAGGGTCCGCTGATCCACTGGCTCTGGCCATTGGGCAGGGCTGTGCGCCCGTCCAGGCTCATGGCCCACTTCAGAATCCCCAGCGGCCGGCCCGTGGTCACCCGATGCAGGAAGGCCCGATTCAGTTCCATGGCCCGCTCCTGAGCCACGCCTTCCACAACCTCGATGCCCGCCTGCCGCAGCCGGGCCAGGCCCTGGCCCCCCACCCGCGGATCTGGATCGGTCATGGCCACCACCACCCGGGTGATTCCCGCGCTCAGCACGGCTTCCGAGCAGGGGGGGGTCCGTCCCTGATGGCAACAGGGTTCCAGCGTCACCACCAACGTGCCACCCCGTGCCCGATCCCCCGCCTGCCCCAGGGCTCCCACCTCGGCGTGGGGCTCTCCAGCCCGCTCATGGAAGCCCTCCCCCACCAGCTGCCCCGCGGCATCGAGCACCACCGCTCCCACCATGGGGTTGGGGCTGGTGCGCCCGCGGGCCAGGGATGCCAGAGCGAGCGCCCGTTCCATCCAGGCTCGCCAATGCTCGGCTGCAGTCAACGACTCGCCTCCAGAGGATCGTTCATCGAACCCGTCTCGAGCCCCCTGGATCACCACGGGTTCCCCCAGCCTGGGATCGGCTGGCCTCCCGCCACTCCGGCAGGCTGCGCCATTCGGCCACCACATAGGGAGGAACGGGCAACTCCGTGAACACCCCAGGCAGCTCCAGCCGCAGCGGGCGGTTCTGGCTCAGGTCGGCCAGCAGGGGCTTCAGGTCGAATTCAGCGGCGGCATCGCGCCCATCAACGGAGAGTTTTTCCGATTCCAGGGTGACGTCAGCCAGCTCCCAGAGGAAGCGGCCGCTGCTCACCAAGAGAGGGGTGGGGTGATCCAGCCGTACCCGGCCTGGATAACCCACGATCCGCAGCCGCAACGCTCCACCTGGCGATCCCTCCCGGTAGGCCACCACCTGCCAACTGCGGTAATCAAGATCCCGCAGGCTCTCCAGACTGCGGACCACCCCGGTGGCCGTCATGGCATCCGGGTGGGCGTGAATGCGGGCGGCGGCAGGTGCCGGTGCGAACACCACCAGCATCACCAGGATCACCAGCGCCACCAGGGGGGGGGCCAGCTGCCCCACCAACCGATCCACCGGACCAGGAGGGGAATTCATGGTTGGCGCTCCGCTCCAGGAATCAGCTGCCAGTCGGTGTGGGTGGCCCAGAGGGCCCAGATCGCCATGGCCCTCAGGTAGTGGCAGGCGCGGAAGGTGTTCACCGCCGTGATGGCCTCGGGGGTGCGGAACTGCAGGCCACCTGCATAAATCTGCTCAACCACGGCTCCACAGATGGCCAGGGCGGTGTCGGTATCCCCCATCAATCGGTAATAGGCCGCCAGGCCGAAATTGATCCCGGTCCACACTTCCAGGGGATGGGTGCCGGCTGGATCGAGGGGGGTTCCGTCCCGCCGCAGACCATTGGCCACCCCCAGCCTCCCCCCCTCGAAGCTCAGGAAACAGGCCTCGCGGATCGCGGCCAGGGAAGAGTGTGCCCGCTCGTCAGCCACCACGGGGGGAAGTCCCAGCAAGCGGGCGTAGAAGTCGCCACACAGCTGGTCGGCCATCACCACCGGGGTGCCACTGTCGGCGTCCACCTTGTAGTACTCCCCGTTCCAGAGCAGGGGATCGAAGCTGGCGCGGGACTGCTCCAGCCAGGAGCCGAACTGGTGCTGTTCATTTCCCGTTTCCAGTCCCAGCCGCAGCTGCAGTTCCCGGGCCATGGCCAGCACCGCCTCCAGGGCGGCGATCCAGAGGGCACCGCAATAGGCGCTCACCCCCTGGAGGGGCCAGTCATCAAACGTCTGGTCGGGGGCACCACCGTTATCGGGCAAGCCATCGTCGTTCGCGTCGAATTGCTTCAGGTAGCGCAGCGCTTCGGTAGCCGCCGGCCAGCAGTCGGCCAGGAAGCGCAGGTCCTCCCCGTTGGGGGCAAGGCGGTAGGTGCGCCATACCTGCAGCACGAAATCGCTGGCCAGATCCTTCCAGAGATTGCAATCCTGATAAGCGGTGTAGTTCGTGGCGTCGAAGGGGCGCTCGTTCGGGGCACCCAGGTCGTGGGGAGTGGCGCCGGAGACCTTGCGGGGGGCTTCCACCCGGCCCCGACCCTGGGTGAAATACCAGCCGATCGGACGGGGGGTGGGATCTCCGGCAGGAATGGCCCGGGCAAAGCTGCGCAACACCGCCTTGTCGAGTTCCGGCCAGAGCTGCAGCAGAGCGAAGGAGCCATACAGGCGGACATCCAGACTCTCGTACCAGGAATAGTCAAAACACTCCAGCACCCCGAAGCGACCCACGGGGTCCTGATCCGTAGCGGCGGTCCAGAGGCTGCCACCGCTGGCGAGGTCATAGAGCTCGTTGAGCAGAGCCATGCGCAGCGGCTCGGGGAGATCGGAGCGAGCCTGAATCGGTGCTTGCCAGCTCTCGATCGCCTGCCTCCAGGTGGGCCAGTCCCGCAGGGCTTCGGCAGCGATCGTGGCGGCATTGTCACCCCCTGCCCCAAAGGCATCGGTGTAGCGACGCAGGGCGCGGCTGCCTGTGGCGAAGCTGGTCACCGGCAGATCCCAGCTGATCACCATCGGAATCTCCAGGCTGCAGCCGGGTTCGAGCCGACATCGCACCGCCAGGGCGGCGCTGCTGGCCTCATCGGGGCGGCTGCGCCTGTCGTTGTTGCTGTCGGGGATGGAGCCGTCCCTCTGGAAGGGGCCCCAGATTTCGGCGCCATCGCCACTGGGATCCCAACGGCTGCATCGGAAGATCTCCACTCCGGAGGCGCTGGCGCTGAGGGCCGCTTCGTCTGGAACCGCAAGACACCACTGCCCCTGTCCCTCCTCCAGGGGGTCAGCGCGCTCCCCCTCCAGCAGCACTCCCTTCAGCCCCGGGGCATCGATCCAGAGGTTGCGCTGCCCCTGGCTGCGGCCGATCGCCGGCAGATAGTTGTGCTCGGGGCTGCCGTCATCGCGGAAATGGACCGTGGCGGCGGCATCGGTGTTGGTGAACCAGCCGCAGGTATTGCGCCAGCTGAGCAGCAGGGAAAGGTCGAGGGGGGATCGGGTGGGGTTGTGCAACCTCCAGCGGAAAACCACCACCGGGTAACTGCTGCGCAGGTAATCGCCCGGCAGGATCGGGCTGAACGCCTCGCAGCTCACATCGGCATCAAAGACACCGGCGTAATGAAAGCCGCTGATCGGGTAGTGGGCCGCAACGGTGCCCGTGGGCGTTTCTGTCGTACTGGCTGGATACCAGCTCCAGGCGGGCAGGGGCGAGCCGGCCTCCGGCCGGGAGTCATCCCGCTTCGGCTCGGTGGCCAGGGCCATGGCGCGGCTGGTGGCGCCGTTGTGCTCGAACAGGGCGAACTGGCAGTCGGGTAAGACGCCGAACCAGTGCTCCCCCCCATCCAGGTGCCAGAGATTGAAGCTGCCATCGGTGCCGCGAGCGATACAACCGGCGCCGAACCCCCCCAGGGGCGCCCCGTGCTGGGGGCCGTCATCGAGGTTGCTGGCATAGCGAACCGTGTAGGGATTCCGCCAGGGCAAACCGAAGGGACGCTGCCAGCTGGCGGGGGGTGCCTGCCAGCCCTTTCTCCTCCTGCCTCGAAGGGTCTGGAGGGTGGAGGAGAGGCCGAAGGGCACCATCTGGAGGAAGAAAGTGCGATCAGTGTGTCAGAAGTCCGAACCATCAGAGTGTCAGGAGCCAGAACAGCACGGGATGGAGTGCCATGGCCCGCCCATCAAGACCTCTGGGGATCGAAGACAATTAGATAGCGGTGTTGATCAACTCTGGTTTGTGTCGATGCGAATCACAGGCATAGATCACGAATGACAGGAGAAATGAGATGGACACTATTTTGATCGGTGATGTTATGGTTACAGCCCATTCCACGCGGCTGAATGACAACAGCATCGCTTCTCGGTTCCCCACCCATCCGTAAGGCGACCTATCGACCGGAGATCGATGGCCTCAGGGCATTGGCTGTGGCTGCGGTGCTGATCAATCATCTTGATGAACACGCATTGCCCGGTGGCTACTTAGGAGTAGATATCTTTTTTGTGATTTCTGGGTATGTGGTGACAGCTTCTCTGCTGGCCAGGAAGGATGATGGTTGGCGTGATTTTTTGAGCCGCTTCTATCAACGTCGCTTTCGCCGACTGTTGCCAGCGCTGATTATCAATGTACTGGTTGTATCGATTGTATTCTCCGCTTTTGCTTCGCCACTGGATGATGTACGAGTTCCATCGCTGCGAACGGGACTGACCTCTCTTTTTGGCTTCTCCAACATCTATTTATGGAAGCAAGGAACAGACTATTTTGCGGCCAATACTCAGTTCAATCCATTCACTCACACCTGGTCTCTGGGTGTAGAAGAGCAGTTTTATCTGCTCTGGCCGATTGTCTTGTTGGCCTGTGGAGTGGGGATTGTCGGTGCGCGACAAGCGGTGAAGAAACTCACCGTAATGAGTTTATTTCTGTTTACCGCTTCTTTGGCGTACTATCTTTATCTATCTTTTTCTGGCCACACAGAAGCGGCCTTCTTCCTGATGCCGGCACGGTTCTGGGAACTGTCGATCGGCTGTCTTGCCTTTATTTTTCACTCCAGAGTACTGAAAGGGGCTGCCATGCCTTCCCTCCGGGTGAGGGAGCTGGGGGGTGTCGTGGTGATGGTGGGGATCCTCATCGCCCTGTTTGCATCGCCCGATCTTCGCGTGAGAGCGACTCTCTGGGTCGCGTTGATGACGGCTGTTCAGTTGGTGTTGATTGATCGCAACTCCCAGATAGGGCGTATGCTTTCGCAGCCCTTCTGTCTGATGGTTGGGCTCATGTCTTATTCGCTGTATCTATGGCACTGGCCTGTGATTGTGTTGGCCCGCTGGACGTGGGGGATTACATGGCTGACGATGATCCCAATCCTGCTACTCATACTCATGCTATCCATCATCTCCTACCGCATAGAGATTTATTTTCGTCAGCGACAGTCTGGGGCTTCAATCTTCTTGCATCCACTGCTTCTCTACCCTTCATTGTCGCTCCTGACGGGAGCTGTTGTCTTCATGTTGCAGGGTACTATGAAATGGATGCTGTTTGTTGGTGATCGCAGCGGCCAGCAAATGGACTCCGCAAATATGAAAAGAATATCCGGAACGACAGTAAATACAGTAAATTGCTTCAGGGAGCCAACAGCAAAGATCGATGCCGGCAATGTCTTTGAACAATGCCTGGCCGTATCTGATAAGCAATCCCCCACTTTATATTTCGTGGGAGACAGCCACACCAATTCGATCATGCCTCTGGGGGACAGGCTGTTTCAAGTTGACAACTACAGTGTGGCATTTTCTGCGCGGGGAGGATGCCCGTTCCCCGATTTTTCCCTTCCCGGTAAGCAGGGATCTGGTGATGGCCGCTACAGGCTTTGCGCCCCCCATTATCAATCACAGTTAAAACAGATCTATTCGATCATCAAGCCTGGAGATTTTCTTATACTTGTTTCCCGGTTGGTGGGCCACTTTTCCAGCCCGAATCCAGCTGAACTCAAGGCGGCGGAAGCTGCCTATGAAGAGCAGATAGGGCTTCTCTCCTCAGCCCTCCAGGATAAGGGAGCTCAGCTGATCATCTTTGCTCCTATGCCTAGCTTTTCAGATCGAGCCAAACTTGTCTCCCCAATCACCACATGCAAGGCCGAATGGTATCGGCCCGAGGCTGGAATGCCTTCCGAATGCAAGCCCGCCACGGTGAACCGCAAGCAGTATCTGGCGTCGGTAGCCCGGATAGATACCATGTTGGAGCAAGTTCAATTGAAGCACCCAAATGTGTTTGTCTATCACCCGGTAGATGAAATATGTCCTGCCGAATTGGAACTATGCTCTACCCATCGCGGCACAGATATCCTGTTTTCTGATGATACTCACCTCACCAACTATGGTGCGCTCAGTCTCTATCCTTCCTTCAGGAGTTTTCTAAAGACGGTCCGTTGATCTCCTGGTCAATCATGGCGTCCAGGGTGACCGCCGATCGCACCAGGTCCTGATAGCGCTTCACCACCCTTCGATTCCGATCCAGCCATCCGCCTGGATCCGCGCCGGGTCCACTGAAGGGACCACCCAGCAAGCCGGCTTCCCCATCCAGCAGCTCCGTCTCTCCCTGGGCGGCCAGCAAGGCCAGCACCAGTTCATGGATTCTCTGGCGACGATCGGCCATGGCGTCGGGCAGGCAGGGGGCAGAATCCGTTCATCATGGCCAGCGGTGATTCAGAACCAACCACGGCTCCCTTCGGACAGGCTCCCTACGGAGGCTTCCTACGGACAGGCTTCCTACGGAGCGGCTCCCTACGGACCGGATTCCTACGCCGTGGATGTGGTCGGTACGGATGCCGGTGGGATCGCCAACCTGTCCTTGCGCTGGCAGCGTTCCCTGCGGCAGGCCCAGCTCGTGGCGGCTCCCAGCCGTCTGCATGCCGACCTGAGCCGCTGGCTGGCCACACCTGCCACCAGTGGCAGCGGCCCACCTTCCGGGGAGAGGCCCCCGGACCTGATCAGCAGCGACTCCCTGCCCGATCTGCTGGCCCGCCTGCAAAGGGCTCTGATCGATCGGCAACGGGTGGTGCTTCTGGCCAGCGGCGATCCGCTCTGGTACGGCATCGGCCGGTTTCTGCTGCACCATCTGCCCGCCGAGCGGCTGCGGTTCCATCCCTCCCCCACCTCCCTGCAGCTGGCCTTCGCCCGCATCGGCCGTCCGTGGCAGGACGCCAGCTGGATCAGCCTGCATGGCCGGGATCCCGCGCCTCTGGCCGCCAGACTGCAACAGAGGCCCGCCGCCCTGGCGGTGCTCTGCGATCCCGGCCGCGGCGGCGCGGCAGAGGTCTGTGAGCTGCTGCGTGCCTCGGGGCTGGAGCCGGCCTACCGCCTCTGGCTCTGTGAACGGTTGGGACATCCCCTGGAACGGGTGAGGCTTCTGGCAGCGGGCGAACCTGTCCCGGCCGATCTGGACCCCCTGCACCTGGTCCTGCTGGTGGCCGAATCCCCGCCGCTGCCGGCATCCTCCAGCCTGCCCCTGTTCGGGATCGAGGACGGCCAGTGGCTCCAGCACGCCGATCGCCCCGGCCTGATGACAAAGCGGGACGTGCGGATCCAGCTGCTGGCGGACCTGGAGCTCCCCGCCCGGGGGGTTCTCTGGGACATCGGGGCGGGGGTGGGATCGATCGGGCTGGAGGCACTGCGACTGAGGCCCGGGCTGGCCTTGTGGGCGCTGGAGCGACGGACCGGCGGAGCGGCCCTGATCCAGGCCAATGCGGACCGGTTCGGGGTTGCTCCGGCGGCCGTGCTGGAGGGGGAGGCTCCGGGTGCCTTTTCCACCTTTCCGGATCCCGATCGGGTGGTGATCGGCGGAGGTGGTCCTGGCCGGAAGGGGCTGCTGAGGGCGGTGCTGGAACGGTTGCGGCCCGGAGGGGTGGTGGTGGTGCCTCTGGCCACCCTGGAGGGTCTGGCGGAGCTGAGGCCCGTTCTGGCATCGGCCGGCCTCGAGGTCAGCGTCAGCCAGCACCAGACCTGGCGCGGGGCGCCGCTGGCCGATGGCACCCGGCTGTCTCCCCTCAACCCCGTCCTGGTGGTGAAGGGGAAGAAACAGAGGCCATGACGTCAGCCGAGGGTCACAGTCCTGGTGCGGCCCTGGCTGGCGGCGGGGTCGCAGCCGGCTGGCTCCCAGGGGATGGGATCGTCTCGATTCGTGCCGGACTGCCGATTCGTATGCCCAGGACTTTCGCCTGTCCCGCACCCAGCTCCACCACGGCGTCGATCAGCTGCTCAGGTCCGTAACTGGGACAGGGCAGCGCCTGGCAAGGGGGGACCTCCGCTTCGATGGCCACCACCTTCCCTTCCCGCAGGAAGATCATGTCGAGGGGCGCCAGGGTGCGATGCATCCAGAATCGGGTCCGCGTGGGGGTCTCAAAGTCGAACCACATCCCCCGCAGGGATGGCAAGGCCGGGCGAAGCTGCAGACCCCAGGTGAATTGTTGGGTGCCGCGGGGGGCTTCCAGCTGGATGCACTCGCCGGCATCCGGCTGACCTCCTCCCCCTGCGGCCGCCCCATCGGAGCGGCTGGACTCCAGGCACCAGCGGGCCGTCACGGGCAGGTACTGGGGAGGTGGGCCGGTCTGGGGTTCGGCACTGGTGCTGGAGTCCTTGACGAGGGCACAACCCATCAGCAGGCCGAGGCTGAAACCCATCACCAGCCTGGAGATGGGCCGTGTGATCGGCCCCATGCCCAACGACGTCCCCCTGCCGTATGGATGGTGGTTCACGGATTCAGCCCCTCCGGTCCGCTGGTTGCGGCGGGGGCACTGAGGCGATAGCCACGGCTCCGCACCGTGTGGATCAGACGGCTTTCTCCCGTGGCTTCCAGTTTGCGGCGCAGGTAGCGGACGTAGACCTCGATCACATTGCTGGAGGAGGGGTTCTGATCGTCCCAGATTTCGTTCAGGATTCTCTCCCGACTCACCACTTCATCCCGGTGCCTGAGCAGCAGCAACAGCAGTTGATATTCCCGGGGCGTCAGGGAGATCTGCCGGGCCCCTCGCCACACCTCCCCAGACTCCTGATCCACCCTCAGATCCCCCAACCGTAGGGGTGATGGCCTGGCAGGGCTGGGTTCGGGAGCGGGGGATACGGTCTGGCGTTGCAGGTGCATCCGCAATCGGGTGAGCAGGTCGCTGGGGCCCAGGCTGGTGAGCCAGAAGTCGTCGGCCCCGCTGGCCAGACAGTGGGAACGCCCCGCCACGTCGTCTGTGTCCACACCGAGCAACAGAGGAACGCCGGTCCACTGCGTGCGCAGTGCCGGAATCCTGGCTTCGTACCCAGGCGAGAGGATCACCGCAGCCGGAGCTGGGGCTGACCCGATCGCCGGCGGGGGGCTCCCCTCCACGATGCCCCGATAGCCGGAAAGCTCCAGTCGGGGAGCCAGGCCCTCCGCCTCGGCTCCCAGCAACAGCACACGGGCGCAGGGGCGCGGTTGGTTCATGGCCGCGGATCTCCCAGCCACAGGTCGTTGGCGGGTTTCGCCACATGGGGCAATCCCCAGCCCAGCTTGTTGCGCAGAATCTGGAAGAATTCGTGATCAGCGAGTCTCACGAACCGGGCAGGATGTTCACTGCGACGGATCAGGACGCGGTCTTCCGGCCACACATAACAACCGGCGCTCCCATCCACCACCATCATCAATCGTTCAGGGGTGGCTGGAAACACGGTCACGGGTTCGCGGTCACTGAAGACAAGGGCCCTGGAAGCCAGAGAGTGGGCTGCGATCGGCGTCAGCTGCAGCACAGGACAATCCGGGGTGATCACCGGCCCCCCCGCACTCAGGGCATAGGCGGTGGAACCGGTGGGAGAGGAAAGAATCACCCCGTCGGCGGCGATGTCCACAGGGGCATGGCGGCCGATGGCAATCTCGAAGTGGCACATGCTGGTGAGTGGTTCCCTGTGCAGAGCCATCTCATTGAGGCAGAGCACTTCCCAGCGTCGTTGGTCACCACGCAGCACACTGACCACCAGCATGGTCCGTTCCTCCACGCTCCAATCCCCCGCCACCACCTGTTCCAGGACCCGTTGGAGATCCTTCAGGTAGGCCTCGGCCAGAAATCCCAGATGGCCGGTGTTGATGGTGAGGATCGGCACCCCGATCGGTGCGGTCTGGCGGGCGGCGGATAACACCGTCCCATCACCGCCGAGCACCAGCGCCAGGGAGAGATCGCCATCAAAATTCTTTGGCACGCAGGCGCTGTAGCCCATGGCGCGCAGGTGCTGGTCGGGGTTGGCGAAACCCACCACGCCTCCTGAACTGCTGACTCTGACCACCTCCAGCCCAGAGGAGCTGAGATTGGCTTCAATGGAATCAGCCGTGGCCAGGGCCAGGTCCTTGGCGTCATTGACGATCAGTCCGACCCGGGGCACCGATCGCAGGCGGTTGAACACTTTCAGCTTAGGGGCGTGCGGTCGTTACCCCTTCTTGCGCCTGACCGGGGGGACGGGGCTATGTATCGATGGAGCCAGGCAATCCCGGGATCTCGTGGCAATCGGGCTGCTGCGCTCCCATGGATCGCCCGGCCGATGCCTGCGGGAAGGTCGCAGCGATCAAAGGGATGAGGCGGAAGACCGGGGTAACGAAAGCATTGCATTATCACCATTCTGAGTGGAATCAATATCCATCATTCTCACCACAATTGATGATCTTTGATCGTGAACTCTGAGTTGCAGGATTCTGGAATATTCAGAATTGCTCCAGAAAACGCAGATCACTTGCGAACAATCGGCGGATGTCGTCGATGCCATGGCGCACCATGCAGAAGCGTTCCACCCCCAGGCCGGCCGCAAAACCGCTCCAGCGTTCCGGGTCCAGGCCCAGACCCTCGAGCACGGCCGGATCGACCATGCCGCAGCCCATCACCTCCAGCCAGCGGCCGCGCCACTGCACGTCCACCTCGGCGGAGGGTTCGGTGAAGGGGAAATAGCTGGCGCGAAAGCGAACGGGTAAGTCTCCGAAGAAGGCCTGCAGAAACGCGGTGACGGTGCCCCGCAGATGGGTGAAATCAAGGCCCTCGTCCAGGGCGAGCACCTCCACCTGATGGAACACGGGGGAATGGGTGGCGTCGACCGCATCGCGGCGGTAGACCCGCCCGGGGGCCACGATCCGCACCGGCGGAGGATTGGCTTCGAGGTGGCGGATCTGCACCGGGGATGTGTGGGTGCGAAGCAACCGGTCCCCTCCCAGGTAGAAGGTGTCCTGCATGTCCCGGGCGGGGTGATGTTCGGGAATGTTGAGGGCACTGAAGTTGTAATGGTCGGTTTCGATCTCCGGCCCCTCCGATACCCGGTAACCGAGTCCCGCGAAGATGTCCAGGATTTCCTCCACGGTGCTGATCAGCGGGTGACGATGCCCGGATGGCACGAAGCGGCAGGGAGCCGTCACGTCCAGCCGTTCCCGCTCCAGCCGTTCAGCCATGGCGGCGGAGCGCATGGTGGTCCGTCGTTCCGCCAGCAAGCTCTGCAGTTGATCCTTGAGATCATTGGCCCGTTGACCCACAAGCGGCCTTTCCTCCGCCGCCAACCGCCCCATCGAACCGAGCACCGTCGAAAGCCGGCCTTTCTTGCCCAGTAGTTCCAGGCGCAGTTTCTCCAGCTCCATGTCTGAACCGGCGGCAGCGATGGCGGCGGCCGCCTCCAGCTCCAGGCTGTCCAGTTGGTCGGTGAGCTGCTGAAGTTGGCTGGCGACGCTCACGGCGTGGGGACCCTGGATACGGAAGGAGGTGGAGACTGTAAGCAGCCGCTACGTTGCCGGAAGATCAGCCCCCGCCTCGCCCAGCCCATGCCCTCACTCCGGATCCTGCTCAGTAACGACGATGGAGTGTTTGCCGATGGTCTGCAGGCCCTCGCGGCGGAGGCGGTGGGCCGTGGCCACCGGGTCACGGTGGTATGTCCGGATCAGGAGCGCTCCGCCACCGGTCACGGCCTCACCCTCCAGACACCCATTCGGGCCGAACGGGCGGACCAGCTCTTCGCCGAGGGCGTCCAGGCCTGGGCCTGCAGCGGCACTCCGGCCGACTGCGTCAAGCTGGCTCTGTTCCGGCTGCTGGACGAGCCCCCTGATCTGGTGCTCTCCGGCATCAACCATGGCCCCAACCTGGGTACCGATGTGCTGTATTCCGGCACGGTCTCCGCCGCCATGGAGGGCACGATCGAAGGGCTCCCGGCCATGGCCGTCAGCAGCGCCGATTTCCGCTGGCGCCATTTCCAGCCCGCGGCCCGCCGGGCCCTGGCTGTGGCCGAAGCCATGTGGCAGAGCGGCTGGCCCGAAGGCATGCTGCTCAATCTCAACGTGCCACCCCTGCCGGAAGAGTCGATCGGTCCGCTGCGCTGGTGCCGTCCCGCGGTCCGGCGCTACATCGACCAGTTCGACCGACGGGTCGACCCCCGCGGCCGCACCTACTACTGGCTGGCGGGGGAGGTGACCAACGATCTGGAATCCGCCGCCTCGGGCCCCCCCTCCTGGCCCACCGACGTCGCCTGGATCGCCGATGGAGGCGTTGCCCTCTCTCCTCTGCAGCCGGAGTTGTTCTGGCGCGGCGCTTCGGACACCCTTCCGGGAGCAGACCGCCTGTTGCCCCCCGGCCTGAGGTCGTCTCAGGCGCGCCTGTAGACCCGTTGCAGCAACCAGAGGCTCACCACCAGCCCGATCAGGTGGGCGAACAGCACCTGGGTGTTGCTCAGCACGGACAGCATCTCGATCGACGTGATCGGGTAGGTGCTGACCGGACCCCGGGCCCCCTGCACGGCCATGGGACCGAACAGGCCAGGGGCCTGCATGGAGGCCTGCATGAACAGGCTGCCGGCCAGGGCCTGGTAGCCCACGGCCGCCAGGATCAGCCCCAGCATGTCGGCCAGCAGACCCCGTTTGATCAGCCGGCCGGTTTCTGCCTTGCTGGGTCGCACCGGACTGTCGAGGGCGCGACCGCAGCGCACCACCAACCAGGCCTGCCAGAGACTCCACAACAGAATGAAAAACGACAGGGTGGTCAGCGACAGACCAGGGCCCAGCCCCAGAGCCCGCTGGGCGTTTGCCGCCACCCGCCCGCCGATGTTGTTGAACAGCAACACCACCACCACGACGATGCCAAGAGCCACCTGGGCCCAGAACCGCACCCAGGCCACACGACGCAGGGCAAAGGACATGCGCTGCAGATCAACTTGGTCGGCCATGGCGTCCCTGCCTTTCCCCCAAACTTGCCATGGGAGGATCGCGCCGGCGAGAGCGTTTCTCCCGAGCAAGCCCTGAACGCTCTGATGGCCTGGTGATTCCGCTTCACACTCCCGGCCAGGCCATGCGTCCCACCGCGATCGCTCTGGGCAGCTTCGACGGTCTGCATCAGGGCCACCGCCGCGTGATCGCGGCCATCACCGAGCGGGATGGACCCAGGGCTGGAGATCTGGATCCCGTTCCCACGGTGGTGAGTTTCTGGCCCCACCCCAGGGAGGTGTTGTACGGGGAGGTGCGGTTACGCCTGGATCTTCCGGTGGAGAAGCTGGCCCTGCTCGAACCGATGGGCATCCGTCAGTTGGTGCTGGTGCCTTTCGATCGGGCCCTGGCTGCCCTCAGCCCGGAGGACTTTGTCGAACAGGTGCTGGTCCGCCAGCTGGGAGTCCAACGCATTGCCGTAGGGGACAACTTCCGTTTCGGAGCGGACCGCCGCGGCGATGCCCACGATTTGGTCAGAATTGCCGCCGGGCACGGGATTGAGGTGGCGGTGCTGCCCATGCTCTGGGACGGGACCGAACGGGTCAGCAGCAGCCGCATCCGTCGTGCTCTCGCGGCGGGACGAATCGGCGAGGCTGATCGCCTCCTGGAGCGCCCCTATCGATTCACCGGTCGGGTGGTGCGGGGCCGGGGGATGGGTCGTGAGCTGGGGTGGCCCACGGCGAATCTGGAGGTGGAAGGCCGCAAGTTCCTGCCGAAGGAAGGGGTCTACGCGGCCAGGGCCTGGGCCGGGGGGACCGATGGGGAGCCCCTGGCGGCGGTGATGAATCTGGGCCCCCAACCCACCATGGGTCCCATCAGCACCTCCGCCGTGGAGGTGCACCTGCTGGATCGCCAGATCAATCTGTACGGATCTGAACTCACCATCGAACCGGTGGTGTTTCTGCGCGGGCAGAGGAAATTCGATGGCCTCGAGGCGCTCAGTGCCCAGATCGGTCAGGACGCCGACCAGGCCAGAGACCTGCTGATGGGCAGGTAGAGCTGCGGCGATCGTCACCCCAGCCTTCGCCGCACCGATTCGGCGTGGCTGTGCAACCCCTCGCTTTCCGCCAGGGCCAGTACCGCCTCGGCGGTGGCCTCAAGGGCCTGGCGGTTGAAGCCGATCAGGCTGGTGTGGCGCAGGAAGGTCTCCACCCCCAGGGCTCCCGCGAAGCGGGCCGTGCCGGAGGTCGGCAGGGTGTGGTTGGGGCCGGCCAGGTAGTCCCCCACCGCTTCGGGGGTCCAGGGGCCCATGAAGATGGCGCCGGCATTGTGGATGGTTTCCGCCAATCGCTCGGGTTCGCTGACCAGCAGTTCCAGGTGTTCGGGGGCAAAGCTGTCGCTGAGCTGAACCGCTTGCTCCAGATTGGCGCAGATCACCACCAGTCCCCAGTCATTCAGGGCTGTTCGAACGATCTCCCCGCGGGGATGGCCCTCCAGCTGAGCCTCGATGGCGGACGGGATCGCAGCCGCCAGGTCCTCGCTTGTGGTGATCAGGATCGCCGCCGCCAGCGGGTCGTGCTCCGCCTGGGCCATCAGGTCGGCCGCCACCTGATCGGCCCTGGCGCTGGCGTCGGCGATCACCAGCACTTCGCTGGGTCCGGCCAGGGAGTCGATCCCCACCCGGCCGTACACAGCTCGCTTGGCGAGGGTGACGTAGAGATTGCCCGGGCCGCTGATCACATCCACCCTGGGGATGGACTCGGTGCCCCAGGCAAGGGCGGCGATCGCCTGGGCGCCCCCGACCCGGTACACCTCCTCCACACCGGCCAGGTGGGCTGCCGCCAGCACCGTCGGATCCGGTTCACCACCGGGCCCTGGGGGTGTCACCAGCACCAGCCGTTCCACCCCCGCCACCTTGGCCGGCACCACGTTCATCAGCACAGTGCTCGGGTATGCCGCCCTTCCCCCCGGCACGTAGAGCCCTGCCCGCTGCACCGGCCGCCAACGGCGGCCCAGTCGTTCGCCATAGGGGCCTTCCATGTCCAGATCAGCCGGCCACTGGCGCTGGTGGAAGGCCAGGATCCTGCCGTGGGCCAGCTCCAGGGCCTGGCGTAACGGGGCCGCGCACTCCTTCCAGGCCCGCTCCAACCGTTCCCGGGGGATCCGCAGAGGATCCGGACGCACACCATCGAATTTCTCGCTCAGCGCCAAGACGGCCTCATCGCCCCCCGTGCGCACCTGCTGGAGGATGGCCTCCACCCGTTCTTCCTCCCTGCGCAGCCCTTCTCCCCGGGTGCGATCGGCAATCGTTTCCAATCGCCGCAGCGCCTGATCATGATCCCGCACACAGAGCAGCTGGAGGGATTGGACGGTGCGACCAGCGTCAAAGGTGGAGGAGACAACCACGGGAACTGTTGTGGTGTGGGCCTTCTCAAGCTAGGGCGCGGATTTCCCCCAAACGACGCGGCCCTGTCTGAGGCCGTGGGCGTAAGATCTTTGTTTGCCGAGTCAGCGTCCCTTTCGCCTGTGGCCAATAACAAGTCCTCCAAGAAGCGCATCGAGATCGCCGAGCGCAATCGTCTGCAGAACCGTTCCTACAAGTCGGGGTTGCGCACACTGATGAAGCGCTGCCTGACGGCTTGCTCCAGCTACAGCCAGGAGCCGAACGAGGAAGCCAGGGCCGTGGTGCAGTCCAGCCTCAACGCCGCCTTCAGCAAGATCGACAAGGCGGTCAAGGTGGGAGTGGTGCATCGCAACACGGGCGCCCATCAGAAATCCCGCCTCAGCGTCGCCGTCAAGCAGGCCCTGGAGCCCGGTCGGGCCCCGGCCGCTGGGTCAGATGCTGCCGAGGCACCAGTCCCCGCCGCCGCCACCTGAGCGACACCACCAGAATGACGGTCGCCCACGGCTCCTCCCCTGGGGTGCACCGAATGACAGCCACCACAGTCTCCACCAGCGCTTCCGCAGCCATCGCCCCCATGGCCCATGGCGCTTCGGTTCCTCCGCTGGTGGACAGCCACTGTCACATCGTCTTCCGCAATTTTGAATCCGACCTTGAGGAGGTCTGCCAACGCTGGAGGGAAGCCGGGGTCCGCTCACTGGTGCATGCCTGCGTCGAACCCGCGGAGATTCCGGCCATCCGTGCCCTGGCCGACCGCTTCCCGGAGATGCGCTATTCGGTGGGTGTTCACCCCCTCGACACCCAGCACTGGGTTTCGGACACAGAGCAGGTGCTGAGGGATGCGGCGACGGCCGATGATCGGGTGGTGGCGATCGGAGAACTGGGTCTCGATCTGTTCCGCGACAAGAATCTCGAGGAACAACTCCAGGTTCTTCGCCCCCAGCTGGATCTGGCGGTGGAACTGGATCTGCCCGTGATCATTCACTGCCGCGATGCCGCCGAGCCCATGCTGGCGGAACTGAATCGACGGGCCGAAAGGGGTGCCTGCCCCAGGGGGGTGATGCACTGCTGGGGAGGAACTCCGGAAGAGATGGCTGGTTTTCTCGAACTGGGCATGCTGATCAGCTTCAGCGGAACGGTCACCTTCCCCAAGGCCGCCGCCACCCACGCCTGTGCAACGTTGGTACCCGCCGATCGCTACCTGGTGGAGACGGACTGCCCCTTTCTTGCCCCGGTACCCCGTCGCGGCAAGCGAAACGAACCGGCGTTCGTGGCCTCCGTGGCCCAGCGTGTGGCCGATCTGCGCGGCGAGGATCTGGATGTTGTGGCGCGGACTACCACGACCAATGCTACGAATCTGTTCCGTTTGCCCTGTCACAGTGTATGATGATCTATTGGCCTGGATGCGGTACCCCGCCTTTTGTCAACGACGGCACCATCACGATTGGTTTCTCTGAAGCGGTCCCGGTAGGCACTTCCTCTCGAGCTGTCGTTCTGTCCTGGTGACATGCGACGACAGCTCCAGTGGAGGTGCTGTTGTTCATGGACTGCAACGTCCATGGCGCCACGGACCAGCCTCAATGACCTCAGTCCCGCGTCAGGCACCACCCCCTGAAGGCTGCCTCCGCACTTGTTGTCCGTCCAGGTTCTTTTTACCACCCGTTAACTGCAGGTTCACCGAATGAGCAGCGCGATCCAGGTCGCCAAGACCGTCACCTACCTCCCTGATCTGGTGGAGGTGCAACGGTCGAGCTTCAAATGGTTCCTGGAGAAGGGCCTGATCGAGGAGCTGGACAGCTTTTCACCGATCACCGACTACACGGGCAAACTCGAGCTCCATTTCATCGGCAATGAATACCGTCTGAAACGGCCTCGCCATGATGTGGAGGAGGCCAAGCGCCGGGATGCCACCTTTGCCTCCCAGATGTATGTGACCTGCCGCCTGGTCAACAAGGAAACCGGCGAGATCAAGGAGCAGGAGGTTTTCATCGGTGAACTTCCCCTGATGACCGAACGGGGCACGTTCATCATCAATGGTGCCGAACGGGTCATCGTCAACCAGATCGTTCGCAGCCCAGGCGTTTACTTCAAGGATGAGCAGGACAAGAACGGTCGCAAGACCTTCAACGCCAGCCTGATACCCAACCGTGGTGCATGGCTGAAGTTTGAAACCGATAAGAATGACCTTCTTCATGTGCGCGTCGACAAGACCCGTAAGATCAATGCCCATGTATTGATGCGGGCCATCGGGCTTTCTGATAATGATGTGCTCGACAAACTGCGCCATCCCGAGTATTACCAGAAGTCGATTGAGGCCTCTAATGATGAAGGCATCAGCTCAGAAGACCAGGCCCTGCTGGAGCTTTACAAAAAACTGAGGCCAGGTGAACCTCCTTCAGTGAGTGGCGGCCAGCAATTGCTGCACAGCCGCTTTTTTGATCCCAAGCGCTATGACCTGGGCCGGGTGGGTCGTTACAAGATCAACAAGAAACTTCGCCTCACCATCCCCGACGCGGTTCGCACCCTCACCGCCGAGGATGTGCTGTCCACGATCGATTATCTGGTCAACCTGGAGCTTGATGTAGGTGGAGCCAGCCTCGATGACATCGACCATCTGGGCAACCGTCGGGTCCGCTCCGTGGGCGAGTTGCTCCAGAACCAGGTGCGGGTGGGGCTGAATCGCCTCGAGCGCATCATCCGTGAGCGGATGACGGTCGGAGAGACGGACTCCCTCACCCCGGCCCAGTTGGTCAACCCCAAGCCCCTGGTGGCGGCGATCAAGGAGTTCTTCGGCTCCAGCCAGCTGAGCCAGTTCATGGATCAGACCAACCCCCTGGCCGAACTCACCCACAAGCGCCGCATCAGTGCCCTCGGCCCCGGGGGACTCACCCGGGAGCGGGCCGGTTTTGCCGTGCGGGACATCCACCCCTCTCACTACGGGCGCATCTGCCCGATCGAAACCCCTGAAGGCCCCAACGCCGGTCTGATCGGTTCCCTGGCCACCCACGCCAGGGTGAATGAATACGGCTTCATCGAAACCCCCTTCTGGCCTGTGGAGAACGGCATCGTCGCCAAGGGGGGCGATCCCATCTACCTCTCCGCCGACCTGGAGGATGAGTGCCGGGTCGCCCCGGGCGACGTGGCCACCGACGCCGAAGGACACATCACCGCCGAACTGGTGCCGGTCCGTTACCGGCAGGATTTCGAGACCGTCCCCCCTGAGCAGGTGGACTACGTCCAGCTCTCACCGGTTCAGGTGATCTCGGTGGCCACCTCCCTGATCCCATTTCTGGAGCACGACGATGCCAACCGGGCCCTGATGGGCTCCAACATGCAACGCCAGGCGGTCCCCCTGCTGCGCCCCGAACGTCCGCTCGTGGGCACGGGCCTCGAAACCCAGGTGGCGCGTGACTCCGGCATGGTGCCGATCACCAAGGTCAATGGCACGGTCACCTTCGTTGACGCTACGGCGATCGTGATTCGCGACGATCAGGGCTATGAGCATGTGCACCATCTGCAGAAATATCAGCGTTCCAATCAGGACACCTGCCTCAACCAGCGGCCGATCGTGCGACAGGGCGATCCGGTGATCGCCGGGCAGGTACTTGCCAACGGTTCGGCCTGCGAAGGGGGCGAGATCGCCCTGGGTCAGAATGTTCTGATCGCCTACATGCCATGGGAAGGATATAATTATGAAGATGCCATCCTGGTCAGCGAGCGGCTTGTTCAGGACGACCTTTACACGTCAGTCCACATTGAAAAATATGAGATTGAAGCCCGCCAAACCAAGCTGGGGCCGGAGGAAATCACTCGGGAAATTCCCAACGTAGCGGAAGAAAGCCTGGGTAATCTCGACGAGATGGGCATCATCCGTATCGGCGCTTTCGTTGAGTCTGGCGACATCCTGGTGGGCAAGGTGACTCCGAAGGGCGAATCCGATCAGCCCCCAGAGGAAAAATTGTTGAGGGCCATTTTCGGCGAAAAGGCCCGGGATGTGCGCGACAACTCGCTGCGGGTACCCAGCACCGAGCGCGGCCGGGTGGTGGACGTGCGTATCTACACCCGGGAGCAGGGAGATGAACTCCCGCCGGGCGCGAACATGGTGGTGCGGGTCTACGTCGCCCAGCGGCGCAAGATCCAGGTGGGCGACAAGATGGCCGGTCGGCACGGCAACAAGGGGATCATCAGCCGCATCCTTCCCCGGGAAGATATGCCCTACCTGCCCGACGGCACACCGATAGACATTGTCCTCAATCCGCTTGGGGTTCCCTCCAGGATGAACGTGGGCCAGGTGTTCGAGTGTCTGATGGGCTGGGCTTCTTCCCACCTCAACTGCCGCGTCAAGGTGGTTCCCTTTGATGAGATGTATGGGGCCGAGAAGTCCAAACAAACCGTGCAGGCCTACCTGGAGGAGGCGGCCAAGCTGCCCGGCAAGGATTGGGTCTATGACCCTGAGCACCCCGGCAAGATTCAGCTGATCGACGGGCGCACCGGCGAAGCGTTCGACCAGCCGGTCACGGTTGGCTATGCCCACATCCTGAAGCTGGTCCACCTGGTGGACGACAAGATCCACGCCCGCTCCACCGGTCCCTACTCCCTGGTCACCCAGCAGCCCCTGGGCGGCAAGGCCCAGCAGGGCGGTCAGCGTCTGGGCGAAATGGAGGTCTGGGCGTTGGAGGCCTATGGAGCTGCCTACACCCTGCAGGAACTCCTCACGGTCAAGTCCGACGACATGCAAGGTCGGAATGAAGCTCTCAACGCCATCGTCAAGGGCAAGCCGATTCCCCGCCCCGGCACCCCTGAGTCCTTCAAGGTGCTGATGCGCGAGCTTCAGTCCCTTGGCCTCGACATCGCCGTCTACACCGACAGTGGCGAAGAGGTGGATCTGATGCAGGACGTCAACCCGCGCCGCAGCACCCCAAGCCGTCCCACCTACGAGTCCCTGGGTGTGGCTGATTACGACGACGACTGATTGATTGCTGATTCCAGCCCTTCCTCCTGCTCCAAGGCGCGCATTTTCTCCCCCCCATGTCCAACACCAACATCCGCACCGAAAACCACTTCGACTACGTCAAGATCACCCTGGCATCGCCGGAAAGGGTGATGCAGTGGGGGCAGCGCACCCTGCCCAACGGTCAGGTGGTGGGTGAGGTCACCAAACCCGAAACGATCAACTACCGCACCCTCAAGCCTGAAATGGATGGCTTGTTCTGCGAGAAGATCTTCGGCCCCTCCAAGGACTGGGAATGCCATTGCGGCAAATACAAGCGGGTGCGGCACCGCGGCATCGTCTGTGAGCGCTGTGGTGTTGAGGTCACCGAGAGCCGGGTGCGGCGCCACCGCATGGGCTTCATCAAGCTGGCGGCACCGGTTTCCCACGTCTGGTATCTCAAGGGCATTCCCAGCTACGTGGCCATCCTGCTTGACATGCCCCTGCGTGATGTGGAGCAGATCGTTTACTTCAACTGCTACGTGGTTCTTGATCCCGGCGACCACAAAGATCTCACCTATAAGCAACTGCTCACCGAAGACGAGTGGCTGGAAATCGAAGACGAGATCTTCGCTGAAGATTCGGTCATCGAGAATGAGCCCATCGTGGGTATCGGCGCTGAAGCCCTCAAGCAGCTGCTCGAAGACCTTCAGCTCGCCGAAATCGCTGAACAGCTGCGGGAGGAAATCAGTGCCAGCAAAGGCCAGAAGCGGGCCAAGCTGATCAAGCGACTGCGCGTGATCGACAATTTCATCGCCACCGACGCCCGGCCCGAATGGATGGTGCTGGAGGTGATTCCCGTGATCCCGCCAGACCTGCGCCCCATGGTGCAGCTGGATGGAGGTCGCTTCGCCACCAGTGATCTCAACGACCTCTACCGCCGAGTCATCAACCGCAACAACCGCCTGGCGCGGTTGCAGGAAATTCTCGCCCCCGAAATCATCGTCCGCAACGAGAAGCGGATGCTTCAGGAGGCCGTCGATGCCCTGATCGACAACGGCCGCCGCGGCCGCACCGTGGTGGGGGCCAACAACCGAGCCCTCAAATCCCTCAGCGACATCATCGAGGGCAAACAGGGTCGCTTCCGCCAGAACCTGCTCGGCAAACGGGTCGACTATTCCGGCCGTTCAGTGATCGTGGTGGGTCCGAAACTGAAAATGCATCAGTGCGGCCTGCCCAAGGAGATGGCGATCGAGCTGTTCCAGCCCTTCGTGATCCATCGCCTGATCCGCCAGAACATCGTCAACAACATCAAGGCCGCCAAGAAACTGATTCAACGGGCCGACGATGAGGTGATGCAGGTGCTCCAGGAGGTGATCGAGGGCCATCCGATCATGCTCAACCGGGCACCCACCCTTCACCGCCTGGGGATCCAGGCCTTCGAACCGAAGTTGGTGGATGGACGCGCCATCCAGCTTCACCCGCTGGTCTGCCCCGCCTTCAACGCCGACTTCGACGGCGACCAGATGGCGGTCCACGTTCCCCTGGCGATCGAAGCCCAGACCGAGGCCCGCATGCTGATGCTGGCCAGCAACAACATCCTCTCTCCGGCCACCGGCGAACCGATCATCACCCCCTCCCAGGACATGGTGCTCGGCGCCTACTACCTCACCGCCCTGGAGCCCGGGGCCGTGCAGCCTGCCTTCGGTGACCGTTCCCGCACCTTTGCCGGCCTGGAGGACGTGCTGGCGGCCTTCGAAGAAAAGCATCTCCGGCTGCACGACTGGGTCTGGGTCCGCTTCAACGGCGCGATCGAGGACGACGACGAGGACGAGGAACCCCAGAGCCGGGAAACCCTCAGCGACGGCACCCGCATCGAACAGTGGAAGTACCGCCGCGACCGCTTCGATGAGGACGACGCCCTGATCAGTCGCTATCTGCTGACCACGGTCGGTCGTGTGGTGATCAACCACACGATCATCGACGCCGTCGGCGCCAGCTGAGTTCCCTCCCCACCTCCCCACCCTTCCCTCCCCGCCTTCCCACTCCGCGCGCCGTCATGACCGCCACCCCCGCCAAGAAGACCACCAAGAAGAGCGCCAAGGCCAAGGCTGAACAGCAGTCAGCCGCCGCTGCCAGAGCCCTCAGCCAACAGGCCCCCCCCTTCCGCAACCGGGTGATCGACAAGAAGGTGCTGCGCAATCTGGTGGCCTGGGCCTACAAGCACCACGGCACCGCAGCCACCGCTTCGATGGCCGATGAACTGAAGGATCTGGGCTTCCATTACGCCACCCAGGCGGCGGTTTCGATCTCCGTCGACGATCTGCGCATCCCCGGCGAGAAAGCCCAGCTGCTGCTGGAAGCCGAAGAACAGATCACCGCCACCGAAGAGCGTTACCGCCTCGGTGAGATCACCGAAGTGGAGCGGCACACCAAGGTGATCGACACCTGGACCGAAACCAATGAGCGCCTGGTGGCGGCGGTACGGCGCAACTTCAACGAAAACGCTCCGCTCAACTCGGTCTGGATGATGGCCAACTCGGGGGCCCGGGGAAACATGTCCCAGGTGCGCCAGCTGGTGGGGATGCGGGGTCTGATGGCCAATCCCCAGGGGGAGATCATCGACCTGCCGATCCGGACCAACTTCCGGGAGGGTCTCACGGTCACCGAATATGTGATTTCCTCCTACGGAGCCCGCAAGGGCCTGGTGGACACAGCCCTGCGGACCGCCGACTCGGGCTATCTGACCCGTCGTCTGGTGGACGTCGCCCAGGACGTGATCGTGCGGGAAGAGGACTGCGGCACGACCCGGGGCATCGTCATTCAGGCCGATGAGAAAGGCCGGTTCGGCCCCAAACTCACCGGCCGTCTTGCCGCCGAACCGGTCATCGCCGCCGATGGCACCGTTCTGGTGGATCGGGACGTGGAGATTCCGCCCCCCCTGGCACGGGATATCGAGGCCGCTGGGATCACCACCGTGGTGGTCCGCTCTCCCCTCACCTGTGAAGCTTCCCGGTCGGTGTGCCGCAAGTGTTACGGCTGGGCCCTGGCCCACAACGAACTGGTCGACCTGGGCGAGGCGGTCGGGATCATCGCCGCCCAGTCGATCGGGGAACCCGGCACCCAGCTGACCATGCGCACCTTCCACACCGGTGGCGTGTCCACGGCCGAAACCGGTGTGGTGCGCTCCCTGGTGGAGGGCGTCGTGGAGTTCGGGCCCAAGGCCCGGGTTCGCCCCTACCGCACACCCCACGGGGTGGAAGCCCAGCTGGCGGAAGTGGATTTCAGCCTGCATGTCAGGCCCTCCGGCAAGGGCAAGATCCAGAAACTGGACATCACCTCCGGTTCCATCCTGTTTGTTGCCAACAACGACAGCGTTCCATCCGACCTGATCCTGGCCCAGATCTCTTCAGGTGCCGCGGTCAAAAAGAGCGTGGAGAAAGCCACCAAGGATGTGATCTGCGATCTGGCCGGTCAGGTGCGCTTCGAGGATGTCATCCAGCCCCGGGAAGTCACCGACCGGCAGGGCAACATCACCCACAAGGCCCAGCGACTCGGCCGGATGTGGGTGTTCAGTGGCGACGTTTACAACCTCCCCCCCAACGCCCAGCCCGTGGTCCAGGGAAATACCTCCGTCACACCAGGTGATGTGCTGGCTGAGAGTCGTCTCGTGAGCGAATACGGCGGTTCCGTGCGGTTACGGGAATCCACGGGCGATTCCCGTGAAGTGCAGATCGTCACCTCCAGCATCACTCTCAAGGACTGCAAGCTGGTTGGAGAAGCCACCCACTCTGGAGAGATCTGGCATCTGGAAGGAAAGGAAAACATCCGTTACCTGCTCAAAACTGCTCCAGGCAGCAAGATCGGAGCCGGCGAGGTGATCGCGGAACTGGCCGATGATCGCTTCCGTACCCAGACCGGCGGCATCGTCAAGTTCGCCCCCGGGCTGTCGATCAAGAAGGCCCGATCCGCCAAGAACGGCTATGAAGTGAATAAGGGAGGCACCCTGCTCTGGATCCCCCAGGAAACCCACGAGATCAACAAGGACATCTCCCTGCTGATGATCGAGGACGGCCAATGGATCGAGGCGGGCACTGAAGTCGTCAAGGACATCTTCAGCCAGACCGCCGGCATCGTCACGGTCACCCAGAAGAACGACATCCTGCGCGAGATCATCGTGCGCTCCGGAGAACTCCACCTGGTCTCCGATTCCGCCGTGCTGGATCGCTTCCGTAAGGGCCCCCTGATGGTGAATCCCGGCGAAGACATCGCCCCCGGCCTCAGCCGCGATGTGATGGTCTACGTCGAAGTGGTCGACACCCAGGAGAGTCCAGCGCTGCTGCTTCGTCCGGTGGAGGAGTACACCATCCCCGACACGGCTCACCTGCCCGATCTGACCGCCGTCAAGCAAAGCGGCGGACCTTCCCTCGGCCTGAAGGCCACCCAGAGGCTCACCTACAAGGACGGAGAGCTGATCAAGTCGGTGGACGGGGTCGAGCTGTTGCGCACCCAGCTCATCCTCGAGACCTTTGACACCACACCGCAGATGACCGTCGATGTGGAGGCCGTGCCGGACAAGCGGGCCAAGACGATCGAGCGGCTGCAGCTGGTGATTCTGGAAACTCTGCTGGTGCGGCGGGACACCCTCTCCGACGCCAGCCACGGCTCCACCCACACCGAACTTCAGGTGGAAGACGGAATCTCCGTCAAGCGTGGCGATGTGGTGGCCACCACCCAGATCCTCTGCAAGGAACCCGGACTGGTGCAACTCCCCGACCCAGCCTCTGGCGAGCCGATCCGTCGTCTGATCGTGGAGCGTGCCGACGACACCCGCAGCATCGACCTGGGCGCCGCCACACCAGTGGTGAGCGTGGGGCAGCGGCTCGTGGACGGTGACCTTCTGGCCGAGAACATCACGGCTCCCTGCTGTGGCCGGGTGGAGCGGGTCGAGGCCAACACCATCACCATCCGCCTCGGTCGCCCTTACATGGTCTCCCCCGATTCCGTGCTGCATGTGCGCGACGGCGAACTGGTGCAACGGGGGGACGGCCTGGCCCTGCTGGTTTTCGAGCGTCAGAAGACCGGCGACATCGTCCAGGGTCTGCCGCGCATCGAGGAACTGCTGGAGGCTCGCAGGCCCAGGGAGTCCGCCGTGCTCTGCCGCAAGGCCGGCACGGTACAGATCAAGCAAGGGGACGACGACGACTCCCTCACCGTGACGGTGATCGAATCCGATGACACCATCACGGAATACGCGATCCTGCTGGGTCGAAACGTCATGGTCAGTGATGGCCAGCAGGTGACTGCCGGTGAACTGCTCACCGATGGTCCGATCAATCCCCACGAGCTCCTGGAATGTTTCTTTGAAGACCTGCGCAGCCGTAAACCCACCATGGAGGCGGCCCAGGAGGCCATCTCCAAGCTGCAGTTCCAATTGGTTCAGGAAGTTCAGAATGTGTACAAATCCCAGGGGGTATCGATCAGCGACAAGCACATCGAAGTGATTGTGCGGCAGATGACCAACAAAGTGCGCATCGAGGACGCGGGCGACACCACCCTGTTGCCCGGCGAGCTGATCGAGCTGCGGCAGGTGGAGCAGGTGAATTCCGCCATGGCGATCACCGGGGGCGCTCCAGCCGAGTTCACCCCGGTGTTGCTGGGAATCACCAAAGCCTCCCTCAATACCGACAGCTTCATCTCGGCCGCCAGCTTCCAGGAGACCACCCGGGTGCTCACGGAAGCGGCGATCGAAGGCAAGAGCGACTGGTTGCGGGGCCTGAAGGAAAACGTGATCATCGGCCGCCTCATCCCCGCCGGCACCGGCTTCGGCGGTTTCGAGGAGGAACTCAAGGCAGAGGCGGGCCCCCATCCCGACATTCTCGAAGAGGAACGGGCCGGCTATCGCCGCAATCAGAACCTCCGTCCCGATTACACCGTGGAGATGCCGGCTCCCCCCGCCGCTTCCAAGGCTGTCCTCGAGGACCCATCCGATGAAGATCTGGAGGCCACCCGCAGCCGCCATGGCATCGAGGCATCCACCAGCACCTTCGCCGCCTTCACCCGTCCCGCCACCGACGAGGGTCTGGAGGAGGAGTTGATCGCCGATCCAGCTGCCCTGGAAGGGCTCCAGGAGGAGGGCTTGCTCAGCGATGAATGAAGCAACGCTCACCCCTCCCGATACCGCCCCCAGCCCCACCACCCCCGTCCCCCAACGGCGTTTGCCACGCTTCGGCTTCCACAGCCACACCGAACGTCTCAACGGCAGATTGGCCATGCTCGGGTTCATCGCCCTGCTGGCCGTGGAGTGGAAACTGGGCCATGGGTTGCTGATCTGGCCGTGACCACCTCCGCCCGCCCCCTGTTGGGGATGGGCCTCACGGAACTGGAGCAATGGGCCCTCTCTCAGGGGCAACCGGCCTTCCGGGGCCGTCAGATCCACGAGTGGATCTACAGCCGAGGGGCGCGAACCATCGAGGCCATCACCGTCCTGCCCAAGGCCTGGCGCCAGCAGCTGCAGGCGGTTTCCGGCACTCCGGAGGCAGCCTCTCCCCTTGGGGCGGCTCCCGGGTCTGCTCTGTTGGGTCGCTCCCGCCTGGTTCACCGCTCCGTTGCCCGCGACGGCACCACCAAGCTGCTGCTGGGCACCCGCGATGGTCTCAGCCTTGAAACCGTTGGCATCCCCTCCGAGGATCGCCTCACCGTCTGCGTCAGCAGCCAGGTGGGATGTCCGATGGCCTGTCGCTTCTGCGCCACCGGCAAGGGGGGACTGCAACGCTCTCTCGACGTGCATGAGATCGTCGACCAGGTCTTGACCGTGCGCGAGGTGATGGACCGCCGGCCCAGCCATGTGGTGTTCATGGGCATGGGGGAACCCCTGCTCAACACCGATGCCGTGCTGGCGGCGATCGCCTGCCTCTGCCGTGATCTGGGCATGGCCCAGCGCCGTATCACCATCAGCACGGTGGGGGTCCAAAAAACCCTCCCCTCGCTGGCGGAACGGGCCCTCAGCCTGCTGGGTCGTACCCAGTTCACCCTCGCCGTCAGCCTGCATGCCCCAGACCAATCCCTGCGGCAGCAGCTGATTCCCTCCGCCCAGGCCTACCCGCTCGATGACCTGCTGGAGGATTGCCGCCGCTATGTGGCCCTCACCGGCCGGCGGGTCAGCTTCGAATACATCCTGCTGGGGGGCCTCAACGACCAGCCCCACCAGGCCGAGGCCCTGGCCCGGCGGCTGAGGGGTTTTCAGAGCCATGTGAACCTGATTCCCTACAACCCCATCGAGGAGGAAGAATTCCAGCGCCCCTCTCAGGAGCGGGTGGAGGCCTTCCGCTCCGCCCTGGCGCGGCGTCACATCGCAGTCAGTGTCAGGGCCAGCCGCGGGTTGGACCAGGATGCCGCCTGCGGCCAGCTGCGACGCCGCCTGACCAGCGGCTGATCGGCCCCGGGCCACCCCTTCGCCGTTCCGTTTCCCTTCCGCCAGCTTCAGACAGGTTTCGTCAGCCCAACCTCCAGCTCCCTCATTCGGCCCATGCAACCCATCGACTGGCTGATCCTGATCGCCTACCTGGTGGGAAGCTTGCTGGTGGGGTTGTGGCTTTCGCGTCGGAATAAGAACGAGGCCGACTATTTCGTGGCGGGCCGCCAGCTGAAGGGCTGGCTTGCCGGCGCTTCGATGGCCGCCACCACCTTTTCCGTGGACACCCCCCTCTACGTGGCCGGGCTGGTGGGGGTGCGGGGCCTGGCCGGGAACTGGGAATGGTGGAGCTTCGGGGTGGCCCATGTGGCCATGGCGGTGGTGTTCGCTCCCCTCTGGCGTCGCAGTGGCGTACTCACCGACGCCGCCTTCACCGAACTGCGCTACGGAGGAGCGACGGCGGCCTGGTTACGGGGCATCAAGGCCTTTCTGTTTGCCCTGCCGGTGAACTGCATCGGTATCGGCTACGCCTTCCTGGCCATGGCCAAGGTGAGTGAAGCGATCGGGATCGCCCCCACCCCCGAGTCCCGAGTCTGGTTGCTGGCCGTGGTGGGTGCCTTGGTTTTGGTTTACACCGCGGCAGGGGGTTTATGGGCTGTGGTGGTCACCGACATGCTCCAACTGGTGGTGGCCCTGGGCGGCGCCCTGGCGGTGGCGGTGGTATCGGTGCAGGCGGCCGGAGGCATGGATGGATTGCTGGAATCGATCCGGGCCCTGGAGCGGCCGGAACTGCTGTCGCTGGTGCCCTGGCAGATGGAGGGGGGCCGGCTGCGCTGGATCGATGGGGCCGGCATTTCGATCTCCACCTTTTCGGCCTACATCGCCCTGCAGTGGTGGAGTTTTCGCCGCAGCGATGGAGGTGGTGAATTCATTCAGCGGCTGCTCGCCACCCGCAACGAACGGGAAGCACGCATCGCCAGCTGGACGTTTCTGGGAGTGAACTACCTGCTGCGCAGCTGGCCCTGGATTCTGGTGGCCCTCGCCGCCGTGGTGCTGCTGCCCGATCAGACCGACTGGGAACAGAGCTATCCGCTTCTGGCCGTGAGGTTTCTGCCGCCCGTGGCCCTCGGGTTGGTGGTGGTCTCCCTGGTGGCCGCCTTCATGAGCACGGTGAGCACGGCGGTGAACTGGGGCGCCAGCTATCTCACCCACGACCTTTATCAGCGCTTCTTCCGGCCGGCCGCTCCCCAGAAGGAAATCCTGGTGGTCGGGCAGCTCGCTTCGGTGCTGCTGGTGGTGCTGGGGGTGATCACCGCCCTGCTGAGCGACAGCATCGGCGCCGTGTTTCGCCTGGTGATCGCCATCGGCACCGGCCCTGGTGTGGTGCTGGTGCTGCGCTGGTTCTGGTGGCGGATCAACGCCGCGGCCGAATTGGCGGCCATGCTGGGGGGCTTCCTGGTGGGCTTCTCCACATCGGTTGTGCCCTTGCTGCGCATCGACGACTACGGCCATCGCCTGATGGTCACCACCCTGTTGACCGCTCTGCTCTGGATCCTGGTGATGCTCGCCACCCCACCGGAGAGCGCCTCTGTACTGGATAACTTCGTGCGTCAGGTGAGGCCAGCCGGTCCTGGCTGGACCCGGTGGCGTCAGCGAGCCGGAGTGGAGCCGAGCGAAACCCTGCTGGATCTGGTCTTCCAGCTGGTGCTGAGCTGCGCCGTTCTGTTCGGTGCCCTGCTGGGCATGGGGGGCTTTCTGCTCAAACAGCCCCTCTGGGGCTGGGGAGGGTTGGTCGCCGTGGTGCTGGGGGTATGGATGCTGCTGAAACGGCCCCAGTTGGTGGGGGTGATTCGAAACAGGTAGCCAACGGATCCTGTCCTGGCTGCCTGCCGGCTCCCTGCAAGCCGGGTAGATCCTCGGACGGCAAGGGGTGGCCCATCCCCCCGGAGCGCATCGATGCTGGCCATCGTCGGGCCAGGCCCGGACCCTGGAACCGCTTCAGAAGAGCGTCCACCTGCCCTCGATCCCAACGAACTGCCGCTCCTGGCGGAAATCGACAGGCTGCTCAGATCCCTACGGACCTTCTGTGCATGGAGAAGCAGGCAGGTCCGCTGCAGCAGGAAAATCATTGAGTCTGTCAAGGCAGCACGGGCAATGTCAGGGTTCTGAGACCTTCTTTGCTTGATCGCGCGCCCCCCCCCCAAAGAAACGGCGGTGAGGGTGATAGAGTATTTCTATTGGTTTTTTTGAGCAGATGCCTCAATCCACTTTTGCCCCGAAGGCAAGCAGCTTGAATCCAGTGTTCAAAGCCCTTGGCGGCATTGCCACAGGAGTTCTGGGAGTCACTCTCTTCTTTAACGCAGACTCGGCGTCAGCGCAAGTAACCTTTGACCTCAGATCGTCTCCCGCTGTATCTGCTAATAGTTTTACATTTTCTTCAGGCGGAATTAATTTAACCATCAACACAGTGCCACCTACAGCACTTTCTAATAGTAATAACAGAGGAATCTGCGCATTTTCAGATTTAGCGGGATGTGGAGATACCAGTAATCCCAAAGGAACCATATTAGATGGACTAACCTTTTCTTTTGATACACCTGTAGAGCTTATCAGTTATGATATCACAAGGGTAAGAGTCAACCCCGGCGTTCCTCCTGCGACAGTTTCTTACACTCCAACTTGGTCGAGTGCATCAGGTTCTCAGTCATTTGCGAGGACACAGACGTTTACATCCAGTCCGAATGTAGACAATCCCCCAGGCATAACTTTTGCGCCTGGTTTATTCGGCACCACCTTTACAAATACTACAGCTTTCTCAACCCAAGACGCATTATTTGAGTATCGAATCAACAATCTCCGTGTGGATCGGTATACTCCTCCTGCATCTGTCCCTGGACCCTTGCCTATTTTTGCAGCAGCCACTGCATTCGGATGGAGCAGGAAACTCCGTGGTCGTACAGCAAAGGCTGGTTGAGGGTATCAACTCTACGACTTAGTATAAAAATTCATTTTTCTAATATCTTAAGCATGGTCTCTTAGAGACCATGCTTTTTATTGATGAATTAAAAAGCCTCCGGCTGATCGACTCTTGTTTAGATCAACACCTTCCATGCTGCATGGCATGACATGATTATTTTTGTTTTCTTTCTAAATCTAATAGTAAGATCATGACTACCTGAACGGTTACCTCCCAGACTCCCAGGGTTGTAGAGGCCATCGAGGTATCTCACTCTGAGCAAAGCTATGCAATAGGGATAAGATGATGCTCTATATCAATCTGCAGCATTAAGAATGGGCCTTGTCCTCAATCCTAATTATTTAAAAAAGAATTTGACGTAGGAAGCTCTCTGAAAGCTCTGACCGCCTAGATCTCTACATTCTTCAATGAAATATTGTCTGCAAATATTCCAGGTCATTTTTTGAAAAATATTCTTTATAGGAATTCATCTTTCCTTCTCGTACCTTTGGAAATCCGTTACGTAAACGTAACCATGGTTGTTGGAATTTTCCAGATTCTTCTACACGCTTCATGGCATCAAAACTTGACAATCGAGAAGCAACTAGAATATCATTTTCGGATGCACTGATTTCATAATATTCAAGTACTCTTCTTAGTACGTCCGAGAAGTTTTCGTGGCATTGTTCATAAGTGATGCATTTTGCAATGCCCAACTGACAGATTCTATCCCATTGATCTTGGAAGATCTTTAGGTTCTTTGCACCAAAGTAGTCATCTCGAATAAATTCTGATAGACTTCCTTTGTATTGAAAAAAGTCATTAAATCTTCCCTTGATTTGAAAATAAAGGCTGACCATGATATCTCTCGGTTCTCGATAAAGATAAATGGTTCGATCGACTTGCTGATATTTACGTAACCGGCTTGCAAAGTCAAAATTTGGCCTCGGCTTATCCCCGTTATTAAATTCAAAAGTATCATGATGAAAATTAATAGCT
Organism: Synechococcales cyanobacterium; assembly: GCA_942491925.1. Lineage (GTDB taxonomy): Bacteria > Cyanobacteriota > Cyanobacteriia > PCC-6307 > Cyanobiaceae > Cyanobium. The sequence continues at coordinate 127,884 of CALOCJ010000008.1, forward strand.
TGACAAACACCTAATTGATTACAGGCATAGCGAATCCAGGAACGACCACTTTTGGGGTAGGATATAAAATGTCTGTTCATGACGTGATTATTCAAGAATCTCAGTTTGAACTAACTTAATACGCTGTAGAATATGCAACCCACCACTACTTCTTGTTGCATCGTCAGCAAATGTATGGCTACATGAGAATCCTGCTTCTTGAAGAAGGATTAATAAATTCTCATCAGAAAAGAAAGAATCAGGTGTTCGCATAATCAACTTATCCTTTGCTAGCTTTGCAGCTCCTAAGAGCACGGCTTTTCGCTGTGACTTGGGAAGATGGTGATACACACCAAGAAATAATACAATATCATAGGATTCACACAGCCAGATCTGATTTTCCAACAGGAATTTTTCCCAAGGACATAAATTAGATAGATGCATAGTTGCGTTTGGGTAAGGAGCCAAGATGCGTTTCCCTGAAACATAATAATCTTTATTCATATCGACGCAATCAATAGACTGAGCTCCTGCCTTGATGAAAATTTCAGCTAAGGTGCATTCAGCAGCTCCTAGATCAAGAATTGTTCTATTTTCACACGAATCAATCACTGGTTGAAGTCCATTAAGACGAGTATCCAGACTCCACTTTCCATGTAGACCCATTTCTGGTACTCTTATGTAGAATTTAGATGTGGCCTGCTGAATCAATTGAAGTAATTCTTTTGAGTACTTTTTCCACGTAAACGCTTGAATTCGGTCCCTGCCGGCTCGTGCAAGCTTCTCCGCAAAACCTTCTCTATTTAAATGGATAATCTCCAAATTAGTCATGATCTCATCTGCCGTAATCTCCTTCATCACCAAAGCTGATTCCTTATCCTTTGCAAAAGCTTGAGTGCCATGCTGGGTACAAATAAGTGGTACGCAGCTGGCCATTGCCTCAGCAGCAAGATTCGCCCAACCAGCGTGTTGATCCATATGTACAATACAATCAACACTCTGATAAAATTCAGGCAGTTCACTATCTTCAAGTGGTCCGATGAGGATCAGTTTTCCTTGATGCTTTAGATCTAAGCTTTGAGAATCAAGCGATGGGCTTATAGTTCCGAATAGCTTTAATGTAATTGGGTAGGGATATCGCCTGACAGCTTCTAATAATAAGTCAGGGTTCTTGTATGATAAACCACCTACGATCAGTGGATGATCTATGGAAGGATGAGGACGATTCCGTGGGGTGCAAAATTGTGAATAATCAACAGCACCTTCCAAAAAGAAAATGGCATCAGACATAAATTGAGGAAGGTATTGGTCAGGCCATGCTGCTTTATTGTTAAAGACAAGTAAGTGGGGCCTAAATATCTTATTCACATGGATAAAATTACTTTGTTTTGATCGGTCATTGAGAACATGCTGAATACGCTTGCCAAATATGGGATTCACCAGCCGTGACAGATTTTTAATCATCAAAGCAGGAAAGCCAGCTCCCGGAATCATTACCGCATCCCACTGTTCTTGTTCAGCTTTTTCGATAGGACATAAATCAAAATCTGGCAGTTCTGGGCCACCAGAGCCAGGAGACCAACAACTATTAAAATAAATAAAAATGATCTCATGGCCTAGTTTTCTTTGCTTCATTTCCAAATCTTAAAAAACGTAGAAATCCCCCATTATAGACTGGTTGAAAACATATGATTCCAATTCGCATTGTGTTCTGGATGAGTAAGATAAGGAAGGTGATTCTATGGAGAAGCTTAGCCTAGAAGACGGCTTCAATCAGCAGGCTTCCATCGTATATCCACCTACCTAATCCAGCCTTGACTGATCATGAATTGGCTGTATACGAGCGTTAGAGGAATGGTAAGCTTTTGTATCAATGAGTAAATCAATTGCCATCCCATTTTGATTGTAATTGGCATGAGATCGACTGTCAGGACTTTTATTCATGTGAGGGAATTCTTGTGAAGGCTTCGGTATCTGAAGAAAATTACACAGTTGGTTCCAGTCATCACCATCTTCCCAACAAACTTCAAGAAAATCATTATCTCGACCGCGGAAATACTCTCTTGCCGTATCAAGATGGTCTTGATAGATCTTCAGGTGCGCTTCTGGATTAATTTGCGGATAGGGAAAGCCATAAGCTAACGTTCGAGACTTTGCTCCCCGTTCGGGGTCTGTGCGAAGAGAATGATTCATCAGGCTCTGCAACCACTTTGAGGGACTTGAGCGTTTAGTGAGAATAAACTTATTACCCGGAAAATTAATATCAATCTCTTTATAAACTAAAGGGTAGGGCCAGTCTTCAAAGGCAGAAAAGGAGCTGATCACATTAAATAGTCTGTCATATCTCTGCTTCGAAATGTCTTCTAGCAGATGAAGATCAAATGAGGTTCTTTTGAATCCAAGTGTTTCAAGGGAATGACCCAAGGTCTTGGTTCCAGTTTTGTTTAGACCAATACCAAATACCTTGTAGGTATACTCAGTGTGGGGATAAATCTCAGATCTCATTTAGTTAGTTATAACAAAAGGAATCATTGCATCCAGAATGAAAATTCCATCTTGCCATCCCCCCCCTGCCCTTCACTGTATACGAGCCTGGCATAGCGCGTCCAGATTTTCTTCGGATATTAGGTTGATGCAACTATATTGAAGTAACCCTAGCATTCGACGGGCATCGTCTAGGGTGACTTGATACACTTTGATTAACTTGGTAACCTGATCGCCGCTGGTTGGACTCCCTTTCGCGTTGGATCCACTCTATCGTCTTGCTAGTTGCTTCTTGATTATGACTTTGAGGAAAACTGCTTTGGATGCAGGCGGAATTGTTTCCGGATCACTTCAATCAGCTGCCTTCAATGGCATCGGCCACATGTTCAGGCGAAGCGATAAGTTTCAGATCGCTCCATGCATTGGGATGTGCTGAAGCGTGGTCTACTTCTAGGCAACACAAATTTGTGAATGATACTCTTTGTCGCTGGAACTGAAAGATGAAGTTGGGATTCAGTCTTCCACTTGCCAACCCTAAGCCCACTACTCTTTTGGTAGTTATTTTATCGCCAAAATACATTAACAGATGAAGTGCGCTCCCAATCGGCGAAGCAATAACTTCCGCGGTTTTCAAATATTTAATCTGAGTGGCGAGAGTCATGGTTTCTGGATGAATAATCACCCATCCGTTCCTGGCAAGACTTTGCTCTAACTTCTTCTCTCCCTTCAAGCAGCGTTGATTGGCGTGCAACATCGATCTGCTGATGTAAATCTTTGAGGAGGGAGTGGTTTCATTCATCCTCAGGGACACACTCCTGCGGAAGGGGTAGTGCTCAGGAGCATTCGACTGCATCCAGGCCAACTGGTTCACCATCAATCGTAGGGATGTGAAGTGATTCGTATGGATTCCAAAACGGTTCACCATGGTCGGCTTTGGCAACCATGCAGTTCGACATCTCAAAATACCTTTGATGGAAAGAGTGGATCTGATCCGTTCACGCTTTATTCCAGTTAACAGTGAGACGATATCGATCGTTTGTTCCGTCGCATTTGCGAGCATGATGATGGTGCCATCGTTCAGTTTCTCTTTCAACTCTCCATGCAGAAGCCCGCCGAGATAGGCAGCAGTCTCTGTGAGTAGATGACCAAAATGATTGACGTTGCAGGTTGGAATAAAGATGATTTCATCTACGTATGAAGCGTGTTCATCCTTACTCAACTTGAGAAATTTTGGTTTACCCAGTGGAAAATCCACAGGGTATGGCTGGGATGCGAGCTTGCTGGGGAGAATCTGCCCGGAAACAGTTTTTTGCCAGGCGCCCATTTCAGACACCTTCTGACCCCTGCGTAGGCAAGTCGACAGGAGCGGTGCTCCCGAGCCATCACGGAGGCAGTTATCTGCATGAACCAGAACGCAATCGTAAAATGCTTCAATGCCCATCTGTAGCCGTGAAGGTCTTATCAATCGATAGGAAGTTATTGGTATGGTTAAAATAGGATGCTCCATTGTTCTTTGCGGATAGGCTTATGCTTAACTCTTTTGAATCTCGCTTATCATCATCCTCTCGCACCGCCACTTCACGTCAATTCGAAGTGCATTTCCTTCCATAGGTCCGAACTTCATTTCCTTGAAATATACCTCATCGTCGTGCTTGACGCAAAAACATAAATGCTCCATTATTGTGGATATCCGTGGTCACGGGTTTCCATTGGCATCGAATTTCCGCAAGAATGGAGATGCTTCCCAATAGCCCTGGTTTCATGTTCTCCTTTATCCGCTCTACCCTGCTCCCAGCGACCATCATGCTGGTTTTTGGCTTGGCTCTTTTCGTTGTCAGCTCCCGGATCTGGCTCCCCGGAGACATGGCGGCTCCAGCCCCCATTGGCTGAGCACCTAGTTTCATGAACGAGGATCCACTGCCAACCTTTCCCCCCAGCCCCACAGAACTAGTACTCGACCAGGAAGTGCTGGCGAAGGAACTTGCCCAGGAGTTGCTCGGCGATCCCTTGGACGAGATCGAGTCTCAAGAACTTTCTCCGGAGGTTGTTGCCGCTGACTGCGACCTGGGTTTGATCCTGCTTCAAGGCAATCCCGAGGAGCGCATCCAAGGACTGCGCATTTTCTGCGAACACGTGGACCCAAGGGCTTGCCCCCTCCTGCTTCCCATGCTCAGCGCTTCCTGCCCCATCCAACGGATGAGCGCCGTCTACGCCCTTGGTCGCAATCCCCACCCCCTGGCGGTGGAGCCCCTTCTGGCTCTTCTGGAAGGAGATCACAACGGCTACGTCCGTAAGGCCGTGGCCTGGAGTCTGGGCAACTACCCCAATGCTCCCGTACTCAATCCCCTGATCCGCTCCCTCCAGATCGATATCGCCGCGGTGCGACTCTGGGCCGCCAGTTCCCTGGCCGACGCGGGGGGCACAGGAGCCGCCAAGGCGGATCCAGCGGCCGCCCATCTGCTTGAGACCCTGCGGATTGACAGCGAAGCAGCGGTGCGGTGCAACAGCGCCTGGGCGCTGGGTCGGCTCTATCCCGCCCTGGTGGAACCCCGCCAGCAGGAGGTGGTGGAGGTTTTCCTCCAGGCGATGCTGCAGGATTCTGACCCCGCCGTTCGCGATGAGGCTCGAATGGCCCTCGAACAACTCGAACGGCCGGAGGTTTTGGAACGCCTCCAGATGCTGATGGATGAAGGCTTGCTGGGTTGAGGGCGGTAGCTGACTGGTTGCCGCTGGTTGGCGACCTCGGTTCTGCAAAAGAGAAGCTAGGCTCCGGCAACGTTTGAATGGGTTGGATGGCACAGCGCACCATCCGCTACCGCATCCGTCCGGATGGCCGGGTCGAGCAACTTGTTGAGGGCGTGTTCGGATCAGGCTGTGAGCAGCTCACCGAGCGCATTGAAGCCAATCTCGGGAAGGTCCAACATCGCCGTCCAACTCCCGAGGCTTTTCTTGGCCTTCCCAGCGAAGAAACCCTTGACCAGCACCTGAAACAGTCCCTCACCTGATTCCTTCTTCGAGTTCTCCCCATGTCCCACTTCAGCAGCCTCAAGACTGAACTCCGCGACGGCCCTGCCCTGGTTCAGGCCCTGACGGACCTTGGCTTTGCTCCGGCCAGTGCCCCCCAGCCAGTCCGTGGTTATCAGGGCCAGACCGTGACCGCTGAGATCGCCGTTCCCCAGCCCCATGGTGCGGATATCGGGTTTCGTTGGAATGCGGCCATCGGCAGCTATGAGCTGGTCACCGATCTGCAGTTGTGGAAGCAACCCATACCAATCGAGCGCTTTCTGGCTCAACTTCATCAGCGCTATGCGCTTCGTTCCATTCTTGCGGCCACGGCCGCCGAGGGTTTCCAGGTGAGCGAACAGAAGGATCACAATGACGGCAGCATTGAATTGGTGGTAACCCGCTGGGACGGCTGAATCGTTGTGAACACCGATCAGATTCCGTCCGCTCCCTGCCCGCTCACGGGATCCGACCCTTCGATCGCGCTCACAGCACCGATTGAACACCATCCAACTCCTTCCCGAGCTGACCCTCTGCTGGGTGGTGCCCTTCGCCAGAAGGCGGTATGGGTGGACGAGGCTGTCTGCATCGGCTGTCGCTACTGCGCCCATGTGGCTGGCAACACTTTCATCGTGGAGCCCACCTGGGGCCGCTCCCGGGCGTTTCGCCAGGATGGTGACAGCACCGAACGGATTCAGGAAGCCATCGATACCTGTCCGGTCGACTGCATCCACTGGGTGGCCTACGAGAAACTGGATGAACTCGGCAACCAGCTGCAGGAGCAGGAGATCCAACCCCTCGGCTTCCCCGCCGCTGCCCGCCGCAAGCGGACCTTGCCCCGCGCCCGATCTCCTCGGCCTTGACCATCCCCACCCGCCGCTTCGGCCGGACGGAGCTCGCCATGCCTGTGCTTTCCCTGGGCGGCATGAGATTCCAGCAGAGCTGGAACGATCTTCCGGCCGACCAGATCAGACCGGAAAGCCAGGACCTGTTGACCTCAACCCTGGAGAGAGCCCGCTCTGTGGGCATGCATCACATCGAAACCGCCCGGCACTACGGCACTTCGGAGCGGCAACTGGGTGCCCTCCTGCCCGAGATCCCTGATCCGGCCAGGATCCTTCAGACCAAGGTGCCTCCCCAGGAGGACCCCTCCGCCTTCGAGGCCGACCTGACGCTGAGCTTCGAGCGGCTCGGTCTCGTTCCAACGGAGCAGGGAGGAAACCATCGAGATCCGGGCCGAACCCACGTGGATCTGCTGGCCATCCATGGCATCAATCTGCCGGAACATCTGCATCAGACCTTGCGGCCCGGCGGCTGCCTGGAGGTGGCGCGTCGCTGGCAGGCCCTGGGACACATCGGATCGATCGGCTTTTCCACCCATGCCCCGTTGCCGTTGATTCTCCAGGCGATTGAGAGCGACGCCTTTGATTACATCAACCTGCATTGGTATTTCATCCGCCAGGACAACGGCCCCGCCATTGATGCGGCCCGTTCCCACGACATGGGCGTGTTTCTGATCAGCCCCACCGACAAGGGCGGTCACCTGCACACGCCTTCGCAGCGGTTGCGGGAACTGTGTGCGCCCCTGCATCCGATCGTGTTCAACGACCTGTTCTGTCTGGCCCATGCCGGGGTGCACACGATCAGTGTGGGAGCGGCGGGTCCGCAGGATCTCAGCCTTCATCTCGAGGCGGTGCGGTTGCTGGATCAGGCCTCTCTCCTGCTGCCACCGATCCTGGAGCGGCTGGAAAGAAGCCGCCTGGAGGGGCTGGGCGCCTCCTGGCTGGCCAGCTGGAAGCAGGGATTGCCGGACTGGCACGAAACGCCAGGGGAGATCAATCTGCCGGTGCTGCTCTGGCTTCACAACCTTGTGGAGGCCTGGGGACTGGAGGGTTACGCCCGCGCTCGCTACGGGCTGCTGGGGAATGGGGGCCATTGGTTCCCCGGCAGGAACGCCGACGCTCTGGATGTCTCAGTCAGCGAAGCGGAGCTGGCCGTCGTACTGGAGCAGAGCCCCTGGGCCGCCCGCATCCCCGCCCTGTTGCGGCGGTTGCGGGAGCGGCTCGGCGGTGAAACCACCCAGCGCCTGCAGGTGGAGTGAGCCGGAGACGCACCGGCCTCAGCCCCCGCTGCTGATCGGCGTCTTGAGGGGAACTCCCACGGGCCGGGGGTAGGCCTCGGGGCACGGACCCAGGGGCCGCAGCGTCACCGCGTGGCGCAGGCCACGGCCGGCCGGGAGGTCCCTGCGTTCCACCGCCGCCACCTCGGCCTTCAGCAGGCCAGCGGCCTGCTCCAGATCGCGGCGATCCTGCCGCCCCCAGCGGCCTCGGTACAGCAGGGCCCGGCCGGCTGGATTCAGCAGCGGCACCAGGTATTCCGCCACCACCGGCGCTCCGGCCACGGCCCGGGCCATGGCCCAGTCAAAGCGTCCCCGGCAGGCCGCCGCGCGCCCCGTGCGCTCGATCCGTTCGCAACGCAGTCGAACCCGCTCCTCCAGGCCGAGGGCCGTCACCATCGCTTGCACCGCCTCCACCTTGCGCCCCACCGAATCCACCAGGGTGAGGCGCGCCGAAGGCAGGGCGATGGCCACCGCCAGGCCAGGAAATCCGCCGCCGGTGCCCACATCAATCACTTCCAGGGGAGCTGTCTGGCCGGCTTCGACCTCCCCTCCGAGGCCGCTGTGCTCACCGTTCAGCAAGCCCAGCAGCGGCCAGAGACTGTCGAACACCTGGGCGATCCAGTAGTCATCCCCTTCCACCAGCCGGGTGAGGTTCACCCGTGCGTTCCAGTGGCGCAACTGCTCCTGGAGAAGCAGAAACTGGCCCTGTTGCTGATCATCGGGATGCCAGCCCAGGTTCGCCCAGAGGGCTTCAATACCCCCCGGCCCCGTTTGTCCTGCTCGATCAGCCCCTGGCGGGAGGTGGTCCTGGCCAGGGGCATCAGGACGAGCTGGTGGGCTGGCTTCGGCCATCAGCAACGGATCGGGACGGTGTCCCTAGGATCATCCACAATCGCGTGGGCACAACCGCGCGGGCCGACCGCCTGCCTGGGGCCATGGCCACCCCTTCACCTCCTGATCCCGGGGCCCCCGAACCCAACCACTACGCACTGCTGCGACTTCCCGAGTCCGCCACACCGCAACAGCTGCGCGCCGCCTTTCGCACGCTGAGCAAGCTGTACCACCCGGACACCACCCCATTGCCCCTGGCCGAGGCTTCCCTCTCCTTTCAACGGCTGCAGCAGGCTTATGCCGTCCTGATTGATCCCTCTGCCCGCCGTGCTTACGACATCAGGCGCACCCAGGCGAGAAGTTCCGGCCAGGCTGCGGCAGATTCGCCGTCCCAGGCTGGCGATGCGGCCTTCAGGGCAGGGTTCAGCTCCACGGGCTTCCCCATGGGGCACCGTCCCCCTGGAGCTTCCGGCTCGGCAGGGGCGGCAGACCTCCGAGCGTCGGGCCGCTCCACCTCGGTGCGACGGGCTCTCTCCGGAGGTGAATGGTTCGCCCTGTTGCTCCTGGCCGTCGCCTTGCTGCTCAGCCTCGTCCTGGGCGTCGGTCTGGCCTGGGCGCGTGGAGCCGAACTGATGCGGCAGCCCAGCTGGTGGGGAGATCAGATCGCCCACCCTGGGACGAACAACGCCGGCATTGAAAGAGTGCCGGTTGCTCCGATCTCACCCCCTCCCCCCAGTCAGTAGCAGTTGCCCATGCCCAACGCGAAACTCCCCGCCGATGGAACGCCTCTCTACAACCATGCCCTGCCGGCTCTGGAACAGTGGCTGTACGAGCTGGGGGCCCGTCAGAGCCAGCGCCACGCCTCTCTCTGGGACCTGCGCTGCCCTCAATGGAGCGTCCAGATCGAGCTGGAGAGCGAGGAACTCAAGGTGAGCTGGAACCATGACGGCCAACGCAGTGTGCGCCACTTCCCCTACGGGCTTTCGCGCGCGGATGTGGAAGCGGCGATCCTGGCCGGCCCCTGATCCCGGGCGACAACCTCGGCGCCGACGCCGGCTTCCAGCTCAGATTTCATCCAAAGCTGCGGTGATGGCCCCGTAGCACCGCTCCAGTTGCGCCTGGTTGATCCCCAGGGGCGGCAGCAGATACACCACATCCCCGAGCGGCCGCAGGAACACCCCCCTCGCCAGGGCAAGGCTCTGGAGCCGGCGGCCAGCAGGGTGGAGATACCCCGTTGGATTGCACCCGGCTGGCGCCGCCAGATCAAAGGCGGCGACGCTCCCCAGCAACCTGGGTCGTCGAACCCTGGGGTGGGTGGCCAGGGTCTCGAGGTGGGGGCGATGGCGAGCCTCCATGCCCCGATAAGAAATCGGATTCCGTTCCAGCAGATCCAGGCTGGCCAGGGCGGCTGCGCAGCCCAGGGGATTGGCCGTGTAGCTGTGGCCATGGAACAGGGTGAGGCCAGGATCTGTGCCGATGAAACCCCGGAAAATTTCCTCCCTGGCGAGGGTCACCCCCATCGGCAGGAACCCCCCGGTGAGCCCCTTGGACAGGGCCATGAGATCCGGGTTCAGACCGGCGCGCCGGCAGGCGAACAGGTCGCCGCTGCGACCGAAGCCCACCAGCACCTCGTCGGCGATCAGCAGAGCCCCCGCCCGCCGTGCCCGCTCCTCAACCCCCCGCAGAAACGAGGGACGCACCATCGCCATGCCCCCGGCCCCCTGCAGCAGGGGCTCGAGGATCACGGCCGCTGTGGGGATCTCCAGCAACTGCTCCAGGCGAAGCAGGGCTTCCGCTTCCCGGCGATCGACCTCGTCATCCCCCCACCAGGTGGCGGGCCAGGGGGCCCGGGCCACCGCAAACAGGAGGGATTCGAAGGGGGCGGAAAAAAGAGACCGCTCTCCGACCGCCATCGCGCCGAAGGTGTCACCGTGATAGGCCCCGTCGAAGGCGATCAGCTGGTCCCGGGGCTGGCCCTGGTTCCGCCACCACTGCCAGGCGATCTTGATCGCCACCTCCACAGCGGTGGAGCCGTTGTCGGAGAAGAAGAGGCGCTCCAGGCCACTGAGGCGGCTGAGACGCTCCGCCAGCTGTTCAGCGGCTGGATGGCGGAAATCGGCGAAGATCACCTGTTCCAGGCAGCTGGCCTGGCTGGCGATCGCGGCGGCGATCGAAGCCTCCCCATGGCCGTGCAAAGTCACCCACCAGCTGCTGATGGCATCGATCAGCCGCCGGCCATCGTCAAGGATCAGTTCGGAGCCTTCCCCTCGCACCACCCTCAGGGGGGGCTGGGCGGTCGCCACCTGGGTGAAGGGGTGCCAGAGATGGGGATGCCAGGACCGACCTTCGGAGCCATCCTCGGGAGGGGTGGAGCGCAAGACGGGGTGGAAGCCGTAAAGGTTGGTTGTAGGGAGGCTTGGGCCTGGGCGAGGTGGTGCGGAACCAGGTTCAGCGACAGACCGAGCTCTGCTTCGAAACCTGCGAGGCAAGAGGCCCACAGTTGACCCATTGAATCACCGACACCTCAATGTCAGTGAACAGCACCAGAATTCCGGCGCACACCACAACCACACCGGCACTGACCAGGAGGTGCTGAACGTTGCCGGGAGGGCCGGAAGTCACAGGCTCATCTTATCGGCCAGCCCGCTGGCCTGCCACTGGCGCCGCAGCGTCCCCGCATCGAGGCGCGCAAGATGCGGCAGCTGGGCCAGGACCGGAACCCCTGCCAACCGCTCGAGGGTTCGGGGATTGTCCGGGTGGGGCGGGCCATTCAGCACCAGACCCAGCACCTGGAGGTTGCGCCGCCCCAGGGCTTCCATCGACAGCAGGGTGTGGTTGAGCGTGCCCAGTCCGCTGCTGGCGACCAACAGCACCGGTAGACCCCAGCGGGCGATCTGATCGATCTGGAGCCAGTCCCGGCCCAGGGGCACCAGCAGTCCACCGGCGGTTTCCACCACCAGGGGGCCCTCCACCTCCGGCAGGGCCAGACGGGCCGGATCGATCACCACCCCCTCCTGTTCTGCGGCCCAGTGGGGCGAGACCGCCGCCCTGAACCGGTAGGCCTCCGGCAGCATGCGGTCTGGTGGCAAGGCCAGCAGCTGTTGCACACGGCCGCTGTCGCCGCCGCCCTCCAGGCCGCTCTGAATCGGTTTCCAGTAACGGGCCCCCAGCCCCTGAACCACCAGGGCACTCACCACCGTCTTGCCCACGTCGGTGCCGGTTCCGCAGACCACCAGCCGCATCAGCGTTTCCTCCCCACCAGGCTGAGCACCTCCCAGGTGAGGGGAGAGTGCTCGGGCCATCGGGCCAGGAGCCGCCGGATCTGGCCCGGGGAGAGTGGGGGGTGGCGGCCGCTGCAGGCGCCGAGCTGACGCAGATGGCGCAGGGTGCTGAGTCCACCCTGGTGGGGCCGCGTGAAGCGCAACAGGCTGCTGTGGATCAGTTCCAACCCACTGTTGACGGCCCTGCCGATCAGTTCGGATGCGCCAGGCAGCTCCAGCGCCGTGCAGGGCACCTCGGCCTCCCCGGCCGCCTGGCGCCATTGCGGGAAACTGCCCGCGGTGGGCACAGCCAGCAGCAACCAGCCCCCCGGCACCAGATGGCTGCACCAATGGGCCAACTGCACCGGTGGCGTTTCCAGCCAGTGCAAAGCGAAACTGGAGGCCAGCAAGGCCGCATTCTTCAGCTGGGGGGGCAGGCCCCGATTCAGGTTCCAGACCAGGCTGCCGGGGTCGCTGCCAGCGGCGTCGCCGCAGCCAGGGACTGCACAGGAATTGATCGCAAGCAGTTCCGGGCAGATGTCGAGCTGCAGCAGGGTCCCCCGTCCCAGGGACGGGCAGTGATGCAGCAGGGCCCCGCTCAGGAGGCCGCTGCCGGCGCCCAGATCGGCGAGGGGGCCACGGGGCAGCTGCGTTGCTTTTTCCCGCATCAGGTGGCCCAGGCGCCAGGCCATGGCCCGCTGCAGCAGGGCGTGGCGGTCGTAGGTCGCTGCATGGCGGCCGAATTGCTGGCGCACCTGCTGACTGAACTCCATGCCGGGGCTGGTCAGAGAGGGGGTCATGCCTGCTGCTGCAGGGATCGTCCCAGCCACTCCAGCACCACCGGAATGACCGGAGCCCGCAACAGCGCATGGCCAGCATCCGCCATGGTGATCACCTGGGCGCTGGGCAGGGCTTGCCTCAGGGCTGCCTTGCTCTGGGCTGGAACGATCCGGTCCCGCTCCGCTTCCACGATCAGGATCTTTGCCGTTCGGGGAAATCCCGCCGGCAGGCCGGTGGTCTGGCGCAACAGGTTCAGATCGCTGAGCAGACGACGCCGGCCGCAGGCTCCCAGCGGCAGATCGGCGGGGCCCGGCGGCATCAGGCTGACGGGATCGGGAGCGGCCGCTTCGGCCAGGAAGCCATGGAGCATGGCCTGGGCCCGAGCGGCGGCCGCGGCATCCTGGGGACCGGGATCAGCCTCCATGCCTGCTCCCTGGCTGGAGGGTGGGGATGGAGACCCTGGGCAGTCCGCCAGTTGGGCGGCCATTCCCTCCAGGGCGGTGCGCCACCTCCAGCCCTGAGGATCCGGAGGCAGAAAGCGGGCAAAACTGGCCAGCAGCACCACCACATCAGCATGGGCCAGAACGGAGGCAGGCAGCAGGTGGGGGCCCAGGGAGTGGCCGATCACCACCCGTCGTTGCCCGTCGCCCCACCGGGCAGACGTGGGGGTGAGGCGGCCGTAGCCCCGTTCAGGGGATTGCCATTGCCAGCCCCGGGGCTCCATGGCCGCCAACCAGGGATCCCAGTTGGTGGACTGACCAGCCCACCCATGCATGGCGATCACGTCGATCCGCAGCTGCTCAGGAGGTGGCATCGATCAAGGGTGGGGCCTGAGGGTAAGAGCTGCCGCCGGCATCGGGGCCCGCATGGGGACCTGGACCAAGGGCGCTCAGCAGACGGTCGAGTGTGCCGAGGGGTAAATCCTGGCGCAGCACCAACCGCAGCCGGGAGGTGCCCTCCGGCACGGTGGGAGGGCGGATGGCCACGCCCAGCAGCCCGGCTTGCTCCATCCTCCGTTGCAGGGTCATCGACTCCGTTTCGCCGCCCACCAGCACCGAAAGGATCGGCCCCTCGCCCGGCGGCCGGGGCCAGCCTGCCGCCGACAGCCCCCCACGCCACCGGGCGGCCCGGGAGAGCAGCTCCGCCGGAGCCTGCGGGTGGGAGCGAATCCACTCCATGGCCGCCAGGGCCCCTGCCGCCAGGGCCGGAGCGAGGGCGGTGGTGTAGCGGAAAGCGCCGCTGCTCTGCAGCAGCCACTCCCCCAGCAGGGCGTCGGTGGCGAGAAAGGCGCCGCCACTGCCCAGGGCTTTACCAAAGGTGCCGCTGACCATATCCACCCCCGCTAAACCATGGGCCAGGCCCCGGCCGCCGGGACCCAGCACCCCGAGGCCATGGGCTTCGTCCAGCAGCAGCAGGGCCCCCTGCCGAGCGCAGATTCCCGCCAGGGCGCCCACGTCCGGGCTGCTGCCCTCCATGCTGTACAGGCTCTCGCTCAACACCAGCAAGCGCCGCTTCGGGCTGGCTCGACGAGCCGTGCGGAGTTGCCGCTCCAGATCCGCCAGGTCGTTGTGGGCGAAACGCCGCAGCCGGGCGCCGCTGCACCGCACCCCGGTCAGGAGAGAGTGGTGAATCAGCCGGTCGGCCACCACCAGGGTGTGGCGATCAGCCAGGGCCACCACGGCGGCGATATTGGCCTGAAAGCCACTGGGGAAGAGCAGCACCCGCTCCCGTCCCAGCCAGCCGGCCAGTTCCGCCTCCAACTTCTGATGGATCGGCCGGCTGCCACTGACCAGCCGGGAGGCGCCGGCACCCAGCCCCTGGCTGGCGATCTCGGCGCAGGCGGCAGCCACCACGGCCGGATGGCGGCTCAGCCCCAGGTAGTCGTTGCTGGCCAGATCGAGCAGCTGGGGACCGCCGGCAGAGGAAGCCAGATAGGGAGTACCCGTACCCGCGCCTGGTTCGGGGCCGGAGGGTGCGACCGGCTGAAACGCCCGCAGGGTGCGGCGTCGTTCCTGGGGCTGGTCCGCCAGGGCCTGCCGGATTCGCGAGCGCCAGCTGGTAGCTGGTCGGCCTTCCTCGCTGTAAGGCGGGGCATCAGGGGGAACCATCGATGCGCAGTTCAGTGCCGAGGCAACCCCCCAAGCCCATAGGATCCAGGGTATGTCCAGCTGCCCCGTTGGCTCCTCCCCGGCCGATGGCCCCCCCTCCCCGGCCGATGGCCCCCCCGCCCTGACTGGCGATCCCGGCTCCATGCAACCGCTGGCCGAGCTGTTCCCCTTTCCGCTCGATCCATTCCAGCTGGATGCGATCGATGCCCTCAATCAGGGCCATTCCGTGGTGGTCAGCGCCCCCACCGGCTCCGGTAAAACCCTGGTGGGTGAATACGCCATCCATCGCGCCCTGGCCCACGGCCAGAAGGTGCTCTACACAACCCCGCTCAAGGCCCTCTCCAACCAGAAGCTGCGCGATTTCCGCCACCAGTTCGGCGCCGATCGGGTAGGCCTGCTCACCGGGGATCTGAGCCTGAACCGGGAGGCCCAGGTGGTGGTGATGACCACCGAGATCTTCCGGAACATGCTCTACGCGGAGATCGACCATCCCGATGACGATCCCCTGGCCGATGTGGAGGCCGTGGTTCTGGACGAGTGCCACTACATGAACGACAGCCAGCGGGGAACGGTCTGGGAGGAGTCGATCATCCACTGCCCGCCCTCGATTCAGCTGGTGGCCCTCTCGGCCACGGTGGCCAACGCCGGCCAACTCACCGACTGGATCGAGCGGGTGCATGGCCCCACCCGGCTGGTGTTCAGCGATTTCCGACCGGTGCCGCTGAGCTTCAGTTTCTGCAGCGCCAAGGGGCTCCACCCCCTGCTCAACGACGAAGGCACCGGGCTGCACCCCAATTGCAAGGTATGGCGACCCCCCAAGGGCAACCGCCGCAGAGGACCGAAAATTCCCCGGCCTCCCCAGCCGGAGGCGCCACCGATCGGATTTGTGGTGGCCCAGATGGCGGAAAGGAACATGCTTCCCGCCATCTACTTCATCTTCAGCCGCCGGGGCTGTGACCGGGCCATGCGGGACCTGGGTCCGATCTGCCTCGTGAATGAGCAGGAGCAGGCGCGGATCAACGCCCGCCTGGACGCCTTCATGGCCGCGGCCCCGGAAGCGGTGCGGGAGGGGGGCCATGCCGACGCCCTGCGGCGTGGGATCGCCGCGCACCACGCCGGGGTGTTGCCGGCCTGGAAGGAATTGATCGAGGAGCTGTTCCAGCAGGGGGTGGTGAAGGTGGTGTTCGCCACCGAAACCCTTGCCGCCGGCATCAACATGCCCGCCCGCACCACCGTGATCTCCGCTCTCTCGAAACGAACCGAGCGGGGACATCGTCCCCTGATGGGGAGTGAGTTCCTGCAGATGGCGGGCCGGGCGGGTCGTCGTGGGCTCGATGATCAGGGCTACGTGGTGACGGTGCAGAGCCGGTTCGAAGGGGTGCGGGAGGCGGGCGAACTGGCTACCAGCCCGGCGGATCCCCTGGTGAGCCAGTTCACCCCCAGCTACGGAATGGTGCTGAACCTGCTGCAGCGCTACGACCTGGCCAAGGCGCGGGAGCTGGTGGAACGGAGCTTCGGAAGGTATCTGGCCAGCCTGGATCTGCGCCAGGACGAGGCCCACATCACCGAACTGCAGGTGCAGCTGGCCTCGCTGCAATCCAATGGCGGAGATGTGCCCTGGGACGATTTCGAGGATTACGAAAAGGTTCGAGGCCGCCTGCGGGAGGAACGCCGACTGCTGCGGATCCTGCAGCAACAGGCTGAGGAAACCCTGGCCCACGAACTCACCCTGGCTCTGCAGTTCGCCAGTGAAGGCACCCTGGTGAGTGTGAAATCACCCCAGTTGAAGGGACGGGTGACGCCGGCGGTGATCGTGGCCAAGGTGCAGGGCCCGGGCCAGTTCCCCCTGTTGCTCTGCCTGACCGAGGACAACATCTGGATCCAGTTGCCCTGCCGGGCGGTGGTGAGTCTCCACGCCGAGCTGAGCTGTCTGCAGGTGGACCAGCTGGATCCGCCGGAGCTGCAGCAGGTCGGGGAGCTCCGCCATGGGGACCAGGCCAGTGGAGGGCTCGCTCTGGCGGTGTCGTCCATGGCCCGCCGCCACGACATGCACACCCCCCGTTACGACCTGGCCGGCGAGGTGCGGCAGCAGGCCGAACTCGTGGGGGAACTGGAGGAACAGGTGGATGCCCACCCCGCCCATCGCTGGGGCGACCGCAAGCAACTCAAGAAGCATCGCCGCCGCACCGAGGAGCTGGAGGCGGAGATCGACGAGCGGCAGCGGCTGTTGCACCACCGCTCCAACCGCCACTGGGACACGTTCCTGTCCTTGATCGAGATTCTGCGTTTCTTCGGCGCCCTGGCCGGTGAGGAGGGTCTGGAACCCACCGACGTGGGCCGCACCGTGGCCGCCCTGCGGGGAGACAACGAACTCTGGCTGGGACTGGCGCTGATGAGCGGTCACCTCGATGAGCTGGCCCCTCCCGAACTGGCGGCGGTGCTGGAGGCCATCTCCACCGAGGTGAATCGTCCCGATCTCTGGTGCGGCTACCCCCCACCCCATGCCGCCGAGGAAGCCCTGCACGACCTGCGCGGCCTGCGGCGCGAGCTGGAGCGTCAGCAGGAGCGCCGGGGCGTGGTGGTGCCTGTCTGGTGGGAGCCCGAGCTCACCGGCCTGGTCCATGCCTGGGCGGAGGGGGCCAGCTGGGGCGAGTTGATCGCCAACACCTCCCTGGATGAGGGCGATGTGGTGCGGATCATGCGCCGCACGGTGGACCTGCTGGCCCAGGTTCCCTATTGCGAACTGGTGAGCGAGAGGCTGCGCCGGAACACCCGCACCGCCCTCAAGGCGATCAACCGCTTCCCGGTGTGCGAAATCGAGGATCTGCTGGCCCAGGCCCCGAAAGGGAGTGCCGCCTCACCCCCTACAAGCCGTGCAGCCGAGCCATCTCCGTGACGGCCCGCACGATCAGGCTGTGGCGTGCCACCAGGGCCTGCAGATCGTCGTAGCCACCTCCGATCACCGTGGCGATCGGTATGCGCCGGCGCAGGCAGGCATCCGCCACCAGCCGGTCCCGCTGCAGCAGGCCCCCATCGCTGAGGCATAGACGCCCCAGGCGGTCCCCCCGGTGGGGGTCCACCCCGGCGTTGTAGAGCACCAGATCGGGGCGCACCTGGTCCAGCAGCTCAGGGAGGGAGGCGCCCACCGCCGCCAGATAGGCGTCATCCTCCAGACCGTCGGCCAGCGGCAGATCGAAGTCGCTGCGGCGCTTTCGCAGCGGAAAGTTGCTGGCACCATGGGCCGAGAAGGTGAACACCCTCGGCTCCGCCTCGAAGATCATCGCCGTGCCATCCCCCTGGTGCACGTCCAGATCCACCACCATCACCTGTGCCACCCGCGCTTCGGAAAGCAGCAGCCTGGCCGCCACCGCGCAGTCGTTGAAGATGCAGAAGCCGCTGCCATGGTCCGGGAAGGCGTGGTGGGTGCCTCCAGCCAGATGGCAGGCCACCCCCCGCTCCAGGGCCAGACGGGCCGTCAGCACGGTGCCCCCCACCGCCAGCCAGCTGCGGCGCACCAGGGGGGTGGTGGCCGGCAGGCCGATCCGCCGTACCTCGGCGGGGTTCAGCTGTCCGCGGGCGAAGGCCTGGTGATACCCCCGCTCATGGACCAGCTCCATCCAGCGACGCGGTGCCGGCAGGGGGCGGTGCAACTGATCCTCACGGGCCAGATCGAGCTGGCGCAGTCGCTCCAGGAGCAGACGGAACTTGCCCATCGGAAACCGATGACTGCTGGGCAGGGGGGCCGAGTAGGCCGGGTGATAGACGAGCGGGGGCCTCACGGAAAGGGTTGATCAGCCCACCGGGCTGAGGGCCTGCCGGGTTCGCTGCGTGGAGTGGGGCGGGACGGGGCGAGAGGCGGTTTTGATCAGGCGCACCGGAGCATCCAACCCCAGGGTGACCCCTCTGCGGGCCTGGCCGACGGGCCTGGCATCAACGGGACTGAACTCGATGCGCTGGAGCATGGTGCCCAGCACGATCCGCAGCTCGTACTGGGCCAGGCTGGCTCCGATGCAACGACGCACTCCCGCCCCGAAGGGCATGAACTCGTAGGGAGAGAACTGTCGCTCGATGAATCGTTCAGGGCGAAATTCCCTGGGGTTTGGATAGAGATCTTCGCGGTGATGCAGCAGGTAGATCGAGCCCACCACGGTGTCCCCGGGGGAGAGCTGGAAACCGCAGCAGGTCACGGGCTCCTCAACCCGGCGGGGGAAGGTGAGCATGGCGACCGGATGGATGCGCAGGGCTTCGTTGCTGACCGCTGTCAGATAGGGCAGCTGCACCAGGGCGTCGGCACTGGCAGGGGCCGTGGTGGTTGGCGTGGCGGCCTCCTGGAGACCATCCAGTTCGGTCTGAAGCCTGCCGAGAGGCCCTTCCTGCCGATGCAGCCAGTACATGGCGGCGGTGAGGGCCGTGGCTGTGGTCTCGTGGCCAGCGAACAGCAGGGTCATCAGCTCATCCCTCAGCTCCTGATCGGTGAGGCCCTCTCCCTGTTCATCCCTGGCGGCCAGCAGCAAGGACAACACATCACCGCGCCGGTCGTCGGAGGGCCTGGCCCTGCGCTCGGCGATCTCCGCGTAAATCAGTTCATCGGTCGCGGCCGCCAACCGGCGGGACAGGGACCCCGGACTCCAGGGGCCAAAATCATTCAGCAGCCATGGAAAGAAGAGGACCACCGATGTCAGGGGGGTGGCTGTCATGTTGATGCGCCGGCTCAGTAAGTGCTCCAATGCCTGATAACGATCACTGGCTTCCATGCCAAAAACAACTCGCAGGATGATCTGCATGGTGATGCGTTGCATGACATCGCGTACAGCAATCACCTCTCCATCAGGCCATTGCTCCATCATTTTAAGGGTGATTTCCTGGATGATATTCCCGTAATTAGTTAGAATGTCACCATGGAACTTCGGCATCACAAGCTGCCGTCTCCTGCGATGCTGTGCTCCACTGAGCATGATCACACTTTGGCGCCCCAGCAAGGGCGCAAGGATTTCATTCAGCTCTCCGGGGGCGGAAAACATTCTTCCCGTATCCTGGCTGAAGATCGTTTGAAGACCCTTGGGGCTGCTGACCATATAAATGGGATTTCCCAGGCCACCAGATATCTGGCAGCGGTAAAGATCTCCGTAGCGCTTCTGATTGCTTTCCATATACCCTGTAGGGTTCAGAATCCATTGGAGGATCTGAATCTTTCTCGCGGTGGCGGGGGTAGGAATGGATGGGTTCATCAGTGGCTTTGACAGCTCAATTTCAGTAGCTCATCTCGGTTCGATCGGTTGGAGTCTCCGCTCAGCAGTTCCCGACTTGCATCGTAAGGGTTTCTTCTGGAAGATCAGACCCTTTCCCCTGGTCCCATCCAATCCCTCCGTAAGGATCACCCCAGCAGCAGTCCTCCCTCTTCACTCAAGCAGGCCTGGTTGCTGCGCAGATCGAACAGCAGTTCCTCCAGGCTGGACTGGGCCAGTTCCCGCTCCAGAGCTTGTTGCAGGCGCCTCTCCAGGGCTGCCGCGACCCGATCACTGGCCTGCAGCGGCGAAAGCGGCGCATCCTCCGCAAGATTCACTCCCTGCAGCGGCCGGCTGCTCACGGCGGCCAGGATCGCCGCCAGGGGAATGGCGGCAGGGGATCGTCGCAACCGGTAGCCCCCCTGACGCCCTCGACGCGCTTCCACCAGGCCGGCGCGGCGTAATTTCAGCAGCAACTGTTCCAGCATGGGAGCCGGGATGCCGCCCGCCTTGGCCAGGTCGCTGCCGGAGCGCCAGATCGATGGACCCTGAGCCAACTCCAGCAGTGCCTTGAGGGCATACACACCACTGCGTTGCAACATCGAATCCACGCTCAGTTCGTCTTTGCTTTGCTGATCAGCAACCGTTGCAGCACAGATTCCAGGGTGTAGCCGAACAGGGATGGATCGGGCTCCTTTCCATCCAGATCGGCCAGGCCCAGTTCCAC
This sequence comes from Synechococcales cyanobacterium, assembly GCA_942491925.1. Lineage (GTDB taxonomy): Bacteria > Cyanobacteriota > Cyanobacteriia > PCC-6307 > Cyanobiaceae > Cyanobium. The sequence continues at coordinate 148,400 of CALOCJ010000008.1, forward strand.
CCAGCGACGATCCACCTGCTGCTCCAGTTCCGCGTCACGCCCCAGGGGTTCGCCCCATTCATGCCTCTTTTCCGGTCCGATCTTGGTGGTGGCGTCGATGGCCAGCCGGCCCCCCAGGCCCAAGCGTTCACTGGCGAAATCGAGGCTGTCGAAGGGAGTGTCCTCAAGCACGAACAGATCCCGCTGCGGATCCACCTGGGCGCTGATCGCCCAGACCACCTGGCGGGGATCGCGGATGTTGATCGCCTGATCGACCACCACCACAAATTTGGTGTAGGTGAACTGGGGCAGGGCACTCCAGAAGGCCATGGCCGCCCGTTTCGCCTGACCGGGGTAGACCTTGTCGATGGCAATCACCGCCATCTTGTAGCTGAGGGCTTCCATCGGCAGGAAGAAATCCACGATCTCCGGCACCTGCTGGCGCAGGATCGGCGTATAGATGCGGTTCAGGGCAATCGCCAGCAACGCCTCCTCCTTGGGCGGTCGGCCGCTGAAGGTGGTGAGGAAGATCGGATCACGCCGATGGGTCACACAGTGAAAGCGCACCAGCGGAGAGGGCTCCACACCGCCATAGAAACCCATGTGGTCGCCGAAGGGACCGTCGGGCAGTTCCTCCCCCGGGGTGATCGTGCCCTCCAGGACCACTTCGCTGGCGGAAGGTACGTCCAGAGCCAGGGTTTTGCAGCGGGCCAGGCGCACCCCTTCCCCCCCGTACAGCCCGGCGAACAGCCATTCGCTCAGCTGCACCGGGATCGGTGTGGCCGCCGCCATCACCAGCAGGGGGTGGACCCCGATCGCCACGGCGATCTCCAGGGGCTGGCCCCGTTGCGCCGCCTTGCGCAGGTGGCGAGCCCCCCCCCGCACCGACAGCCAGTGAACAGTCATGGTGCGGCTGGACTGTCGCTGCAGCCGGTAGACCCCCACGTTCGGCACCCCGGTCTCCGGATCCTTGGTGATCACAAGCCCCAGGGTGATCACTCCACCGGCATCTCCGGGCCAGGGCCGCAGCAGTGGCAGGGTATCGAGATTCACCTCGTCTCCCCGCAGGACCCGCTGGTGGCAGGGGGGGGTGAGATCCCGATCGGGGCGCGCCTTGATCAGATCCCAGAGCACCCCTCCGAAGCGGGCCACCTCACGCAACCCCTTCGGCGGCCGGGGTTGTTGCAGCAGGGCCAGCCTCTCGCCCAGGTTCTCCAGCTCATCGGGGCTCTCCATCCCCATGCTCCAGAGCACCCGCTCCAGGGTGCCCATCAGATTCACGGCCACCGGCATCGACGAGCCGATCACGTTCTCGAACAGAAGCGCCGGGCCGCCCATCGCCAGGACCCGGTCGGCGATGGCGGCCAGCTCCAGATCCGGGTCCACCGGTGCGGTGATTCTTCTCAACTGCTGGCGCTGTTCCAGAAGGCTGAGATACCCCCGCAGGTCACGGCCCTGTTTGGTCAATGGGTTTGTTCTCGAAGCTGGTTGATGGAGATGGATCACCTCCATCGCTACTGTGACGCACCCTTGCATCAGCTGTGCTCGTGCGGATTTCCTACTTCCACAGCTTCGAAACCGTCCCCCCGGTGATGGGCCCCGCGGAGGGAGGACCAGACGCCGCTGTGGTGATCGACGTGCTGCGAGCCACCACCACGATTGCCTGGGCACTGCAGAACGGAGCGGAGGCGATCCAGGCCTTCGCCGATCTCGATCAGCTTGACCTCGCCGCCAGGGCCTGGCCCGCCGAACAACGACTGCGGGCCGGTGAACGGGGCGGCAGCCGGCTGGCGGGGTTTGACCTGGGCAATTCCCCCCTCGCCGTGACCAGGGAGGTGGTGGGGGGCAAGCGGATCTTCATGAGCACCACCAATGGCACCCGTTCCCTGGATTGTGTGCGGAATGTGCCCTTGTTGCTCACCGCCTGTCTGCCGAACCGCAGTGCCGTGGCGGCCAGGCTGGTGGAGCGGGGTTGCGAGCGGGTCTGGATCGTGGGCAGCGGTTGGGAGGGGGCCTATTCCCTGGAGGACAGCCTGGGGGCTGGGGCCCTGGCCTCCGTGGTGATGGAGGCCGCGGTGGCTCCCCACCAGGTGGTGAGCTGTGGCAACGACGAGATGCTCGCCGCCCTGGCGTTATGGCAGGAATGGCGCCATGACACCGAGACCTGCCTGCGGGCCGCGAGCCACGGCCAGCGGCTCGCGGCCCTGGGAGACCACGACTCCGATTTTGCCTGCTGTGCCGCGGTGGACACCCTGACGATCGTGCCGATTCAGGCGGAGCCAGGGGTTCTGCGGGCCAGTTGAGATCTCTCCCGTCTCCCCCCTTGTGCCTTCGGATCAAGCCCCTACAGTTCGCCGGTTCCGCCCGGTCGTTCGGTGAGCAGTTTTCTGGCAGCAGCCCTGCAACTCACCAGTACCCCAGACCCGGATCACAATTTCACGGCCGCCGAGGACCAGATCGAGATGGCGGCCCGGCGCGGCGCCGAGCTGGTGGGGCTGCCCGAGAACTTCGCCTTCATGGGGGACGACGAGCTGCGGCTGCAGCTGGCTCCCTCCCTGGCGGAGCGGTGCAGTCGATTCCTGGTCACCATGGCCCGGCGCTATCAGGTGACCCTGCTGGGCGGGGGCTTCCCGGTTCCGGCCGGGGAGGGTCTGACCATCAACCGCGCCGAGCTGGTGGGCAAGGAAGGCCAGTTGCTGGCCCGCTACGACAAGATCCACCTCTTCGATGTGGACATCCCCGATGGCATCACCTACCGGGAGTCAGCCACGGTTCAGCCCGGCCATGACCTGCCTCCTGTTGCCGATGCGCCAGGGCTGTGTCGGATCGGTCTCTCCATCTGTTACGACGTGCGATTCCCGGAGCTCTATCGCCATCTGGCCGGTGCCGGCGCCGACCTCCTGATGGTGCCCGCCGCCTTCACCGCCTACACCGGCAAGGATCATTGGCAGGTCCTGCTCCAGTCCCGGGCAATCGAGAACACCACCTATGTGGTTGCCCCCGCCCAGACCGGCATCCACTACGGCAGACGCCAGACCCACGGTCACGCCCTGGTGATCGACCCCTGGGGCACGGTGCTGGCAGACGCCGGTCAGGCGCCCGGGCTGGCCATGGCACCGGTGGACACGGACCATGTGGGCCGGGTGCGGGCTCAGATGCCGAGCCTGCAGCACCGGCGACCCGCCTTGTTCTGAACCGGATGACACCCTTCGCGATGGGGATCGCTCCGAAAACGGGCCGGGGGCGAGTCTTTGCCTGGCCGTTGCTCCTGCTGCTGGCTGCCATGACCGTGGCGGCCGAGCTACCCGCCCGGGCTGCCAGCGCCCTGGCCGCCTGGCGCATGAACCGTGACGGCGTCCTGGAATTGCGTACCTCGCCGGGGGTCCAGCTCCAGGCCTTTTATGAAGAGGCCAGTGGGGGCACCGGTCCCCGGGTCTGGGTGGATCTGCCGGGCGCTCCGCTGCGCACCCGCAGCATCCGCGCCAGCGGTGCCCTCCGGGAGGTGCGGATCGGCAAGCCCGAGCCCACCGTCACCCGCATCGTGCTGGAGTTTGCCCCCGGGACCCGTCTCGATCCCCGGCAGCTCAGGCTGGTGGGCACCTCCCGGGACCGATGGCGGTTGGAGTTCAAGGGTCTGTCGAAGCGGGGTCTGCGCACGATCGGGGAGGGGGATCTCACCGCCAGTCCCCCCACCACCAGAAGCTGGATCACCCGCCAGCCCACCACCTCCGGCCGCCCCCTCAGCACCCAGGGGCTTCCATCGGTTCCGCGAGGCCGCTACCGGGTGGTGATCGACCCGGGCCACGGCGGACCCGATCCCGGTGCCATCGGTATCGGCGGCCTGCGGGAGACCAATGTGGTGCTGGATGTGGCCCTGCAGGTGGCCCAGTTGCTGCAGGCCCAGGGGGTGCAGGTGGTCATGACCCGCACTTCCGAGGTGGATGTGGACCTGCCGCCGCGGGTATCCCTCGCCAATCGCAGCCGGGCTGACGCCTTCGTGAGCCTGCACGCCAATGCCCTGAGCATGGCCCGTCCCGACGTGAACGGCATCGAAACCTTCTATTACCAGGGGGGGCGCTCCCTTCAGCTGGCAAGCGCCATCCAGCGGGAACTGATGGCGGTATCACCGGGAACCCCCAATCGGGGTACCAAGCCGGGCCGCTTCTATGTGATCCGCCGCACGGTGATGCCCGCGGCCCTGGCCGAGATGGGCTTCGTCACCGGCCGGATCGACTCGCCACGACTGGCCGATCCGAATTTCCGCCGGCGCCTGGCCCAGGCCGTCTCCGCCGGCATTCTCAATTATCTGCGGGGTTCCTCTTGAGCCTGCTTGTGGGCCTGTTCGACAGCGGCCTGGGGGGCTTGACCGTTCTGCGCCAGGTGCACAAGCTCTACCCCCACACGCGCTGCATCTATCTGGGGGATACGGCCCGGGTCCCCTACGGCCAGCGCTCCAAGAATGAGATCCGGGCGATCGCTGCCGAAGTGGTGCGATGGCTGCGGCTGCAGGGGGTGGGGGTGTTGGTGATGGCCTGCAACACCTCCAACGCCCTGGCCCTGGATGTGGCGGTGGCCGAAGCCGGCGTGCCCGTCCTGGGGCTGATCGACAGCGTGGCCGCCGAAGTGAACAGCGACCATGTCGGGGTCCTGGCGACCCCGGCCACCGCCGCCAGCGGCGCCTACCGGAGGGCCGTTCATGCCAGTCGGCCTTCCGCCCGGGTGGTGGAGGTGCCCTGCCCCGCCTTCGTACCCCTGATCGAAGCCGGAGATCTGCAGGCCGATGCCCTCCGCCAGGCGGCCATCGCCTACCTGGCACCGCTTCTGGAGGCCGGTGTGGACACGATTGTGCTGGGTTGTACCCATTACCCCCTGCTGCGTCCTCTGCTGGCCGATCTCCTGCCGCCCGACATGCAGCTGGTGGATCCCGCCAAGGCGGCGGCCCAGCGGCTCGGCCCCCTCCTGGCCAGCCTTGGCGATGTGCCGGAGGTGGAATCCATGGAACCGGTGGATCCGCCCATGCTCCGCTCGCGCTTCTTCGTCACCGGACCGGCTGAAGCCTTTGCTGAAGCCGCCACCTTCTGGCTCGGCAGCCGTCCCCCCGTTCGCACGGTCAGCCTGCAGTCCCTCGTCCGCGCCTTCTAGGATCCGCTCACCGTGGAGACGATGTGGGGACGGTTGCCGAGTTGCTCCAACCGATCGAGGCCGACCTCGATGCGTTGCTGGCAGACCTTCGCCATCTGATCGGCGCGGGCCATCCGATCCTTCAGGCTGCCGCCGAACATCTTTTTGCGGCCGGCGGCAAGCGCCTGCGCCCCGGCATCGTGCTGCTGATCTCCCGGGCCATCGCCCCGGATGGCAGCCTCGGGTCCAGGCACCGCCGCCTGGCGGAAATCACGGAGATGATCCACACCGCCTCCCTCGTCCACGACGATGTGGTCGACGAGGCGGCCACCCGTCGCGGTGTGGCGACGGTCCACAGCCGGTTCAACCACAGGGTGGCCGTGCTGGCGGGCGATTTCCTGTTCGCCCAGGCCAGCTGGCACCTCGCCAACCTGGACGATCTGGTGGTGGTGAAACTGCTCTCCCGGGTGATCATGGATCTGGCCGATGGCGAAGTACGCCAGGGCCTCTATCGCTACGACACGGGCCAGAGTTTCGAGACCTACCTCGAAAAGAGCTATTGCAAAACTGCTTCCCTGATCGCCAACAGCTCCAAGGCGGCCGGCGTGCTCTCCGGCCTGCCGGAGAACCGGCTCGACGCCCTGTATCGATTCGGGCGGCAGCTGGGCCTGGCTTTCCAGGTGGTGGATGACATCCTGGATTTCACCGCCAGCGACCAGCAGCTCGGCAAGCCTGCCGCCAGTGATCTGGCTTCCGGTTATCTCACCGCTCCGGTGTTGTTCGCCCTGGAGGAGCGGCCAGCCCTGGCCGGTCTGATCGAGCGGGAGTTCTGCGAACCCGACGATCTGGCCCAGGCCCTCGAACTGGTGCGCGACTGCGAAGCGATCGCACGGTCCCGCGCCCTGGCGGAGACGTTCGCCCGGGAGGCCCATGAGGCCATCGATTGGTTGCCGAACTCGGAGCCCAGGAGCGCCCTGCGGGGCCTGCCGGAGTTCGTGCTCAGCCGCCTTTACTGATCCGGTTCCTCCCACCACGCATCACCCTCCAGTCTCACGGAGGTGAGAGAACGAAGGCAGCGCACCCCTGGCGGGTAGGTGGAGGGTCCCACCCCTTCAGGCAGCAGCACAAATACCTGGCAGCCCGCCGCGATCGCAGCCCTGGCTCCGGCCGGTGAATCTTCGAAGGCCCAGCATCGCTGGGCTGCCACCTGCAGACGTCGGCAGGCGAGCAGATAGGGATCGGGCTCCGGTTTGCCGTTGCGGAGATCGGGATCATCACCGAGAACCCGCAGCTCAATCGTGTTCAACCAGGGATGGGGGGCCAGCTTGAGATCCACGGCCTCACTGGCGCTGCTGGTCACGATCGCCATCGGCACATCCAGTTTCCTGCAGAGCTCCACCAGGTCCCGGGCGCCCGGCAGGGCTGGCGCCCCCGGTAGGAGGCGACGGGCAATCGGCTGCTGGATCGCCAGCAGGTCGTCGGCCGTCGGCACCGTCTGGCCGGCGGCCTGGAGCCAGGCCCGCACCTGGGCTACGCAATCGGCTCGGCGGCGCCCCCGGAGCAGGAGCAGACGGGCGTCGCTGAGGTTCAGTCCGAAATGAAGCGCCGCCTGGCGCCAGGCCTGTCCATGGCAGGGTTCGGTGTCGAGCAGCAGCCCGTCAAGATCGAACAGGCAGGCGTCGGGTCGGTGCATCGCAACAGACTGGCGCAGCCTGGGGCGGGGTCCTGGCTTGGATCAGGAGATGTCTTCGTCCTCCCGTTCCGGATAAGCGTCCTGGAGGGCGGTTTCGAGGGTGGTGAGCAGCAGCACCAGGGCTGCTCGCGAATCCAGATCGGGACCTGACACTTCAGAGATCCAGCGGTGGGCAAGGCTTTCCATCTGCTGAAAGAGCAGGTTGCCGCCCCGCAGCATCCCCATCACGCGCTCGACGCTGGCCTCATCGATCTCTGTGGGCAGTCCCACCACGTAACGGCGTCCGTCATCCCCGATGTAGGTCAGGTTGCCTGTGGCGTCGACCGTGGGGCCGGCGTGGGGTGTGATCGGTTGGTCCTCCATGGCGACCTTGGTCGGATCCCTCGCTCCCCCTTGCCTAATGCCGCCAGGGCTGGTTGCCAAGTCCGTTGCCAGGAACGCAAGACGGAATCAAAGGTGGAGACCCCGGTCAAACCAGGGGATGGGAATAAAAACCTGGATTCAGGGGTTGAGTCGATCCATCCGCCAGGTCACGAAGGTGCCCACCGGGCTCCAGAGCAGGAAGGGGATCAGCAACAGGCAGGCGAGGGGGGAGCCGGGGGCCACCATCACCGTCAGGGCGATGCCCCACACCCAACCGGCGAACCCGACGGCGGTTCCATTGGCGAGACGTCGGGTTCGGCAGATCAGCCAGGTGTAGCTCTGCACCAGAAGCAACAGGAGCAGATAACCGGCCATCAGCCCCGGACTTCGGCTGGCCTGCCAGGTCAGCAGGGCCGAGGCGTAAAAGCAGGCATAGATCACCATCCAGATAACGGGAATCAACCGCTCGAAGGTGAGCCAGTAGGGCCGTCTCAGCTGCAGGAACCAGCTGAAATCGTCCTTCCCCGGTCGAAGCAGCACTGCCACCAGGACCATCACCAACAGAATCGCCAGCCAGGCGGGCATCTTGTTTCCCAACGAAGTACTTCCAGCCTGAAGCCTCCCTGAGCGCTTCGCCAGTCGGCTTCGTTCGGTTTGGCCCCCTCCGGCGCTGGGCTTGAATGAGGGGAAGCACGTCGAGCCCGAGGCGAACGCCATGGCCCAAGCCCCATCGATCGAACCCACGATCGAATCGGTGTTGCTGGAAAAGCGCCATTTCGCCCCCCCGCCCGAGTTGGCCGCCAAGGCCCGGATCGGCTCGATGGATGCTTATCGCCAGATGGTGGACAAGGCCGCAGCGGACCCTGACCAGTTCTGGGCTGATCTGGCCCGCTCTGAACTGCACTGGTTTGAACCGTTCCATACCGTGCTCGATTGGAGTGAACCTCCCTTCGCCCGCTGGTTTGAGGGGGGGACCACCAACCTCAGCACCAACTGCCTCGACCGCCATCTCGATGGCCCGGTCGCCGAACGGACGGCCCTGATCTGGGAGGGCGAGCCCGGCGACGAGCGCCGTTTCACCTACCGGGAATTGCACCAGGAGGTATGCCGCGCCGCCAACGGCCTCAAGGCCCTGGGGATCGGCAAAGGAGATCTGGTGGGGATCTACATGCCGATGGTTCCGGAGGCGGCCATCGCCATGCTGGCCTGTGCCCGCATCGGGGCGCCCCATTCGGTGGTGTTCGGTGGCTTCTCCGCCGAAGCGTTGCGCGATCGTCTCAACGATGGCCAGGCCAAAGCCGTGATCACGGCCGACGGAGGCTTCCGCAAGGACAAGCCAGTGGCCCTGAAGCCAGCGGTGGACCAGGCCCTTGCCCAGGGGTGCCCCAGCGTGCAGCAGGTGCTGGTGGTGCGGCGGACCGGGGAACCGATCGCCATGCAGCAGGGCAGGGACCAGTGGTGGCACGAGTTGGTGGATCCCCAGAGCGAGGACTGCCCCGCCGAACCCATGGCCAGTGAAGATCGGCTGTTCGTTCTCTACACCTCAGGCTCCACCGGTAAACCCAAGGGGGTGGTTCATACCACCGCGGGCTACAACCTCTGGGCTCACCTCACCTTCCAGTGGATCTTCGACATCCAGGACGACGACGTGTTCTGGTGCACCGCTGATGTGGGCTGGATCACCGGTCACAGCTACATCGTCTACGGCCCCCTCTCCAACGGCGCCACCACCGTGATGTACGAGGGGGCTCCCCGGGCCTCCAAGCCGGGTGCCTTCTGGGAGGTGATCCAGAAGCACGGGGTGACGATCTTCTACACGGCGCCCACCGCGATCCGGGCCTTCATGAAGGGCGGTCGCCAGGTGCCGGACCAGTACGACATGAGCACCCTGAGGATTCTGGGCACCGTGGGTGAACCGATCAATCCAGAGGCCTGGATGTGGTACCGGGAGGTGATCGGCGGCAATCGCTGCCCGGTGATCGACACCTGGTGGCAGACGGAGACGGGTGGCGTCATGATCAGCCCCTTGCCCGGCGCCACCCCGACCAAGCCCGGTTCCTGCACCCTTCCCCTCCCCGGCATCAGCGCCGATGTGGTGGATCGGCAAGGGGCCTCGGTGCCGCCCGGGGAGGGGGGCTACCTGGTGGTGAAGCGCCCCTGGCCGGGGATGATGCGAACCGTTCACGGCGATGCGGAGCGGTTTCGCCGCAGCTACTGGGAACACATCCGCCCCGCCGATGGCAGCTATCTCTATTTCGCCGGCGATGGGGCCCACCTGGATGCCGATGGTTATTTCTGGGTGATGGGCCGGGTCGATGATGTGATCAACGTGTCGGGCCACCGGCTGGGCACGATGGAGATCGAATCAGCTCTCGTGAGCCATCCTGCGGTGGCGGAGGCCGCGGTGGTGGGCCGTCCCGATGCGTTGAAGGGGGAGGGGATTGTGGCGTTCGTGACGCTGGAGACGGGCCGGCATGGGGATGGGGCTCTGGAAAGCGAACTGCGCAGCCATGTGGGGAGGGAGATCGGCCCGATTGCTCGCCCCGATGTGATTCGCTTCAGCGACGCCCTTCCCAAGACCCGCAGCGGCAAGATCATGCGCCGGATCCTGCGCTCCCTGGCCGCCGGTCAGGAAGTGAGCGGCGACACCAGCACCCTGGAGGATCGTTCCGTCCTCGATGCTCTGAGGGTCTGAGGATCTCAGCCAAATTCAGATGGCGCCGAAGGGACATCCCGCTCCCCCATCGCCACCCCAAGCAGCCACCCCAAGCAGCCACCCCAAGCAGCTGCCCCATGCAGCTACATGTTGTTTTGCTGCTGGTTGCTTTTTTCGGCTTGATGTTCAATGGAAAGCTGCAGCTGTTAGAAATCATTGGGCTCTGCTTCCGTCATAGAACCCATCGCCATCGCGATTCAGCGCACAAGGCGCATTCTTTTTCAGCCTTTTGAGCTTGGCAAGTGGCTGCGGCTTGGCTTCTGTGCCTTTCTGATCGGATTGGGCCAGGCCGGGGGCGGGTCTGGAAGCGGCGGCACGGGCGGTGGTGATTCAGGATCAGACTGGAACTTTGGTACCTGGGACAGGGATGGTCTGAGCGCCTGGATTCAGGAAAATCTGGCCTTGATTCTCATCGTGGCCAGCCTTGTGTTTTTGGTCCTGATCGGTCTGGGCCTGCTGTTGATCTGGCTGAGCAGCCGGGGAAGATTCATGCTTCTCGATGGGATCATCCACAACCGTGGAGCGATCAAGGAACCCTGGCGTGAATATCGTCGCGAAGGAAATTCACTTTTCCGCTTCCGCTTCTATCTGGGGCTGCTTGTGCTGGGGCTGATCTCCTTGATCCTCACGCTGGGCTTCCTGATCGCCCGGGTCGATCTGGAGTCAAACCAGCTCAGTGGCTCAGGGGTGGTGACAATCGTGATCGGTTTCATTCTGGTGCTCTTTCTGATCGTGTGCTCGGTCGTGATTTCGATCTTGTTGGAGGACTTTGTGGTTCCGATCATGGTTCTGCGGCGTATTCCAGTTCTGGTGGCCTGGCAGGAATTTTTTCAAAGATTATGGCAAGGAAATCAGAGGGTTTTTATGCTGTATTTTTTGATGAGATTTGTTCTCAATATAGGGGTTGTCATTCTGTCACTGATTGTCATCCTGCTCAGCTGCTTTATCGCCCTTATTCCTTACATCGGCTCTGTCATCCTCCTGCCGCTCTCTGTCTTTCAGATCACTTACCCGCTGGCATTTCTGGAGCAATTCGGATCGGAATGGAAACTGTTTGCTCCTGATCGGCACATGCCCGAATCAACCTAGGCAGGGGTGATCCAGGGCTGGTGAATGTCCTGCAGTGCCGCCACCTCCATCCGGTGGCACTGCTGCAGGGCGGCGATGGCCTCCACGGCGGCCCGGGCGCCGGCCAGGGTGGTCACGGTAGGCACGGCGTAATCGAGGGCTGCACGCCTCAGATAGCGGTCGTCATGGGCCGCCTGGCGGCCCACCGGGGTGTTGATCACCAGCTGAATCTCGCCGGAGCGGATCGAATCTTCGATGTTGGGCCGGCCCTCATGCACCTTGAGCACCGTCTCCACCGCCAGGCCTTCCGCCGCCAGGGCCGCGGCCGTGCCCACGGAGGCCACCAGGGCGAAGCCCGCCTCGGCCAGTCGACGGGCCACCGGTATCAGCTCGGGCTTGTCCCGGTCGTGGGTGGAGAGGAACACGGTGCCTTTCGTGGGCAGAGCGTCACCGGCGCCGATCTCCGCTTTTGCGTAGGCCATGCCGAATCCAGGCGCGATGCCCATCACCTCACCGGTGGAGCGCATTTCCGGCCCCAGCAGGCTGTCGGAACCCGGGAAGCGCTTGAACGGAAGCACCGCCTCTTTCACCGTCTGGCGAGGGGGAACGGGCTCGGCGGTCAGGCCCAGTTCCGCCAGGGTGCGGCCGGCCATCAACTGGCTGGCGATCTTGGCCAGGGGCACCCCCGTGGCCTTGGCCACGAAAGGCACCGTGCGGGAAGCCCGGGGATTGGCTTCGATGATGAACACCTTCTCCCTCTGCACCGCAAACTGCAGGTTGATCAGGCCCCGCACCTCCAGGGCCAGGGCCAGATCCTTGCTCCACTGGCGGATCGTGGCCAGAGACTCCTGGCTCAGGGAAACGGAAGGCAGGGCACAGGCCGAATCCCCCGAGTGAATGCCGGCCGGCTCGATGTGCTCCATCAGCCCACCGATCAGCACCTGTCCCTCCCGGTCGCAGAGGGCGTCCACATCCACCTCCGTGGCGTTCTCCAGGTACTGGTCGATCAGCACCGGGTGGTCGGGCTCCACCTGGACCGCTTCCACCATGTAGCGATTCAGTTCCGCCTCGTCATAGACCACCTCCATGGCCCGGCCCCCGAGCACGTAGCTGGGCCGCACCACCACCGGATAACCCACCCTTGCCGCCACGCCCCGTGCTTCTGCTTCGCTGCGGGCCAGGCCGTTGCGGGGCTGGCGGATCTCGAGCTGACGCAGGATCGCCTCGAATTGCTCCCGGTCTTCTGCCCGATCGATCGATTCGGGAGAGGTGCCCCAGATGCGGGTGCCGGTGGCCAGGCCCTCCGGGCTCTCCAGCCAGCGCAGCAGCGGGATCGCCAGCTTCAAGGGGGTCTGTCCTCCGAACTGCACGATCACACCGTCAGGGTGCTCGGCCTCGATCACATTGAGAACGTCCTCGAGGGTGAGGGGTTCGAAGTAGAGCCGGTCGCTGGTGTCGTAGTCAGTGGAGACGGTCTCCGGGTTGCTGTTCACCATCACCGTGGCGAAGCCGGCCTCCTGGAGGGCAAAGGAGGCATGGCAGCAGCAGTAGTCGAATTCGATCCCCTGGCCGATGCGATTGGGTCCGCCCCCCAGGATCATCACCTTGCGGCGGGTTTCCAGCTGCACTTCGTCGGCCGGAGGCAGATCAACAATCGAGCCATCCGCCCCGATCTTCTCAAGGGCCCGCTCATAGGTGGCGTAGTGATACGGGGTGGTGGAGGCGAACTCCGCCGCACAGGTGTCGACGGTCTTGAACACCACCCGAACACCGAGGGCCTGGCGGCGGCGGCGCACCGTCAGCTCATCGCTCTTGGTGGCCCAGGCGATCTGGCGATCGGAGAAGCCGAATTGCTTCAGTTCGAGGAAAGCGTCCCCATCCAGTTCCTCCAGGTTTCCTGCGCTCAGGTGACGGCGCTCCACGTTGAGGATGCCCCGCAGCTTGGCCAGGAACCAGGGATCAATGGCACTGATCCGGTGGATGTCCTGATCGCTGCGACCGGCCACCATGGCGTCCCGCACCCGGAAGATCCGATCCGGCGATGGGGTGCGCAGACTGGGCTCCAGATCGAGGGATTCCGCGTCATGGTCCGGGCGATCACAGCCCCAGCCGGCGTGGCCGGTTTCCAGGGAGCGCAGGGCCTTCTGGAAGGATTCCTCGAAGCTGCGGCCGATCGCCATGGCTTCCCCCACCGATTTCATCGAGGTGGTGAGCACCGCCGGACTGCCCCTGAATTTTTCAAAGGCGAAGCGGGGAATCTTGGTGACGACGTAGTCGATCGTGGGCTCGAAGCAGGCGGGTGTCGCTCCTGTGATGTCGTTGATGATTTCGTCCAGGGTGTAGCCCACCGCCAGGCGCGCAGCGATCTTGGCGATCGGAAAACCCGTGGCCTTGCTGGCCAGGGCTGAGGAGCGCGACACCCGTGGATTCATCTCGATCACCACCACCTCCCCATCGGCAGGGTTGATGGCGAACTGGATGTTGCTGCCGCCGGTGTCCACACCGATCTCCCGGATGATGGCGATCGATTGATCCCGCAGCCGTTGGTATTCCCGGTCGGTGAGGGTCTGAGCCGGGGCCACCGTGATCGAATCACCGGTGTGAACCCCCATCGGGTCGAGGTTTTCAATGCTGCAGACGATCACCACGTTGTCGGCGCTGTCGCGCATCACCTCCAGCTCGAATTCCTTCCAGCCCAGCAGGGATTGCTCGATCAGGATCTGGGATACGGGGCTGGCCTCGAGACCGCTTTTGCAGATGGCGGCGAAATCCTCAGGGTTGTAGGCGATGCCCCCCCCGGAACCGCCCAGGGTGAAGGCGGGCCGGATGATGCGGGGGTAACTGCCGATCGCCTCACCCACCGCTTCGGCTTCATCAAGGTTGTTGGCGATCCCGGAGGGGCAGACGTTCACACCGATCCGCCCCATGGCCTCCTTGAACAGGAGACGATCTTCCGCCTTGCGTATCGCCTCCAGATTGGCGCCGATCAGCTCCACCCCCATCCGTTCGAGGGTGCCGTTCTCGGCCAGGTTGACGGCCAGATTGAGAGCGGTCTGCCCTCCCATGGTGGGCAGCAGGGCGTCGGGTCGCTCGATTTCGATCACCCTGGCCACCACCTCGGGGGTGAGGGGCTCGATGTAGGTGCGATCAGCCAGGTCCGGATCGGTCATGATCGAGGCCGGATTGGAATTGACCAACACCACCTCAAAACCCTCGGCTCGCAGGGCCTTGCAGGCCTGGGTACCGGAATAGTCGAATTCACAGGCCTGGCCGATCACAATTGGGCCGGAGCCCAGCAGCAGGATGCGACGGAGATCCGTGCGGCGGGGCATGGACGGTCATGAGCCAGACGTGCCCACCTTCTCATGTTGCGGCTTGAATTGGTCTGCTCGGCTGTTGAGTCGCCACACAAAGGGCTTGCTGGCCCGCGGGGATCGCTAACGTGATCAGACCTATTTCTCCACGACCACGCTGATGAGCGAACTCCAGCGCCTGAAGGGGTTGCTCCCCCCTGAGATGCAGAGCTGGGTGTTTGTGGAAGCCTCCGCCTCCGTCGATCCCCCCCTGGTCACCATCGAAGAGATCGGGCGGGATGAGGTGGAGATCCAGGTGGATCTGGAAGCCTGGGATGCCCTGGCCATCGACCATCGCAATCTGCTTTTCTGGCACGAGGTCGGCCGCATTCAGAATGATGCGGTGCCACGGGACGGCTGGGAAATGGCAGCTCTGGCCATCGGCCTTGGCGGCGCCATCGGCGAATTGTGGGTTCAGGACGGTCTCCTCCTGTTCATGGCTCTGGGGCTTTCCGGTTTCGCGGGCTACCGGTTGTATCTGAAGAACAACACCGAGAAGCGCCTCCAGGACGCCATCGCCGCCGATGAGCGGGCCATCGACCTGGCCTGCCGATTCGGCTACAGCCTGCCCAACGCCTACAAGAGCCTGGGAGGTGCCCTGAAGGAACGGGTGGAGCAGACCCGCAAGAAGCGAAAGCGAGCGTTCTATGAAGATCGGCTCGAAGCCCTGCGTCGCAGTGCGGGCAAGGCCCGGGCAGAGATGGCCCAACAACAGGGTTCCCGCCAGTCTGTTTCCAGTGAGAACGTCTATGGGTGAAGCCGAGCACCCCCTGTTCCCACAACAGCCCATCCCTTCAGAGCTGAGCTCCATCTCCCTTGCCCCGATCGATCCTGAAGACTCCGCCTCCCTGGCCCGTCTGGCGGCCGAAGCCTGCGACGACCGCAAGGCTGTGGACATCCGCCTGATTCGGGTGGATGAGATCTCCTCGCTTGCCGACTGGTTTGTGATCTGCACCGGCCTCACCGACGTGCAGGTCCGTGCCATCGGCCGCTCCGTGGAAGATCGCCTCGAGGCCGAAGCCGGGCGACTTCCCCTGCGTCGCGAGGGACAGGCGGAGGGACGCTGGTTGCTGATCGACTACGGGGAGGTGATCGTCCACATCCTCACCCCGCAGGAACGGGGTTTTTACGATCTGGAATCCTTCTGGGGCCATGGGGAACATGTGGCCTTCATTCCCTCCGAACCCACCATCTCAGGTGGCTGAGGTCGAACCCATGGAACGCGGCGGGCAAAGCCTCCCGGAGCTGGAATCCTCCTGTCCGGTCCCCCAGGAGCAGCGACCCCTCCGGGAGTACGAGCAGCTCTGCGGGTCCTGGTTCTTTGCCTGGCCCCTGGAGGACGGCCTTCCGCTCACTCGGGCCCTCAGCCTCAGTTGGCTGCTGGCCTTCCCCCCCTGCCTGCTGGTGGCCAGCGGCAGCGTCCCCCTGCGCCACGATGCTCCCAGAATGGTGCTTGCGGCTGCCGTCGTCGCCCTGTTGCTGCCCTTGCTGCTCCTCTGCCGCCAGTGGCTGGGCTGGACCTACGTGCGCAAACGCCTGGTTTCTGAACGGGTGGAGTATGAGGAATCCGGCTGGTACGACGGCCAGATCTGGGAAAAACCCCTGACCTGGCGGCAACGGGATCTGCTTGTCGCCCGCCACCAGGTGGTCCCCGTACTGGGCCGCCTGCGACGAGGAATCGCCATCGCCATCAGCTTGATCATGGCCGGGGCTGGCCTCTGCCAGGCTCTCTGACGGCAGTATCCATGCAACCACCATCTCGGCGTCCGCATCCCCCATGAGCCCGCAGCCCAGTTTTTCCGGCCCCAGCCGTTCTGTGGTTCCTCCCCTTGAGGTGCGCCTGCGCCGCGACGGCATTGTTGAGTCCCGGCATCGGGTCCACGCCGTGGTGTGTGACATCAGAGGTCGGGTATTGATGCGAGCCGGGGATCCCCAGCAACTGAGTTTCATCCGTTCAGCCCTCAAGCCCTTCCAGGCTTCCGTGTTCGTGGCCAGCGGGGCCGCTGAGCGGATCAACTGTGGGGAGAGGGGGCTGGCGATCGCCTGTGCTTCCCACACCGGCACGGCGAACCACGCCCGTGAGGCGTTTCGGCTGTTATGGGGCGCCGGTCTGGAGGCCTGTCAGCTGCAGTGCCCTGTCCCTGAGGGGGCCATCAGCCCTCTGCAGCACAACTGTTCCGGAAAGCACGCCGCTTTCCTGGCCACCTGTCGCCAGATGCATTGGCCCTTCGAGTCCTACCTGCAGCCGGAACATCCGCTCCAGCGGGAGGTGGTCCGCCGGGTGGGGGAGCTGCTGGGGATGCCCGCGGCTGAGCTGGTCTCCGCCACGGACGATTGCGGCGCGCCCACCCTCCAGATGCGATTGGCCCAGATGGCCCTGCTGCTGGCCCACCTGGGCAGCGGCGAGCAGCCGGACCTCGAACAGCTCAGTCGGGCGATGCTCGCCCACCCAGAGCTGGTGGCCGGCGAAGAGCGCTTCGACACCGTGCTGATGCGCGGTTGCCATGGTCAGGTGATCAGTAAGGGGGGAGCCGAAGGGATTCAAGGTCTCTGCCGGGTGGGAGAAGGGCTGGGTGTGGCGATCAAGGTCGACGACGGTGCCAGCCGTGCCAAGCATGCGGTGGCACTTCATCTGTTGGAGCAACTCGAATGGCTCACCCCCGCCAGTCTCAAGGAGTTGCGCCAGCGGTTTCTTTCACCGTCAGACCATCTCAGCCTGGAGGTGATCGGGGAACTGCGCTTCGACTGATAGGATCCATGGGCGACGCGGGGTAGAGCAGTCTGGTAGCTCGTCGGGCTCATAACCCGAAGGTCGCGAGTTCAAATCTCGCCCCCGCCACCAATTTTCATCTGCTTCAACTCCACACTTTTGCTCTATTGAGCAATGTTCCCGCTGCGTTCGATCGATTCTTTTCCTACGACCGAGTACGGCGATCGATCACTTACTCGTTGATTTCATTTTGACCCTGTTGTGTCTTTGAAATTGTCAACTTCACAAATAGTCAGTAACCAATGAGCAACCAGCCAGCCGGTAACCAATTCGTTGGTTCTCGCCTGGATTGTTTCTCTAATGAATCCATATTCTCTGGTTTTCCATGGTTCTGATACCAGTCCCCTTCGCTTCCCCATGCCTGCTGGCCAGGCTCGTGGCCCTCAAGGGCACCATCACCATCCTGTTGGTGATGCTGATCAAATCCCGGCTCCAGATCAAGATCTTCTCCACGATCGGGATCCTTCTCTCCTTGATGCAGACCCTGGTTTTTCTGGCCGGCGCTGGAGGCGTGGGGCTGGCCCTTGTGGGGGCCGCGATCCTCAAGACCAGGAACCGTGCCAGCGCCTGAATCCAGACAGGAGGTCCCGGAGAGGCTTCCCTTCATGGGCGCTCCAGACCTTTTTGTGTCAATCCTGGCCCAGCCCGGCCTCTCCATGGCATGAATGGGAGCATGAGCGAGCTTCAGCAAGCCCTGGCGATTTTCACGCTCGGGGGAATCGTGACGGCCGCCACGATCTTGATGATCGTGCGGGGACACATGCGCTGGCGCAACCGTGACCCTTACCACGACCCAGACCCGCGTCCATGGCCGCCGAACCATTCCTGAAGCCGGGCGTCGCCTGGCTGGTGCTCACAGCATTTTCCGTTCTGTGGGTGGCACTTGGCATCTGGTGGGGTCGCCGGGGTGCCGGTGATGCCGATGATTACCTGCTGGCCGGTCGCAATGTGGGCCTGTCCCTCAGCACAGCCACCCTGATGGCGAGCTGGGTGACGGGAAACACCACCATGACCGCTCCGGAGGCGGGGTACACCCTCGGGTTGTGGGGCATGATCGGCTATGCCCTTGCCGGCATGGGGCTGATCCTTTTCGCTCCCCTGGCGGTGCGCATCAAGAAGTTGATGCCTCAATCCCGCACCAGCGGCGATTTTGTGCGGCTGCGCTACGGAAAACTGGCCTGGCTGGTGTTCCTGCTGATCACCATGGCCTACACCCTGGTCTTCCTGATCACCCAGGGCATGGGGGCGGGGCTGTTGCTCCAGTCCCTGGCGGGCTTCGACTATCGAGTGGGCATGGTGGTGGTGATCGGAGTGGCCACCCTCTACACCCTGTTCGGGGGTCTGCGGGCCGTGATCGGCACCGACTTCATGCAGTCGCTCCTGATCATGGTGTTGCTGGTGTTGGTAGCTGTGCTCGGCTTCAGCCGCTTCGGCACAGCCGATATCTACACCAATCTGGCGGCCAACCACCCCACCCGTCTCGATCTGCTCCTGCCGGCCGGGCTGCTGTTTGCCTGGAATACGGGGCTGTTCAGCATGGGGGAAGTGTTCCATAACAACATCTGGTGGTCGCGGGTGTTCGCCAGCCGCCCATCGGTGGTGTTTCCCTCCTTCGTGATGGGTGGTCTGGCCTGGGTAACCGTGCCCCTGGTGACAGGTTCCATCGCCCTGATGGCCCTGGCCAAGGATTTTCCGATCCCCCAGGTGAACATGGTGTTTCCGATCGTCACCGCCACCCTGCTGGGCGCCGGCGGGGCCCTGGTGGTGTTTGTGATTATCTTTGCCTCCCTCACCTCCACCCTCGACTCCCTGCTGGCAGCGAGCGCCGATCTGCTGGCGGAGGATGTCTACCTCCACATGCTGCGTCCCGGGGCCACGGATCAGCAGCTGCGCAATGCCGCCCGGATCCTGGTGGTGCTGCTCGGGTTGGCCACGATGGTTCTCTCCTGGAGGAACTTCACCTCCATGCTCCAGCTGCTGCTGCTCACCGGGCCCCTGGTGGCTTCCACCATCTGGCCCATCGCCATGGGGCTCTACTGGTCGAGCGCCAGCCGCCGCGGTGCCATCGCCGCCATGCTGGCCGGCTCCATCGCAGGGCTGGCGGCCTACTGGTTGATCGCCCCTTACTGCGCCGCCCTGATTTCCGCCGCGGTCTCCGCTGTGATCATGGGCACCTGGAGCACAGTGGCTCCGGAACGTTTCGATTGGCGGCGCCTGGCCAGCCGCTGAGCCACCTTTGCCCAGTAAACCCATGCTCACCCCGCCAATCCTGGCCCAGCTGATCGCCCCCGCCGGCCTGTTCAGCCTGATCGTGAAGGGCAGCGTGATCGGGCTCGCGGCATCGGTGCTGATTCTCCTGCTGATCTGGGGCTACGAATGGCGCAAGGGGAAGATTTGGTAGCTGTTGCTACATTCTGATCAGCCGAACATAAAAGAACCACAACATCCCCCGCGATCAATCTCCCCTGCCTATAGATCTGGAAGATCAGCGGTCCGGATGATCCTTTTGACGAGCCTCCAATCAAGGCCGGGCCTGGCCGCCAGTGCTGCCGCCTCCGCCTCCATCGCCCGCTTCGACCGTCGCTGCCCCGACGTCTACGGCAATGCCCATCCCCAGGCTCTGCTGGAGGCGATCCGTGAGGACGGCCACGCCTTGCAGGCCCTGTCCAACCAGCATGTGGTGTCGAGCAACCAGTTTGACGCCAAGGTGCTGCTGCAGCTGTTCCGCCTCGCAGCCAAGTTTGAAAGCAACCTGCAGCGCTTCATTCGCTTCAACAGCCCTCTCACGGGCAAGTTGATGATCAACGCCTTCTACGAACCCAGTACCCGCACCCGCCTTTCCTTCGCCAGTGCCTGGCACCGGCTCGGTGGCGCCACGATCACGATCACGGATCGATCCACAACCGGCATGGCCAAAGGGGAATCGCTCTCCGACATCGCCGAGATGTTCAATAATTATGGCGATTGTCTGGTATTGCGGGACTCCAAGGCCGATTCCATCGTTCAGATGATGGATTCCCTCCGCATCCCCCTGATCAATGCCGGCAATGGGATCGATGAACACCCGACCCAGGCGATGGCCGATCTCTACACCATCTTCAAGTGGCGTCCGGAACTGATCGAAAATAATCTGAATTCCTCCCAGTCGGTGCGGATCGGCATCGTCGGCATTCCCAACCGCATGCGAACCGTACGCAGCCTGTTGCGCAGCCTGGCCCGCTTCCCCTCCATGGCGAAGGAGGTGATCCTTTTCCACGAACCTGGGCTCGATCCGATGGAAGAAGGAAGTTATTTTGACCCTGGTCAACGGGAAGAACTGGAGGCCGCCGGCCTTTCAATCACCACCAGCTCCCAGTTGAGAGAATGGCTTTCAGAGCTTGATGTGATTTATATCAACGCCATTGCCTGGATCGATGACGACTATGAAGTCCATGGCCGCAGCTTCATCCTGACATCCGACCTTCCTTACAAAAAAGACGCCATTATTCTCCATCCACTCGCCAGAGGTGCCGAACTCGATACCTCTGTCGATCACACCCATCATAATTGGTACTTTGCTCAGGCCCGAGGCGCTGTATTCATCCGCATGGCCTTGCTGACCTGCCTGGTGGAACGGACGGATCAGGTGATGGATGTGGTTTAAGCCACACTGCATATAGTCCAGGCTTCGTACTGATCAAAAGCTTGCTTTCTCCGTCTTTCCGTTCTCTATTCTTTCGGCAATTTTTGAGGATTCTTCAGTATGTGCGGCATTGGAGGTATTTTTCACAGCTCCGCCGAGCAACCGGTCGATGAACAGTTGCTGGTCAACATGGCCGCGATCCAGGTGCATCGCGGTCCTGACGGCTTTGGCATCCGCAGCATGCCGGGACGGGGGGTGGGGTTCTGTCATGCCCGCCTGTCGATCATCGACCTGAACAGTTTCCGGGCCCGTCAGCCCTTTGTTTCGGAGGATGGGGATCTGTTGATGGCCCACAACGGCGAGTTCTACGGCTTCCAGAACATCCGGGCCAATCTGATCTCCCAGGGCCTGCGCTTCAGCAGCAAGAGCGATTCCGAGATCCTGCTGCGCCTTTACCAGCATCAAGGACTGGAAGCCACCTTGCCCCAGTTGCGCGGTGAGTTTGCCTTCGCCCTGTACGACGCCAGCATCGACACCTTCTACATGGTGCGGGATCGCTTCGGCGTCAAACCCCAGTACTGGACCCTCACCCCCGAAGGTCTGGTGTTCGGCTCGGAATTGAAGGTGCTGTTCGCCCACCCCTCGGTGCAGCGCCGCTTCAGCTCGGAAGGGTTGTTCCACCAGCTGATGCAGACCATGGTGCCCGGCACCACGGCCTTCGAGGGGGTGCACCAACTGAAGCCCGGCACGGTGCTGACCGTGCGCCGCCGGGAGGGCACCCTGGAGATTTCTGAACAGACCTACTGGGATATCGACTTCCCCCGCTCCCACGAACGGGATCGTGCGCTCTCCGCCGATGAACACATCACGGCCGTACGGGAAGCCCTGCTGGAGGCCGTGGAAATTCGCATGGTGGCCGATGTGCCGGTGGGTTGTTACCTCTCCGGCGGCATCGATTCCTGCTCGATCCTGGGGCTGGCGGCCGCCGTGAGCCAGCAGCCGGTGCGGGCGTTCACGATCGGCTTCGACGACGCGCGCTACGACGAGACTCCGATTGCCCGGGAGATGGCCGAAGCCACGGGAGCGGATCAACGGGTGTTGCGGCTCAGCGGCGCCGACCTCTACGGCCATCTGGAAGACACGATCTGGCATACGGAACGGACCATCTACAACACCTTGGCGGTGGCCAAATACCTGATGAGTCGCCATGTGACCCAGAGCGATTACAAGGTGGTGATGACCGGTGAAGGCTCCGATGAGCTGTTTGGTGGCTATCCCGCCTTCCGCCAGGACATGTTCCTGCACGGATTGGATGATCTGCCGGAAGCTGAACGAGCGGAATGGGCTTCGATGCTGCAGGAGTCGAACCAGCTGGTGGAGGGAGCCATGCTTTCGGAAACGACCATCGACGATCCCGATCTCACCGCCAAGGTGGGCTTCACCCCCAGTTGCCTGCAGCCCTGGCTGGCCTGCGCTCCCCTGGTGGGTCCGCTGATGAACCCCCGGCATCGCCAGGCCTGTGAGGGCTACAGCCCCGGCAAGGCGATCGCTGACAGCTTCGATGTCAGCCAGCTG
Source organism: Synechococcales cyanobacterium (assembly GCA_942491925.1). Classification (GTDB taxonomy): domain Bacteria; phylum Cyanobacteriota; class Cyanobacteriia; order PCC-6307; family Cyanobiaceae; genus Cyanobium. Next base: position 170,660 of record CALOCJ010000008.1, read on the forward strand.
GAGGGGCGCCATGCCCTGGATCGGGCCCAGTACGTCTGGATCAAGACCATGTTGGAGGGCCAGATTCTCACCTGGGGCGGGGATCGGGTCGACATGGCCCACAGCATGGAAGCGCGCCCCGCTTTTCTGGACCATCATCTGGCAGCCATTGCCAAGCACGTACCGCCCGAACTGCGCATCCGGGGAACCACCGAGAAGTATGTCCTCCGCGAAGCGATGCGGGGTCTCCTGCCGGACGTGCTGTACCGGCGGGAGAAATTCGCCTTCATGGCCCCACCTGCCCACAGCGACGAGGGCAAGTGGAAACAGATGCGCAAACTTGCCGACCGGTATCTGAGCCCCGACGCCATTGAATCAGCTGGTCTGCTGGACGTGGCTGGTGTGGATGACCTGTTCAAACGCCACGAAGATCCAGCCACAACCGCTGCCCAGCGGGTGCAGTTCGATGCGGTGATCAACCACCTGATCTGCGTTCAGATCATGCATGCCCGCTTCATCGCTGCCGACCTGCCGACATTGGCGAGGAATCTGGCTGATGGACTGGGCTGGACCCTGGCCGTGGCCCGGGAGGACCAGACGGTTTCACGTTGATCTTGAGCCATCAGCTCCATGAATCCCGATCGGAGCTTGGTGGAGCTGGTGTTCACGCCACAAGGGGCAGGGGCTGACCCTGGGAACCTGCGTCAGACTCAACGGGGTCAGCAACGGATTCCAGTTTGGCAGCCGGTATGGGAAACGGATTGGGCCTTTCCGCGGCCACGCTGGCATCGGTGGGCAACGTGGCCCGGAAATTGATGTAGTAATCCTGGCGGGTCTGATCAAGGATTTCTGCCATCACCCGAAGCGGATCAGGATGGTGATCCACCCGGAAATCGAACAGCGGATAGCTCTCCCGATGCATCACCAGCAAGGCAGCGGATTGGCGGCCGCGGAGATCCCCTCCGGCTTCATCACAGGCTTCGATGGCCCGAAGCAGTCTCCATTCGAAGGGTTGGCCCTGATCGAGGCATTCCCGGTAGACCCGGGCCATGGCGTTCAGGGGCTCCTGCCCGGTGAGGTAGTTGCCGGCAACGGAAAATCCATCGAAGCAGATGTGTCCGGCGTGGCCGGCACATTCAGGACCTGTCCAGGCGGCGGAGACTCCCCTGGCATCGACCAACTGCACCTGGCGTCCATCTCGCCCGGGATCGTCCTGCAACAACGAATCCAGGGTCTCCCTGGCTCCGAGGGTCCCACCACTGTGGCGCTGGTAACTTTCCAACCGGTCCAGCCCCCAACAACCGAGGTAGGGATTGGTGTTCGCCTGGGTGGCCACCGCTCCGACACCGGACCGGGCGTGGGGAACGAGGGAACCCACTGCAAGATGTTTGGTGGCAACCGCAACTCCAGTCATTCCCGTGGCCTCGTCCCAGGCAACGATGGAATAGGTCATTGGCGTAGGTGGATGCCCATTCAAGAAGGTGGATGAGACAATGTTAGGGATTAATGCTCACAAATTTGTCGCCTAGGTCACCATCTTCACCAACTGCCTCCATGAGTCCTACCTTCACCAGCCCGGTCGCCAATGGGGTCCGGTTGGCCCAGCACCTCGACACCCTGGCAACGATCGGGCGACTGCCATCGGGGGCTGTACGCCGCTTGGCCTTCAGCGAGGAAGACCTGGAGGCCCGCACCCTCGTGCGTCAGTGGATGGAGGAGGCGGGCATGGAGGTGCGGATCGATCCGGCCGGCAACATGATCGGTCGCTACGAAGGGCTCAATCCGGAAATGCCGGTCCTGGCCACCGGTTCTCACATCGATACGGTTCCGGCGGGGGGGCGTTATGACGGCGCCCTGGGGGTGTTGGCCGGGATCGAGGTGGTGCGGGTACTGGCGGAGCAGGAAAAACGATTGCTCCATCCCATCGAGGTGATCGTGTTCGCTGATGAGGAGAGCACCATGGTGGGATGCAAGTCCATGGTCGGACTGGCTTCCCCTGATCCCCGTGCTTACACCACCGCCATTGACCAGCCGATCGAGACCTGCCTGGCCCGGATCGGAGGGAACTGGCAGCAGCGGGAGCGGGCGGTCCGCCGTCCCCAGGAAATGGCCTGCTTCCTGGAGCTGCACGTGGAACAGGGGGGGGTGCTGGAGGCGGTTGACAAGCAGATCGGAGTGGTGGAAGGGGTGGTGGGCCAGCAGAGATACACGATCAGCATCACCGGCCAGGCAAACCATGCAGGAACCACGCCGATGGGGATGCGCCGTGACGCGCTGACCACCGCCGCCCAGCTGATCCTCGCCATCGAAGACATGGCCCTCCACTTTCCCGGCGATCCCGTGGCCACCGTGGGCAAGTTGAACGTCTGGCCCAATGCCGCCAACATCGTGCCGGGGGGGGTGGAGATGACTCTTGACATGCGTGATCTCTCCCACAGCGTGATCGACCATATGAGGGCCCACCTGGAGCGCAAGCTGGAAAACGTTGCCGTGGCCACGCGCACCCGCATTGCCATCACCCCCCAGTTCGTGGTGGATCCCACCCCGGCCGATGCCCATATCCAGGAGGTGATCACCGCCAGCTGCCAGCACCTGGGGCTGAGCTACACCCACCTGCCCAGCCGGGCCAGCCACGATTCGCAGGAGATGGGGCGCCTCACGCCCATGGGCATGATCTTCGTGCCCAGCCGGGATGGGGTCAGCCACTCCGCCGACGAATTCACCTCTCCCGAGCAGTGCGAGCAGGGGACCAATGTGTTGTTGCAGACCCTGCTGCGGCTGGACGCCAGCCTCTCCTGACTTCCCCACCATCACCAAGGAAAAGGAACCAGTCCCATGCCCAATGACCACAGGCTGCAGGCGGTGGTCGTCGGTGCCGGCGCCACGGGGGGAGTGGCCGCGATGGTGCTGGCCGAAGCGGGGCTTGATGTGCTCGTGCTGGAGGCGGGTCCGGATCTGTCATGGCGCCAGGCTTACAGCGGTGAACCCACCAACACCTTTCGCCGCATCGCCAATCTGAGTAGCGGCAAGCACCGGGTCCAGGCCCACCACCCGGGTTACTGGAAGCAGAATCCCGATCTCTACGTCGACGAACGCCTCCACCCCTACACCACCCCCGCAGACGCCCCGTTTCTCTGGACCCGGGGCCGTCAGGTGGGGGGGAAGAGCCTGACCTGGGGAGGGATCACCCTGCGCCTCTCGGAGCTTGAATTCCGGGCGGGAGAGCGGGACGGCCACGGCCCTTCCTGGCCCATCGGCAGCAAGGATCTCGATGGGTATTACACCCGGATCGAGCGATTGCTGGGGGTGCATGGCCACTGCGATGGCCTGTCCCAGCTGCCCGATGGCTGTTTTCTGCCTCCGATGCCCTTCACCCCTGGGGAGTTGCACCTGCGCGGGGCCATCGATCGGCAGCTGGGTCTGCCCCTGATCCATTCCCGCGGCTTCGGGCTGCACCACCCCAGTCCCGCCCACCCCTGGCCCCGATCCAGCGCCCAGGGGGGCACCCTGGCCCGGGCCCGGGCCACGGGCCGGGTGCGGCTGCGCAGCCATGCGGTGGTCAGCCATCTACGCATGGACCGCCACCAGGAACGGGCTGAGGGGGTCGTGGTGGTGAACAGCAAAGGGGGAAGGGAATTCATTCCGGCCTCCCTCGTGGTGCTCTGTGCCTCCACGATTGAATCCGTACGGATCCTGCTGCATTCCTGGGAAGGCCATCGACCGGGGGGGCTGATCGACCCCTCCGGCTGCCTGGGTCGCTTCCTGATGGATCACATCTCCACCAGCCGCTTTTTCTCCATTCCCGCCATTCCCCCTGCGCCGCCGGGCATCGAACTCTCAGGGGCGGGAAGCTGCTTCATTCCCAACACGCTCCACCTCCAGGGTGACGATGGGCTGGGATTCCGGCGCGGCTATGGCATCTGGGCGGCAGTGCAACGCTTCGATCCCCCCGCCGTCTTCCGGCGCCGGCCAGGCGAGGCGACGGGTTTTCTGATCGGGCACGGTGAAGTTCTGCCCAGGAAAGAAAACCGGGTGAGCCTGGATCCGGATCGATCTGATGCCTGGGGCATTCCCTCCCCCCGCATCACCTGCCGCTGGGGGGCCAATGAGCTGGCGATGGTGGACCACATGCACCGCCGCATGGAGTCGGTTGTTTCCGCCGCCGGCGGATCCATCCGGCCCTTCGAAGAGCTGTTCGTCCTACCCCTGCTCGAACCGCTGGTGAAGCGGAACGCAGCCATCGGCTCCACCGCGGCTCCCGCCGGTTACTACGTGCATGAGCTGGGCGGTGCACGGATGGCCGAGCACCCCGATCAGGGCGTTCTGAATCCCTGGAATCAATGCTGGAGAGCGGCCAATGTGCTGGTCACCGATGGGGCCTGCTGGCCGAGCGCCGGTTGGCAAAGCCCCACGCTCACAGAGATGGCCATCACCTGGAGAGCCTGCGAGGCAGCGGTCCGTCGGGGGGCGGTGGAGTGATTCCCTGGAGATGGGGCGGCAGCATCGGAGCGGAACCAGGCCATCTGTCAGGGCCTCCACATCCGGGTCTTGGCTGGTGTCCATCACCACAGTCTGTCCAGAACCCAGGATCGAGAGTCTTGCTGCGACCTCCAAAGGGTCGGGCAAGGGAGAACATGATCAGCGAGGGTTGGCCCCCTCGCTTTTTTATGCATCTCTGGCGCGGCGGCAAGACCGGGCTTGATACTCTCGCATCAACATTGATTCCGGCGCAGAAATAAGCTATCGAGATAGTGCTGAGTTACACAACTTTGATTGGAGCCATTAATAAACAAAAAATCTGCCAGGGCAGATGTAATGACGGTGTATTGATCCCATTCGGGATTGAGGCTGAGAAATTTCTTCAGGCCATTAAAAATAACTTCAGGCACTTCTGCTTCCAGGCTTATAGAACAATCAGCCTCATCCTCGGGAATATTGCCACTGTCTTCACGATCTATATTCAGCCATTGGTGGTTATCATTTTGTTTCATCAGGTGGGTCGCTCTGTGGGTGAATGATCTGAACCAGTACCCCACACTCACGCCAATTGGTCAAAGCTGCTTCGAGTGTCTGGAACCACGGTTCTCTCCGATGAGACCGGCCATCCAGGCTCGCCATCGGATCTGGTGATCAGGCTGGGCTGGATACGAGCAGGTGCTGCCGGGCACCTGTCAAGGCCATTCTGAGCAGTCGATCAAATTCCCCATCAGGACCGCCGGACGGCGACAATCGCCTGAATCCTGTGGAAAAACCCCGACTGAACCGTGGAAAACCAATCCTTGGTGGGGAATTCGTGATCATATCAGTAAAACTTATGCGTGCAGGTTTGCCTTGATTCGAGCTCCGCGAGACGGCTGATCCTTCAGGATCTGATCAGGTCTGTCGGAATCTCCCCACGCCGGCATCGGTCCCTTGCCGCAGGGTCCGGGGGCCCAGTGGGTGATCGGCGTGGGGATAGGGCGGATGATGGTGACCGTGACCCCCTGAAGATGTAAGGGGGATGGGCACACCATCGGGTTGACAAGCTCCCGTGCATTCCCTTTCGCACAACTGGCAACTTTCGACAATCCCCTCCACATGGTGGTGATGGCTGTGTTGTGGGGAACCCACCTCACGCTCGAATCCCAGCACCTTGGCACGGTATTTGCAGAGCGAACAATTCATGTCTGTATCACCGCGCAGCACTTCCCGCACCCGCTCGGCAAAGGTATCGAGTACCTGGGGATGATCGCCCAGATAGGAGGCATGCAGGAAGTCCACGTCGCCATGGTCGGCGGCGACCCTCTCGCTGTGCTGAATGATCCGACTCACCAACACTCCCGAAAACAAAAAGTAAGGAAAAACGACGATGTGGCGATATCCCAGTTTCACCAGCTTGCGCAAACCTGGTTCCACCAGCGGGAAGGTCACTCCGGAGTAGAGGGTTTCACCCCAACCGAACCCCATACCTTCCACCAACATGCGGGTCACCTTGGCCACGTTGGAATTGGCATCTGGATCAGAGGAGCCACGCCCCACCACCACCAACAGGCTGTCGTGCGGATGGATGGGGCCTGAGCCGGCCACTCCGGGCGGGGAGGCGGCATCGAGGCAGTCCCGGATCCGGGATCCGGCCGCCTGGATCATCCTGAGATCGACGCCCAGCTCACGGCCGTAATCGATCCTCATTCCTGTTTCGGCCGCATAGGTGTTGAGAACGGAGGGGATATCGTTCTTGGCATGGCCGGCGGCGAAGAGCATGGCGGGCACAGCCAGTACGTGGCGGACCCCTTGCTCCCGCAGTCGATCCAGGCCATCACGAAGGATCGGGCGGGCGAATTCCAGGTAGCCGTACTCCACCGGTACGGGACTGAGGTGGGCGCGCAATCGCTCGGCCAATGCGGCGAATTCAGCCACCGCCAGCCGATTGCGGCTGCCGTGGCCACAGATCATCACCCCGATCGACCCGTGGGGTCCCTGGGCTGGAAGGCTTGCGGGAACAGCGGTCATACTGGTTTGCACGTGCCATGACCCTATTCCCGGGCACCACCGTCCAAGACACGCAGGCTTCTTTTCACGCGGGCCCTCGATCGGTGCCGGTTTGGCGCAAGGATGGCCCCTTCGCCGCGCCAGCCATGAGTCTGCGCCTACCTCCCTACCGCGCCCTTCCCCCTCCGAGGGCTGGTCAACCCCTGTTGCAGGTGCCAATCGCCCGGCTGAGGCCCACCCAGATGTGCGTGGGAATGGCGGAAGTGAGAAGTCGCCAGGTTGATTTCAGTGAGGAAACGGCGGCGCAGCGGTTGCGCTACCTGCAAGGAAAACCCGTACCTCTGGTGCGAAACAGCGCCGGTGAACTGTGGATGGTGGACCGTCACCACCGTCTCCGGGGCCTGATCGAGATCGATCCACCGGCCGAGGCTTACGGCTACCTGGTGCTCCAGATCGAGAGCCAGGAAGAAACCGCCGTGCTGGAGGAACTCAAACGGCGAGGCTGGCTCTATCTCTACGACGGCAGGGGGCTGGGTCCCCTCAGTCCTGCCGCCCTTCCCGCCGATCTTTCCGGGCTGCAGGACGATCCCTATCGGAGCCTGGTCTGGAAACTCAAGAAAGAGGGGATGATTGAACCTGCTCCCCTGATCCCCTTCCACGAATTCCGCTGGGGGGCCTGGCTTCGGCGCCGTTCCCTGCCACCCTTCAACTCCACCATGCTGGACCCAGCCCTGCCTGCGGCTCGGGCCCTGGTTCGCTCCAGTGCCGCTTCCCATCTGGCCGGATGGAAGGGCCACTGATCATCCGGTGAGAAGGAATGGGCCCATTGGCCTGCCGCTCAGCGGTTTCGAGGCGGAGTTCGTTGTCCATGGCGCAGGGATGTGCGCCAGCGACCCGCTTGCCAGGCCAGAGCGGAGACCAGTACCGCAGCCAGTGCCAGCCCTCCCCCCGGCAACGTTGGCCCCCACCACGCCGCTGCCAGCCCAGCCAATGCCGCCAGGGGCCAGCCGACCCTTTGAACAACCTCCAGGCGCTGATCCGCCTGCCGACAACTGCGGCAGTGCTGACTGTGACTTGTCCAGCGCTCCAGCAACGGGGCATCAGAGAGGGGTTGGGGCAGGGCGCTGCCAGGGAAGGGTTCTCCCGCTTCCTTCACCACCCAGTCGTGCAGGGCCTGAATGTAGCGATCAGCACCGGTGGCCAGATAACAACTCTGAAGCAGATCCCGGCTTCCCCCCCTCTGTTCGAGCACCCGTTCCTGGCGGTGCAGGAAGATCTGGTCATCCTCGAGCACGACGTGATTGTTGATGTGCTGCAGCCACTCCGGCCGTAAGCGCAGCAGTCGAGCCGGCCAGGGGGATTCGAAACGAAACGGAAAGCGGGCGAACAGCCGGCACTCCCCTTTTCTGATCGGGGTGGCGTACACCACCGTCAGGATCCGGGCGAACCCCTTGGCCGTGAGGTCGTGCCACATCAGGCAGGGAGCCGCGAAGGTGGTGAACTGGGTGCCGAGTTTTCCCCGGCGGGGCCCTTCCTGCCACACCCCCTCGAACCCATCCGGCCCGAAAGTCTTCAGTTCGGCGTTCACCGGCCCGGCGGTTTCCCGTTTGCCCACGGTGGCGTGGTGAGTGAAGGGCACATGACTCACATCCAGTACGTTTTCCAGCAGGGTGAGGGCGTCGTAGGGCAGATCCCGAAACGTGTCCTGAACCAGCCAGGCATCCGGTTCCTCCGTCAGGGGGGGCACCAGGGGAAGGGGGATCTGAGCCGCCTCGGCCGGATCGGCCGCAAACACGAACAGCAGCCCCTGGCCGCAAGCGGTGGCATAGGTCCGGCAGCGGCTGCGGCGACTGGTCAACCGTGCCTCCAGGCCTTCAGAGCTCGGCTCGGCTGACGCCTGGGGGATGGCGGTGCACCGCCCGTCTCCGGCGAAACTCCAGCCGTGGTAGGGGCATTCCAGGTTGCCTGAATCGTTGATTCGGCCCTCGGAGAGCGGCACGAGCCGGTGGGGGCACACGTCGGCAAAGGCGCACCACCGGTTCTCCTGGCGATCCCACCAGAGCACGAGATCTTCCCCCAGCAGTGTGAATGCGGTGGGTTTCTCCCGGTCCAGATCCTTGAGGTAGGCAACGGGGTACCAATGGCGGCTCCAGGAGAAATGGGGGGCGTCCGCATCCACCTGGGCAGCGGGGGCGGGTAAAGTCGTGTTGGTCATGTGATTGATTCTGGAGTCGTCAGGTCGCTGCCTGCGACCGGCTTGCCTTTGGCAGCACTCAATAGATCTCCGGTCGACGATCGATCAGATAGTTGCTGTTCTCCGGATGGGTTGGCCCGTAATCTGCAGGTATACAGTCTGCGATCAATAGTGTGACTTCGTTCCTTGCGGCCACCAGCGTTTCTCCATGGGGATTTGCAACCATGCTGTTGCCGAGATAGCGGCCAACCAATTCTCCATCCATTCGCTCATCCAGGCAGCGATTGCTGTAGGCGACAAAGAGTATATTTTCCCAGGCATGGGCTGGAATAATAGTTTTTGTTATGTCCGGATAAGCAGGGCTGGTCCATTTCCCGGTGGACAGCTTGGTGGTTACATCAGCGGCTGTGGGGATGACTATAAGTTTGGCGCCAAGCAGGGACAACTTCCTGGTCAGTTCAGGGAATTCAGCCTCATAACAATTAAGCAGTCCTACTGGGATGCCGTTGATAGCATGCACAGAAAAGGGTGTTCCCTCTTCGTGATGGTGGTGCCCGATGCTCCAGATCTTCTTCTCATCAGGGCCCCATAGATGAGTCTTGCGATAGTTTTTCAGCAGGGCGCCATCGGAATCAAACATGGCGATTGAATCAAAATAGCGAATTTCACCACCCACCAGTGCCCTCTCTGGGTAAGGGCAGATGATGGCCATGCCATGCTTCTGAGCGATCGCTGCAACCCTGCCAAGGCAGGATCCATTGATCTCCTGGGCTAGCGCGTGCAGGACCTCCGGTGCTGCAGCATAGCCACTTAAATACAATTCAGGGAAACTGATCAGCTGTACACCGTAGGCAACAGCCTGTTCAATGATCAATTCCAACTGGATTAGATTTTGCTCCATGGCTTCCACGCTGCCCACCGGACCTTCTCCCTGGAAGATCGCCAATCGCACACCCTGACCTGCGGCGGGGGGCTGCTGGTGGATGTAGGTGGTGATGATCATTGCCTGTGCGCTGATGGAGTGGGCGGATTGCTGGTACGGATCGAAGGTATCCTCTTGCTCCCCCGGCATCATTTCACCCTATAGGTTGATGGGCAGGCCGTTGTCGGATCAGGCACCCGTTATATGAACGGGCCCAAGGTTGCCAACGACACTGTCCGTAACTCCTGAATCCCGTTTTTTCTCGTAGATGGCCGATGATGCGGGGAATGTTGGTGGACCTGGATTCGAAGGCGCACCCAGCCATTTCGTTCAGACCCAGCGAGACCTTCGCCTCTTGCCCGTTGGCCAGCTTCCTCAACGACAATCCCCTGGGCGTTTTTGCACTGCTTCTGGCCCTGAGCGTGTTGGTGCCACCCCTGCTGCGCAGGCTGCGGTTGCCCGATCTGGTGGGCCTGTTGGTGGCGGGGGTTGTGATCGGTCCCCATGGGCTGGGTTGGCTTGATTCGAAGCTGGAGAGCGTGCATCTGCTCTCCAGTGTGGGGGTGGTCTACCTGCTGTTCATCGCCGGACTGGAAATCGATCTGGGTGAGTTCCGGCGCATCAGGAATCGGTCGTTCCGGTTTGGACTGCTTACCTTCAGTCTGCCCCTTCTGGCCGGGACCCTGCTGGCCCTTGGCGCCGGATACGCCATGGTGAGCGCCGTGTTGATCGGCTCGATCCTGGCGTCTCATACACCGCTGGGCTACCCGATCGTGCGCAGCTTCGGGGCCATGCGCGAAGAAGCGGTGACGGTGGCCATCGGAGGGACGATTTTCACCGACATCGGTGCCCTGGTGCTGCTGGCCCTCTGCACCAGCTTCGGCAGGGGGGAGTTGGCGGCCTGGGGGGTGGTGACGCTGCTGCTGCGGGTGGGGATCTATTCGGCGACCGTGCTGCTGTTGATCCGGTATCTGGGGCGGGCCGTGATCCGGCGAAATGTGGAGGATGACGGCCGTCTTTTCGTGTTTGTGTTGCTGGCCCTGTTCCTGGCCTCCGTGGGTGCGGAGCTGGTGGGAGTGGAAAAGATCGTGGGGGCGTTCCTGGCTGGTCTGGCGGTGAATTCCGTCCTGCCGGAGGGTGGGGTGAAGGAACAGGTGGTGGTGGTGGGGGCCGGCCTGTTCATCCCGATCTTTTTCATCGATCTGGGCCTGCTGCTCAATGTGCCGGTCTTTCTCTCGACGGTGGTGACATCCACCTTCGCCCTCGCTCTGATTCTGGTCCTGATCACCAGCAAGGGTCTGGCTTCCTGGTGGGCTGGCTGGCTCTACCAGTACAACGGCGCCCAGATCCTGACGCTCTGGTCCCTGTCCCTTCCCCAGGTGGCCGCCACTCTGGCCGCCACCTTCGTCGGCTTCCAGGCCGGGCTGCTGGATGAACGGATCCTGAACAGCGTGCTGGCCCTGATGGTGGTCACCGCCACCCTGGGGCCGATCATGACCTCGATGGCCATGGTGCGGCTTGGTGTGAAGGCCGCCGAAAAGATGAGCATGGAAGCAAGTGGTCAGCTCGCCCTGGCTCGTCGCGCCCTGCGGGTCTTGGTGCCCATTGCCACCGCTGTGGGAGAGGCCCCGCTGCTGCATCTGGCCAGTCGCCTCACCCAAGGCGAGGAGGGATTGATGGGGGAGGTCCTGCCCCTGGCTGTGGTGAATGCCCAGGGGGCCGATGGGGGTGCGGAGCCCCGACCCAATATCCATGGGGCCCTGGCCCAGGGCAGGGAATTGCTGCGACGGGCCGATGAGATCACCGCAGCAGCAAAGGTGCCGAACCGCAGCCTGCTGCGGTTCGACAACGATGTGCCCGGAGGCATCGCCGGAGTGGCCCTGGAGGAGGGCGTCGATCTGGTGCTGGTCGCCGTGAAGCCGGCCCCGAGGCTGGGAGTGTGGCTGTTTGGTGACCTGGTGGACGCCATCTGCCGCCAGGTCCACTGCCCGGTGGTGATGGCGCGGCTGCGCAGGGATCCCGGCGAACTGCGGCGGCTGCTGGTACCGGTCAAGGATCTCACCGCCGGTGCCCTGGAGCAGTTCCAACTGGCCGAGCGATTTGCCAGCAGCGGACCGGATGACGACAGGTCAGGGCGGTCGATCACCCTGCTCCATCTCCATGATCCCCTCCTGTCGGCCGAGGATCAACAAGGGCTGAAGGATCAGCTGGAGCGCTGGATCCCTTCCCCGGGCAGCCGTGCCGGGACCGTGCCGGTGCGAATCCAGCTGATCAGTGGCTATGGGGTGGCCCGGGAGATCCTCCGCAGCAGCCTGGACCATGACCTGGTGATCCTGCGCTCCCAACGGCGCATCGTGGAGGGACTCCCGATTCCAGCCAGTGATCGGGCCACCGGCCTGTTGCGGAGACTGCGCTGCTCCACCCTGGTGATCAGCGATCCCCTGTATGGGATGCACCCGGATGGATGAAATGAACGGATGTTGAGGGCTGGGGGAGACCATGCTTTCGGTCTGAACAGCCACGGGTCGGGTTGAATCTGTCCTCCGCCTGAGCTGGTCCATGGGCAGGAAGGAACTGAAGCATTGATCTTTTCTGCTGCAGACTTTTCCGCTGCAAACTTTTCAGCTGTTAAATGAGTCGACTCTGATTCCTGAACTCTCGTTCACATCTGATCGATAGTGTTACCAGTTGGGAAGTGAAGAAAACCCGTTGGTAACAAGCAGCTGTTGGTTTTTCTGCCCACGACTACTCTGAAAGCAGGCTGCGGCCTTCAGCTGGTCAGCCCCCATCAACACGAGCTTCCTGGATGATGCCCTACACCCATCTGCTGGTACCGACGGATGGCTCAGAACGTTCCGATGTGGCCATGGGCCACGCTCTGGAACTGGCGAAAGCCATCGGTGCGCGCATCACCGTTCTCCATGCCCAGCCGAACGTACCGATACCGGTGATGGGGATGGGGGAAATGCTTGACGCGCGCACCATCGATGCCCTGATGGAAGCCAACCGCAACGACACCGAGCGGATCCTTGCCGTGGCCCAGGAACAGGCCCGCGCCGCCGGGGTGGCGGCCAGCAGGGAGAGTGTGATCAGCGATCTGCCCCACAGGGCCATTCTGGATGCTGCGGACCGGCTGGGCTGTGACCTGATTGTGATGGCCTCCCATGGACGCAGCGGATTGACCGGACTGCTGCTGGGCAGCGAAACCCAGCGGGTGTTGGTGCATGCACCTTGCCCGGTATTGGTCGTCCGCTGATCGGCCAGGGGGCTCAGCGCGTCGCTGAGCTGGGACGGGAAGCCCCGCCGTTCTCCGCGACCTCTCGCTGATGAAGGTCCCGGGCCCTCTGCAGATCCATGCGGGTGATTCGGAAACCCATTTGTCGCGCCGCCAGGACCAGTTCCTCCTGGGAACGGCAATGACGGAAGGCGCGCCGCAAGGTGCCATCCGCTTCGGCTTGATCCACCATCCGTTCCAGTTCACTCCAGCCCATTGGGTTCACCAGTTAGCCGGTACCCAGATTGCCACCCATTCGGACCAGGGGCCATGGCTTTCTTCCCATGGGCCTTCCTTCTCACGGGCCTTCAGTCGCATTTGGTCAGAACTCAACCCGGTTTCGGACATGCTCTCGTCACAGGCGTTGGCTTGATTGGAGGAACCCCGAATCCGGGGCATTCCTCCACCCCCCTCGAACCATGACGACCCGTACCAACCGCTTCTGCCCTTTTCTGACCCCTGCCGCAACCCTGCTGGCCGTGCTGTCAGCCCCGATCGGTGCCTGGGCCCAGCCCGCCTGGATGACGCCGGCGGGGTATCGCTCCCCCGTCTACGACTATCCCCAGGCCGCAAGCCCTTATCCCAATAACAATCGTTATGGCGGGCAGATTCCCGTTCAGCCCCAACTTTCCCAGCAGCAGATCGACCAGCGGTGCAACGTGGGCCGGTTGGTGGGCGGGATCCTGGGCGGTGGGGTTGGCTACGCCGCTTCCAGGCAGGACGGTCGCACCTGGGCCGTGCCCCTGGGGGCCCTGCTGGGCCAACAGGTGGGCTGCAGCGTTGGCGCCGGCCGTCCCCCCCTTCCCTGGTGACGCCCCCTGGTGACGCCGTTGATCCAACTCGCCCAGGCCTCAGGCCTGGGCAGCCCATCAACCCCAGGTGGGTGTGGACCGGCCTGGCCGGACGTTGATGGTAGGGACGTCACGCTGCGGTTCCCGAGCCGGAGTCCCCGGCTTGGCCACTCTGCAAAAGACATGGAGAAGCTGGCCGCCGGCAGCCCAGCGGCGCCAGCGTGGAGAGCGACTTCATTCGAGAATCAACTTGCAGGCGGCGTCATCGCAACGGGCATCGACCCGGCCATCCCCGCCGAAATGCAGGATCACCAGGTCACGGTCGAGGAAATCGACGCTTTTTTTCGCAAACTGTTGAGGTCGCTGGGAGCACAACTCCTCACGACAGAAACTTTTCCTCAGCAGGCCCCTGAACCGCTCTGGGAGTGAAACAAGTTCCGTTCACTGTCCCAGTCCCCATTTCCATCGCTCTGCCGGACAGGCCACCATGGGCAACCTCCATGGGCCGGGAGGCTCAGATCAAGGCGGATCCAGGTGCCTCAATCAATCGAGCTTCGTTGGCGCCAACAAGGAAAAATCGTTTTACGGTTCTTTGCAGCGCTGATCTCACTGGTCACTGCCCGCAATCGTTTCCCGGCTCCATAACCTCTGTTTCGACCGCCATGACCGCCCCACCATCGCCTTCCACCAGCTTCCCCATCGACCTTGCCGCCTATCACCAAATCAAGCTGGATCCAAGCCAGGCTCAATTGAGCCAGTCCCAGAGAGATGGTTTGGAGGCGAATATTCAACTTTGCCGAGACACCATCGTCTTCTTTACTGCCACCGGTGCCGCAAAAGGGGTGGGTGGCCATACGGGAGGGCCCTATGACACCGTGCCCGAGGTGATGATCCTGGATGCCTTCTTTCGCGGCGCACCGGACCATTTCGTACCTATTTTTTTCGATGAGGCAGGCCACCGCGTAGCGACCCAGTACTTGATGGCTGTTCTGCGGGGCGAGCTGCAGCCGGAGGCCCTGCTTCGCTATCGGGAAGCCCATTCCCGCTTACCCGGCCATCCAGAGCTGGGGCTCACCCCCGGAGTGCAGTTCAGCTCCGGCCGGCTGGGCCATCTCTGGCCCTATGTGAATGGGGTGGCCCTGGCCAACCCCGACAAGGTCCTGGTCTGCCTGGGCTCCGATGGGGCTCAGCAGGAAGGGGACGACTCCGAGGCGGCCCGATTTGCCGTGGCCCATGGGCTGAACGTGAAGCTGATCATCGACGACAATGACGTCACCATCGCGGGCCATCCCTCCGAGTATCAGGTGGGATTTGATCTGAGCCGCACCCTGGGGGGGCATGGGCTGGCGACCATGGCTGGGGATGGTGAGGATCTCGACAATCTGTACCGACGTCTCTGCAAGGCGGTCACCACCGATGGCCCCGTGGCCGTGATCAATCGGCGCCGCATGTGCGCGGGGATCGAAGGGTTGGAGGGATCCACCCACGGACACGATGTGATCACCGTCGACCTGGCGATCGCCTACCTGGAACGTCGCGGACAGAATGCCGCCGCCGACTATCTCAAAACGATCCATAAGCCAACCAATCCCCATACCTACCTTGGCTCTGGTACCCGCATGGGGGCGAATCGCAACATCTTCGGGGATGCTGTGGTGTCCGTGCTGGGTCGCATGGATCCTGACGAACGGCAACAAAAGGTTCTTTGTGTGGACAGCGATCTGGAGGGATCCTGCGGATTGGCCCAGATTCGCAAGGCCTTTCCAGACATCTTCATTCGGGGCGGCATCATGGAGCGGGCCAACTTCTCGGCAGCCGCTGGCTTTGGCATGCAGAAAGGGAAGCAGGGAATCTTTGCGACCTTCAGTGCTTTCCTGGAGATGTGTATCTCTGAGATAACAATGGCACGCCTCAATAACTCCAATGTGCTGTGCCATTTCTCCCATGCGGGTATCGATGATATGGCCGACAACACCTGCCATTTCGGTCTGAACAATATGTTCGCTGATAACGGCCTGGAGGATGGCTACGAAACACGCCTATACTTTCCTGCTGATCCAGGGCAGATGAAGGCCTGCGTTGAGGCCGTTTTTCATGACCCTGGTCTGCGCTTTATTTTTTCAACCCGCTCGAAGGTTCCAAACCTG
The DNA here is from genome assembly GCA_942491925.1 of Synechococcales cyanobacterium. GTDB lineage: Bacteria > Cyanobacteriota > Cyanobacteriia > PCC-6307 > Cyanobiaceae > Cyanobium. The sequence goes on from CALOCJ010000008.1 coordinate 186,435, forward strand.
CTTGATTCTTCAGGTCATGATTTATATGGTGACAGTTACACCTTTACCCCCGGGAAGGACGAGGTCGTACGCGAGGGTGATGCAGGCACCATCGTAAGTTTTGGAGAGGGTCTTTATCGTGCGCTAGATGCGGTAGAGCGTATGCGCCAGGAAGGAATTAATGTGGGACTGGTCAATAAGTCCAGTCTCAATATTGTCGATGAGGAGATGATGGAGAAGATCGGCCGCTCTCCGTTCGTGCTGGTGGTGGAGGCGTTCAATCGGCGCACAGGCCTTGGCAGCCGTTTTGGTACCTGGTTGCTGGAACGGGGCTACACCCCGAACTATGCACGCCTCGGTACCTATCGAGAAGGTTGTGGAGGCCTCTGGGAACAGTATCCCTACCAGGGCATCGACTCCGATGGAATCATCAGCCACGTCAAAGGGCTTATCGCCTGAATCCAGGCCCCAACCCGCACGGCCCTCCCGATGGCAGGGCAAGCATGAGCCCATCCGTTTTCTCGGACCCGATCGAAAGCCCTGGGTGGATCAGAAGCCCCTGGCGTCTGGACTGTCCGCCCGCAGGACCGTGGGCTGCGGGCGGCCACCATCGAAGCAACGCAACCAGCGGGGACGGCTCCGTTGCCCCGACGGCTTGGGGGAATCCATGGCCCTGTTGAATCGCTGTGCGGTGGCTGTCGCCCCCCGTCAGCCGATGCTGGACTGGAGCCGCGCTTACTGGACCCGAGAAGAAAGGGAAGACCGGGACAGTGACAGCGGTCTCTATCTGATACCCATTTACGACAATAGAGAGCAGGCGATGGATTGCCTGCGTCAGGCCTACGGTTGGATCTTTGCCGCGGAATTGGATCTGTGGTGCAACAACCAAAGCCTCTGGCCGAGTCCCCGCTCCTTCAAACTGTTTCAACAGTGGTTCAGCCTTTGTTTCTATCCTTTGGTAGAAGACATAGGCAGGGATGAACTGCGGGCTTATCAGGTGGATGAAGGTTTTCCGGACAGGTTGCGCCGTGCCCTCGCCTGATGCCCCTGATGAGCCCCAGTATCCTTGTTCAGACAGGGTTCTTCCCCATCCACACCTCCGCAGGCAAGAATGCTGTTTCGAATTCACCACTCCCTGAACTATTCCTACGAGCGTCCTGTCTTCCTGGAACCCATCACCTTACGACTGACGCCCCGTCAGGACGCGAGCCAGCGACTGCAAGAACATCGACTGTCGGTAGAAGAGGCCCCTGATGGAGAATCCCATTTCCTTGATGCCGAAGGCAGCGATGCTGTCGTGCTCTGGTTCCACGACAAAAGAGACCAGGTACGTATTGAGGTGGACATGGTGGTTGAAACTCTTCGGGAGAATCCGTTTGACTGGATCATCACCGATGAGGGCGCTAAGCAGTTACCGGTGTCCTATCCGGATATCGAATCCCCATCCTTGAACGCTTCACGATCCGCTGACGTCACCGCCAGCGTTCGGAGCTGGGCTCAGGAACTATCAGATCAAACGAATCACATCACCACCGATTTCCTCACCCGACTGGCCGATGAGATTCACGACGGATTTCACCACATCGGTCGTCCTTACGGAGATCCGCTGTCTGCGGAGGAGACATTGCGGACCCGAACCGGCGCCTGCCGCGACACCGCCCTGCTGTTCATGGCGGCTTGTCGCAGCCAGGGGTTGGCGGCTCGATTTGTGAGCGGCTACTCCATGCACCATCCACCGGAGGTGAGTGAGCACGAGTTGCATGCCTGGGCGGAGGTCTTCCTGCCTGGGGCTGGATGGCGAGGTTATGATCCCAGTCTTGGTCTTGCAGTTGCGGATGGTCATGTGGTGCTGGCCGCCGCTTCGGATTATCGAATGGCAGCCCCTCTGACGGGAAATTATCGAGGTACCGGGGTGAGTTCCGATATGCGCTACAAGGTTGATCTGAAGGTTGAAGGGTGAACAAAAAAACCGTCCCTGCAAGCAGGGACGGTTCAGAAGGTAGAGAATCAAGCGATGAAATTCAGATCGAAATCTGAAATCTCAGCAGCGGTTCAATAGCGGTTGCGACCGCCACCGCCTCCGTAGCCACCGCCACCGCCACCATAGCCGCCACCGCCTCCGCGGTTACCACCACCACCGCCGGAGCGGGGTTCGGCTTTGTTGACGCGAATCATACGGCCCATCCATTCCACATCCTGAAGATCGTCGATGGCCTTTGTTTCTTCAGTCTCGTTGGAAAGTTCAACGAATGCGAAACCCCTTTTGCGACCCGTGTCGCGATCCAGAGGCAAGCTGCACTGACGCAACTGGCCATACTGGCTGAATAACTGTTTGACATCTTCCACTTCGGCATCGAAGGAAAGATTGCCTACGTAAATGGTCATGAACTCAGAGATCGTTAAATCGATCCTTCGACGACCCTAGAGAAAGCTGTAAACTCGCCAAAGAGGAATCTTAGAATCCCCACGATCCTACAACCCGACCCGGCTGTGCTGCTTACCACCAGGGCGGGAAACCGACGCTGGGCCCAGGCTCAATCTCAAGCCCTAAGCACTAACCACTAACTCCAGTCCCAACCCCATTCCCCTGGCCGGGGGCCACCCCCCCCCAACCGTCCCAGGCCTGCTGACAGGATCGTCCCCCAGCTTGCGATTTGAGCAATGGGCTCCGGCTGGTGCATCAGCTAAACGATCAGAACCGCGAGCCAGGTTGCTGAAGAAAGGCTTCCTCCTCTGCCGTGCTGGACCGGCCCAGGGCTTGATTGCGATGGGGGAAGCGGCCAAAGCGGGCAATCACATCACGATGACGACGGGCAAAATCAAGCGTGCGCGGGTCAGTGAAGCGCTCAAACAAAGGAAGACCAGCTTCCTGCACGGTGATGTCTTCGCTGTGCATCAGCGGCATCAACCAGAAAGGACGGCGGGAGGGTTCGGCTTCAGCTTCCACCCACCCCTGCTGAACCGCCCGCTGGCTCAAGGCCAAGGCTCGTGGATCACCTGCGAAGGCACGGGCTGATTGTCTCCAGATCTGGCGGGGGAACTGGTCGAGCATCAGCATCAGGGCCAGGGCCTCCTCTGACCGTTCTTCCCAACTCAACAATCCACCTGCAAGAGCCAGGTTTGTCAACGTGCAGAAACGTTCCCGCACATCGGTATCCAGGTCGGGATCGCCGGAGAACCACTGTCGAGGAGCGAGCTCCTCGAACCAGAAGCGCAGCACTTTGCTGGCATCTGCAGCGGTGGAGCAGGAAATCATCGAGTTACGTCCAGTGAAACGAGCTGACCTGGGGCGGATCCCATCCTGCACGGTTCCCAGCCATCCATGCTGGGTTGCTGCCCAGATTCAGTGATCGTTAAATTCATTCAATCCTTTCACCCGAGCATGCTTTCATCCACGGGATGAAAATGATCCGCCATGCGTTGCCCCATGGATGGGCCTGCAGCAAAGCCGCCGGGTCAGATTGTGCTTGCCGGCGCCAAGCGCTCCTGGCCAATCACGATTTGCGCAAACGGGGAGCTCTGCTGCGATATGTCAGGGAAGCGAGATGCCTGGTTGTGAAGTGATTGTTTACCTATAACTGGATCAGTGCATCGCCGTTGAGAGGATCGATCATGTGCCTGGCCCTCCCTGGCCGCATCCTTTCGATTCAGACCCATCCGCCAGAACAACTGGTGTCGAAGGCATCGGCGGAGACAGTGGAACCATCAGTGATTTCTGCCACCCATTCTGACTCGTCAGATCCTCTCTGGCTGGTGGCGGAGGTGGATTTCGGTGGTGTCCGGCAGGCTGTGAGCCTGGCCTGTCTGCCGGAAGCCCGCGTTGGAGACCGGGTTCTGGTCCATGTGGGCATCGCCTTGAGCATCGTCGACGAGGAGCTGGCATGACCACCACCATCCCCCCCCGGGTCAGCGGCCTTCCGCCCCAGCCGGCGAAAACCACGGCTCAGCCCATGATCACGGTGGACGGCAACGAGGCCGTGGCCCGGGTGGCCTACCGCCTCAACGAGGTGATCGCCATCTACCCGATCACCCCCGCTTCCCCGATGGGGGAATGGGCTGACGCCTGGGCCTCCCAGGGCAGGCCCAACCTGTGGGGCACGGTGCCCTCGGTGGTGGAACTCCAGAGCGAAGCGGGGGCGGCCGGCACGGTGCACGGCGCCCTGCAGGCAGGGGCTCTCACCACCACCTTCACGGCCTCCCAGGGGCTCTTGCTGATGATCCCCAACCTCTACAAGTTGGCGGGGGAGCTCACGCCGGCTGTGTTGCACGTGGCGGCCCGCTCCCTGGCAGCCCAGGGACTTTCGATCTTCGGGGATCACAGCGATGTGATGGCCTGCCGCGGCACGGGCTGCGCCATTCTCTGCTCGGCTTCGGTGCAGGAGGCGGCCGATTTCGCCGCCATCGCCACCCGGGCCAGCCTGCGGGGCCGGCTGCCGTTTCTGCACATGTTCGACGGCTTTCGCACCTCCCACGAAATTCAGAAGGTGGAGCCCATCGCCGATGCTGTACTCCACGATCTGATCCCCAGCGAGGCGATCACCGCCCATCGGCGACGGGCCCTCAGCCCCGACCATCCGGTCCTGCGCGGCACGGCCCAGAATCCGGACGTCTACTTTCAGGCGCGGGAATCGGTCAACCGTTTCCATGACGACCTGCCCGGTCATGTGGAAGAGGCGATGGCTGCCTTCGCGGCCCACACCGGCCGCGGCTACCACCCCTTCGAATACTTCGGCGACCCCGACGCCGAACGGGTGGTGCTGTTGATGGGTTCGGGCTGTGAGACAGCGGCGGAGACCGTTGCGTCCCTGACGGCCGCAGGGGAGCGGGTGGGGGTCGTCAAGGTCCGGCTCTACAGGCCCTTCGCGCCGCACCTGCTGGTGGCGGCCCTGCCGCCCAGGGTGCGTGCCATTGCCGTGCTCGATCGCTGCAAGGAGCCAGGAGCCGGTGGGGAACCTCTCTATCTCGATGTGGTGGCGGCCCTGGCGGAGGCGTGGCAGGCCCGGCAACCGCAATCCCCCTTGCCGTTGGTTCTCGGCGGCCGCTTCGGTCTGTCCTCGAAGGAGTTCACACCGGCGATGGTCAACGCTGTGTTCCAGCACCTCAGCTCCGCTCTGAAGCCTGGGGGCCCAGCCCCGCTGAACCACTTCACGGTCGGCATCGTTGACGACGTCACCCACCGTTCCCTGCCGATCGACGACAGCTTCGTCACAGAACGGGAGGGCGAAGTGCGCGCGGTGTTTTACGGCCTTGGCTCGGACGGCACCGTGGGGGCCAACAAGAGCGCCATCAAAATCATCGGTGAAAGCACCGATCTGTTTGCCCAGGGCTATTTCGTCTATGACTCCAAGAAATCCGGTTCGGTCACCGTTTCCCACCTGCGATTCGGTCCCAGGCCGATCCATTCCACCTATCTGATCCAGAGGCCCACCCTGGTGGCCTGTCACCAATGGGATTTCGTTGACCGTTTCGATCTTCTCGCCGGCCTGACCCCTGGCGGGGTGCTGCTGCTCAACAGCCCCTACGAAGCGGCGGAGTGCTGGCGGCGGCTACCCGCGGCGATGCGGCACCGCATCCGTGAACTGAAGCTGACGGTGTGGCTGATCAATGCCTACCGGGTGGCCCGTCAGGCCGGCATGGGGCCCCGCATCAATACGGTGATGCAGGCCTGTTTTTTCGCTGTCAGTGGCGTGCTGCCCAGGGAAGAGGCGATCGAGCGCATCCGCGTCTCGATCCGCAGGACCTATGGCCGCAAGGGGGAGGCCGTGGTGGCCATGAACCTGCAGGCCCTCGATGCCACCCTCGACCATCTTCTCCGCCTCGAATGGGAGGCCCTCGAAGACGGGGCTGCAACCCCACCAGCTCCGAGCCCCCTGGTGGCCGCTCCCCCATTTGTGCGGGAGGTGATCGGACCCATGCTCGAACGTCGGGGGGACGAACTGCCCGTGAGCGCTCTTCCCTGTGACGGCACCTGGCCGGTGGGCACGGCGAAGTGGGAGAAACGCAATATCGCCCCATCCATCCCGGTCTGGGAAACCGATCTCTGCGTGCAGTGCGGCAAGTGCGTGATGGTCTGCCCCCACGCCGTGATCCGGGCCAAGGCGGTGGTACCGGAGGCCCTCGCTGCAGCGCCGGAAGGATTCCTTCAAGCCCCTGCCCGTGATCCCGCCTTCAGCGGCCAGGCCTTCACCCTGCAGGTGGCCGCTGAAGACTGCACCGGCTGTTCCCTCTGTGTGGAGGTCTGCCCCGCCCGGGATCGCACCGAGCCGAAGCGCAAGGCGATCAACATGGCTCCGCAGCGGCCCCTGCGGGATCAGGCCCGCGGCCACTGGGACTTCTTCCTGCAGCTGCCGGAGGTTCCCCGCGCCGGGCTCAACCTGCACAAAATCGGGCAGCAACAGTTCCAGCAGCCCCTGTTCGAGTTCTCCGGCGCCTGTGGTGGATGCGGAGAGACCCCCTATCTCAAGCTGGCCAGCCAGCTGTTCGGGGATCGCATGCTGGTGGCCAATGCCACCGGCTGCTCGTCGATCTATGGCGGCAACCTGCCCACGACCCCCTGGAGCGCCAACGAAGCGGGGCGGGGGCCGGCCTGGAGCAACTCCCTGTTCGAAGACAACGCCGAATTCGGTCTGGGCATGCGGGTGGCGGTGGACCAGCAGCGCCAGATGGCCCTGGAGCTGCTGGCCCAGCTGGCAGGCCCCGGAGGCAGATCTTCCGATGCCGCCGCTGCAGCGGGGAGGGACCAGGCCGATTCCGATCGGCAGCTGCCGCCAGCCCTGGCGGAGGCGATCGCCAGCGCGGATCAGGACGATGAGGCCGGGATCTTTGCCCAGCGAGAACGGGTCGCTGATCTGAAACGCCTGCTCCAGGACCTTCCCGAGGCGGCCGATCCCCGCTCCAAGGCGGCCCGGTTGCTGGAGCTGGCCGATGCCCTGGTGAAAAAGAGCGTCTGGTTGGTGGGAGGGGATGGCTGGGCCTACGACATCGGCTTCGGCGGCCTGGATCACGTGCTGGCCAGCGGCCGGGATGTCAACGCCCTGGTGCTGGACACCGAGGTGTACTCCAACACCGGCGGCCAGATGTCGAAGGCCACGCCCCGGGCTGCCGTCGCCAAATTCGCCGCCGCCGGCAAGGCCGCTCCGAAGAAGGATCTGGGCCTGATGGCGATGACCTACGGCACCATCTATGTGGCCAGCGTGGCCATGGGTGCCCGGGATGAACACACCGTGAGGGCTTTCCTCGAAGCCGAGAGCTATCCAGGACCGTCCCTGATCCTGGCCTACTCCCACTGCATCGCCCACGGCATCGACATGGCCAAGGGGATGGAGCATCAGAAGGCGGCGGTGGATTCGGGCCGTTGGCTTCTTTACCGTTACGATCCGCGCCGTACCGAGCGGGGCGAAAACCCCCTGCAGCTGGACACCCGCGGCCCCCGCCGGCCCCTGGCGGAGGCGATGGCGGGTGAAAACCGCTTCCGCATGCTCTCCTACAGCCAGCCTGAGCGCGCTCGCCAGCTGGGTCGCCAGGCCCAGGTGGAACTGGACCGTCGCTGGGCCGCTTATCGGGCTTTGGCCGCCCCGAGCCACCCTGCCCCGCCGGACAGCGGCCCTCCGCCCGCGGCCTCCAGATCCACTCCGGAGCAGCGATGACCACTCCCGACCTCACCACCACCTATCTGGGCCTGAAGCTGCGCAACCCATTGGTGGTGGGTGCCGCCGCGCCCCTCAGCGAAGATCTCGACACGTTGCTGGCGCTGGAGGAGGCCGGTGCCGCCGCCGTGGTGCTCCACTCCCTGTTCGAAGAGCAGATCGAGCGCGACCAGCTGGATCTGCACCGCTTCACCATGGAGGGCACGGACAGCTTCGCCGAAGCCCTCGACTACGTTCCGGAGCCGACCATCCTCCATGGCGGCCACGACCTCTATCTCCAGCACATCGAGCGGGTGCGGCGACGCCTTTCGGTGCCGGTGATCGCCAGCCTCAATGGTTTCCGGCCGGGCAGCTGGGTGCAGATGGCCCGCCGCATGGAGGAGGCCGGGGCCGATGCGATCGAGCTGAACATCTACGCGGTGCCCACCGATCCGGACCTCTCCAGCGCCGCGATCGAGGCCGGTGTGGAGGAGATCGTGCGGGAGGTGCGCGCCGAAGTCGAGCTGCCCCTGGCGGTGAAGCTGAGCCCCTATTTCACCAATTTCGGCGCCATGGCCAAACGGCTGGCCGTTGCCGGCGCCGATGGCCTGGTGCTGTTCAACCGTTTCTATCAGCCCGACATCGACATCGAATCCCTGGAGGTCCGGCCCAACCTGCTGCTCAGCACCCCCCATGATCTGCGCCTGCCCCTGCGCTGGATCGCCCTGTTGTATGGCCGCCATGACGTGGATCTGGCTGCCACCAGCGGCGTTCAGCGGGGTACTGATGTGGTGCGGCTGCTGATGGCGGGCGCCTGTGTCACCCAGGTGGTGGGTGCCCTGCTGCGCCACGGCCCCCGTCGTCTTGCCGCTCTGGAAGAGGAGCTTTCCCACTGGTTGGTCGACCATCAACACCCCACGGTGCGGGAACTGATCGGCTGCATGAGCCAGCGCCGCTGCCCCGATCCCGATGCGTACGAACGGGCCCAGTACATGCGTGCCCTCCAGACCTTCCATGGGGAGGAAACCAGCTGGGGCCTGGAGGCGGAGGCCCGTCCCGATGCCGTCGCCCAGGCCCCGGCCGCCACGGAGACCTGGAGATGACGGCCCAGGCTCCAGCCGCCCTGCCGGACTCCGTTGCCGACCTGGCAACCCGCTTGCGGACCCTCGTGACCCGTCCATGGACCCTGATGGAGGTCTGCGGCGGTCAGACCCACGCCATCGTGCGCTGGGGCCTCGACCAGCTGCTGCCCGAGGGCCTGCGGCTCATCCACGGCCCCGGTTGTCCCGTCTGCGTCACACCGGCCGCCACGATCGACGCTGCCCAGGCCCTGGCGCGGCGAGCTGATGTGATCCTCTGCTCCTACGGCGACATGCTGCGGGTCCCGGGCAGCGGCCGCACCTCATCGGCAGGCGACGACCTGCTGGGAGTACGGGCCGCAGGCGGTGACGTGCGCCTGCTCACCACTCCGCTGCAGGCCCTCGACGTGGCCAGGCTCCATCCGGATCGTGAAGTGGTGTTCCTGGCCGTGGGCTTCGAAACCACCGCACCAGCCACAGCCCTGCTGGCCCATCAGGCCCATGCCCTGGGGGTCACCAACCTCTCCCTGCTGGTGGCCCATGTGCGGGTAGCGCCTGCCATGGAGGCGATCATGGCCGCTGAGGGGAACGAGGTGCAGGGTTTCCTGGCGGCGGGGCATGTGTGTGCGGTGATGGGAATCTCCGAGCTGGAGTCTCTGGTGAACCGCTATCGGGTGCCCGTGGTGGTCACGGGCTTCGAGCCCCGCGACCTGATGCGGGGACTGGTGGAGCTGGTACGACTGCTGGAGTCGGGCCTGACCCCTGCCTCTCGCGAAGGATCAGAACCGCTCCGCCTGGCCAATGCCTACGGCCGGGTGGTCCGGGAGGAGGGCAACCCCGCGGCTCGGGAACTCGTCCAGGAGGTGTTCACCAGCGTGGATCGTCCCTGGCGGGGATTTGGCGTCATCCCCGGCGGCGGGCTCGACCTCCGCACCTCCTACAACCATCTGGATGCCAGGCGACGGTTCGGCATCGACATCGAACAGGATGGGCCCGGCGGCGGTCCGGTGGACTCACAGACTGAAGCGGGACCCTGCATCAGTGGGCTGGTTCTGCAGGGACGCAGGACCCCGGATCAATGTCCCGCCTTCGGGTCGGCATGCACCCCCGAGCATCCCCTTGGAGCACCCATGGTCTCGTCAGAGGGGGCCTGCGCCGCTTACCACCGCTACCGACCCCATGGCTGACCAGGCCGGGGACGCCGGCCTGGACGTCACCGAACGGATCCGGCTGGCCCACGGTGGTGGCGGCACCCTGATGCAGCGCCTGATCGACAGGGAGCTGCGGTGCCTGTACGACGATCCCCACCAGGTGCTGCACGATGCCGCCCGGTTGCATCTGCCCCACGGCCGCCTGGCCTTCACCACAGACAGCTACGTGGTGCATCCGCTGGAATTCGAGGGGGGGGACATCGGCAGCCTGGCGGCCACGGGTACCGCCAATGACCTGGCCATGGCCGGCGCCCGCCCGCTCCACCTCAGTGTGGGACTGATCCTGGAGGAGGGGCTGGCCCTGGAAACGCTGCGCCGCATCATCGCCTCCCTGGGCACTGCGGCCCGCCGGTGCGGCATGACCATCGTGACCGGGGACACCAAGGTGGTGGAACGGGGCAAAGGCGACGGCGTGTTCATCAACACCAGCGGCATCGGCCTGTTGGTGGCCACCCCACCCATTGATCCCACAGAAATCCGACCCGGTGATCACCTGCTGGTGAGCGGTGACCTGGGCCGTCACGGAGTGGCGATCCTGGCGGCACGCCACGGCCTCGACCTCCAGCCCCCCCTGGCCAGTGACTGTGCCCCCCTCTGGCCACGGGTACGGGAGCTGCTGGATCGCGGCATCCAACCCCACTGTCTGCGGGACCTCACCCGCGGAGGGCTCGCCAGTGCCCTCCAGGAACTGGCCACGGCGCGGGGCGTCGAGCTGATCGTCGAGGAGGAGCGGATCCCTGTGGCCCAGGCGGTGGCTCGCACCTGCGAGTTGCTGGGATTCGACCCCCTGCATCTGGCCAATGAAGGACGCTTCGTGGCGGTGGTGGGCCATCAGCATCTGGATGCGGCCCTGGAGGTGTTGGAACCCTGGGGCGGTGCCCGCATCGGAGTTGTGGCGGAATCCGGCGCAGGGGTGCCGGGGCGGGTATTGGTTCACACCCCCTTCGGGAGTGAGCGGGTGCTGGTACCCATCAGTGGGGAATTATTGCCGCGAATTTGCTGATCAATGCTTCGGTCCCAGCCATTTCAGAAGCATGGATAAGGACTGAGAACGATGGACAAGCTTGAATGCATAACAGAATAAATATTGATGGGTCTATTTCGTCCATCAAAGGGTGGAGCTTGCCATCGGTTGAAAGTTGCCGAAATAAGAATGGATGGCTCTCCAGGGTCACTGAAGGTATGGCAATTCAATTCATTCCTTCAGCTTTCCTCGGTACAGGGGGTGCCCTGGGGCGCCGGCGCTTTCTCGTTGAGGGCGGCCATTCGCCTGCTTAGGGTTACCGCACGGAAGCCTCCAACCCCTACCCGGACGCGATGAGCCCCATCCATACCGACAACAGCCTGAGCATCGGCCGCACACCGCTGGTGCAACTGAACCGTGTCACGGCTGGTTGTGGCGCCCGGGTTCTGGCCAAGATCGAGGGTCGCAATCCTGCTTACTCGGTGAAGTGCAGAATCGGCGCGGCCATGATCTGGCAGGCCGAGCGGGATGGTCTGCTGGGGCCAGGCAAGGAATTGATTGAACCGACCAGCGGCAACACCGGCATCGCCCTGGCGTTTGTGGCGGCCTCCCGTGGCATTCCCCTCACCCTGACGATGCCGGAAACCATGTCCATGGAGCGTCGCAAGCTGCTGATCGCCTATGGAGCGAACCTGATGCTCACCGATGGTCGCAGGGGGATGGGAGGAGCCATCGAAGCGGCCTGGAACCTGGCCCGATCGGATCCAGAGCGCTACGTGATGCTGCAGCAGTTCATGAATCCGGCGAATCCGCGGATCCACCACGACACAACCGGCCCCGAGATCTGGGAGGACACAGGTGGCGAATGGGATGGCTTCGTGGCCGGTGTCGGCACCGGAGGGACCATCACCGGGGTGAGCCGCTACGTCAAACGGACCTTGGCAAAACCGCTCTTTTCCGTGGCGGTGGAACCTGAGAACAGCCCTGTGATCAGCCAGACATTGGCCGGCAAGACCGTCATACCAGGGCCCCACAAGATCCAGGGAATCGGGGCTGGATTCGTCCCCGACAACCTTGATCTTTCCCTGGTGGATCGGGTGGAAACGGTTTCCGATGAAGAAGCGGTGGCGATGGCCCGACGCCTGATGCGAGAGGAGGGCATTCTTGCTGGTATTTCCTGTGGAGCCGCCACCCTTGCGGCGTTGAGGTTGGCGAAGGAAGCGGAGTGGGAAGGCAAAACAATTGTGGTGGTCCTGCCGGACTCCGGGGAGCGTTACCTCAGTTCTGTGTTGTTCGAAGGGGTGTTCAACGAGAGGGGTATGGCGATGGTCTGAGCCAGGGTGGGTTCTAAGCCGTGGCTCAATTAGGGTGGAACTGATTGGCAGGCCCCATGAGTTATCTGCGGGACATCATGCGCCGTATGAATGCCCGGCAGGGCCTTGCGTTGGAGCAGGAGCGCGACCATCCAGCCGCAAACCTTGCCAGCCATCTCGACGATTACGGCCAGAAACTTCAGGCCTGTTCCTCCGCCATGCTCCAGTACGAATGGGCCTGGTTGGAGCAGCATCTCGCCACCCTCGAACTGTGTGGCTCCCGTCCTGAGATGCTTGCCACCGCTGGTGGGCAGGCCCGGGTGAAGGCCATGGTCGAGGAGAGTCTGCTGTTCCAGGACCTGATCAAGCGGCAGTTGGTGGCCCGGGGACTGGCGCCCAGTCTGCATCGTGCCACGGTGGTGGCCACTGAACATGCCTGGGAGCTCACCCATGGGGAGATCCGGCGGCAATGGGGGATCGAGGCCGACCCCTCGGCGGAGTCGCACCGAACCGGAGGCGACCAGACGAACCCCTGATCGATCCAGCCGTACAGCCTGCCCGGAACCCACCCCATGGATGTTTGCCGGCATGCATAGGGTGTCTACCGATACAGAGCCGGATCGGGAACTCGGCCTATTGCTGTGCCTGATCAATCCTGTTTCCCATGGCTGAGTACACGATCACTCTGGAGAGCGGTGCTTCCTTCACCTGTGCGGATGACACCTACATCCTCGATGCCGCCGAGGAGAAGGGCATTGATCTCCCCTACTCCTGCAGGGCCGGTGCCTGCAGTACCTGTGCAGGCAAAATATTGTCCGGATCCGTGGACCAATCGGACCAAAGCTTTCTTGACGACGATCAGATCAAGGAAGGATTCGCCTTGCTCTGCGTCAGTTACCCAACCAGTGACTGCACGATCAAGCCGGAGGTTGAAGACGACCTCTGACTCCGTCCCGGTCCGCTCTGCTCGACCTGGCTGGGTACGCTTGATCTAAGGCGTGTAAGGCATGCCTACCCGGAATGGAACCTGGGTCTCCGCAGAAATACGGTCTGCAAAGTTGGTGGCAGCCGCCTGATCGCTGAAACTCGCCACCTGCAGAGCCCGGGTTCCGATGATATAGGCATCACCGCAGTATTTTTGCCGCACCACGACAAGCAATTGTTCGTTGGCTGGTCCCAGCACCGGCCACCACTCCCCCGAGAGGGAATCAGCTGAGCCACAACTGGATCTGTAGATCAGCGGTTCTGAAGTTGAATCGCCCGCTTCGATCGGCTGATCATGGGCCAGAAAATCAAAGGTATTCACAGCCAGTGCGATCAGGCCAACCAACAGCAGGAAGCTCCATGGCCCGGCCAGGTTCCGGCTCCACCGCCTGGGGATGGTGGAGCCTTGCCCGGGAAGGGGCATGCGGGGCGACTTCGACTGGTCCCCACTCGACTCCAGGGCACTCAGCAGTCGCTCAGCCTCCTGACCGGTCTGCCGGATGTCATGGTTGAGGGGATCAGCCATGCCTCACCCTAAGCGGATCGATGAAGTCGTAGAACCCTTGGCTGTGGGAGTTGCGGTATCGCCCAAAGTTTCCTGCTATCGCTCACCTCCAGAAGGAGATCTATGGCTGCAAAGGGATAGCCCCAACCCCCCCCATTCCATGCTGGCTCTTGCTTTCAGTAAGGAATGACTTTCACCTAAGCTCCTAGGATTGAGGCAATGCGATTTCCTGCATGATCGGAGTTGGCCGGTGACCGGCACCCTCAACCCCTACCCCTCTCGACAACTCGGTTGGCTGCTGGTCCTGCTGTTGCCCCTGCTGGCCGCTTGTTCCGAGCAACTTCCCGACTGCGTCCTGGACGCCCAGGCCGTTCCCCCGGAGGAGCCCTCCGGGCCCCCTGCTGCCGCTCCCCTGAAGGACGCCACCGAACTCCTGGTGGGGATCGACGGCAGCGGTTCCATGCTGGGGCACGCCAGGGCCGCTGATCCATCCGCTTGGGCCAAGGTGCTGCAATCGGTGAATCTCACCGCCAGAACGGAGGGGCTCTCGCTCCGATCCGTCCGGGTCGGGGGGGGCAGCCTGCAGCCCTTCGGCAATGGTTCGGTGACCCCCGCCGCTGATCCCTGTTTCTTCGAGGGTTGCGCTCCCTATGCAGCCGTGGCCTCCAGCCTGCAGACCCTCTGGCAACAGCCCACCCAGAAGGCCCAGCTTTCCAAGGGGCAGCTCCCCCTCCGCCTGATCGTGAGTGATCTGGAAGTCAACCAGAGCGACATTTCCAACCTGGTGGGCGCCATCCGAACGGATCTGGCCCGCGGGGCCGCCGCAGGGGTGCTGGCCATCAAACTGCCCTTCCAGGGCCAGGTGTTCAACGCGGCCGGCCGGGTCATTCACACAGGGCGTGTGGAGCGCCCGGTGTATCTGCTGGCCACCGGCAAGCCGCAGCAGGTGCGTTCCCTGCTGGAGGGAATTCGCCGCACCCTGGGATTGAAAGGCGTGTCCGTCGAGCAGCACCTGTCCATCTTTGACCCGGGAAGCAAGGGCGAACCGCTGTTGGCGAAATCGATCCTTGGCATCCCCGCCTCCACCGCCTCCACCGGTCAGCCCCTGCGCCTCGAAGGCAAGACCTTCAGCCCCTCCACCAATCCTGATTACAAATTCATTCGTCTCGGGCCCCAATCCACCGGGATCCTGGTCGCCACCGCCAAGGGCATGGGGGAGGGATCATCGCGTCCGGATCCCGGTCTGCTGCGGATCGAGGCCATTCCCCTTCCTCCCGCCAACTCAGCGAGCAGCGGAGGAGTGCGGCTCCGTTCTCTGAGCATCGACGGCTCGAATCTGCGAGCTGCGCTGGAGATCGATGCCTCCACCTCTTCGGGGCTGCTGCGGGCCACCATTCCCCGGGGAGGCCTGCCGGAGCCGTGGTGGTTCGACTGGGACCGCTCCCAACCGGCGGGCAAGCAGGCCCTCAGCCAGACCGACGGGCTGCTGCTGTTGCTGAGCACCCTCTCCCAGCAGGTGCAGTATGAAAGCAAGACTCCAGCTGTCGCCCTCTGCGTCGCCTTCCAACGATCCTGAACACCTGATGCGACCGTTTCAATGGATCCTGCTGCTGTTTCTTGTCCTGGGGGGGATGCTGTGGACGTTTCTGTTCCAGAACTATCTGTTCCTGAATCTGTTTCCCGGCTTGCTGGTGGGGCCGGGTCTGGACCTGCAGGACTATCTCCAGACCGGCAGCAGCCCCTCCTTCACGGTGCTCTGGATCAGCTGCATGGTGGCGTTGCTGATCTGGTTCAGCAGCACCGCCGGCAGCCGGGCCAGCTGCTCGGCCGAGGTGCGACGCAAGCGCCCCCTCTGGTGGCTCGCCGCCGCGATCCTCGTGGCCCTGGGCTGGCTCTATCAGCTGTTCTTCACCATTTTCGTCTGGCAGATCCGGGGCCAGAGCCCGATTGAAGGCTCCGGCACGAACTACTACCCCCTGCCTCCGGGGGGCTGGATGGTGCTGCTGTCCTTCGTGGTGCTGGATGTGCTGCTGCTGTTCTGGTTGCCGACTCTGTTGGCCTCCCCCAGGAGCTACCGCCTCGTGGTGCCCGGTGCCGTCAAGTTTCTGGGAGGCCGCTGAGATGACCCTGTTCGCCATCGGTGTGGGGGGCAGTGGGGCCAAGTGCCTCGAAGCCCTCACCCACCTGCACGCCTGTGGGCTGCTGGGGAGTGAGGCCGGCGCACCGCCCCGGCTGGGCATGTTCCTGGTGGAGCCCGATCAGCAGAGCACCCTGCTGGCCCGGGCTCAGACGGCCATCAGCCGCTATCAGACCCTGCGCCAGAGCCTGCGGGGCCGCACCGATCACTTCGCCCAGGCTGATCTGCAGGACTACGGCTCCTGGAGCCCCCTGACCACGGCATCGGGGGCCATCAGCCTGGATCAGGTGTACCCCAAGGCGGTGCTGCGCACCCAGGCCAGTGGTCTGGCCGACCTGTTCGACTGCCTCTTCCCGCCGGAGGAGCAGCAGGCCGATCTGGCGGTGGGGTTCCGGGGCCGACCCCCGATCGGCTCGGCGGTGATGAGCAGGGTGAATCTGAAGCGGGAGGCCCAGACGGGCAACTGGCAGCAGATGCTGAGCGACATCCAGGGCGCTGCGGGCAGTGGAGAGTCGCCCCTGATCCACCTGTTCGGCAGTGTGTTCGGCGGCACCGGAGCCGCCGGCGTGCCCACGCTCGGATTGCTGCTGAAGCAGTGGCTGCGGGAGCAGGGGCTCAGCCGGGTACGGGTGCATGCCACGTTGCTGTTGCCTTACTTCGATTTCGAGGGCCAGGGGGATGGGGAAACCGGCGTTCACGCCGAATCCCGCAACTTCCAGCTCAACACCGATGCCGCCCTCCAGTATCTGAGCAGCAGCGGCAAGGACTGCTTCGATCGGGTCTATCTGGTGGGCAGCGACATCAAGGCCCGGTACAGCTTCAGTATCGGTGGCCGCTCCCAGGAGAACGCCGCCCACCTGGTGGAACTGCTGGCCGCCCTGGCCATGCGCTCCGGCCTCCAGGCCGGCGCCGACAGCAGCTATGCCTTCGTGCTCAGCCGGGCCAACCGGGAACAGATCACCTGGAGCGACCTGCCCGACGATGAGGCGGTGGCCGAGGGTCTGGGTCGCGGTGCCCGTTTCGCCGTGGCCTGGCTCAACAACTTCAGCCTCGAGCTCGACGCCGCCCAGCAGGTCTCGATGGCCACCTTCCTCAGCGGCGCCCCATGGGCGCGGCGGTTCTTCCACCCCAGTGGTCGAACCACCGGGGCCACGGCCGCCCGGCCCAGCATCCGCGCCAGCGAGGAGCTCACCATCAAGGCGTCGATCGACGCCTACCTGGAGACCCTGCTGCAGTGGCTGCATCAGCTCAGCGGCAACACCGGCAGCGGCTTCAGTCAGGAACTGTTCAACGCCGATCTGCTGCTCAGAAATCCCCGCTATGAGGACGCCCTGCATCGGGTGCTGCGGGGCAAGGCCCGGCCCAGCCTGGAGGAGCGGGACGACAGCGTGGAGGCGATCAAGCTGGAGATGGATGCCATGCCCGGCGACGAAATCCCCCACCACGGAGTCGCGGGGTTGGCCGACACGCTCTGGACCCTCAGCTACTGATCCCAGGACCCCCCGTTCCTCCCCATGGCCCCTCCCGACGACAACCAGAACAACATCCTCCAGTACCCCTGGTTTCCGAAGACCGACCCGCCCCTCGCTGGTGGAGCCCTGGCGGGCGAATGGCAGGGGCGAGACCAGCAGACCCTGGCCACCATCGCCGACAGCCTGCTGTACGAGGTGGGGGCGACCCGGGTGAACTCCCTGCCCTCCCCCTGGTCGCGGGCGCTCCAGTTCGAGCAGGCCGTGCGCAACAGCCGTTATCCCACCCGAGCGGCCCTGCTGGAGGAATTGTTCGGCTGCTTCGCCACCGTTGCCCTGTGGGAGATCTACGGGGTGAAGCTGGAGGCCGAACGGGTGGCCCTGGCGGACTACGGCAGCATCCAGGATGAGGCCGTCGGTCCCTTCTCCCGCAGTCTGCGCGGCACGGTGCCGGCCAACCTGGACAACAGCCTCTACCGCCAGGCTGATGACAGCAACCCATGGGAAATCGTCCATGTGCTGAAGGTGAACGGTCTGGTGGTGGGTTTCACCTCCCCCGCCACCCTGCTCTGTCCGGCCGTGCACCTGACCCGCCCGATCCCGGGCATGAACTGGACGGCGGGAGGGCGCTTCGCCGCTCCCACACCATTTCTGGGACGGCCCCACCGCCAGGCCCTCGCCGATTGGCTCAGCCATGTGCGGCAGGGAATCCTGACGGCCCCCGACCTCCACAGCCAGACCATGGCCGCCCAGCTGGCCGGCGCGATCGACGGCTTCATCGATGCGCTCACCGGGGGCACTCTGGGCAACCCCCAGCTGTCCGACAGCCGGGTCGCCAACCTGCCCCCCCGGCCCGTCGCCCTCTCCCTGCTGGCCCGGGCCGCCAGGGGGGGGATCAGCGAGAGCCTGGCCACCCTCCAGCTCGGAGATCGGCAACGGCGCCCCCTGCCGGACAGCCCCCGGCTGCCGGTGGTGCTGCTCGATGAGCAGATGCCCCATCGCCTCGGGATGGCCGCCAACGAGATCACGCTCCACAAGGCCTCCACCCTGGAGTCGGTGGGGTTCGACAAGTCGCGGCTGGAACTGCTCTATGGGGGTGAGATCGAGGTGCTCACCCCCGACGACATCTTCCTGAGCGAACTGCATCTGCTGCCGGGGGAGGGGGCCCTGGTCAACTCCTGGCTGGGGAAGCGGCTGGAGGGCCAGCCCCTGGTCAACGGCCAGCCCGTCTCCCCCCTGCTGCCCCTGCGGGAGCGGATGCGCGAGCTGTTCAGCAGTGCCGAGCTTTCAGCGGCCTGCTCCCTGCGACTGGTTCAGGCCGGCGGTGGCAACGAGATCGAGGTCACGCTGCTGCTGCCGATCCGGGGCGCCAAGGATCCCTACCCGATCAGCCGTTCCTATCCGCTCAAGGAGGAAAATCTGCTGGATGATGATCTACCGGTGATCACCCTCTGGCCCAATATCTCCGATGCCCACTGGAGCCTGTTTTATATCTTCTGTGAAGACAGCGCCACGGGCCTGAGCGTGGATGGCTTCGGCGACTACGACAGGCACAGCGGCCGCGAAGGTCAGCAGGGAGTGAAGTACTTCAGCTCCAAGCGCTTTCCCGACCTGGTGAAACTGGTGGAGCGGGGCCAGCTGCGGGGCATGATCCCGGTCCATCCACCCCTGGCCGCCGACAATCAATCGGCCCCCTGGCGGGTGGGGATCGACTTCGGCACCTCCTTCACCAATTTCTATATCGACGATGGTTCCGGACCGGCCCGAAAACCGCTCGAAACCCGCCTGATTCCCCTCACCCTGGCCCAGAAGGAAAACCAGCTCAACCTGCTCTATCAGTACTTCATTCCAGAGGTGTTGCTCCCCAAGGGCACCAACCCGCCCACCTCCACCGCCATCAATCTCTATGGCTGGCAGGAAATCAAGGGGACCGTTCCCAAGCTGTTTCATGAGGCCCGGGTGCAGTGGCCCAGCGCCAATGCCTTCGCCTTTCGCGGCGCGGGCATCCGCACGGGTTTCAAGTGGCGCCAGCTGCAATATCAGAAACCATTCCTGCAGGAGCTGGCCCTGCTGATCAGCGCCAACGCGGCCGCCACCGGTGCCACTCAGATTGAGTGGTCCGTGTCTTACCCCAGTGCCTTTTCCCCCAATGAGGCGCGTCAATATCAGCGCCTGTGGAATGACCTCTGCACAGACCTGACCAGCCTCACCGGTCTGCGGCACCAGATCTTCCAGGACGGTGGCAAGGGGGGACTCCAGACCGAAGCGGTGGCCTTCGCCAGTTACTTCGGCAACTACCTGAATCGGCACCTGGTCCATACCTCCTGCCTGGATGTGGGAGGAGGTACCACCGATCTCAGCATCTGGCAGGAGAACACCCTGGTCCATCAGGTGTCGCTGCCGTTCGCGGGCCACGATCTCTGCACCAACATCCTGCAGGGCAAGCCTTCCTTCATCCGCTTCCTGTTTGCCCCCAGCACCACCGGCGAGATCGGCGACAACGACGCCAGGCTCAGACAGGATCGAAATTTCCACAGCTGGGTCGACAACTGCCTTCGCTACGAGTCCGACGAACTGCTTTCCGATCGCCTGCCGATCTTCCGTTCCGAGCAGCAGCCCCAGCTGCTGGAATTCATCAGCCTGATGGCGGTGGGGTTCGGAGGTTTGTACCACTATCTGGGCCTGATCCTCCGGGCTCTCGATCAGTCCGATGTGATCAGCAGCAGGGTCCCCACCCCGGTCTATCTGGGGGGGAACGGGGCGAGATTCCTCAACTGGTTGGATCCCAGTGGTGTGTTCAGCAGGGGCTGTGACAGCGATCAACTGCTGGAAGTTCTGCAACGCAAGAGTGCCGGCTTCAACGATGCGATCGATGCTGCGGCAAGCACCACCCTTTCTGATGCCTACAAGGACGAGACGGCCTGTGGTCTGATCAGCCTGGGCAAGAACCTGCGGGGTGATTTCGACCCCAGGGATGAGCTGATGTTTGCCGGGGAAGCGATGCAGATCAATGAACAGTTGTTTGGACCCTTGGATCGGGTCGCCGTTGCCAGGGAAGCGGGTGTGGTTGATACCTACGCCCTCACGAGTCTTGATCAACTGCGGCAATTTGTGGCCAACTACGATGAGGCCATCTCCAACCTGCGGATCGCCAGCTTGTTGCCGATTCGCAAGTTGGCCCGATCCGATTCTCTCTGGAACAAGGTGGAAACTGAGGTGCGCAATCTCTGCCTTCAACGGGTTGGCAAGGAGGTGGCCGAACTGGAGCCGGAACCCGGATTCATGCTTGGTCTCAAGGCCCTGATCCATACCCTGGCCCAGCAATGGGCCGATCGCTACTGATCAGAGATTCCCCATCCGGCCGTTTGGATCATGCTTCATCAGAACCGCTCTTTTCCCCTCACTCCAGTTCTCCTGAGCCTGGTCCTGCTGAGCCTTGGCCCCCTCTGTCCCACGAAGCTCCGGGCTGAGCCTGCCAACCCCCCACCGACCAAAGAAAAGGCCCCTGTTCCCCAGGCTGTCTCCCCAGCTGCCGGCGCAACACCCGCCTCTCCTGGCACCAAGCCATCGCGAGGATGGATCCCAACGCCCGACTCAGGATGGGAAATCATCGGCATCCTCGGCTTCCTCCTCGCCAGTGGAGCGGGGGTGGGGTTATGGCGTGTCAACCGGTCTCATCATCAGCTGTTGGAGACCATCGAAGCGCTCGATCAGCGGCTCAGGAAGTTCAGAACCAGCCAGGAAACTTCCAATCTGAACAGAACAACAGAATTAGCCAGTCTTCAGGATTCTTCAGCCAGAATTCGCAGCGATTGGCAGAAGGACCGCCAGACACTTCAGAGTCATGCCAGCCAGATTGAGTCGCTCAATTACCACTACAACGTGCTGAAAGCGAGCCTTGATCGGCTCAACCAGCTCTCCGAAATCAATCTCCCCGCTCCCCAGGGCAGTTGGTCGCCTACCTCGCCTGAGCTCGGTTTCCAGGATTCTCCCGAGCTGGAATCCACCGGTGAGCCTGATCTGCCCAACTGCAACGACTGCGTCGCCGCGCTCAACCGCGGCGACAAAGCCCTGCTCCGATCCCTTGTCAGTGCCGAACTGAACATCACCCTGGAATCGGAGGAAGCCCTGCAGCGGGGAACTTCGTCCACACCCACAGGCTTGATGGAGGTCCATGGCGGCGGCAGTTACCTGCTGGTGACACGGGGTGACAACCACTGGCTTCTGCCCACCGTGCAGACCCTGGGCAGTTTCAGCGCCAACCAGCCGCAGAAAGGAATCTTCGACTACAAGCGAGAAGCCGTGACTGTTCCCGAGCTCCTCCGGGCTGCGGAGGTGATCCCAACCAAGGCAGGTTGGGGAGTGGTCAACAAAGGGGTGGTGATTGTCGCTGCATGACTCACCGATCGCGGTGAAGTCTGTCCTCCAGCCTGGAGAGCCGTTCCTCGATCGCCTGCAGCCTGTTCCCACTGCCCTGATGGAGCGGATCAGGCTGAATGCTCAGCCGGCCCTTCTGATCGAGCTGCCAGCGGCGGCCATGTTCCACGGCAATCGCCGTGGCAGGAGTCAGCAGGTGCAGGGTGGCCGGCAGTGCTGAAACTCCCTCCACCTCGAACAGACGCTCCAGCGACTGGAGCTGGGCCCGTCGCTCCAGGCTGCCCGGCCTGGGCAGCAGGATCCAACCCCCCTCCAGCAGTTCAAGTGCCCAGGTGGTGCCCTGGCTGAACATCTCCAGCTCCACCTGCTCGATTTCGCCGCTCAGGGTTCTGCCCGTGACGGCACAGGGCCTGCTGAAGGGCTGCAGCAGGATGGGGGTGTTGACATAGGCATCCAGCACGGCCTCCCTGGAGAGGTTGATGGCGGGCACGATCTGCTCCTCGGTGCCCGCTCGCACCGGAAGGCTGGGGGCTTGGGAAGATCGCTCAGGTAAAGCAGCGTTATCACGGAAAAGAATCAGATCTTTTTCCATCCGCTCCACGCGATCCAGCAGATCATTCACATCCGTTGCTACACCATCAAAGGCACGCTGCACTCGGGTGTCCGACTCCACGAATCGATCGCTCAGTTGCTTGACGCTTTTCAGCAAGAACTTGACCGACTCAATCAGAGTATCGTCATCTGACATGGGAGCAAGGAAAAGGGTAAAATATTGCTACAATCTTATACCAAAAATCTGTATAATAGATAAGAATAAATTTCCTGACGGGCTTTCGCATTCTTGCGTTTGCTTGTGTGCGGTTCGGATTGGGTCCAGTAAGTTCAGCGCAGGCATGATTGAGACCTTAATAATTATTGATCAGCCATGGCTAATCAAGCAAGTGGCCGTCTGATGGATAACTTGGCGACAGCATGCAGGGTCTGCCATCAAGCAGTGCATCGATCGATTGATCCCGCTGCATCCTGAGGACGGCTGAAGCTCGATCACCACCTCCCCACCCCCCAACCCCCCGCCAGCCCCTGCTCCAGCAGGGGCATGAGTTGCTCCAGGGCCACCCCCCGGCTGGCCTTGAGCAGCAGGTGGTCCCCCGGACGCAACCACTCGATCAGGGGGCTCGCCGCCTCTGGGGGAGTGTTCACCCGCATCAGACGGGACAGGCCCTGAGCCGCCGCCGCCATCGCTGCCCCTTCCGGCCCCGCATCCACGATCACCAGGCCATCGAGCCCCAGGGCCGCCGCTCGCTGGGCCACCTGCCTGTGCAGCTCCAGGCTCAGTTCTCCCAGTTCCAGCATGGTGCCCAGCACCGCGAAGCGGCGGCCCGGCTGGGTCCCCAGCAGATCCAGGGCCGCCAGCACCGCCTCCGGCGAGGCGTTGTAGGTCTCATCGAGAACCCCCACCCCATGGATCTCCCGACGCCGGTTGCGGCCTCCGGGCACGGCCACCGCCAGGCTCTCGATCGCCCCGGGCTCCACCCCCAGCTCGGCCGCCACCGCCAGGGCCAGCAGCTGGTTGCGGGCGTTGTGACGCCCGGCCAGGGGGACCCTGAAGCGTCGACCCTCCCAGCCCGCCGGGGGACGGCCTCCGATCGGTTCCCCCGGCAGGCAGGCCCGCTCCAGCAGCAACGGCGCTCCCTCCCCGTCCACATCCCCTTCCCCCGCCGGATCCAGCCGGCCCACCAGATCCGCCGCCGGGCAGTCGCTGGCAAAGGAGCTGATCTCATCGGCCAGGGCCACCCGGCATACCCGGCCCGTCCACCCCTTGGCCAGGGTCGCCTCCAACAGGGGATCGCCGGCCGGAATCACCATCAGGCCATCCGGCCGCAGGGCCGTGGTGATCTCACATTTGGCCCGGGCGATCGCCTCGCGGCTGCCCAGGCGGCCGATGTGGGCGGTGCCGATGTTGGTGATCACCGCCATATCGGGCTCGGCGCAGCGGCAGAGCCGCTCGATCTCCCCCAGCCCCCGCATGCCCATCTCCACCACCAGGGCGGCGGTGTCGTGATCGGCCTTCAGCAGGGTCAGGGGCACGCCCACATCGTTGTTTTCGTTGCCGCTGCTGGCCAGCACCGGCCCCAGGGGAGCAAGGGCAGCGGCGATCAACTCCCGCGTGGTGGTCTTGCCCGCCGATCCGGTCACGGCCACCAGCGGCGCCGCCAGGGAGCGGCGCCAGAGCCGCCCCAGATCCTGATAGGCGCCCAGGGTGTCTTCGACCCGCCAGAGGGGCCGGGCGGTGCGGGCCGCCAGGGATGCCGCCGTGGTCATCGAGATCCGGTCCCAGCCGGCCACCGCCGCGATCGCCCCGCCCTCGGCCAGGGCGGTTTCCAGAAAGCTGTGGCCATCGAACCGCTCCCCCACCAGGGGCACAAACAGGGCGCCCTTGAGATCCCCGCGGCTGTCGCTGCAGACCCGCTCGATGGTGGCGTTGGCGGGGAACTCCCCGACGCAGGGTCCCCAGAGCCCCACCAGCTGGTCCATCGACAGGGCCATCAGAGCGTTCCTTCCGGTTCCAGCAGGATCATGCCCGATCCCACCAGGGCATTTCTACCCAGCAACCGGCCCGTGGAGGAACGGAGTTCCAGATCCCCGTAGCCCAGGCTTGCGGCCCGTTCCTGCCAGCGTTCCGCCCAGCGCCTTCGTTCCCCGTCGCTGAGGGCCCCAAAGGCTGGGCTGAGCCGGAGCTCCAGGCGGCCGGCGGCGGGATCGGCCCGGGTCTCCCCAATCAGGTGGTCGAGGTCATCGACCCTCAGAGCCGCCATTTCCGGGGTCATCTCCGGGGGGGCCACCGGGGCCACCTCCCCGTTGGCTGATTCAGGGACCTGCGGGAGCGGCTGCGGGGAAATGGCTGGATCGGGCAGGGGTTGCCCGGACGGGGACTTGTCCGGCAGGACAGGGTTCGGGATCCGCTCCGGCGCCTTGCTGCCTTCCGACCCTGCCGCCCGGTCGCCGGAGTCCCCTTCGCGAACGATGGCGGGGGGAGCCGTCGGCTCTCCTTTGTCCGACGTCCCCGCCGGCAGCCTGATCAGGCGCCCCATGGCCACGGCCAGCACCAGTCCACCCGTCAGTACCAGGGGCCAGAACAGGGGGGCGGCCCCCCGGGGCCAGAATCCGGGTCTGGGCAGGTCGGCGGCTCGATTGCGGCGCCACAGCTCCCGGGCCTTCAGCACCAGGCCGGCCAGCACGGCCCGCAGGTCGCGGCCCAGCAGCGTCCAGGGGTTGACGTAGGGCGCCGGCAAATCTCGGCTGGGGGCCGCGGGATCGCCATTGGACGGGGGAAATTCCGGCATGGGCGGCCCTAGCTGGAAGGCTTCGGCTGCAGGGAGGGGGCTCGATCTTCAGCCCTCGGATCGGCGGCGCAGCAGGGCCAGGGGATTGCGGCTGCGGGGAGGTGGTCCCTTGCCCGCTTCCGGCTGCGGTGGGGGTGCGGCATCGGCTCCGGGCCGCAGGCTCGGATCGGCCCCCTGTCCCTGGGAGAAGCGCTCCACTTGCTGGGCGTCCGGGGTGGGTTCCTTGACGCCACAGACGTCCTTGAACATCGCGTCGTACTCGGCGGCTGAGCGGGCCCAGCTGTAGTCCTGCCCCATGGCCCGGCGTTGCAGTTCCCGCCAGCTGTCCACATGGCGAAAGGCCTCCCAGGAGCGGACGATCGAGGTATAGAAATCCACAGGCTCGTAGCGATCGAAGCAGAACCCCATGCCGGTGTGAAGAGCCGGGTCATGGGGCGGCACGGTATCCACCAGCCCACCGACCTTGCGCACGACCGGAATCGAGCCGTAGCGCATCGCCAGCAGCTGGCTGATGCCGCAGGGCTCGAATCGGCTGGGCATCAGGAAGGCGTCCGAACCGCCGTAGATCAGGCGGGAGAGCGCGTCGTCGTAGGTGAGGAAGACGGCGAAACGGCCGGGATGGCGGGCCGCCATCTGCCACAGACCCGATTCATAGCCTCGATCGCCGGTGCCCAGCACCACGAATTGGCTGTCGGTGTAGGCCAGCACCCGGTCGGCCACCTGCAGCAGCAGATCCACCCCCTTCTGGTCCACCAACCGGCTCACCATCCCCATCAGGTAGGAGCCAGGTTTCTGCTCCAGCCCCATGCGTTCCTGCAGAGCCCGCTTGTTGGCGGCGCGGGGAGCCAGGTCTTCAGCGCTGAAGTTGGCCGGCAGGGTGGGATCGGTGGCGGGGTTCCAGGCCTCCACATCAATGCCGTTGAGAATGCCGCGCAGCTTGCCGCTGATGAAATTGAGCAGCCCCTCCAGCCCTTCGCCGTACTCCGCCGTGCGGATTTCCTTCGCATAGGTGGGTGATACGGCATTGACCCGATCGGCGTAGAGCAGGGCCGCCGCCATGGTGTGGTCTCCCTGCATGTACCAGGGGCACCAGGTCATGCGGTCGAGCTTCCAACGCCAGGGGCCCTGGTACTTGAGGTTGTGGATGGTGAACACCGTGCTGATCTCAGGGTCCTGATGCATCCACACCGGAATCATGCCCGTATGCCAGTCATGGCAATGAAGCACCTGGGGCTTCCATCCGTTCCAGGCGAATTCAGCCGTGGCGCTGGCGAAGAATGTGAAGCGCCAGTCTTCATCTTCCCCCCCGTAGATTCGCTCGGGATCGAATACGGGATGGCCCACCAGATAGATCGGCAAGTCAGCGGTGGGGTGGCGGGTTTCGAAGATGGCAAATTCATTGCCCATCGTGTAACCGCGCCAGATCGGCTCCGCCGGTATCTTCAGCAGACTCCATAACTTTCCATATCCCGGCATGATGATGCGCACGTCATGTCCCAGGGCCGCCAGGGCTGGTGGCAGGGATCCCACCACGTCTCCCATGCCACCCACCTTCACCATCGGGGCGCATTCCGCAGCCGCGACCAACACGCGCATGGGGGAATCCAAACAAGGAAACGCAACTCTACGGGGCTGGTCTCAGGGCAACACGGTCACCGGGGTTCCCACCTCCACCAGCCGGAAGAGCTCCCGCACATCTTCTTCATAGAGGCGCACGCAGCCATGGGAAACGGCATGACCCACAGTCCAGCGATGGGGAGTGCCGTGGAAACCCATCACCACGCATCCCTTCACATCCAGGATCTTCTCCCCGTTCCAGGCGCTGCGGCCCTGGCAGTCGCGGTGGAAACCGATCCAGCGGCTGCCCAGGGGGTTGGAGGCACCGGCCGGGGTGAGGGAACCGTTCTCCGGGTGCTCCCAGATCGGGTCGCTGATCTTCTCCAACACGCTGAACTGCCCGGGGGGTGTTTCCCATCCCGGCATGCCTACCGCGACCGGGAAACGGCGCAGCACCTCGCCGTCCTCCATCAACAGCAGCTGCCGCTCGCTGCGGGACAGGACCAGATGGCGACCGACCTGCTGGCGGAGAACCACCGGCACATCCTGGGGCAGTTCGATAACGCGGGAAAAGCTGGGGGCGGACCTGGACGCTGATGGCGGGCTCTGAGCTGGACCGGCCAGGGAAGGAGCACCGCTGGGGACGAGGCTCAGAAGAGCCACCAGAAGCTGGATCCCAGACACAGCCAAGGGGGTGGTGCCGTTGCAGGGGTTGGGCCGGACGATGGAGGCGGGCTGGTCCCCAGCAGGATCAAACCTGGCCATGACAGGACTTGAGAGGGGAGTGCTGATTGATCGTATGGGCAGGCAGGCAGCCACCGGCCTGACACCGATCGCTCAAAAAGGCTCCTGGAACAGACCATCCATCAGCCCAGGGAAGCCGCCCTGGAATCGGAAGGCTTAAGGAAGCACTGATCAAGGCGGATTAATCCGCAAATGCCCGTTTCAGTCTCGTCCATGAGACAGCGATGAGCGCATTCCTTCCTCATTTTCGCCACTGCTTCCCGTGAAAGACTGATTTGTGGTGTTTTCCTGGATATCTTGCCTTGTTTTTATGGATATTCCTTTCAGAAAGACACACTGAGCCTATTCCTCATGCCGGAGCAGGGCATCGTTGCCGAATCATCCACAGATTTGCCAGTGCAAATAGGAGCTTCAACTTGAGGTCGTTTTTTCGGATGCCCCGGTAGAAGACCTTCCGGAAAGCAAACTGACATTTGATGATCCGAAACGGGTGCTCCACCTTGGCGCGGAAATGAGCTTTCGCTGTCTCGAGCAGATCAAGAAGCTTGCCCTCCGGGGTTTCCGGTAGCACTCGGCGTTGGCCGGGCTTCATGGCGATCAGCAACTCAGCCTCGGAGTTTGTGAAGGCGTCACGCTTTTCGATGCCGATGTGGCCTGCATCGCCGTAGATGACATGTTCGTCGCCATGGACACGGTCAGCTGCTGTATTCAGCTCATGCACGTTCGCTGCCGTACTCACCACAGAGTGGACCAAACCCGAGGCTGCATCAACGCCGTAGCCCTTGGCTTCCGCGTAGCGGTTGTGGCAGCGCATCCCATAGGCGAAGCCTTCTGCGAAGCAGTGGAACCACTGGTTGCCCTTGGCCACCGAGTGCATTTCTGGATCCCTCTTGCCCTTCTTGTTCTAGTGGCTCCGCCACGCTCGGCCTCCGGCCTCGGTAATGGTTGAACTGGGGGCATTGATGATCGTCGCATCAAGGATCATCCCCTCCCTGAGCATCACGCCTTTGTCCGTCAGCACCTGATTCACACTTTCAAGAATCTGCTCGGCAATGCTGTGCTCTTCCAGCAGGTGGCGGAAGTTGAGAATCGTGCTCTCATCAGGGATTCGGTCCTCGACCATGTCGATACCTGCAAAGCGGCGGAAGCAGGGGGTATCGATCAGCATCTCCTCCATCAATGGATCCGAAAGCGTGAACCACTGCAGCAGCAGGTGGATTCGAAGCAACCGCTGCGCGGAAGCCTCTGGCTACACCTCCAGAGGGAAGGGAGGTCGTCCTCCCTTCGTAGAAGGTTGGTGATACACAGGCCGGATCAGTTCCAGAAAAACTTCCCAAGGAACCGTGGCTTCCATTTCCTCCAGGAACAGCTGGCGGCGTGTCTTCTTCTTGGCGTAGGTCTGCTCGTAGTCCGTAAAGCCCAGTTGGAGGGGAGCAGCCATTCGCGCAAGTCTCAGTCTTGGATCTGGACTGATTCCATCGGGTTTTTCAGAGGTTCCTTAAGGCTGGACTCACTGAAATATAACCATAAACGCCTATCAATTTAAAAGATATTGCTGACATAGTCCGTTTGGTTGAGAAAGCTCCTCCCTTCTTCCACCCAAGCTTCAATTAACTTCTTCCATTTGCATTTTATGGCCGTCTCCACCACAATCCGTACTATCGCGGCCATTCTTGTCGGCGGATCGATACTGCCGTTTCAACCGGTTTTCGCTCAGGTCTCGATTGCGCCCCCCCCCTGCGATCGAACCAGTTGAGTTTGATGGCTTCGTGAACTTCACAGTTCCACCCACCACTATCGGATATGACTTCTCGGTTTCGAGCGGTGGCAGTTTCACGCTCACCCATCTTGGCGTCATTGATCCAGACTTCGATGGCTTGATTGATCCTGTTGAAGTTGGGATTTGGGATAGCTTTGGCAACATTGTTAATAGTGTCATATTACCTCAATCTCCCCCGCCAACTGATACGGATATTGCGTTTCAGGCATTTTCAGCCGCTACTCCACAGCCACCAGCATTTGGAAGCGCAGGTGCATATTTCTGGTCTCTCCTCGAAACCCCCCAAATTTTAACGCCAGGGTCTTATACTATAGGAGCATATTTTTCAAATCAAACCTATTTCGATGATGGAAACGAAAACCCTGAGCTCTTAGATTATTCAATTTTCAATGTATTTCAATATGGTCAACAAGAGGGCATTGCTTACGGAAACAACAGGCTCAGTTTTGATGAGGGATTCTCGCGGCCCACGTCCTCTGATCCAAGTGATGGTTGCGCCTATTTCGGGCCCATTTTCGCTGGCACCTACTCTGGGGCCGAAGTTCCATCCTCCAGACTGGAGAACTGCCAGGTCACAGTTGAACCGCCACCGCCCACAGGTGAGGGGACAGAAGAGGATCCCTTCCTTCCTGGTGAAGTGAATGAAGATACAGGAGCGTTCATCTTCAATTTTGCTGAAGGCCAGATTAATGTAAACGACTTCTTCTTCTTTGATCCAGACATTGCCATTGGCTATGATTACTTTATAGAGAACGCTCTGTTTGCTCAAGTGCAAGCACCCACTCTTCCTTTCGATAACACTTATAATTTATTCGGATCCAATGATTCTTGTGCCACGTTCACTGATCCATTGGGAACTTTGACAGGTGGAGTTACCGTTACACTTTCCACTCCCCTGGAATGTTTCCGTATCGATGGCATTGATGTTGCCAACATGCTGGATCCAGATGATGTCATGGCTTTCGTGACGGGGGCAAGTATCACTGGTATCACTGGGAACGCCATCACCATCACCCAGACCCCGATCACCACATTCGTCCCCTCAATGGAAGCGGTGCCAGCACCCTTTCCCGTCATCGGAGCAGGCATGGCCCTGGGCTGGAGCCGCCGTCTGCGCCGCCGCGTCAAGCAGGCCGGGAAGTATCGGCTCTGAAGGCAGGCGGCAACACCCATCGTTGGAAAGGGGGAGTAGCCACTCTCCCCTTTTTATTGCTTTCTCAACGCCTCTTTCTGCTCCGGCACCGGAGCCACCCTGGCTTCCTACGGCAACCACGGACGATCGGAAAAATCCGGCTCCCGCTTCTCCAGGAAGGCATTGCGTCCCTCCTGGCCCTCCTCGGTCCGGTAGAAGAGGTGGGTGGCCTGGCCGGCCAGTTCCTGTATCCCCGCCATGCCGTCGGTTTCGGCGTTGAAGGCCGCTTTCAGGCAGCGGATGGCCGTGGGGCTGTGGCGCAGCACCTCCCGGCCCCAGGCCACCCCTTCCGTTTCCAGCCGATCGAGGGGGACCACGGCATTCACCAGTCCCATCTCCAGGGCCTCGGCCGCTGAATAGCGCCGGCAGAGGAACCAGATCTCCCGCGCCTTGCGCTGACCCACCACCCGGGCCAGGTAGCCGGCCCCGAAACCCCCGTCGAAACTGCCCACCCGGGGCCCCGTCTGGCCGAAGACGGCATTCTCCGCCGCCAGGCTCAGGTCGCAGAGCAGATGCAGCACCTGGCCCCCGCCGATGGCATACCCCGCCACCAGGGCGATCACCACCTTGGGCAGGCTGCGGATCAACCGCTGCAGGTCGAGCACGTTGAGGCGAGCCAGCCCGTCCTCATCCAGGTAGCCGCCATCCCCCCGCACGCTCTGGTCGCCGCCGGCACAGAAGGCCCACACCCCGTCGGCCGCCGGCCCGGCCCCCGTGAACAGCACGACGCCGATGCGGGTGTCGTCCCGCAGCCGGGTGAAGGCATCGCACAGTTCCCGCACGGTGCGGGGGCGGAAGGCGTTGCGCTTCTCCGGCCGGTTGATGCTGACGCGGGCCAGCCCCTCGCCGCTCAACTCCAGGCGGATGTCCTCGTAGTTGCCGGTCTGGCGCCACTGGACCGCGGGGGGGACACCCGGGGGGGATCCGGCTTTCATGGCTGGGCCAACTCCTCTGCCGCCATTGTGCGCAGGCGCTGGCGCAGGGCGGCGTCGCCCCTGCGATCCGTGCCGATCGCCACCAGGGCCATGGGCTGCTGCAGCGCCCAGGCCAGGGCGGCTGCCAACTCCCCCCCTTGCCGCACCCGGCGGCCCGGCACCCCGTGCACGGCCGCCAGGGCACAGGCGTCGATGCCCTGGGGCATGGCAAAGAGGCGTTCGAAATCCTTGGCGGCCTCCGGTTCGGTGCGGATCGGCAGCTGTTCGAAGATGCCGCCGCCGCCGTTGTCGATCAGCACCACGGTGAGCCGGCCCCGCAGCTGGGAACGCCAGAGCCAGCCGTTGCTGTCGTGCAGCAGGGCCAGATCTCCCGTCACCAGCACCAGGCTGCCGTGGGCGGTGGCCAGCCCCGCGCCGATCGAGAGGGTGCCGTCGATGCCGGAGGCGCCGCGAAACGAATGGACGATCCGCCAGGGAGCGGTGGGAGCGGCGAACAGCTCCCAGTCCCGCACCGGGCTGCTGTTGGCCAGCATCAGGGGGCGATCGGCCGGTAGCTGGCGGCTGAGCCAGCGGGCCAGCCCCGGTTCGCTCCAGCCCCTCCCCAGAGCGGCTGGCTCGGCCAGTTCCTGATCGAGCAGTGCCTGCACCCGCTGCTCGGCCCTCTGCCAGCGGCGGGCCAGGGCGCGGCTCTCCTCCGGGGCTGGCCCCAGACGGGCTGGCCCCAAAGGGGCTGGCCCTGGAAGGGCTGGTCGGTCGGAAGCACCCAGCCCAGCCGCCACCCAGTCCGCCAGCCCGCCGTTCCACTGGCCCCTGATCCGCCGCAAGGGGTCGAGGGGACGGTGTGTCCTTTCACTGACCAGCACCTGCACCGCTTCGAGCCGCTCCAGCCACCGCTGCAACCGCCGGCTGGCCGGGAGGGGACCGAGACGCAGCACCTGAGGTGCGTCCAGATGGGGTGGGGGGCACTCCAGCACCAGGTCGTAGGCACCGATCAGCTCCAGATTCCCCAGCCCCCGCAGCCCTGAGAGAGCATCGGCCAGCACGGGCCAGCCCGTGCGGCGTTGCCAGCGGCGCAGGGCCTCCACATGGCCGTTCCAGGCCGACGGATCCCCCCACCACGGACCCGCCACCACCACACCGGGACGATCAGGGTCGAGGAGCAGGGGCGGAGCTGGCTGGGGGCAGGGGCCGATCCCGACGTCCGACCCGGTCTCCGCCTGACCGGCAGGCTCTCCGGGCCACGCCTCGGCCAACTCCCGGGCCAGGGCCGCCAACCGGGGGGCATCCGCATGAAGGGGTTCGTCGAAGGCCAGGTTGAGATGGACTGGGCCCGCCGCCGTGGCGCTCTCCCCCCCCTGACCGGTGGTCCGAAGCATCGCCTCCGCGGCCAGCCGATCCAGATCCGCGCTGGCCATCCCTTCGAGGCCATCCGGATCCGCCTGACCCACCCAGCGACAACTGGAGCGCAGAAAATCCTCCTGGTTGACGCTTTGATTGGCACCGCACCCCTTGAGGCGGGCCGGTCGATCGGCGCTGATCAACAGCAACGGAATCGAGCTGTGGTCGGCCTCCACCGCGGCGGGCAGCAGGTTGGCGACAGCGGTCCCGGAGGTGGTGATCACCGCGGCTGGTCTCCCCAGAGCCCTGCCGATGCCGAGGGCGAAAAATGCCGCGGAGCGTTCGTCGAGGGCGGTATGGAGCCGTAGATCCCAGCACTCCAGCAGGGCCGCCGCCACCGCCAGGGGTGCCGAACGACTACCCGGGCAGATCACCACATGACCCAGGCCATGCCGCCGCAGGGCCAGCAGCAACCGCAGGGCAACACCAGTGGTATCGGTCGGCTCCTGCCCAGGGGTGGGGGATTGTTCGGCGCGGGATGGCATACGGGTCAGAGCCGGCCCCTGCAGGATGGGGTGATCATCTTTAAGCACTTCATGACTCCGGGCTCGACGGACCCGACCCGATCGGGCTCCAGCCTGGCGGCGGACCTGCTGCGCCAGGGCCGTTCCCTGCTGCTCTGGCTGCTGCTGGCTCTGCTGTTGCGCTGGATCGTGATTGAGCCCCGCTGGATCCCCTCCGGCTCCATGCTGCCCACGCTCCGATTGCAGGACCGCATCCTGGTGGAGAAGCTGCGCCCCCGGCTGAAGCTGCCCCTGCGTCCCGGAGAGATCGTCGTTTTCCATCCACCCGCGGCCTTGCGTCAGGCGGGCTACGACCCCGGGGCTGCCCTGATCAAAAGGGTGGTGGCCCTGGCCGGAGACCGGGTTGAGGTAAGGGAGGGGCGGCTCTGGCGCAACGGCGAACCGCAGCAACCGGACTGGGCCCTGCAACCAATGGACTACACCCTCCCCCCCCTGACGGTTCCGGCTGGCCATGTGCTGGTACTGGGCGACAACCGCAATGCCAGCCTGGATTCCCACCTCTGGGGTCCCCTCCCCGATCGGGAGGTGATCGGCACAGCCGTCTGGCGCTACTGGCCCCCGGGGCGCTTCGGTCCGATACGGTTCTCCCCCGAGGATGGGCCCGGAAAATCAGTGGAACTGGGGTAAGGTGTCGAGGTGTTGCGAAGAACACGCCCAGACGCTCCTGTCCAGGCCTCAGCAACAACCAGTCCGCCCGGATGATCAGATGTTTAATCCTGAGTTCCTGACCACCGACAACGAAGCGATCGGTGGCAACTCACTGATCCAGTATCTGCAGGAGCAATCCCCTGACGTCCTGCATCGGGTCGCCAAGTCTGCTACGGGTGACATTCAGGACATCATCCGCCACAATGTCCAAGGCCTGTTGGGCATGCTGCCCGGTGAACAATTTGAAGTGAAGGTTCAGGCCAGTCGCGACAACCTGGCAGGTCTGCTGGCCTCCGCCATGATGACCGGCTATTTCCTGCGGCAAATGGAGCAGCGCATGGAACTTGAAGCCGCCCTGCTTGGCTCAGCCGGTGCAGGTGAAATCGCAGATGACGATCCCGGTGAGTTGCAACTCTGAACCTTCATTTACATACCTGAGGATATTCATATATCAACCTAATTGTAACAACCTGACTGTAAACATGCCGCAGCTACCCTGCGGCTTGAATGATTGGCAGCTCTTCCCGCGATCAAGATCCGATCGGGAGCAGGGATGAAAAGTCACCAGTTGTTGATTGGCTGTACATTTTCAGCAGTGTCAACAGTCGGTTCTCGCATCAGCTTGGGAGCATCAGTTGAGAAAGTTACCCATTGCAACGCCGCAATTGATCTGCAGCCGATGGACTTCTGACCAATTTGGTTACATTGTTAATTAAATATTGTTAAATAAATACTATTTTACGCAATCTTTTTCATCTCTCACGCGGCATCCTTGTTCCTGTCCTGGTTGCCGATTCTGAGCACCAATCGTCAAGGCCATGCCGTGGTTGCAGACTGGCCTGCGACGAAACCGATCCCAGCCAGCACAATGACCCAGACGCTTTTGTTCGTACTGCTGGGAATCGTGGCCGGCATCCTGAGCGGCCTGATCGGTATCGGTGGAGGCATCATCATCGTGCCGACTCTCGTGTTCCTGGTGGGCCTCTCCCAGCAGCAGGCCCAGGGCACCACTCTGGCGCTGATGGTGCCTCCGATCGGCCTGCTCGGGGCATGGACCTACTACAGGCAGGGGTATGTGGACCTGCGAATCGCAGCATTGATCTGTGTGGGCTTTCTGCTCGGCAGCCTGATGGGCGCGCGGCTGGCCACAAGCCTGCCCAACGACCAGCTGCAGAGGATCTTTGGAGGCGCCACGGTTGTGATTGGCCTCAAGATGCTGCTGGGTCGCTGAGCCACCAGGCCGGTGGCGAGTCGTTACAAACCGCAACAGTGTGTTAAGGTTTATGAAACCCGCACAGGTTCCCATGGCCCAGGCTTCCACCACCGCTCCTACCACCGCCGCCCAGCGCGCCACCATCCGTGGAGCCACCGTCACCACCGAAGAGGGTGGACGCCTGAATGCATTCGCCACCGAACCTCAGATGGAAGTGGTTTCCGCCGAGCAAGGCTGGGGCTTCCATGAACGGGCTGAAAAGCTCAATGGCCGCATGGCCATGCTCGGTTTCATCGCCCTGCTGGCCACCGAATTCGCCCTCGGAGGCGAGGCCTTCACCCGCGGCCTGCTGGGCATCGGCTGAATCCCTTCAGCTTCATCAATTCTCTCCATTGGGGAAAGCATCACAGCAACCGCGGACGCCATGTCCGCGGTTTTTTATGGCAAGACCGGGCGGTCAGCCTGCTGATCGGTCAGCCCAGGAAGGCATCCAGAAAACTGAGCGGCCGGGCCATGGTTTCCGAGAACCCCAGGATGCCCCGATCCCGAAATTGATAGAGGAGGGTGTCATCCTCAGCGAGCAGGAAAGTGCCCCCCCTCTGGGTCAGGAAATCGTCCCGGGGCACGTAGGTGCGCCAATGAGCCAACACCTCGGCCATGTTGCGCAATCGCACCGTGGCCAGCTCGAACGGCCGCTGGAAACCCTGGCCTCCTGCCCGGGCGAACAACGATCCTTTGATCGGGGGCAGGGGTCCCGCCTGGATGGTTTCGTCGTTGCCGATCCTCTGGGGTGCCCCCCGATCGCCCGTGTATCCGCGCAGTACTTCGGCCAAGGTGCCCGGTGAGCCGATTCCGGCACACATCAGCAACAGGTTCGGCCAGGGTCCCCCGACCCACTGGAGCCCTTCGTAGAGCCCCAGTTCCTGATGCAGGGCGGCATCCGACCGCACCAGCAGTCGCTCGGCGGGAAATCCGCTGAAGGCGGCGAATCGTTGCCGGCCCGCCTCCGCTCCGATACCGATGGCCAGGATGCCGAACCCGGCAGCTTCAAGCCGCGGCAGGGCAGGTGCAAGGGCCTGGGCGTATTCGAGACTGTCGAAATCCCCGAGCTGGGGCAGCAGCAGGACCAGCCTGCGATGCCCCCGCTCCATTCCCCTCCTTCCCTTCAGAAAGTTCAACAGGGCCAGCGGAGCGTCCGGTCGGGAGTCGCGCTGGGCAGGATCGGTGCGTGGCATGGGCGACGGGGACGTCGTGGGCTTGATGACGATTTGATGCGGCACTAGACCGGAAGCGGTCTGGGGTTTAAGAATTGCTCAAGATTCCAACAGACGTGGCGTTCCGTGGTTCAACCTGTTTCTCTGCTGGCCTTCACCGGCCTGGCCGGTCTGGCCCTGCTCAAGGTGGCCATGACCTTTCTGGGCTGATGCCGCCTCCCGTCGCCCACACAAAAAGACCCCGGTGACAGCAGCCACCGAGGTCTTCTGATTGATGGCTGAACAGGGAATCAGCCGAGGCCGATCTGGCTGAGGATGCCTTGACCGGTGAGCAGCTCGGTGCCGAGGCCGATCACGAAGCCGAGCATGGCAAGACGGCCATTCCAGGTCTCAGCGAAGGCAACGAAACCAAAGCGGGATTCGGAGGTGGTCATGGGTTTGTAACGGATTGCAAAGGAACTGTAACAGGTTGTTACGGGTTTGGGGTGGTTGCGGGATGCCGAGTTTGCCCGAGGGGCTCGATCCAGTACTCCCGCACCTGGTCGTGCTGGAGTTTGGCGCCGGGCAGCCGGCAGCCGAGCTGGATGGCCCCTTGATCCATCAACCGCCCGATGCGCAGGGCGGCCGCTTCTTCCACCCTGGAAAAGCGGTCCTGTTGATGGGTCAGCCAGGTGAGTTCGGAAGGGGTGATGACCCCGCTGGAGAAGGATTCGAGAAAAAGCTCGCCGACCGTCATGGCTTGTGTAACGGAACATGAAGATTCTGACTCAGCGGAGGCCCCGCCGTGAAGCCCGGCGCCCGGGCCCGAGCCGGAAGGCCCCTGGCTGATCAGGAGTTGTCGAACCCCGGCAGGGGCGGTATGAACGGTCCCCTTCGCGAACCTGCCGGATGGGCCGACCCTTACGGCCATGGATCTGGGGGCTTGCAGCCCTGCTCGGGCCCTGGACCGCCGGGCAGGCGGCCCAGCGGTCCATCGACGCGGCGCCAGCCCCAGCGGGGTTGATGACGCTGGTGGGCACCAACCGTGTCCTCTCCAGCAGCGGCGATCCGATCTGGGAGCTGCAACTGGCCATCCCCGGGCAGAAATTGAGGAGCTTCGATGCCCTGGTGGGCCGAGCCAGCCGCCAGCAGGCCAATCGGCAACGGCTGGGCAGCCGCTCCCCTTTGCCCCCCGGGCCCTATCGGGTCACCGACATCGAGCCCATCCAACCAGGAGATGATCCCCAACTGGGCCGGTTCCTGTGGATCGGCCTGGTGCCACGCTTTCCCACCGGTCGCAGGGGGTTGGGCATCCACCACGACCCCAGCGCCGGCCGGGGGCGCCAGAGCGGCACCGACGGCTGCATCGGCCTGATTCACGGCAATGACCTGCTGGTGCTCAGCGATCTGATCCGTCGCCATGGAACCAGGGATCTGGTGGTGCTGGACTGATCAGCCCAGGTACCAGCGCAGCATCAGCTCCAGCTGCCCCACCATCCCCCGGCCGGTGATCACTTCTCCGATCAGGGCCGCCAGAAAGCCGAGCATGGCGACGCGCCCATTCAGCAGTTCCACCGCCGTGAGGGCCGCCACATTCCAGGGACGACGGGTGGTGAGGCCTTCACCGAATTTTTCGATCGGCTCATACACGTGGTCCTGCATCTCGGCGATGGCGGCTGGGAGTGGGGCGGATCCTATGGGAGGTGATGCCGGCCTGGTGAGATGGGTGGATCCATCGGCGAAACCATCAGCGGATGTCTTCGTAGAAGCGGTGCAGGGTGGAGGGTGAAACGCCCATTCCCCAGAGCACGCCGATCCATAGATAGATGCTGGCGGCTTTCCAGGGACCCCAGCTCAGGACACGCCGGTCGGAGGATCGAACCACCCGATGGATCTGCACGATCCTGCCCCGCCTGACCAGCCGCAGGCAGAGATCTCCATCTTCCATGATCGGCAGGTCGGCGTCGAAGCCGCCGCATGCCCAGAAATCCTCCCGGCGACAGGCCATCACCTGGTCACCGAACAGCAGTCGCAGGCCTTTGCCGAACAGCAGCGGGCGAAACAGCAGCGGCGCCAGATAGGTCTTGAGATAGTTCATCAAGGAGATGCCCCAGCGGATGCCGCCGGCCCCATCCATCAGGGAAATGAATCCCACAGCGGCGATCGATCGGTTCGTCAGGGTGCGCCGGATCATGGCGATGCCATCGACGGGCAGCTTCGTATCGGCATGCAGAAAGCACAACAGATCCCCCGTGGCCGCCCGGGCGCCAAGGTTCATCTGAACCCCGCGACCGGGCTGCTCACTGCGCAGAACCTGGAAGCCCGCCGCCACCGCCATGGCCACGGTGCCATCTTGGCTGCCCCCATCCACCACGAGCACCTGCCAGGGGGGAGGATCCAGCTGCCCCATCCCCCGCAGGGTGTCCTCCAGTGTGGTGGCCTCATTCAGGGTGGGGATCACGATGGAAACCCGCCCGTCTGCCCGGGTTTCTGGGGGGGCCAAGTCAGTCCCCGTACCGGGTCGCGCCGGCGCTGAAGCTATCGGAGCCACCATCGGCAACGGGGTCTCCACGGCTGGAGACCCTGGACCCGCCGGAGGATCGAACCATGTTCTTCTGGTCCTGCCGGGGAAGGGGAGGGGGCCCGCTGGGAGCGAAGAGGGGCAGCAGGCTGTTGACCCCGATCAACACGAAGGACAAAGCACCCACCAGGGCCAGGATCCGCAACGCCAGCGGCAACCCGCTGCGTCGTCGTAACTCCTCCAGCGCCACGGCGTCGGGATCCACGGGGTCTGGCCTCGAGGGTTCACCACCCATGGGGTCCGGACCTTGCCGGCGTCTTCTGGTCAACGACAGCGCTTGCGCAGGGCCTGGATCAGCAGGCTCGCCCCATCAGGCTGGGCCTGAACCAGGAAGGCCTCCTGCTCGATGGCCCGGTTGCCATGGCCATAGCGGCTGGTGAGGATGCCCCGAATCTCATTGCGCACCACCGGGTCCAAGTTCCGTTGGATCCCGATCAGGGACAACTGGCCGCTGGGACAGCTCTGGACCGCATGGGTGGCCTCATGCAGAAAGGTGTGCCGACCGATGCCCAG
Source organism: Synechococcales cyanobacterium (assembly GCA_942491925.1). Lineage (GTDB taxonomy): Bacteria > Cyanobacteriota > Cyanobacteriia > PCC-6307 > Cyanobiaceae > Cyanobium. Next base: position 225,700 of record CALOCJ010000008.1, read on the forward strand.
GGGGAAGGCCACCGGGGCGATCCAGAGCGTCCGGGCTTTGGCGTCATAGAGGCCGTAGACGTTCCTTCGCGGTGGGGGCGCCAGACGCACCTCGAAGCCATGGCGCTCCAACTCGGTGCGCAGCGGCACCAGATCGGCGGGGAGGGCTGGCGCTGGCATGGGCACGGACATGGCTGCATGCTGCCACTTCCGCCCGCTCATCGGCTCATGCTGGGGCTTCGCTGTCTCAGGGGCCCGACAACAGCAAAAAGCCCCCACCAAGCCTGAAGGGAGGTGAGGGCTGCCAGATCTGGAGAGCGGGCCGTCGCTGCGGAGGTCCGCTCGTGGAGGCCTCAGACCTTGCGGCTGTAGAACTCCACCACCAGGAGTTCGTTGATCTCCAGGGCCACCCATTCCCGTTCGCAGCGACTGATCACCTTGGCGGTGAGCTTGCTCTTGTCGAGCTCGAGGTGGGGGGGGATGTTGGCCAGGCCGGGGAATTCCAGGTTGGCTTCGGCGAGCTTCTTGCTGCCCTTGCGCTCCCGGATGGTGATCACATCACCGGCTTTGCACTGGTAGCTGGCGATATCCACCAGCCGGCCGTTGACACTCACGTGGCCGTGGTTGACCAGCTGACGGGCGCCCGGGACTGTGGGACCGAAGCCCAGCCGGAAGCAGACATTGTCGAGGCGATTTTCGAGCAGCTTGAGCAGGTTGGTTCCCGTGGAACCTTCCTGGGCGCGGGCTTTCTTGACGTAGCGAACAAGCTGACGTTCGGAGATGCCGTAGTTGAAACGCAGTTTCTGCTTTTCTTCGAGACGGATGGCGTATTCGGAGCGCTTGCGACGGGCTTGGCCGTGCTGACCGGGGGGGTAGGACCGTTTGGCGGCCTTACGGGTGAGACCGGGAAGGTCTCCCAAGCGCCGCGTGATCCTCAGACGAGGGCCGCGGTAGCGGGACATGAAAAGGATTCGGCAGGGTGGACAGGGGTGCAGGCGCCGGGCGCAGGGAGGCGGCATGCTGGAGGGACTCCTCCATGCCTGGTCCTTGCGGCGCCAACTTGACACCCTAAACGGCTGGGTTGCCCGCCTCTTTCTGGCCCTGATCGGCCTCTACCGACGCTGGCTGTCGCCCCTGCTGGGCCCCCGCTGCCGCTTCATCCCCAGTTGCAGCGCCTACGGCATCGAGGCGATCCAACGCCACGGCCCCTGGCGGGGCGGCTGGCTCACCCTGGGGCGACTCTGCCGCTGCCATCCCTTCACGGAATGCGGTTGCGATCCGGTGCCCGATTGATGGCACCTCTTCTGCTCTTCACCCGCTCCGGCTGCTGCCTCTGTGAAGGCCTGGCCGAAAAGCTGCTGGCCCTGGAGCCCCCACCTGAGCTGCGGCTGGTGGACATCGACGCGGATCCGGCCCTCAAGGCCCGCTACGACTTGGAAGTGCCGGTGCTGGCGGTTCAGGATGGCGACGCGGACGGGCCGCCGGGCCTGAGGGAACTGCCGCGGGTGTCTCCCCGGCTGGCGGGGGATCGGCTGCGGAGCTGGCTGCGAAAGCACAACGCCTGCGGCTGAGGCCCATGGCTCCGGAGCCCTCCTCCACCTAGAAAGGGCAGCAGCCTTTGCCCGCCCCCGGCCGCCATGACCGAACGGCTCCATTCGCTCCTGCGTCAGGTGGGTCTGGCGATTCCGGCGGATCTCCCGGATGCCGAGGTGTCGAGCGTCAGCTGTGATTCCCGCCGGGTCGGTCCCGGCACCCTGTTCATCGGCCTGCCAGGCAGCCGGGTGGATGGGGGCAGCTACTGGCCCGAGGTGCTGGCGGCCGGAGCGGCGGCGGCGGTGATCGGCCCGGCGGCGGCCCGCACCGGGTCTCCCACCGCTGGGGTGGTGGTGGTGGACGATCCGGTGGCCCTCTGGGCCGGGCGCCTGGCGGCGGCGTTCTGGGGCCAGCCCAGCCAGCGCCTGGCCCTGATCGGGGTGACCGGCACCAACGGCAAGACCACCACCACCCATCTGATCGAATACCTGGCCGCCAGGGCGGGGCAACCGGCCGCCCTGTTCGGCACGTTGGAGAACCGCTGGCCCGGCCATAGCGAAACGGCCCAGCACACCACCTCCTTTGCCGATGATCTGCAGGCCAGGCTGGCCCAGGCGGTGGAGGCGGGGGCCCGGATCGGGGCGATGGAGGTGAGCTCCCACGCCCTGGATCAGGGCCGGGTGGCGGGCTGCCAGTTCGCCGGAGCGGTATTCACCAACCTCACCCAGGACCACCTCGACTACCACCCCTCCATGGAGGCCTACTTCGAGGCCAAGGCCCTGCTGTTCGCCCCGCCCCTGCTGAGTGGCGGCGCGGTGGTGAACGCTGACGATCCCTGGGGCCAGCGCCTGGCCGAACGGTTGGCCGCCGAGGGGGTGACCTGCTGGAGAAGCTCGCTCGATCAGAGCTCCCAGCAAAGGGGCTGCCTGGAAAAGGGCTCCCTGGAGCCCGGTGAGGCGGAGCTGGGCATCAGTGATCTGGTGATGGGTCCGGCCGGATGCCGGGGCACCCTGATCAGCCCGGTTGGCAGCGGTGCCTTCACGTCTCCCCTGCTGGGACGCTTCAACCTGATGAACCTGCTCCAGGCGGTGGGGGTGCTGCTGCAACAGGGTCTGCCCCTGGCGGGGCTGCTGGAGGCCGTGCCCAGCTTCCGGGGGGTGCCGGGTCGCATGGAGCGGGTGCCGGGCCCGGGCCATCAGCCGGGTCCGGCGGTGCTGGTGGATTACGCCCACACCCCCGATGGCCTGGAGAACGCCCTGGCGGCCTGCCGTCCCTTCACGGAGGGGCGGCTGATCTGCGTGTTCGGCTGCGGTGGCGATCGGGACCGGGGCAAACGCCCCCAGATGGGCTCGATCGCCGCCCGCCTCGCCGACGCGGTGATGGTCACCTCCGACAACCCCCGCACGGAGAATCCGGATCGGATTCTCGAGGATGTGGTGGCGGGAATTCCCGCCGGCACGGAGCTGCAGGTGAACGGGGATCGGGCCGCCGCCATCGCCTCTGCCATCGCCGGGGCCAAGGCGGAGGATCTGGTGCTGATCGCCGGCAAGGGCCATGAGGACTATCAGATCCTCGGCACCACCAAGGTGCATTTCGACGACCGGGAGGAGGCGGAGAAGGCCCTGCGGGCCCGGGTGGGGTGAGCCGGAGGGTTGATCCAGCCACACCACGCCGCCATGACCGACCCCCTGCCCCCCTGGCGGCCCCTGCTGCGGGGTGCCATCGGAGCGGGTGGACCTGCTGGAGCTCGGCGATCACCCCCATCGCCGCCGCCGCTGGAGAAATGAAACCGGCTGGCAGGAGGAGCGACTCAACCCCTGAGCAGCGGCGATTCTTCGCCAATGCCACCATGCCGCCTATCTGGCCCACTGGATCGAGCTGCTGGGGCAATCACCGCGGCTGCTCTTTGAGCTGCTCGGCGAAGCCCGTCTGGCCGCTGAGCTGATCGCTCCGGACGTACCCCAGGACCCTGGCGCCGCTCATGGCGCCGGCGCCTTCCCATCCGAATTGGGGATCGGCCGCAGCACCATCACACCGATCACATCCTCCACTTTGCTGGCGTAATCGGCCAGATCCAGGCTGCGGGTCACCCCCACCCCCGGGGCCGCATGGATCGCGTCCACACCGCTGGCTCCCAGCTCCACCATGCCCACATGGGTCACATCCAGACCCTCCACCCGGGTGACCAGTCCGAAAATATCCCCGTCCCGCAGGGAGGGCATCGCTTCCGCCAACCGGGCCAGGGGGACGTAGGACTGGTTCACCACCAGATCCTGCTCCAGCTCGGTGATGCAACGTTTGTTGCGGGGCACCTGCATCGGTTCATAGCTGGCCGCGTGGGAGGACATGAAGGTGAGCGGACGCTGGCGGCTTTCCGCTCCGGGCATAAAGCGGGTGATGTTGACCAGATAGCCCTGCCGTTCTGCGGCCTCCGCCCAACGGCTGAAGTAGTGGTGGCGACGGCAGTAGTCCACCTGGCCGTCGGTGTAACGCAACTGGCGCACGTGATCGGTGAACCGTTGCACCCCTTCGGTCTGGGTGTCGACGCGGCGACTGTTCACCAGGGCCAGCAGCTGCTCCACGAACAGGAAGCAGTCGAAGCGGGTGAGATCCAGCTGCAGTCGCTCCCCCGGGCCCCTGTCAAGGGAGAAGGCGTTGTAGGGGCGCCCCAGATATCGCCTTGCCAACCCGATCAGGGCACGGTTGGTGGCCATCGTTGCGGTGTCATCGATGGCGCGGGCGGCCTGCTGCCAGGTGTCAGCCACATAGAGCGGTGGCCCAGCAGGGGGTGGGGCGGGCTCAGGAGCGGAGGCGACGACCGTGGATTGTTTCGTGGCGGTGCCGCCGGTGGCGGTGCTGCCGGTGGCCTTGCTGGCGGGCCCCTCTCCCCACCAGCTGGTGATGGCGTTATGGACATCCAGCCGGCCCCAGCGGGCCGCTCCATAGCCGGCCATCACTGCCACCAGGACGGAGAGGCTGAATGCGATCGGGGCCCTGCGCATGGCTCTGCTCAGGCCGCCAGCCAGTCCCCCAGGGTCTGGGCAGGCTGCTCGCTGTTGCTGGTGATCTCGATGATCCGACCGATCGAGGCAGGGGTGTCGATCGCGTCGAGGCAGACCCGCGCCACCAGCCGCCGGGCGATGCCGCCGTCTTCCTGTTGGTCGGCGCCCGAAAACACGACGTTTTGCTGGTCAAGGTTGTCTTCGGCCTCCCGCAGTCCACCGGGGCGCACCACTGTCCAGTCCAGTCCGCTTTCAGCCAGCCAACGCTCCCCCACCCGCTTCCAGATCAGGATGAGCCCGAACAGATTGAGCACGTGCAGCAGGCGGCCGCTGCAGAGGGAACTCACCAGCACCACCCTGTTCAGCCCGGCCTCCCGGCAGGCCTGAATCTGACTCCGGATCGCCAGGGCATCCACCTTCATCGGGCCGAAGAGATCAGGGGAAGGCCTCGCACCGGTGGCGATGACCAGGGCATCGCAGCCCTTGAGGGCCTCGGCCAGCTGCTGCTGGTCACCCAGTTCCAACCGCACGATGCGGGCCCCGGCCAGTCCCTCCGGCTGCTTCGATGCGGGCCGCAGCAGGGCGGTGACCTCGTGGCCCCGGCCGATGGCCTCCTGCACCACCCGCCAGCCCGTCTTGCCGGATGCCCCCGTTACTGCAATGTGCGCCACGGTCACCATGCGTTCAGCAACTGATCGTATGCAGGGTGAAGGAGCAGCCGCAGAATTCAACCCAACAGATCAACAGCCGCCTACTGCCATCGAACTGCTCACGGCGGTTCGCGGGACCCACTCTTGGCCTTGCCATCCACAGGCCGGCCGAACGGACTGGGTTGGGCGTAGAGCCAGTTCACGGTGGCCCGATCCCTGGGGCTGAGTTCCAGCACCGGCTGAGGGCCGGGAACCCCGGCCATGGCATCGCCCGGCTCATCACTGTGCCCCCAGAGCCCGAAGGCATGACCCAGCTCATGCAGGGCGGTGGCCTCGGTGGCCAGAGCCCTCTGCCCCGGGCTGATCAGCACCTCCACCCGAGGCTCCAACCACCAGGTTCCATCCTTGAGAACCTCCGTGAGGCGCAGGATGGCCCTGCCATGGCTGGCGCGGCTTCCGCCCTCCGGTCCCAGCCGCAGCGGTGGTCTGCGACGCAGGATCCTTACCTGCGCCGCCGTTTCGGTGTCCGTCCGATCGATCGGCAGCACCTCCCCCCAGCGGGCCAGGGCGCTCTCCACAGCCCCCAGCCACTGGCGATCCCATCGGGCCCCGGCACCCTCCGCACTGACGGGCTCCACCCAGACGCACCACCGGTCCATGCGGGGCCATCCCACCAGCGTGGTGCTCAGCCGGTCGCGGTAGTCCTGTGGCGAGGAGGCCAGGGAGGGGCTGAAGGGAGCGGGAGCGATGGCCGCCGGCATCAGGCGGGAAGAGATTTCCGCGCTGCGGGTTGTTTCGGCTGGGGAGCACCCCGCGGCCCACTCCTGCGCCCTTGCCTGGGCCGGAGCGAGCAGGCAGACCACCGCGGCCAGCCCTGGCAGAGGGGATGGGGTTCTCAATCGGGCAGTCCCACCCCACGAGCCATCAGGGTGGCCATCAGGGGGATGGAGGCGAAACCCAGCAGCTCGATGTTGATCGCCAGGCGAAGTCGGCCCGCCAGTCCATCACTCACAAGGGGGTTCTCGCCTTTACGCAGGGGCACGGACCAGAGGATGTAGGTGATGGTGGGGAAGAGGGAGAGGGCCCCGACCGCCAGATAGGTGCCCACCTTGCACCAGAAAAGAGGGTTCTCAATATAATAGGCCTTACCCTGGCCGAAATACAGAACTCTGAGGATGCCACTGAGCAGCAAGGAAAGACTCGCCACCCCATACACCACATCGGTGATCACCGTGAGAATCGCGGTCTTTCGCTCCGGGTTTGGTTGGATCAGTCGTCGTTCCACCACCAGTGTGGCGAAGCAGATCATGATGCTGAGGTAGTGCACATAGGCCACGGCGGCACTGGAAAGCACCTCAGGAAGAATCGCGGTGAAGCCACCCATGACAGGAGGAATGGTCGGCAGAGTTTCGACCGTAGCGTCAGGAACCCTCCGCTTCGTGGCAGGCCACGGATGGGGAAAGGAAGGGGGGGTGCAGGCTGGATGGATGAACCTTTGCGAACTGGATGGATGAACCTTTGCGAAATGTTCACCTAATGGTGAAACCTTTCTGTGGGTTTTCCTTTGTTGATAGAAGCAGCCTAGGTTCAACCTAGTGATGCGGTGGTCCCATGGTGAGTTCCCTGAGTGTTTTTCTGGGCGAGATCGGTCGTCATCAGTTGCTGACCCCGGAGCAAGAACTCACCCTTGGGCGCAAGGTGCAGGCCATGGTGGCCCTTCAAGAACGGTCCGCTGAAGCGGAACGGGAGGGCCGGAGCGACAGTTATACCGATCTGGAGCGGCGCACACTTCGAAAGGGGGAGCGGGCCAAACAGCAGATGATCACCGCGAATCTTCGCCTGGTTGTCAACCTCGCCAAGCGCTATCAGGGAAAAGGACTGGAACTTCTCGATCTCATCCAGGAGGGCACGATCGGCCTCACCCGGGCGGTGGAAAAGTTCGATCCCACCCGGGGTCACCGTTTCAGCACCTATGCCTACTGGTGGATCCGCCAGGGTCTGAATCGGGCCCTCTCCACCCAGAGCCGCACAATTCGCATCCCGGTCAACGTCAACGAGAAACTCACCCGGCTCCGGGCGGTCAAGGCATCCCTGTTGCAGGTTCACGGCCAGGCCCCACAACCCTCCGAACTGGCCCAGGCCCTTGGCCTGCCGATGGTGGAGGTGGAGGATCTTCTGGCCTGCGAGTTGCGCAGCGTCACGGTGAGTCTGCAGGGAGCGGTGCGTTCCAAGGCCGACTCATCCGAACTGGTGGATGTGCTGCCGAGCAACGAACCCGTGCCAATGGAGCAGGCGGAACAGGCGGAGCGGCAGGCCTGCGTCTGGACCCTGCTGGAGCGGGCCAATCTCACCGCCAGGGAACGCACCGTGCTGCTGATGCGTTTCGGGTTGGATGGCAGCCAACAGTGGCGAACCCTGGCAGAAGTGGCCCGACAACTCGAGTGCAGCCGTGAATATTGTCGCCAGGTGGTGCAAAGGGCCCTGCGCAAGTTACGCAAAGCCGGCATCGACAGCGGTCTGGCGGAAATCTGAGCCAGTTCCCTGGGGGATCTCCCGCATCAGCGTGAGGAGATCCGGCCCTGGCCTGGTGAGGCCAGGATCTGGATGATGGTCAGGTGATTGGATCCACCCCATTGAGTGGATCAACCAAACGATCACCTGAACCCACTCTGGAGGTCACCATGGCAGCCTCGTCCCCGGCCGAAGCAGATTCTTCCCAGCAAACCGTCGAAGCGGAAGTACTGGAGAGCACCGTCGTCGATGAGGCCCTGCTGACCCGATTGCTGCGGCGTGCGGGGCGCACCCTGGCCCAACCGGCCCTGGAGTGCTTTGAGCTGCTCATCGATGGCAGCACACCCCATCAGGTTCGCCTCACCATGCTGGCCGCGCTCACCTATCTGGTGCTCCCGCTCGATCTGATTCCCGACTTCATTCCCGCCGCCGGTTTCTCCGACGACCTGGTGGCCCTCACCGCGCTGCTGGGGCTCAGCGCTCGTCATCTCACTCCCGCCATGCGGATGCGGGTCCAGCGCAAACTGGACCGGTGGTTTCCCCCCGTCCGTTGAGCGCGCCATCCGCGATGCCGTCCCCCAGCCCCTCCCTCAGCACCGACCAGATCGAAGACCTGCAGTCCTTCCTGAAGGATTGGTTACGCCACGCCGGTCGTACCCAGTCCGATCTGCGTCGTGCCCTGAGGGCCAGCTCGATCCGTATGCCCGTGTTGATTGAGGAGCTGGAGCGAACCTACGCAGATCAGGGTCTGGCGGGCCTGGCCCAACGCCTCTGCAGCATCGAAGCGCAGTGGCAGGACGAAGAAGGCAATCCGCGGGCAGCGGATGCTGACCCCTCGCAGGGTCTGGACGCGTCACTCGGACAGCTCGACCTGCTGCTGGACGAAATCCGGCAGGAGCGGCAATCCTGAAGCGATGACGGCAAAGTGGTGCCACTCCAGCCCTTCCCCCTACAACCGATGCTCTCCATCCGCCCCCTCCCATCCATCCAGCGTGGTGTCACCCTGGCCGTGAGCCTGGCCTGGCTCGCCCTGCCCGCCCATGCCCTGCCGAACCTGGCCCAGGGCGAGAGTTATCTCTGGGGTCCCGGCACGTCCGTGGGCCCGGCCACCGAGGTGGAGGCGGATTGCAAACCCAATCTGGATGGCTCCGTCACCTGCAACACCAAGCTGGTCAATCCCCCCGGGGACACCCCCGCCAAACCCAGTTATCAACAATTCGGAAACTGATCCCCATGCCCAGGCGCCTGCTCAGTGACGCGCTGTTTCTGAGGATCACCGATCAGATTGAAAAGCTGCTGGCCAAGATCCTGGCTTCGATCTTGATCGTCGTGGTGGTCGTTGCCACCATTCACCTGGCGATCAGCGTGGGTAGCGGTCTGCTGGATCCCACCACGTTCTGGAAGGGAGAGCAATTATTTCTCGTGTTGGGGGATCTGCTCAACCTGCTGATCGGCCTGGAGGTACTGCAGAACATCACCTCGTACCTGCGGCGCGGGGTGGTGCAGATCCAACTGGTGCTGCTGACCGCCATCACTGCCGTGGCACGAAAGGTGATCGTGCTCCCCCCCAATGCGGAAAGCAAGCCCCAGTTGCTGATCGGCCTGGGAATCGCCGTGCTCAGCCTGGCGGTTGCCTACTGGCTGGTGCTCTACCCCCTGCCCCCGCTCAGGAACCCCGCCAGTACAAAGCGAGCCAGATCGTTCCCGGAGCAGGATCTGAATCCACCAACCGGTGGCGACGCCCCGCAGTGATCTGCAGAGTGTCGCCTCGGTTCAATTCGATCGGATGAGTGTCCAGCTCGAACTGAAGCCGCGCACTGCCCTGGATCAGGGTCAGCCATTCATGCTCCGCCTGCTCGTACCAGAAACCCGCTGGGCTGCTGGCCCGGCAGGAATGAATCCGAACCAGTCGAAACTGGGCCGTCTCGATCAGCGTGGATGACCTCTCTGTTCCCTCCGCGGGGCAGGGAGCACCGATCAGTGGGTCGGTCCCCGTCGAGACCGGTTCCAGGTCACCCCAGCGGCGGCCGATCTCGAATCCATGGCTTCGGGCCAACTGCACCACCTGATGGTGGTGATCGCAGTCGCGAAGGGCCTTGCGCAGCTCAGGGCGAGCTTCGCTGAGCGCAACAAAGGCATTGAGCTGGTGGACTTTGTCGAGAAAGTGCCGCAGATCCGCTTCCGCCATGGGGTCAGGATAAGCAGTCGACCGAGAGGTTCAAGTCCTTGATCATCCGCCAGCGTCGAAATCGTTCGTTGGCAAAGATCACCTCCTCCTCGTCATCCACACGCCATCCCTCCCGCTCCAGCAAAGGACGGGACAGTTGGCTGGCCTCGGTACGCAAGCGTGGGCAATGGTGTTGGCGAGCTTTGATTTCGATTGCCCGCAACAGGACTGTGGCGCGGCCCTGGCGACTGGCGCGGCCCCTGGAATACAGCAACGAAAGGCGATCGATGGGATCCAGCAATGCGAAGGCTTCAATGGTGTTCCAATCGTTACCGGCACAGCTGGCCAGTCCGTAGCCGCGCCGCAAAGCATCCAGCAGACCATCATCACGGCCTGCGTTTTCTGCCCAGGCCTCAATCTGTGCCTGGCTGTAGAGACCCTGTGCCTGACTGATCACCGCATCGTGATACACCGCCACCACTTGCTGGAAGTCACGAGGCTCGAGCCGTCTCAGGATGTCCATAGACAAAGATTCCTGCCTGGGAGTGTGGCGCAAAGGCTTGCCAGGGGATGTTGCTGGTGTATCTTTTTAGGGTGAAGAAGGGCTCTTACCCAGGCCTAACATCCGGGTCAACACCCCGCAAATCACCTGTAAACCACTACCTCTGCACCCATGCTGACTGGATCGGAATTGCTGGCCAAGGTCAAGGAACTTGGCGATGTGGGCAAGTCGGAGATCGTCCGGGCTTGCGGTTACGTCTCCACCAAGAAGGATGGCGGCGAGCGGTTGAACTTCACGGCCTTCTACGAGGCCCTGTTGGAAGCAAAAGGGGTCGACCTTGGTGCCACCGGCAAGGTGGGCAAAGGTGGGCGCAAGCTCAGCTACGTCGCCACTGTTCAGGGCAACGGCAACCTGCTGATCGGCAAGGCCTACACCGCCATGCTGGATCTGAAGCCTGGTGATGAATTCGAAATCAAGCTGGGCCGCAAGCAGATTCGACTGCTTCCCGCAGGCAGCCACGACGAAGAAGATGAGGATTGATCGCTCCCAATTGATCGCTCCCAACCTCGGCCGCAACCGCTCCTAAGCCTGGTGCTGATCGGGCATTCCAAAGCTGTGGTATCCAAACGTGATGGATCCCAAACCTGTGGATCCCGTGCCGAGATCCATTCAGCCCCAAACTAGGCAGGGCTCTGAGCCGGGGTGTCGAACGAATCCAGCTCGATGATCGAACCACCCGCGACCATCAAGGATCCGTAATCCTCTGGGGTACAAGACAACAAAATGATCTGGATGCCCTGATCAACCCCGCGCCGAAGCATGCGCTGAACCCCTTCCAATCGTGAGGGATCAGCGGCTGTGAAGGCATCATCAAACACCAGGGGGAGAATCTCATCAAAGGCGGGCTTGAGCACTTCGGCCATGCCCAATCTGAGGGCGGCACTCAATTGCTCACGCATGCCACCGCTGAGCTGTTCGAATTTGTAGGTCTGGTCGTGCTGGCGCAGTCGCAGATCGCCGAATCCCCGCTGTGGGTCAAAGCCAAGATCCGGAGCATGGATCGTCACTTCCGCCAGGTAGGAGGAAATCGCATCCCGCAATGGTTCGCTGTAGCGACGGGACAGATCACTTCGGGCCTCATGGAACAGCGAGGTGAGCATTCGTAAGGCTTCCGCTTGCTGTTCGATACCGCTCCGCTCGGAGACCGCCCTCTCCCATGCGGCCTGGCTGTGCTCCAGTTCGGCCACCGGGTCTGCCGATCCCAGGTTGAGGCAACGCTCCTCCTTCTGGCCCCGCTCCGTGAGCAGCTGATCCTTTTCTTCCTCCAGGCTTCGTTGACGCCGCTCCAGCGGCAGTTCTCCGGGGCCGGCATGAAGTTGTTGATCAAGATCGGTGAGGCTGGCCCGCTTCACGGCCAGGACCTGCTCGGCCTGATGCAGGTCCCGTTGCAGGGCTTCTGGATCTCCATGCTCGCTCAGCATCTGTCCCCGCCGTTCAACCAGCGTTCCGATCGACCCGGTGAGCTGCTCGATACGGGTGCGGTCGGCCTCCAGAGCTATGGCTTGATTTCGCCGTTGGCGACCGTGGACCTCCAGGCTGACGCTTGCCTCAGCGATGCGGCGATCGATCCCGCGGGCGTCATGGCGCCGATCATCGAGCCAGGCCTCCAGGGCGGCTCGATCCTGCGTCGGCGGCAGGAGTCCTTCCTTTTCCAGCTCCAGGCGGAGGGGTCCGTGGCGCTCCAGGCCCGCTTGCAGCCGCTGGCGGCGACTGGCCAGGGCAGCGAGTTGCTCACCCAGCAACGACCAGGACGGAATGGCCTTGGCGGCCTGGCGGAGGTGGGTGAGTTCCGACGTGAGGGCCTGGCGCCCGGAGGCAATCCGCTCGGCTTCCTCGCTGCTGGATAGCTTCATCGTCCGGAGCAGGTTCTCCAGGGCGACACGACAACGGTCCCGCTCCCCCTGGGCATCGGTGAGGACCTCCCCGCCACCGGGGCTGATCCGCAGCCTCACCCCATCCCCCACCCGCAGCTCCGCCGCCTGGATCAAGCGCTGTGGCTGGCCCGCAGGCCATTCCTCCCCGTTGAGCCATACGGTCCTGTCCGCCTCCAGCAGTTCCACACCCGTGGCCATCGCCTGGCAGCGGGTGTCGGCCTGGAGCAGTCTCTGTTCGGCCTGGCGCAGGCTTGCCACCTGCTGGAGACCGATCTCGGGAATGTCCCGCAGCTGGTCTTTGATCGCCCCGGCCTGCCGTTCCAATTCCTGGAAACGGTCCCGATGCTCCTGGAGGCGCTGATTTTCCTGCCGCAGCTGGTCGAGGTCCAGCAGCAGCTGGGCCAATTCCCGCTGGTTCACAAGCTGGCGGCGGTGCTGCTCCAGTTCCTGGGCCTCCCGTGCGGTCTTCTCCAGCTGCGTGTCCAGGCGGGCCAGTTCTCCGGCCCCAAGCTCCAGCCGCTCCTGGCGACCTCCCCGCTCCTTTCCCTGCTGCTCCAGCAGTTGGTCCAGGGTGAGGATCTGCTTTGTGGCCTGGCGCAGGCTTTCCACCTGTTGCTCCACCTGGCGGAGTTCGGCCTGGCGCAAGGTCCGTTCCTCTTCCAGCTTCCCCAACCGCTGCAGGGCAGGACGCTCCTGGCTTTCGATCTGATCGAGCCGCTCGCCGATGGCCCGCAGTCGCTCCATCGCCTGCTCCAGTTCCCCCCATCGGGCCCGGGACTCCTCCAGCCTCCTCAGGGACTGCTCTTCCAAGGCGCGGGCGCGGGCTAAGGGAGATCCAGCCTTCACCTTGCCGGTGGCGGTGAAGATCTGGTCGAGTTGCTGCTGCAGCTGGTCGGCCACCTGGCGATCCAGGGGTGATTCCAGGGCACTGCCGCTGCGCCGCCGCTGCAGCTGGTCCACCAGCCGATCGATGTCGTAACGGCTGCCAGGACCTCCGAGCAGGTTGTCCGCCGCATCCCCCTGCCGCACCCAGAGGTGGGCCCAGCGTTCCGCCAGCTGGCCGATCTGCCGTCCCTCCACCAGCCGTTCGATCCCCAGCAGGCGGGCCAGCTCCTCCTCGGCGGCTGCCCCCCGCAGGGCGAGGCCGCGGTCGTCACTCAGCAGGCAGGTGCCACTGGCGCCGGAAAACCGTTTGCTCAACTGCCAGCTGCGCCCGCCCGCCTCGAAGCAGATCTCCACCTCGGGCAGGCCCGCGTGCAGGCGCGATCGCAGTTCCTCCACTCCACGGCCGGTAGCGCTGGCCTTGAGAAAAAGCCCCTTGTGGAGCGCTTCCACCACGGTGCTCTTGCCGGCCTCGTTCCGGCCACCGATCAGGGTGAGGTGGGGATCAAAGTTCAGCTGCAGATTTCGGTGCTGGCGGATGTGGCGCAGCACGGCGGAGCGGAGTCGCATGGTCAGTCGCCGGCCACGGCCAGGGCACGATGCAGTTCCATCAGGGCCCGCTGCAGAATCTCCACCCTGCTGGTTTCGGAGCCGACGGCGCCGCTGTCAGGGTTGTCGCCGTCCGCGACGTCGGCCACGGCCAGCTCCAGCCGTTCCCGCAACCTGCCGGCGACCCTGGAAATGAGTGGATCGGCCGGCCTTCCCTCCAGGGTCGCCAGCTCCTCCGCCGTGGGAGTGACGGCGCAGCCCCCCCGGCGCTTCAGCCTCAGCAGCTGCGCTTCGAGCCGTTCGATCAGGTCCTCCAGACGCTCCTGGCCCTCAAGACTGAGGCTTCCGCTGAGTTCCAGCAGTACAAGGTCCTGACCGACCCGGCCCTCCAGGCGGCGATCGAGCTGGCCTTCGAGTCGTTCCAGATCGCCATCGTCACCGCAGTGGAAGCGAAGGGGATGCCAGCCCAGGCATCCGGTGGCCACGGGGCTCACCCGCGGGAGTGAACCCCTTTCGACTCCCACCCTCAGCACATGCCCGGCTTCGTAGTCGTCGGCGCGGGGAAAGCGATCGGGCTCCGGAGTGCCGGAATACCACGCCTTGGCGGACACCCGCTTAAGGCCATGCCAATCTCCCAGCGCGATGTAGTCAACCTGCTCCAGCCAGTCACCCTCCAGGCGCAGCTGGTTCTTGCCGTTGGCTGGATTTTCCTCGTCGGTGTCGTCAGCGCCGGTGTTGTCTCCTCCGTCGCTGTCGTCTGTTCGATCGGGGAGGGAAGCCGGGGATTGGAGGTGGGGATCGAAGTCGGTGGCGCCGAAGTGGTGAACGGCCCCATGGGCCAGCACGATGCGGGGTTTCTCTGAAGGGAGGGTGTGCCAGTCGACCCGTCGCAGCCAGCCGCAGGGGTCCTCGGAATCGGTGCGCCGCAGCAGGGGGCAGGGGAGGATGACGGCATCGGTCAACTCCAGGGGCTGGCGGTCCAACAGGACCTGCAGATTGGGGGCGCGCCGCCGCTGTTCCGCCTGGAAGAAGGGGCCATGCCACACCGAGCCGGGTGCCCCGTGATCGTGGTTGCCGGGAATCACGATCACGGGAATGGGCAGCTGGCCGAGGGCGGCGCACACGGCGCTGACGTCACTGCTGCTGGGGGTGGGGGAATCGAACAGATCGCCAGCCACCAGGAGCATGGTGGTGGTGGCATCGATCCGGGCCCCGATGCGGCCGATGGCATCGAGCCTCACCTGACGCAGCCTGGCCCGTTTGTCGGGATCCGTTACGCGGGCGTAGGGCTTGCCGATCTGCCAGTCGGCACTGTGCAGAAACGACACCATCAAGGAAACAAACGGGCTGCCGGGTTCCTGTTTAGCGCCCCGGGCCGAGGCGCTTGATCACCATCCCTTTCGAGACACCACCAGCCCACCGACCAGACTGGTCAGACTGAAAAGGAACGGGGCAGAGGAATGGGGCTGGGGTTGGAGCTGGCAAGGGCGCTGCGCTGGCTGGTGGCGCTGGCGCTGGTGGCAGGCATGCTGCTGGCGCTGCTCTGGCCGCCGGCGGCCTGGGGGATGGCAGAACGGGTTGCGGAGGATGCGGGGCCAACAAGCAGCGATCGGGTGGGGAGGTTGGCGTCGTCGGGAGCCGATCTGTTCACCAACCACTGTGCTGGTTGCCATAGCCAGGGCGGCAACATCATCCGCCGTGGCAAGACCCTGAAACTCGGCGCCCTGGAGCGCAACGGGATCGACGGCCCGGAGGCGATCGCGGCCATTGCCGCCCAGGGCATCGGCCAGATGGGTGGCTATGCAGACGTGCTGGGTGAGGGGGGAGAGCAGGTCGTGGCGGACTGGGTATGGGGGCAGGCGCTGGCGGGCTGGCCGAAACCCTGAGCCGACCTGGTGGTCATGGCCGGGTGCGGGCTGGCCATCCACCTGCCCTTCCTTGTGGCAATTTCTGCCGATAGTCCTGCTCCAGCCGATCCCGATCGGCTGGATGGTTGGCATTGCGCAGGCTCGACGCCGTGAGCGGTACCGGGTCGAACCCCATCTCCTCCAACCAGCGCAACAGGCTCCGGCCGCCAGCGGCCAGGAACGAAGAGAGTGATTGCCGATGGAGATCGTCGGCGGGATAGATCCCGAGCAGCGGTTGGGGGCGGCTGCCGTCATGGGCGATGTGAATCCGCCCCTCAGCTAGCTCGGCTGCCATCACGAGGTCCCTGAGGGTGGAGGCCTTCAGCCAGGGCATGTCCACCGGACAGAGCAACAGACGCTCGCCGCCATGCAGGTCCATCAGCCGACCCAGCGCCAACAGGGGGCCTTCTCTGGGGGCCGGCTCCTCAATGGCCTCGAGCTCCATGGACGTCTGGCTCGCCATGGAGCGGACCTGGGCCAGATGGGCCGGGTGGCTGCTGAGCACGCTGATCGGGATCCCCAGCTCCCCCAGACAGAGCAGGACATGGCTGAGCCAGTTGCCACCCTCGGGATGGCTCAGAAGGCCCTTGTCCGTACCCATGCGATGGCTGTCCCCACCACAGAGAAGGCAGGCCCGCAGAGCTGCCGATCCCAGATGGGAAGTGGAACGTCCACGTTCATTGATCATTTGTAGTGATAGTTACAGAGGCCTGAAGGAGAGCATGTTCTAATTAATTCCAAGGCCAGCATTTTGCGCCTAGAAAGTTTTAGTCCTGGGCATATCTTTTCTGAGCCCGGTATACACAATCTTCCTAGGATGGCTCCTTCATGCTGAACGAACTCTGGTCTCTTCAGGGGAGATACAAGACTCTCCACCTTACCTGGTTTGCCTTCTTCCTCTCCTTTGTTGTCTGGTTCAACCTGGCACCACTGGCCACCACAGTCAAAGCAGATTTCGGCCTGTCAGTCGCCCAGATCCGCACGCTTGCCATCTGCAATGTCGCCCTCACGGTGCCGGCAAGAATCCTGATCGGAATGCTGCTCGACAAATTCGGGCCTCGCATCACCTACTCCGTACTGCTCATTTACGCAGCCTTTCCATGCCTGCTGTTTGCGGCAGCTCAGGACTTCAGCCAGCTGGTGGTGGCCCGACTTCTCCTCTCCATCGTGGGAGCCGGATTCGTGATCGGTATCCGCATGGTGGCCGAATGGTTTCCTCCCAAGGAAATCGGCATCGCCGAGGGTATCTACGGCGGCTGGGGAAACTTTGGCTCCGCATTTTCTGCCCTTACCCTGGTGATTGTTGCCGGTTGGTTGTCCTTCAGTGGCGGCGCTCAGGTTGGAGATGTGGTGCTGAACTGGCGCGGCGCCATCGCCCTGACAGGCATCATTTCCGCAGTGTACGGGTGCATCTACTTTTTCAACGTCAACGACACGCCCCCGGGAAAGGTTTACCAAAAGCCAGCTAAATCCGCAGGGCTGGAAGTTACCTCCACGAAAGATTTCTGGGGGTTGATCGGTATGAATGTTCCTTTCGCCGCCATCCTTTGTGTACTGGCCTGGAGGCTTCAAAAGGTCAATTTTCTGGATTCCTCTGGCTACACCATTGCCCTGCTGCTGATTCTGGCCTTCTTTGTCTTTCAGACCTTGGGAATCATTCGCACCAATAAGGATCTGATCAGTGGTCTGCGCACCTATCCCAAGGAAGATCGTTACGAATTCAAGCAGGTGGCTATTCTTGAGCTCACCTACATTGTCAACTTCGGTTCTGAGTTGGCGGTTGTGTCCATGCTGCCCACCTTCTTCGAAACCACCTTTTCCCTTCCCAAGGCCACGGCAGGCATTCTTGCCTCTTCCTATGCCTTCATGAACCTGGCGGCAAGGCCCGGAGGAGGTCTGATTTCCGACAAACTGGGTTCCCGCCGCAAAACCATGGGATTCCTCACCATTGGCCTAGGCATCGGCTATCTGGTGATGAGCATGATCAAACCCGGCAGCTTCGTGGGCACCGCAGGCATCCTGCTCGCTCTTCTGCTCACTATGGTCTGTTCCTTCTTCGTGCAGGCCGGGGAGGGTTCCACCTTCGCCATGGTGCCCTTGGTCAAGCGCCGTGTGACTGGCCAGATCGCCGGCATGGTCGGTGCCTACGGCAACGTCGGCGCCGTTGCCTATCTCACCATCTACAGCTTGCTACCCGTTTGGATGGGCGGGGGTTCAGGAGATCCTTCTCCCGAAATCGTGGCGGCCTCCAACAGCACCTTCTTCCAGATCCTGGGTATCGCTGGACTGGTCGTTGGTTTGATGTGCTACTTCTTCCTCAAGGAACCGAAGGGTTCCTTTGATGAATTACACGAAGGCGAAATGATGCTTGTGGAAGCCAAGTGAATGCGTGAATGCCAATAATCTTCTTGCTACATCTTGCTGCTCATAATGACCAGCCATAATCATCAGCCTTGACCCCGTCAGACCCCACCTCGATCCGCTCCCAGTGTCCCTATTGCGGAGTGGGCTGTGGGTTGGAGTTGATGCCCCCGGCAGCCAAGAATCAACCCACCCGCCGGGGGGCGGATGGGTTGCCGATCTGGGGAGCGAGGGGTGATCGACTCCACCCCTCCAGCCTGGGTCAGGTGTGCGTCAAGGGGGCCACGGTGGCGGAAACGCTGGATGGGGGCCGGCTCTACCAACCGCTCTATCGCCCATCCCTGGAGGACCCCTTCACACCGATCAGCTGGGATGACGCCCTCGACCGAATCGTCGACCAGATTCAACTCACCCTGGCCAGCAGCGGACCTGGCGCCCTGGCCATGTATGGATCCGGCCAGTTCCACACAGAGGATTACTACGTTGCCCAGAAATTGTTCAAAGGCGCCCTCGGCACCAACAATTTCGACGCCAATTCCCGCCTCTGCATGAGTTCGGCGGTGGCCGGGTATGCCCGCAGCCTTGGTTCCGATGGCCCCCCCTGCTGCTACGAGGATCTCGACCATTGCGATGTGGTCGTTCTGATCGGCACCAACACGGCCGAGTGCCATCCCGTGCTGTTCCAACGTCTGCTCAAACGGAAGAAGCGGCACCCTGAGGACCTCACGATCGTGGTGATCGACCCCCGCTCCACCACCACCGCGGAGGCGGCTGATCTGCATCTGGCCATCCAGCCGGGTTCGGATCTGGTTCTGCTGCACGGAATTGCCCACCTGTTGCTGAAGCAGGGCTCGATTGATTTCGACTTCGTTGAGGAAGCAACGGATGGCTTTGCCGGCCTTGCCCATCTGGTCCAGGCCTGGACCCCGGAGCGGGTGGCGTCCCTCTGCGGGATCAGCGAATTCCAGTTGCGGGAGCTCGCCCGGCTCTGGGCGGACAGCGGGGCCCTGCTCAGCCTCTGGTCGATGGGGGTCAACCAGAGCGTGGAAGGAACAGCCACGGTGGGTGGAATCATCAATCTCCACCTGCTGACGGGCCAGATCGGCCGTCCCGGGGCGGGGCCCTTTTCACTCACCGGACAGCCCAATGCCATGGGGGGCCGGGAAGCCGGAGGCCTGGCCCACCTGCTGCCCGGCTACCGATTCGTCACCGATCCCGCCCACCGTGAGTCGGTGGAGAGGGTGTGGGGTTTTGGAGCCGGTTGCATCGCCCCGGATCCCGGCCTCACGGTCTGGCAGCAGGTGGAGGCGATGGAGCGTGGTGAGCTTCAGTTCTGGTGGGTGGCCGCCACCAATCCGCTCGTGAGCATGCCCCACCTGGAACGGGTCAAAGCAGCGATGTCCCGATGCCCGATGGTGGTGCTGAGCGAGCCTTACGCCCGCACGGAAACCAGCCAGTACGCCCACCTGCTCCTGCCCGCCGCCCAGTGGAGCGAAAAGCAGGGTGTGATGACCAATTCAGAACGACGGGTCACCCTCTGTCCCGCTTTTCGGCCACCGCCGGGGCAGGCACGTCCCGACTGGAAGGTATTTGCCGAGGTGGGTCGGCGGCTCGGATTTGACGCCCAGTTCCGCTACGAATCATCAGCGGAGGTCTACGCCGAATTCCTCCAGCTCACCAGCGGTCGCCTCTGCGACATGTCGGGCCTCAGCCAGGAGCTGCTCAGGGTGCATGGCCCCCAGCAGTGGCCCTATCCCCGGGGGAGTGACCCCAGCACCGAGCCGAAACGGCTGTATGTCAACGGTCGGTTCCCCACCCCCAATGGCCGGGCCCGTTTCCAGGCCGATCCGCCGCTCGGTCTGGCGGAACCCCCCTGTGAGGCCTACCCGCTTGTCCTCACCGTGGGCCGGTACCTCGGCCAGTGGCACACCATGACCCGCACGGCCCGGGCACCACGGCTGGTGGCCATGCACCCGGAAGCCCTGTTGGAGGTCAACCCCGTGGATGCCGCATCGCTGGGTCTGGAGCAGGGTGGGCTGGCCTCCATCACCTCCCGCCGCGCCAGCATCACCGCCACCGTGGAGATCACCGAGCGGATCCGCCAAGGAACGGTGTTTCTGCCCATGCATTGGGGCTTCATGCAGGAGCAGGCCTGTGAAGCCAACGCCCTCATGCACGAACAGGCCTGCCCGATGTCCGGGCAACCCGAACTGAAGGCCACGGCAGTCTGTGTGGCCGCGGCGGTTTCAGTGATCCGTCCGATCGAACTGGCATCGAAGCGTCCGGAACGGCTCTCCTGGCTCCAGCGGCTTGGCTTGAGCCCTCAGCCCAGTACCTCCAGCAGCGCGGCCCGCAGGTTGTGATGGTCGTGGCCTGGACGGGCCAACTTGGCCAGGGCGAACCGCTCCAGTTCCGTGCACCGGCCCCACTGTTCCGGGCTGAGGGGCTGGCCTAGCTCCCTGCTGCTGGCGGCCAGATCGGCGGGAAGATCCCCACAGCTCTGCCAGGGTTCTCCCCGTGCCGGGGCCAGATCCCTGGCCATCCCATCGGCCATCGGGGTGGTGAGCTGGCGGATGTGCTGGGCCATGGCCTCCAGGCTGGCGGGATCATCCGGCCAGTCCACCAGTCGCTGGCGTTCCCCCTGGTCGAGTTCGATCCAGTGGCCCAGCTTCAGCTTGATGCCGGCCAGGTCCAGTTTGCGGCGCAGACAGAGGGGGATGCAGCGCCAGCCTCCGACGAAGTCCTGTTCAAACGAAAAACAGTGGTTGGCCATTGGGGCCTTCTCAGGCAACACCTTGTCTCCAATCGATCAGCTGGTTCAGTTTGGCGAGGGCCGCACCTCCACGCAGCAGCTGGCGGGCCTGCTCCAGTCCGGCCGCCTGACTGGGAAGGGAATGGGCCATCCACAGATAGGTGCCCGCATTCCACAGCACCGATTTCAGCAAGGGGCCCTGCCCGTCCAACGCCTCCATCGCCTGCTTGCTCCACTCCTGCAGGTCCGTCCAGGGGACATCCGGCTCGTAGCAGTCGTGGTCACGGGGGTGAAGGATCATCCGCTCGGCCTGACCAGCCTGAACCCGGGCCGTGATGCAGGCTCGGCTGATCGGCAGATCCGTGCTGCCCTCCAGCCCCTTCACGGTGATCAGATCGGTTTCGCCAGCCAGCTGGAGAGTTTTCCATGCCCTGGCCTCCGTCGGGGGGTGCACGAAACCGCTCACCAGCAGGTGGGGGCCGCGGTGGGCGGTCCAGAGCAACTCGAGGCTGGCCACGGGGGGTCGCTTGCCCAGGTCAGCGCGCACTTCATTCAGACTCTCCGCCAGGGGAAAGTGATCCGGCTGATGGATCAGGGCCAGACCGTGCTGCTCCATGCCCCGTTCCACCAGGTCCAGGGAGAGCCCCTCCAGCCCCAGGCCCAGGCTGGCGAACAGTTCCATGCAGGTGACGCCGTATTTCACGGGCATGCGCCCTCCGCCCTGCAACAACACCGGCAGACCGGCCGCCGCCAGTACCAGGGCGGTGAGGGGGTAAATCGGTGCCGTACGGGTACGGCCATCGAAGGGCATGCCGAAGCAGATGGCTCGCTTGGCGGAATGAATCGAGGGCCCCAGTTCGTGATAGAGATCCAGCATGCCGGCCAGCTCCTGGGGCTCCGGCCGGCGAATACGGTGGGCGATCAGAAAGGCGCCGATCTGGGCGGGGCTGGCCTGGCCGGTGAGCATCATCTCCATGGCCTGGCGTGCCTCCAGGCGACTGAGGCTGGAGCTGGTGTGCTCTCCGCTGCCGATTTTGCGAAGCAACAGCTTGAACCGTTCCCGGTTTGACGGCACCGCCTCAGCCATGACCGTCATCTCTGAACCCATGCAGGTAAGGGTGTTGCATCTTCCCACCATGGAGAGCCGGTCAAACCGGTCAGGCTTGGCTTTGCCCACCGGGGAGGAACGGCGACGGTGCACCGCCAGGAGCCGTTGACCCCCAAGTCCTCCAAAGAAGTATCAACAGATACGAATATTTGTCATGACGGGCTCGGCGGTTCCCTTGCCTTTGGATTCGGTACCAACTGATTCAGTCAAGTCGGCAGGGGGATCCTCATACTTCGAGGACCTCTGCTGGTTTGAGTCGTCCACATGCGTTTCGCCGCCTCCCTGGGTCTTCTTTTCGGGATTGTTCATGGCCTTGTGGTGGTTGACATGCACCCTTCCAGGGCAAATGGAGCCCAGGGCTGGCTCTCCGGCGATGGAATTTACGGCGTTCCGCATTCCCCATACTGAGCCCATCCTGCATGGATGACGTTCATGGCAACCCCCGCGTCCCTCAGCCGTCGTTCCTCCCATCCCCTGGGAGTGGCCGTCGCCTTTCTCGGCATGTTCGTGGTCGGGTCCCTGGCGGTACAGCTCGTTCGATCCAATGTCAGCGCCCCTGCCGGCGGCCAGGGTGTGGCACCGGTGGTGGCCCATCAGGCCACCATGTGGCAGGCCCTGGGCGAGCGATAGGACGACCGTTCGAGGGCATACTCCATGCCCCCTCACCTCAACTCCCAAGCCGCCGCACAGGTTTTCGCTTTCTGGCTCCACCCACGCTTTGGTTGCGGAATTCCCTGGGTTCCAGCCCGGCCGTGGATCCGTAGCTTCCGCCACCGGGGGATCGATGCGGGAAGCTGATGATCAGGCTTACCTGATCAATTTCTTCCCCAACCAACATGGTCGCAGCCCCAACAGAAGCCGCTGATTCCTCGGAAGCTCCGCTCAACAAGGTCGAGAAGGCCAAGGCGGAGTATTGCGGGCTGGACCTGGCCGATCGCCTCGACGAGCTGGGTCGGCAGGGATGGGAGTCTCTCGATGAGGCCACCCTCACCATTCACCTGAAATGGCTGGGGATTTTCTTTCGCCCGGTGACCCCCGGTCGGTTCATGTTGCGGCTGCGGATTCCCAACGGGGTAGTCCGGGCCGACCAGCTCGAGATTCTCGCCGACGCGGTCGATCGTTGCGGAGAGCATGGCAGCGCTGATATCACCACCCGCCAGAACATCCAGCTTCGCGGACTGCTGCTGGAAGACATGGCTCCCCTGATGGCGAGGATGGCTGACCACGGACTCACCAGCCGCCAGTCGGGCCACGACAACCCTCGAAATGTGACGGGCAACCCCCTGGCTGGTATCGACCCGCAGGAGTTCATCGATACCCGTCCGCTGGTGGGGGCGATCCAGGCGGCCCTGATCGGTCCGGACGGACCGCGGAATCTTCCCCGAAAATTCAATGTGGCGGTGGGCGGCGCCCCCGACAGTTTCCTGCTCCACAACGACCTGGCCTTCCTGCCGGCCTATCACCAGGGCGAGCTGGGTTTCACGGTGATGGTGGGGGGCTTTTTCTCCGGTCAGCGCAACGAACTGGCCATTCCGCTGGGCTTGTGGCTGCGAGCCGAGCAGCTGCCCGCCTTCAGCCTGGCCGTTCTGCGCCACTTCGAAGACCGCGGTGATCGAAAGGTCCGCAGCCGCACCCGTCTGATGTATCTGATCGACAGCCTCGGGATGGACGCCTACCGGGCTGAGGTATTGGATCGTTTCGCACAGATGGCGGGCGCTGATGCCGCCGCCAGTGCCGTGCCCCACGATGGATCCCATCTGGTGCGCCACGCACCACGAGATGTCTGTGGAGTTCATCCCCAGAAGCAGGAAGGCCTGCACTGGGTGGGGCTGCATGTGCCCATGGGCCGGCTGGACGCTGAATCGATGGCCGAGCTGGCCCGCCTGGCGCGCACCTATGGCAGCCCCGAACTGCGCCTCACCGAAAGCCAGAATGTCATCATTGCCGATGTCCCGGCCGATCAGCTGGATGCCCTGTTGGCTGAACCCCTGCTGCGGCAATTCCGGATCGAACCCGGGCCCCTTCAGACCGAAGCGATCAGCTGCACGGGCAACCGCTATTGCAGCTTTGCCCTCATTCCCACAAAAAGCACGGCCCAGCAGGTGGTGGAGGAACTGGAACGACGGCTGGAGCTCCCCCACCCGGTGCGCAGCCACTGGACCGGTTGCCCCAACGCCTGTGGCCAGCCCTACATGGGGCAGATCGGCCTGATGGGGGCCAAAGCCCGCCAGGATGGAACGATGGTGGAAGCTGTGAAGATCTTTCTGGGGGGGTCGATGAACGAAGAACCTCGCCTGGCCGAACTGCACAACAAGGGGGTTCCCCTCAATGAGCTCCCGGATGTGCTGGAGCAGTTGCTGGTGGAACGTTTTGGTGCCCGTCGCCGCTGAAGGATTGGCGCCTTCCACCAGCACCGCGTCATCCCTCGACCCATCCCGGTTACCCCCCAGCGGCAGCCCTGAGCGGTGGCCATGGCTGCAGGCCCTGCGCCGTCAGCCACCGTTCCCCATGGAGCCCTGGATCGTTGCGATGGAAACCGGCGCGATCCAGCCCGAGAGCGATCTGTGTGCCGTTCTGGTTGAGCGCATGGACGGACCCCAGGCTGCTCGAATGCTGGCCTGGTGGATCGCCACTGAACCTGCCGATCCAGCTTTGCCCCCCCTGATCGGCCGGATTCGAGACCCCCTCTGCGCGGATGTACTGCGCCAGTCCCTGCTCCAGCTTGACGATCCCCAGCGCTTGGTGGCCCTCTACCCCCTGCTCGGCCATCAGAGAAATCCCGTTGATTTCTCCCTGCTCCAGGACAAGGTTTTGCAACCGGGTCCAGTGGCGGTGCGATCCGCCGCCCTGGAGGGGCTGCTGGTGGGTTTGAGTGCCTGGCCCCTGGCCCCGCTGCGCCGCACCCTCCAGAGCCTGGCCAGAGATCTTGATCCAAGGCTCGCGGCCCAGGCCGTGGATGGGTTGGCTCGCTTGCCGGCGGCCCGCTCCAGCCTGCTGGCACTCCGCCGGGAAGACCTGGATCCTGGGGTCGCCCGACGGCTGGCTCGGCGGCTTCAATCCCTGCCGCCTTCCCCCCTGCTGCTTCTGATCCATGGCCGCGCCGGCGGAGTGATACCGGCGGAGTGGGAAGCCCTGGGGGCTGAGCTGCGGCAGCGGAGGGGTGCTGCCGTGCGGATCCAGGCCCTGACAGCCGAGCAGCCCCCCTGCCCCGAGCCGGATCTTTTTTTACCGCACCTGACCCTGGTGCCGTTGTTTCTGCTGCCCGGTGCCCATGTGCGGGTCGATGTCCCAGCCGTAGCCGCGGCATGGAAGCGCTGGGGGCCAGTGCGGCGGCTCCCCTTTCTGGGGGCCTGGCCCCAGTGGCAGCGGGCCCTGGCCGAGGAGGTGGTTTCCATGGGTCAGGAGAACACCGCCAGCGGTGGGCTGATGGCGCCCGTCCTGCTGCACCATCCCGTCGAAGGAGCCCTGGCCCGCCGCTACCTCACCCATCTCGAGCGGGTCACCGGAGCCCGCTGCAGGCCCACCTCCTATGACGACCCCTCCGTGGTGGTGGACTGCCTGGCCGCCAACAGGGTGGCCCTGCCCCTGGCCCTGGCCGAAAATCGCCTCACCGAGAACCTGGCTGGGCTTGACAGCCGGACGTTGCTCGCACGGCCCCGCTGTCGTGAGCCGTTGTTGGAGCTGCTTGAAACTCTGCCCTGATCACAGAGCACTCCCTGGCCATAAAACATACTCTGTGATCAATGGCAGAGAAGAAGCAACAATGCTGATGCTTATGTTGCTGAGAAGTGAAGAGAGAAGGCGAGTGGAAGTTATAAACTGTTGATTCTTCAGGCCTGTAGCTATCGATGCCATGGTTCCGAGCTCCCCGTAGGAGGATCGCAAATGTTCAATTACTAGCATCAATCCTTTTTCATGACTCTCTCTTCAGCTGATCCGATCGTCGCAACGTTGATGGCCGCAAAAAAAGCAAAAGGCCTCAGCTTCAATGAGCTTGAAGCCATGCTGGGCCGTGATGAAGTGTGGATCGCTTCGCTGTTCTATCGCCAGGCTGCTGCCTCTGCTGAGGAGGCGGCCAAGCTTGGTGAGATTCTTGATCTGGATTCGGAAACAGTCGCAGGCTTGCAGGAGTTTCCCCTCAAGGGTTCTCTCGACCCGGTAATTCCAGCCGATCCCTTGATCTATCGCTTCTATGAAATTATGCAGGTCTATGGTATGCCCATGAAGGATGTGATCCAGGAGAAGTTTGGCGACGGCATCATGAGTGCTATTGATTTCACTCTGGATGTAGAAAAAGAGGAGAATCCTTCCGGTGATCGTGTGAAAATCATCATGTGCGGTAAGTTTCTTCCCTACAAGAAATGGTGATGCTCGGATAAGAGTTCCCATTAAAAACCCGCCTTGATAGGCGGGTTTTTCGTTTCACATGATATCAATTGAAATGATCTTTCTCTCCAGCTGTCCACTCGCTCGAAAGGAAGAGGGAGTGGACAATTGGTTGGAAGAGGAGAAGCTGAGGAGTGAGAATCAGCGAGCGCCGAGCTCGGCGGCCAGTTCTCTCTCTAGTTTGTCGTCATGTACGGAAGGCAGCACGTTGCCGATCGGTGAACGGTGGGTGCTGTAGAAGAGCATGCCGATGAAGACCATTCCACCAACGATGTTGCCCATCGTGACGGGAAGATAATTCCAGAAGGCGATTTTTCCAAACCCTACACCTGAGCCAAGCAGAGGTCCGGTTGTGTGCAGAAACATATTGACCACGATGTGCTCCATGCCAAGGGCTTGGAAGGCCGTGATCGGCAGCCAGCAGGCAAGGATCTTTCCGGGAACACTCTTGCTGACGAGGGCCAAGGTGACGCCAAGACAAACCAACCAATTGGCGATGACACCACGCACAAAGGCGAGAAAGAAGCCAAGGGCTCCGAGGGACTCATACTTGACCAAAACATTGGCCTTATTCAGGCCGATGATCTTGTTGGCAACTGCCACCCAATCACCCGAACCAGTTGCCAGGTCTGCCGTGCCACCGCTGGTGAGACTGATGGCAAAGAGAATGCCCACCAGGCCCGTACCGAGAAAATTACCGATCCAGACCCAGATCCAGTTGCGGATGGTCTTACTCCAGGTCGTCCTGCCTGCCCATACCGCCATGGGAAGAAGGGCAAAGTTGCCGGTGACCAGTTCCATGCCGAACAGCACGATACTGGCGAACCCGAACGGAAAGATCAACGATCCGATCCACGGTATGCCGGTCTGGACCATGATGGTGAGGGCAAGGCATAAAGCCAGGCCGAGCACGGATCCGGAGTAAAAACCTCGCAGCAGGAGATTTTTGATGCTGACGCTTGATTTCTTGCCACCGGCAAGAATCATGCCGTCGACGAGTTCATTGGGAAGGACGTAATCCATCTGAGAAGCGCTAATTGCCATTGGGATGTTGTGGAGTGAGGTACAGGCAGTGATAGAAAAAGCAATAACAATAATAATTGCTGATCTGAGGGCCTGCTAGCTGAATCGCGAGTCACTCATAGGGACGATCTTGCAGCAAGGATACGCAGCTTTCCGTAGGGTCCTGGCGGAGCATGGAGCCTCGACAGGATTCTTCCGCAAAGGGAAAGGATCGCTTCAATGTCAACCCTGCTGGACGCCACGGTTTTGAATGTCTACATTGTGGGCTATGGGTTTGTTGGTCATGGGTTGACTGCTGCGAGCGATCTGCCGGAAAAATGACCAGCAAGTTTTGATAAACAGCTGAGAAGCTGCAAATCACAGCGCGTCAGGAACAAAAGCACGACTGTACTTTTTTTATAGCATTGGCCATGATTGAATGGCAGTAGCTGTTGCTACGAGGATCCGAGAGGAGTGAATGCAACTTCGCTCCTGGCTCTGTCCTGATCATCGGTATCTTCTTGCTTTCTTTTCCCGACAAAACGACTCGACCCTGGCCGGG
Organism: Synechococcales cyanobacterium; assembly: GCA_942491925.1. Classification (GTDB taxonomy): domain Bacteria; phylum Cyanobacteriota; class Cyanobacteriia; order PCC-6307; family Cyanobiaceae; genus Cyanobium. The sequence goes on from CALOCJ010000008.1 coordinate 253,487, forward strand.
CGGCGATACCAGTTGCTTGTCTGATTCCTGAGCATCGAGAGACAGTACGCCAGTCTTCTGCTGCCGAGGCTTGCTGTTGAACAGGCTTGCTGTTGGCGGGTGAACCACCAGGCTTCGAGATTCTTGGCCATGGCATGCAGGAGTGCTGTTACGGCATGACTTGCTGTTACGGCATGACTGAACCCATCACCCCTACAGTCCGCCCTACCTCGCCATAGGGGCGGATTTGCTCTCAGTTTCCATGCTCCATCGCTTCACCAGGAGCGCATGTGGGCGGCCCTCTGCCGGGGCCTTGCCTTGACGAACCAGTCTTCCGGCACCGTGTATCTCGTCGGGGCCGGCCCCGGGGAACCAGATCTGCTCACCGTGAAAGCACACCGCCTGTTGCGGCAGTGCACGGCCCTTGTCTACGACTCCCTTGTGCCCCAACAACTCCTGGACCTCACCCCCGCGGGATGCGTGCACCACTTCGTCGGCAAGCGGCGAGGCCACCATTCAGTGCCGCAACGCAGTACCAATGATCTGCTGCTGGAGCTGGCACAGACACACCTGTGCGTGGTGCGGTTGAAGGGGGGTGACCCCTTTCTGTTTGGCAGGGGTGGGGAGGAGGCGGCCTATCTGGATCGCCATGGCGTTCCCGTCCAGGTGGTACCGGGTGTGACGGCTGGTATCGCCGCCCCTGCCTATGTGGGGATTCCGGTTACCCATCGGCTGGCTGGTTCGTCGGTCACCTTCGTGACAGGCCATGAGGAAATCGACAAATCCCGACCGGGGGTGGATTGGCGTGCCCTGGCCAGAAGCAGTGACGGTCTGGTGATTTACATGGGTCTGCACAACCTGCCACGCATCTGTGAGGAGCTGATGGCGGGAGGTCTTGGTGCTTCAACTCCGGCAGCGGTGATTCAGCAGGGCACCGTGCTGGGGCAACGCCACCTGATCTGCGAATTGGGTCAACTGGCTGATCGGGTGACCACCGAGGGAATCAGCTCCCCTGCCATCGCGGTGATCGGTGAGGTGGTGGCACACCGGGTCGAAGCCTGCGCGCCCTCCCTCGCCGAAGTGACCATGCCAATCCCGTTCTGAAGCTGGGCGGCAGGGGCCCGAACCGATCAGCGGGCCGTGGCATCGGCTTTGTTACCGCATGGTCGCTCAATCCAGCTGGAGCACACCCCGCGTGCCTTCGCGGCGCTGCTGGTCGCGGGCCGCGAAGCGGGCCTGGCAATCGCCTTTGGGCACCAGCACACAGCTCACGTAGTCGGAGGCTTCGATCAGAGCCGCCCGGATCGCCTTGGCGGCTGGGGTGCGCTGGGCCTGGGAATTGCTGTTGCTGAAGTTGAGGGTTCCAGCGGCGCCGGTGAGCACCTGGCCGGTGCGGCCCATGTTGGGAGCCAGCAGCAGGGCGCCGACGGCGATCGGTAAGAGGCTGCCACCGGTCTCCTGGGCCTGGGCCGAGCTGCTGGCGCGGCCCTCGACGGTGCGGGTACCGACCACTTCCCCGGTGGTGCTGTCCACCACCCGGATATCGATGGACACGTAGTCCTTGGTCTGGGTTTCCTGTTTCCGTTTGCCGAAGCCCAGCAGGCCAAAGTTGCTGCCGGATCCCTGCTCCTCCACATTGGATTCGTAGGACGTCACCGTTCCGAGCACGATGTAGCGGGCGCCTGTCATCTGCCCCTTGCGGGCCGCATTGGCGTCCTGTCTGACGATGCCCAGCTCCGCCAACTCCTGCTCCGAAAGCACGGCACCGATCTTGTTGCGTTCCACGATCTGCAGATCCCCGCTGCCCTGAAGCTCGTTGGCCAGAGCGGCCGCCAGATCGGAGGCCACGGGCCCTTGCCACCACCAGGCGGGCTGGGTGACGGTGTTTTTGAAATCGGGCACCGAAACCGTGGGCCTGCCTCCGGATCCACCCTGGGCCATCGTGGCAGCTGGGCTGAGGGACATCAACACGGCCAGGGCGGAACCGAGCACCGATGGGAGCTTGCGGCGGGCGCCCAGAGACCTGGGCTGGAGCCGTGGGTACCTGAGAGGAACCATGGGAGTGGGAGCAGAACTACAGCCTGTCCCATTCAAGCAACAGAGGCCAGTCCCACCGGTTCCGGTGCCCGAACTGGTTACGCCTCGGAGTTCCGTATCCACAGGAACCATCAGGGTCTTGCGGGGTTAGGTTTACTGGCTATTAACCACCCCCGGGGCCTGGCGTTGATCTCCGGCCCGCTTCGCTTACCCATGACGGCAACCCTTCCCTCACGACCTCAGGTACAGGAACGTCGACATGGAGCGCCCAAGCAGGCGCCCATGTTTGAGCTGATCCCCTACGAAAAATTCCGCGATACACCAGCCGTCAGATTCTTCGATATCACAGTCCCAACCTCCAACGCCCGTGATCTGGTCGTTCATTCAGGCCCGGCAGTAAGCCCCCCTGATGACCCCGAATCCGGAGCCTGGCAGTTTTATCTTCATCCCCACCAGGAAGACAATCTGCTGGCCCTGCACGGTGGTCGCACCTTTTATCTCGTCAATCTCGGCTGGAATTATCCCTTTCACATCGTTCGGCTCGATTGTGGAGGCGACATCCTGCGCATTCCCCCTGGCACCTTCCACCGCTCAGTGTCCGATCCGGATGGGTCACTGGTGCTCAACCAGGCTGTCCGTGAAGAGGGTGCATCATTGCTGCGGGAATTCCGCGTCTACAACAGCGTAAAAATTTCCAGGCTTTTCGCCGTCACCTCCAAAACCGCCCCCCTGCCCAAACTGCACGGCGTGAGCTGGTAACTCAACCCCAGAAGGGAACGGGCCATCAAAGACGAAGATCCAGCGTGACATCGCTGGATTTTTGTCTGCCTTGCCATGCTGATCCTTCCAGATACTGTTGGCTGCGGGACGCTCCTGGCTCAGTCTCAACCGCCTGGAACGTATCCGTATCCGATTCTTCGGAAAGCATGAAGTGATGCTCACGGCCGTCGCTGAGAATGACGAGACGGAGGGGCAGATGGGGATCAATCGCCGGATGCAGGCAGGGATACAAGCGGTGATGGCGATAGCGCACAGCCAGGAGGGGTTCTGAATCGTTGTCCAGCCCCGAGGGCAGGGGCAGTGGACGGTCGTTCAGCAGCAGCTGGCAATGGAGCCGGAAGGAATGGTTGGCGATCACTTCGAATCGCCTCAGGGAGCCATCGATGAAGCGGCTGGTGAAGCCACCTTCGCGGGGAAAGTCACAGATCAGGGGCCACGGTTCCAGGGCTGGACGCAACTCCAACCGATGCGGACCCTCCTGCCATTGGAGCTGGGGCGGAAAGCGCCATTCCCAGATCTCCCGGAAGGGGGCGGGATCGAGTTTCAGACCATCGGCCTCCAGCAGGGCAAGAATTCGCTCCAGATCCTCCCAGAGCTGGCTGGGCAGCAACATCCTGTCGTGCAGGCTGGAGCTCCAGTCCCTCAGCGCACGGGGACGATGGCCCGGCTTGAGCAGGTAGGCCGCCAGGGCGTACCACAACAGGGCAATGGCATTGGTCCATTCCACCCGGGGCATGCTTTCCAGGGCCCGGAATTCGATCAGTCCCAGGCAGCCGGCAGGTGTGCCGGGGTTCCAGAACTTGTCAAAGCTGATTTCACTGCGATGGTTGTTGCCACTGCGGTCGGCATGGAGATGGCGAAGGGTTTCGCCGATCAACTCGCGGTAATCACCGAAGGCTCCCAGGCGAGCGCTGCTTTCTGCCGTCTCCAGCATGCGGTAGGCGAGCTCCAGGTCGAAGCTCTCGCCGGCGGCCTCATCGGGTCGGGGGGCCTGGGAGGCTGGTCCGACGCAGGAGCCGCTGAACAGGTAGGCGAGCACAGGATGGTGCTGCCAGAAGCGCAGCATCCCCACCAACCAGGCAGGGCGTGAGAAGAAGGGGTGCTCGCTGAGGCTCGGTCCGCCGAAGAGGAGATGGTTGCCGCCGCCGGTGCCCTCCTGCTTGCCAGGGGTCACCTCCTTGAAACCGCGCAATCCCAGCCGATGCCCGGCCTGTTCCAGCTGCTCCAACCAGCCGCGGTATTCCCGCCAGCTGTGGCACACCGGCAGATTGATTTCCAGCACACCGGGGTCAGCCGTCAGGCCCATCACCTGCCAGTGGCCATCGCAGTCGATCGGCAGCACACCGCTGAGACGGGGAGCGGCCAGGCCCTCAAGGCTGTCGGCAATGGCCTGGAGCAGGCGTTGCAGGGGCTCTCGCTGCAACGGCGGCAGGAAAATCTCCCAGCCATCGGGGTCGATCTCGAGGGTGAACACCTGGCGCACCACGTCCTGGGGGAAGTGTTCGAGGGGTAAACGCAGACCGGCCGGTCCGGGCGCTCTGCTCAGCTCCCGCAAGGCGGGTTCCAGGGGCCAGGGGGCTGTGATCCAGCGAAAGGCCGGTTCGGGGCCATCCGGCTCCCCGAATTCCGCTGAGAGGGGTGAGGCCCACACCTGGCGGTCGGGAGCCAGGGGATCCCGCAGGGCCAGGGGGTGGAGGGGAACGCCCAGCTTTGCCGCAAGCCGGTCCAGCCAGGCAAGGGCTCCCCCCGCCTTGAGCTTTCCGCCTTGCAGCCCGGGTTGACAGGGGCCTGGCCAGTGCACGGGAGGGGTTCCACCCGTTCCGGTGATCAGGCGCAGGGCCCAGCGGGGGTTGACCTCACCCTCGTAGCACTTGCCGGGGCAGTACAGCAGGGTGCTGCCCGGCCATACCCGCCGTTGCAGGTCCTCCGCCAGGCGGCGGGCGATGGGCAGCTTGGTGGGACCATCGGCGCAGAAGTTCCACTCGGCCCCCTCCGGCCGGATCGGCACATAGGTGGGTTCACCTCCGAGGGTGAGCCGCACTCCGGCCTCCCCAAGCCTGGCCTCGGCGGCCTGGGCCACATCGTCCATCCAGTTCATGCCCTTGGGCTCAAAGATCGATCGTGATCAGAGGGTACCGGTGGTCATCACACTGCAGGCGCGAACGGGAGCGGGTTCCACCTTCCAGATGCGTTCGGCATATTCCCGGATCGAGCGATCGCTGCTGAAGAAACCACAGCGGGCGGTGTTGAGCACCGACATGGTGCTCCAGCGGGAGGGATCTTTCCAGACCGTGTCCACTTCGTTCTGGGCTCGGCGGTAATCCCCCAGATCAGCCATGACGCGGAACGGATCGCTGCCGCAGAGATTTGCCAGCAGGGGATGGAAGAGGTCACGATCTCCTTCACTGAAATAGCCCGAACCGATCAGCTCGATCACCTCCTTGGCGGCCGGGTCGTTTTCCAGCCAGGGCATCGGGTGATAGCCGTTGTTGTTGATGGTGACCAGCTCATCGGCAGTGTGGCCGAACAGGAAGAAATTCTCCTCCCCTACCCGTTCCCGGATCTCCACGTTCGCCCCATCGAGGGTGCCGATGGTGAGGGCACCATTGAGGGACATCTTCATGTTGCCCGTTCCGGAGGCTTCCATACCCGCGGTGGAGATCTGCTCGGAGAGATCCACCGCGGGGTAGATGCGCTGACCGAGGCTGACGTTGAAGTTGGGCAGGAACACCACCCGTAGACGGCCGTCCATGGCGGGATCGATGTTGATGATCTCGGCCATGCCCACGATCAGCCGGATGATCAGCTTGGCCATGGCGTAGCCGGGCGCCGCCTTGCCGCCGAAAATCACGGTGCGGGGCGGCAGGTCCTCGCCGGCCCGGATGCGCAGGTAGCGCTCGATGATCTGCAGCGCCGCCAGGTGCTGACGCTTGTATTCGTGAATCCGCTTCACCTGCACGTCGAACAGGGAACTGGGATCCACCAGTACCCCGGTCTCGTGGCGGATCGTTGCGGCCAGCCGTTGCTTGGATTGTTCCCGCACACCCTGCCACTGTTCCAGGAAGGCGGGGTCAGAGGCGAGGGGTTCGAGTTGTTTGAGCTGTTCCAGATCCCGCCGCCATTCCTTGCCGATGGAGCTGTCCAACAGGTTGGTCAGGGGGCGGTTGGAGACCATCAGCCAGCGCCGCGGGGTGACGCCATTGGTGACATTGGTGAATCGTTCCGGCCATAGAGCGGCGAAGTCGGCGAAGAGGTTTTCCCGCAGCAGTTTGCTGTGCAACTCGGCCACGCCGTTCACCTGGTGGCTGCCCACCACGGCCAGGTGGGCCATGCGGACGCGCTTGACGGGCCCTTCCTGGATCAGGGAAAGCCGCTCCAACAGTTCAGGTTTGCCGGGGTAGCGCATCCTGACCATCCGCAGGAAGCGGGCATTGATCTCGTAGATGATCTCCAGATGGCGGGGGAGGAGGTGTTTGAACAGTTCCAGGCCCCAGGCCTCCAGGGCTTCCGGCAGCAGGGTGTGGTTGGTGTAGCTGATCGTCGCGGTGGTGATCGTCCAGGCCGTGTCCCAGTCGACCTCGTGCTCATCGATGAGCAGCCGCATCAGTTCGGCGACGGCGATGGCCGGATGGGTGTCGTTGAGCTGGACGGCGAACTTGCGATGGAAGTCGGTCACCTCCATCTTCTGTCCCTTCAGGATGCGGAACATGTCCTGCAGGGAGCAGCTCACGAAGAAGATCTGCTGGCTGAGGCGCAGCATCTTGCCCTGCTCCATCTCATCGTTGGGATAGAGCACCTTCGAAAGGGTTTCCGACTGCACTTTGTGCAGCACGGCCCGGGTGTAATCGCCGGCGTTGAAGGAAGCGAAATCAAAGGCATCCGGTGCCTGGGCTGACCAGAGCCGCAGGGTATTGGCGGTATGAACGCCATAACCGAGGATTGGCGTGTCGTAGGCGACTCCGATCACGGTCTGGCCGCCGATGGTGACCGGATAGCTCCACTCCGGCCGGATCACCTCCCAGGGGTTGCTGCGGGAGAGCCAGGGATCGGTACTCTCCATCTGGCCATTGGGGCCGATCTGTTGACGGAAAATGCCGAACTCGTAGCGGATCCCATAGCCGATCGCCGGCAATTCCAGGGTGGCCATCGATTCCTGGAAGCAGGCCGCCAGCCGGCCGAGTCCGCCGTTGCCCAGGCCTGGTTCCGGCTCCTCGGCGATCAGCTCCTCCAGGGAGAGACCCAGATCGGCGCAAGCCTGCTCCGCTTGCTCCCGCAGACCCAGCCGTTCCAGGTTGGTTTCCAGATGGGGACCCAGCAGATATTCCGCCGACAGGTAGGTGGCGGTGCGGGCGTGGTGCTGGGTGTAGTCCTCGGCGGTGTCCACCCAGCTATGCAGCAGATGGTCCCGCACGGCCAGGGCCAGACAGAGGTAGTGGTCGTGACGGGTGGCAAGGGACTCGGACTTGGCCTGGCTGGAGAACAGGTGGCGACGCATCGCTTCGGCCAGGCTGCCTCCCGGTGTGGTGGCTGGGAATTCAGTGGGGACAACCATGATGGGTGGTGGCAACCGGCGCGCCGGCGGAGTGGTTTAGTTACGTGCAGTCATGGCCTGGCGAGTGGTCACCTCGCTGCACCAACCGCTACCGCTGGACTCTCCTTAAGAGATGTTTCCCCCCCCGCGGGGAGGCGACTGTTCTGCCGTTCAGATCTGCAGGGCTTCCATCGACTCGGCCGCCAGATGACTTTCCTCGAGGAGTTCCGGCTGGATGCTCCAACTGAGTTCGCTTTCCACCTTGTGGGGCCCGGAAAAGTTGCCGTTGACCGCCGCGGCCAGGCCGGGCTTGGAGGAGGTGGCCAGGGTGATGTAGCGATCGTCGACGGCGCCGGCACCGCTGGGATCGAACCCTCGCCAGCCGGCGCCGGGCAGGTACACCTCGGCCCAGGCGTGCAGGTCGTAGCGGTGGGGTCTGGGCTCCACCATGTGATACCCGCTCACGAACCGGGCGGGTAGACCGACGCAGCGGCAGGCCTCGATCATCAGCATGGCCAGATCGCGGCAGGAGCCCACCCGTTCCTTCAGGGTGCGGCCGGCGGGCCAGGCGGGTCCCACATGGCGCTGGGTGTACTTGACCCGGTCCTGGATCATCTCCACCAGTTGGTCAACAAACATCAGGGCACCCTGATCGCTGCCCATCAGGGCTTCCTGGGCCAGGTCCACCGCGGCGGGGTCATGCTGGCCGTTGGGCAGCCAGCCCCCCAGGGCGCCGAGCAGATCGCCGTTGAGATGGCCCACCGGATAGGGGAGACGGGGAGGGTTGAACTCGAGGCAGGTCTCCAGTGCTGGAGGCATCTGGGTTTCCACCTCACTGATGGCCTGCACCATGAAGATGTCGGTGCTGCCGCTGAAGCGGGCCCGCAGGATCTCATCGCCGCTGGCGGCCACCAGGGGGAAGAGGGTGGCCGGTTCGGGGGTGATGGTGAACTGGAAGTGAAGCAGCCGCTGGAAACCGTGGCCCCGCGGTTTGAGGCAGAACCGATGGGGACCCAGCAGCACCGGGGCGCTGTAGCGGTAGGTGAAGGTGTGGGTTACGCGAGCGCGCATGCAGGCTCAGGTTGGATCGGGAAGCCGGAGGGGGCGATGAAATAGCGCTCCTCGATGAGGCCGTGGAGATCGTTGAGATCCCGCTGCAGATGGTCGATTGCCTCATGCAGGCCCCTGGAAACGAGTTCGTCGATGCGGGTGAAGCTCCAGCGGGCCAGCACCAGGCCACTGAGGCACTCCAGATCGTCGGGAGGGCCAGGGACGCTGCTGCTGCGCACGATTCGCAGCGTTTCGCTGATGCGCTCGAGGCAGTAGCGCACGGAGCGGGGAAAAATCGGATCCAGCAGCAGGAAGCTGGCCACCGCCTTGGGCTCAATGGCCCGTTGCTGGGACTGGCGGAACATCTGATAGGCACCGGCGGTGCGCAGCAGGGAGATCCATTGCAATTCATCCAGCACCCCCCCCACCTGCTCGGGGGAAGGAAGCAACAGGAAGTACTTCACATCGAGGATGCGGGTGGTCTTGTCGGCCCGCTCCAGCAGGCGTCCCAGGCGACTGAACTGCCAGGAGAGGTCGCGGCTCAAGGTGGAATCGGTGATGCCGTAGAACAACTGGCAGGCCTGGCGGATGTCCCGCAGCTGCTCCTGGGGGGGTTGGCGCCAGAAGTGATCTTCCTGGAGGGTCCAGTAGATGCCATTGATCTGTTCCCACATCTCCGTGGTGATCACCTCCCGGATCTGACGGGCATTCTCCCGGGCATGGCAGAGGCAGTTGTAGACGCTGCTGGGGTTTTCCTCGTTGCGCACCAGAAAGTAAATGACGTCGTCGGGGCTGCCGGAGGGGTGCAGCTCATCGAACAATTCCCGATCACCGCTGGCGTCGATCAGGGGCAGCCAGGGTTCGGCGCTGCCGGGGGGGCAATCAAGGGCCATGGCCTCGCTGACTTCCACGAACCGGGAGATGTTCTCCGCCCGCTCCACGAAGCGATTGATCCAATAGAGGGAATCGGCGACGCGACTCAGCATGGGCTCAGCTGTTCCTGGATGACGCCATCATCGCTGTGCGCCTCGTCGACGATCCAGGTGTCCTTGCAGCCACCACCCTGGGAGGAGTTGACCACCAGGGATCCCCGCCGCAGGGCCACCCGGGTGAGCCCCCCCGGGGTCACCCAGGATCCCTTGCCGCGCAGCACATAGGGCCGCAGATCCACATGGCAGGGGTAGATCTCCCCTTCGCTGAGGGAGGGCACGGTGGAGAGGTCGAGGGTGGGCTGGGCGATGAAATTGCGGGGATCGGCCTCGATCTTCACGGCGAAGCTGGCGATCTCCTCCTGGCTGGCATGGGGGCCGATCAACATGCCGTAACCTCCCGCCTCCCCCACTGCCTTCACCACCAGTTCCTTGAGGTGTTCGAGCACGTAGGCGCGGTCGTCGGCCCGGGCGCAGATATAGGTCTGCACATTCTCGATGATGGGCTCCTGGTCGAGGTAATAACGAATGATGTCGGGCATGTAGGCATAGATCAGCTTGTCGTCGGCCACCCCGGTTCCGGGAGCGTTGGCGATCGCCAGCCGGCCAGCCCGGTAGGCCCGCATCAGGCCGGGCACGCCGAGCATGGAATCACTGCGGAAAACTTCAGGATCGAGGAAGTCGTCGTCGATGCGGCGGTAAATCACATCCACAGGTTCCAGCCCGCCTGTGCTGCGCATCCAGATCCGATCGTTTTCGCAGATCAGATCTCGACCTTCCACCAGTTGGATGCCCATCTGCTGGGCCAGGTAGCTGTGCTCGAAGTAGGCGCTGTTGAACACCCCGGGGGTGAGCACCACCACGGAGGGCATGTCCGTCCAGGGGGCCAGCTCCCGCAGGGTCTGGAGCAACTGGGAGGCGTAATTGTCGATCGGTTGAACCGTCCGTCCGGAGAAGAAGCTGGGGAACATGCGCTTCATGACGCGTCTGTTCTCGAGGAAGTAGGCGACACCGGAGGGGCAGCGCAGGTTGTCTTCCAGCACCCGCCAGGTACCGGCTCCGTCGCGCACCAGATCCAGCCCTGAGATGTGGCACCAGCGCCCCAGGGGAGGCTCGAACCCCTGCATCTGGGGACGCCAGCCGTGGGAAGAGATCACGTCTTCCTTGGGTACGACACCATCGGCCTCGATCTTGCCGGGGCCGTAGACATCGCCAAGGAAGAGGTCGATCGCTTCCAGGCGCTGCATCAGGCCCCGCTCCAGCCGCTGCCATTCCCGGTTGCTGATCAGGCGGGGCAGGGGATCGAAGGGCAGGATCCGCTCCACCCCTTTGTTGCCCGAGTCGTTGAGGCGGAAGGTGGCCCCGAGCCGCTTGAGCAGCATGCCGGCGGCGGTGTGGTTGTGGTTGAGCTGATCCAGTCCCATCTGACCCAGGGAGGAGAGCAGGGGTCGCAGGGCATCACGGGGCTGGTCGCTGGCGCTGAAGTACTCGTCGTAGCCGTGGTTCGGGCTGTACTCCTTGAACATGCTGGACCAGACTTTTCCTTAATCCTGAAGGGGCGGCAGGGCACTCTCAGTAACCATTGCTACATATGCTGCGGGGGAGGTGCTTTCTCGCCGCCACCAGATCCAGATGCTCGTCTCGGCGGGCAGATCCACCCTGGACGTGCTGCAGCGACGCCGTCGGGAGTCAGGCAGGAGAGAAACAGGCAGGAATCATTTCAACCCACTGAAGTCCGCCAGGTCCAGAATTCGCATGGGGTTCCGCTTCGAGCATGGCTGAAGCGTTGATCAAGCGCCGCATCCTGATGACGAAGCACTGCTCTCGTTGCGCCCTCGTTTAGGTTCCGCCGCTTCGATCGATCGCCGCTCAGGAGATCAATCCTGTCGGGGCTCAACAGCAATAACCATTACTTGTGGCAGCCATAGGTTTTTCATTCCGTGGTTGGCAACCCAGCGCTGATCTGGCCGCGTAAGGTTTTCTTCCACCGGGTGGATGTCCGCCCCTTGCGACCCTTGCCATGACCCTGCTCCCGGCCCAGACGGCCTGGCTCATTCCCCTCTATCCGCTTGTGGCGGCGCTGCTATCCCTGGCCTGGTCCCCGGGGCTGATCTCCCGCACCGGACCAAGGCCCAGCGGCTACCTCAACCTGCTGATGGCGGCCCTGGCGTTCGGCCACAGCCTGCTGGCCATGCTGGCCTTCCATTCCCAGGCTGGTACGGGGCTGGAGCCGATCAGCTTTCACTGGCTGTGGCTCTCCACCGCTGGATTGTCGATCGATTTTGCCGGCAGCGTCACCAGCGCCGCCCTGCTGGCCATGTTGGTGATCACCGGCCTGCATGTACTCACCCAGATCTATGCAATCGGCTATCTGGAGATGGACTGGGGCTGGCCCCGTTTCTTCGGCTCTCTGAATGTGTTCGAGGCGGGCCTGTGTGCCCTGGTGCTCACCGATTCGCTCTTCTTCACCTATGTGATCCTCGAGCTGCTCACCCTCGGCACCTATCTGATCATCGGTACCTGGTACAACCAATCCCTGGTGGTGAAGGGGGCCCGCGATGCCTTCCTCACCAAGCGGATCGGTGACCTCTTCCTGCTGGCCGGGCTGGTGGCGTTGCTGCCGATGGCCGGCAGCTGGAACTATGGCGAGCTGGCTGCATGGGCGTCCCGGCAGGATCCGGCCGCCCTGCCGCCGGGATTCCAGCTGATCCTGCTGGCCCTGGTGGCCGGTCCGATGGGGAAATGCGCCCAGATCCCGCTTCACCTCTGGCTGGATGAGGCAATGGAAGGTCCCCTGCCCTCCACCGTGCTGCGCAATTCGGTGGTGGTGGCCGGTGGCGCCTGGGTGCTGCTGCGCCTCCAGCCCCTGATCGTGCTGAGCCCCGTGGTGCAGGCCTTTCTGGTGGTGGTGGGCGGCACCACCGCCGTGGCCGGCGCCCTGATCGCCCTGGCCCAGGTCGACATCAAGCGGGCCCTGTCGTTCCTGGTCAGCAGCTGGTTCGGGCTGTTGTTCATCGCCGTGGGCCTCGGCAGCGACACGGTGGCGGCCCACCTGTTGCTGGTCTATCCCCTGCCCATGGCCCTGCTGATGCTGGCGGTGGGCACGGTGGTGATCGGCAACATCTCCCAGGACCTCACCCAGCTGGGGGGGTTGTGGAGCCGCCGCCCCCTGATCGGCCTGGCCTTTCTGAGTGGCTCCGCCGCCCTGATCGCCCTGCCCCCCTTTGCGGGCTTTGCCGCCCTGCGGGAACTGCTGGAACTGGTGGTGGCCAGCGACCATCCCCTGCCCCTGGCCGGGCTGGTGCTGCTCACCAATGCCCTGGTGGCGGCGGGGCTGGTGCGGATGTTCGGCCTGATCTGGGGGGGACCTCCAAGCCCGTTCACGGCCCGATCTCCGGAAGTGCTCTGGCTGATGGTGCTGCCCACCATGATCGTGATGGGTCTCACCCTGCACCTGCCGATCCTGCTGGTGCGGTTCGGGGTGTTCGCCGCGGCGCCCCTGCCGGGCTGGGGTCCGGAGGCCATCCCCCTGCTGGCTTCCTCCCTGCTGGGAGCCGGGCTGTCGGCGGTGTTCTACCTGCGGCCCCATCCGGAGGCCGAACTGCCCGCCGGGCTGGGGGGTCTGCAGCACTGGCTGGCGGCCGACATGAACACCGAGCGCTTCTACCACCGCACCGTGGTGGGGCTGGTGCTGGCCCTGGCCCGGCTGAGTGCCTGGTCGGATGACCGGCTGGTGGAGGGTTTCAGCGGCAGCTCCGGCAGCGCCGCTCTCGAGAGTGCCCGCCGCCTCAGCCTCACCACCAGCGGTCGCTCCCAGGCCTATGCCCTCACGGTGGTGCTGGGGGTGGTGCTGATGGCGATCTGGCTCCTGGCCCACCAACCCGTCGCCCCCTTCGTTCCGCTCCGCTGATGGAAACCAACTCCCTGGTGTTGCTGCTGTTTCCTGCACTACCCCTGCTGGGGGGCGTGCTGCTGCCCCTGATCGGTCGTGATCGGCCGATCGCCTGGCGCGGCTGGGCCCTGATCGCCCCGATCGCCCAGTTGCTGCTGGTGGGCCTGATGGTCGGTCAACCCGACAGCGAACTCAATCTGCGCTGGCTGCCCGACCTGGGGCTGGCCCTCGATCTGGGTCTGGATGGCTTGTCGCTGGCCATGGTGGGCCTGACGGCCCTGCTCACCGCCACGGCCATCCTCTCCAGCCGGGATCAGCAGCCCCGGCCGGGGCTGTTCTTCCCCCTGCTGCTGGCCGTCAACCTGGGGCTGGTGGGGGCCTTCCTGGCCCGCAATGCCCTGTTGTTCGTGCTCTGCTTCGAACTGATCCTGATTCCCACCACGCTGCTGGTGGCGATCTGGGGCGGGGAGCGGCGGGCCGGTGGGGCCATCCGCTATCTGATCTATGCCGCTGTTTCCGGCATCACCCTGCTGGCGGCCGTGCTGGCCTTCGGCCTGCTCAACGCCAACGGCAACAGCTTCAGCTATGCCGATCTGGCCGCCGCCGACCTTTCCACGAATCAGCAGCGGCTGATCCTGGCCCTGCTGCTGGTGGCCTTCGGTCTGAAGCTGCCGATCGTGCCGCTGCATGGCTGGCAACCGTTCACCTACAGCGAGGCCTCCACCCCGGTGGTGGTGCTGCTGGGCGGGGTGGTCTCCAAGCTGGGGGCCTATGGCCTGCTGCGCTTTGCGGTGGGTTTCCTGCCGGAGGCCTGGATGGCCTGGGCGCCCTGGGTGGCCGGGGCAGGAGCGGTGACCGCCTGCTACGGGGCGCTCAACGCCATTGCCCAGAAGGACATGCGCCGTCTGGTGGCCTACAGCTCCCTGGGCCACATGGGCCTGCTGCTGCTGGCCCTCGCCGCCGCCACCCCCCTCAGCCTGCAGGGTGCGGTGGCGCTGATCCTGGCCCACGGCACGATCCTGGCCCTGCTGTTCATGCTGGTGGATCTGATCGACCGCAAGACCGGCACCACCCAGATCGCCGAGCTCTCGGGCCTGTTGAATCCCTACCGCGGCCTGCCCTTCACCCTGGGCCTGCTGCTGCTGGCTCTGATGGCGTCGGCGGGGATCCCCGGCCAGGCCGGATTCGTGGGGGAACTGCTGGTGTTCGAGGGCAGCTGGTCGGCCTTCCCCTGGGCCACCCTCACCTGCCTGGCGGCCTCCGGCCTCACGGCCGTCTATGCGGTGCGCCTGTTCAACCGGGTGGGCTTCGGCCGGCTGGATAACGCCCGCGCCGACTGGCAGTCGACCGGCTGGCGTGAACGCTTGCCAGCCCTGCTGCTCAGCGGCCTGGTGGTGACGGCCGGCCTCTGGCCGCCGCTGCTGCTGGGCTGGAGCGAGGACAGCACGGCCCGGCTGGCCCTGCGTGCCCCCAGCTTCGGACCCCTGATCGCCATGGCCTCCTCTACCCATTCCCAGGAGCTCCCCTCATGACAGCCCCGACCGCCACCGCCACCCGCGCCCCCCTGATCCCACCCTCCACCCATCCCCATGCCGAGGTGATTCACCGGCTGGAGGCGGGCGGTTCGATGCTGCCGGACACGGCCGAAAACCTGCAGCAGATCATCGGCATCTACAAGGCCTATGCCGTGCCGATGGACTTCTACTGGAGGGACCTGCTCTACATCGCCGAGCGGGTGTTCCTCAATCCTCTGCCTGCCTTCAAATACTTCCCCTCCCAGGAGTATCTGGATCTGCCCAATTCCTATGCCGGTGATACGGCAGACCTGCGCATCTGGAGGGGGCCGGCCACGGCCCATCCGGAGCTGCTGGAGTTCATGGCGAAGGGGGAGACCGGCTCAATGTCGAAATTGCTGCATCACCTGTGGCATGACCGCATCAACATGGAGTTCGCTGAAGCCTGCATGCGGGCCATGCTGTGGCACCAGAACATGGGCGGCCGGTTCAATGATTACCTGGCCTCCGATGCCTACCGGGCGAATGCTGATCGGGCCATCCGGGCCTACTTCAAGGGCAATCCGGTGATGCTGGGGCTGTACCGGCTGTTCCCCGAGATGTTCATCGAGCAGGTGAAGCAGCTCAGCTACACCGCCAACCTGGGGCTGTTCTGGGAGGTGATGGCGCCGGTGTTCTTCGAGATGAGTGACGTCTTTGACGAAGGGGGATTCAAGGGGGTACCCGATGCGATGGACTTCCTGGTGAACGGCATCTTTGCGGTGGCCGGCCGGCCCATCTACCACCATGTCTTCATCGATGGGGAATGCCTGGAGATCATCCCGAAATCGGAAGGATTCACCTGGCTGTATGAGGCGGCATTGCCCTACGTGGAGGCGGTGTTCTATCGCACAGCCCCGTTCCGGGGCACGAAGTCGTACAACGCCCAGGCCGGGCAGGTGCCGGCCGAGCAGGCCGATTTCCACTACGGCATTCTCTATGCCGATGTGTTCCCGGTGGGATCCGCCGGCATCCCTCCCACCCTGCTGATGCAGGACATGCTGCATTTCCTGCCGCCCTACCTGGTGGAGACCTACCGCCAGCACAAACGAGGCGAGGAGGACATGCTGATCCAGCTGGGGGTGACCTTCCAGCGCTCCATGTACAACGTGACCTCAGCGGTGATCCAGGCGCTGCGCTGCGCCCTGCTCTATCCCCTCGATGACACCGATCCGGAACACCTGATGGCCAACCGGCGCTTCTTCGAAGCCCAGATGGACCGCTTCCTGCGCCCCGAAGCCCGGCTGGGGGCAATCCAGACCCAGGACTACCGCTGAGCCTGCCGATCCAAGCGGCCACGGATCACTTGTTTGCCGTGGCCTGTCGCAACGCTTCGTAGCCGGCCCAGTTGTTCGCCATCCGACCGACTTCCGCTCTCCCCTCCCCCACCACCGCCATGGCAAACATCATCGAAACCGCCCGCGAGGCGGGCCTGTTCGGCACCCTGCTCACCGCCGTGGAGGTGGCCGGCCTCACCGGCGCCCTGGAGAGCCCCGGCCCGTTCACCGTGTTCGCCCCGGTGGATGACGCCTTCGCCGCCCTGCCGCCCGGCTGTGTGCAGACCCTGGTGGACAACCCACCCCAGCTGGCCCGCATCCTCAAGTTCCATGTGCTGAGTGGGGCCCACAGGCGCAACGAACTGGTGGATCAACCGGAATGGACCAGCCTGGAGGGCGCCCCGGTGGCCATCCGCCGCAGCGAACCCTTCGAGGTGAAGAATGCCACGGTGGTGTCCGCCGACATCGTCTGCGACAACGGCATCGTGCATGTGATTGATCGGGTGATTTTGCCGGGGTGAGGCTTCAACTGCCGTTGTCAGGAGCTACGAGTGTTGCCCTCCACCAGGCCCTGCCTGTGGTTGCTGCTCTGCTCAATTGTTGTGCACTTAAGATATAGAGACTTCAACGATCTAGGCATCATTTAACTTCTGCATGACTACCCACGTTAATCTTGGCTTTTGTGGCAAATTAAGCAAGTAGTTATCGGCCCCGTGAACCGCGGCTACGGTGGAGTGACATGAGCAAAGAAGCGATGCGGCACAATAGGTTTGAGGCTGGAAAAACCTGCGAAGGTCCGTCGTTTCGGAAGGGATAGGCGGGCTGGGAGTGGTTCCTGGAACCTTGCAAGAACAAGTTTGAAGGATTGGATTAGTCAGACTGAGTACCTTGGCCTTCAATCGTGCTGACAGCTGCTCTGGTCATCCCAACTGGGTTGTGTATCTTACTGAACATGTGGTTATCGGACCCGCAAACCACGCCTACGGTTGGGTGGCCTTCTCCAAGGAACACTGCACCGCAATGGTTTTGCGGGTATCAAGCCCGAAGCCGCAGCGTGGTTCTCGGAAATGTGGGACACTCTCAGCGTGGTTCACGGAACAAGCCAAAGACTTGTTAGGCGCGTGTGCGAGGTTGGCGATTGACCCTTTGACGGAATAGGTCTTAGATTGCCTTGCGCGGATCGATTGACCTTTGACCATCCTGAATCTGAGCGATCTTCCTGTCACAGAACGAATCAAGCTCGTTCAAGATCTCTGGGACAGCATTGCAGCTGACACGGGGGCGGTTCTCGTCGATCCCGAGCACTTACGGGTGACTCGCGAACGACTAGCCGCCTATCGGCTAGATAGTATACGTGGCGAGCTTGCTCGAGATGCGGCGGAGAGCATTCGCCGAGAGCTGTGAGCCGGGAGGCATATCTTTGACCGGAGGCACGGGACGACCTTCGCGATGCTGCTACGTGGTACGAAGCTCGAGACCACGGTCTAGGGAGCGACTTCATCGACGAGTTCTTGCAGTGCATTTCTCGCATTGAGGAGTATCCCGAGGGGTACCAGCTTCTCGACGAGGGCATCCGAAGGGCAGTGTTTCGCCGTTTCCCCTACGCGATCTTCTACACCGTCGAGACGAGACATATCGAGGTGCTCAGTGTTCTTCGGTGCAGTCGTGATCCTGACATCTGGCGATCCCGTGCCTAACGAATTATAAGAATAGAGCGTGCATCGACATGGACATCCATCGCAACATCAACAATGACTACAACAGCGACATCAACCGGCGCGGCGATCGAAACGTCAACTGGAACAGTCGCGGCAACATCAACAACGCCAACCTGCGGCTGACTCCATCCCGCAGGCTGGCCAGTTCGGTGGCCAGGGAGCAGAGCTGCGGTTGGAGCTGAGCAATCTCATCACGCTGCGCCAGGACCAGGACCAGGGCTCTGGCCCTGGTCGGCCACGAAAGCCAGTCCGCCTCAGAAATTCCGGCAGGAGAGGCATCAAAAGCCCATTCGATCGGCTCAGAGCTTTTCCTGACTTAGACTGACCAGGTTAAGGAAGAATATGGCAATTCAATTGAAACTTAGAAACCTGTAAGGAAGCTTGATTTGGGAAGATGAGAGATACTGTGGAGTTAACTTACGTTGCAGATCTGCCTAAATATCCAGCTTAGGCGGATTAGTCCATTTATTGTTAGCCATGAAAAAGAAGTCCCAACCCAATAGGGAATGAAACATGATCAAATTCGTAATGTGCATAACGCGTCACCCGAGCATGACTCGGGAGCAGTTCCAAGATTACTGGCGAAACAGCCACGGACCTTTCTTTATGCGCAACGCTGATGCGATGGGCGCAAAAAAGTATGTTCAGTCCCACACGCTGAATAGTCCACTGAACGAAGGGTTGCGAACCTCCCGCGGAATGCAGCCCGAATATGATGGTGTAGCTGAGGTGTGGTTCGAATCCGAAGAGGCGCTGATTCAGGGTATGAGTTCTCCGGAAGGCCAGAAACTCGGCGCGGCTTTGCAAGAAGATGAAGGCAATTTCATCGATCACTCGAAGTCATCGGCCTTCATCGTCCAAGAGTACGAACTGTGAATGGCTAACAAGGCGGTCAAGCCGTTCGCCTGTGGCTCACTCGGCCGCCCAGCACTCCGTGCTTGCTCGGGCATGGCTGCGCCATTTTTGCCCGATCAAGTGCTCCGAGCTGAGCGCCGCTTCCCTTGGCGTTAGGCGGCCTTGGCAAAGCGACATAAAGCCCACCATGATCTATACACATGTGCTCAATCGGGGACCGGTTGGGTCTAGAAGCCCAGCGGATCTGCTCGCTTCAGAGACAGAGACCGAAGCCAAAGAAACCAGGAGAAGCAGAGGCTATAATCAGGGCGCTATACGGATCAGCCCAAGTTGCTGGGCCGCAACCACCTCACCCCTGAGAACCTATGCGGTGCCATCGATCTGAGCCATTTATGGGAGCTGACCTCGGCATGTCATGCGGAAGAGGCAGTGCTGGGGAGGGGTGTTATGCGGTCCGTCGAAACCCATAAACGGAGTAGGATTTGATTCTGATCTACCCCCTGGGTTGAGGGCCATGTCAGTTTCCGAAGAACATTGAGGAGCAGGCACGCGCTCTTAGTGCAGAAGATCGGGCAAGGCTTGCTGAGAGCATGCTGGAGTCACTGCATACTTCAATCACTGAAATTGAGGCTTTGGGCGGAAGACGTTGAAGAGCGTGTCAGTGCGTTTGATCGTGGCGAGATTCCTTCTCTCCTGCCGAAGAAGTTTTTGCTGAAGCGCATCGAACTCTGCAGTGAAGCGCGCACGCTTTGTTGCTCCTGCCAGGCGCGAGCTTCTTGCAGAGGTTACCTACTACAACACCAAAGAGTTAGGGCTTGGCTCCCGATTTCTTGCTTCTGTTGAAGATGCAACCTCTCGCGCCCTCGCCTACCCCCTGACAGGTACACCTGCATCCAAAAATACTCGACGTGTGTTCCCCAGGGACTTTCCCTTTTGCGCTTGTGTATAGGCCGGATGAAGAAGGAATAGTTGTCTTTGCACTTGCGCATCACGCACGTCGACCAGAGTACTGGCAGAATCGCATAGATGACCCGCTAACAATGCCATTCACCAGTGCCGCCCCCTACAGAGCTCTGTTGATCCATCTTGCTTTCGGCGGCCAGGTGATGGCAAGCGTTAGCAGCATGTACCCAGATTAACGGGCCATGAAAGTGCTTAGTGCTACTCAGCCCTCTTCCCCTTGCCAGACTCGTCGAATAAATAGTCTTGTCGAGCGCTCGTGGGATGCCTTGCCAGGATGCCCCGAATCTCCACAAGCAGAGGTATGGTAGAGCAATGAGCCTATATCAGTGGGCTTAACCCTTCAACTTGGATCGGTTTCTGGAATACTTCTACTATGATTTGGACTGAGCCACGTTCACCAATCTGCAGCCATGAGTGAGTTATCTCTTCTCAAGGAAAAATTAGTTCAAGACTCACTATTCCTCTCGCTGTTTACTAACGCAAATAGCATTCAAGAGGCAATCAGAGTGGCCAGCCATTATGGCATCCACTTATCGATTGAAGATGTAACTACCTATCGGAAATAGCTCCTGGCTGTGATTGGGAAGCAATCCTTTCACCTTGATTTAGCAAGACCAAAAGATTCGTCCTGGTCTTGGTGGGGCGGAGGAGACGAAGGGGGAGTTGCTGGAGGATACGGACGCTCTGAATACGGTGGTGGAGGAGGATGCTCTGACTAGAGTGGTGATTGCTACAGATTTATGTTCATCCCTGATGAATTATCTGTGGTAGATACGATAGTCTGAATTTCCTGACTGCAAAAAAATGGTCAAAAACTCCTTCCTCATACGTTAAGCCACCTTCCAACACCGCCATTCACCTGAGCCGACACCTCATGGGTATCTTCTCAACTGAACACACCTTGCGGCCAGGTGATGGCGAGCGTTGTGCGGAATGTACGATTCTACCCAAAGGCAATTTTTCTGGCTAGATTGGCATGAAGAATCCAAGGATCTTGGCTAATGTGAAGAAGGTCAAGTGCCTCTTGAAGCTGCCTACTAATCGCATCAACTTGGAATTGCTGAAGATTCCCAAGGCGGACTCCATCCTGTGCGGAGTAGAGATCGCGCGATAAATCTTGAGATCTTTGGAATAGCTGTATCTTGGCATAACGCAAGTAGTCATTCGATATCTTCCCAGAATATTTAAACGCATCAATCGAGCTAGCCAAGCCATCTCCGTCAGCATCTTTCGGAGAAGACAGCCATTCAAAGAATGAGTAAGAAAATATGTTGGCACTCCAGTCCTTAAGGCTAATTGACGGTATAATTGAACTGATTGGATCCTCGAGCGAGATGCCAAGGCTCAAGCTTGGATGAAGGCTAGTTGCTCCCAAAAATGCAAGCTCGGGCTTGGCATTTGCGGAAACATAGTTAAACACTCCGCCAAAACATTGCGTAAGAACGATGACCCCAAACGAAATCTCGGGTATACTTCGAATGGAATCGATAAGTGGTGATGCCGGCAAAGTAAAGCCTAGGCCACCTATGCCATCTAAGGAACCGTGGCCGCCAACAATTGCGACAACATTAGAGTAACCCTTCTCTGAAGCCAAGATTGATGCAATGTCAGATAGCTGAAATACATTATTAATGCCATAGGGATTAAGATATAGCTCTGCAGTGGGATCATCAATAAAGATAGCTATATTATCTGAGGGAACGCCCTTGGCGCTTAAAGCATTAACGCCATAGACAATGTCAGAAAATGCCTCGGTTCAGTTGAGCTACATAAGAATAGTCATAAGCTTTTGTCGTTTATTTGATAAAACTCGCTCATCAAATGCTGCTAGATGAAGAAAAGCACCATCATGTATGTGGCAAGAAAGGGCGCTAGCGGCAATTGAGCAGTGCCATTTGAGGAGACGGGTCGCTGATAACAACTACATCATCAATGGCTTCTCGAATGTTGTCGACGCGATGGCTTGCCAGGATCAATCCATCAGAATCTAAAAAATACTTTTCACCATGGTCAGTTACAAGCAAGAATGAGGCAAATCCAGGTTTTAGAGCGTACAAAGCATAAATTCCAGCTCCGATCAAATCCCTTGCTTCCTTGGGTATTCCCTGCAGGTGATCAAAAGAAATTGTTCTCATGATTCTTGAATGAAGAAGGAAGTGCGAATGCCGTCCGTGGCGCTCGATAGTAAAGGTACCTTGATGGAGCAGCTCCGTGTCGTATTAATATCAACATTACTCACGCCATAGGCAGAGCGCGAGATCCGTCTTAAGAATCTTGACACAAGACTATTTTCAGTGCCTTTCTCTCAGTGGAAGCACATCTTCCAGGCCGCCTGGTCCGCACAACAACCAGATCCAGAAGACGGGTGCCTGGTGTCATTTGTCTATTATCAGAGGTACCGCCCGCTTCTGATCTGGAGCGTTAGGCGGCCCTGGCAAAGCGACATAAAGACCACCATGATCTATACACATGTGCTCAATCGGGGTCCGGTTGGGTTTAGAAGCCCAGCTGATCTGCTCGCTTCAGAGACAGAGTCCGAAGCCAAAGAAACCAGGAGAACCAGAGGCTATAATCAGGGCGCTATACGGATCAGCCCAAGTTGCTAGGCCGCAACCACCTCACCCCTGAGAACCTATGAGGTGCCATCGATCTGAGCCATTTATGGGAGCTGCACTCGGCATGTTCCATGCGGAAGAGGCAGTGGTGGGGAGGGGCGTGTTAGGCGGTCCGTCGAAACTCATGTTTGACGGACCATTGCTAAAGACTAATCAGGGATGACTTTCCGAAACCCACAAAAGACCTGCTAGCGAAGCGAGTGGGATCTTGCTGTAGCAATCCCGAATGCCGCCGACCAACAAGTGGTCCGCAGGTATCAACGGATGGAGTTGTCAATCTGGGAGTTGCCGCCCACATAACAGCTGCTGCACAAGGAGGACCTCGATGTGATGAGACCCTTACAAACGAGCAACGCTCTGATTCGTCAAACGGTATTTGGCTATGCCAAGTATGCGCTAAGTTGATTGATAATGATCCAATCCGTTTTGATAGGTTCGTACTTGAAGCTTGGAAGCGGTCTGCCGAAAGACAGGCAGCACTAGAGCTCAGTTCCTGGCAACGGAAAGCCGCATCCGATAATCAAGGCCGCTTTGCGAAGACTGAAAGACTTATGCCAGTACTTCTTGAGGAAATGCGAGAAGATCTCACCAACCATCCAACAACTCGCATGTTTATTGTTCTCATGAGAGGGTGGATTTATAATCCTCTCCCCGGGGAGTCCTTTTTCATATATTTCATTGATGAGCATGATGACCTCGATGGGAAGCTAAGAATCCTGGGAAGTCTTGGGTTAATCAGAGAAATATCTTTCAATGACGTGAAGCGATACGAATTCACTGAAGACTTTGTCGACTATCTAACCCAGGCATGATTGCTGAAGATCAACTGATGAACGTTGCACCTGCAAGACCCACGCCAACGTATAATCACGTATCTAAGTTAAATATGCGCCCGTCAACAGGCTTATTCCGCGGCCATAACTTGCTAAGAAGAAGACGAAGTATGATCTCCTTGGCCGTCAAACACCAAGATTCAACAGGTGGCTTCGCCACTGCTGATCTTGAGCGTTGGATGGGCGTGGCCATACCCCTCCCTATGGCTAAACTTGCTGGTTACTTGCAGGATGTAGGAGACTATTTAAAATGGATGCCAGGCGGAAAATAGCTGTTCTGCACAAGAATCCAGACTCCTTGCTTGTAATACACTACTCTTGCGAGGGCTTAGATGATTCGAATTCAGGACTCTCGCCAAGAATAACCTCCATAGCAGTTCTTCATGCGGGAAGCAAGACAATGCATAGCTTTTCTATTCACCTTATTGCCGAGATACACTGCATCGCCAAGAAGGATATCGATGTAAGCAATTACGATGAGCTCGAGAAGTTGATGCTTGAGGACTTCTTTCTCTTTGCATCAGAGCATCAGCACTGCTCTTGGCTTCATTGGAAAATGTTAAATATAGTCTACGGGTTTGAAGCATTAGAGCACAGATATCGCGTTCATCACCCAGAAGGCCTCCCATACAAAATCAATGATTCAAAGAAATATGACTTGTCGACTTCTTTTGTTCGAGATTTACGGAAAGAATTGTGTAGACCATCCGCAAATGCCGGCACTTATGGAGCTTAATGGCGGAAAGCCCCGTGACATGCTTTCTGGGAAGGAAGAGTCTGACGCTTTTAAGCAAATGGAGTATGTAAAGATGCATAAGTCAACTATTAGCAAAGTGTATTGGTTTTACTCCTTGTTTAATCTGCTATACAATCGCAAAGTAAATACGGCACGTTCGAATATACCTACTAAAATTCACACCTTTTCTGACTCATGGGTCTTTAAACTTGTGGGGATAGTTGCGATGATATTCACTCTATTTCAAATTGGAGAAACAAGCCAGAAATACATACATCTGCCTGGCGCCTCAGGCACTATCAAGGCTCCGAAGGCAAAATAGGATGCAAGGATTAAGTTCATTAGAAAATGCGTATTCAACAGAACTATCTTGTAGGCCATCCAACCAGCCCCTCGAGTGGGCAGGCCACCACCGAATACCTGCTGCCGTTTTCATCTCATTGCCTGCCACTCAGGGGCGGCGTTCGGTGGAGCGACTAAACAGGGCCTGCTACACCTCTAGAAAAGGGGCAACTGGGTTTGGTAAGGCGCAGGAAAGACGCCAATAATCAGCCAAGGATTAGGGGCAACAGAATGAAACTGGAGAGTTGTTCCGAGAAAGAAATGAAGATCTTTGGTGACAAACTCATCAAAGTACTTTGCCCTGACTTTCTCAATCGCTGCTTGCTCATTCTGGCGTTGGTCTCGCCACAAGCAGTTCCAGAATAGCGCCCCTATTTCCCAGTCAAGAATTCGCAGCTGGCTGCGCTGGCCATTTGCATCTTCGAAACGATAAGAGAACTTGTAAGGTAGCCTGGGAATCACCCTAAAGGTCTTTCTCCATTCGTTGTCATCAAAAAGTGAAAGCTGATCGATGTGTGCCCGCATTGCAGTGAGCTTCTTGGGATCCCACTCTCGCGATTCTTCTCTTTCAATGATAAAGTCAATAACCTTGGACGGCTTGAAAACCGCTAGCGATATCTCATTCTGCTTTGCGCCAAGAATTAGCGCATCAAGTGTATTAGATACTTTTGCTTTGCCAAGTACTATTTGACGCCTTTCATACCATTGGTCCCGAGTTCCAATGTGAGCGACTGCTTGTAATTCAGATTCATCTACAGGCCTATAGCTCTCAGGCCTTCGGTCCTGGGCGTTTCGTATAATATGGCATTCAAGCCAATCGTACTTCCTATATTGCTCAGTCTCTCCTAAACGTCGAAATGGGACTGGATAAAGACGTACCCATGAGCCATCCTCCCTGATCGCTGCTGTACAAACTGTCTCGCCGTACTTGGTTGAAAGTGTAGGATAGGTCTTAACAAGAATAAGCAGCTTTTCTCGTTTCATCTTGAAATTACAGATGCTTAACCTGAAGATCTTGAGAGCAACACTCAATAAGGCTGGCTACACAACCTCGATGGCACTGTCTTACGTCAGCCTCGTAGCAGGTTAGGGCCACCCTCTCCCCTGATACAATCCATGTGGAGATCATCGTTAATTCCTTTTTCTGTCTCGGGAGATACTCGATTGAGTATCTGGCAAATAATTCATTGTAGTCGTCTTGTGAGCTGAGATTATGGCGCTTGCTTGATTCAATTCCAAGTTGTGGCATGTGCTCATATCTAATTCCAAGTCGCAAGCATCCAGAAGCAAGCACTCGCTTCGAAAAGCCATACTTCCGGCTGATTGGGTTACGCCTTACATCACACAAAAGAGTAACGCCGTCCTGCAGGAGAAGATTTAGATATGCTTCAATCGACTTGCCTTCATAGCCGATAGTGACCAATCCAGGGGTATTAATACTTGGCTTACTGTTTCGTATAGCAGCCAAGGCCGAAGAGTCACTCGACAAGATATCGTTTGCAATTTCACTATGAGTTGCATAGTAGGGGAATTGCTTATAAGTATAGGCAATAAGCTCCCTCCCTCTCATCCGGCCAATACGGCTGACAAACGATGCTGCGTCTCTTCGATAGTCAGAATCTAGACAAATCGCGGCTCTGCCATCGGCAGCAAGTTCCCAGCCATCAATCGACCGGTTTAACAGACCTTTTTCGATAAGCTTAAGGCGATCTGCATAAGAAGTAAAAGAAAAGGCGCCATACTTATAGGGCACAAACTCGTAAAGAGGAGGCTCGTCTGACTCTTTGGAAAAGAGAAAAAGCAGCTTCTGAAAATCAGTATTCGATGCTTGGCCTCCTATTGCCTCGAGTAACGAAAGCAAGTATCGATGCCTCCGGTAGAGCCGAGCCGTTGGGGTGGAGGTTGTCACTACTGAGGCTTCAAGGCTTAAGGTATCCTAGTGGCTGAAAGCTCCAGGGGAAATGAGCTGAACATTTGCATCAATGTTTTTCACAAGAAAATTCAAGAGCTTCTGATCGTGGCAATGCGATATGTTACCCATCGAACATCCAGATACATAAGACGGGAGCTGAGGCTGGGTTCTATACTGAAAACCCTACCCGCTTCTGATCTGGAGCGTTAGCCGCTGATAGCATGTGACGATAAGGACAACCAAACATCAGTCTCTTATGCCGGGCGATCTCTCCGATCTGATTTACCTACTTCGTCGCACCAGTCACGAAGATCGCGCAAATTTTGCCAAGATTCTCGACAGCGAAGGCTCTGATTCGCCCGAACACCTTGCCGACCGATTCCACGAGTTCCGCGCTGGTGTTATCGGTCAGTTCTTTGTCAGTCGCGACTACAAACAGATTGTCACCGATGTTGCCAACCACCTCAAAATCGACTGGCCCAGTCTTCTGCGTGAACGACGCTGGGACCAGGTTTCAACTACAGAAATTGAGGACGCAGTCGTTCTCAAGGCATTCCAGCGCCTTTACGATGATCTTTCCGAACAAGACCGCCGCAAACTCGCCGAAGAACTCGGCAAAGCAGCCAACGACCCAAGCCTAGTTGGACACATAGTAGCCGGTGGCGCGATGGCTCTTAGCTCACTCACAGGCTTTCAGATTTATCTCGTTGCCACAACGACTGTCGGCGCTCTTACCAGCGCACTAGGTATCACATTGCCATTTGTCCTCTACACTGGACTTACTCGAGCGATCGGCCTTGCCCTGGGACCAATTGCCGGGCCCTACTCGGCGTCACGGTTCTTTTCCAGCTCAACCGGACTAACTGGTCGAGGCTTGTTCCAGGGGTTGTCTATGTCTCTTATATCCGACATAAGTTCGACTCAGACAAATGACGAGAGCCGGTAACCGTGCGATGCAACGGACTTCCTCCGCTGTCACGCTGGAAGCCTCCAGCCTCCACCTCTTCCCCGCCACGCATCCAGCGTGCTATTTCCGCAAGTAGCTGAACTTGGGTTGTTTAGCTAACCGGATATCGCAGTGCAATTCATCGATTGCCGATCCGTAGCTCACAGACTACAATGGTTTCATGAGGGTCGCTAAGACGGATGCCTACCAAGCCTGGATTGAAAGCTCAAGGATAAAATAGGAAGAGCGCGCGTGCTCATGCGCGTTGATCGTCTCGGCCATGGCAACCTAGGCGTTTTCCGCAACCTTACGGAGGGAGTTGCTGAATTGAAGATTGATGTTGGCCCTGGATACAGGGTTTACTACTCCATTAGAGGTGATCAACTCCTGCTTCTTCTTGCTGGGGGCAGCAAGTCAACTCAGTCAAAAGACATTGCCAAGGCCCTTCAGTTAAACCGCCAGTTTGAGAACTACTTCCAATGACCCAAGCTCAATCAGCTTCCAATTCAACCGTGAGCAGGATTACTTCCTATGACGTAGCTGAGTATCTTAAAACACCTGAAGAGATGGCTGCATATCTAGATGCTTGGCTTGAAGAAGCACCTGAGGATGTTGCCGATATTGCACGAGCCTATGGGAGATATTGCTCGAGCTATGCGGTATGTCAGAAGTGGCAATGGATGCTGGCCTTAGCCGAGAGAGCTTGTATAGGGCACTTAGTTCCGAAGGAAATCCTAGTTTCGCGACAGTACTCAAAGTAGCCAAAGCTCTTGGGTTGCGACTTCATGCGCAGGCCATTGATTAAGCCGGCTAACAAGCCCCTCGAGTGGACAGGCCACCTCAAGTTCACTTCTGTGACCAAATGCTACTTGCCTGCCACTCAGGGGCTGCGTTATCCGCATCCAG
This sequence comes from Synechococcales cyanobacterium, assembly GCA_942491925.1. GTDB lineage: Bacteria > Cyanobacteriota > Cyanobacteriia > PCC-6307 > Cyanobiaceae > Cyanobium. The sequence goes on from CALOCJ010000008.1 coordinate 281,341, forward strand.
CAAGCCGTTGACCGGAAGCCGCGCCTGGTACCGGGAGCCAGTACCAGATCACCGTTGAGCTGATCTTCTCGGCTGG